>DATJOJ010000027.1:0-17729 GCA_035507035.1 Terriglobales bacterium | reverse complement strand
ACTGGTTCCGTTCACCAGTGGAACCTGGTAGTGCATGAGAAGAGCGCCGGATTCGGCGATCTCTTTGGAGACGAAGGGATCGAAGACAAGATCGCTGAGCTTGGTTTGAGGCGCCTGCCCGGTGACGGCGAGATAGCCGGTGTGCTGCGAGTTCTGTCCCCATTGCGGCAAGCTGGATTTTGGGCGGTGGCGGGAGCCAGCAAAAGCAGAACGACGAAAACCAGGTTTCTCGACTGCGCAAGATTCGGCCCAAAGGCCGACGGGCGCGCTTCACAGCGCGCCCTTGCAAATCGGTGATGAATCAGCCCGCTCATGGACACTGCAATGTTTTCTGCGCCACGCAGCCCGAAGGATTCGTCAGCAGCACCGTGTTCGAACCTTGGCCGGGAACGCTGATGCGCGCGTTCAAACCTCTAATGCGTGGCGAATAATTGGTCCCGTTGATCTGCACGCCGAGCTGGTCACCGTCGAAGCTGCGATCGTTCAATCCGATCTCGATTTGCAGATTGCCGTTCTGGCAGCGCGAATGAGCGCCGGTCAGATCGGAACATTGAATCGGCGGATAGCCGAGCGAGCAATCGGGATTGACATCCTGAATAAGGATGTTGTCCTGCTCGTCGTTTGGATTGTCCTGCCAGACGACCGTGGCTTGACCGGAGGCAGCTTGCGAGGCGACGAGGCGCGACTTGCTGGCAGTCGAGGTGGAGACCGGGAAAATGCTGCAAGTGAACTGCCCAGCGCCGCTGAGCTGGGCGGCGTTGATGACGTCGTTGCCGAAGCTGGCTTCGTCAACCCAGAAGACGAGGGCGCCGTCCGCGCGCTGGACGTTCTCGACCCAGAGTTCTTGATCATTGTTAAGCGGAACGATGACGAGGCCGCTCGTTCCCCACTGCGGATTGCCGGCGCTATCGAATTTCTGGCCGGAGACGCCGCCGAAAATCTGATTGGAATCCTGCTCGGTCCAGAACAGGAAGGTTTCGCCGGTACTGGCGTCGTAAGAAACGGAGGGGCTGACGCGAACGTCTGTGCCGCCAGTGGCGCCGGGAGCACCGTTCTGCGGAAAAGCTGCGCTGCCGTTCGAGAGAATGTGTTGCGCGAACACTTGCAGAGCAGGCGAGTTGCTATACCAGGCGAAGACGGCGCCGCCGTTGCCATCGGGAACGAAATAGGGGAATTCGCCAAACTGGAGAGATCCAGCGTTGTAGATGACGAGGTTTTGCGATCCCCAGAGAAGTTGGCCAGTGGCGGAGAGCTTGTTGGCGAGAAGGGTGCTCGGCGAGCCGAAGCCGGCGCTGCTGACGAAAGAGACGATGACGGAGCCGCTGTCGGCGGCATGGAGATCGGCGAGCTCGAAATTTGTCTTCGAGGCGCTGAGGACGATTCCGCTACCCCAGAGCGGCGAACCGCTGGGATCGAGCTTTTGTAACACAACGTTACTGTTGCTGGTCCAGGCAACGACGACATCGCCGTCGCTGGTGCCGGCGATCTTGGGACTGTTATTGGAATTCTGATCGTTGGTGAGCTGAATGCCGTTGGGTCCCCAGAGCATCTGGCCGGCGGGACTGATCTTGACAGCGGTAATTTGCACGTTGGAGCCTTCGCGATCGTCCTGGAAAGCAATGAGTTCGTTATTCGCGGTGTCGACGCTGAGGCCGTAATCTTCGGTGGAGCTGAGGCCGAGATTGGCGACGAGGCCGCCGTTCGATGGGCCAAGCGCCACGCCGCCGGCGTCGATGGCTTGCGCGTAGACTTTGTAGCCCGCGGGCGGAGGAGTGGCGGTGCCGTCGAACCAACTGAGGTACCAATTACCGTTGGAAAGCGGCAGGATCTTGGGTTGAACCTGATCGCCCGTGCCACCGGCGAGGAGGGTGTTGGCTGCGGGATTGGAAGACCATTGCGCCCACGCGGGCGAGATGAGGACGAGAAGGATTAAACAAAAACGTAGGGCGCAGGATTTCATCGAGGCTCCTTATGGTGGACGCTGCGAGGGCGTAAGCGGCGTCGGGGAATTATACGCCAGAGTTGGCGGAGGCAGTGAGGCAAAAGGCGCGCGGGGTAAGGGGTTGGGCCTTCGGTGTGTCTAACTGAGGTTTAATCGGAAAGCAGATTCCTCGCGGCTCAGGAAGCACCCGTTCAATCTACCTCAGGCGCTAAAAGCGCGGACGATAGTGTGGTGGGCTGGATCGCAGCGCTGGAAGCGCTGCGCCACCCAAAAACCCCACAGGTTCAGGGTCGATGAAATGCGGGATGGGTTTGCACGTAAACGGCGGAAAGGGCCAGCTCAAAACGGACTTCGTCGCCGCATTCCAGGCAGGGCAGGAAGGTATCGCGATAAAGCGCGATCACGTAGTGCGGGGCGACGTGCTGCAAGGAATGGACGACTTTGAAGACCCCCGAACAGGGAGCCGCGTCGCCGGGGCGAAACATATCTGCCATGGTTCTCTCCGAAGTTAGGGGGTCTGGGAAACGTCGGTCGCTGATGCGGCAGAATCGATGGCCCGCACGGCTTTTTCGATGGTTTTATAGAAGTCCTGAAGGGCGTTGGCAGAACTGGCGGCCTTGAGCAAAATATGGCGGTCCCCAAGTCGCGCCATATCTTCCGGCGAAAAGCGCAGCCGGAGGCGGTCGGTAGCGCATTGTGCGCTCAGCAAATCAAGCTGGGCGCTACGCAGATCGGCGTTGAGCTGAACCACCAGCAGGTGGTTGGGCGAATCATCACGCGAAGACATCTTAGATTGAATCTCCTTGAACAACGAAAGCTGCCTATGAGATATATGTAAGCGTTAAGTATACACTGTTACGTTTACGCTGTCAACGTAACATAAACGACCGAGGAACGACCATGCCCCGACAACCCGATCCGCAGTTGGAGGATCGCATTCTCAATACCGCACGAAAGCTGTTTGTACGAGGAGGAGAAAAAGCGCTCTCGATGCGTACGCTGGCCAGAGCGGCGCACACCAATACGCCGGCGGTGTACCGCCGCTTTCGCAACCGCAAGGAAATTCTGCGGGCGCTTTTGCACCGCACGCAGCGGGATTTGCTGGCAGTGTTGGAACCATGCGGCTCTCTGACCGAAGCCTGCCAGCGGACGGTGGATTTCATCGCGAGCCATCATCACGAGTATCAACTGATCTCGGCGGGAATATTTATCAAGATCGAAGAACCCAGGGTGACGCTGGAGTTCATGAAACGCAGGAGCGCGGAATGGCTGGGCGGAACGCCGGATCAGCACACCGCTCTGGTGCTGGCGCTGTGGGGATTGGTCCATGGCACCGGAACCCTATTGTCCTCCAAGACGGTGCCCGGGAAACACGAAGCGGACTTGCGCCTGGCCTTCCAAAATGCAGTGGACTTGCTGGTGGTCAATGGATATAGGCTGTCGCATCCAAACATGGGGACGGCGTGATTTTGATCGGATGGTTGATCAGTTGCCGGATGCAACCGCGCGCGAAGCGGCGCGAGAAGTTTCTGGGCTGGCGGTTTTTTCAGCGGAAGCTTTGCTTCGATACATGGCCTGGTCGGCAGCGGCTAGAACGGCCGCAGGGTCTACTCCCTTGTGGTAGGTAGCGAACCCGCAACTGATCGACATGGTGTAATTTTCGATGGTCGCTGCGGCATTCCATTTTTCAACTGCATCCTGCAATCGTTCGACGGCTCTCGTCGCCATAGCTTCATCCGCATCGATCAAAAGAACCAGGAACTCATCTCCTCCGTAACGGCTGATCACATCTGAGGTACGAAGTGTCTTTTGCAAAATTTGAGAAAGTTCGCGAAGGATGCGATCGCCGGCAAGATGGCCGAGGGAATCATTGGCGGCTTTAAAGCCGTTTACATCGATCATCAGGAAAGAGAATTTTGAGTTTTGCCGATCGACGCGTGCGACCTCGCTGGCGATGGCGCGCATGATGTAGCGACGGTTGTAGATTTCGGTAAGTGGATCGATGACGGCGAGACGCTCGGCAGTTTCGCGGCGAATTAATTCCTGAATCAGACGCTGCTGGGTTTCGCGCAAATGCAGGCGCTGCTGCAAAACATACCAGCTCAGAAGTCCGACGAGCGCGACCAAGCCGCAAAGCAACTGCGGAACGTAGAAGCGCTCGGTCTGGGAACGCGGATAGAGCCAGATCATCCGCGGCACAATGCGCAAGGCCAAGCCGGTGGCCAGGACTATCATGACGAGGATGGTGATCGACATGAGTTGGAAGAGACGGCCCTGGATGGACTCGATTTCTTTGCGAATTCTTGGGGCTTCGCGGCGAACAGGTCCCGGCATGTCTCGATCCCGGCTCCGCGACTGAAGAGCTATGAGATGTGTTGCCTGGGTTCAGCTTACAGCAGCGAATTCGGCCGGGCAGCATGACAAAGGTAACGAATCCACTGAGGTATTTCGGCCTTTTGCATCAATCAGATGGCGTCCTCTGGGATGGGTTAACATAGATATATCCTTGCTATGCCGCAAGTCACTCTGAAGCCCATCACAAGCCGCCCACCCGCAGTGATTGCAAGTCTCGCGGTGCTAGCGATTTTCGGGTTTATTGGGGTTACAAAGTTGGTAAATCGCTTTGGCGAACAGCAGAAGGCGCTGGCACGCCACTTGTACCAGCGAGCGTTGGAGGATCAAAAGGATGGCAAGCCGGATCTGGCAGTCGAGCATTTCCGCGATGCATTGGTTTACAGTCCCGACAACTTTGAATACCGATTGCAGTTAGCCCGGGCGTTGCGCGACACGGGTCGAACCGAGGAAGCAGAAGCGTATCTGGTGAGTTTGTGGGAGCGAGCGCCGCAAGACGGTGCAGTGAACCTGGCGCTGGGACGGTTGGCGGCGCGGCAGAATTCGATTGATAAAGCACTGCAGTACTACCACAACGCCATCTACGGAGTATGGTCTTCGGACGCAGACGACCGTCGCCTGCAGGCGTGGTTTGAACTCATTGAATTCTTGCTGAAAGAAAATGCCCGGCCGCAGGCGGAAGCGGAGTTGATCACGCTGTCCGCTGAATTGCCGCCACGAACCGACCTGCGGCTGCGGGTGGCCGATTTGTTTGCCACTACGCAGCTTTACGAACGCGCTTTGGCCGAATACAGCCAGGTTCTGAAGGTCGATGACAGAAATGAACGGGCCTTGGCGGGCGCGGGGGAGGCGGAATTCAAGCTGGGACACTTCCGAGATGCAGAACGCTATTTAGGGGAATTGTCGGCGGCCAACTCCCAAGACAGCCAAGTGGCACGGATGCTCGAAGTGAGCCGCGAGGTGCTGGCGCGGGACCCGTTCCGTGGCTACATCTCGATTGAAGAACGCAATCAGCGGCTGAGGGGCATCTTTGAGGACGCGGGGAAACGGTTGGAGAGCTGCATGGCATCAGAAAATGGCAAGCCGCAAGCGGCCGGTTTGTCGGCACTCGAAACGCAATGGAACGACATGAAGCGCGAGCTGGTACGTTTGCGATCCAGCCGGGAAGCTGGTTTGCCGAACCGAGTGATGGACCTGGTATTAAAAATCGAGCAACAGACACAAATTTGCCCACCTAGCGCGACAGACGAAGCATTGATGCTGCTGGCACAAAACCGAGGGAGCGAACTGTGAGTCAAGTGACCGACGCTCCAGTGTTGCATGGCAAGTCTGTACCTCCCGAGGTGGTGAAGATTCCGCACTTTTCCGGGGCCTTCCGCGAGGAGCGATTTTTTCTGGTGCTCTCGGTTTTCATTGGAATTTTTGCGGGAATGGCGGTGGTTTGCTTCCGTTTGTTCATTGAGTGGACGCGGATTGGATTGCTCGGCCCGGCCCCGGAACCTCACACCCTGCGAGTGCTGTTCATTCCGGCACTGATTGGCTTGGTGGTCTCAGTGCTGGTGATTCATGTGTTCCCGCAAGTTCGCGGAAGCGGGGTGAATCAAACCAAGTCGGCGCTGTACATCTTTAATGGATTTATTCCGTTTCGTACCGCGATTGGAAAATTTATTACGGCGGCGCTGGCGATTGGAGGCGGACATTCGCTGGGGCCGGAAGATCCGTCGCTGCAGATAGGGGCGGGATTAGCTTCGGCGCTCGGTCGGAGAATGAATTTTTCCCGGGAGAAGTTGCGGTTATTTGCGCCAATCGGAGCAGCGGCGGGCCTGGCGGCGGCGTTCAATGCGCCGATTTCGGCTGTGTTGTTTGTAATTGAAGAAGTGATCGGGCGCTGGAGCGTGGGAGTGATGGGCCCGGTGGTGCTTTCAGCAATTTCGAGCGTCGTGGTAGTTCGGTGGTTCCTGGGCTCGCAACCGATATTTCGGATTCCGCCGGTAACAAGCGCTCGGCCGACCGAGTTGATTGCTTATGGAGTGCTGGGAATTGTTGGAGGAGTGGCCGCGATCATATTTGCTCAGGCGATCGGATTTCTGCGGCCAAAACTTCGCGGCTTGCCAAAGTGGACGCAGTACCTGCAGTCTTCCGCGGCGGGATTGTGCATTGGGCTGATTGGATATTTGGGAGCGCCGCAAGTGATGGGAGCGGGCTACGAATATATGGACCAGGCGATGCACGATCAGTTCACGTGGAAAGTGCTGGCGATCCTGGCTGGGCTCAAAATCATCGCCACGACACTTTCGTTCGTGAGCGGAACGCCGGGCGGAATGTTTGCGCCTGCGCTCTTTGTGGGAGCGATGCTGGGAGGCGCGGTGGGAGGAGTGGAACGCATTTTTTATCCTCACCTGACCGGCACGACGGGGACGTATGCGCTGGTGGGCATGGGGGTATTGTTCGCGGGCTTCTTGCGCGCGCCATTGACGTCGGTTTTTATGGTGCTCGAGGTCAGCGGAAATTACTCGATCATCGTACCGGTGATGTTGGCCAATAGCATTGCGTATGTGATTTCGCGCAGCCTGCAGCCGGTGCCGATTTTTGATGTGCTAACGCGGCAGGATGGTCTTGATCTGCCCTCGCTCGAAGAACAGCGGGAAGAGATGGTACTGCGAGTGGAAGATGCGATGCGACCGCCGCCAACGCCGATACTTGAGGCCGGGGAGACCGTGGGCCAGGCGAATCAGAGCATTCAGCACTCCCCGGCAACGGTTTTTCTGGTGCGCTTGAGCCCGAGCGGATGGGCGAGCGTGACTTTGGATTTGCTGAAACGGTTGGAGAGCGAGGGAAAATCGGAGATGACGCTGGGTTCGGCGCTACCCAACCAAAGCTTGCCCTACTTACATCCGGATTTCCAACTTGAACTGGCACTCCGCTATGTCTATCAGACACCTGTGGTGCCAGTGGTGAGCCGCGCAGACTTTCGCAAACTGGAAGGCGTTATTACCAGCGAGGATGTGCTGAACAAGTATCGAGTCGTGCCGAGAGAAGAAGAGGACTAGTAGCAGTTCAGGCGTCAGGAGCTGGAAATCGAACGCCAAAGGTCAGAAGTCAAAAGTTACGAATCAGTTGTTAGTTCTCGGTTCTCAGGGTCAATCCCAGTTTAGGCGTGGGCGGCAGCGGCTTTTGGGGTAGAGAAAATCATCCATTCAAGGCTGGCAAAGGTCAGGTAAACGCTGGGCGCGTCCATGTTATTCATGGCGGAGCCGGTGAGTTCGCGGAGGGCGGCGATCATGTCGTCACTGATGAAGCAGAAGCCGGTCTCGTCAAGTTCGCTGATGGTACCGCGAAAGGCGCGGCTGAAGAGTGCGGTCTTGACGATGACATTTTTGCCGGCCAGCTTTGATTTGAACGAGGATGCACCGGACGGCAACATGACTATAGCTTGCAGCGTGAGACAGAGTTGAAACAATGATTGTGGGGTGTTCGGCGTTACGGATGTAACAGCCGCAACTTTTGCGGGAGCTTGGGTTTATAGGAATTAGGGACAGATGTCTGAGGAACAAGGGATGATTGAACGACTAAAAAATGGCTTTCGTCACCCAAGCTATACGTTCATTTTTGCAGTGATGGGAATGGCGATGTTTGCCGGCACGTTGCTGACGGCGTATGCGCAGAGCGCAGGGGTAAGCGCCGGTGGCAAATGGACTGCGTTCAGCAGCGAAGACAAAATGACGGCCGCGAAAAAGGTCACGTTTTCGCTGACGGCCGACAACGACGATCCCAACGACGACCGTTCGGCGCAGATCCTGTTGGTCTGCGTCGATGGCAAGCTGAAGCTCGGCGACTTTCGTCCGAATACAAGAATGGCACCGCCTGACCACCCCAGTTTCTGGATGGGAAGGCCGCAGATGGAAGTGATGGTTCGCGTCGACAATAGCCACGACAAGCGCTCGTGGAATTGGGTCAATGGAAAGTTCTTGGCAATGGATAAGGACACGGTGCGCGAACTGATCGGATCACAGATTTTTAAGGTTCAGTTCCGGGCGGGACGGGGTGCGCCGCAAATCGCCGAATTCTCCCCTGGCGGATTGGATGTGCCACAAGTGACGAAGGCGTGCGGCATCAAGCCCAAGAAACCGGACTAAACACTCCTCTCGCGTTGGTTGGCAGTGGCTACAAGCGCTGCGCTAGTATCGAAGCATGACAGCCCTTGGCGTGGCGATCACATTTCTTACGGTCGCGGTGCTGACGCTGGAATTTTTTCGCCATCGGCAAACCGGGCTGGCGGCCTATGGCTGGGTCGGTTTGGCCGGATTGCTGGCGGCAGAATGGCTGACGTTTCGCGGTTTCCTGCCAGTCGCCACTTTCTTCACGCCGATTGCCTGGACTTTTTATATTCTTCTGGCCGATGCGGCAGTGCTGGCGATCTCCGGACGTTCACGAATTCATGACGAGCCGAGGCAGTTTGGGGTCGTGGTTCTGCTTTCCATTCCTCTTTGGCTGATCTTCGAAGCTTACAATCTGCGGCTGGAAAACTGGACGTATACAGGAGTGCCGCAACCCTGGCTGCTGGCAACGATTGGATATGGATGGTCGTTTGCCACCATCACTCCGGGAATTTTCGAGACTGCGGACTTGATTGAGTCGTTCGGATGGCTTCGGCGGGGCACGCCGGTAACGTTTTCTGCGACAGCGCAACGGGGAATGATTTTCTTCGGTGCGGCATGCTTGCTGATTCCGCAGATCACGCCACAAGCCATCGCGAGCCGGCTATTCGCGCTGGTATGGGTTGGTTTTGTGTTCCTGCTCGATCCGATCAATTATCGGCTCGGGCTGCCGTCGCTGATTGGCGACTTTGCCGGAGGCTATCGCGCGCGATTCTATTCCCTGCTGCTTTCCGGTTTTGTTTGCGGCTGGCTATGGGAATTCTGGAATTACTGGGCCGCGGCAAAGTGGCATTACATCTTCCCGGTGCTGCAAGAGTGGAAGATCTTTGAAATGCCAGTGCCAGGCTTCCTTGGATTTCTACCGTTCGCGCTGGAATGTTTTGTGATGTATGTAACCGCAGCGTGGGTCCTACGTCTACACAAGACAGGGGTCGGAGGTGAATCGAGAAACGTAAGATCGCTCGATGCCGAACGGCCCTATCGCAGTTTGCAGGATTCCTGAGTAGAATGGGCCGTTCTTAACGAAAAACAGGAGAAGAAAATGAAACTGGCACTTGGAGTGTGCGCATTGGTCGTAATGTCAGCCGTGCTTGGAGCTGCTCCGGCGAGAGCTCAAGAAAAGGCGGCGCGCGCGAAGCCGCCGCTGAGCACATCGCAGGCGTTATTGGGTCAGTGGAATGACGTCGGGCGCAAGCTGATTGCGATGGCAGAAGATTTTCCCAAAGATAAATACGATTTCAAGCCGACTCCGGCGCAGCAGAGTTTTGGGCAGCGGGTGCTGCATGCGGGGGGCGTCAACTATTTTTTCACTGATGTAGCCCTGGGCCGGAAAGCACCGTCGATGGCATCCGCGAATCCGGACCAATTCAAAACAAAGGCGGACATTGTGGCGTTTGTGAAGAAGTCATTTGCCGACGGGGCAGACGCGATTAAGAAGAGCGATATGAATAAGGTCGTAACCGATCCTTTCAGCAACGATCGGGTGCGGCTGAGCGATTACGCCTACGGTTTTGTTGAACACTCTGGAGAGATATACGGACAGCTGGTAGTTTATTATCGCGTCGCGGGCATGGTTCCACCCGAGTCGCGGCCAAAGAAATAGCGACGCGATTATTCCTGGGGCGCGATCTGATATTGCTCGAGCTTGCCGTCCGGCATTTCGTAGGTCCAGACGCGCAAGGTTTTGCCGGGGAATGTGACGCGGTAGACGCGCAGGGTCATTCCGCCGCGAAGCGCCTGGCGCGTTTGCGTAAAATCTTCGGGCGTTCCCAGTGGAGCGAGACCACCGGCAAAATCTTTCAACGCCTGATCGCTAAAGTAGAAATTGGCATCGTCGGTGAAGAGTGAGCGGTCAACCGTGCCGCGCTGCAGATCGGCGAAAATTTTGCGAGCCTGCTCCAGTTTTGCGGATGCAGTGGGATCGTCCGAGGTGAGCAGGAGAGGCGATATAGCGCGGGCGATGGCGCCGGCGGCGGGCGCGGCATCCTGATTGGTGAGCACCGCAACGGCTGCCCTCTCGTCGGGAAAGACGATGTTCTCCGCAGTGAAGCCCGAAACTTCGCCGCTGTGAGAAATGGCGCGATGGCGGCCCTGACTCTCCACAAAGACTCCCAGCCCGTAGGTTGTGCCCAATCCGTTCTTGAGCAGGACTTCGGTTTCCATCTCGCGATAACTTCCCGGTTTGAGTACGGTTTGGTCGATCATCGAGATGTCCCAGCGGGCAAGGTCGTCGACCGGCATGGCGAGCTCGCCAGCCGCGAACATCCAGCCCTGGCCCTCCGCGGGCGCTGGGCGAAGCGGGCCGAGTCCATAACGGATGTAGCCCTCAGGATCGTTCTGCCCAAGTTTCTTCTGATCGGAATCAGTCGCGTTGCGGATGCCGGCCGGCGCCAGAATCTGATCACCTACAAATTGGAAAAACGGCACCCCGCTGGCCTTTTGGACGATGACGCCGGCAATCACATAGTTGGTGTTGCTGTACTGCCATTTTGTGCCGGGATCGAAATCGAGCGGCTTGCGCGCCCACTGATCCATGATTTTTTCTGCTGTGGTGGGTTGAAGGACCCACGGCATGGCGTAATCCTGCGGCCAGAAATCCTGATAGCCGGAGGTATGGGAGAGAAGTTGACGAATGGTGACTTCGTTGGCGCGGGTAAGATCGGGAATGAATTTGGCGACTTTGTCGTCGAGCGAGAGCTTGCCACGCTCTTGCAGGAGAAGAATGGCAGCGGCGGTGAACTGCTTGCTGATGGAGCCGACGCTATAGCGCATCTCAGGACGGGCAGGAGTTTTGGGATCGAGGCGCGCATCCCCATAGGCGTGCACGTAAGCGATTTGACCATCCTTGACGATCGCGATGGATGCGCTGGGGACGCCGGTTTTCGTTAGGGTATCGGTCGCGATCTGATCGATCTTTTCGCGGAGTTCGGGCGAAAGCGTGATCTGCGATTGGGCGGCGGCCAAAGTTGCGGCGACAAGAATGAAAAGGACAGAAAGCTTGGGATGACGCACAAATTCTCCTTGGGGAAAACGGCACAGTGTAGCACAGAGCGGGGCGGGAGAAGCGAGGGCTATACTGATCTCGTAAACGTCAAAGTTGCGGAGGGTGGTGCGAAATGTACTCGAAGACAATTTTGCTGGTTGCGATGATGGTTGCAGGGAGTGCGGCAGCGCAACAAGCGCCTGCGAATGGGACAGCGCCAAGCGGGGATAACCCGACGACCGTGCGGGGCTGTCTGAATCGCTCGCGTGGAAATTATCTTGTGGTTGAGGACAAGACGGGGTTGGTGTATGCGCTGCGAGGTGTCGGCGACAAGGTCAACGGCCTAGTAGGGCATGAAGTGGAAGCGACCGGGCAGTTGCATCCGGGATCGATGAAGACGGGTGTACGGTCGGCGAAAGCAGGCAGCAATCCCGCGGACACGGTGCACGGAGTAGAAGGCGTGCCACTGCAAGTAGCCGACGTCAGCAAAGATGTGCGACAAGTCGCGAAAAAGTGCATTCCGGCCGATCAGCAGTAGGCGACGTAGGGCGGTTTCACCGCTGCTTGCCGGCTGTTTTGTTCTGTTTTTGTAAAAAAGCGGGCGCTGGGTTGCCGGGCGCGGCGGCTTTTGTTAGTTTCACTCTTAATCGATCCAGCGCAAGCGATTTGTGAAAGTCCAGGTCCCCGAAGAACCCCATGGCGCGGTGATCTGTTCCCTCTCGTCCTCAGCGCCGATCGAAAAGGAGGCTTATGTCCACTCCCAAGAAACATCTTCCCATTGCCGGCAGCGAGCGCAATCCACTGCCTGGCGCGCATGAAGTAGGGCCAGCGAATCCAAAGGAACAGATTGATGTGACCATCCGATTGCATTCGCGGGAGCGCAAGAAACCGATTGTTGATCCGGAGACTTTGACCAAGACAATTGGAAAGCGAACGTTACTGAGCCGGAAAGAGTTCGAAGGCCGCTATGGCGCCGATGAGGCGAGCATTGCCAAAGTTGAACAGTTCGCGAAGCAGAATGGACTTTCCGTGAAGGAAAAAAGCGCGGCGCGGCGGACGGTGATTCTCTCGGGTACGGTGGCTGCAATGAGCGCAGCGTTTGGAGTTGAGCTGAAAGAATATGAATACGGCGGGGGGAAATACCGCGGGCGCACTGGACCGGTGCACATTCCGGCGGAGTTGGCGGACGTCATCGAGGGCGTGTTTGGGCTGGACAATCGTCCGCAAGCCAGGCCGCATTTTCGCCGACGGAAGGGTCACGCGAGCGCGCACGCGGCGTCGACGAACCTATCGTATGCGCCCCCGCAGGTGGCGAGTTTGTATCAGTTCCCTACTCGGGTGAACGGGGCTGGAGAATGCATTGCTCTGATCGAACTGGGCGGCGGGTATAAGCCGGCGGATCTGACGGCGTACTGGTCGCAGCTGAATCTGACGACTACCCCGAATGTTTCGGCGGTCTCGGTGGGAAATGGAAGCAACAAGCCTACTGGCGATGCGAATGGACCGGACGGCGAAGTAATGCTGGACATTGAAGTTGTGGGTTCGGTCGCGCCGGGCGCGAAGATCGTAGTTTATTTCGCAGAGAACACAGACGCCGGCTTTTTGAATGCGATTACCACAGCGGTGCATGACTCGACCAACAAACCGTCGATTCTTTCGATCAGCTGGGGCGGACCGGAATCTTCGTGGACGCAACAAGCGATGACTTCGATGGATGAGGCGTTTCAGTCGGCAGCAGCGATGGGAATTACGATTTGCGTAGCAGCGGGAGATCAGGGATCAACCGACGGCGTGAACGATGGATTAAATCATGTGGACTTTCCGGCGTCGAGCCCACACGTGCTGGGATGCGGAGGTACGAAGCTGGTCGCCTCGGGGACGACTATCACCGCTGAGACGGTGTGGAACGAAATTGCGAACAATGAGGGCGCGACGGGCGGCGGAATCAGCGATGTGTTTCCCCTTCCGACATGGCAGCAAAATGCGGGCGTGCCACCGTCGGCGAATTCGACGCACAACGTGGGGCGAGGCGTGCCGGATGTGGCGGGAGATGCCGATCCGACTACGGGCTACGTAACGCGCGTGGATGGATCACCGGACGTGATTGGGGGAACGAGCGCGGTTGCGCCGCTATGGGCAGGGCTGATAGCTCTGATCAATGAGAGCCTGGGAAAACCGGCGGGATTTGTGAATGCCTTGCTTTATCAGAGCGCAAGTACGCAGAAGGATTTTCATCCTATTACTTCGGGGAACAATGGCGCGTACTCGGCTAACGGAGGATGGAGCGCGTGCACCGGCTGGGGATCTCCAATCGGAGTTCAAGTGGCGACAGCTCTGGGCGTGAGCGGACAGGCGATGAAAACCGGGACGCGGTAGCTGGGCTAAGCGCGTGAGATCGCGGCTCTGATGGCGGCGACTCGATCGGAGAGACTTCCCGGCTCGATAAAAACTATTGCAAAGCCGAACTGGCGATAGGTCTCTTCGTGGATGCGCTCGAAACGGAGGGTTTCTTCGAAGCTGATGCGGCGAGCATCTGTCGGCTTGATGAAACCGAGATTCCGCACAAAGAAAACACGGTTCTGATAGATACCCTCGGCGCGGATGCGATCGAGTTCTCGAGATAGTGTGTCCGGAAACGGATGTCCAAGATAGGCTGCGAGCGCCGCAGTGCAGATGGCACTGCGATCATGGAACTGAATCGCATCGGGCTGGCGGGATGCGCGAAGCTGGCGTTGTTTCTGCAGATTGATGACGGCGTCGATGAACGATGGATCGTTCCACGGCTCGGCGATGCCGCGAGCCTGGGCGAGTGCAATGACGTCGGTGGCAGCCTCTTCAACGACGCCGAAGCCGTCGGATTCGAGTTGGCGAAGGATGGCGGTTTTACCGGAGCCTGGGGCGCCGGTGAGGATGAAACGTTGCATGGGTGTGATGCTCCGGTTGAGAGTGTTATTGGGTTAGCTGGAAAAACAGATTCGTCGAGTTAAAAGGCGGCTGACGCGCCATGCGTAGCGCCTTCCTCAATCCAGCAAATCCACAAAGCCCACGATGGCAAAGGTCGTCGGATGGTAGACGACACAATAGCCGTCGAAATAGCCAATCATGTATCCGGGCGGAGGCGGGGGTAGATATCCCAACAGGTGGGGTGGAACCGGCCGTAAGTAGCCGCGGTATCCAAACGGAATGTAACCTCCGATGACAAAGCGCGGCCGGCGCGAACGGTTGATGTAGCCAAGATTCCGCCGATAATAACGACGCATACGGTCGCGGTCACCGGGGCGGAAATTGTAGCCAGGTCCCGGCCGCACGGCGTGCGGCGGAAGGGGTCTGGGAGGCGGATGGGCTCTCGGCGGTGCGGGCCTTGCGGGTGAACCGCCCGGTCGGTTACCTGGAGGTTTCGCTGGTGGGCCGCCAGGATGTTTCTGAACCGCATTGCCTTGGCTGGGATTGGGAGATTGAGCCTGGCCGCTCGCAGCGCTTAACCAAAATGCGGGCATAACAACGCCAGCCGCGATTAGAAAAAGGCAGCCTCGAAGAAGTTTCACAAGCGTTGCTCCTCACCACACCCCATTGTTTGAAGGCTACAACTGATTGCGGGGCAGTTCAAGCGGTCGAGGCTTCTCTTTCGTGACGGTTCTTTTCCCGCGCCATGACGTTAACACCTCCTCTCACGAACGCTCGTGAATTTTCGACCGGCTCGAAGCTTTCGGCCCAAGGCTCCCCAGTTTTTTCAATGAGATAGTTTGGCTGTGAAACTGCAATTTGAACGGCGAATCAGTTAAACGCGATAGGAGCGCTGAACGTGCAAAAGAGAACTCTTCTTGACCAGCATTTACCTGCCCCCAAAGTCGGCGTGATTCGCGGCGAGATCGACCTCGATCTATTCATCACCGAGCAAACGCCGGCCACCGATGCAGTGCTCAACGTTATCGCGCACCTTCCGACAAGGAGCCTGCCATATGTTGTCACGAGCGGATTCTTTGAGAAAGTTACTGACGCTGATTTCATGCGCATCGCCGTTCTCCTGGCGCAAAAAGGATACGACGAAGGCGGGTGCCCAATTGGTGGCGTCGTCGTTAACAACGAGACGCGCCAGATTGTTGGGAAGGGCCACAACACACTAGTGCAGGAAAACCACCCATACAATCATGGCGAAACTTCCGCCATTCGTGATGCCGGACGAAAGGATTTCAGCCGGACGACAATTTTCACGACACTTAGTCCGTGCGATGTCTGCGCGACTCTGATCTACATGCGCGGCTTCAATCGTGTGGTTGTGGGTGATGTCACCAACGCTTCGGGCAACGAGCAGATGATGCGCGACAAGGGCGTGCAGGTCGATATTCTCGAAGATCAGCGGGGCATTGAACTTTACGCGAAATACCGCCGCGAGAAACCCGATCAGGACCTGGAGGACTGGAAGGGACTGGCGGAGGTAGGCAATCTGCCAACCCCGACGCTTGGCCAATTCTAAGGAGATGAAGTATGACAATCATGACAGAATCCTACGTTACCAACATCCATAACCTAGTTACGCCGGAAGAATGGGAGCAGCGTGTGGCGCTGGCAGCAGCCTATCGACTGGTTGCACATTTCCGCTGGGACGATCTGGTATTCACCCATCTGTCGGCTCGCGTTCCAGGCAGGGAGCATCATTTCCTGATCAACCCCTATGGGATGACCTTCGACGAGATCACGGCGTCCAGCCTGGTGAAGGTGGACCTTGATGGGAAGAAGGTTTTGGATTCACCCTATGAGATCAATCCGGCGGGTTTCACGATTCATAGTGCGATTCATGCCGCGCGGGAGGATGCAAAATGCATACTCCACGTACACAGCGTGAATGGCGCGGCGGTCGGAGCGCAAAAGAACGGTTTGCTGCCACTCTCGCAGCATTCCATCTTCGTGCTTTCGTCACTGGCCTATCACGATTATGAAGGCGTGGCGCTGCGCGAAGACGAGAAACCACGGCTTGTGCAGGACCTCGGGAACAAGAAATACTTCATGCTGCGCAATCACGGATTGCTCACCGTCGCCGACAATGTGCCCGATGCCTTTCTGCAGCTTTACACGTTTGAGACGGCCTGCATGATTCAGGTGCGAGCCCAGGCGGGCGGCGGCGAACTCATCCCCATCGACGCTCGCATCATCGCGAACGCACAGCAACAGGCCGAAAGGTTAACGAACGAGGAGAGCGCCGCGCTGGCATGGCCAGCGTTGCTGCGCAAGTTGGACCGGATCGACCCGTCGTACCGAGATTAAAGCGACCGACCATCAAAATACTGAATTCTGAGTCATACGGAGAAAAGTATGGAACTTATTAAGAGTAATCGCGCCGAATTTCAGGCTCTGACCGAAAGCACGCACGACGACTGGCAACTGATCGGAAGCGAAATGAAGCGCTTTTCGGAGAAGCTTCCAGAACGATTGATTGCACATCTCAAACTGCTGCAGGGCGACTACGGCGGGTTTCCGGTGGATCGTCTGGAGCATTGCTTACAGACCGCGACCCGGGCTTTCCAGGCAGGCCGGGACGAGGAATATGTGGTGTGTGCCCTGTTGCACGACATCGGCGATACGCTGGGCCCGCGCAATCATCCGGATATTGCAGCCGCCATTGTGCAGCCATTTGTGTCGGAGGAGAACCACTGGATCGTTCAGCATCACGGGATCTTCCAGGGCTATTACTTCTTTCATTTCCTTGGGCTCGATCGGGATATGCGGGAGAAATTCCGTGGGCATCCGTATTTCGAGAAGACCGAGGAGTTCTGCCGCCTTTTCGATCAGGCGGCGTTCGATCCGAATTTTCGATCGATGCCTCTCAAGGCGTTCGAACCCATGATTCAGCGTGTGTTCCAGCGTCCTCGGCGGTCCATCTATCCCATCGAGGGTCAAGAATAACGCTTGTCGCCATGAGTGCGTCTACGTTCATGGCCCCGACGGGGAAGCCGCATTTACAAAATCAGTGGTGGAGGCGGCGGGAGTCGAACTATTCAGGGTGTTGATACCACGTAACTTATTGATTCTCGGAACTGCTACAACGGCTAAAAAGGCCTCATTGCCCGATTCATTGTACGTTTATTGTACGAAATGCCATTCGCTCTCGAATCCCACGGACATGTCATAGCGACCACAGTATCCCATAGATTCGCCGGGATGGATCGAGGAAAAGCACCCAGCATCGTGCACGATACCGCAAGTCACCGCTCTTGCATTCCTTCAGTACGTGGTTAGGGGGAATCCGCAACTTTCGACATCGCTTGGAGTGATCCGACGGTAACGCTCTTGCCTTGGG
>DATJOJ010000026.1:0-4741 GCA_035507035.1 Terriglobales bacterium | reverse complement strand
TTCTTTATTTGATCGCGGGGGGGAAGGTCAGCGTCAGCGTGATGGGAGCGCAATTGGCGCGAATCGGAGCGGGAGAGATTTGCGGCGAAATGGCGTTTCTCGAAGACAGTATTCCAAGCGCGACGGCAACCGCCGACGAAGCGGTTGAAGCCTTTGCGGTGGAGTGGAAGAGTCTGGCGGATTTATTCGAGTTGTTTCCTCATCTGGCATCGCGGTTCTATCGATCGCTCGCCGTCAACCTGTCGCGCCGGCTGCGGGAACAACTTGTTCCTAAAGCGCGCTGAGAACCTGCGCTCAAAAACGAAAAAGATGGCCGGAAGTTTTCCGGCCATCAGAAATTTCTGACTTACGCTGCGGCGCTGCGAACTGCGGTGGTTTCGCCCTCTTTGTAGATCCAAGCGCCGAAAATTGTCGCAATCTCAAAAGCAATCAACTCGGCGAGGCTCGGCAGTACGATCAAACGCACCGAAAAGAGTCCCAAAGGGTAGTTCGCGAGACCGACTAGGAAACTGGCCAGGAACCACGCCGCCAATCCCGCACGCATTGCGGTGCCCGGTCCCGCGCCGTAACGCGAGCGGATTGCGGCATAAATCCAAACTGCGGCAATGCCGGCCAGAAATCCCCAAATATTGAAGATCATAATGGCCTTGCCGCTGATGACCGGCGACTTGCCCATTGCCTGCATGGCATTCGCCCAGTCTGCTTTCAATATCACCCCGTTTACCACGTACTCAACGATGTTGATCACCACTCCCGCCAGCAAACCTCCCAACACGACTCGGCCCCGATTTGTGTGCGCCATAGATCCTCCTTTGGATCAGATTGCGAAAAAATCTTGCTTCCCGCAATCGGCCAGCAACCACGACGGCCTGAAAAGCGACGCAATTATGCACCTTTTTTATACGGTTGCCAATCTCGGTTGCGGAGGGAAGACCAATCTGGCTGCCGGGTTGTATTGACCAGATTTTGGACTATAATTCGCCGCCGGAGGACGACCATGAAACGCTTCTACTCTTCAGCAGTGCTGGTGTGCTTGCTGGCTGGGACGCTCTGGGCTGCGAGCGATCCTTTTTGCGGGAAATGGAAACTCAACATGGAGAAGAGCAAATTTGGCGGCGACATAATCAAGATTCAGGACCTCGGCGGCAACAAGTACAAATGGACGGTCGGCAACGTGACTGACACCATAGCCTACGATGGCACCGACCAGGCTGTGCACTTCGGACGCACCATATCGATGACCCCCGAAGGACACAACAGCTGGAAGATGGTGATCAAGCAGAACGGCCGAGTGATCAGCTCCATGACCCACACCATTTCGGATAACGGAAAAACTCAAACGATTAAAGGAACGGCGAATAAGCCGGATGGCACAACTTCAGACTTTGATGCTACGTGGAGAAAAGTGAGCGGCGGCTCCGGTTGGGCCGGCACCTGGCAAGAGGCCGACGTGAAATTCACTTCACCCGACGAGTGGGAGATTGAGCCGTTTGAAGGCGAGGGATTAACGTTCAACACTCCCGCCTATCAAGACGTACTCAGCATGAAATTCGATGGTAAGGATTATGAAGAAAAGGGACCCGAAGTTGCTCCCGGCTCAATGTCATCCGGCAAGCGCGTGAACGCCCACACCTTGGACGTCACCGACAAAGTAAAGGGCGAGGTCATGGACCACACGCGGTTTGAAGTGTCTCCCGACGGGAAGACACTCACGCTCACGATTCACGAGACCGGACAGCCAAACCCGTTACGAATCGTGTACGACAAGATTTAGGCCTTAAATGAAATGCTTCCGGGGCGCCAGAGGTCTTCACGCGGTTCCACCGCAGGTGAAAAGGGAGCCTGGGCAGGCAATGGCAGAAGCAGCAGGCTAATGTCTCGCCACAATCCCGGCTCCCTTGAATAGCTTTTGACGCAATTACGGCCACGCGGTTGCGTGTGAGACACGGGAAATCGTGTGCTGACGCACGCGCTACTATGCGCCACACTATTGCTCGCGCCTGGTGTCGGAACGCATGCAGGATCCGGCGCTGTAGCGCTCCTCCCGACCGATTACACTTGAGCATTCAAAAACTCGACAGAAAGTGCGAGTCCATCAACAAAGGAGCAGCGATAGAACAATGCGCAATTATCTTCCTAATCGCAGATCGTTCCTCAAAGTTGCAAATCTCATCGGCCTGAGCTGGCTTTCAGCACCGGCAGCTCTGAGTTCGAGTTCAGAAGGCGACCAGCCGCATCACACAACACCTTCCACCGGCAGGCCAGATGCGTCGCCGAATACAATTCTGCTCAAGGATTACCGTCCCATCTCGATCTACAAGGTTCCGACGACGAAGGTTGAAAAAGCGAAATTCCCCGTCATTGACATGCACTCTCATCCTTATGCCAAGACTCCGCAAGGGATCGACCAGTGGGTCAAGAACATGGATCAAGCGGGGATCGAAAAGACGATCATCCTGACGATGACCACCGGCAAAGAGTTCGATGAAATCTCTCGAAAATATTCCGCGCATGGAGATCGTTACGAAATGTGGTGCGGCCTGGACTTCACTGCCTACAACACACCGGGCTTTGCGGCATCTGCAATCAAGGAAATGCAACGCTGTCGAGATGCCGGCGCGCGCGGCGTCGGTGAAATCCACGACAAGGGTCAGGGGCTACGCTCGGGAAAATTAAGCGCGCCAGGAATGCATCCTGACGACTCGCGCATGGACGAAGTTTGGGACAAGTGCGGCGAATTGGGTTTTCCGGTAAGTATTCACGTTGCTGACCCGATCTGGATGTATCAGAAGATGGACATACACAACGACGGCCTGATGAACGCGTACAACTGGCGCCTTGATAATCAGCCGAACATCGTCAAGCTGTCGGGCATGGTCGATATTCTTGAACGCACAGTGCAGAAGCACCCGAAAACAACATTCATCGCCTGCCATTTCGCAAACCTCAGCTACGACCTGGCAAGATTAGGCCGCCTGCTTGAAAATAATCCAAACCTGCACGCGGATATTTCTGCGCGTTACGCGGAGACTTCGACGATCCCGCGTTTTACCTCGCAGTTTTATTCCGAGCACGCTGACCGGCTCGTCTATGGCACCGACATGGGTTTTGATTCAATGATGTATGCAATTACTTTCCGCATCCTGGAATCGCTCGACGAGCACTTCTATGAAAATGATCAGTTTGGATATCACTGGGCGCTCAACGGCCTGGGGCTGCCTGACACAATTCTCGAGAAGGTCTATCACGAGAACGCAGCGAAGCTGCTGGCGGCCCGTGGCGCATGAATTCATTCCGCGCTTCGCATCAGCGCCTCGCCCGCAGTGACGGAAACGGAGATTGACATGAAGTCCGACGAGCCCAGCCGCATGGCCTTGATGGTGGCCGGCCAGCGAGCAGCTCATCAGCTGCTCGATCATGGCGCAATTCTCGATGACCCGTACGCCGTGAGAATTCTAGGCGAACACGCAGACGACGTATTGCAAGCGCTCAAAGGACACCCGTTGGCGAGCGTGGGACGCCTGTTCACCGCCGCACGGAGCCGCATCGCGGAAGACGCCTTATCGAAAGCCGTCGAGCGAGGCATGCGACAGCTCGTGATCCTCGGCGCCGGGCTCGACACTTTCGCGCACCGCAATCCCCACGCCGCTCGCTTAAGCGTCTTTGAAGTGGATCATCCCGCAACCCAGGCATGGAAGCGCCAGCGCCTGGTGGAGGCTGACCTCGCGCCTCCGCCGTGGCTCACCTTCGTGCCCGTCGACTTCGAGTGGGACGATTTGCAGCAGAAGCTCAACAGCGCCGGCTTTCAGTGCACCTCGGCGGCGTTTTTCACCTGGCTCGGCGTTGTGCCGTACCTGACACACGACGCTATCGGCAGCACTCTGGAGTACATGGCGTCAATCCAGAACTCGGAGGTAGTGTTCGACTACATGGAACCTCCGGAGGCATTCTCAGAAGAGATGAGGGAAGTAGTCACGAAGAGGACCGAGCAGCTCGAGAAAACTGGGGAACGTTGGGCCAGCCGTTTCGAGCCGTCTGCCATGGCAGCGATTCTTCGCGCACGCGGATTTTGTGACATCGAGGACATCGGTTTCGGCCAGATCGCGTCCAGGTTCGGCCGCGATATTCAAGGGCTCGCGACGGGACAAGCCGGTGTTCATGTCGTCCATGCGAAGCATTAGCAAGCCGCCAGCACCTCGAAAACTCACTCTCAATCCAGACGGCATCAACTCTTCAACAGCGTGCCATCACCAAAAACGGCCAACCATCGAAATCAAGCGATTTTCTCTTCTTATTGAGTAGAATGCCGAGGTCACGGCGTTGAACACTTATTGCCGGGATACGAATCGAAGAGGAATAACAACAAATGAGCCATAATCGCTTGCGCCTGTGCCTGCAATTCACGACTTTGTTCGCGATAATCGTCGCCGTGTTATCTGCGTTTGCACAGCCCAGCACAACTCCCCCGGAGTCAATCGTGGTTTTTGCGCCGCATCCCGATGACGAGGTCATTGGCTGTGCAGGCATCATTCAGCAGGCGCTGGCACGCGGGGCGCGAGTCACCGTGGTTGATATCACCAGCGGAGATGGTTTTCCCGCCGCGGCTGCAGGAGTCACCCATAAAAAAGTGGATCAAGTCGGGCCCGACGACTTCTTCGCGCTGGCACGTTTCCGCGAGAACCAGAGCCGCAATGCACTCAAGATTCTGGGCGGGAAAGCCCATGACCCCAATAACGACCTC
>DATJOJ010000025.1:0-113767 GCA_035507035.1 Terriglobales bacterium | reverse complement strand
CCCTCCCCCCTGCGATCTAGTGAAATCATCGGGTTAGCGAAAAATTCCCGCCAAATCTTTGCCGAGAAAGATGTTGGAGGCAAAATCTTTAAAACAAACGAGTTATGGAGCGCCGCAACCATGATTTGCTTTCAGATATATACCAGTGTTTAGCTATAGCCGATTCGTGGTCAAGCGAAATCGGAGTTGCGGCGAAGAAAAATGGGGTGTGGAGGACCGAAGTGGGAATGGAACGGCGAGCCTCACTCAATCAACACGTCGCAGCACCCGCGATTCGCACGCAGAGAGGCGCACGTCTGCGCCAGCCAGTCCTTTCAAGACACAATCAATTAGAAAGAAGAGCGAGATGCGGGGTGACAGCAGTTACTGCTGGCGCTATTGCTTATCCCACCACACGGCGGCCCGGGCAGGAGAATTCCGCATGGTCGATAATTCCTCTTTGATTTCCAGCAAACGGCTGGCGCGCGCCTTGGAAGCGCTCTGCTCAACCGTGCTGTGCTCGCTGCTGCGCGAGAACAAGCTATTCATGTTTTTTAAATCGGTGATTTCCTGACGCAAGCTGGTAATGCGGTCGCCGGTAAGGTCCATACTTCGAGCATACGCCAGAAACCTGGTTACGTCTGGACTATTTTGCCGCGCTGCAAACACAAGGGTTAGAGAGCACTAATAACTACGGAAACGCGCGGGCGATTGGAGGGGCGTGGAATTCGGACGACGCACCGTGGAGGCCGCGACTGCCCAGCCCTTCTGCTGGACTGAGCAGAGAATCGGACCCTATGGCGATTTCCAGCGCCCGCTACAGTCCTGCTTGTACCGGCTACGATCTAGCCCTCGCATCTCAGGTTCCGGAGGCATTCATGAAGGCATTGTTTGGCGTCGGCCTGGTCATTCTCGTGTTGGGTATCCTTTCTTTCTTCGTTCCGATTCCTCATTCGAAGCACCACGGGGTCAGTGCTGGAGATCTGCACGTCGGAGTTAATACCGAACACAGCGACCGCGTTGCTCCGGCCATCAGTGTTGTGCTCGTTGTTGCCGGCGCGGGCATGATGATCGCCGGCCGCAAAGCTGTGTAGCGCCTGCTCTATTTCAAGTTTGTTTAGCCCGAGTATGGCAATTCGCGAAGCGAACCGGGGGGCGAAGCCGAAAACCGTTCTGACGCGCGGCCGAGGAGCGAAGTCCCTTAGCCCAGGGCCTTGCGAATCAATGCATTGCCACGCCAGACAACGCGGGGCTAACTTGCCTCTTCTTAAGAGGTAGCACGTTGGTTATCTGCAAGCACAGCTGAGTGCGCGGTAGAGTACACTAATATGCGGAAGCACAGGGAATCCGAAATGGCCTCTTCGCCGGCGAAACAAAAATCCGCAATGGACGAACTGCTCGACACCATGAAAGGTGTCATCGAGGACGGCGCGCGTGGAATGACGCCGAAAGAGCGCAAAGAGTCTGAGAAGAAGTTCAACGCCGCCCTAGATCGCGCTGTTGCCGCTCGGAAACGACGTCGCGAAACTGCTTAATCACTTCCTTTAATTCACTCGGAGCAATTTTCGGATTTGCGGCTTTCACCGCCTCGACGAATTCGGACTCGTCCTCCGGCACGCCCTCTTTCATGAACTTCCTTATCCGCGCAATCATTCTTTCGGTTCGCTCGGAAGTTTCGTCCGCGTAGGTGCGGCCAGGATCCCGTCGAGTTCTCGTCCACTTGCTCATGGTTGCGGCCCTTGCCTCTCGTCGATCGTCGAACCTGCATCCAGGCGCCAATGAATTGCAGGTTCGTCGGGAACTATAATCGCAATATGCTGGGACGCGACTCGCAAGGTCTGACCGTGATTAAGAAAACAAAAAAGCAAGGGGAGCGAGAGATCCTGGAGTACGTGTACGGCTCACGGGCGCTTTTCGAGGTCAGGGAGGGCGAGCGCCCGGATTTCCTTCTACGGCTCGCGGAGGGGGACGATTTCTTCGGAGTGGAGGTCACAGAATTTTTCCTCTCAGAGTCGGCGGCTAGGCTCGACCACATACCGGGCTACGTAAGGGATTTGCTGGGCGGCGGCGACTTCCGGCACAGGGTCGATCGGCAGAAACTGGAGGTTGGAGAAATCCAAATCGCGACGGAGCGTGGCGAACTAAAGTTCCAGGACGTCCCCGCTATCGTTCAGCGGGTGCCCGCCATCGCGTGTTGCGCGGACATGGTCGCGGAGGTGATAGACGGCAAGAACAAAAACCTTGCGAGCGCGTTCGCCTCATTGAGACATGCAAACCTCATTGTGTGCGATCGCACGGGCCTCATGGCGCATCGCAAACCGGGCGATTTTTACAGTCTTTATTACACGGAGGCCCTGAAGAAGGCGTTGTTTGGCTCACAGTTCAGAGAAGTCTATTTTGTGACAAAGCTTTCGGCGGGTGATGTGTTCCTACCATTGAAGATGATTGCGTTCGTCGCACAGTTCTTTTTCTTCCGAGCCATCGCCGAGTCGCGTGCCGCCCTATTAACGGTCCATCCAGTTCGGGAGTTCATGACCACCTTTGCCTCCTACTTAAACACCGTCGCGCCGGGCCAAGTTAGCATCCGACTGACTGGTAACCAGACGGAGGTTCTTTACGGGGACGTAGGCCTCTTGCTTGACGCCGAGCTTAAGCTACAACTTCGAATGTATTCCGACGCGCCGTGGACAATTGGCGGAGGTGTGACCCAGGTGCCCGACGTTTTCTCGCGTCCTGAAATTTCTAGTTCAATGTGTAAATACCAGCGGGAGAGGAAATTCAGCACAGGTGTGGCCTTTAGAGTAAGCTCAGCGTTGTACGCAGAGGAGTAGATCAGTTACCTCGGGGCCGAATCCTGGAGAAAGGCCGGGAAGAGGGGTGCGGACAGTCGGGAGGTTTCCTTGCTTTTCTGTCGCGATCACGAGCAAACTGGCCAACGTTCCGTCTGCCGCCGAATTGCCTCGGAGGTCGAAGTCGCGAGATGCCGATAGATTGTACGTTGCCGGCCTCCCCCAACGTGTCGGCAGCTTGCAGCGGTTTAATGCCCCGCCTTGCGGCGGGGCCCGGCGCGAGCGGTGAATCTCGCGCTTACATCTGACTTCCCCACCCTAACCTCGCTTGCGCTCGGTTAGAGTGGGGCACCCTTCGGTTTTGTTACTCCGCGCGTCGATGCCCGCTCCGCGCAACCACAGAGCGCGTCGCAGCAGACACTTTCTTACGACGATGCCGCCCGCAAAACTGCTCGACCGGCCGCTTGCGGAAGATCGATTTCGAGAAAGTAATCTTTCGGATAAAGATAGTCCTCTCCAGACTCATCGATCACGCGCAACAGGTCCTTGCGCGATCCATTCTCGTCTGCAATCACTTCATAGAGTTTGCGCAGCTCTAGCGAAGCTGTGTAGTTGCGATTCTGAATGCACACTACAAAATGTGGAGATGTCTTCATAAATCAGGCAAACAGCCGCTTAATTTTGTATTCCTTGGCCCCGATGCCATGGGCTTCATACCAGTGAATCTCGGCCATGCATATCGTACCATCGCTCAATCGAATTTTCGCTGTTCCCCTCAGCTTCGCCAGCGCCCTTTGCCATAGAATTTCCAGAGCCGCCGCCGCTTCCGAATCGCCGTGCCGGATGCAATGGTCTCGACATCGGCGACCACACCAATGATCTTGAAGTGCATAAAGATCACGGTGGTAGCACGCCCGCTCCCAACAAAAATCCCCACCCTAACCTCGCTTGCGCTCGGTTAGACTGGGGCACCCTTCGGTTCTGTTAATCCGCGTGCGCCGGCGACTTCGGCGCAGGCGCGCCGCGCAACAATCCTTCGGTACTTAGATCTTCATCGAGGTCGGGCCAGTGGATTCCGTAACCTCCGCCGACAACTTTCCAGTTCCGCCGCTGAGCGGGCGTGGCATTGAGCAGGCGGGGATACCAGGCCAAGGGCACAGTGATGATGCGCCCATCGCGCAGGCTCACGCTGAGCGAGTCGTCGGTGGACTGGACATCCAGCACTCGCTCATCCGCAGTTGATGCCGAAAAACTCATTCCACGCCTCCAATATCCTTTGCCGATTCTCGGCAATTATTGATTGTAACGTGCGCAGTTCGTGGGCGCGAAAGCCAAAATTGCGAGCCAATTGTACCGGATCGAGCCAGAATTTTGCGGACAGGTCCTCGCGGTCAACGTGAACGTGCGATGGTTCATTCGGCTCATGGCTATAGAAATAAAAACGGTATGGGCCCGAGCGGAGGACCGTCGGCATGGGAGAATTTTACGCGGACAGGCATATCCGCGCTACACCAACAAAAATCCCCACCCTAACCTCGCGTGCGCTCGGTTAGAGTGGGGCACCCTTCGGTCTTGTTTTTGCTGGTAAGGATGCGACCCTTTGGCGCTTTATTGCTCGCATTCGCGAGCCCGCCAATCGGGCCGCCCAGATCCTTCGACTCCGGCGCAAACTGCGCGCCTTCGCTCAGGATGACAATTCAAAATTAGTACATGTCGCCCATGCCGCCGCCGTGGCCACCGGGCATCGGAGCTGCCTTCTTGTCTTCCGGAATCTCCGAGATCAGGGCTTCGGTGGTCAGCATCAGGGCCGCGATCGAGCCGGCGTTCTGCAACGCGGTGCGCACCACCTTGGTCGGATCGAGCACGCCCGCCTTGACCAGGTCTTCGTACTCGCTGGTCAGCGCGTTGAAGCCGAAGTTCGGGTCCTTGGCATCGGTTACTTTGCCCAGAACGATTGCGCCTTCCTCGCCGGCGTTCTCGGCGATCATGCGCAGCGGCTCGGCAATGGCGCGCTTCACGATGTTCACGCCAATCTGCTCATCGCCTTCGACCTTCAGCTTGTCGAGGGTGACGATGCAGCGGGCCAGCGCGACTCCGCCGCCGGGGACAATGCCTTCCTCGACTGCGGCGCGGGTGGCGTGCATGGCGTCTTCCACGCGGGCTTTCTTTTCCTTCATTTCGGTTTCGGTCGCGGCGCCAACTTTAATGACGGCCACGCCGCCGACCAGCTTCGCCAACCGCTCCTGCAACTTCTCGCGGTCGTAGTCGCTGGTGGTCTTGTCGATCTGGCTGCGAATCTCCTTCACCCGGCCTTCAATCTCCGAGTGCTTGCCCTTGCCTTCGACGATGGTGGTGTTGTCCTTGTCGACGGTGAGCTTCTTGGCCTGGCCGAGGTCGGACATCTGCACGTTCTCGAGCTTAATGCCGAGATCTTCCGTGATGGCCTTGCCGCCGGTGAGGATGGCGATATCCTGCAGCATGGCTTTGCGGCGATCGCCGAAGCCGGGCGCCTTCACGGCGCAAACTTGCAGCGTGCCACGCAGCTTGTTGACGACGAGGGTTGCGAGCGCTTCGCCTTCCACGTCTTCAGCCACGATGAGCAACGGCTTGCTGCTCTTGGCAATGTTTTCGAGCAGCGGGAGCAGGTCCTTCATCGAGCTGATTTTCTTTTCGTGGATGAGGATGTAAGCGTTCTCCTGAACGGCTTCCATGCGCTCGGGATCGGTCACGAAATAAGGCGAGAGATAGCCGCGGTCGAACTGCATGCCTTCGACCACTTCGAGCTGGGTCTCGAGCGTACGCGATTCTTCCACGGTGATGACGCCATCTTTGCCGACCTTCTTCATGGCTTCGGCGATGATCTTGCCGATGGTCTCATCGTTGTTGGCGGAAATGGTGCCAACCTGGGCGATCATTTCTCCGGTTACCGGCTTGGAGAACTTATCGAGTTCGCCCTTCTCGCGCTCGCCCTCTTTGTTGAGCTTGCCGCAGATGACTTCGACGGCCTTTTCGATGCCGCGCTTCATGGCCATCGGATTGGCGCCGGCCGCAACGGTCTTCACGCCTTCGCGATAAATGGCCTGGGCGAGAACGGTTGCGGTGGTGGTGCCGTCGCCGGCGACGTCAGAAGTTTTGCTGGCAACTTCGCGCACCATCTGCGCGCCGGTGTTTTCGAGTGCGTCTTTCAACTCGATTTCTTTGGCGACGGTGACGCCGTCTTTGGTGATGGTCGGCGAGCCGAATTTCTTCTCGATCACGACGTTGCGGCCCTTGGGGCCGAGAGTGACTTTCACGGCGTCCGCGAGTGCGTTAACGCCGCGGAGGATCGCTTGCCGCGACTCTTCTCCGTGAACAATTTGCTTTGGCATGTTTCTTTTCTCCTAATTTTGATTGCAGCGCTTGCTGCGGAAATTTGGCTGTCAGCTATCAGCTTTCAGCTCTTAGCTTCTAGCCTCCAGCTGTTAGCTCTTGCCTGAAACTCAAAACCCTTGTCATTCCGAGCGAAGAAGATCGTTCGCGGAGCGAATGATCTTCGCAGTCGAGGAATCTGCTGTTCGACTCATCCCTCGAATGACGAACGCTTACTTCCTCGATCCGGCCGTTTCTTTCTTCGCGGCGCCGGTGATGATCCCGAGGACTTCTTCTTCACGCATAATGATGAAGTCTTCGCCATCCAGCTTGATTTCGGTTCCGGAATATTTGCCGAACAGAATGCGGTCGCCGTCTTTTACATCGAGCGGACGAACCTTGCCTTCCTCGGTGATCTTGCCTTTGCCCACGGAGATGACTTCTCCCTCCTGGGGTTTTTCTTTAGCGGTGTCGGGCAGAATAATTCCGCCACGGGTGGTTTCAGCTTCCTCGATGCGCCGCACTAAAATGCGGTCATGAAGGGGGGTAAACTTAGCCATGTTGCGACTCCTTTCTGAATAATTAGAATTGGGTTAGAACTGCACGCAGCTACGCCAACGTTGCGGCCTGATTTTGCTTGTTAGCACTCATTGTTGGCGAGTGCTAAGTATAGAAAAGTGAGTGGGTTGCTGTCAAGTCCTCACGGAGCGAGCGTCTATAAACTTATGAAACTAATGATGAAATACGCATTCTGTTTTGCGGTGATTTTTGGAGCTCTTTCGATCTCGGCGGTTGCGACCGATCCGCAAGTGCTGGCCTGTGTGGGCGGAACAGTGTATCCGTCGCCGACTACGGCGCCGATCAAAGACGCGGCGATACTGGCCGAGAACGGAAAGATCACAGTCGTCGAGCCGGGCGCGAAGTTCAAGCTACCGGCGTCGACGACAGTTCTCGACTGCAAGGACAAGTTTATCGTTGCCGGATTCTGGAACAGCCACGTTCACTTCACCGAACCGGTGTGGAACGACGCCGCCACAGCTCCCGCCGACAAGCTCGAAGCGCACATGCAGGAAATGCTGACGAAGTGGGGCGTGACCACGGTGTGGGACCTGGGCTCCGATCCGTTCAACACGCTGGCGCTGCGCAAGCGCGTCGAGGCTGGCGAGGTTCCGGGGCCGAAGATTCTGATGGCCGGCGACATTTTCCCCAAGGGCGGACATCCGGTTTACCTTCCAGCAAGCTTGCAATTGCCCGAAGCAGCCACGCCCGCCGACGCTCTGCGCATGGTGCGAGGCTACATGTACATGGGACTGGACGGCACCAAGCTGTTCACCGGCTCCTACATGGGACGCGACAAGCCGGTGGTGAATATGCCGCTCGACATTGTGCAGTCGGCGGTAGCCATCACGCATGAAATGCAGCGGCCCGTGTTTGCCCATCCGCAGAATCGCGTTGGCACGGACAACGCGCTGAATGGCGGCGTCGATATTCTGGCGCACACCATCCCGACCGAAGGCAGCTTCACCGCAGCCGAGCTGGCGCAAATGAAAAAGCAGCACACCGCGCTGATTCCCACGCTAACCCTGTGGACGACGGTAGTGGACGACGCGAAGATTCAGGAGATGTTAGTAAACGCGGGAGTAAGCGAGCTGAAATCGTATTTCGACCAAGGGGGAACGATATTGTTTGGCACCGACGTTGGCTTCACTTCGAAGTACGACACGTCGCAGGAATACGAATTCATGGGCCGGGCGATGGGATGGAAAGATGTGCTAGCGTCGCTGACCACGAATCCGGCGGAGTATTTCAAAGCGCCGACCAAGGGCCGCGTCGAAAAAGGCATGGACGCCGATTTCGTGGTGCTCGATGCCGATCCGGCAACGGATGTGAAGAACTTGGCAAAGGTGAAGTACACGGTAAGGGGCGGGAGGGTGATTTATGAGGGGAAGTAAACTTGGAGCCTTGTCATCCTGAGAGCCCGCGCTTTTCTTCGCGGGCCGAAGGATCTCAGTCGCCAACGAACTCGCTTCAATAGCTAGCGGAGAAACCGGGGAGCGCTCCGCCTGTCCCCACATTCCCAGAATTTTCAAAACGAGAGGTGGGCCGCTTGCCCTGAGAGTGATATATTGCTGTGACCTCCATTCATGAGATTTTGAGGAGGATCTTTGCGAATTATCAGAACTCCCATACTATTTATTCTCCGCGTCCTGAAGAGGCGCGCAATCGTCAGCTCTATCCTGAATTGCTCTCCGAAGCACTGGCGGGAGGCTTTTCTCTGGGCTTTTTCAAACGTAGTCGGAAGTTTTATGCCAATATGGGGTGCATTCTTCTTACTGCGACTGCACCACACGCCTTTCTTATGGGTCGATTTCGCCAGACATGGAGAATTTGGCATCTACTCAGCTGCCTTTCTTGCGCCTGCCATTTATCAGATTCTGAAAAGCATTAGAAGAGATAAATTTCCACTCAAGACAGGCTCCGTGCTCCTAGCATTGTTCGGCATTTTGATGGCTGCATTCATATACGCCGGAACCAACCCGCAATTTGCGCCGAACGCCGCCGTGCAGAGTGGAACGGTGGATGAAGCGTATCTAATGAGGATCTCGGGAACTCTTCTTTTGCTGGCGTTCACCTTCAGCTTTCTTGTGACGCTCATGGATGCGGTCGCCAGCGAGCCCGACTTGGGTTACGCGGACAAAGTGAATCAGGTACTCCTTCAAGCCGAGGTAACAGTAGATCAACCTGCCGCTGTTTCTGATATCGCAGATGTGGCTCCTCCTGAAACAGGCTCCGTCCCCTCAGATGCAAACTTGAGAGAGCAGTTCAACGCTGACCGTGCGGCCGGGGAGGACATCGATGGCTGACGAGGAATTCATCTACTTTAAATGTCTTGAAGTACAGCAGCCAATTGGATCGTTCTACCTGGGTGCGATGCCGTTCAATCAAGTGACATATATTTCTTACGCGGATGTGCGAAGGATTGAAGAGCGCGATGTGGAAAGGTATATCGGGATACAGAGGCCCCTGGAGAATACGAGGGTGAAAGAGCTTAGGGGATACGTCACGAACATCGATGCCTCGTTCCCTACCAGCATCATACTCGCGGTCGAAGGAAAGGACGCGCTCTTCGATCCCGAGAGCGGAGTCATGCGATTGAAAAAGGACATCGAAGTTGCAAAGATCATCGACGGGCAGCACCGAATTGCCGGCCTCCTAAACTACGCGGGGCCCAACTTTCAATTGAATGTCACTATCTTTGTCGACATGGACATTGAAGATCAGGCTCACCTGTTTGCGACGATCAATCTGAAGCAGACCAAGGTCAACAGGTCGCTTGCATACGATCTGTTTGAATTTGCCAAGATGCGCAGCCCACAGAAGACCTGCCACACAATAGCTAAGGTGCTTGATACCAAGGAGGGGAGCCCACTCTATCATCGAATCAAGATCCTTGGCCGTGCGACCGGGCGAGGCCTCGAGAATATAACCCAAGCGGCCGTCGTCGAGCGGCTAATAAGGTATATTTCCCCTAATCCGATGAAAGATCGGGACGACATCAGGCGGCACATTCCCCTGGTCCGGGCTGTGCGTACCCAACAGGTGGACAAGAAGCTGTTTTTCAGGAATATGTTTATCGACGACCACGACGACGACATACTCTTGGTGGTTTGGAATTTCTTTGCTGCCGTCGCTGGTCGCTGGCCGAGAGCCTGGAATACTACATTGCCAGGAACAATTTTGAACAAAAGCACGGGGTTTACCGCCTTGATGAGGCTGATGGCTGACATCTATTTAGACATCGACGCGATTGGGAAAATTCCGCCCGTCGAGACGTACCGAAGATATCTAGATCTCTCGCAGGCCGACGACGATTTCTTCGTGAAGGAAAACTTCTTGCCCGGGACGTCCGGCGAGGCTGGGCTTTACAAATTTCTGGCGAGCCAGCTCGGCCTACAATGAGCGCCCGCGTGGAGTGCAATGTGGAAAATGGAAGCCGCCCTCCATTGATGAAATGGCCCGGCGGCAAAAGACGGCTGCTTCACCTTATTCTCCCCCACCTTGGGCGCATTAGTGGAGGGTACTTTGAGCCCTTCATTGGGGGCGGAGCAGTATTCTTTGCGCTGAAGGCGGCAAGGTCGGTCATCGGCGACACTAATCCGGAAGTCACAAACTGCTACCGACAAATTCAATCTAACGTGGATAATCTCATTCAGCGCTTACGTCGATTAGAAAATAGCGAGCATGAGTACTATCGAATCCGGGAATGGGAACCACTGGGCGATGTGGACCGGGCTGCCCGTATGCTTTATCTGACGCGCTTGTCTTTCAACGGCATCTATAGACAGAATCTTAAGGGAAAGTTCAATGTTCCGTATGGTTACAAAAAGCACTTGCAGGTCGTCGAGGAAGATCATCTTAAAGCCATACAAGCGAGGCTGCGCAAGACCGTCATAAGAACTGGAGATTTTGCCGCTACCGCGGGCGATGCCGTAGCCGGGGACACAGTCTATTTCGATCCGCCCTACACGGTGGCGCATGGAAACAACGGCTTTGTAAAGTACAACGCTCGCATTTTTTCGTGGGAGGACCAGCGTAGGCTGGCGGCGTTCGCTAACAGACTTGTGCAGAGGGGCTGCAGAGTTGTCGTGAGCAACGCGGACCACGCTTCAATAGATGAGCTGTACCCCTACTTCAAGCGATTCAGGATTGAGAGGCCTTCTGTGATTGCGGCGGATGCCGAATTTCGAAAGGTCGTGACTGAGTCCGTATTCGTCGGACCTCGGTAATGGCTGGTGGCCCGCGTTCCGCCAGCTGATCTTGCGAGCTAACCTGGGAAGCCGAAACACTTGCGCCTCTACGGCGCGTGCGTCGAATTCTCTGCTTTCTCGGCACGGCTGAAGCCACGCCCTAATACACTGCTCCCCGACTAGGCGGTGGTATCCGAAGGAACTTCCCTATCGTACGTCGCAAAGAGCGCTCACGTAGGATGGGCACCCGACGCTCAACCCCTGGCTTCACAAAGGCGAAATCCTCGCGACGCACCTCAGCTATAATCCCGGGCGTAAATCGAAAGCGGCTGGGCTTATGAAAACCTGCACACTCGGTTTGTTGGTGGCGCTATTCGCCCCCTGTGTTGCTTCCGCTCAATCCAGCCTGAATATCCCTGGGCCGAAGACGCAGCGATTGATGCTGGGAGAGTGGTCCACCCGGATCCAGTATGCGGTTAGTAAAGACTTGCCGAAGGGAGGCATGGCCGCCGGAGAGGAGAAGTGGTATGCGGGACCCGGCGGGAACTCACTGATCGAGGAGTATCGCGAGCATGGTATTGCCGGGGACATCAGCGGATTGGGGGTGTCTTGGTGGGACAGCAGGGCAAAGGGATTTCACGTGGTCTGGTGCGATAGCACGGACCCGGCCGGATGCAAAGTTTTGAACGGCCTCGGCCGCTGGGAGGACAACGACTTGGTTCTCGCTTCCAAAGACACAGTGGACGGACGGAAGGTGAATTTCAAGGAAATATTCTCCGAGATTTCCGCGACCTCGTTTACACAATCGATCTACACGGGAGAGGGAGACGGCGAATTGAAGCTGCTAGTCACCATCCGCGCCACTCGCAAGACTCCCTAAATGAGCTAATGCCTGGTGACCCACGTTCGGCGAGCTGTTTTCGCGAGCTTACAGAGCAGCAGAGTCGCGCCGCAACGGCGCGGGCATCGAATTCTCTGCTTGATCGGCACGGCTAAAGCCGCGCCCTACCCGATTTCGGCGTGGCTTAAGCCACGCCCTGATACAAGTCTTTTCGTGGGCAAGGGCGCTCGCGCCACTTAACGGATCAAGCCTGGCGGACAAGAGTGTCCGCCCCACACCGATTAGGCGGTGCTGAGGCGAGGGAACTTCCCCACCCTACGCCGCAAAGAGCGCTCGCGTAGGATGGCGCGCCCGCTCGTGGTTGGGCCGACACACGCTCTCCCACCAACTGTATGATCATTTGATATCGCAGCCGAGGTCGCATGCTTCAATCCGTTGACAACGATTTGCTCCAAGCCGTTCTCGATTCCTGGGATCGGAACAACCGAATTCTAGTCAACCTGCTGCGAGCCGTGCCTCCGGGTTGCTACCAGGCTCGTGTGGTACCAACGAGTCCTTCAGTCATCGAGATGTTTGGACATATGATCTATGTCCGCCTAATCTTCGTATCTGAGGACGCGCCCGAGTGGGCCGTAACGCTGGACCCTCGCGATTGGCTCCGCGAGACTGATCCAGAACGTCTGGCTGCCGGACTCGACAGCAGCGCCCGCACGGTGCGCAAGGCAGTCGAAGACCGGCTGGGTCCGGTCAGCCGATGCAACAGCACTACGACCATCCTCTGCTGTTTTTGCAACACATGATTTGGCACGAGGGTTATCACCATGGCCAGATCAAACTCGCGTTGAAGGTCGCGGGACGACCCTTCGAGGATAACCGGATCGGTCCACTCACTTGGAGCATCTGGACCAAAAAGACGGAGGCGTGAGCTTGCGGTGATCTTGCGTTTCTACGGTGCGGGGCGGGAAAGTGATTTATGGAGAGAAATAGGTGAAAGCTGGTGGAGTCGGTTCGCCAGCCGATCAATGAATGATATCGAGACTCTTCACCGACGCCTTCGTCAGCACGAAAGAAGCAAGTTTCCGATTCCGGATTATTGTGTCAATGTAGACGGATGCCGAAAGCCTACAGAACCGACGTAATCACCAACCCAAAATTTCAGGCGGAACTTGGGAGGTCGAGGAATACTCCCGGATCAGAGCGCGTGCGATGTCCGGTCGGCGGTTGCGAATGTACTTATGAGATGTATGGCTTCCAGCCTTCAACTCGCGACCGTGACATAACGACTCTTCAAAAGCGGCTGGAAGGAGAACATCCAGGCCACACTAGCGAAGTGCTAGCTGTCAATGCGTTCCGCAAACGCCCGCGATAAAGAGAGCTTTCGGGGTCAGTGAGTAAAACTGAGATTTTTCTGCAAGCTGGTACGCGTTCTAAGCTGTTCGGCCGCACAGCACATCCAGACGTCGGCTCGAACGACGCTACGGTGGGCATGAGAATCCGCTGCTCATTCGGTGCAACGCAGTGGGCGGCTTGGGGAACGGACTTTCCAAAGCGTAGACAGCGCGTTCACTGCGTTCGACAGCGCGCGGTCGACCAGATCGTTCTGCGGTCTGCGGTAAATCGGCATTTCTCGCGGCGACTTCGGTTCCGGTCGAACCGCGGACATGGCTTCGTTGAATCGAGCTTGCAGTGTGAGAGTTTTCGTTTGTGACTCCATATTTTCTCCGACTCTGTCATGTTGCCAGAGACGGCAATTGCCCACCATACCCGCGTCTGCTTACATGTTGGCTGGGACATTCTGTACTTTGGAACCTGGGGACCGACGGAACGTTCCCCCAGCCAGTAGACTGAAAACCGGGAACGTTTTCCCTCTGTCCAGAACTAAAGCTAATCCGAACCGCGGTTTTGTAACGTACCTAGGAAGCAGATAAAATGCCCTCCTGGTCTCCTGGGCTGGTCGTAGTTAAGATTCTTCTGGCGGAGGTGGTTGGGGTTATGAAGGTTCGGAACATATTATTTTCTGCAATTCCACGAATCGGCTTGTTCTTATTATTCTCTTTTTCTGTCGCCGCTGCGCAGCAACAACAGCAGACCGCGCCTGTTCCGATCACGCCACACAAGAAACCGGCAAAGCCCGTTCGTGCCCGCGCCAACTCAGTTGCCCAGCCGGCCGCGATTCCGGCGGCAACCTCGACTACGCCATCGGTCGCTACGGCGGCGAGCCCTTCGGCGGCGCCAGTTCAACCCGCAGCTGCGTACTCTGCTACGCCGTCGGCGGCCAGTAGGGGCACGGCGCCAGCTGATCGCGGCACGCTCACGCAAGGCAATGTGATCTTTACCCCGGTCGGATGCGTACACAACGGGACCAAAGCGGTTTGCACATTTACCTTCGTAAATCAGGGAAAGCCAGGCAACATGGTGGGAAACTTCATCCTGCCGACCGCCCAGTTTGTTGACGATGCGCACGTTCCGCATCGCTCCGATGCGCGTTATTTTCTCGACAAATACGGCACACGCCAGCCTAAGCTCTATGCGAATAGCGGAGACAGCGGCACGTTTGTCGCGGAATATGTCAACGTGGATGCCCGCGTTACCACGGGGGAGTTTCACATGCGGGATCAGACGGTGGGCGGCATCACCGTCAGCCAGCCGAGTACCACTCCGACCCAAGGCGCAGCCCAGAAGAAGTAGGCACGCCCTAATTTCCAATATAGTTGACAACGGCAACTACATATATGCTATCGTCAACTTTGTTGGAGGGAGCCCATGCCGGAGCTTGGAATCGACCAACAGGTGAGCGCGATTCGCGCGTTTAACCGCTTTTATACCCGCAAAATTGGTGTGCTCGATGGAGTGGCAAGCCAACCTTTCTCTCTTGCCGAGGCTCGCGTTTTGTATGAGCTTGCAAATCGCCAGCGGCCTACCGCCACTGATATCCGCAAGGAACTTGGGCTTGATGCCGGATATCTGAGCCGCATCCTGCGGAATTTCGAACGCCGGAAGCTGTTAAGGCGCGAGGCATCTCAGACCGATGAGCGGCAAAGGTTTCTTTCACTCACCGCCCAGGGCCAGAAAGCCTTTGCGCCGCTTGACCAGCGGTCGAGTCGCGATATCGCCGCCATGCTAAACGATCTTTCGGCCGGGGAGCAAAAGCAACTGGTACAAGCGGTGGAAAGAGTTCGCCGACTGCTGGGCGATAAGATGGAATCCAAAGCCCCTTTTCTGCTGCGATTCCATCAACCGGGGGATTTGGGCTGGATCGTATATCGTCAGGCCATCCTCTACGCCGAGGAATATGGCTGGGATTGGTCTTATGAGGCGCTGGCGGCGGAAATTGTGGCGCAATTCATCAAGAATTACGATCCCAAGCGCGAGCGCGTATGGGTAGCCGAAAAAGATGGGGAACGGGTCGGAGCTGTTTTGGTTGCAAAGGAATCCGACAGCATTGCGAAGCTCCGGCTGTTGCATCTTGAACGCGAGGCGCGGGGACTCGGGATTGGCAAGCGGCTCGTCGAGGAATGCGTCCGATTCGCGCGGCAGTCGGGATATCAGAAGATGACGCTGTGGACGCAGAGCATTCTTCATGCGGCGCGGGGCATTTATAAACAGGGAGGTTTCAAGGTCGTACAAGAAAAGAAACATCAGAGCTTTGGGAAGAACCTAACGGCAGAGATCTGGGAACTCGACTTAAAAAGGACAACGTAATTTTCCCTGCGGAATGGGAATGCTTGCCACCAATTCCCCTTCGTGCAACGCGGCAACGGAACGTCCGTTTCGTTGCGGACTAGCCTTTCTGACATCACCGCACCGTGCGGAGGAAGATGGTCTGTGCGACGGCGATGCGGCCGGTGCGTGTAACTGCGCCGTAGATTCCCGCGTAGTTCTGGTTGGCGCCCACAATTGCTTTCATCACTTCCGGCGCCGGACTGGCTGAGTCGGGATCCAGGCTCACCATCGAACAGCGTTCGTCACGCATGGTGACAGCGACAGAGGGAGCGCCATTGCCCTCGCCGAATGAGAGCACTCCTCCCACCCACTCGTCCTCCTGAAAAGGAATTGATCGTATCAAGCGCACCACAACGTTGGGACGAAATCGTCGCACGTCGAGGCTACGGCCGGCAAGTCGCCCGATCTCGCTCACCGTGTCGGACGCGATGACCGAGATGCTTGCATCGTCGAAGATGCCATGCCGCAACTGCATCATCTGCACCGGAGCTCCGTAGCGGCGTTCGACATCTTTGGCTAGGTCTTCGCCGAATGCCGGCATCTCTTCGCCAGTCGGCGTGCGAACATGCGTAGGAATATCGCCATCCGTGCCGGGACGGCGGAGCGGAACAAATCGCAGCAACTCGGGCAGCTTGCTGGCTGTGAGCCATGGCATTCCGCCGCGGTCCTCAATTCGCCGGAATGCGAGACGTCGGTCGCCGTCAATGCCATGCCATCCCAGGTTGGCGACCTCGAGTGCTTCGCCAGCCATGGACTTCACCGGATAACGAAAGATCGCTTCCACATGGCCAATTTCTGTGAGCATTCGTAGCAGTGCCGTATGAAGATTCTACCCTGCGTCATGGTCACCACGTGTAATGGGCGGCGTACGTGATGACCTGCTCGGAGTCGGGAGCAACGGTCACGGGAAATTCGATGGTGTGACTGTCGATCTTGTTATATTGCGTCGAACTCGAGTTGATGTCCCAATTCAGCGCACGGTACAGATGCTCGACGACGCGGACCTCGACTGGCTCCTTCTTGTGATTGCGAATCTTGATCTCGAAAGATTCGTTCGCAGTTCGACGGCTCGTGTCCACGGTGTAGTCCGTGCGGCGGCGTTCACCCACCAGATCAAAAGCATTGCCGGTGTAGACGCGTACGGTTTCATCCTTGGGAGTGTGTTCGATCGTATTCTCGCCGGTGAATTCGACCTGGCCGTCGTCGTTGCGGCGGTAGAAGCGCAGACGGCCCTTGGGCAGCGGCATTCCGAGATGATTAGCTTCGGAGTTGCGGAATTCGCGCATGACCCAGACTTTGGGATTGGACTCGGTGCCATAGGAGTGATCGTTGCGAATGTTATCGAAGTTCCAGCCGTAATAGCGGTTGGCCTCGAGTTTGAGGCCATCGTAGATGTAGAGCTGTTTGGCGGTGACGCCGACGGCACGGATGAATTCGACCTGTTTGCTCTCGCGATCGCGCAACGTCGTGGACCGTTCGAGCGTATAAAGGTGATATTCGTCGAAAGCTTTCTCACTAACGGGAGGCGCCCCATTAACTTCAAGCGCTTGAGCCGTCGCTCTCGCTACTCCACCAATGCCAGCCTGCTGCCTGAGCTTGTTCACATCCCCTGCCATAAGCTTAATGCGAGCATTCTCGAAAGTTTTTCCGCTGCGGTTATCCATGGTCACCCAGCCGATGATGTCGACGAGATCCCCCTTCTCGGGCGCTATCACGTTGTAGTCGGCTTGCCAGGTAAAGCCGCCGGTGATGTAAGAGAACTCGGCGGGAAACTTGCCCGGCTTATCGGTGGCAAGCAGCCACTCGAGACGCGGCTTCAGAATGGTTTCTGCCGTGAGATCAGGAAAAATCGGCGTGCCGGGAAGACCGAAGCGCAACTGGCCATTCACCTCGATGATGGGCTCTTCCTGAGCGGGATATTGCTGATAGCCGTTGTTAACATTGAAAAAATCCGCGCGCACGAATCCGCTGCGGACGACCTTGCCCTTAATGATGCTGTGGTCTGGCGCCTCGAAATCGATAGTGCGGCCTTCGTAGAGGGCAAGCAGCGAGCTTTGCGAAACCGGATCAGCGCGGTAATTCTGCTCCAACACCTGCAGGCTGTGCTTCCCGCCGGGATCGCGCAGGATCACAGAATCCGGCTCAAGGTGCATAGTGATGTCATTAACGTTGACCTGGTTTTCGCCGGATTTCAGGTCGAGAGGAAACTGCTCTCGAACCACGGCGAAGTCCTGGTTGTAGATGGTAAGCGACGGCTGCGAGGTCTGCTGCGCGAACAGGCTGCAGCTGAAAATCAGCAACGCGACGAAGCGACGAATCATAGTGGCTCCCCGGGAATTTAGACACCGGCCATGGCCGTACTGTCCTCAATTCCCTTTAGCTCATGAACGCAGACCTAGGGAGTAACTTGCCAGGAACATCGCAAAGCCAGGTTTTCCAATGGCGAAGCAGCGCAGTAACCCGCGGTAATCATAGTTACTTCAAGCCGAGCGGACGCTTGTTTTCGAGGTCTTCTTCGCGGATGGGACGCAGCCTGTGCCAAAGGAAAAGCATGGTTGCGACGCCGAGGCCGATGCCCACGCTGATGGCGAAAAACCAACGATACGCGGGGAATGAGATCAAGAGAACAGCAACGATACCAACCGCAATCAGCAGGGCGACAGGGCCCTTGACTGAAATTCTGAATCGGGGCGTCTCGGAACTCATTTGGCACCTGCCGAGGACATTTTATCTGACTAGAAGTTGCATATCCATGCGCGGCAAAACAAAGCCGCCTCTCGCGCGGCGGCTTTTTAATTGCAGAAATTAGATTCGGCTATTGATGTGCCGTCGGGCCTTCAGTCGTCGGAGTGAGCGGCGCCATCGGCTGCGCGGTCGCGGTCGTCTCCACTGGGGCTAGCGGTTCCGGCAGCGGTTGCTCGAGCGCGACAGCCAGCACCTGGTCCATGGTATCGGCGAAGTGCAGCTTCATCTCGCTGCGCAGGTTCTCGGGAACCTCGGCGATATCCTTTTCGTTGTCCTTAGGAAGGATGACTTCGAACAGGCCGGCGCGGTGAGCGGCCAGCAATTTTTCTTTCAATCCGCCGATGGGAAGAACCTTTCCACGCAGCGTAATTTCGCCAGTCATCGCCAGATCTCGGCGAACGGGAATACGGCTGAGCGCGCTGGCAATCGCCGTAGCAATGGTAATGCCGGCGGAAGGACCATCTTTGGGAATCGCCCCTTCCGGCACATGAACGTGAATGTCGATGTTGCGATAGAAATCGCGCTGCAACCCAAGCCGAGCCGCACGCGAGCGAACGTACGACATTGCCGCTTGGGCCGATTCCTGCATCACATCGCCGAGTTTACCGGTAAGAGTCAGCTTGCCTTTGCCGTCGACGACCGTAGCTTCGGTGCTGAGAATCGAGCCGCCAACTTCGGTCCACGCCAGGCCTGTAACCAAGCCAACTTCGCTGCGTTCGTGGGCCAGGGTGTCGCGGAACTTGATCACTCCCAGGAAATCGTTGATGTTCTCTGGCGTGATGGTGATGTTGTAGTCCGCGCCTTCCTTGACCACCTTGCGGGCGACTTTGCGGCAAACGTTTCCGATCTCGCGTTCCAGGTTGCGAACGCCAGCTTCGCGGGTGTAGGAGCGAATCAACGCCATGATGGCGTCATCGGTGAACTTGATGTTCTTATCGGTGAGCCCTGCCTGTTCCATCTGCTTTTTGACCAGGAATTGCTTGGAGATCTCGACCTTTTCCTGCTCGGTGTAGCCGTGAAGGCGCAGCACTTCCATGCGGTCGAGCAGTGCAGGAGGAATGCTATGAATGACGTTTGCGGTCGCGATGAAGAAGACTTGCGAGAGATCGTATTCGACGTCGAGATAATGATCGACGAACATGTAATTCTGCTCAGGGTCGAGAACTTCGAGCAGGGCCGCGGATGGATCGCCGCGGAAATCCATCGACATTTTTTCCACTTCATCGAGCATGAAAACCGGGTTCTTAGTTCCGGCCTTCTTCATCATCTGGATAATCTGGCCGGGCAATGCGCCAATGTAAGTGCGGCGATGGCCGCGGATTTCCGCCTCATCGCGAACCCCGCCAAGCGACATGCGAACGAATTTTCGTCCTGTGGCTTTCGCGATCGACATTCCCAGCGAAGTTTTGCCGACTCCGGGAGGTCCGACGAAGCAAAGAATCGAGCCTTTGGGATTCTTGACGAGCTGGCGAACCGCTAGAAATTCGAGGATGCGCTCCTTGATCTTCTCCAGCCCATAATGATCTTCGTTCAGGACTTTCTCGGCGCGGCTGATGTTGCGAATTTCCTTGGAGCGCTTTTTCCACGGTACAGCTAGCAGCCAATCGAGGTAGTTGCGCGAGACAGTCGACTCGGCTGACATCGGCGGCATGGCTTCGAGCTTCTTGAGTTCCTGGATCGCCTTTTCGCGAACCTCTTTCGGCATGCCGGAGGCTTCAATCTTCTTCTTGAGCTCGTCGAATTCGCTCTTTTCGCCGCGGCCCAGCTCCTTTTGGATCGCCTTGATCTTTTCGTTGAGGTAATACTCTTTTTGCGCCCGCTCCATCTGCCGCTTCACGCGCGATTGGATGGTGCGATCGACGTTGAGTTTCTCGATCTCGATATCGAGCACATCACCGATGCGGGTGAGGCGTTCAGCGGGATCAAAAATCTCGAGCAGTTCCTGCTTCTCTTCAATCGAAAGTTGAAGGTTGGCGGCGATGGTGTCGGTCAGCTTGGCCGGATCTTCCATGCGCACGGCCGCAATCATGGTTTCGTAATTCAGCGACTGGCAGAGCTTCACGTACTGTTCGAACAGCGAAGTCACTCGCTGCATGCCGGCTTCGAGCTGCGGATTCGTTTCGGTGGTATAGCGGGCCAGGCGAATGGTGGCTTGCATGAAGCCTTCGGTTTCGGTGACCTGAAGGATTTTGCCGCGCTCAATGCCCTCGACCAGGACTTTAATGTTTCCGTCAGGCAGCTTGAGACTTTGCACGATGTTCACTACAGTACCGATCTGATAAATCTCGTTAGGCTTGGGCTCGTCCACTCCGGCATCGTGCTGGGTTGCCAGGAAAATCTTCTTGTCGGCGGCCAGCGCTTCTTCGAGGGCGCGCACGCTCGACTCCCGGCCCACGACGAACGGGGTCATCATGTACGGAAAGATGACCACGTCACGGATGGGCATCATGGGTAATTTCTTGGTTTCAAATTTTTCCTTGGCTGTGGTCACTGATTCTCCCAAAAATTGCTACGCAGCCCCTGGTTGGCCACGAGCGATAGTATGCAGGCGGGTTCGGTCGTAGGGCACCCCAACAGCTAAACTAACAGCTAAAAGCCGCAGGTGCCAATGCTTTTTTGCCCGGATATTGCCGCGCAAGGGGCGGAAATATGACCCCGGACCGCTTTCCTACCCTGCTTTCTCCATCATAGCGAAGGTAGCGCTCTTTTTTTCAACCATTTCGCGGGTGACTTCGAATTCCTTCACCTTTTTCTGGCTGGGCAGGTTGTACATCAATTCCAACATGAGTTCTTCAAGAATCATGCGCAGGCCGCGGGCGCCCACTTTGCGGGCCATAGCTTGACGCGCGATCGCTCGCAGCGCGTCGTCACTGAAGCGCAAGCGGACGTTCTCGAACTCGAACAAACGCTGATATTGCTTGACGATAGCGTTCTTTGGTCGAGTAAGGATTTCAATCAGCGCGAACTCGTCGAGATCTTCGAGGACGCCGACAACCGGCATGCGGCCGACAAATTCAGGGATCAAACCAAACTTGATCAGGTCCTCGGGTTGAATGTCGCTCAGAAGTTCGAAGTTGCGCTTAGTCGGCGTCGCGGCCTTTTCGGAAGCTTCTTCTTCTCCAGCTTTGAAGCCCAATGCCTTGCGACCAACGCGCCGGCCGATGATCTTTTCCAGCCCGACAAATGCGCCGCCGCAAATGAAGAGAATGTTGGTGGTATCGACCGGAGTAAATTCCTGATGAGGATGCTTGCGTCCGCCCTGCGGGGGAACGTTGGCGATGGTGCCTTCGAGAATTTTGAGCAGCGCCTGCTGTACACCTTCACCGGAAACATCACGTGTGATGGAGGGATTCTCGTCCTTGCGGCCGATCTTATCGACTTCATCGATGTATATGATGCCGGTCTGCGTGCGTCCCACGTCGCCGTCGGCAGCTTGCAGTAACTTCAAAATAATGTTTTCGACGTCTTCGCCGACGTAGCCGGCTTCGGTTAACGTGGTCGCGTCGACGATGGCGAAAGGCACGTCTAACATGCGGGCGAGCGTCTGCGCCAAAAGTGTCTTGCCGGTGCCGGTCGGGCCGATCAGCAGAATGTTCGATTTCGTCAGCTCAATGCCGTCGCTGGTGCGCTGACGGTTCATGTAGATGCGCTTGTAATGGTTGTAAACTGCGACCGCCAGCTTCTTCTTGGTGACCTCCTGACCGATGACGTACTCGTCGAGGAACGATTTCACCTCTTGCGGCTTGGGAAGCTGGTTGGGAGTGCTGGCTGGAGGGGTAGCCGCGCGATCGTCTTCAAGAATCGAATTACAGACCGCAACGCATTCGTCGCAGATATAGGCCCGAGGATAATCACTCGGGGATGAGATCAGTTTAGCCACGGCGTCCTGCGACTTATGGCAGAACGAACAGCGCAGGATTTCCTCGGTACCGGTTCTGTTTTTCACTCGGCCTACTCCTTAAATTGGACCTACCCCTCCCGGCTCCAACTGCACTTCCTCCCCGGGGGAACGGGAGAGATCGCTTGTGCCGAGACTACGGAATACCGACCAGCGAAGCACCGATTACACCTTCATCTGGTCTTATAGATGATATCGTCTATGATTCCGTATTCCTTAGCTTGCTGCGCGTTCATGATGAAATCGCGCTCTACATCCTTTTCTACCTTATCCAGCTTCTGACCGCTATGTTTCGCAAGTAACTGGTTGGTGATTTCCCGCATGCGGAGGATTTCACGGGCATGGATGTCAATATCGGTTGCCTGCCCGGAAAGCCCGCCCATGGACGGCTGATGAATTAATATCCGAGAATTCGGCAAAGCGAGCCGTTTCTTTGGTTCGCCTGCTGACAAAAGTAATGCCGCCATTGAGGCGGCCTGTCCTACGCAAAGAGTCGTGACATCGTTTTTAACGTACTGCATGGTGTCGTAAATCGCCATTCCGGCGGTAATCGAGCCGCCCGGAGAGTTGATGTAGAGCTGGATATCCCGCTCCGGATCTTCCTGTGCCAGAAACAACATCTGGGCAATCACCAGGTTGGCGATGTTGTCATCGATAGGGGTTCCGATAAAAATAATGCTGTCACGCAACAACCGGGAATAAATGTCATACGCTCGCTCACCGCGTCCGGTCTGTTCTATGACCATTGGTACCAGCATGATTTGCTCCCTTCCGCCAGTTCACACTCCTGCCCGGCCTTTCGTTATGTGGGGATCGGAATCGTTAAACTACGCAGATTGACGATAAAGAAAATCGAGGGTCTTCTCGTTGCGGATTCTATTCCGGATTCTATCCAGCGCTCCCTCACGTGTCAATCGCGTGCGAATCGCCTCCGCCGACTGTTTGGACTGTTGCGCCAGGGCTTCGACCTCACGATCGATTTCCTGGTCGCTGACCTCGATTTTTTCTTCCTCCGCAATCTGATTCAGTAACAACGACGCTTTTACTTCCTGCACCGCCTGGTCGCGCTGGCCGGCGCGCAGGCGATTGAGATCCATTTTCTTCAAGTCTTCTGCTTTCATCCCCTGCGCTGCAAGGGCCCGCAATCCGCGCTCCAGGCGCAGGTCGATCTGCCGCTCGACCAAAGCCTCCGGCAGTTCAAACTCGTTGCGCTTGATCAACTCGGCGACGAGTTTGTCCTTTGCCTGATGCTCGGCATCGTGTTGCCGTTCGGCCATCATGTTCTGGCGAATCTGTTTGCGAACATCGTCAAGTGTGTTGAACTCGCCGAGTTCTTTGGCGAAAGCATCATTCAATTCCGGCAGGCTCTTCTGCTTAATGGCATGAATCTTCAGCGTATAAGTAATCGTCTTGCCGGCAAGACGCTGATCACTGTAATCCGCGGGATAATTTACGTCGAAGGTGCGTTCTTCGCCGGCGTTTGCGCCGCGAAGATTTTCGGTGAACTCCGGCATCGTGCTCTTGCCGGCAACTTCCACCAGAATCTCATCCATGTGGACCGGCTTGCCTTCGCCGTCCTTGGGTTTGCCATCGAGCGAAACCTGCGCGTAGTCGCCATCGCCGAGTGGGCTGCCTTCAACGGAAGTGAAGGTCGCGCGCTGCTCCTGAACATTCTTCAACGCCTGCTCGACCTCTTCGTCGGTCACAGCAATTACGGGTTTATCGGCGCGTAATTCCTTGTAGCCTTCGACGCTGATTGCAGGCAGGACTTCGAAGCTAGCCTTAAATTTGAGCGGTTCGCCGTCGTGAATGTGGAGATCGGTGATGCGCGGCTGCGATACCGGAACCAGGCCTTTTCTGTCCGCCTCCTCACGAAAGAACTTGGGAACGAGGGATTCTACGACTTCGCTCTTGATTTCTTCGGCGAAGCGCATGCGGATGACTGAGCCGGGGACATGGCCACGGCGAAATCCAGGTAGCTTGGCGAGCTTCTGATATTTCTGAATGAGCGCTTCCGTCTCATGCGTGACGGTTTCGGCCGGAACTTCGACTTCGATTTCTCGTTTGTTGCTATTGGCGGTTTCGGTGGGGCTCACAATTGCCTTTCACTACGCCCCGGTCCAACGCGTGCCGGTGGGCATTCCGTGAACCAGAACGTAGCTTGAGTTTAAAGACAGAAGCAGAGCAGCGTCAAACGCAGGAGGCAGTTTTTCGGGATCGTTTTGGGACGAAAGTAACTAAGACAGCGGGACGGTCACAATCGAGCGTCCTATCCGCCAGCGCCGTTAATTGGAAGCCCCGAATCTTTCCTCAGCACGGGCGCGGGCTTTGGCCGCTTCCTCTTCGCGATTCTTGGGCGGGGCGGTGGTTTCGAGAGAGTGAAGAAACCGAGAGGAGACTGTGGCAACCTCGTCGATGGCAGCGCGGAACGCCGCTTCGTTGGCCTTCGATGGTTTATTGAATCCGCTAATTTTTCTTACAAACTGCAGCGATGCCGCGCGAATTTCTTCTTCGGTGACCGGCGGATCGAAGTTGAACAGGTTCTTGATATTTCGGCACATCGAAATGACCTCAGGTTCTTTTATTCTAGCAATCTTCTGTGACCATCCGCTGTTTTCGGTTGTCCGGACGAGGCCTCACGCCAAAGGTTCCAGTGGCGTGCGAGAATAGCGGGTTCGAGGTTCGCTCCTTATGAAGATTACTCGATTTTCTCTGTCATTCATCATCGCTGCCATCGCGGTGATTCCCGCGACCGCACAGTCAAAGCCACAGTACGAAATCTATGCGATCCGTTATGCGACGATTCCCGACTTCCCTGTTGCAGAATTAGTAGCGGGCGCCGATCCGGCGCGTAAGCTAGATATCGCCATGATGGTGTGGCTGGTGCGCGGCAACGGGCACAACATCCTGGTCGATTCCGGTTTCTATCACGATCGATTCTTCAAAGACTGGAATGTGAAAGACTTCATCAGGCCGTCAGATGCCATCAAGCCGCTCGGCGTGAAGCCCGAAGACATAACCGATGTCATCATCAGTCACATGCATTGGGACCATGCCGACGGCATGGATTTGTTTCCCAAGGCGCGGATATGGATCCAGAAAGATGAGTTGCAGTATTACGCGGGCGAGGCGTGGCAATCGAAAGAGACGCATGGCGGAATCGATCCCGACGATGTACTCACGCTGGTGAAGTTCAACACCGAGGGTCGCGTAGGGATGGTGAACGGCGATGCGCAGGAAATCCTGCCGGGAGTGACTTGCTACACCGGCGGTCGGCACACGTACGCTTCGCAGTACGTCGGAGTGAACACGAAGGCCGGAACCGTGGTGCTAGCCAGCGACAACATGTATTTGTACGAAAATCTCGAGAAACATGTGCCGATTGCGGCAACGCTCGATGCGGCGTCGAACTTGCGCGCGCAAGATCGCATGAAGCAGATCGCGGCTAATCCTGGCCTGATCGTTCCGGGGCACGATCCGGAAGTGATGAAGAAGTTTCCCAGTGTAGCTCCGGGGATCGTGAAGATCGAGTGATTCATACCACCTGACCTCGCTACCGCTCGGCTGACGGCGCGGCAATCATACCTCTAGCGCTGGCTTTCGGCGAGCAGTTCCGCCAGATACTGCTTCCAGATCGCGGGAAAGCCATAGGTGCCGTGGCCGCGAGTCTGATCGCTAATCGGCAAGAGAACGAACCTCCCTTTCTTCACCTTCTTGATTTCTTCCTCCGCGATACCCAGTTCCGGAGGATTGATCACGTCGTCGGCTGAGTTCACGAACATTACCGAAGCCTTAATTTGATCCAGCTTTCCCGATGGATCGTAATTGCGGGAAGCGTCGAACGCGTAAAGAAGGTCGTTCGCATCCATCGAAGCCGTGCGATTTTTCAGATACTGATCGAGATAGGCGTCGGCCTGATCACGAGTGCGATAGTTCTTTTGCAACTGAAGCGGACTGCTGCTCATGATGAAGAAAATATCCATTGCGTTTTTCATTCTCGCCGGCGCCCCGGTGTAGTCGCCGTTCTTATAAGTGGGATCGGTGCGGATGGCGTCGATAATCATTTTGCGCATCATGCGATTGCGGCCGGCAATCTGCACCGGCAGACACGCCAGCGGCATAGCGGCATCCATGAAATCCGGATAAGTCTCGATCCAGATCCAGGAATGCATGCAACCCATCGATGTGCCCATCAGCAGGCGCAGGTGATCGACTTTGAGGTGTTCAGTGAGCAGGCGATGCTGCGCCTCGACCATGTCGTCGTAGTCGTAATGCGGAAACTTGGCGTGCAGGCCCTCGGAGGGTTTGCTGGAGCCACCCATGCCGATGGCGTCGGGAAGAATGATGTAGTATCGGCTAACGTCGAGAAGCTGGCCCGGACCGAAAAGCACGCCGGCAAACTGCGGAGTCGTGAACTGCTGCCCAGAACCGCTGGTGCTGTGAAGAATCATAACAGCGTTGGTCACGTGGCCCACGGCATCGGTGACCGGCTTGCCGTAGGTTCGGTAATGCAGGTTCAGCTCCGGCAAGGTTTCTCCCGAGCGGAAATGAAAGTTCGCGATGCGGTAATCGCCTTCGGCGGGCTTGGGAAGATCCTGGGGGAACACAGCAATGGTCAACCCTACGACAAGAGTCACAACGCGGATGGATTTCATGGCAGACGAGCTTAGTGGAGTGCAGCAGGTCGCGCAAGATCAAAGGCAATTCTGCCATTTGTCGTATCGAGCGCAATATTATGTGCATGTGAGATCCCTCGGCCCGCCGGAAGGGGCGCGGTGCCTTCAGCATGAGTCCGCGTGGTCTCAGCACTTGGGCGCCCGCCTTGGCTATCCCAGTGGAAGCAATTAGAATTCTTCGCGGCTTCCCAAGACTTCCATGATTCGTGCTCTTCATCCATCGCGCTGTCTCGCGGCTTTCTCTGTATTGCTTGCTCTTGCCCTCGTCGCATCTGCCCAGCAAAATTTCGATCCCAAAAAGGGCCGGGTCACCACCAACCCGATGTCCGGGAATCGTTACTCGATCGAACAGGAGATTCAACTCGGCCGGCAGGCCGTGCCGGAGATCGAGAAAAAATTGCCGCTGCTGCCAGAAAATCATCCCATGTCGAAGTACGTCAATACGCTGGGGCAGAAGCTGGCAGCGCAAGCGCCGGGCTACAAGTTTCCCTATACGTTCAAGGTAGTGCGAGAGAAATCCATCAATGCTTTCGCGCTTCCCGGCGGACCGATCTACGTGCACACGGGACTCATCGAAGCCGCCAATGAAGGTGAACTCGCCGGCGTAATGGGACACGAAATCTCGCACGTGGTCATGCGCCATTCGACGCGGCAAGCCACCCGGCAGATGAACTCGCAAATCCCGCTCGCGATTCTCGGCGGCGTGCTGGGCATGGGGGTCGGCGGACTCGCGGGTTCGCTGGGGCAGATGGGAATTTCGTTCACCGCAGGTACCGTGATGATGAAATATTCGCGTGACGCGGAAACCGAAGCCGATATGGTTGGGGCGCAAATTATTTACGACGCCGGCTACAATCCCGAGGCGATTGTGACCTTCTTTAGAAAGCTTCAGGCGGAGAAAGGCCAAGGCAAAGGGGGGCCGCAATTTCTGAACTCGCACCCCGATCCCGGCAATCGGGCGAAAAATATCAGCAGCATACTTTCGCGCTTCCCCCCGAAGCAATATGCGCAAGGGGATAGCCCTGAGTTCGTTGCCGCAAAGCAAGCGCTGGCTAGCGTCAAAGCGGAGTCGCCGCAAGAAGTCATGCAGCAGGAAAATGCTGCGCAGGGCACGCGGTTGTTGGTGAAGAACATTTCTAGCACAGAATTTACCGAGTTCCGCCATGCCTCCTACACGATCAGCTATCCGCAAGATTGGCGGATCAAAAGCAATGCGAGTTCGGCGAGCGTGTCACTTTACCCCGAAGGCGGAATGGCAGGCGACGCCCTCACATACGGCGTGATGATCAGCGGATTCCATCCCAAGTCGAGAACCGATGAATTGCATGCCGCGGTGCAGGAGTTACGCAGCGATATTCAGATGAGCAATCCCAGCCTGCGAGAATACAACAGCGCGCAGACGTTCACGCTGCAAGGCAAGAATGCAGTGAAGCTCGATTGGCTGGGCACGTCCGCGGTTCGTGAGAATGGAAAAGCAATGGGAGAGCGGGTCCGACTGGTGGCTTCTCCTGGAAAATCCGGCGTGATCCTTTATATGGTCTTTGTTGCGCCAGACGCGGATTTCGAAGCCCTATCGCCGACTTTCGACAAGATCATGAACAGCTTCCAGGTGCGCTAGGTCACGCCGCAAAGAATGTGGTTGATCGCCCTTTCGAGCGATCAACCACGCACAATTCTAGTTACACGATTTTCCTGGCACGGCTGTGATCCCAATTACGAACGCGAAGTTATCGTTAATGACAAATGGCGAGTGTGGCACTTCGACCAAAGAAGTTCCACGCGCGGCGAGCACGGCGATCTGCGCCGGACTGTCTTCTGCCACGAAGATGCCCTTGCCGCTCGGTACCGTCGCCATCCCCAGCGTCGAATTAAATTGGTCCACATGGAGTGAGACCACGCTGTCGAAGGTCAGCGCACCATTTGAGCCGACACTCAAAGTCTCAACCTGATTGGAATCGACTTCGCCGACATAAAGAAGTTTGCCGTTGGCGCTGAGCATGACGTTGTTGGAGTTCTGGCCTTCGCTGTTGCTGTAATTATTGATTTCCGTCAATTGCCCGGTCGAACTGATGCTGTAAACCTCAACCTCTGTGTTGGAACCCGCATCGCCAAAATAAGCGGTTGTGCCATCGCAACTGATGTCCACCCCGACCGTGGCTCCCTGCGAGGAAAATGGTCCCAGCTCCGTCAAGGTTCCATTGCTGTAATCGATCTGCCAAACATCCGGCGAGCCAATATTGGCCTCAACCAGGAATTGGCCGTTGGGCGTGACTTTCATGCCGTCGGGAGAACCCGGAGTATTGTAGGTTTGGCCGAGTTCGAGCGCGCAATTGGATTTGATTCCGAAAACAGAAATGCTGTTGGAGACGGTGTTGCCGGCGAAAAGTAGGCGGTTGTCGGCAACGGCAAGTCCGATGTCGTAATTATTGCCCAAGCCTCCAGTGGCAAAGGGCGACCCGGCAACCGTGGTCAAAGTGCCATTGGACGGCTTGATTTTGAACGCCGAAACATTATTGCTGCCACCGTTCGAAACGAACAGGCAAACATTCGAACCAACCTTCGCGGCAACGATCGAATTGAGCGCGTTGTATCCTCCGGTGCCAAGGCCGCCGGTAGGATAAGTATTGATCACGCTCATCTGTCCCGTGTTGCTCACTTTGAACGCGGTGACTTGATTGTTGTCGCCGCCAGAGTCGTCGTCGTTGTTTGCGTAGACATACTGTTGCGCCTGCAGCAGGCATGGCAGAAGCAGGAAGGTAATCACAATGAACGAAAGCGCTGTCAGCCGGTGAGATTGCATTTTCATATCGATCCCCTTTTTGAAAGTTCATCCAGACAGATGACGGATGGTTACAGGAAACGCCGCTTGGGTCGGGCGGTTTGGCGGCAGCCGCAATGACAATTCAAAGGGCCCACACTGTATACCACACTTCTCCCAAACACCGCAGTGAAATCAACCAATCGCGATACGCCCGGCTTTCTCTGGCACAATACTTCCAGGAGGTCCTCATGCCACAGAAGCGAATCCTAATGCTGGCGGGTGATTACGTGGAAGATTACGAGGTCATGGTGCCGTTCCAAGCGCTGCAGATGGTGGGCCACGTGGTCGATGCAGTGTGTCCGGACAAGAAATCCGGCGATGTGGTGCGCACGGCGATTCACGATTTTGAAGGCGATCAAACTTACAGCGAGAAACGCGGCCACAACTTCCGATTGAATGCGGCGTTCGACGAGGTCAAGCCGGAAAGCTACGACGCTCTAGTTTTGCCGGGCGGGCGCGCGCCAGAGTATTTGCGGCTGAACCCAAGGGTGCTGGAGATCATTCGGCATTTCACAACAGCCTCAAAGCCGATCGCGGCGATCTGCCATGCGGCCCAATTGCTGGCGGCTGCAGGAGTTCTGAAGGGACGGCGATGCAGTTGCTACCCCGCTGTGTCGCCGGATGTGGGTGCGGCGGGCGGAACGTATGTTGACGTCGGAATGGATAAGGCTTGCGTGGACGGGAACCTGGTGACTGCGGCCGCGTGGCCCGCGCATCCGGCGTGGCTCGCGGCGTTCCTCGACGTGCTGAGTTCGAAGACGAAGGCAAACGAAGCCGCGTAGATTAACGATTCTCCAGTTGAAAGCTCCAGCTTCAAGGTCTAGGTTAGTAGGGTTCAACCGAGTCAGGGGCGAAAAGCGAGGGGCCATGAACTGGAAAAGCAAATTGACGCTGGGAATTCTAACTGCGCTATGCATGATGTTGCTGACGTTCGCACTGCCGCGTGGAGGCACGTTCGTGCAGAACACCGCACTGGCGCAGTTTCCGGCAACCGCCGGCGTCTGGGCGATCTTCGTATTACTGTTCGTGAAATTGAAATAGGCGATCGCGCCTGAGAATCATGAAGACGGGCACAAACGCTCGCCCTCCGATTAGATTTGTTGTGTCTTCCAGCGGCCACGCTTGAACAGGACAGCGCTGGTGGCCGCGATCGCGCCTTCTGCAACCACGATCGCAATGAAAGCGCCATTCGAACGCAGATGCATCGGAATTGCCAGCCAGTAAGCCAACGGTATCTCCAGCAGCCAGAAGCCGAAGAAATTTACGATGGTCGGGGTGATTGTGTCTCCCGCGCCGTTGAAGGCCTGCAGCATGACCATTCCATAAGCATAGCCGACGTTGCCGTAACTGATAATGCGCAAGCACGCCGTGCCCAGAGGCACAACCGTCGGATCTTGCGTGAATAGGCGAATGATCGGTCCGGCGAAAAAGATGAAAAGCACGCCGAGCGATCCCAGAAACAGCATGTTGTAAAACCCAGTTCGCCAGACAGCTCGTTCCGCACGCTCTGGCTTTTTCGCGCCGAGGTTCTGACCAACCAGCGTCGCCGCAGCGTTGCTTAACCCCCACGAAGGCAGAATCAAAAACACGACAATCCGGATTGCGATGGTATAGCCGGCCAGAGCGGCCGCGCCAAAGACGCTCACAATACGGACGAGGCCAATCCAACTGGTGTGCGCGATGGCAAACTGCAGAATACCGGTAATCGAGACTCGCACCAGTCGCCACAGAACGCCAAGATTGACGCGCAACTGGCGAACAAGAATGTGAATGCGCTCGGTTCCGCGGAGCAAGCGGTAGAACTGATACATCATGCCGATTCCGCGGCCGGTAAAGGTCGCGAGCGCCGCGCCAGTAACGCCAAGGCGCGGGAACGGGCCGAGGCCGAAGATCAGACAGGGATCAAGAATCAGATTAATGATGTTCGAGACCCAGAGCAGGCGCATTGCGATGGCAGCATCGCCGGCCCCGCGAAAAATGGCATTGTTCAGAAACAACATCAGAACGATTCCACCACCGCCGAGGGCAATTCTCGTATAGCCTGCGCCACTAGCTACGATCTCCGGCGAAGCGCCCATCAACCGCAACAACTCCGGCGCGTAAATCCAGCACGGAACGCCGATTGCGAGCGAAGTCAGGAGGCCAAGCACAATGGCCTGGACTGCCGACACAGCTGCACCTTCCGGATCTTTTTCACCGATACGACGCGCGACCATCGCCGTGGTCGAAAGACTCAGGCCCATGGCGACGGCAAACACTAGGCTGAGCAGCGATTCCGTGATTCCTACGGTTGCCACGGCATTGGCTCCAAGCCTTCCAACCCAGAACACGTCAACCACGGCAAAGAGCGATTCGAGCACCATCTCCAGAACCATGGGGACGGCCAGCAACAGAATGGCGCGATTCAAACTGCCGGAAGTGTAGTCCTGATGCGAGCCGCGGATGGCCTCAAGCAAGGAATTCCAAAGACTCGGCTGCGGTGATGACGTGGGTGCAACTGCTTCGGTCGCCATTGGTACCCGGACTTTCTACACGCGGCCGCCCCTTGCGTGCAATGCGACTGCGGTGGTTTAGACAGAAAAAAGGAAAACAAGTGATCCGCGAGTGGCGGAATTAGAGGGTAATCGAGATGGCGGGTTTAAACATGAGCAAATCCTCAACGACGACTTCGCATCGAGTACGATACGAGTAAAGCTGAAACTCCACTGATTCTAGCACGGTTGCAAAACCGGCTCACCCAGCAATATTTGCTTCCTGCTCAACCGGTTGGTTCCAGCGGCTCTTCAATCTGACGTTCCTTGCGCTCCAAAAGCTCGTTCAACTCGCGCACCAAAGCGATGAATTTGGAGTGATCGTTTTCCTCCTGAATGCGCTGGCAGAGCCAGTTCATCCTTTCCCGTTCTTTGGGAGTTAAGAGCATGGGACGTTAGTGCGCTGAATTGTATACGGCACACGATAGAAGTGCAAAAACAAAATTGCGAAAGGCTGACGAGGCCACAGGCGTACCCTCGAAACCTCCTTCGGCTCTGAGAGCACGCCTGCGTGACAAAACTCAGTGGACTAAATTCAGCGCGTTTTCGTCGTCGTCGACGAAATAAAGGTTGTTGTTCACAAATGCCAGCCCAAACAGAGCCCCAGCTCCAGGCGGGTTGCCGTTATTGTCCAGGAGAGTCTTGGCGATCTGATGCCCGGACGGGGTGGTTTCTATCACTAATCCATCGTCGCCGTCCACGGTCACAATGTTGCCGTTCGGGGCGACGGTGAGGCCGAGCGGATCGTTTAGACTCCCTCCTTCAGAAACCGTTCTACCGGTTCCATCCGATGAGTTGCGAGTGAGCGGGTTGGCGATGGCGGCAATGCGGTTATTGAGGCTCACCGCAGGCGTAACCAGGATGTTCCGAACCACGCAAGAAGGCGCGGATGGGGTAGAGTCCGCGCCTCGAAACCAACTGTTGAGAGTCTAGCGACCGTAGTACTTGGCGTTGCGCTCGGTGAAGTGCTTCCACTTCTCCGGCAGATCGTCGAGCGCAAAGATCGCCGAGACCGGACAAACCGGCACGCATGCACCACAGTCGATACACTCGACCGGATCGATGTATAGCATCTCTTCTTCAGCGAACGCCGGCTCATCCTTCTTGGGATGAATGCAGTCCACGGGACAAGCGTCGACGCACGCGGTGTCCTTAGTATTGATACAGGGTTCTGCAATTACGTATGCCATGAGCTTTTATTTCCTTACCCCCTATTGCGAATGTAAACGAGAACCGACATTGTAGCAAAGTGCCAAGGGCTATGCGAACGGGTTAGCAGCAAACAGTGCTCTTTGCCGGGGGAGCGGCTCGATCTATCTACTAAGCACTGACCAGTTCCTCGCTAGGCTGATACTCGACGATGTAGCCCGCGACCGCGCTCGCCGCGACCGTGAGCGGGCTGGCCAAATACATTTGTCCAGGTCCGCTGCGTCCGGGGAAGTTCCGGTTCTGCGCGCTGATTACGACCTGATCGGGCCGCGTAGTAACCCCGGGACCAGCATTGATGCAGGCGCCGCAACTGGGCTCAATCACCTGCGCTCCGGCCTTCTGAAAGATATTCAGATAGCCCTTGCGCACGCAGTATTCGCGCGTCTCTTGCGATCCAAATTGAATGTAGAACTTGACCGAACCGGCGACGCGTTTGCCGTGCTTCAGCGCGTCGGCGAGGACCGCCGCATACATATCCATATCTTCGTTCTTGCCTGCAGTGCAGGTGCCGCCGTACGCCAGCTCGACCGGAACGGGCGTGTTCAACTCGCGAATAAACTTGCCGTTGCCAGGATCGCCCGGTGTCGCGACCATCGGCGTAATTTCCGAGGCGTCAAGTTCGATGACATGGGCATACTGCGCGCCAGGGTCAGAATACAGACCCTCGATCATAGCCTCGCCTTGTTTGCGACTCATTCCGCGGCGCTCAACCAGGAAATCGACAGCTTTCCCATCCGGCGCGACGATGCCGGTAAATCCGCCAATCTCGGCAGCCATGTTAGTCATGGTCGCTCGCTCGTCGACGCTAAGATCTTCGATCGCTTCGCCCGCATACTCCATGACTTTCGCCAGGGCTTTACCGCTGCGAACGTAGTCGAGGCTCAGAATTTTCAGGATGAAATCCTTCGCCGTGACATTGGGATGACGCTTGCCGCGGATCACGATCTTCACCGATTCTGGCACGCGCACGCGAACATCCTTTGTGATCCAGGAATTAAAAACGTCAGTTGTGCCGATGCCGAATGCCACGCAGCCGATTGCGCCCACGTGTGGCGTGTGGGAATCGGACCCAATGTTAAGCTGACCCGGCAGCGCGTAGCTTTCTAGAACGATGGAGTGACAAATCCCTTCTGAACCTTTGCGGTCTTTCAACTCTCCGTGCAACTTGATTCCCTGCTTGGCAGCGAACTCCTGCTGCTTAAGTTTGAGTTGCGTCGCAAGATCGAGGAGGCCAAGTTTTTTCTTTTCTTCGGAGATGACTTCATCGAGGAACGTCAGGTGATCGCGGAAAAACAAAATGGTAGAGGGATCGTTTACTTTCGCATCTTTCCCAACATAGTGCTCAAAGAAAATCGCCGCCATGGGAGTGACGTACTCATGGCTGAAGCGAAGATCGGCGTTGGCGAAACCGGTGTCACCGGGTTGGACATAGCTCGAATTCATGTGGCGAGCAAAAATCTTCTCCGCCAGGGTCATGGGGCGCTTCTCGGTTTTGATTGGCGGCAGAAACACTTTTTTCTGCATGCGAGCCACATTGAACGGGAACAAGCCGCCATATTCGATCACTTGCCGCGTGATTTCGTCTTCACCGGCAGTGAATTCGCTCAACGGAATTTCAGCTCCCGAGCGAATTTTGTCGATCAACGAAAAGTTGGTGGAAGTCAACAGGCCGAGGTTCTGGCAATTCTGCTTGTAGATGCGCTCGATATTTTCGGCGATGACTACGCGAATGCCGGCGCACATCTCAGCGTAAGGCGACTGCTCGCGACTGGAGCCTTTGCCCCGCCGCTTGCCGCTCACCGCGCAGACAAAGTTACCTTTCTTTACATCGGAGCGTCCGATCGGCGTCACCCCGCCGCATTTCAGTCCGAGATACGGAATCTCGCCCAGGGTTTCGTCGAAATAAAAACAGTAATGCGCGGGAGTGATTTCGTCGGTCGAGATGTCATCGCGCAGCTTGGGATTATTCGCGGGATTTTTTGTGTCCCAGGGCAGGTCCTCGCCCGCCAGTTGCCGTTTGATCAACTCGGGATCTTCCGTAAGAAAGAGGATGCGCCCAGCAAAACGGACCTTGTCGGGACGCTTTTCAATTTTGCGCTGCAATAGTGAATCAATCACGTTAGATGAGTCCTTACCTTTATTTTTTATTGTAACGCGACTCGTCCCAAGCGGCTCAAAACGGCACAGAGGTCCACAGGCGCTAGTGATGCGCGTGCGAGCGGTCGTATTTTTCCCCCGCGGGAATAGCAACGGCCAGCCGGTTTTCCTTGGGTGCCAGCGGACAAGTGGCGTACGGCGTGACCGCGCACGGCGGATTGTAGGCGCGGTTGAAATCGAGTACTACCGTCCCATTGACCACGGGGTCGGTCTCGAGAAAACGGCCGCCAGGATAAGTGTCGGACTTGCTGGTCAGGTCGCTAAAGACGAAGGAAAGTTGCTTCGCCGGGTCGCCGCCCAACGCAGTCAGATGCAACTCCTGTCCGTTCATCTTGAAAACCACGGTCCCGCGTATTGGGGTGTGAGTAACGTCGCCCAGGACATTGGGGACATCCACGGTTTGTTTGCCATCCGATGGCACCCACGTGGCGGTTACTCGGTAAGACAAGTCGATGGGGAAAAATCTCGGCCCACGATAGTTCTTGACGGCGTCGCTATCGAGATCTTTGAGGCGAATGCCGACACGCTGGCCGCGAACGATTACATGAAAACGCAGGCTGCCCATCTCCATGTAAGTGGCGTGGCCGGAGATATCCGGCTGCAACTTCGCTTCCCTCGCGGGTTTGCCGTCAATGGTCGCGTGGGAACCAGGTGAGAACTTCACCGTGACTTCCGTTCCCTGCAACTCAAAAACTCCGGCACGAGCAGGCCCCTTGGGAAAGACGACCGCGTTGCTCTCATCTGTCCCGAAGCTATTTGCTCCGGGTTTGAGCCAGAAAAGCCCGGCAAGCGGTAGCCAATTCTGCTTGAGGTCATTGATAAGCTCAATTTTCCATCTGTCAAACGATTGCTGGTAAGCCGCGTCTGGAGGTTGTGAAGGACTTGCTGCTAGCAGCAGCGTCGAGAGCAAAACAAGGAATGTCAGCAAGGTGGCAACTCTGCGCATTATCTCCGGTACTCCTGCACGCTCGGCAGCGGCTCCAAGTTATTTCCTTCGAAAATCTGTTCAAACTCGTGGAGTAAGGCGGAATGGACCAAGCGGTTGGAAGCCAGCGTCTCTTTACTGTTCAACTGAAATGGACCCCCGGCGAAATCAGTAACTTTCCCGCCTGCCTCTTCAACCAGAAGCACTCCGGCTGCCGTGTCCCAAGGGTTCAGCTTAAACTCCCAAAATGCGTCGAAACGGCCACACGCGACATAGCAGAGATCGAGCGCGGCGGATCCCGCGCGGCGCACACCGTGCGTGCGTAAAGTGATGTGGTGATAGAAAAAAATATTGGGATTCTTGTGGCGCTTATGACTGGGAAAGCCGGTGGCGACCAGGCACTCTGCGAGATTCGTTGTCTTCGAGACGTGGATTGGCCGGTCATTCAGGCGAGCGCCACTTCCCTTCTCGGCGGCAAACAATTCATCCCGCGTAGGATCGAAAACTACACCGGCGATGACCTCGCCCTTGTATTCCAGCGCCATGGAAACGCAAAATACCGGGAATCCGTGGGCAAAATTGGTGGTGCCATCGAGCGGATCGACGTACCAGCGATAGTCGCTGCCGGTATCCTGCAAGCCGCCCTCTTCGCCCAGAATGTCATGCGTCGGCCACTGCTGGCGAATACGCTCGCGAATCAGCGCCTCGGACTTGCGGTCAGCAATCGTGACAAGATCGGCCTCGCCCTTGTATTCAACTTTGACATTCTGCTGAAAGTTCTCCATCAGCAGTGCGCCCGCCTCGCGGGCGATCCGAGTCATTGCGGGAAGAAAGCTGTCGGATTTCGGGGCGTTGGAATTCACGATTGAAGAGTTAGCGTTCGGCAGAGTCGCAGTCAAGCCTCCGGCGTCACTTACGTTTGCCCGAGTCTTCCGAGATGTACATAATCTCGTGCTTGAAGATGAAAAGATTGGGCTGATTCTCGCGGGTCAGACGGATCATGTTTTTGTCGTAGTACTCGATCCAGCCCTGAACAATCTCGCCATCGGCCAGCTTTACGTTGACCAATTTTTGCTTTTCGCCGAGAGATTTAAGGTAAGCGGCCTCTTCCGAAGTCTCTTCCGGAGGCACGGACCGGGGTTTACGAAACCCGCTGCCGGAGTTTTGGCCATGAAACGACATACAGGGTATTTTACAAGAATAGAGAGCGTATCGGGACACCCCACCCTAATCTCGCAAAACAGCTCGATTAGAATGGGGTAACCAAAGAAGCCCTAGAACGAGACCTTCATCAGGAACTCGATCGCGCGAGGCGCCCCGAGCGCAAATACGCCCGTGCCCAGGCCCAGACGATTACTGCTGGGCTGCTGGCCTGAGGTCCCGTTAACCGATCCAAACGAACCGTCCAGAACACCGCTCAACGGGGTTGAAGCGCCGTTGAAGTTGGAGAAGTTAAAGAGGTTGTAGAACGACGCGCCCGGTTCCAACGTCACCCGGTCCGCGACTTTGTAGACCCAGCCGAGTCTGAGATCGAAAATCTTCAGCCAACCCATGTTCGCCTGATTGATGGGCGCCGGCTGTATTGAGGGCATCACGCCGCCAAGCAGGCGCAGTTGAGTCAGTGTGAACAAGCCGTTGTTGATCAGAATCTGCCCAGCCGGCGTGGGCTCATTGGCAAAATTGGTGTTGTAGCTTTGAATGACATTATTGATGTTGCTGGCCTTGACGCTCCGGCCATAGGCGCCGATGTTGGTTCCGGGAAGAATGTCGCCGGTGGGATACACGACGCTGCCATCCCCGGAGCCGTCACCGGTCGCGTCGCTCACAAAAATTCCTCCCGCATTCCCCGAAGTCGGCAACGTCAGCGTAACGGGCAATGGGCTGTCGAAGTGTGAAATCCAGCTGAGCTGGAAGTGGTACGGCAGATCGAAGACCGTGCCCATGGAAATCTGATGAGTACGATCCAGCCCGTTAGGACCGATGAACCGCGTGGGATCGTTATTGTCGACGGCGTTGTTGATGAAATCGCTGTCGGTCGAGGTAGAGACGTAACGTGAAAACGAGTAGGCAATTTGCAGGCTGAGATTTTTGACGTAGCGGCCGGGATGGGGAACATTATTTGTAAACTTCAGTTGCAAACCGTTGTAGACGGAGCGGCCGGACGGGAACAACATCTGGTTCGCGCCCAGATTCGCATTGATCCCGGGGAACGCTGCATTTGGACACGGCCCTCCGCCGCAGAGAAAGTTCCCCGAATCCAGGCCATTGGATGCAAAGTCCGAGATGGTGACCGGATGGTTGTAGCCAGCGGCGCCGGTCTCAGGATTGTCGGGACAATTGGCAAGCGCGGCGTTGATATTGCCTGCGCCAACTCCGCAATTGAAGAGCGTCGTGTTAATCGCGTTCACTGCATTCGTTTTATTGAAGTACCGCGAATCACCAACATGGTTGACATCGATGGCCAGTAAAGTGTGCGTTTCGATATTGCGCACATAATCGGCCGACAACACCGCGTGTTGTCCGAACTGATGCTGCAATCCAAAGTTCATCTGCACCGAACGCGGAGTTTGGTAGTTCGGCGCAAAGATGTCGGTCGCGGTGCCATTAGTGGTCGAGCTCAACGTATTGCCAATGAAACCCGGATTCGAAGCCGCGCCCGATGCAGCAGTGGCAGCCTGATATTCAGCCTGCACCGTCGCGATCGACGACTCGACTGTGCCAATGGGTTGGCCGCAGATATTCAAGCCCGTGGGCCCCGGATTGATGACCGTACCGGTACCGGGCAGAGTGAAACTTTGCGGTGCACCCCCGACGCACAATTGCTGGGTCAACAGAAAAAGTCCGGTGGGAAGCTTGGCCGGCCGATCGAAAAGCTGGTTGTTCCAGAGATTGTTCTCGTAAAAGAGTCCGATGCCCGCGCGCAAGACCGTCTTCCCTTGCTTGGACGGATCCCATGCGAGTCCGACTTGCGGGCCAAAGTTTAGGTTCGGCTGACGCACTCGATTGCCCAGTCCGTTCCCCCAAAGATTGAGAATGTTGGTCGTACAGGGCGTGCCAGCAGCCGCCAGGGGCGCTGCCAGAGACGGCGCGAGTTCGGAGCAAGGAATCGGACCCAGATCGCTGTCGGTTCGCCCAGTATCGCGCTGGTAACGCAATCCGTAGAGAAAGGTAAGGTTCGGCTTCAGCTTCCAGGAATCACCGAAATAAAGGAGCAAGCGATTGTCCGGTCCCTGACCGCCTCCGGGATAACCGAATGCCGGCAGCTCAGAAGAGAATCCCTGTCCGTTTCCCAGAATGACGTTGTTCGCGGGATAGGTCAGAGGATTCGCCGGATTGCAAGACGGCAGGCTGGCGCAATCGCTCAAGCCAGCATTCACAGCAGGTGCCAGGCTCAGAAAAGAAGCAAACCCACCCTCGTGAATGTGGTTGTACGCCACGCCATAGCGCAGGATGTGATTCTTGTAGACCCGGCTGCCATCGTACTTGTATTCGTGATTGCTCTGGATCGTGGCCTGCGGCGCAAGGAAGTTTGGTCCGGAACAGAATTGATCCAAGCCGGGCGTGAGGCAAAACGGATCGCTGCCGATGGCCAACTCAAGCTGCGGCGCTGGATTGAAAATATTGCTGCCGGTAACCGCGTCGGCGATGCCGTTGCGAAACTTCATGTATTCGAAGCGCAGGCTGTGGGTGAAGTTCCCGCTGGTGAAATCCAGACCTTCCGCGAACGTCGGATTGTGATTTTGGTTGGTGAAAGGCTGATAGGTATTGGGAAGAAATGGTGCGACGTCCTTATTCTGGTCGAAGCTGAAACGCGAGAAGAAATGATAATTGCTGGGTTTGATTTGCCAATCGAGGCGGCCGGAAGCTTCGGTTTCGCGAAAGGGAGAACTGAAAAAACCGGTCAAATTTGTAAACGGCGCCTGAGGCAATACGGGATCGTTTAACGCTTGCTGGGTGCGCTCAGCCGCGAGAAAGATAAACACCTTATCTTTGACAATCGGTCCGCCAAAATTGCCGCCATACTGTTGGCGCTGAAAATAAGTGTCGGTACCTCCGGGAAGATTCGCCGCCAGGTTATTATCCCGGAATTGGCCATACGCTTCGCCGTGATAATGATTCGTGCCCGAGCGCGTGACGACGTTGACCGCGCCAGACGACGTTAGCTCAGTCGAAAGATCCAAAGACGATTGCTCGATTTGAAATTCCTGAATCGCGCTTTCCGGAAAGTTTTGCGTGGTGGTTCCGACTTCTTCGTCGCTGACGTCAACGCCATCGATTTCGACGCGAGCGGTGCGGCCATATCGTCCGCCGAAAGAAATCGACGAAAAACCGTTCTTCGTGGGATCGAAATTTCCACCATCCTGGATCTGTACTCCGGGCTCAAGTTGTGCGAGGTCAAGAAAATTTCGCCCGTTGATGGGCAAATTTTCGATCTGCTCCGTCGTTAAAACACCCTGCACCGTCACCTGCTCAGTATTGACCTGAGTGGCGGAAGCGCGAACCTCGACCGTTTGATTCGTCTGCCCAACTTGCATCGTGGCATTGCCGGCGGTGGTCACTCCGACCATCACGTCAAGAGAAAGCTCGGTGGTTTTGAATCCGCTGGCCTCGATGCGGACGGTATACCGCGCAGGCGTGAGAGCGCCAGAGGCGTAGGTTCCCGAGGTCGAGGTCGTCGTCTGAATCACGCGAGACGTGGCTTTATTTGTGATTGTGATTTTCGCGCCGGGCAGGACCGCTCCGGTCGCGTCGCGCACCGTGCCCTGAATGCTGCCGGTTGAGATCGTAGTCTGCGCAAACAACCACTGCGAGCAGACCAAAATAACGGACAAGGCAGTCAACAGCACGAGACGGACACGGCATCGCATAACTGCTTCCTCTCAAGATGAAAATCAAGGTGTCCAATACTTATAGCACAGGCAATTCCCGCATCCCGTGACGCATTGCAGAACAACAAAACATTAAAAGTGTGATTTGATTGTGTAGTAGCCGGTACGATGCCGGACGTTGTACGCGGGGTTTCCTCCATCCACTTTTACTTGAATGCGGCGGAAGTCGGAACTGGAATAGCGCTGGGATGGATAGTAGGCAAGCAGGTATTGGGTGCGCAGTTCGTCGCTGATTTTGTGGAAGGCTTCGTCAAGATCGGCGACGGACGTGGCGTAATAGTACTTGCCGCCGGTGTCTTCAGAGATTTGAATGAGCGCGTGTTCGCCGCCGGTGTCGCGGCCGGCGCTGGCTTCGATGGGAACATCGATGATGCTATAAACGATGGCCTCGGCTTCCTGCGCTGCCCGAACGGCTTCCTTGTAATCGACCTGACTAACTGTATCGCCGCCATCGGTGATGATCACGATTACCTTTCGTCCCTGGCGTTTTTCCAGCGCCTGTGATCCGAGATAAATGGCATCGTAAAGCGCGGTAGCTGCGCCGAGCTTTGGGTGTTCGATGCCACGATCGATCGTCTTCAAGTCGGAAGTGAAGGGGACGATCTCGTTCACCACTTCGCTGAACTCATACAGAGATAACGCGTCGACCGGACGCAGAATGGCGTGAGTAAAGCGCCGAGCGGAACTCAACTCCAAGTTGATGTCTTTGCGCGTGCTCAGGCTGGTATCGATATCAAGTACAATCGACAGCGGAATCGACGATTCCTTATCGAAGACGGAAATCGTTTGCGGCTTATCGTCCTCAAGAAGATCAAAGTCTTCTTTCTTGAGGCCAGCCACGGGCGCGCCATGCTGATCGGTCACGGTCACAAACACGTTGACCAGCTTGACGTCGACCTTAATGTCGGAAGATTGATTGTTCGACGACTGGCTGGGATCCCTGGCTGGCGCCGCCGCATTTGCCCCCGAGGCCCACGGCGGTTTGGGAACTTGCGCCGTACAGAGCGCAAGCGCACACACGACAATCGAAAACAGCAGAAACTTTCGCATTCTGAATCTTAGACTTTTCTGCGCCACACCTGGCGGCATTTCCTGCGTGCGGTACCAGGGGAGAGTCTGCGCCGCCGAGTATTTCAGTCCAACCTGCCTACTTAGATGCGGGTATCGATGGATTGCTGCCTCCCGCTCGAGGAATCTCCGCTGGAAACGGCTCACCGTCGGCCCAAACCGCGCCATCTTCAAAATATTCCTTCTTCCAGATCGGCACCGTGCGCTTCAAAGTATCGATGAGCCATCGGCAGGCGTCAAAAGCAGGGCCGCGATGCGCCGAGGCTACGGCGATGGCTACGCTGGTTTCCCCGATCTCAAGGCGCCCAATACGATGGACGATGGCCACATCCCGCACCGCAAATTTACAAAGCGCTTCATTGGCCAACGCATCCATTTGCTTGACCGCCATCTCGGGATAAGCGTCGTAATCAAGAAACAGGGTCCTGCGTCCGCGGCTGTGATTGCGAACAATCCCTTCGAACAGCGCGACCGCGCCGTCTTCCGGTTGCCTAATCTTTTCGATCAAAGTTAGCGTGTCGATCTTGTCGTTGACAATTCGGGCGCGGCCGACAGCCTGGGCAGCCATATCGGCGCCGCCGCTGACCGGAGGCAGGAGACCCACTTCATCGCCCTGCTTCAACTTCGACTCGCGCCGGGCATATTCCTGATTAATGGACATGGCCGATGACGAAAGATGCGGGTTCAGGCGCGGCAATTCCTGCTCCAGGCGGGCTAACAGATCGCTCAACGTCGCCGACTCCGGCAGGTCGACCAGTTGGCTGCCATGTCCGGCAAGATCCTTGAGAACACCGAAGAAGAGAACGCGAATCTGCATGCGGTGACTGTGCTGATGCATCTTTGACCAAGCACCAGCCGTTCTAGTGTATCGCGTTCCTAAAAACAGAATGCCAGCCCCGCGAAGGAACTGGCATTCTCGTTGGCTTGTGATGCTCTACTTGTGCGGCCGTTCCTCATGCGGCGGAGGGGCCGACGGCCGCGGAGCTGGAGCGGACGGACGGGGCGCTTGTTGCGGGCGCTGTTGCTGCCAGGTGTTGAACTTCTGCTCTTCGCTGCGCTGCACCTCCGGCCGTTGCTGCACCGGCGGCGCCTGCCTCACGAGTGGATGATTGTATTCGGCAGACGGCGGACGCGGGACATTTGCCGGTGTCCGAGGAGCTGGCGGTCGTTGCGCAGCCTCCGGACGGGCAGCCTCCCCGGCTTGGGGCGGTTGTGGACGAGCTGTTTCGGGCTGCGATTCTGGCCGTTGCGGTGTGCCTTGCTCGTCAAGCCGAGGATTCGCTGGCGGTCTCGACGCCGCCTCATTGCGAACCGGCGGTTGCGGCTTTCCGGGAGTCTCCGCACGAACGTTCATCGCAGCCGGCCGTTGCTCGCCACCCGCGCGAGGTGCCGGAGGACGCGTGGCAACGACCTGCCGGTTCTGAACCGCTGCTGGCGGATGGTAAGACGAAACCCGGCCCGCACCCTGCACACTCTGTCTTACCGGCTGAACGGGAATGTTTCTCGCCACCGGTGCGTTTTCAATTGTCTTCTGGTCCACATGCACGAGATTGGCTTGCACCGGGCGTGCATTGGCGAACGTATCATGCGAAACGGCTGTGACCGCCGTTGGCACCCGTTGATTGACATAGGTGATGCGATTCACCGTGGTGTTGTTGTTAATGATGGTCGTGTGATACACGTTGGTGATTTGCGTGACCGAGACCCGTGTGTTGGTGATGTTGACATTGTTCACGTACACCGGGCTGGTGTGATACCAGGGCACGAACACTTCATGCGGCGCTAACGGAAACCACGCAACATTCGCGCCGATCCCGAAGCCGACTCCTCCCACGAACGCGACGAAGGCAGGAGCATAAACAGGACGCACGACAACCGGTCCGGGAGCCCAGCACCAAGCTCCGCTGACGAACGCCCAACGTCCGTAATGGAAGGGGGCAAAACCCCACGGCTCATCTTCCACCCACGTCCATCCCCAGGGCGCAATCCAAACCCAGTGTCCAAAGCGATACGGAGCCCAGCCAACTGCGACCCCGGCCGGCGTCCAAACTTGCCCATAATCGGCCGCATAGTGCCATTGGCCATATTCGTCGAGATCTTCGGCACCGGTGATTTCCGGCGAAATGTAGTTGGCCGATTCAGCGCGGTCCTCATGATCGTCACGACCGAACGCCCACTGATCGAAATCGTCTTGCGGCGGGACCTGCTGGATTTCGTGATCAAGCTGGTCCGTACCGGTAAACGTCGCGCGTTGTCCGGCGACTACGTCGTACGAAGATCCGCCACCGGTCACCTCACCGCGCCCTTTCCAGACGGTCACATCGGATTCCGATCCATCGGAATTCACATCGACGCGATATTCGCCGGGACGCTGAATCACAAACGCCTCGTTGGGTGTGTCGATTTCGAAGTGATCTTCGTCATCCAGATGGCGAATACGAACGATGAGCGACCCAAGCGAAAGTCGTAACTGGGTAGTGCGGTCGTCGAGTTGCAGCAGCGTCAAGCTGGTCTCCGCATCCAGGCGTACCGCGGTAGAACCGATCTGCAATTCAGCCCGCGAGTCCTTGTCGGCCCAGACATTGTCGCCGGTGGTCAGCGGTCGATTGGAAACAGCCTGGACCCAGTCGCCCTGGCCGCCGGGTTGGTAGGAAACCGAACCAACCATTTCGTGTACGCGTGCCACACGGCTTGGAGGGTCCTGCGCCGGAGCTTGATTATCTGCTGGCGCGCCCTGATCACTCGGCGGCGGACCTTGTTCCGGATATTGGCCCGGCTGGTCCGGCCTCTGCTCCTGCGCCAAGACGAGCGGAGCTTGAAACATCAATAGAATCGCTACTGAAATTACCCCAAACAAAAACAGCTTGTTTTTGCGCATTTGTGTTTTGGCCTCGATGCGGCTCCCGACTGGGCCGCTCCATTTCCCTAAAAACCTGTCGATTGATTAAACACTTCTTCGACCCAGAAGTTCCTATGGCTTGAAAAGTGGATGCTAACAGAATGTACGGTAAACAAAAATAATGCCAGCAACTTTAGTAATTGCTGGCATGTTCAGCTAATAGTGGTGCGGATTTAGCTTACCGGCTGCTCACTCAGAACTTTTTCGCGCTCCTCGATATCCTGCTTTTCTTCGCTGATGTTCTGCGGCAAAGCGATTTCGAGTACTTCGCCGATCGCTTTCACATAATGAATATCGAGATTTTCCAATTGCTCTGGAGTCAAATCTTCTTCCACGTTGGTCTTGTTTTCCGCGGGAAGAATGACGTCGTGAACCCCCGCCCGCTTGGCAGCAAGAACTTTTTCCTTCACACCGCCAATCGGCAGAACATTGCCGCTCAGCGTGATTTCCCCGGTCATCGCCAATAGCGGCCGGACCGGGCGATTGGTCAATAACGAAACCAGGGCAGTCACAATCGTGACTCCGGCTGACGGGCCATCTTTCGGGATCGCCCCAGCAGGCACGTGAATGTGAATGTCGTGCTTCTCGAAGAAATCTTCATGAATGCCCAACTGCTCGGCGTTCGAACGTACCCAGCTCAAGCCCGCCTGCATCGACTCGCGCATTACGTCCTGAATCTGACCGGTGATCGTGAATCCGCCTTTGCCCTTCATGGTGCTGGCTTCGACGAACAGAATATCGCCACCGGCTGGCGTCCACGCAAGGCCGACCACAACCCCGGCCCGCTTGGTGCGCTCAGCAATCTCGCCTTCGCTGCGAATCTTGATGCCGCCGAGAAATTCCTGAATGATCTCAGCCGTCACTACCAGCTTTTCCGTCTTGCCTTCCGCGATTCGGCGCGCCTGCTTGCGGCAAATGGTGCCGATGTTCCGCTCCAGGTTACGCACGCCGGCTTCGCGCGTGTAATGGGTAACGATGTTGCTGATCGATTCCTCGGGAAATTCAATCTGCTCCGCGGTGATTCCGTTTTCTTCGATCTGCCGCGGAATCAGGTACTGGAATGCGATGCGGATCTTTTCTTCCTCCGTGTATCCCTGCAGCTCGATGATCTCCATGCGATCGCGCAGCGGCTCGGCAATCGGGTCGAGCATGTTCGCGGTCGTGATAAACAATACTTTCGAGAGATCGAACGGCACGTCGAGATAATTGTCACGGAAAGTTGCGTTCTGCTCGGGATCGAGAGCTTCGAGCAGGGCCGATCCGGGATCGCCGCGGAAGTCGCGTCCAACTTTGTCGATTTCGTCGAGCATAAACACCGGATCCTTGGTTTCTGCTCGTCGAATGCCCTGAATGATCTGCCCCGGCAATGCGCCGATGTACGTCCGACGGTGGCCGCGGATTTCCGCTTCGTCATGCACTCCACCTAGCGAAATGCGGACGAACTTGCGTCCCAGCGCCCGAGCGATCGATTTGCCCAGCGAAGTTTTGCCAACACCTGGAGGTCCGACGAAGCAAAGGATCGGTCCCTTCATCGCCGGTTTCAGCCGACGGACGGAAAGATAATCGAGAATGCGGTCCTTGACCTTCTTCAAGTCGTAGTGATCGGTATCCAGAACTTCTTTGGCTTTCACGATGTCCACGTCGCCACCGGAGGTTTTCGCCCACGGCAAAACCGCCAGCCACTCGATGTAATTTCTCGTGACTGAATAATCCGCAGCCATCGGCGACATGCGGGAAAGCCGACCCAGTTCTTTCAACGCTTCTTTCTTCACCTCATCCGGCATGCCGGCCGATTCGATCTTCTGCCGTAGTTCTTCCGTATCGCGCTGGCCTTCGTCCTGTTCGCCCAGTTCCTTCTGGATCGCTTTCATCTGCTCGCGCAGGTAGTACTCGCGCTGAGTTTGCTGAACTCGGTCCTGGACTTCCGACTGAATCTTGTTACGCAGTTGCTGAACTTCCAGCTCTTTCGCGAGGTGTTGATTGATCTTCTCTAACCGAACACGAACGTCGGTGGTTTCCAGCGCATCCTGTTTGTCGGGCGTCGAGAGCGACGGCAGCGACGAGGCGATGAAATCCACCAGCCGCCCCGGCTCTTCGATGTTCATGGCGACGGTCGAAAGTTCGTCCGACAGAGTCGGCGAACCGGCGACGATCTGCTGAAACAAAGTCAGAACGTTGCGCTGCAAAGCCTCGACTTCGGAACTCTTGGGAGGAATCGATTCCGGAATCGTCGAAATCTCTGCCCGCATGAATGGGGTGAGCTGCGCAAATTCTCCCAACCGGACCCGCTCCAAGCCCTCCGCAAAAACAAACAGGCTCTGGTTGGGCATCTTGACGACCTTGTGGACGATCGCCAGGGTCCCGACTGTATAAAGGTCCGCCGGTTGGGGTGCATCGACTCTCGCTTCCCGCTGGGCGACCACGACAATCGTCTTGTCTTCGCCCAGGGAGTTGATCAGTTGAACCGAGCTTTCCCGGCCTACCGTAAGGGGCAAAACCGCATGCGGGAACAAAACCGTATCCCGAACGGGAAGAATAGGAAGCGCCCGTTTTTCTTCATTTTCCGTATCTTTATGAGTGCGCTCACTGCGCGTTGCTTGTGCCATTTTTCACCTTGAGTGTATCCTGCTCAAGTTTCGATGAGATTGATGACAGAAAAGATGCAAACCGCCTTTTTTCGGGCGGTTGGATTCTAAACCTTCCCTCCCCGATTTGCTACCACCCTAAAGTACTGCCGCCAAAGGTTGGATTGTCCGGAATTCCCGCCTATGGAACGAACCGACCAGGGAGACTTTAAGCTGCTCGGTAGACGCCCAAAACCTTCACCCGTTCTGTGATGCCGCGCAAATCCCGCAAGGCACTCCGAGAAACCATGTCGTCCCCTCGCAAAAAGTCGGCAAAAAAGCTGTACTCCCACGGTCGGCCGCGAATGGGCCGCGATTCGATTTTGCTAAGGTTGATCCCGCGAGAGGCAAAAATACCGAGCGCCCGATGAAGCGCCCCGGGAACATTTCCGATGATGAAAGCAATCGAGGTCTTGTTGGCCCCGCGAACAATCCGCCGAGCCTTACTCACGAGAAAAAAGCGGGTGAAGTTGCGTTTGTCATCCTCGATTCCCGCGGCGAGGATCTTGCCTTTGTAAACTCCCGCTGCCTGACGGCTGGCGATTCCGGCCGCATCGCGCAGGCCGGCTTCCATCAAGTGCTTCACGCTGCCCGCCGTGTCATAAAAAGGCACCGGCTCGAGCTTGGGATGACGGCGGAAAAATTCCCGGCACTGATCAAGCGCCACCGGATGGGAGTAAACGCGGTGAATCTCCTCCACACGGACTCCCCGGGCAGCGATCAGGTTGTGCACAATTCTCAGCCGGAATTCCTTCTGCACGAATACGTTGCAGGTGAGAAGCAAATCAAAGTGTTCCGCCACCGACCCGGCCAACGAATTTTCAATTGGGATCACGGCAGAGCTGACCCTACTGCGAACTACCAGATCGAAGACTTCCGCCGAGCAGGCGCAAGGAGCAATCGTGCATCCCGGCACCATGCGCAACGCTGCCTGATGGCTGAACGATCCGACCTCGCCCTGGATGGCAACTCTCATCCGGTCGTCCCGTCCTTCGCGTTTGCGAGTTCTTTCTCTAATACCAGGGCATCCGTGCCGTTCGAGTAATAGCGAGGTTCGGTGCTGACCACGTGGTACAAGTGCCTCTTGTAAAAGGACAAAGCCGAAAGATTATCCACGGCAGTTTCAAGAACCACAGCCTTGCAGCCGTTTATCGCAAGGCGTTCCTCGGCCGCAATCAGAAGTTTGGAGCCGATGCCAAACCGCCGAGCATCGGGCAGCACGTCAATACTAATGATGTGTCCGAGGCGGCGGCTGGATTCGGCAACGATAAATCCGACAATTTCGTTCTTAGGAGAAGCTTTCTCGACCACGACCGTGAACGCCCCCCGGCGGCGAATGTAAATCGACAGCTCCCGCCGGGAATACGCGATCCCGGGTGCAAAACATAGCTGATCGATATTCCACAGGGTCTCGAAATCCTCAGGCCGAAAGTCCCGCAGTGCAAATTCCACGTCGTCATTGTAGCCGCAATCGCCCCAAACCCGGCTTCCAGACTGGCAGCACGAGACTTATATTTCCTTAAGAATTTTGCAAGGAAACAGTTGCCTGACTTGCACCCCAAGACGTACCATTCGCATCAGAGGTTGGTTGTGGGGGAATTTCTGCTGATTGACGTGCTGATCGCGGCCTTCATGGCAGGGCTGTGGTATTTCATCTTCAGCCGTTACAATCGCCGCAAGGGCGTCGATGCCCTGCGCTGGGTCGAAGCCGCCTGCTCGCACCGCGCAAAAATTGTGGAAGCACGCTGGGTTGGGGCGTCGCGGCTACAGGCTCATCTGCGGTTTGCCGCTCACTGGTTTGAGAATGCTCAGGTCACCATCAAGCTGCTGCCGCGTCCGTTGCCGGTGCAGTGGGCGCTGAGCCGGTATCGCAAGCAAAAAGAAACTCTCACCTTCGAAGCCGATCTCGATTATGCCCCCGCACTGCGCCTCGAAGTTTTCCGCCATCGCTGGATGACCCACGGCAACACCAAGCTGACCGACGCCTCGCGAACCTGGACGGTTTCCAAGCCCAGCCCGGTACTTCTTACCACCTCAACCAATTGGCAGCGCGAACTTCCCCCAATTGTGAATGCGCTGATGACATCGGGCGGACATAATTTGGTAAGCGTCCGCTTCGCCCCCAATTCTCCTCACCTGGCCGCCACCATTGAATTGGAGGCCCTCGCCGGTGAAGAAGCCGCCGCCGGATTCTTAGGAGTGTTAAGAGATTTGGCCTCGGGCGCCTCGGCGTCGAGACAGTAGCAAAGCCCTTCTGGTTTGGAATCTGGCAGTACTCACGTGGGGACGGCCGCCCCGGCTGTCCAGCCGAGCGCAGCTCGGCAGCAGCTCCGATCTTCCCGTCAAGGGTGTCATCCTGAGGCTTGAGCGCCGCGAAGCGGAATGGACCCGTGCATTTCTGGTCCACAAAGAGACCTACCGGGAAGGGCCCGACTTCAGTCGGGCCATGAGTACGTCCATTGGCAATTCGCGCCCATCGGGCGCAACTGCGACGGCGATAGTTTCGCCTCATCGGCGCGGTACTCGAGAAACTTCGCCATTGCGGCACGCCTGAAGGGCGTGCTCTGAGACGAAGCTGGAGACGCCCGGACGATTTGTATCAGGGCATGGCTTCAGCCATGCCGCTGGCCACCACTAATGCTGCCCCGCGCCCATGGGGCGCAACTGTCACGATGCACGACAGAAAGCAGATTCCTCACCGCTGAATCGGTTCGGAATGACCAGAGTGCCAGCGGTTATTTCTCCGGCTCGGCCACCAGCCTGTATCCCACTCCCCGCACCGTCAGCAGATGTTTCGGCTCGGCTGGATCATCCTCGATATAGCGCCGCAATCGAACAATGAAATTGTCAATCGCGCGAGTGTCGGTGTCTTCGTGCAAGCCCCAAACTTCTTCCAGAATCGCCTTGCGCGAAACTGCCTGGCCGCGATTGCGAACCAGATAGCGCAACAAATCCGCTTCCATTAGTGTGAGCTGGATCGTGCTGTCGTTCACTCGCAACTCCAGCTTCGCAAAGTCGATGACCCGGCCATCGAACCGAAAAGTCTCGTTTTCCTGGGTAGCATTTGCCTCGGCTGGCTTCGCTGCCGCACCTGTCTGCGACCACTCGCGACGCCGCAACAATCCTTGCAGTCGAGCCAGCAAGATGGGCAATTCGAACGGCTTGGGAAGATAATCGTCGGCGCCGGAGGCGAAGCCTTTGAGCACGTCTTCAGGACGACTACGCGCGGTCAGCATCAGCACCGGAACAAAATTTCTGGCGGCGCGAAGTTCCGTCGCGACTGAAAAACCGTCCCGCCCGGGAAGCATGACGTCGAGCACCACGGCATCGAAATCTTGCCGTTTTGCATTTTGACGTTTGCCTTGCTTGCCATTCGCCAGCGGGCCAAGCAAGCGGTCGAGCGCGCTTTCCCCATCGCCGACGACATCGACGGAATGGCCTTCGGCTTCGAGATTGAAGCGAAGTCCTTTCGCGAGGTGCGCCTCGTCTTCGACGATCAGCACGCGGCTCATGCCGATTTCACCGGAACCGCGCTGCGCGGCAGTTCTAGCGTTACCGTCGTTCCCTGCCCTTCGCCCTGGCTTTGCGCAAACACGCGGCCTCCGTGTTTTTTCGCGATCGAGCGCACGATGAAAAGCCCGAGCCCGGTGCCTTTCACTTGCGACAGTGTGCGGGTAGGAACGCGATAAAAACGTCGAAAGATGCGCTTCAACTCGTGCTGTGGAATACCGACGCCGTGATCGCTTACCACCAGCGCAATTCGCTTCTCATCCGGAATTTGAAGCTGCACAGAAATATCGACTCGATCGCCGGAATATTTAATCGCGTTATCGAGCAAGTTCGAAACCGCCGTGCGCAACTCATCCGGATCGCCCGTAACAGTTGTGCTATTTCCGTTGTGAGACGGCTCAAACCGCAATCCCGCGGGCTGAAGATTCCGGCCGCTGCGCGCACTCTCGACACATTCTCGAACTAGATCGCCGAAGTCGAGCGCCACAACGTGTGTGGGTCGACGCCTGTGCCCAGCGATCCCAGCCCTTAGCACCTGCTCGACCGTTCCCATCAAGCGATCAGTATCATCGAGCATCAGCCGATAGAATTCGCGCCTCTGGGCTTCATCCACTTCCCGGCGCTGCAGGGTCTGCAGATAAAGCCGAATTGAAGTGATCGGCGTTTTCAGTTCGTGGGTGACCGCATTAATAAAGCTGTCGTGCTGTTCATTGCGGCGAATTTCCCGTACAAGAAAAATCGTGTTCAGCACCAGGCCGGCCGTGATCGCACCGAAGAAAATCACCCCGAGGAAGACCTTAATGCCCTCGCGCCAGTTCAGGATGATCCAGCCCATGCCGACGGCCACGGCCACCGCGGCCAGGCTTACGCCCAGGATCAGAAAAGTGATGATCGCCTTGCGCCGGCTGGCGATTCGCATAGCTGGATTGTATCGCCATTCCGGGGCGCAAGCCCTTTATCTGCAGGCTAAAAGTGCGCTGTTCACAAACATGACAGTGTGACTCAAATCACAAGCGCAGGTGAGACGACTCATTGTGCCTGCGGGCCTGTAAACCCAACAATGGTGATGCGTCAGGAGGATGGCGGACAGCATGCTATCAACCACGATCTCCAACCAATTGGCCCGGCGAGCCAGGGCGCTCGCGCTTCTCTCACCCCTGTTCCTCACCCTGTGTGCTTTTGCCGGCCAAAAACCAAAAGCCCTCCCCAAACCGACGAACGATGACTGCCTGGCTTGTCACGGAGATCAGAGCCTGACGCACGACGTTAATGGCAAGCCCGTCAGCCTGTTCGTCGATCCGGCCAAGTTCAAAGACTCGATGCATGGCAGCATGTTTCAGTGCGTGGATTGCCACACCGATCTGAAAACTTCGCCGCATGAAACTACGCCGGCCAAAGTCTCCTGCGCCACCTGCCATGCGGATCAGCAAGCGGCATATGACCGGAGCTTTCACGCAAAGGCCATTCAGCAAGGCGATAAGCAGGCAGCCACCTGCGTCGATTGCCACGGCAGCCCGCACGAATTGCTAGCCGCAGGCGACCCGAAATCGAAGGTGAATCACGCGAATATTCCCGCGACTTGCGGCACCTGCCACGGGCAGAAATTTGTGATGGAAGCCAGCGGGCACAGCGCGCAGCCGTTTGTTTCCTATGAGAGCAGCGTGCACGGGCGTGCGGTCGCAGCTGGATCGGAAAAAGCTGCCGTGTGCACCGACTGCCACGGCACGCACGAGATTCTCGCCGCGAGCGACCCCAAGTCTTCGATCTTCAAGTTCAATGTTCCGCTGACCTGCGCCAAGTGTCACGACGGAGTCGAAAAGCAATTCGCCGAGAGCATCCACGGGCAAGCGATCGCGCGAGGAAATTCCCTCGCTCCGGTTTGCACCGATTGTCACGGCATTCACTCGATCAAGTCGCACACCGATCCGACATCGCCAGTAGCCGCGCAGAATGTAGCTTTGCTCACCTGCGCCCGTTGCCACGAAGGGGTTCGCTTGACGCAGGAATTTGGCGTCGAAGGCCGGCGGGAAACGACTTACTTGGCCAGCTATCACGGCCTGGCATCGAAGCTCGGTTCTCAGGTTGTGGCGAACTGCGCCAGTTGCCATGGCGTGCACAATATTCTGCCTTCGAGTGATCCCCGGTCCACCATCAATTCGAAGAATCTGGTGAAGACCTGCGGGCAGTGCCATCCCGGAGTAAACGAGAAATTTGTCGCTGCACGAGTTCACGTAGATGCACCCTTGTCGGCCGATGTCGGCAGCCGCGCCGTGCGCTTCATTCGCCAGTTTTATGTGGTGATGATCGTTGTCGTGATTGGCGGCATGGTGTTGCACAATTTCCTCATCTGGCGTGCCAAAGCCCTGGCACGTCGCCGCGCCGAACACCGGCCGATCACCCGGATGAGCCGTGGCCAGCGTATCCAGCACATTACGCTCTTGAGCAGCTTCATCGTGCTCGTGTTGACCGGCTTCGCACTGAAGTTCCCCGACTCCTGGTTCGCATCATTGTTGGGCATGGGAGAAAGAGTACGCAGCATCACGCACCGCGTGGCTGCGGTGGTACTGATCGCAAGCAGCATCTACCACCTCCTGTACATTGCATTGAACCGGGAAGGGCGACGCTTGTTCAAAGACATGATGCCGGTTCCGAAAGATGTAACCGATGTTTTCCACACCATGACCTACTACGGCGGCCGACGAACCGGCAAACCCGAATTCGCCCGTTTCAATTACGCAGAAAAAGCCGAGTATTGGGCGCTGGTGTGGGGCGTCATCGTCATGGCCAGCACCGGAATCATGCTGTGGGCGAGAGTTTCCTTCGGCAATGCCCTGCCGCGGTGGTGGCTGGATGTGGCCACGGCGGTCCACCTCTATGAAGCAATTCTAGCGACCTTGGCGATCATCGTGTGGCACTTCTATCAGGTCTTCCTCGATCCCGATATTTATCCGATGAATTGGGCCTGGTGGGACGGCAAAATGTCGTTCGAGCACTATCGCGAAGAACATGGCCTGGATGGGGAAACCCTATTGCAAGCGGCGACGGAGAAAGCATCGACGTCGCCCGCCCCAGCCGACGGGCACACTCCAGATGAGGCATCGTCACCCGAATTTGCTGCAACCTCACACGGCAACGGCAATGGAACGGCAAAATCCGCGACGCAGGTCGCTGCAGAATTCGCGGGTGAGGGCAGCGAGACGGAGGAGCCGGCGGTAAAGGCGCAGCCCTGAGGGGTGAATTTCTTCGTTGCGTGAAGGAAATTCTTCCTTCACTATGGTCAGCGTTCGTAACAGTATTGAATAACAGTTCGCAGAAGTGTGTTCAGCCCGGAGGAGTGAATGAGTGCCGACGATGCGAAGTCCCAGAACCACGTGAAGCCGACGAGTCGCCTTTGGCAGTTGGTGGGCAATCCGATCAGTCTGGCCGGGCTTGCATTGGCGCTGGTGAGCCTGGCCAATATCCTATTCCTGTTCATCATCGACATCCTGTCGGAGAAACCTGCTCCCTACATCGGCATTCTGGCCTATATGGTTGCGCCGGCATTTTTAATCGTCGGCCTGCTCGCGATTTTGATTGGCATTTGGTATGACCGGCGACGCCGGCGGCAGGAACCCGGAGAAAAGCTGCGCTATCTGCAGATCGATTTCAACGATCCCAGCCAGCGCGGTGCGTTCGCGTTTCTGGCTAGCTTCATCATCGCGTTCATGATGCTGAGCGTGGTTGGCAGCTATCGCGCTTACGAATACACCGATTCCGTCCAGTTTTGCGGACAGCTTTGCCACTCGGTGATGAATCCAGAGTTCACGGCATACCAATTGTCGCCTCACGCTCGTGTGGCTTGCGTCGAATGCCACGTGGGCGCGGGGGCGACGTGGTATGTGAAGTCGAAGCTGTCGGGCGCGCGACAGGTGTTTGCCACGGCATTTAACACCTATCCGCGGCCGATTCCCACACCGGTGCATGATTTGCGCCCTGCGCCCGAAACTTGCGAGGAATGCCACTGGCCCAAGAAATTCTGGGGCGCGCAGATGAAAGTGTTCACCCACTACGCGAGCGACGAAAAAAATACTCCGCGCGAGGTTCGCATGCTGATTCGCACTGGCGGCGGTGATCCCGCAACCGGCGCGCCCGAGGGCATCCACTGGCACATGAATATCGCCACCCGCGTGGACTACGTTGCCAGCGACGATAAGCGGCAGGTGATTCCCTATATTCGCGTGCAGGACCTGCAGGGGCGAGTCACCGAATATTACGCCAAAGATTCCAAGCTCACCAAAGACCAGATTGCCAAAGCCGCCAAGCGGCGCATGGATTGCGTGGATTGCCACAACCGGCCGACGCACATTTATGTTCCGCCCGACGCTGCGGTTGATCAATCTCTCCTTGCCCGGCGCATTGATGTCGGCCTGCCCTACATCAAGCAGCAAGCCGTGACCGTTTTGACCGCCGATTACAAAACTACGCCCGAAGCAGTGCAGGCCATTGCTAAGGGGATCCACGAATTCTACGAAAGCAAGTATCCGGATCTCGTCAAGAGCAAGCAACTCGAGCTCCGCAGCGCAATTGATGAAGTGCAGAAGATCTATCAGCGGACGACCTTTCCCGAGATGCGGCTCAACTGGCAGACCCATCCCAATAACATCGGTCACTTCTATTACAGCGGCTGCTTCCGCTGCCACGATGGCCAGCACGTAAGCCCCGAGGGCAAAGTTGTTCCCAAGGAGTGCGATACGTGCCACACCGTTCTGAGCCAGCAGGAGGGTGACGCCCGGGCCATCACCATGCAGGCGGCGCAGTTTCAGCATCCGGTAGACATCGGTGACCTGACCCAAGTAAATTGCAGCGACTGCCATACCGGAGGCGTCGGGCCGTAACTAATTGATAACCCGACAGAAAGCAGCACGGTGCCATCCGATTGCAAGCATTGTGACCAATATCACAATTTCCCGTGACTTCAATCACGGCTCTGTGGTCGCAGGTCTTCTATCGTCTCTTCAAGGGGTGAGCAGGCTTCCCCGGTTTCTGCAGGTGAGGAGACGACCCAATGGTCACAGGCAATGGCAACGGACACAGCTTGGCAGGCGAAAATAAACCGAGATTGATTTTCTGGGAAGTCACCAAAGGTTGCAATCTGCGTTGCATCCACTGCCGCGCCAGCGCCACCGAACTCAGTTCGCCCAAAGACCTCTCAACCCACGCGGCGCTCAGCATCATCGATCAGATTGCTGAAGCTTATAACCCGATTCTCGTGCTGAGCGGTGGCGAGCCCCTGTATCGCTCCGACATTTTTCAACTTGCCAGCCATGCTACGGAGAAAGGCCTGCGTGTGGCGCTGGCGACGAACGGAACGCAAGTCACCAAAGAAGTCGCCCGCATGATCGTGGATGCGGGCGTAAAGCGAGTTTCCATCAGCCTCGACGGCGCCGACTCGATCACCCATGATTCCTTCCGCGGAATTCCCGGAGCGTTCGACGCGGCCGTGCAAGGATTGCGAAATCTGAAATCCCTGGGCATGTCGGTGCAGATCAACATGACCATCGCGCGGCACAATGCCCAGCAACTGCCGGAAGTTCTGCAACTCGCCAAATCCTTGGGTGCAGATGCCCTGCATACATTCCTGCTAGTCCCCGTCGGCTGCGGCGTGGACATCGCTGCGGAGCAGATGGTGCCGCCGGAGGAATATGAAAGAATGTTGAACTGGTTCTACGATCAGTCCCTGACTGGCGGCATTGAACTGAAGGCCACATGCGCACCGCATTATTTCCGTGTAGTCCGGCAACGGCGCGCGGCGGAGAAGAGATCGGCTGCAGCCCATGAAGCCACGGTTATGCACGATCCATCGGCAATTGGGCCGACCGACGCGTTAATGCCCGGCGGGACTGGAATTTCGCTGCGTCCAAATGCAGGGCCTCCAGTGGGACACCACACCGGCCATCCCAGCGGCCATCCTTCCGATATGAATGCCATGACCAAGGGCTGTCTCGCCGGAACCGGCGTGTGCTTCATCTCGCATGAAGGCGAAGTTTTCCCCTGTGGATATTTGCCGGTGATTGCCGGCGATCTGCGCAAGCAACGATTTGTCGACATTTGGCGCGATGCGGAAGTTTTCAACGCGCTGCGCGACACCGGCAATTTGAAAGGCAAATGCGGATGCTGCGAATTTCGCAACGTCTGCATGGGCTGCCGCGCCCGCGCCTTCGCCGCCACTGGAAATTATCTCGATGAAGAGCCGTTCTGCGTTTACGAGCCGAAGATGAAGACACTGGAGAAGAAAGACGAGTTGGTCGAAGTTAAGTAGATTCTCGCAATGCCGCGAGCAAACCTTCCCTGAGTAAGCTTCGTAACCGGGTTCAAGCCCGAATGCAGGCTTGAACCACCCTCCTATGTTTCACGCGCTCCCCCTTTGACAAACAAGTGACAAACATATGACACCCGCTCAACATCGCGCTTTGTGCCCCTGCGTCTAATCCCCTAGTTGTCGATCACCGACAATTTGCGGCGCAGGATATTTCTGGAACTCCTCGTGCCCACAGTCATGAAACATGACTGAAGAGGAGAAGACCCGGTCCCGCGCCCGACCAATTCTGAAAAAGCAAGGAGAATCACATGCAAAGAAAACTATCCGCATTCGGACTGCTCATGATGTTGGCGATCGCGACCGGGTCGTGGGCGCAGCAAGCTGGCTACTCGCAGACGAACCTGGTCTCGAACAGTGCAGGGGTCGGCAAAACCACCGACTCGCAACTTTTGAATCCGTGGGGAATTGCGTTCGTTCCCGGACAGGATTTCTGGATCGCGAACAACAATAGCGGCACATCCACGCTGTATGACGAAAACGGCGTCAAAGATGCCGGGCTGGTGGTCAGCATCCCCGGCGCGTCGGCGAATCCTAATGGCAATTGCAGTCCGGGATGCCCGACCGGAATCGTCGCCAACAGCACCAGCAGCTATTTTTCCGGCGGCCAATTCATCTTTGATACCGAAGATGGCTTAATCGCCAACTGGACCGGCACGAGCAATAACGCTTCAGTCGCTTTTGATAATTCTGCCAGTGGCGCGGTTTACAAGGGTCTGGCGCTGCTCAACGACACGTTTCTTCTGGCGGCGAATTTCAACGCCGGCAAGATCGATGTGCTCGACCGCAACTTCACTATCACTTCCCTGCCGGGCTCGTTTACCGATTCGAAGCTTCCCGCTGGACTCGCGCCGCATGGCATTCACGTGATCGGCAATCAGGTCTACGTCGCCTACGCGATGCAAGACGCGGCCAAGCACGATGCTCAACCGGGCGCCGGCATGGGGCAGGTTGATATCTTCGATTCGAATGGCACTTTCGTGAGCACCTTCGTCGCCTCGGGCGGAAAGCTCAACGCGCCGTGGGGTGTGACGCAGGCTCCCGCGAACTTTGGACAATTTTCGAACGCGATTCTCATCGGAAATTTTGGCGACGGCACCATCAACGCCTACGACAACACCGGAAAATTCCTCGGCCAAGTCACCGACTCTTCCAATAAAACGTTTGTGAACCCTGGCTTGTGGGACATGGCGTTTGGTGGCGGCGGCAGTTCGGGAAATGCCGACACGCTCTACCTGACGGCCGGCGGCAGCAATCAGCCGAACTTCCCGTCCGGCGGAAATACGACTGCAGTGTTTGCCAGCCTCGTACCCGCGGCCTCGGCCAATGGGCCAAACTTCTCGTTGAACCTGTCGTCGGGCAGTGCAACGGTGACCGCTGGTGGATCAACAAGCCTGATGATTAGCGCTGCCGCTGTAGGAGGATTCAACGGTCAGATTTCGCTTTCCTGCACCGCCCCTGCCGGACTCAGCTGCAACCTGAGCCCGTCAACCATTTCTCCCGGATCGAGCGCTTCTTCAGCGACGCTGACGATCGCGGCCGTTTCCACACCACCCGTGAACGGCTACAGCGTCACAACCATGGCAGCGCTTCTGCCTGGCTTCGGCGTCTTCGGAATGCTGTTCGGGGTTGGCAGGAAGAATACCCGGAAGAACTTTCGCTGGATCGGTCTACTGGGAATGCTGCTGATTGTGTCGGTTTTCGCTGTGGGATGCGGCGGCAGCAATTCGACCAACAAGCCCCCAGCCAACTCACAGGTCAATATGACTGTGACAGGGACCTCCGGCGCAATCACCCATTCGAGCACTGTGGCTGTTACGGTCAATTAACATTACACGGGACAGGGCGCACGCGAGTGCGCCCTGACTTATTCGTCACATCGCTGATGGCAACTTCAAACCGCTTGTCCCGCCGCAAATCCCGAAGACCACGCCCATTGAAAATTGAACCCGCCCAAATGTCCCGTCACATCAGCCACTTCTCCGATGAAAAAAAGTCCAGGCACTTTGCGGCTCTCCATGGTTTTCGCCGAGAGTTCATCGGTGTCAACCCCACCTGCAGTCACCTCGGCTTTTTCATATCCCTCCGTGCCGGCAGGTGTGATAACCCATTCGTGAATGTGGCGTTCGAATCGTTCTAATTCAATGTTCGTCCACGCCGAGGGCTTATGAAATTCCAGCCAGCGATCGGCAAATCGATTTGGCAAAACCTCACGAATGGCCGTGCGCAAGGCCGCATCGTTTCTGGCATTCCCAGTCCGAAGAGCGGTGATGACTTCGCGGCCGGGCGCCAAGTCGATGTGCAGGGGAGATCCGGCATTCCAATATGAGGAAATTTGCAGAAGCGCAGGACCACTCAACCCGCGATGCGTGATGAGCATTTTCTCGCGGAAATGATGATGGTCGGAACTTGCCACCACCTCTGCCGAAACACCAGCAAGATCGCAATAGCGGTCACGATCTTCCGCGGTGAGGACAAGTGGAACTAGCGCCGGCCGTGTGGGCTGAATCTTCAATCCGAATTGCCGAGCCACGTCGTATCCGAACGCGGTTGCTCCGATCTTTGGGATGGAAAGACCACCTGTGGCGACGACCAATGTCGATGCGCGAAACCCCTCGCCTTCGGTACTGACGACGAATTCCGTGTCACATTTGATTTCTTGCGGCGCTCGATTCACCAGGATTTCAACGCCCGCGTCGCGACACTCCCGTTCCAGCATATTCGTGATGTCCCGCGCCGAACGATCGCAGAACAGCTGCCCCAGCGTCTTTTCGTGGTAAGGAATACGGTGCTTCTCGACCAGCGCGATGAAATCGGCCGGCGTGTAGCGCGCCAACGCCGATTTTGCAAAGTGCGGGTTGGCGGAAATGAAATTTTCCGGCCGGCAGTGAAGATTCGTGAAGTTGCAACGGCCTCCGCCGGAAATCAATATTTTCTTTCCTGGTCGGTCTGCGCGTTCAAGCACGATTACCCGGCGTCCACGCTTCCCTGCCTCAATCGCACACATGAGTCCGGCGGCTCCAGCACCGAGGATCAAGACGTCGCAACTGTGAGTCGAGGCCAAGAGAAAGAAATGTCGAGACGAATCCCGCTTGTTATTCTATGGGCAATGTCTCGTTCCGCTCTACCTTCCGGCGATCGTGCGCTTGTCCAGATTGTTGACGCCGCATTTGCCGAAGCCGCGCGAAAGAGCGGCCCGTGGCTGTTGTGCAAACCGGGCTGCACGCAGTGCTGCATTGGCGCGTTCGCCATCAATCAGCTCGACGCGGCACGTTTACGGCAAGGAATGATCGATCTCGAAGCCAGGTCTCCTGAGCGTGCCGCGGCGGTGCGCGAACGCGCACGAGTGTCGATTGGACGTACGGCGAGTAAATTTCCTGGTGATCCACACACGGGATTACTCTACGAAGACGAAGAATCGCAACAAAGATTCGAAGATTTTGCCAACGACGAGCCATGCCCGGCGCTCGATCCCTCGACCGGCTGTTGCGATCTCTACGAGTGGCGGCCAATGACCTGCCGCGTGTTTGGCCCTCCAGTGCGATCCGAAGACGGCCTCGGTGTTTGCCAGTTGTGTTTCCAAGGTGCGAGCGACGAGCAGATTGCCAGTTGTGAGATGAAACCTGATCCCGATGATTTGGAATCGCCGTTGCTCGCGGAGGTTGAGGAAACCGCCAGCACTTGTCAGCCGACAATAGTGGCGTATTGCCTGCTAGGGTAGCTGTCGTCAAAACCATCTGCATTGGGGGCCAAATCACAGATTTTCCTTGACCGGATGTGCTAGGTAGAAAGACACACAATAGCTGGAATCTGCGAGGAGGAGAAATGTCTAAGCGCGCAAAGAACGTCCTAGAGATGCACCCTAATCCGAAACAAGCCCGGTTGGGGAACCCATTCGATCTAGCTGTGGGCCTGGGAACGCGCAGAACCGCTCACGCCGCTACCGCAATAGAAAGCCGCAACTTGCAATTGTCAGCATTTTCTCGTCTGGCAGATGAATCGCCGTGGAGTCACCGGAAGAAGACTGCTTGATCGTGAGCAGGAAGCAGAGTTCTTGAGCCGCGCTCTGAGCGAGCCACTCAGCAACTGAGAGGCGACGGCTGAATGCCGATGGCTGGTTTTTGTGGTCGGCCCGACCTCTATGCTGGCGCGTTTGTCGGTGTCGATCCGGCGGATTTGTGGATTTGCGCGCAGAGGATCAGTTTTCAAACTGAGCCTCTACCATTTTGCGCATCCGCTAGCAGGAACATGAGGAACCGTTTAAGATATCTGCTCTCGTTCATTCCTTCGGAAATTGGCACGGCACCCTTTGGGTACGAGGTTCACCATGATGACGAATGCAAACCCACCACAAGATGGGACCAACCAACCGTCCGCAGCGAACGGGCTGGCAATTGTTCGCGTGACGATCGGCGCAATGTTGGTTTGGGTCTTCTTCGAAAATTTAGGAAAGGGTCTCTACACTCCAGGAGGCTACGCAAACCTGATCAACTATTACATAAAGAACAGTCACTCGCCGGCGGCGTGGAAAGCAGTGATGGGGTTGGTCGCGAGTCACGCGGCGATAGCCGCGCCATTGCAGGCATTGACCGAAATCGGTCTTGGAAGCCTGCTCGTCATCGGTCTGCTGACGCGTCCGGTCGCCTTTGCAGCCTTCCTCTACCTGGGCAGCCTTTGGGTGTCTGAATTGGGCACGTCGTGGATTTGGGAGCTGCTGGTTTCCGTGCTCGCGGCTCTTGCGGTCGCGGTGGGGCGGGCGGGGCGAGCCTGGGGCGTTGACTCCTGGCTGGCGCGGCGCTGGCCTTCATCCCCATGGTGGTAACTTGGGCCAAGTGCGAGTGTCAGTCGTCATTCCTACCCGCAACGAAGCGCAGTCCATCGCCCGTGTCTTAGCCGATCTCCCGGCCAGTTTGGTCACCGAGGTCCTGGTTGTAGATAGCAATTCAACCGACGGGACTCCCGAGATTGCCTCGAAGATGGGGGCTCGCGTCCTCCACGAATCTCGCCGCGGATACGGTCGCGCCTGCTTGACCGGACTGGCTGGCGCCAGCAGCCCTGACGTTGTCGTGTTTCTTGACGGCGACTACAGCGATCGACCAGCTGAGCTGCCACTTCTGTTGGCCCCAATCATCGACGGCCGTGCCGATATCACGCTCGGCTCACGCCTGGGCGCGCAGAGCGTTCATGGCGCTTTGCCATGGCATCAGGTGTTCGGTAACCGCTTGGCGGCTTTCCTCATCAGGCTTTTGTATGGTCTGAACATAAGCGACCTCGGACCGTTTCGAGCCGGGCGGGCGGATGTCCTTCGCCGGCTTGACCTGCAAGAGAACACCTACGGCTGGGCGGTCGAGATGATTCTGAAAGGCGCGCTCGGAGGATTTCGCATCGTGGAGGTGCCGGTGAGCTATTATCCGCGCATAGGGAAATCGAAGATTAGCGGCACGCTGAGGGGCACAGTCGGAGCAGCGTGGTTCATCCTTTCCTTGATTGTGCGCTATTATTTTCGGCGTCGCAGAGCTGGGAACACCACAGGCAGCGTGAGTCCACATCAAACTCCATGAAACCTTTCAGCGCGATGGAGGTGGGTTCGTCTTGCAGTGACCGAGTCCTGGTAATCATGGCGAAAGCACCTAGGCCAGGCGCGGTCAAAACGCGTCTGGCTTCCAGCCTTTCTCCTGCGGCTGTCGCTGATTTCTACCGCTGTCTTCTAGACGACACCTTGACGCTGGCGCGGTCATTGAGCGATGTCGAAGTTGCCATCATGTGCCCCGCTTCGGATGTCAAAGACCTAACGCAGTTGGCGGGAGAGGCGGCGGAAGTCGTGGCACAAAAAGGCGAGGGTCTCGCGGCGGGACTTACCTCGGTGTTTGCCCACTTCGCATCGCGCGGCCAACGCGTCGTCGCTTTCAACAGCGACAGCCCGCATCTGCCGGCTCCGGTTCTTGCCAGCGCGTTCGAAGCGCTTGTCGGGCACGACCTAGTGGTTGGCCCGACACATGATGGCGGCTACTATCTCGTAGGAGCCAAAGCATCTCATCCGGCACTTTTCCATGGCGACGGCATGGGCACCAAGAGCGCGCTTGATGCGCTACTGGCGCGCGCTCGCGGATTGCAGCTATCCGTTGGCTTCACGGACCCCTTCTACGACATCGACGTTGAGAACGACTTGAACAAGCTCGCCGAAGAACTTCGGCTGGCGCCCGCCAAGGCACCCCGAACGGCAGTCTGGCTGAAACAGTGGGGGCAGGTAGTAGCAAGGCTACGGACGGGCACGGGAGAGCTGTGACGCTCACGCCATCCCTCCGGTTGTATGCTCTTGGTGTCGTCATGCTCGTGTCGCTGACGATCTGCTCCCGCAACTTCGCGGATAGAGGCGGACCGTACTTCATGATTCCGCTGACGGTTGCTGGCATCGTGTACCTTCTCGCCATTCGTGAGTTCTTTTCCACACCGAACTTTCCCCGCCACGTCATCATCCTTGGGCTGGTGTTGGCTGCTCTGTGGCACCTTGCGTTTCTGGTATCGCCGCCGGGGCCAGATGATGACATTCATCGCTACCTTTGGGATGGTCGCGTGCAGCGACTGGGCCATAACCCTTATATTGTGGTTCCCAACGACCCCGCGCTCGCCGGGTTGCATACGCCCGAAACGCGCACTCTGAACCACCCGGATTTGCCGAGCCCGTATCCGGCGGGCGCTGAGCTTTTCTTCCGGGCCGTGACCGCGATTAATGAGTCGGTGTTTGCGCTGAAAATCGCGTTTGTAGTTTGCGATTTGGCGATCGTGTTGTTCTTGCTCGATATCTTGCGTCGCAGCGGGCAAGCATTGCACTGGGTTCTGGCATATGCCTGGAACCCGCTGCTGGCCGTGGAAGTGGCGGGCAGCGGTCACGTCGATATTGTCGGCACATTGTTACTGTTGGTTTCTTTCGCAGCGCTGGGACGGCGCTGGCGAACGGTTGCAGCCCTTGCATTTGGGCTCGCGGTTGCTGTGAAGGTGCTCCCGATTGTGCTCCTGCCACTTTACTGGAAGCGGGTTCGCATTCGCGACGCCGCTCTGGCAATGATCGTGGTCGGACTCCTGTACGTGCCGTTTCTCAACCACGGGCGAATTCCGACCGGCTCGCTCGGCACTTACGTGCAGAGTTTCCGTTTCAACGATCCGGTGTTTGCAATGCTCGACCGAGTGGCGGCTCCGCAGTTGGCTGTGGGGCTGGCTGTGCTCGCGGGCTTTCTTACCGCAATCTGGCTCAGAAAAAAGTCTGAGACGTTGTCTGCGGACGCATTCGCGTGGCCGATGGCAGCATCGCTTCTCTGTGCACCAGTCGTATACCCCTGGTATCTGCTTTGGTTCATGCCGTTCCTGCGGTCGGCGTCGACGCTGCCAATCATCATATGGACGGTAAGCATTCTCCCAACGTACGTGGTTTGGCATCTGCGCGCACGCGGCCAGCTCTGGATCCTACCCGGGTGGGTCATGCCGCTTGAATATGGGGCAGTCGCAACGGCCGCCGCGATCATCGAATTTCGGCGATTAAGACGGCGGTCGGCACGACCCTCAATTCAGTAGATGCCCACTCGTTCGCCAAACCGCTGAGAGCGGTCCCGTTGTATAATCCGCGAGCGGTGTGAACCTGTAGGCCAGCCGAAGAGCACTGTGGCCAACTCGCGAATCATGTATCCAGAAGCTCGCGCCGTCATCCAACACTTCATCCGTTTAATTCACCGAGGAGCAAACTTATGAAAAATGCCCGCCGTTTAACCACGATGGGTCTTCTGCTTTGCGGAGTGCTGGCCCTTGTACCGAACTCCTGGGCGCAGACGCCGCAGCGCGCGCCAATTCTCGAGCAAATCGCCAAGACGTACGGCTTGGATGGGTTCGGACAAGTGGAGGCTATCCGCTACACTTGGAACGGAGAAATCGTCGGTCTCTTCAAAGCCTCCCGCGCCTGGGAGTGGGAGCCCAAGACGGGCAAAGTCTCCTTCGAAGGCAAGGACAAAGACGGTAAGCCCGTTAAGGTCACCTACATGCGTTCCGAAATCAACGACGAGACCAAGAAGCAAACCGACGCCGGATTCACCAACGACAATTATTGGCTCCTGTTCCCGTTACATGCTTACTGGGACACGAGCGCCACTGTGAGCGATGAAGGGATGAAGAAACTGCCGTCGGGGGCGGGTTCCGCGAGGCTAGTCTCGGTGAAGTATGGATCGGAACTCGGCGGCTATACGCCCGGTGATACCTGGAATCTCTACGTTGGCAAAGACAATCGCGTCGAGTACCTTGTCTTCCAGCATGGCGGAGACAAAAAGCCGAGCGTGGTCAAAGCGACCTGGACCGGCTACAAGAAGGCGGGACCGCTGCTTATCTCGACCGAGCACCGCGGCAACGCCGACGGCAAGCCCCTGCACATCTTCATTTCTGACGTGGCAGTTAAGCTGAGGGGGTCGGACAAATGGGTGGACGCGAAATGAGATCAATCTCTACCTGGCGATCACGACTGTAGTGCAGGAACTGCTTAGTTTGGGCAGATCGCGGGTGGCGGCCATGCGAATCTGTAGGCTCGGACGCTCTCCGCGCACAATCGGGCAATAACAATCAGGCTCCAGAAGCGCGCCCTGGAGGCGTCGACGGCCGGCGCAGCCACCATGACATGAGTCGCGGAACTCGCAAAGCTGGCACGCCTCGGGAAGCATGCGAGCCTGTCGGAAGGGCGCGGAGTCTAGAATGTCGCGCCCCATCGAAATCAAATCCGACAGCGGCTCGCCTGTGCCGGGCCAATAAACGCACGGTTGCGTGGTGCCGCGCGGTGTAACCCTCACCGTGCTTACGCCGCATCCTCCCCGGAGCGGTGGAAGTCCCACCATCGCGCGAACCAGCGGCTCACCAATAGCGATCACATCTGTTTCCGCCAACAGACGCCGGAACCCCTCCCAATACTCTTCATAGGTCAAGGCATAGATGTCGGAACGCACCGCCTGGTAGACGTTTACGCGCAGGGGAGCCTCAAACTGTTTGGCGACTCGCGCGACCTCGGCCAGACGCAAATAGTTCGACTTCATCATGACCGCGATGATAGTTACCGGCACACCGAGTCTTACGCAGCGTTCTGCCTGCCGCTGGATCAGTTCCCAATTGCCTTTTCCGCGCTGTGAATCCTGTTCCGCCTCGGTCGGGTAATCGAGCGAAAATTCGACATCGTGAAAGGCGCGCACCTCGTTATCTTCCAAAACAGCAACGCTGTGGCCGTTGGAAGTGAGGGTGAGCTTGACCGGTTGCGATCTCAAGTAGGCCAGAATTGCTTTGAACTCTGGATGCATGCCGTTCTCACCGGTGCCCAGATTGACCGAACGTATCGGCAACCTTTCCATGACTGACTTCACCTGTTCGAGAGAAAGGCGATCCGTGCGGGTTGGGTCCCGGTAACAGAAAGAGCATGAGAGATTGCACTCATTGGTGAGGCCGAGTCCGAGCGAAATCGTGGCGTCAGTGGCACTCGGGCCGGACCAAATGGATGAAGAGTTACCAGCGACGTTATTCATGAACCATCTCACCAGGCATCAACACAAACGCGCGATGCATTGTGTGTAGCGTGCCACTGCAGCATACTCCGGCCGGCTGCCCAGTTTTCTTTCCAATTCAAAGATCCGTTCGTAGTCTACGCTGCGAGAGATTCGCGGCGGCAAGTAATCCGCAAGCACGCGCACGCCTCGCTCAGCAATCGGCGCCAGCGACGCCTTTGTGAACATGGCTCGCAAGCTATCAGGCGAAAATAATCGCACTCTGCCTCCGTACAGGGATTCTTGTGCCCACTCCGCAGTGAGGCTGTCTGTGGCGGCAGGCAAATTCCCCGCTTGTATTGCGGCCTTTAATACCTCACCTGCCCGGTTACGCACCAACACCGAGATTATGCTGGACGGATCTCGCAAGGCGCGAGCCGCACCGCACAACACCGCAGCCGGGTCGTCGCAATATTCCAGAATGTTGTGGCAAAGAATTACATCGAACGATCGCGGATGGATCAGGTCCGCCAATTGGGCAGCGTCGCCCTGCTGCACTACGAATCTGTCTAAGACTCCAGCTTCTTGGGCGATGCCTTTCGCCATATCCAGCATCGCGGGAGAGGAATCCACCAGAGTGACGTGAATGCCGAGTCGAGCTAGGCGAATCGCAGTCGCCCCCGTGCCACATCCAAGATCAAGTGCACACAACGAAGTTTTGTCTGGCGAGGGAAGAGAATCCTGCAGGTTGGCAAAGGCCAAGTCGGAGCGCAACCGCGCCTCCGGGGTCTTGAGGTAGGCAGCATACTGGTTCGCGCCGCTCTGGAAGCGTTCGCTGTCGGCTTTGGCAGTCGATTTCATGCACCCATCGTCTATGCCGCTCGCTCTGAGTGGAGACTGAATTTCGCAGGGGGTCTAGTGCAAGAAGTCAGAGCATGTTCCCCCGTCATTATATTAGTGCCCCGCTCCTTAGCGCCCGTGTCGTCCGCAACCGCAGGGTGTCCAGATTGTGTCCTTGGGATCGGCCTCGATAAGTTTTAGATCGGTCAGATGTGATCACTCCCACAAGCAGGAATCAAGGACTTAGAATGCCTGATTCGAAGCGCTAAGTATGCGCGTGCTCGGAACATTTCGTGGCGTGTTGGATGCTGTCTCTCACCGTGCCTCCAAACCAGCCATTGACTTTAACGAAGGTATTGTAGGCTTCCGCGAAGACTCGCCGATTGTGTTCACCATAAGAATCGGGGGCGCAGTTCATATTTTCAGTAACTTCCAAAACTCTTCGAAAACTCTGGTAGGCATCGAACAAATCGACTACCTGGGGATCGGTTAGTCGACGATACCGCGCAATCTCTGCCTTCGCCTCCAGCACGCGTTCTCCCATGGCAAGCACGTCGATTTGGCAGGCATCACGAAACTGGGTTTGTATCGAATCCTCACAATGAATTTCTGGTGCGAGCTGCTGCCAGTGATCCAAAGCCTTGCTTGCAGCGTTCAATAGAGAATCGACTTCACTCAGCGGCCGCGCCTGACCGCAAACCGGAATCGTGAATGCGGATAGCAAGAGAGCAGGTAACAGCCTGTGTAATTTCATGCGACACTCCCAGATCAACTCCGCCAGCTAGCTGTCTTGATTCTAACCTGATCAAATCAGATGGGATCAGAAGTCCGGTCTCCGACGGGATGCGGTACGCTCCAAATGGCACGATGGATGGCGAGCGCGGCGCCGGGAGCAGATTGCGCGAGACATGATCTTCCAGCGGGCAAAAAATGAAGAATGGTCGGCCCTAGCAGACGATTTTAGAACTTTTCTGCTGAGGGAACGAGGCGAGTTGTAGGGTCCATCAGGGAAAAAATACTTCTTTAAGAACGCTGCTCTTCACTTCATGACCTCGAAAAACACGCCCTCCCCGCCTGCTCCTCCGTTGGGGGTCCCTCCCCACAGATTGCCAGTCGCATCTATCGCCAATCCAGCGTTGGGATAGCTTCCGTCGGTTGGCTTTTGGCCGGTGTAGGCGAAGTTGTGGATGACGGTCTCCTGCCAGCCTTTTTCGGTGGGGCTCAATTCAAACACTGTGCCCAATCCATGACGATTGCCAGAGAAGGTGCCGCCCTGGTTGGTGGTGCCGATTAAATTGCCGTTTGAGTCGAGCACTAGATGCCCGTTGGGGTTCTGTGCGTCCGGCATTCCTTGAAAGTTATAGAGGACTGAGAACTGCCCGCCCGAGATTTCGTAGATGTAGCCGTATTCTGCTGGCGCATTGCGGTCACCGAAATTGGTGCCGTAGAGGTTGCCTTGGGCATCAAGGATCACGCCGCCATACGGAAGCCCGGGGCTGGTGAAAGTGTAAAGAATGTTTTCACTCCAGGTGCCATCCCCATTCGGAGAAAGCTCAAATACAGTCCCACAGTTGCACACAGGATCGCCGCCGTATTGCGTCGTGCCGTAGTAGTTGCCGGTCAGGGGATCGAAGGTCAACCCGCCTTCCGGCTGCGCGCCATCGGGTGGACCGGAGAACGCGTGGATGACCTGTTCGGACCAGGTGCCGTTTTGGTTGGTAAGCTCGAACACAACACCACAACCGGGATGCTCGCTACCCACAACGCAGAGAAATGTACCACCGTCGTAGGTCATCCCCAAGATATTGCCGAGCGAGTCGAAAACGATGGGGGATTGCGTAATCGGCACTTGTGATCCGAGGTCGTCATTCTCCACCGCGCCATCGCTGAACGTGAAATCGTGGAGATCACGCTCAACCCAGTTGGAGCCGGTTGTCACGGCGAAGACGCGGCCATACGGAGCCTGAGGTTGGTCTAGCATGTCCTCCCCGTAGAGGTTGCCGGTCGAGTCGGCCACTAGCGGCGCGTCGCTAGCACAGCAGCCGGTAGTGACACGCACGCCGGTTGATGGTTGAGCTTGATACAGTTGGGAAATCCCACTCGATCCGTAGCCCTTGGCGCCCACAATGGTCAGAGGAGAAACAGGTCTGCCGGTTCTAGGATTGCCTTGGAGCTTGATCTGGTAGGAGTAGGTCTGTGCCCATGCCCAAGAGGAGAGGGCCAGAATCAGGAACGAGATATGAAGCGGGGATTTCATGCTGATTTCTCCTTACTTCTCTTTCTTGGACCAGCGGGCTTGAGCAATCGTCTTTGGAACTTGTTTTCCAACTTTGGCGGAAAGTCGGCGAATGGATCAAGGCTATCAGGACAAGCCCGACGCGAAAAGGATTTTAGGACTCGCCAACCGGGCGTATTCTCCGTACTTTACGCGCACTCAGCAGCAGAACAGGTGGAATTGCTGCGATTAGTAGTTTTGAACTGTGCCGTGGACGGCGGAAGTCTCCAACCTACATACAGAAAGCCCTCCGATCTCATCTGTCGCAGGGTGAAGAATGAAGAATGGTCGGGACGGGCAGATTTGAACTGCCGACCCCTCGCACCCCAAGCGAGTGCTCTACCAGGCTGAGCCACGTCCCGACGGGCCCGCCGCATCAACTAGCGCGGCGGTGGGGTTTACCCCATAATTTTACCCCACTCGAGACGATCTGCGCTGCGGCTCATCAATTGCCTCCTACAAATCTTTACCGCCGATGACCAAGCTTTACGCAAGAGATGGCCTTGCGTTCCGTCTTCCTAACAAGTTTCAAAGAAACCCGGTTTTTCGAAGCGGGCGTAAGCCTCGCCACGCTCGAGACCTCGCAGATCACTGCAGAATAGGAGCGCAATATGTCGATCGTGATGAAACTCATGGTGAGCGGTTGGATCCTTGAAGGTGCGCTGGTCGCTTTATGCGCGCTGAACCAGTCCGGCGAATTGATCAAACTGCATGAGCGAATCGGACAATGGTTGAAAGCCTCGGGCCCGCGGTCAGTCGGTGCGCCCGACCATTGAGGGGATTATGCCTACAGGCGAAGGTTCTGCCTTCGCCTGCGGCGGCATCGGAGTGCTCACCCCTTCTTCCGCCTCGCTGGACGTCGCACTCCCTCAATCAGCGCAAATTGAATCTTCTTCTCCACCGGATCGATGCGGTCCACTAATACGCGTATCTTTTGTCCCAGGCGATACGTCTTGCGGTTGCGCTGCCCAATGATTTCGCGAGTGTTTTCGTGATACGAGTAGCGGTCATCGGTCAAACTTGATAGCGGCACCAAGCCCTCCACGAAAAGATCGCTCAATTCCACGAAGAAACCAAATTTGGTCACGCTAATAATGAGTCCGTCAAAGTCTTCGCCGACGCGCTCCTGCATAAATTTCGCCTTTTTCCATTCCATCAACTCGCGCTCAGCTTCGTCGGCGCGGCGCTCCGATTGGCTGGACTCTTCGGCCACTTCGTGAAGTTCTTCGAGGGAAATAGGCCCGCCCAGCGGCTCCAGCGATTCCCGCGAAGCAGCGTGATCGCGGCGTTTGGACCACGGTGACGGCGATGTGGGCGCGGGCGTCGCGCCCGTGCTCTGGCCTTCATGGTGCAGCACTTCCTTCAAAATGCGGTGCACCATCAGATCGGGATAGCGGCGAATCGGCGAAGTGAAGTGGGTGTACGAGGTTGCTGCCAGCGCAAAGTGGCCCAGATTTTCTTCCGAATAACGGGCTTGCTTTAGCGACCGCAGCATGAGGTAAGAAAGAATTCTTTCTTCCGGTTTGCCGGCAATTTTCTCTGTGAGCTTCTGATACATGCGCGGCGTGATGTGCACATCCTGAGGAATTTCAATCTCGCGAGCGCGTTTGCCGGTTCCATAACTTGCCCGGCGATCGCTTTTGAACTGTATGCGCTGGATCGGCAGCGCCCCGACTCCCAATGAGTAACCAAAAGTTGCTGCAATAACTTCGAAATCATATACGCGCTTGGCGTCTGGCTTTTCGTGAATTCGATAGAGCGATGCGATTCGCCTGCGCTCGAGATGTTCGGCAACACACTCGTTCGCCGCGAGCATGAATTCTTCGATCAGCCGATGCGCGATATTGCGTTCCGAGCGCGAAATGCTTTTCATCAGCCCGAATTCGTCGAATTCGATGACCGGCTCAGGCAGGTCAAAATCGATGGATCCGCGGCACTCGCGCTTGCGATTCAAAATCAACGCCAGATCGCGCATCATTTCAAACGTCCCCACCAGGGGAGCGTAGCGCCTGCGCATCGCGGCATCGCCTTCCAGCACAGCATTTACATCGGTGTAAGTCATTCGCTCGGCCGAGCGAATGATGCCCTCGGACAAGTTATAGTTGACAATCTCGCCGCGATGGTCGATTTCCATGACGCACGACATGACGAACCGCTCGACTTGCGGCCGCAAGCTGCAAATGTCCGTCGAGAGTTCAAGCGGTAGCATCGGCACAGCCCGATCAGGAAAATAAACGCTCGTCCCGCGCAGACGCGCTTCCTGGTCGAGTGCCGATCCGGGCGTCACATAGTGAGCAACGTCAGCGATGTGGACCTGTAGTTCATAATTCCCGTTTTCCACTCGATGCACGGTCACAGCGTCGTCGAAGTCGCGGGCGGTCTCGCCATCGATGGTCACGATCGGCAAAGCGCGAAAGTCGCGGCGCTGGCGGGCTTCATGAGCAGCAATGATCGGCTCAGCCCGTTGCGCAGCGTCAAGAACCTCGGCGGGAAATCGATGCGGCAGGTGAAATTTTCGTATGATGACTTCGACATCGACGCCAAAATCATCTTCGTAGCCCAAAATCTCGACCACCTTGCCGCGAGGGTTTTGGGTATCGCTCGGCCAGTGGGTAATTTCGACGTCGACCACGACGTTTTCAAGATTGTCCCAATTCGCGCGGTGTGCGGCCTCGTCCCCTAGTACGCGATGACGAGATTTCTGTTCCCTCTGTGGCCGCCGTGTTTCGGTTTGTTTTTTCGACACAGGAGACACAGCGTCGCCAGCCTCTTGGCCAGGATTCTCCATCCCGGCCGGAATCACAATTTCCTGCGCGATTTTTTGATCGATGGGCGTCACGTAGTTATGGCGATGGCCGTAATGAAAAATGCCAACAATCGTGGCATGCGCCCGGTTGACTGGGCGGATGATTCGCCCTTCGGCTCGCCCATCCGGACGAAAAACCGTGATTTCGACAAGCACGCGATCTCCGTGCATCGCCGATCCGACGGCTGGCGGAGGAATAAAAATATCGCCAGCCAGCCGCGCCTTCAGCCGATCATCCATGGAACTTTGATCGGGGATGACAAAACCAAAGCCGTCGCGGTGCATGGAGAGCTTGCCGACGAGCATGTTCTTACCAGTGGCAGCCTTGGGAATCGCATAGCGGTCAGAATCGAGCGTTGTGAGTTGCCCGCTGGCAACTAGCTTTTCTAGGCGGTCAGAGAGTTCCCGTCGGGCATCGCCGTGCAGCCCCAGTTCCCGCACCAACTGCTTAAAGCCAGCTGTCTGTTTGGGCTGGCTGGCTATCTTTTTTAGAATTGTGGAATCGGAAAGCATGATTCAAGGTCGAATTGCAGCCGACTTCAGCATACCTGACTGGCGCAGATGAGAACCGCCGGAGCCCCCCAGAAATTACCCGTTGCCCCGCTCGACTGCCCGATTCCTGTTGGCTTTTGAAGCACACAAAGGTACACAACCCACAGGATTTCCACTATCTTCCAGAGTCCCAGCGGAGTAAAATGCGTTTGGTCATTGAAATGCGATTTTGAAGCATTTCCCCATCTTTAAAGGAGAGTTCAGTCACATGTGGAAACCCACGACACAAACACCTTCAACACCTAGCCAACCGGAGCGACCGGCCAGCACTCCGACCCCTTCCACGCCTGCCAGCGAACCGATGGCTCCGCGCCCGGTGGCGGCAGCGACGACGGCCGATCAAGCTACCATCGGCAAATCGCTTGTGATTAAAGGTGAGGTCACCGGCTCCGAATCGCTCTATATCGATGGCCGGGTTGAAGGCTCCATCAATCTGGCAGGAAATCGGGTGACCGTGGGACGTAATGGCGTGGTTTCCGCCAACATCAATGCAAGGGAAATCGTGGTGTTGGGCAAAGTCCGTGGCAACCTGACCGCCAGCGACCGCGTGGATATTCGCAGTGATGGCTCCCTCACCGGCGACGTTGTAGCGGCCCGCATTTCGATTGAAGATGGCGCGTTCTTCAAAGGCGGCATCGATATTCGCAAGGCCGGCCAGAAACCGAACGGCGAAGAAGCCAAACCCTCGGTTTCAACCACAGCAGAAGCCGTTGCCGCTCGCGCGTAAATCACCTTTTCTGGCGCCACGCTTTCGATAGCTTGGCGCCTGAGCCTTCTGTGTCTTGTTTCGAATTAAGACTCCGCTCCCCGGCTTAACTCTTCCGCTTGCCTTTCCGCGACTCTCGGATACGCCGTTCCCTTCCGCCGCCGCAAATCGCCCGGCAATCGCGATCGCAGGACCCAAAGCCCGGCAGCCACAGCGCCTGCCCACGTCACAGTAATCAATCCCAACGCCTTGAAATCTGCCATGCGGCTGCCGTGCAGCATCACTCCGTTGGCCACGCGATAACTCAGCAAACCCGCGATGACTGCCGTGACCGCTGCTTTTCCCAGTTCTCCCCATTGCAATTCGTTGGTCGGAACCAGCTTGCGCTGGTAAAGCAGAATCGCGATGGCCAACGTATTCGCCACAATTCCGATATCAGACGCAATGGCAAGTCCAACTGTCGAGAAAGCATGGAACAGAACTGAGTACATCGGAATGGAAGCAATGGTGATAATGCTGCTGGCAACCATCGGCGTGAGGGTATTGCCGGCTGCGTAGAAAGCCCGGGCATAGAGCGCTTGCGCCGACCAGAACGCGAGCGAGAGCGAGAACCAAAAGAAGTAAACGGCGGTAGTTTGCGAATCGGAGAAGTGGAAGCGTCCTCGTCGATAGACCAGATCCATCAGCGGAAGGGCGGCCACCGAGATCAGGCTGGTCACCAGAAGCGACGCGGCAACGATGCGATAGACCGAGCCATTCACCGTCTCGGCGAAGTCTTTCATTTTCTTCTCGCCGACCAAGCGTGCGAAAAATGGCAGCGAGGCTTGGCCCGTGGCTTGCCCCAAGACGGCGATCGGAACCGCGAACAGACGCTTGGCATAATTCAGCCGCGTGATGTCGCCGACACTGCCCGAAGCGAAGTAGCGCAGGATCCAGTCATCGGCGCTGACCAGAGAAACGCCCAGCATGAGCGGAATCGACAGCCGAACCCATTCACGAAACGCGGGATTGTGAATGTCGAACGAAATGCGGTAGCCCACGCCCGTTTCGGCGGCACCGATAGCATTCACCAGAAACGGCCCAACGAACGCGCCAGCCAATGCGCCGTAAGCGAGCGAAGCGATCCCCAAGCGATGGGCAAACAAAACTCCGCCCATGATGATGGCAACGTTGTAGAGCAGCGGCCCGAACGCCGGAAATAGAAATAATCTTCGTGAAAGCAACACCGCCGACACCACCCCGCCCACGTAAAAGAAAATCTGGGCAGGAAGAAGAATGCGTGTCAGGTGAACGCAAAGTTGCAACTGCTCGGGATTGAACCCGCTGAACATGTGCCGCTCGATCTGCGGCGTGAAAATTTCCGCGACGACCGTTCCAATGCCCAGCACCACGGTCATTACGGTGATGATGATGGAAAACGTTTTTCGTGCGTCCTCTTCCCGGTTCTGTGCGAGAAAGCGCGTGTAGATCGAAACAAATGTGATGGAAGCCGTGCCCCCGGCCACGAGGTAATTCAGCCAATCGGGGATGGTGAAGCCGGCAACGTACGCATCCGTCTGCGGACCCGCTCCGAATGCCCAAGCGATATAGGCTTCGCGCACATAGCCGATTACCCGCGACAGCATGATCGCCGTCATCAGCAGCAGCGTCGCCGAGAAAGCGCTGTGCTGGTGTGAAGGCCGCAGCAGGCGCAGAAAGCGGTTCATCATTTCTGAGCCTACCAAAGCCGCCCGCGTCCCAGTGCGCTTATCTGCCGGAAACTAGTAACGAAGGATATAATCCAGAGCCATGTTAACTTCCGGGTCGAAGCTCGGCCCTTACGAGATCCAGTCCTCGATCGGGGCCGGAGGCATGGGAGAAGTTGAGCCGTTTTGGCGGCGTGAGCGTGCCGCGCAGCGGCCAGCGGGAGTCGCCAGGCGAAATCCCGAGCGAAGCGAGGGATCTCTATGCTAACCACCGGTTCTAAGCTCGGCCCTTACGAGATTCAGTCCTCGATTGGGGCCGGAGGTATGGGAGAAGTCTACCGTGCCCGCGATCCACGCTTAGGCCGTGACGTTGCGATCAAAATTCTGCCGTCTTCTTTCTCCTCTGATCGCGACCGTTTGCAACGGTTCGAGCAGGAGGCACGGGCGGCCGCGGCTCTCAACCATCCCAATATTCTGGCGATCTTCGACATCGGCAGCGAAAACGGCGCGCCCTACGTAGTTTCCGAACTGCTCGAAGGTGAAACCCTGCGCGACCGCCTACGTACCGGTCCACTGAACCCGCGCCGGGCCATCGAATTCTCGCTGCAGATTCTTCGCGGATTAGCCGCCGCCCACGAAAAAGGCATCACCCACCGCGACCTTAAGCCAGAAAATGTTTTTCTCACCAATGATGGCCGTGTAAAGATTCTTGACTTCGGCCTCGCCAAACTCACGCATCCTGAGACAGCAAGCAATTCCGGCGAAGCCCCGACAATGCAAGTCGCTACCGAACCAGGCTTGGTCATGGGCACGGTCGGCTATATGTCGCCGGAGCAGGTACGCGGCAAAACCGCCGACGCTCGCTCCGATCTATTCGCTTTCGGCGCGATTTTGTACGAAATGCTCTCAGGCAAGCGCGCATTCCACGGCGAAACTCCCGCCGATACCATGAGCGCCATCCTAAAGGAAGATCCGCCACAGTTTTCCGAAACCGGACGCAACGTCCCTCCCGGTCTCGAGCGGATCGTCAATCACTGCCTGGAAAAAAATCCGGCACAGCGCTTTCAATCCGCAAGCGATGTAGCCTTCAACCTCGAAGCGCTCAGCGAGGTCACGACGGCGAGTAAAGCCGGAGTTACGCCAGTCGCAATTCCAGAAGAACGAAATTGGCTGCGTCCGGCGCTCTACGCCCTGTTGCTGATCGCCGCCTGTGCCGTAACATACATCTTCGCAGCTCGGCGTCATGCCGCTTCGCCCGTCAGTTTTCATCGCTTGACTTATCGCCGCGGATCGATTTACGCAGCGCGCTTTTCGCCCGACGGGCAGACCATCATCTATGGCGCCGCGCTCGAAGGAAATCCCACTGAGCTTTTCACCACACGTTTCGACAGCACCGATTCCCGCCCCTTGGGACTGCAGGACACCGAGGTGCTTTCCGTCTCCAACAACGGGGACTTAGCTGTCGTGTCCCACGTGCAATCTACGTCCTTTGGCCAAAGGGGCACGCTGGCTCAGGTGTCGCTGACCGGCGGGGCTCCGCGGGAAATCCTGGATGGCGTCGATTCCGCAGATTGGACGCCCGATGGATCAGGCCTGGCGGTCGCTCACCAGACTGGGAACACGTACAACCACCTGGAGTTTCCAATTGGCAAAGAGATTTACCATCCTCAAGGCTGGGTAAGTCATATTCGCTTTTCTCCGCGCGGTGACTTGCTGGCCTTTGCCGACCACTTGGCAACGGGAGACGATGGGCGGGTTGTTATCACCGACCGCGACGGCAAGTCCAAGGCGACCTCAAGCTTTTACACGACCGTGGAAGGGCTGGCCTGGACGCCAGACGGAAAAGAAGTGTGGTTCGCCGCCTCGCCCAGCGGCGCTGCGCGGGCCGTCTATGCGATGGACCTCTCGGGCCATGAGCGCGTGGTTCTGCATGTTCCCGGCACCCTTACCCTCCAGGACATCAGCCGCAGTGGACGCGTGCTGTTGACTGAGGACAACGCCGAATACCAGATGATGGCGAGGGCTCCGGGTGCGACCAGCGAGAAAAATCTCTCCTGGTTCGATTGGTCGATCGTCTCCGATCTTTCTCCCGACGGTAAAACTGTACTCTTCTTCGAGAGCGGCGAGGGCGTCGGGGCAAAATACTCCGTCTTCCTTCGCCAGACTGATGGCTCGCCCGCGGTTCGCTTGGGGGAAGGTACGTTTCCCGCTTTGTCGCCTGACGGAAAATGGGCCGCAGCGCTGACTTTATCTTCGCACGGTCAAGTTGAATTACTGCCCACCGGCGTGGGGCAGCCGCGGCAGTTGACTGACGACAATCTTGACCGCGTCCGCGTGCGCTGGGTTCCAGACGGTTCGGGGCTGATTTACATCGGCAATGAATCTGGACAGCCGCGGCGCTCGTACTTGTTGGACTTGAGCGGGAAAAGCCGACCGATCACTCCCCCTGGCACAGCGGGGCTTTTCGTTACTCAGGACAGCAAATTCCTGCTCGCCACTGACCCGCAGACCAAACGTTGGCTATACCCACTGGCGGGAGGTGATCCCGTTCCATTTGCCGTCAAACTGAACGACGGTGATCAGCCCCTCCGTTTCGAACCGGACGGCAAGAGTATTCTGGTGCGGACGCGCGGGGGCCAAAGCAAAGTCTCGCGCGTGTTTCTCGCCGACGGCCGACGCGAAGATGTTCGACAGATCGTTCCGCCAGATCCGGCTGGCGTGCTGACCATCGCGAATGTGGTTTTCGATAAGGATTGCAAAGCGTATGCGTATTCCTACTCGCGGCTGCTTTCGGATTTGTGGGTCGTGGACGGCCTGAAGTAAAACGAATTGTCATCCTGAGTGAGGCGCTTGGGTTTCTGCCGAACGAAGGGTCTGAGCGAGCTGCGCGAAGCGTCGCGCCCTTGCGACGCACAATCGCGCGCTTGGCTAGCATCCATATTTCACCTACTTTTGACAGCTATCTTCCTATCGCCCGATAATCCAACTCGTGCCCCGCTCCGCCGTTTTCCGCCGCTCCTTCCGAAAAGACTTCCCGTCCGCCGTGCGTGGCCAAGGCGTCCATATCTGGGACGAAACCGGGAAACAATACCTAGATTTCTCTGGCTCAGCAGCAGTGAATTTCATCGGGCACGGCGTCGCAGAAATCTCGCGAGCTATGGCCGCGCAGGCGAAGCTGCTGGAATTCGCTCACACCAGCCAATTCACTACCCCGATCGCAGAACAATACGCGCAGGAACTGATTGATTTTGCTGGGTCGAATTTTCAAGGCGGCTGCGTCTACTTCACCTGCGGCGGCTCCGAAGCAATCGAAACCGCCCTCAAGCTAGCTCGCCAATATCAGGTCGAAATCGGGCAGCCTAAGCGCTATCAGATTCTCAGCCGAGGCCAGAGCTATCACGGATCGACCCTCGGCGCGCTCTCGGTTTCCGGCAACAAGCGCCGGCGAGATATGTATCTGCCCATGGTGCGCGAATTCGCCCACGTGACGTTTCCCTACTGCTATCGCTGCGCCTACGATTGCACCGACGGGTGCCGAAACTGCGGCCAGGAATATGCCGCCGACCTCGAAAGAGCGATCGAGGCGACGAACGGCGAGGCCGCTGCATTCATCTTCGAACCCGTCAGCGGGGCCACACTGGGTGCAGTTGTACCGCCGCCGGGCTACTTGCAGAGCGTGGCTGAGATCTGCAAAAACCACGGCGTTCTGCTCATCGCCGACGAAGTCATGACTGGCATGGGCCGCACAGGACGTAACTTTGCTGTTGAGCACTGGGGCGTCGCTCCCGACATTCTCGTCACGGCTAAAGGATTGTCGAGCGGCTATGCGCCACTGGGCGCAGTGATCACCACGAAGAAAGTGACAGATGCAATCGCCGCCGGCTCCGGCACGTTCATGCACGGCTTCACTTATAACGCGCATCCCATTTCGCTTGCGGCAGGGAGTGCGGTGCTCAAGTTTCTTGGTGAAAATAACCTGGTCGCGGCTGCAGATTCTGGCCGCAATGAATCCGTCGGGGCCGGTCTGCGTCAAGCCCTGGAGAGCCTGAGGACCCTCAAGAGCGTCGGCGACGTCCGGGGCATCGGCTTGCTCTGGGGCATCGAATTCGTCGCCGATAGATCCACCAAACAACCGTTCCCTGCGCAGATAAACTTCGCCGGACGGGTCGGCCAATCCGCAGTCAAACGTGGCTTGCTCGTCTACCCCATGCAAGGCTGTGTGGATGGCAATGCCGGCGATCACCTGCTGATCGCCCCGCCTGCAGTCATCACTCGCGAGCAGATCGCTTGGGCTGTAGATCAGCTTGCAGCAGCCGTTGAAGAAACCTCGGCGCACCCTTAACCCATCCGTACATGTCCCAAATCCACCCGCAAACTGACCTCATTTCCCGCCGCCCGAAGCGCCAGACCGGCGAGAACGTTCATCAGGGATTCTTTCGGTGCATAACAGACCATGCAGGCTGTTCCGGCTTTTGCCAACACTCGCCCTAGCGCTTTCGCTACTAGGCTGCGGCGGCGGATCGAGTTCGTCGTCCTCCAGCGGCTCCAGCGGCAACGGTGGTGCCCCAGGCGGAGGGACGGGCGGGGCACAAAATGCCTGCAATGGCATTGCAACCGGGCAGGGTGCGAGCCTCAATGGCTTTGTCCCCTTTCCCGCTGACAACGCCTGGAATCAGGACATCTCTTCCGCGCCGGTCGATCCCAACTCTGACGCCATCATCAACTTCATCGGTCCGAGCATTGGCCTGCATCCCGACTTCGGTTCGGGCGAATACAACGGATCAAGCATCGGCATTCCTTACGTTGTCGTGGACAGCTCACAAAGCCTTGTCAACATTGATTTCACCGCCTACGGCGACGAGAGCGATCCCGGGCCAATGCCCGTTCCCGCCAGCGCGCCCATCGAGGGTTACCCGAATCCCGGCAACGGCGACCGGCATGTGCTGGTGATCGACAAGAGCAACTGCTTCCTCTACGAACTCTATAGCTCGTATCCCAATAGCGATGGCAGTTGGAATGCCGGCTCGGCCGCGATTTGGGATTTGCAGAATGGCGAGCAGCGTCCGTGGACGTGGACCTCCGCTGATGCCGCCGGGCTCTCGATTTTTGCCGGTCTGGTTCGCTATGACGAAGTCGCCGCCGGCAAAATTCAGCACGCCATTCGCTTCACCCTGCCACAAAGCCAGGCCGCGATGATTCCCCCGGCTTCGCATTGGGCCGCAACATCGACCAACTCGCTCGCCGCGCCCATGGGCATGCGCTTGCGGCTCAAAGCAAGCTACGACATCTCGAGTTTTTCACCGACCGTTCAGGTAATTCTCACCGCCCTGCAGCACTACGGCATGATCATGGCCGACAACGGCAGCGCCATGTACCTGAGCGGCGCTCCCAACGATGGATGGAACAACGACGACCTGCACAATCTGGGGCAAGTTCCGGCTTCTGCGTTTGAAGTTGTGCAGATGAATCCAATCTACACCTCGTCAAACGTGCCGCAAGGAGCCGCCCCCAACATCGCCGGCTTCACCGCCAGCTCGGCGAACGTGAGTTCCGGCACTCAGGTGACGCTGAATTGGCAGGTGACCGGCGCGTCTTATTACGTCGTCTCGCCCCAAGTTGGCGCCGTGCGCGGCACAAGCGTTATCGTTACTCCGACGCAGACCACAACCTATACGCTCTATGCCACCAACCAATATGGCCGCAATACCGCGACCGTCACCGTGAATGTGAATTAGGTTGAGCCGCTTTGCGGGCGTGAGCGTAGCGCGAGCCCGCAGGCGAAATCCTGAGCGAGCAAAAGCGAGCCGAAGGACCTCAATCTTGGTGCCATCGAAGGGACTCGAACCCCCACACCCTTGCGGGTACATGGACCTGAACCATGCGCGTCTGCCAATTCCGCCACGATGGCTAAAGTGACTGGCGGCCCTCGCGAGCCGCCTTCAGGAAAGAACTGCCAAGAGCTATTTTACAGGGGCCTCAGCGGCTGTCAAAGCGTTGTCATCCTGAGACGCCTCTTTTGGCGACGAAGGACTCGGGCGAGCCGCGCGAAATTATCGCGTTCTTTGCGAAAAAAAATCGCGCCTCTGGCTCGCTTCCCTACCCTTCCAGCTTCGCGTTCATGGTGATGTTGGCTTTCAGAACTTTCGACACCGGACATCCGCTCTTGGCGTCTGCGGCCGCTTTCTGAAATGCGGCATCATCGGCCTTGGGCACGCGCCCGACCACGTCAAGATGAACGGCAGTAATCGTCCAGCCGGAATCAAGCTTCTCCATGGTGAGCGTGGCCGCGGTCTCGATGCTGGTCGGCGTCAAATTCGCCCCGCCCAACTGCGCCGAAAGCGCCATGGAAAAACATGCCGCGTGCGCCGCCGCAATTAGTTCTTCGGGATTAGTGCCGGGCGTGTTTTCAAAACGGGTGGTGAAAGAGTACGGAGTGTGGGACAGCACGCCGCTGGTCGACGACACCGAGCCTTTGCCGTCTTTGAGCCCTCCCTGCCAAATAGCACTTGCCTTGCGTTGCATTCTTATCTCCTCAAAATTATGGAATTGATGACTTCTCCATTGTAGATGGAAGGGCCGGCTGGCGTCAGAGGCTATGGTGGAAATTCTATATTAGTAGAAATCCGAGCAGCTCAGATAAAAGCCGCACTGCGCACAACTCATTTTGCAGCCGCGATCTTTCAACTCCGCCGAGCAATTGGGACAGAACCGCGAAGCGGCCACGGCGTAAGCATAATTCGGTGAACCAGCGAGCTCCTGTGCAGCACCGACCGTGTCGTTCCTGGTCTCCGCCATGCCCGCTATTCTACAAGCCCCTGCCGTACGCCGTGAATAAAATCGGTGAGCACCGGAGTGAATCCGGCGGCACGCATGTCAGAGGCAATCTGCCCGCGATGGTAAGCCGAGTGCATGATCACATGCATCAGAATGTCCTGCTTCGCATTCGTCCAACTTTCGCCTTTGCTGTTGCGATAGGTCAACGAACGTGACAAGCCGTCTTCCTTCAGCGAAGCCAGATACGACTTCCATTGCTCGCGCAGTTGCGCGATTTCCAGCTTGCAATGTTCCAACGTGAAATCCGGCCACACCGGATAGGTCTGCTTCTCCACGCGCAATCGTTCCAGCCACAACCGCTCGGCAGAGACGATATGTGCCAAATACTTCATGGAACGCGGCGGCGGAACTTCAAGGGCCTCAAGCGCCGTCACTACTTCCCGGTTCGCCCAATCGTCGTACGCAAAGAGCGTTTGCAGATATTCCTTCATGACTTGATCCTTACCTTCTACCGAGTCTAAGCGCGGGAATTATGTGGCGCAACGTCCCTTGCGGCCATCGCCAGGAAGACGCCCCGCATCTGAGCCACAATCATGATGGCTCTAATTCTGCCCGGTGACCGCAACTCGTCATCGTTCGTCGGGTTTGAATTCCTAATCCCAAGGAGAACCATGCAGACTCGCCCCAACCGATTCAATTTCGCATTCCTGATCATCTTGGCCACGCTTCTCCTGGCCGGCTGCCCGCCACATGTGAGTATCGCCAAACTCAATCAGGATCCCGGAAAATACGCCGGTAAAGAAGTCACCATCGGCGGTCGCGTAACCGATTCCTACGGAGTGGCTGGGCGCGGCGCGTTTCAACTCGACGATGGCACGGGCACGATGTGGGTTTTTGCCGGTCCGCGCGGAATTCCTGGCTCCGGTGCAAAAGTCGCCGTCACCGGCCACGTTGAGCAAGGCATCAGCCTCGGAGGACACAACTTTGCTACCATTTTGCGCGAAACCGAACGCCGCCACTAAGCCACGCGGCATCAGGTTCGCCACGTCAAGCTAATAATTCCTGCCTTTGTGAGGGCCGCAATGTAGTAAAGATATTGCGAGCGCCTCGCACATGTCATTAACAGTAACCGACTGGATCGTCATCGTAGGCTACCTGCTGATCAATTTATTAATCAGCATCTACTATCGGCGGCGGGCCAGCGGAAATACTGAAGAATTTTTCATCTCCGGCCGCGAGGTTTCCTGGTGGTTGGCCGGGACCTCGATGGTCGCAACCACCTTTGCCGCCGATACTCCCCTGCTGGTTTCCGGCCTGGTCGCGAAATCCGGCATTGCCGGCAATTGGATCTGGTGGGGATTATGCGTTGGCGGCATGCTGACGGTCTTCTTTTTCGCCCGCTACTGGCGGCGCGCCGAAATTCTTACCGACGTGCAGTTTGTCGAAATTCGTTACGGGGGCAGGCCGGCGGCATTCCTGCGCGGATTCAAAGCCGTTTACCTCGGGCTTTTCATGAACTGCTTCATCCTCGGCTGGGTGACGCAGGCCATGATCAACATCATTATAGTCCTGCTCGGGCCGGCAATCGCCGAAGGCCGCGTGGTGCAGTTCGCCGGATTTTCCTACAGCCTGGGAAGTCCCCATACAACTTCCCTTCTCATTTGCATTTTTATTTTGATTCCATTTACCGGGCTATATACGTTCATCGGCGGACTGTGGGGCGTGCTGGTCACTGATCTTTTCCAGTTCGTGCTCAAGATGACGATGATCATCGTGCTCGCTTGGGTCGCAGTGGTGAAAATCGGAGGGATGGCCGCATTGCAAACTCATCTTCAGACGATCGAGAACAACGTGCGGCAAACTGGCATGCAAACTTCCGATCCGACTGCTTTTTTGCCCGATTTTCATCTCGGCTGGACCACAGATGCCCTCTGGACGCTACCGCTACTGACATTCTTCGTTTATCTCTTCATGCAGTGGTGGCTGGCGTGGTATCCGGGAGCCGAGCCGGGCGGCGGAGGCTACGTGGCGCAGCGCATGTTCAGCGCAAAAGACGAGAAAAATTCCCTCGGCGCGACGCTCTGGTTCAACATCGCGCACTACGCTTTGCGTCCGTGGCCGTGGATCATCACCGGCTTGGTTGCCATCGTTGTTTACTCGCCCAATGGCGGCCTCAATCCCAGCGCGGCTTTTGCCCAGAATCCCGAGCAAGGATATGTGATGGTCCTTCGCGACTATCTGCCACCCGCGCTGCGCGGTTTGATGGTTGCCGCGTTTCTCGCAGCCTTCATGTCGACGATCGGGACGCAGTTGAATTGGGGCTGTTCGTACTTGGTCAACGATCTTTACAAGCGCTTCATCGTCCGAGATGCGACGGAGAAGCACTACGTACTCATCAGCAAGCTTTTTACCATCCTGCTCGTGCTGGCCAGCGGCTACACTGCCATGCAACTCACTTCTATCAAGCAGGGGTGGGAAATTGTACTCGACATCGGTTTTGGCACCGGCGCGGTTTACATCCTGCGCTGGTATTGGTGGCGGATCAACGCCTGGAGTGAAATTTCCGCGATGATCGCGGCAGCCGGCGTAACCTTAGCCCTGCGGCATGCTAATTTCAACGGGAACGGATCGGTCACTTACGCGAAAACCGCGCTGATCACCGGCGGAATCACAACCGTCGTCTGGCTGTTAACGACATTCGTCACCAGGCCAGAGAGCGAAGCCACGCTGGTCTCGTTTTATCGCCGTGTCTTACCGACGGTTTATGGATGGAAGCGCATTGCCCGGCTTGCCCCTGAACTGCCGGAAGTTCGCGACGTTTCGAGCAACGCTTTCGATTGGGTGATGGGCGTGGTGCTCGTCTACGGATGCTTGTTTGGCATTGGAAAGCTCGTGTTCCAGCAGTGGTTGTGGGGTGCCGTGCTTCTAGCGGTTGCGGCGATTGCCGGGTATTTGATCTTTTGGGATTTGTCCCGACGAGGATGGGAGACGCTGTCAGGGACGAACACTTCTGTTTCGTCCGCAAAAAGTAGCCACGCGGATTAGGCGGGATCGCTCGCCTTCACCCCTGTCCCGCGCCAGCTGTTGTTATTGCGCGAAGAAATTTCGACCTGCTGCAACTTCCCCGTTGAAAACCAATCTTCCACTTCTTGGCGCGAATGGTAAAAAGCTGTAGGCGCAACCAGGTGATCAAACACATTCCAGAAGTTCTCTGCGAAAGAATAATTGGAAATCGCACAAAGATAATCAGCGTACGGCAACGCTCGTTTCAATCTAGCCAGGCGATTCGCCGGCCGGTAAACGAGCTTCAACGCGATGTACAACGGCAACGCAAAAAGAAATGAAATAACCTGGGTGACAAACTTCGGCGCTTTCGAAGTCACATACGTGCGAAACGGATCGACAAACAACTCAATCCATCGATTCCCTTCTTTGCCATACACCCACATCGCAATGCGGCCGCCCGGCTTTAGATGCTCGACCAAGCTCAGAAATCCGGCTTTCGGGTCGGGCAAATGGTGCAGCACGCCAATGCTGTAAGCGAAGTCGAACGGCTTGAGAAACGGCAGGTGGTAAATGTCGGCCTGGATGACGTGCGCATTCGGCAGCTGGCGCGTGTTTTGGAATGCCGATTCGACGGCGTCGGAGAGATCGATTCCGATGGCGTCGCTCGCTCCCATCTTGGCTGCAAGGAAAAGATGCCGTCCTTTTCCGCAGCCGCCATCGAGAATCACACGGTTGACAAAAATCGATTCATCGAGCGGTTTGATCCAATCGAGAAATTCTTCCCGGTCAGCCTCGGTCAACTGCGAGTAATGCGTCCACTCATAACCGAACGCTGCAGCCGTCGCTTTCTTCGCAGCCGACAGTTCGTCCGACAAAAAACGCGGAATACCTCGGACCACCGGAAAACTCGCTTGGCAACCGCGGCACTGCAAAATGCCGTCGATGATTTCCCCGAACTCCTCTTTTCGTGATTCAGCCTCAAACGGGGATCCGCACGTCGAGCAAGCCAGATAAGAGAGCAAGTGCCGTTTCATTCAGAGAAGTTCGAGAATACGGACTCGCCTCCCCAACGTCAAGCAGAAGCCGGATTCGTCTCATCAATACAATTTTCATCCGGTTCGGGAACTACGGTGTTTAATAGGCTTCCATGCATCCTCGGTGGCTTCCCAAGAATCCTACCATCCAGTTACTATGTAATCAGCGTGTGTGGAATCGTCGGATTCACTCATGAAGATCGTCATGTCAACCCCAGTCTTATTCGGGGTGCCACTTCCTGCTTGATTCATCGCGGTCCCGACCAGCAGGACGTCTACGAATCCAAGGATGTTTCTCTGGGCGCGGTGCGGCTTACCATCATCGACCTGGTATCGGGTGAGCAGCCCATGCGCAGCGAAGATGACGACACCGTCCTCGTCTTCAATGGCGAAATTTATAACCATCGCGAACTCCGCGCGGAACTGCAGGCCCTGGGACATCGTTTCGTCACGAATAGTGACACCGAAGTTGTGCTGCATGCTTTCCTGCAGTGGGACACCGACTGCTTCCGCCGGCTGCGCGGAATGTTTGGGCTGGCGCTGTGGTCGCAATCGCGAAAACGCCTGGTGCTGGCACGTGATCGCGTGGGTATTAAGCCGGTATATTTTTGTCGCAGAGGCCACGATGTTTATTTCAGCTCCGAGCTGAAAGGAATTCTCCATCATCCCGACATCGACCGCGTTTTAAATTTGGACGGCTTGAACTGTTACTTGCGCGTGAATTACGTTCCCGCGCCGTACACGCTCGTGCAAGGGATCGAGAAGCTCCCGCCGGGGAACATTCTGATTTGGCAACATGGCCGGTCGAAAATCGAATCTTATTGGCATTGCCCCACTCCCGCCGAAAACAACAAGAAATGGACGGTCGAATCAGCCAAAGAAGAGCTTGATTCTTTGCTGCGCGAATCGATTCGTGAGCATCTTGTCGCGGATGTCCCGGTTGGGTTGTGGGCAAGCGGTGGCTTGGATTCCTCCACCATTCTTCACTACGCCGCCGAGGCCTCATCGCAGCCGCTGAAGACTTTTTCGATTACCTTCAAAGGCCGCAGCTTCGATGAGGGCGCCTACATTCAGGAAGTCGCGAAACATTACGGAACCGACCATACCGAAGCCGATCTCAGCGTCGACATGGATCTGGACAAAGCGATCCAGGAGTTCGCCTATTTTTCCGACGAACCTAGCGCCGACGCCGGCTGTCTTCCGGTCTGGTATCTGGCAAAGATGAGTTCCGAGCAGGTAACGGTCGCGCTTAGCGGCGAAGGCGCAGACGAGTTGTTCGGCGGATATCTCACTTATCTTGCGAGCCGCTATGCTCGCACGGCGCGTCTGGTGCCGGCCGCCTTGCGTCGAATCATGATTGCCGGCCTGAACTACTGGCCGGTTTCCGACGAGAAGATCAGCTTCGAATACAAACTCAAGCGTTTTCTACGCGGATCACTGTTGCCCGCCGACGAAGCTCACATCTTCTGGAATGGAACATTCTCGGAAGAAGAAAAAGCCGAATTTCTGGTCAGCGCCAGCGCCCACCCGATGCGCGGCATTCTGCAAAATATGCCGCCAGTTCCGGCAATCAATCGTTACATGCTCTTCGATCAACAATATTATTTGCCGGACGACATTCTTTACAAAGCCGACCGCATGAGTATGGCGCATTCGCTGGAAGTGCGGCCTCCGTTTCTCGATCACCGCATTGTCGAGTTCGCTTCGTCTTTGCCAGAAGATTACAAGCTTCGCGGCTCAAAGCTGAAATTCTTGCTCAAAGAGCTAATGAAGGATAAGCTGCCGAAAGCCATCCTGGAGCGAAAAAAAGTCGGTTTCGATATTCCCGCCCACGATTGGTTCCGCAGCGTGCTGAAGCCCTTGCTGCTAGACACATTGACCGAGCGAACCGTCCGTGAGAGCGGAATTTTCCGCTGGGAAGGCGTGCAATCGGTCATCAAACGTCACATGGAGCGGCGTGAGAGTTTTGGATATCACCTCTGGGGTCTGCTGATTCTATTCCTATGGGTCAAACGGTGGAACATTCAGACGTTGAGCGAACCGGAACCGGCGGACAAAAAGTTGGTCAGCCTGTCGGCGACCGCCTAAACTTCCTTCGCAGCGATTTCATCATTCTACTTTTTGCGGCCACGATCTTCCTCGGTTGCATTATTTCGCCGCCGTCCCTCATGGACGACGTAGACGCCGTGGAGGCGCAAATTGCGCGAAATATGCTGCAGAGCGGCGACTGGGTGATTGCGCATCTCGACGGCGTACCCTACCTTGAAAAATCTCCAATGGTGTACTGGGTGATGGCGGTTTCGTACCGCATTTTTGGCGTGCATGACTGGGCAGCGCGGCTGCCGTTGGCGCTCGGTGCCATCCTGCTGGCATGGGTTACTTATCGTTACAGCCGCTGGGCTTTTGGCGGACGCGCGGGATTTTATTCAGGACTCGTCGTCGCCACCTGCATCGGACTCTTTCTTTTCACCCGCATCCAGATTCCGGATGTTCTGCTCACGCTTTGTGTCTGTCTTTCGTTTTGGAGTTTCCAGCGCGCCATTGAGCCGGCAGAACCACATCCGCGATTTTGGACCATCGTGCTCTCGGTGACTATCGCCATCGGGCTGCTCCTGAAAGGGCTCATCGCCGTTGTGTTTCCGCTCGGCGGGATTTTTTTGTACCTGCTGGTGACGCAGCAGCTTTCTTCGCGTGCGCTCTGGAAAAAACTGCATGTATTTACCGGAACGCTGATCCTGTTGGCGATTGCCGCGCCCTGGCATGTACTGGCCACACTGCGCATGCCGCCGTATTTCGTTTTCACCATGCACTCGGGACCGGGCGAGTATCACGGCTTTTTCTGGTTCTATTTCATGAACGAGCACGTCCTTCGCTTCCTGAATATGCGTTACCCGCGCGATTACGACACCGTGCCGCGCCTGTATTTCTGGCTGTTTCATCTGCTTTGGCTATTTCCCTGGAGCGTCTATTTTCCCGCGATTGCTAAATTATCGTTCAAGCCCCTGGACCGTGCCGGGCGTACCGGCCTGCTGGCACTTTGTTGGACCGGCTTCATCCTGATCTTTTTCACCTTCTCCACCACGCAAGAATATTATTCGATGCCCTGCTATCCGGCGCTCGCGCTGCTTTTGGGCTCGGCCCTCGTGGCGGACGGAATTTGGATTCGACGCGGCACGCGAGTGTTAGGAATCGTTACCGCCTGCGCAGCCATCGCCGCCATCACCATTTTGATTCTGAGTTGGGGGTTCCCACACCCCGGCGACATTTCCGAAGCGCTCAAACCGCATCCCAAGGCCTACAAATTGTCGCTGGGCCACATGGAAGATCTGACCCTGGCGTCGTTCGCTTATTTGCGTTTGCCGCTGGCCTTGGCTGCGTTGGCATTTGGGATCGGTTGCGTTGGAACATTCTTCAAGAAGACCCGGCGCGTCGCTCTCGCGGCGGCACTGATGATGACGCTTTTCTTCCATGCGGCGCGGCTGGCCATGGTCGCTTTCGATCCCTATATGTCGTCGCGCCCTCTAGCCGAAGCGTTACTGAAATCGCCCGACGGAAAATTAATCGTCGATCGGCACTACTATTTTTTCTCGTCGGTGTTCTTCTATACCAACCGCACAGCTCTCCTGCTGAACGGGCGTTTCATGAATCTTGAGTACGGATCGTATGCTCCCGGCGCGCCCGATGTGTTCATCAATGACGCACAGTTTCATGATCTCTGGGTGAAGCCAGAGCGCTACTATCTCGTAGCAAAAGAATCGGCCATGCCGCGATTGCAGCGACTGGTCGGTTCTCAAGCTCTGAACGTCGTGAAGGAAAGTGGAGGGAAGTTGCTGCTGACGAATCAACCCGTGCAAGCGGAAAGTAAGCCAAATGCCTCTGAAACGACGCCTTTGGCTTCGACAAACCTTTACCCGGGTCTCGACTAACTCAATCCCAAAGGCGCATCGGATGCGATAGAATCGTAACATCGCGATAATTGGGGCCGCTCGAATCTGCGGTGGCTTTACCGTTCGCCCGGTACGGATTGCATCCGACAGGCTCATGCCCCCGGGATAACGAGCTGAATACACGGAGGAAAAATGAGGATCGTCGTTCTGGGCGGAGATGGTTACTGCGGTTGGGCAACTTCCCTTTATTTGTCGAATCAAGGCCATTCTGTAGCGATTGTTGACAATTTCTGCCGCCGTCAATGGGACCATGAGCTAGGCGTACAAACCCTGACCCCGATTCGCCCCCTTCCCGAGCGCCTGCGCACCTGGCGCGACATTACCGGAAAAAACATCGATGTTTTTGTCGGCGATGTCATGGATTATGACTTTCTCTCATCCCTTGTCCGTGAATTCGAGCCGGATGCCGTCGTACATTTCGCCGAACAGCGTGCCGCTCCGTATTCCATGATCGACCGCAAGCATGCGGTGTTCACCCAGGTGAATAACGTTGTTGGAACGCTGAACCTGCTGTTTGCTCTGCGGGAATTTCGTCCGGATTGCCATCTGATCAAGCTGGGAACCATGGGCGAATACGGAACGCCGAACATCGATATTGAAGAAGGCTACATCACCATCGAGCACAATGGCCGCAAGGACGTGCTGCCGTTTCCCAAGCAACCCGGATCTTTCTACCATCTCTCCAAGGTCCACGACAGCCACAACATTATGTTTTGCTGCAAAATTTGGGGGCTGCGTGCGACCGACCTGAACCAGGGTGTTGTCTACGGAACGATGACCAATGAAGTCGCGCTCGACGAAGCTCTCATCAATCGCTTCGATTACGACGAGGTTTTCGGAACGGTGCTGAACCGCTTTTGTGCCCAGGCAGCCATCGGACTTCCCTTGACCGTCTATGGAAAGGGCGGCCAGACGCGCGGTTTCCTCGATATTCGCGACACCGTTCGTTGCATCGAGATCGCTTGCCAGAATCCCGCAAAGCGGGGCGAGTTCCGCGTCTTCAATCAGTTTACCGAGCAGTTTTCGGTTCTCGATCTTGCGCTCATGGTTCAACGGGAAGGCAAGAAACTGGGCTTGAAGGTCGAACTCAACCACTTGCCCGATCCTCGAGTCGAAGCCGAAGAGCACTATTACAACGCCAAGCACTCCAAACTGATCGAACTCGGCTTGGTGCCGCATCTGCTTTCCGATTCCTTGATCGATTCGCTGATGAACATCGCCATCAAGTACCAGGACCGGATCGATAGTTCCATGATGCTGCCGCGAGTGAACTGGCGCGAGGCGCGCAATCAGCGGTCGGTTCGTGCCGCTGAAGAGTCCCAGGTTCCAGAGTTCGAGACTGTTGGCGCGGGCAAGAGTAACGGAAATCAGCGCGCCACATCGACGGTGGCCAAGCGCAGTTGAAACGCAAAGAATTCCTGGTTCTTCTGCTCCTCACATTGGGAGCATTGCTGGTTGCCGGCTACCATCCCTTTGCGGAAGACGCTGAAATTTATTTGCCGGGCGTGGAAAAGCTCCTTCATCCGGAGCTTTTCCCTTTTAATGCGCAGTTCTTCGCGGACCACGCTGGCCACACCCTGTTTCCCAACTTGATTGCTTGGTCCGTCCGTCTGACCCATTTGCCGTTGGTCGCGGTGCTGTTCTTCTGGCAACTCGCGTCGATTTTTCTACTTTTGCTCGCTTGCTGGGAGTTAAGCTGCAAATGCTTCTCTGATGAAACCGCCCGCTGGGCAGGCGTTGCGCTCATTGCCGCATTGCTCACTCTGCCAGTCGCAGGGACCGCGCTCTACATTCTGGATCAATACGTCAACCCGCGAAACCTGGCAGCCTTCGCCATGATCTCGGCGATCGTCAAGATTCTTGACAAGAAGCTTGTTCAAGCAGCTTTGTTCCTCATCCTCGCAGCGCTGATTCATCCTTTCATGGCGGCATTCGCGATTTTTTTCTGCGCCCTGCTGGTTGTCATGCAGAACGTCAAAAGAGGAACCGTCGGCATCGCCGCCCTTGCGCCGTTTGGCCTGACGCTCGATCCCCCGACCACCGCTTATCACCAAGTCGCGCTCCATCATCCCGAACACTACTTGATCCGTTGGCAATGGTATGAATGGCTGGGCGCAATTGCGCCCATTTTTATTTTGGCGTGGATGGCCCGATTGGCACGCTCGCGTGGGCAGCGCAACTTCGAACTTCTCTGCCGCACGCTGATCGTCTATCTGCTCGTCTTTTTGCCGGTCGCGCTCATTCTCTCGATTCCCCCTCGCCTGGAAGCACTGGCCCGCCTCCAACCCATGCGATGTCTATACTTGCTCTACATTCTGATGTTTTTATTCGCCGGCTGCCTGCTGGGAGAATATGTTTTGAAGAACCGCATTTGGCGCTGGCTGCTGCTTTTTGTTCCTCTTTGCCTCGGAATGTTCATGGCTCAGCGCTCGCTGTTTCCCTACAGCGCGCATATCGAATGGCCGGGCGCCGCATCGAAGAATCCATGGGTGCAGGCGTTTGTTTGGACACGCACTAATACGCCGACGGACGCCATCTTCGCGCTCGGTCCCGCCAGCGCAAACCTGCCGACAGAAGATGAACAGGGCTTTCGCGCGATCGCCGAGCGCAGCCGATTAGCCGACACAAAAGATGCCGGCGCAGCCTCAATGTTCCCGCCCTTGGCGGATGAGTGGCTGCGTCAGTCGCAAGCGCAAAGCGGATGGAAGAATTTTCGGCTGGACGACTTTCGACGTCTCCACAATCAGTACGGAGTTACTTGGGTGATCGTGGAACAGCCCCGTGGGCAAGGGTTGGATTGCCCTTATCAGAACGATGTCGTAAGAGTTTGCCGCGTGAATTAGTCAGAACCCGGTCGAGGTGATGGAACTGCCGGAACCAGTATTCCCTCCCGAATAAAATAATCCACGCCTCTCCAGCGGATGGTATTACGCGCGAAGCTCCCGATCCACAACAAGAACGCAATCGCATCCCAGATGGGAATCAGCGGAAGTTTCTTCCAAATCCCATGCTGCTTCATTCCCCAAACGCCAACCAGCCAGGTGATCACAACGCGGCAAAGGGCATATCCGCCGAGGTACGCAAGCGCGACCCACATTGTGGGGTGCATTGCCACGGCCAGTAGCGCCCACGGTAATCCGAAAGTAAAAATCAATCCCACATGCCCCCATGGCCGCATCAAGCGCTGCACCGTCATCCAGCGAATGCGCTTGTGCAGCAGGTCTTTGAACGAATGAAAATCGGCGACCGATTGCACCACATACGGCAGCAGCTTGACTTCATATCCCTGCTCTGCGACTAGCCTTCCCGCATAAACGTCGTCCGCAGGTCGGTTTTCAATCACCGTGTATCCGCCATAACCCTGCACACTTTCACGCCGCGTGACGATGGTCTGCCCGAAGGTGAACTTGATGCCATCGAGGTTCCAGGCCACCATGGTCGACGCAAAAAAGTCCGAGATCATTCCAATCGATTGCAGTTCTTCCACCAGATTATTTTCCTTGGTCGAAACGTAGAGGCAAGTGGCCGCGCCAACTTTCGGATCGCGCAGGGGCGAAATCACGGTCCGCAGATATTCCGGGCCGACACGCACATCGCCGTCGGTGATGACAAAGATGTCGTATTTGGCCTCGGCCGTCAGCCGCACCAGACGGGCCACCTTGTCGTTGATGGCATTCCGCCCGGAGCCGGAAAGTAATCGAATATTACAGTCGGGAAACTCGCGAATAAGTTTTTCTACCAGGGGAAACGCGGGATCGTCAGGATCGGCGCAAAACACAATCTCGTAGTTCGGATAATCCTGCCGGCAAAAGCTGGCATAGTTTTCGTATGCCTCGATATCAAGGCCCTTGATCGGCTTGAGGCAACTCACGGGAGGGGTAAAGTCAGTATTCGGCCTCAGCTCTTTTCGCGATTGCAGGAAATAGCGTACCGTGCTCGAGATCGCGAGCACGTAATAGATAAATGGAATCGCGGCTACCGCCAGAATCCCATAATGCAGGGCAGTCAAAAGTTTCGCGCCTCACTGTACAAATGCCTGAATTCTTGTATACCAGATGTGGAAAGGCGAAAGCGAGTATTGCCCGCGTCTCCCGGGCTTTACAAAGTTTTCAAAAGGAAAAACACGATTCCGTGGCGGAATCAGCCAATCCCGTCGCTCCTGAGTTCCGTGGGTTTCGGCCGGGCGCCTGGACGAGCGCCACCATACGCACCAACTTCGGTTCGCGTCAATATAAGTTGTGGATTCCGGCAGAACACGATATGCAGGCTCCGGTTCCCCTCGTGATGATGCTGCATGGCTGCACGCAGCAAAGCGAGGATTTCGCAGCGATCTCTGGAATGAATACCCTGGCCGATCGCGAACGGTTTCTAGTCGTTTATCCGGAGCAATCCCGCCGCGCGAATTTTCTCAAATGCTGGAACTGGTTTGAGGCCCACCACCAGGCGCGCGGCGCGGGAGAACCTGCGATTCTGGCCGGGATCATCAGGGAAATACAAAACTCACGCAACATTGATGCCGATCGTATTTTCGTAGTGGGCGTATCCGCAGGCGGAGGCATGGCGATTGTCATGGCTGCGACTTACCCCGATTTATTTTCGGCCATCGGAGTTTTCGCTGGAGTTGAGTTCAAAGCTGCCACCAGCCGGGCCTCGGCCTTCGGCTTGCTGCGACATGGGGGACCCGATCCAGTGCGGCAGGGGCAACTCGCTTTCGAGGCCATGAGGCCGGGCTTGCGTGAGAAGGCTAGAAGGCGAATGCCGGTCATTGTGTTTCAGGGCTCAAATGACCACCGGGTCCCTCGCGGAGCTGCGGACCAGGTCATCGCCCAATGGGCCGAAACCAATGCCTGCATGGCCGCCACCGGCGGAAGGCGAGCAGACCCCCTGGCTGAGCAAGTAACTGAAGGCTCGGTCACGAACGGTTACACATTCACCAAGCGCACTTATTCCGACCTCCACGGACTGCTGATGGAAAAGTGGGTCGTACACGGGCTTGGCCATGCCTGGTCGGGATCGCCTCAGCCCAGTCGGTACGGCGATCCGGGAGGTCCGAAGGCCAGCGAAGAGATTTGGAGATTTTTTCGCGACAGCACGGCCGGTTCAATCAGCGGGAGCCAACCGCGAACGTAACCGGAATGTGCCGCACGCTGTGGCGAATGTTGCGCTCTTTGCGGGAAACGACTTAAGCTTCTATCCTCATGTCATCCGTGCCTTCTTCGGCCGTTTTCAGATCAAGTCCTTCCAGGCCTCGCTCGGACTTGCCGACGCTAATCGCGATCACCGTAATTGCCTACGCTGCCTCCTCGCTCACCCACGAACTGATCGGCCACGGAACCGGCTGCCTGCTTACAGGAGTAAAGCCGCTATTGCTCAGTTCGATTATTCTGACCAGCGCGGGAGGCAATCGCATTGTCGATGCGGCTGGCCCGGTCGCGAACATTGTCTTTGGCGTCGGCGCATTCTATCTGTTTCTGCGGCGAGCCAGGTTCAACCCCTTTTCGTATTTTCTCTGGCTCTTTGCCGCGTTCAACCTGCTCGTCGCGGCCGGCTATCTTTTCTGGTCAGGATTAATGAACGTGGGCGACTGGGCCTTTGTGATCCGAGGATTGCGCCCGGCCTACGCGTGGCGCGCGGCAATCTGCATCGTCGGTGCCGTGTCGTACGTGGCAGTCGTGCGCTTGCTCGCGCGCTCGGTAGCTAGAATCGTGAGTGAAGGCAAGATTGCTCGCGGCGAAGTGCCCCGATTGATTTTTCCAGCTTATCTAGCGAGCGGAGTGCTTGCGGTGGCTTCGGCTGCGCTGAATCCTATCAGCACCCGGCTGATTTGGGTGAATGGCTTCTCCGGTTCGTTTCTGGCATTCCTGGGCATGTTGCGGATTCCCAGCCTCATGGGCCCATTTGCGCAGGATACAAACCGAGGTCAGGCCATTGAGTTCAGTTGGGCATGGGTGATCACCGGAGCGGTCGTAGCAATCGTATTTGTTGTGATCTTAGGCCCCGGAATCAAGCTCTAGCTTGGCATCTATCGAACCGCGGACGTCCGCCCGTCGCGCTTCAGAGCGCGTTCGAGCGTCTGATCCAGCGCGGCCTTGGCTTTCTGGTACTCCTGCTGCGAGATGCTGCCTTGTTTGTGTTCGACTTCGAGCTGGAACAGTTCTTCTTTCAAGGCCTCGAGAAGCACCGCGCTGCGACCACCCGACCTGGCTTTCGGAACCGACACAGGCTCGATCGGCGCCGCTTGGGCCGGAGCAAAATCGGCTAGCGCAACTCGCTGCGAGCGGCGCGTAATGTAGATCGCCCCAGCCGCGAGAACTAACGCAAAACCGCCGAGGATATACCAACGATATTTTTCCAGAGGATCGGGAGCGTCAATCGGCGGACCAAGGCCGCCTCCGGGACGGTTCTCATTCGCCTTCGGGGCGCTGCTCGTTGCCTCCTGCGATTGACCTTCGCCCTCGCCGCCTCCCTCACTCAGCAATCCCGTGCCCGAAATTGTGTAATCGAGTTGTTGTCCAACGCTGGTATTGGAGGCAACTTCGACCACCGCATCCGATTGCTGCGGATCCTGCATGGACTGGAACGATGCGCCGGTCCCAGCTTTGAATTTCATGGCCTTCGGCAGCATCACGACAAAATGCTGGGCGCCATAAAGCGCGCGCGGGTTGATGGAGGCCGAACCGTTGTAAGGCAGGTGGTACGCGACTTGAAACTGCGTTTCTCCTGGGCGCAGCGGAAAAATAAATCCGTAACGATTCTTTTCTTTCTGCGGCACTGGAGCAGAATTGATCGGCTGGCCGCCCGCGGTCATCGCCATTCCCTGATCGATTTGCGCCCCCTCTGGCAGGTAAAACTCGAAGCTCGGCTCGCTCATCTGCGTGCGCGGAGGGTTCGAAGTATTATTCACCGCAAACAAACGAATTCCCTGCAACTCGTTCCCCTGCGCCTGAAAGCGCATGACGTCAGCGGTTACGCTGATGCCTTCAACTTTTTTTGCGACATCGTAAACCTCCACTTCGACCGAAGTCGTTCCTGGAGGCGCCATGCGATGATAAGTGACGTCCTGATGAATGACGCGGATCAGATGGGGTCCGCCGCCATCGTCCAGCTTCAGGCTGAAATGGCCCTTGGCATCGGTTTGGGTGCGGCCGGCTTCCTGCATGCCTTGTCCCAAGCTGAGGAGCACAACATCATCTCCGGCAGCGGGCTTGCTAGTCGTGCCATTGGTGACGGTGCCAGTGAGGGTTTGAGCAGAAGCCAGGCTGACCAGGCAGAAAAGAACGATCACGGATGCCAGCAATCGAATCCCAGGGATGTTGAGTAAACAAAACCGCCCTTCCACACTCTGTGCCTCTGGTCGATTCAAATCCTGGCTCCTTTTTTGTTACGGATCGGTGCAGCATCTGCACCTTCTTCCAGACGTGCAATCTCCGCTAGCACTGCGGCCGCTTCGTCTTCCAGAGACGTCTTCATCGCCTGGTAATCCGAATCCGGAAATTTGCCGGCATTGTATTCAAAATTCAGGTCGCGCAAATTTTCGTAGATGGCTTCCTTGCGCTCCCGCAGGTACACGACTCGCGTTTTTTCCGGTCCGAGATAAAGCTTTCCCGGAAGATAAAAAACGTAGACCAGGACGCCGGTCGTCACCAACATGCAAGCCATCAGCGCCAGGGTCATAATCGAGTCTCCCTTCGGGCCTGCTCGCGGAAATGCTCTAACTCCGCGCCACGCACCGGCTGTGGCAGATCTGCCGGCAGAACCAGCGGGCGCATGCGCCATGCTCGCACAATGAAGGAAACCGCCACAATGCCCAGCGCCAGCACCAGGTACGGAGTAATCCAGGCTACGCGATTGAAACCCGTTTTCGTCGGAGCGGCAAGGACGGTCGGGCCGTACTTCTGCACGAACGTTTGCAGCGTTAGCTCATCATTGTCGCCACGGTCGACCGCAGCCATTAGTTCAGACCTCATCCGGTCCGAATATGTGCAGCCCACATGATTGCACTCCAGCAGAATCTGATTGCAGCTGCACATGCACATCATGCGATGACCGAGGTCGTTGAAGCGCGCGGACTCGTCCCCCGCGCCCAGAAAGATGAGCACGCAGGCGAACAGCAATCCGGCTTGGAACAGGCGCTTGCGCATAGGTTGGACGAAGCGGCAGTTTACCACTTAATCTCCCGCCCCCACGGGCGCTGCTTGCACGCGAACCGGTGCCCGCACCTGCACCGGGACCGCATTCGGGATCAGAGCCAGCGCCGTGCCCACGATCATGATCCATACCCCAACCCAGATCCACATTACCAGCGGATTCAAATGCGCCTTAATAATCGGCTTGCCGGTGTCCTGGTTCTGGCCTTCGTAGACGAGATATAAATCCTCGCGCGCCGTGGTATGGATTTGAGGAATGGTCGAAGGTTGCTGGCTGGCTTTGAAGAAACGACGCTCGGGATATAGCGTGTCAATCTTCTCGCCGCCCTTGTAAACATCCATGACGGCCCATTCGCTGCCGTAATTAGGATTGTCGTCCTGCGTGTAGGAGCGGCAGACCAGGGTGTAGGCGCCGATCTGCATTTTGTCGCCAAAACCCATTTCTTTCTCAGCGTCTTGATTGAACGCCGAGCCGGCAAAACCAATCATGATCACGATCACGCCGAAGTGAACGATGTACCCTCCGTAGCGCCGCGTGTTGCGATGCGTCAGTTGGACCATCGAAGCCAGAAGGTTCTGCCCGGTGTGACGAGCGATGACACGGCCGCCGCGAACAAACTCCGAGATCACGGTCAGTCCTACCAGCGTTGCCAGCATCCACGTCATCAGCGAATAAAGATAAGAAATATCTTTCCATGGCCGGATTCCGACCGCGACCAACAGCACACCTAATGCAACCGCTCCAACCGCCGGCCAGAAAAAGTTACGTCTCAGGCTCTCGATAGATGTGCGCCGCCACGCAAGCAGCGGCCCGACCGCTGTTAGCAGCAGCAGCAACAGCGCCACCGGAATGTTCACGCGATTAAAGAATGGCGGGCCGACAGTGACCTTATTTCCCTGCACCCATTCCGAAAGCACCGGGAACAGCGTTCCCCACAGCACCGTGAAGCAGGCGACCAGCAGTAACAGATTGTTAAACAGGAAGCTCGATTCGCGCGAAACCAGCGACTCCAGCTTGTGCTCGCTGCGCAGGTGGGAACGGTTCTTCACATAAAAGAAGACGCAGGTGGCAAAGATCAGCGCCAGAAACGCCACGAACCAGTCTCCAATGGAAGATTGCGCAAAGGCATGGACCGAACTCACCACGCCGCTGCGGGTCAGAAACGTTCCGAAAATCGAAAGCATGAACGTGGAAAAAATCAGCCACATGTTCCACGTCTTCAACATGCCGCGTTTTTCCTGCATCATCACCGAATGCAGAAATGCCGTTCCCGTGAGCCAAGGCATCAGAGACGCGTTTTCCACCGGATCCCAGCCCCAGTAACCGCCCCAACCCAGTACTTTGTAGGCCCAGTGCGCACCGAGAAAAATTCCGCAAGTGAGAAATCCCCAGGTGACCATGGTCCAGCGGCGGGTGATCTGAATCCACTTTTCGCCGGGATAGCGCATGATCAAGGCCGCCAGCGCAAAGGCGAATGGAACCGTGAATCCGACATATCCGAGATAGAGCATTGGCGGATGAATCACCATCTCCGGATATTGCAGCAATGGATTGAGACCGCTGCCGTCGGCGGGCAGCGAACCTTGCATCAGTCCAAAAGGATTGGCGGCAAAATTCAGCAAGAGCAGAAAGAAGACCTGCACGGCTGCGATGACAACAGAAGCATTGGCAAAAAGCCGGGGGTCCGTTTTATAGCGCAGCCTGAGAACCAGACCATAAGCAGACAACAGAAGCGACCAGAAAAGCAGCGAGCCTTCCTGCCCTGACCACAACGTCGCGAATTTATAAGGCGCGGGAAGATCACGATTGCTGTGATGGAAGATGTAAGCGATCGAGAAGTCATTCTGGAACGCTGCGACAACCAGAACCACGGCAGCCAGGAAAACAACGGCGAAGGCGGCGATTCCTGCCCGCCGTGCGGTTTCGGTGAGCCGGGCTGAGCCGTGATCTTTGCGGAACAGAGCCACTGCTCCGGCCACAAACGAATATCCGCTCAGCATTAACGCCAGCAGAAGGGCAAAACTGCCAATGATAGACATGGTGGGGGACGGACCCTGATCATTTTTTCAGAAACCAGGGGTCGAGGCAACCAAGAAAAGTAAGCCAGGAGTACATTTCTGCCTCAAGGCCTTGAAGAATGGGGTTTTTGAAGAAAAGCGACCACCGGGGCAGACCAGCAATCTGGTAAAGAAACTTGACATTTGCGACGCGCTATCGGCCGCTGATAAAGACGCTGCCCCGGCTATGCCGGCTTTGCATTTTCCGGTTCTACGCGCTTTGCGAACGCGTTCTGCGAGCAAGAACTTCGTGCTCGGCCCGGATCCAGTCTTCGCGCTCGAAGCCGGGAGTTCGTCCCCGTTCTTCATACAGTTCGTAAGCGCGGTGGCGAATCTGGTCTTCCAATTCGATTGAAGCTGGGTTGCTCAACGGAGCCGCTTTGCGGACCGGGATTACAGTGCCGGCTTCCGGCATGGTAATGACTTGCTTGTTGGTTGGGTTAGTTGGATTGGTTGTTTCAGTTTTTTTCGCTCTTGCCATGATTCACACTCCTTACGGATACAGTCCATGAAAGGAACTGAAATATGATGAACGACACACAATGACCTCGACCGGAGTCCAAGTCCCAATATGTGTGACGGGTATGAACTTAATGATAAACCGCTTGGCTGTGAATGTGGGCGATTGGAACAAAAAATTTATCAATTTGAAACATAAAGTTTCTTAATGGAAATCGTGAGACAAAGTGGGAGCGCGGGTGATAGATAAGGGCGAAACCCGCTCCGCTTTCACCGAAATTACGTTATCTTGATTCTGCAGGATACCCTCCACCATCAGAAACTGCTCCGAACCCACCAGCAGGCGGTTCTTCTGAAATAAATCGGGATGAATGATGGCGTTCGCAACCCCGGTTTCGTCTTCCAAACTAAGAAAAACAAAACCTTTGGCGGTTCCCGGACGCTGGCGCGCAATCACGCATCCCCCGACGCGCAGGCGCTGACCGTTGGGAACCCTACCCAGATCGCTGGCTTTGTGAACTCCGAGCGCGTTCATGCGCTCGCGGTGATAAGCCATGGGATGCGGGCCAACCGTCATGCCGGTGCCGCGAAAGTCAGCAACCAAGCGCTCCTCCGCGTTCATCGGCTGCAGCGGGGATTGAGAGTCCGGCTCGGCCAGGCTGTCGAGTAGCGGGCCGGAGCGCCGCACGGCTCGCTCCACCTGCCAAAGAGCATCCCGGCGATGCAGTTTGCGCCCAGAGGTTTGATTGTCAGATTGATCCGTGTGAATCCGCATAAATCCGTGGCTGCTTTTTATGGAATTGAACGCTCCGATTTCGGCCAGTGTATTCAATTCATCTTTTCGCAGTTCCGGCACACGATGCACCAAATCGCGGATCGAATGAAACGCAGCAAGGTTGCGCTGGCATACCAGAGCTTGTCCAGCTTCTTCGCGCAATCCTTTGGTGTAGCGCAACCCAAGACGCAGAACGGGCTGGGTGGTTGACTGAGAATGAAAAACAGATTCCTCGCTTTGCTCGGAATGACAATGAAGGTGATTGTTTGCTTTTCCACCAACGACCAAGGACGAACGACCAACGACGAAGTTACCTGAATGCTGACCACTAACCGCTGACTGCTCTAACGTGCAATTCCACTCCGACTTCATCACATCAATCGGCAGCACCTTCAACCCGTGGCGCTGCGCATCTTTCACAATCGTCGCCGGACGATAAAATCCCATGGGCTGATTGTTCAGCAGCGCAGCCGTAAACGCCGCCAGATAATGACATTTCAAAAATGCGCTGGCGTATGCGATGAGCGCGAAGCTCGCGGCATGAGACTCAGGGAATCCGTATAGCGCGAACGAAGTAATCGAAAGAATGATCTGCTCCTGCGCCTGCTGCGCGATTCCTTTGGCCGTCATGCCGCGGCGCAGCTTCGCCTCGATTTCTTTCATCCGCGCTTGTGAGCGCTTGAATCCCATGGCACGGCGCAATTCCTCCGCTTCGCCTCCGCTGAATCCCGCAGCGACCATGGCAATGCGCAGCAACTGTTCTTGAAACAACGGCACGCCCAGAGTTCGCGCCAGCACCGGCTCCAGCGACGGATGCGCATAAGTGACTTCTTCGCGTCCCTGCCGCCGCTGCAAATAAGGATTGACCATCTGCCCCACTATCGGCCCCGGGCGAATGATCGCGACCTGCACCACAATGTCGTAAAAACGTTTCGGCTGCAGGCGCGGCAGGCACGACATCTGCGCCCGGCTCTCGATCTGAAACATGCCGATGGTGTCGGCCTTCTGCAGCGTGGAATAAACCGTGGGATCGTCGGCGGGCAAGTGTGCAAGTTCAACTTGCTCGCGATAATGATCGCGAATCAGCTTGAGCGACTCTTCGAGCACCGCCATCATGCCGAGGCCGAGCAAATCAACTTTAATGATGCCTAAATCCGCGCAATCTTCTTTGTCCCACTGCACCACCACGCGGCCGGGCATGGAAGCCGGCTCCAGCGGCACGACCGAATCAAGCTGCCCCTGACAAATCACCATACCGCCCGAATGTTGTCCCAGATGCCGCGGCAAATCCTGCACCGCAACACACAGCTCGAAATATTTGCGCAGCCGCGGATGGCTTAAATCCAATCCGGCATCACGAAAACGATGATCGAACGTATCGTTCTCATCGCGATATTCCCAGTTGGAGACCGCCGCGGAAACTTTATCGAGCGTCTCGGGATCGAAACCCAGCGCCTTGCCCATTTCGCGCGACGCCATGCGGCTGCGATAGGTAATGACATTGGCGGTCATGGCCGCTCCGCGCTCGCCATATCGTTTGTACAAATATTGAATGACGCGTTCGCGCTGATCGCCGCTGGGCAAGTCGAGGTCAATATCGGGCCATTCTCCCCGCTCTTCCGAAAGAAATCGCTCGAAAAGCAGGCCCATGCCCACGGCATCAACTGCGGTAATGCCCAGCGAATAACAAACCGCGCTATTGGCCGCCGAACCGCGCCCCTGCATCAGAATGTGTTGCTCGCGGCAGTAACGCACCAGGTCCCAAACAATCAGAAAATATCCCGCGAGTTCCAGCTTCTCGATTAACTTCAGTTCTTTTTCAATCTGCAGCCGGGCGCGATCCTGCAATTCCGGCGCAGCCCGGCCATAGCGCTCTTGAAATCCCTCCTGCGTGCGCTGACGCAGAAACGAATTCATCGTCTCGCCTTCCGGCACAGGATATTTGGGGAATTCGTAGCCGAGGTCTTTCAGCGTGAATTCAAGACGGGAAGATAAGACGACCGTGTTGGCAATGGCCTCAGGCAGATCGGCAAATAAGGCCTGCATTTCCTGCGGTGACTTCAGATAGCGCTCAGAGTTTCGAGCCAGCAGACGTCCAGCCGTGGCTAGCGTTCGATGATTGCGGATTGCAGTAAACACGTCGCACAGCTCGCGCTCTTTGGCCATGGCATAGCAAACGCCGTTGGTGGCTAGAAGCGGAAGTTTCAACGAGTTGGCAATTTCGATTGCAGCGCGATTACGCGCTTCTTGATCCCGATGAAAATGCCGTTGCAGTTCGATATAGACGTTGTTCTTTCCAAACATTTGAATGAGGTTTTCGACATATTCACGTGTGGCATCCATCCCACCATTTTCGAAAGCATGCGCCAGCGGCCCTTCATCCCCCCCAGTTAGGCAGATCAGCCCGGCCGCATGTTCTCGCAATTCTTCCTCGCATACCGCGCCTTTTTCTTTCGCAGCTCGCAGCTTCATCTTGGTAATCAGGCGGCAAAGATTCTGATATCCCTCGCGCGAGGCAACAAGAAGCGGAAGCCGAAAATCACAACGGAGAGACTGGGACGAAGCGGAATCTTTTGTTTTTGATTTTTGATTATTGTTTTGATCTGCGTTAATCCGTGTAAATCCGTGGCGAAGATTTTTGCTTCCCTCTATGGAGTTCTTAGTTTTTAATTTCTCATTGTTAGCTTGATCCGCGTCAATCCGCGTCAATCCGCGGCGAAAAGGTTTTGAAAACGACTCGCACGTGACCTCGGCCCCTATATGCGCTTTCAACTTTGCTTTCGTAGCCGCCATATGGAATCGCGGTGCACCATAGACGCCATCGCGATCAAGCAGCGCCATCGCAGGCATGTTGAGGCTGGCGCAGGTCGAAATTAAATTCTCGGGCAGAGATGCGCCTTCGAGAAAACTGAAAGCCGAGCGGGCATGAAGCTCGATGTACATCGTCAAAACCTGCCACGGATCAACGCGGAATAACACGGATCAAGAGAAAAAATCCGTGCTGATCCGTGAAAATCCGTGGCAAAGATTTGTTTTTCTCTGTGACTCTGTGCTTTTGTGGTGAAGAACATGGCTAATCATATGTCCCTTCGACGAACCACTTTCCGCTGAGCAGGTCGCGGACCAGGCGATAGAGCGCGATCCCGGATTCTTCCTGCACCGCGATGTCCCATTCATCGCGCGCCCAACCGTTGTGCTCCCACCAGTCTCCTGACAAACGCCACGGCCCGGCAGTCCAGAGAACCTCGCTGTTAATTTCTAGCCGTTTGCAACAGGAAACATGCGCGGGTTTTCCGTCATGAATCGTGACTGTGGCTGCCGCCCGCGGACGAAATCTGCGCAGCGCCGTGACTAAATCTTCCCCACCATGGAGACACTGAGACACAGAGGAATCTTTTGTTTTTGATTTTTGATTTGCTTGATCCGCGTGGATCCGCGTAAATCCGCGGCGAGGGTTTTCGTTTTCCGTGCACGGCGTGAAATGCTGCATCTCGAATCTTTCCGGACGATGTGTATCCAAAAGCTCGAGCGATCCCACCCGGTCTTCTCCCACGATGCCGGCAATTTTGGCCATGGTGAGCTCGAGTTTTTCCGGCTCCGGCGAAGGCGGAAGAAAAAATCCGTTCTGCGCCGCTCGCGGCCGTGTTGGCTCTGCCATCAAATGAATTTTCACAATCGGAGCGCCCGGAGGATGGGCGTTCAAATCCAACTGCAAGAGTTTGAGAAAGGTTCTGGGATCGAGCAGAGGAAGAGGAAGGCGGAGGGTACGGCGAAACAACGATGCTCGCCTCGCACTGATTGTGATCCGGCTCGCCGGATCGCGGTGCGGTGTCTCGTCCAGATCCTTCACGGCGAGCACGGAACACGCTTGCTCTGGATGACAATCTTCTATGCATCCATTTTCCAGTTCCAATTCCAGACGCAGCTCCTGCGTTGCCAGCGCGTGCGCCTGCAAGCGCGAACACAGTTGCTCCAGCATTCCCCCCAGCAAAATTGCCAGCGGCTCCAGCAGCACTACCGGATGCTCCAACTCGATCGCTTCCTCAAAAATCAGTGGCGGCTCAAACGGAACCAGCGTGCGCGAACTCGCGCCCCGCGCCAGCCGTTGCCACTCCAACCCGCGTCGCCCCAAACGCTCGCTCAACGCAACCTCGGGTAATGCCGCCAGATCGCGCAGATTGCGAATGCCCCAGCGGTGTAGGGTCTCTAAAAGTTGCTCAGATTCTGGATCTCCTTCTCCTGCGCACAAAACTTCTACCGGCAAACAGCCCAACTGCTCCGCTTCTCTTCCCTCAGGGATCACGGTCACGCCATCGAACCCGCGCGCCGCAAGCATGGCCGTATCCGGATTCGCAGCCACAGCGACATTGCATTGCAATCCAATATTCGAGATTCGCTTTGCGATTTCGCGAGCAATCTTTGGCAGCGCCCCAAAAAGTTTTCCCAATCCTGTAATGTCGAGAACAAACGTGTCCGCAGCCAAATCTTCCACTCGCGGAGAAAATCCCTGCGCACATTCGAGCAATACCGCATGGGTAGCGCTCTCCTGCAATAAAGAACGTTCGCGCAATGCCAGCTGGACACAGGCTTCCACCTGAATTTTGGTCATGCCGGAAGTAATGCCATCACGGCGGGCTTTTTCATTTACCGCAAAAACTTTTTGCAAAGGAGCTTTGCCTTCGAGCACGGCCAAAGCCTGCGCGCGCAACTCCGGCTCGGCGCGCAGAATCGCCTCGACAGGAAAACCTGGCACGTAGATGCAGGCAAAAGGCATGGGATTGAGTCATTGAGAAATTGATTACAGTCATCCTGTTCTTGACGCAGTTTCAAAAACTATGACCGACTGCGACGGCTTGCGTTGCATTCGCGATCGCAAAATCTCCCCTTCGATATGAAGCCCCTCGAAAAGTTGCGCGTGCGATGGAACTGGAAGTGACGATCGCGTTGGCGCCAACGGCCAACGACCAACAGCCAACGACTTGGTTTTCATCCTCACCAACAGCGCGGCGCTCTGCGTACACGGCGCCTGGCTAACGACAAACAGCACCGTCGGTGTACGCTCAACCGCGCGTTGAAAGCGAAACCAGGAAGTCAGAGGAATGCGGCGCGCAATTTTGATGGTCACATCGCCGAGATCAATAATGACCAATCCAAAGCCGCCGCTTTGCAACAGCAGATCGGTGACGCGCAGGGCCTGCTCGACAGCAACTCCCTTTTCTATTTGCTTTGAGCCAAATTTCTTCTCTGTGTCGAAGCCTGCCCGTTTTGCCGAAGCCGCGGGGGTAGCCGAAGGGTGTTTCTGTGGTGAATTGGATTTGCTCTGGCCGCACCGCACCCACAGCACTCGTTCAAACTGCACTCCTGCGCTCTCTGCCGAAACCGGATCGAACGCATCGCTTCCATCCACCAGCGCGCAGGCTTCCTGCCGTTGTGTCGCCGCGGCCAGAGTTGCCAATAGCAAACTGGTGCGGCCGGAGGAAGCTCCGCCGCAAATTTCCGTCAAACATCCACGCGGTAACCCGCCGGTGAGCGCATCGATCTCGCGGATCCCGCAGGAAACCATTTCCGGCACCGGACGCACTTCGAGCCGCGAAGCAGGCACGACTTGCGCAAGCTGAGGATGGGCCGCGAGCCGCTCCGCAATCTGCGTCGGCCATTTCGAGTCGAAGGCAACGGGATGGTCTGCATTCGGAATCATTGGAAATAACGCCATGCATACCTCGGATTTCAGGGAACATCAGGCAGGGTCAAGCCCGCGGCGGAAGCGGATAGTTTCGCTTTTTATTCGCCACTAGAAATTTTGCTACCGGTAAAGGGTGGTTGTCAATGAGAAAGAAAACAATTTTAAAAATGGAGTTGAAACCCTTAAAAATGAGGGTTATGCCGCCGTCAACCTCTTAGACTCAACTGAGAATTATCGGCCTGCTACGACTCAAACACCTTGCCCGTTGCCCCATTTGACATACTTTTGACACTCCCTTTACATCTTCCCGCTGGAGCTATGGTAAGGTTCCGACCGCCGAATTGATCGGCACAAACAATGCCCCTGTGATGCACGTCCTTTTCACAAGACAGGAACGACACTACCATTCCCATGCTGATCGCAAATCCTCATAAACCCAACTCTCCCCACTCCAGACCAAAAACAAAAGGCGGAATTCCAACTATGCGCAAAAAATCCTCGCAACAACCGATGCCCATCTTCAACTCGCGCACCACACATTTTCTGCTGGCGCTGACGTTTTCACTGACCCTTACGGCCATGCTCGCGTTGCCGGCACAAGCACAAACTTACACCGTTCTCTATACCTTCACTGGCGGCACCGACGGCGGTTGGCCATACGCGGGCGTGGTCGCCGATAACGCGGGCAACCTCTACGGAACCACCGAAGTCAGAGGCAACAACAGCGCTTGTGGCGCCTTTCACGGCTGCGGTGTGGTCTTCAAGCTAGATCCTTCGGGCAACGAAACCGTGCTCCACACTTTCGAAGGCAATGTGGATGGAAGACAGCCCGTATGGGGCAATCTCTTGCGGAACAATGCAGGCGACATCATCGATACAACCCAATACGGCGGAATGAATGGCCAGATCGGACTGGGAACGATCTATGCGCTGACCGCGGAAGGCAAGGAGATTATCGTGCATCGCTTCCAAGGCCCTCCCAATGACGGCGAAGAGCCGCAAACCGGCTTGATCGTGGCGAAAGACGGTTCGCTCTACGGCACGACCGCCGGAGGCGGAAACGGCTTTCAAGGAGGATGCGGCACCATTTACCGTCTCACGAAAACCGGCCAATTTAGCATCTTTCACAACTTCAAGGGCGGGGATGGCTGCTCGCCCGCCGGAGGCTTAGTCATGGATTCGCAGGGCAACCTGTACGGCACGGCGAATTCAGGAGGTGCAGGCTACGGCAACGTCTTTAAAATCACCCCGAGTGGCGTCCTGACGGTGCTCCACAGCTTTACAGGTATCCCGGATGGCGCCCTTCCTTCTGGCATTTTGACCATCGACAAAGCCGGGAATCTTTATGGCACCACGCTCGTGGGCGGTAGTCTGTGCACAACCGTCGGCGAGGGCTGCGGCGTTGTCTTTAAGATTGACACTCAGGGCAACGAGACCATTCTGTACCGCTTCCTACTAAAGGACGGCATCGGCCCCATGGCGGGGGTGGTGGTGGACGCGGCCGGCAATCTGTACGGTTCGACGACCGGCGCCGCGGATTATAACTGGGGATCTCTTTTCAAACTGGATACCCAGGGAAACTACACCAAGCTCCACGACTTTGCTGGTGCGGGCGATGGCGCATCCCCGTTTGGCACGATGACCTGGGGCGGCCCGAACACCCTTTACGGCACGACTTATTTGGGCGGCCTGGCTGACGGATGTGATTACGGCCAGGGCTGCGGTGTCGTATTCAAACTGACATTGCAATAGTTGCGGAAGCGGCGCGGCTAAAGCCGCGCCGCAGATTCTCGTAATCCCTTTCCATCCCCTGCCGCTTGGCCGCCAGGAATCCGCTGTTGCCCCTTCCCGCTATCATGTTTCCATGCCAAAAATCTTGCTCGAAATCTGTTGCGGATCGATCGACGACGCCATTCAGTCCGAAGCCGGCGGCGCCGATCGGGTCGAACTTTGCTCCGCGCTCTTTCTCGGCGGACTCACTCCCTCGATCGGAACCATCCAGGAAGCCAATCGTCGGCTCAAAATTCCCGTGATCGCCATGGTGCGCCCGCGCGGCGGAGGCTTCTGCTACACCGCTGCAGAATTCGCCACCATGGAACGCGATACTACAGCTGCCATCGATGCCGGCGTCGACGGTGTCGTCTTCGGCATATTGAAACCAAACGGCCGCATCGACCCGCGCCGCACCGCGCGCATCCGACGCATCATCGGCGATCGCCAAGCCGTCTTTCATCGTGCTTTCGATGTCACTCCCGACCCCTTCCAAGCTCTCGATCAACTCATTGACCTCGGCATCACTCGTATCCTCAGCAGCGGACAAAAAGACAGCGCGCCGGAAGGTGCCGAACTGATCGCGAAACTAGTCGAACGTGCCGGCAAGCGAATCGAGATTCTTCCCGGCGGCGGTATCCGTCCTTACAACATGAACGACATCGTTCGCCGCACTCGCTGCCGCCAAATTCACATGACCGCCTGGGCAAAAGTTAAGATGGAAGATCGCTCCACTCACGCCCATCGCGACGTGACCTTCGGCGGCGCCTTGCAGCCCCCGGAAGATCTCTACGACATGACCGACGCTCACCTGGTGAAAGAGATCGTCAGAAGCCTGCGCAAAGGCTAATCCATATAAATCTGTCATGCCGAGCGAAGCGAGCCGGCAAGCCGATTCCGACCAATGACGTTTGGATCGCGGCGCTTTGCGGGCAGCATTCGCTTCCCTTGTCGAGCCGGGATCGCCATTTTGACCTGGTGGCTGGGATCAAACGGGTGGGGTGGTAAATCTGCCCGGCTGTGGCGGATAAAAGCGGCGGACAAGAGTGTTCGCCTTACGCACAATAAAAGGCAAAGGCGACACTCATCTCTGAATGTCGCCTTTATAACGCCGGCAACGGCCAGAGTTTACCCTGAGCGCGGCCGAGGGCTCCCGCCGTGCTCGGGATGGAAGAGCTGCAGTTCACTTGACCACCCATTGCTCCCTGCTACACTACTCTCATGGAATTGAACTTTCGCCCGGAAACCGAATCGCGACTGCAAGAACTTGCCAGCAGGACCGGCCGCGAGCCAAGCGACTTGGTTGAAGATGCCTTGGCGTCCTATCTGCAGGAGATGAATCAGACTCGAGAAATGCTGGATAGCCGCTACGACGACCTCAAGAGCGGCCGAGCAACAGTCGACGGTGACGCTGCATTCGCCGAACTCCGAAAGAAGGCCGCTCAACGTCGTTCCGGCTCATGAGCCAGTTCGTCCTTCATCCAGGCGCTGCCCAAGACTTAAACGAAATCTGGGAGTACATCGCGAGCGACAGCCTCGACGCCGCCGATCGGGTCATCGAGGAAATCTATCAGGCCATTCAGTCCTTGGCGCCATTTCCATTCGTGGGTCATCCCCGCGCCGATCTGACCAACCGCCCGCTGCGCTTTCACGTCGTGCGGGAATACATCCTTGCGTACGCTCCAGAAGAGAATCCAATCGCCGTCATCGCCGTGCTCCATGGCCGGCGCAATCCTCGCACCATCGCGGCCATGCTCCGCACTCGAATCTGACTTCGGCGCACAAAGGCAAAGGCCACATTCATCTCTGAATGGTGCCTTTATTTATGCCGGCAACGACCGGAGTTTACCCTGAGCGCAGCCGAAGGGCTCCCACACACTTTCGCGTGCAGTACCATCGGCCCTGCGGGGCTTAACTTGAGGCGTTTAGAAGGCGTGAGCGAGCGCACCTTGCGAGCGAGAGCCTTCTGCCGAAATCCTGAGCGGAGCGCAGCGGAGTCGAAGGATCTTGTATCAAAGGAAAAGGCCGTCGAGATTTCTCTCAACGGCCTTTATTTATGCCGGCAACGACCGGAGTTTACCCTGAGCGCAGCCGAAGGGCTCCCACACACTTTCGCTGTCACTACTCACACAGAACGCGGGAATTAGGGCACCGGGTTTGGCAACACGAGAGGCCGGAGCGTAAGTCAACGCTTGGGCTCGCGCCGCGGTTGCTCGCGATGTAGCTGGATCGCCGTGCATCTGTTCGCCACCGCTGCACGTAGGATCGCCCCAAGGTCGGCGCCCTTCTCGTAGTTTGGCGCGTGCATGCTGATAACGCGATCTGTCTGGAGAAATTCTTCTAGGGCTGTCTTGGCCTTTTTCTCTTGCTTCGGATCGAAGACTCCGAATCCAAGACCGCCAGTGGATTTGAGTAACGAAAAGCACGGGATATCAGTCAGCCCGTCTCCAACGTAGATCATGTTGCTTAATGGTATCCGCCGTTGTTCTTGCGGTATGAACTTGTTGACCAGTGCCGGGTTTCTCGCGGTCTCGCGCGGATCCAGGCCTTTATGGATTTCGTATATGAATCGCGTCTTCTCGGTAAAGGTGATGCTTCGCTTCACGAATTTCAGTATTCCTTCTTCCTTATCTCCGGCCAGGTGGCAGCCATATATCGCCTTGAAGTACTTCCTTACTATCGCGCTCCCAGCTACGACCTCATACAGCCCTCCCGAGACTATATAGAACTCGATCTGGATGTTTCTGTAGTTGCTCCTCACGTCGTCGCGGATTTCATCAAAGAATCCAGGCAGACCGGGGTAAAAGTCACGATCCAAGGAGGCGCCGAAATCCCTCAGTCTGGCGTTCGTCAGGCCTCCCAAAGCCTTACCTTCTCCTACGTTGTCGAGAATCAGCTTAAGGTACGCGCTCGGCTGGTCGTAACCCTGTTCGACAAGGGTCCTCGCGTTTTGCCAAAATTTATTGGTGTCAATGCCGCCGTTCTTTAGAAGCTTCGTGGTGGAGTCTGGCGCTAGCGTGTCGTCGAAGTCGAAAATGAGAGCAACAATCTCAGTAGAGACTACATCGCTCACGAGCAGTCCACACCTCGGGTGGGATACTTAACTGTACCGCTGCTTCTCCGATTTTACTATCGGCTCTTCCTTCCCGGATGCGCCTCCCGATTGTTTCTCGCTGACAATAGAGCTCAGATTCAACAATGAGTCGGTTATACGGTTCCACTCCTGCGGTGTGAGGGTATCAGGGCGATCCGGCTTGGAAGGCAATTGCTTCATCTCCAATTCAGTGGTTGGCCGAAGTTTACCACCCAATCGCATGTCATCAACGAATCCCAAACAAAATTCCAGTGCATAAATTGGTTCAAATCCAATATGGAATTTGCTGAGAGAAAGCGTCCCTAAAAGGAAAAGGCCACATTGCTTTCGCAACGTGGCCTTTATTTATGCCGGCAACGACCTACGCTCCCACACACTTTCGCGTGCAGTACCATCGGCCCTGCGGGGCTTAACTTCCGTGTTCGGGATGGGAACGGGTGGAACCCCCGCGGTGTGATCACCGACAAATCGTAGCAGCGTCGTTCGTCCTTGGCCCTTCGTCGTTGGCCAAGAACTCTGGCTGCGAACTTTTGAAAGATCGCGAGGACAATGCCTCACAACTGAATAGATTGGGTATTACGTTAATCGACAAGACTCGAGAATTTCGTCGGCGCACAGCCGCTGATCGTCATCTCTGCCCCGCCCAAGTTCTGGCAGGAGTGAGACTATTCGTTGTCTCGGTCCAGGTTCTGACCAAGGACCAACGACGAACGACCAACGACTGATGTTCCGAGTAAATTTTATGGTCAAGCCGAACGGGCGATTAGTACAGGTAAGCTGCACGCATCACTGCGCTTCCACCTCCTGCCTATCAACCAGGTAGTCTTCCTGGGCCCTTCTTATCCCTTACGGGTTGGGAGATCTCATCTTGAGGAGTGCTTCCCGCTTATATGCATTCAGCGGTTATCACAACCGAACTTC
>DATJOJ010000024.1:0-2078 GCA_035507035.1 Terriglobales bacterium | reverse complement strand
GGGTCTGGCACGCCAAACCCGTACCGCTTTAGCAGAAGCCCGTGGTCCGTTTTGGTTGGATTAGCTGGTAAGTGACCAAGCATTGCACTTGTCCAGCCAGCAGAATCGACAACGAGAGCACGGACTGTTTCCGGCCACAATTCGGGGTATTGACTTCGCACGATGGCGCAGAGACGCGCGGCGTTTGCTGCCGCGGCGCTGGTTTCGCCGAAATGCTCGAACGGCGTTTGCGGGTATTCCCGCGAAGTGGTGAGAAGCCTCACTTCTGGGAAGCCGTAGCCGATACCGTCCGCCGGATCCACACCAAGGTTTCCTGCTTCCATGACAACGTCGGGTTTGACCGGCCACGTATCGTTCCACGTTGCCGTCGTTGTACTCGGCGACAGGTCACCTCTAGTGGCGAAAGATACCCATCCATTTCGAGTGCGATCAGTTATTTGGGTAAGTTCTGTGATTCCACCTACGGTAAGAGCGTTCCACGCATGGGCAGGCGATTCAATCTCGCTTAGGTCATTTAATGTTGGGTATTGTTCGTGTCTCAACTGCTGAGGTTCCCTGATGTTCCCAGCGGCGACGCAGAACAGACGACCGATGCCTGGAGCAACTTCAGAACCGAAGCATAACTGATCGAGTTCAGCGGACCATGAGGTTGGATGGCCCCTGTGGGGAGAGTCTTCATCTGTCGACGTCGCAATGCAAAAGACTCGTTTGCGATGAGGTTGAGCAATCTCTACTTTCGCAACCCCACCAGCAGTGATCGCACCGAGCAATTCGTGCGGGTTTTGGCCAACTGGAGGAAATATCTTCACAGACTCCATTCGATACGGCACAGAAACAGGCTGGCCATTACCTATCGCAGACGCGAGATCACCATATCCGCATACGCCAGCCATCGCCGTCCCGTGACCATGATGATCGCCGGTGCCCCACTCGTCACGATAAGCGTGGCAGTCGGCAACCGCAATTACTGGCGCCAGCAGACGATGTTCACGGTTAATTCCAGTGTCGAGGATGCAGAGCGAGTTCCCCGGAGCTTCCGGAAGAGCAACCCTCCCGAGGAACTCATCCATCGCACGGCCTTGCTGATCCGGAGCGGCAGCCATTAGAAATTCCGCCATTCTCTTCGAACGAGCGAGTCGGGAAATACTCAAGGTGGCCTCGTTCAAGTGTGCCAATGCATCTGGCGACGATCTAACGAACAGCGCGACGTCCTCAGGAAAGACCAACGGATGTGCGCCGAAGACAACACCAGCTTCCATCGCAGCGACCCGGAATCGGTCTGATGCCGATGGGCGAAGCCACACTTCCCAGTCAATCACTTCCGCGGCGGCAGGAAATTGCTCCGGTGGATCAATCCATAGATCACGAAGACCTGCCAAATGAATATCACCGATGCCCTCCACCAGCCTGCGTCCTTTCGGCTCAGGTTCTTTCGCGCGTGGCTCGTCTTTGGTGCGGTAATCTTCGATGGCTTTCGGGAAGAAGTCTCGAGCACTTTCAGGCACGAAGACCGTTGCCGTTGTACGACCCGCCTCCTCCTTTACTGCTAGTAACTCGATGTTCTTTTTTCTCCGTTCGAGTCGCTCTGCGAGAAGAGGTTCCGCTGCGCGGCTTTCGATGGCCAGATAAATGCCGTTTTGGGCTTGAGTTAAAACATTGGAACGACGGGTGAGCGCTTCACTCGCAGCATTCTGAGAATCCTGTAACTGCTGCAGTAACCTAGTAGCGTGTGCTTGTCGGTCGGGGACGCGCGAAGGAAGGCGCCGCGCACCGCCCGTGCCCGGCCGCGCAAATTTCTCTCCTCGCGAGACATTTCGGACGACGATGTGCGGAAATTGTGCGTCTGCCATCGAACAATACTACTGTGATTGACTTCTCCGCGCGGCAATGGCCGCCCGCAAGTCTGAGTCATGTATTTCAGGTCCGTGATCCAGAATTGCAGTTCGAGCTGCGTCTTCCGCAGCGCCCATGATCTCTGCTTGGCTTAGACCTTGAGCTTCTTCTGCGACCTTTGGCCAATGTACATCCGAGTAGTCAAATCCTTGCAAGCGCATCTTCATTGCGGCGATAGTCTGGTC
>DATJOJ010000023.1:0-2057 GCA_035507035.1 Terriglobales bacterium | reverse complement strand
GCACCACTCAACTCCATTTTCATGTCAATGGGTGGGCCGCAGGCCCATGCGTAACTCAGAATGCCTTCAATATCCGCTACTTTCCAGGCTGATCACAGCACTGGCCAAACGGGTGGCTGAGTAAGCTAGCATCTTGCTGTTCTTCTTTCCAATGGAGAACACGCGAGCGCCCAAAAGCTCCGATATTGTCGAGTAGCTAGTATGTGGCGGCAAAATCAATCGTTTTCGACAAGGTTCAGCGCGATTGATCCGGTTGCCTCTGATGGGTGCTCCTTCGCCGTTCTGTTAGCATCCAAGTTGCATGCGCTTTCTGCTGCTGGCGACCGATTACGACGGCACACTCGCCTCCGAAGGTCATGTCCAGCAAAAGAGCATTGCCGCCGTTGAGCGGCTGCGCGCATCCGGACGGAAACTGATCCTAGTGACGGGCCGGCATATGCCGGATCTTGCGACCGTGTTTTCGCGATTTGACCTCTTCGAGCGCGTTGTCGTGGAAAACGGAGGTCTGCTTTATAGTCCCACTACTCGCGAAGAGAAGCTCTTATGCGACGCCCCCAATCCGGATTTTCTGGCGCTGCTTCGGGAAAGAAATATTCCCTTCGTGCCCGGACGCGCGGTCGTGGCTTCGTGGCATCCACACGAGGAGGCGGTGTTTGAAGCTATTCGCGATCTCGGTCTCGACCTGCAGGTCACGTTCAACAAACGGTCCATCATGGTGCTGCCGTCCGGAGTCAACAAAGCGACGGGGCTTGCTGCCGCCTTGCAAGAACTTGGCCTTTCGGCGCACAACGTGGTTGCTGTTGGCGATGCGGAAAATGATCATCCCTTTCTGCGTGCGGCGGGATGCGGCGTTGCCGTCGCCAATGCTCTTCCAGCCTTGAAAGAGCACGCGGATGTCGTTCTCGACAGGCCTGAGGGCGACGGCGTGATCGAGCTGATCGATGAGCTGATCGGAAACGATCTGGCGAGATTCGACTCCCAGTTGACTCACAGAGATCAGGCGGGCCATTGAATCGCGCGATGCGGCAGCAGTTTAGACTTCAGCACGACAGGTCCCTCAGTGCTCGCAAAGGACGCGATACTCTTGGCGTGATAGTCGCGCCCGGTAATTTTCCTCATTTTCAAAGCGGCATAATCGTGCGAGATTAGTTGTATGCCCTTGGCCGTTCGCCCATCTTCTATTCATGCCGTCGGCGTTTTCACGACTACGCCGATTCGCAAAGGCGCGCGCATCGTGGAGTACGCGGGGCGTCGTATCACCCCGGACGAAGCCGACCGGCGATATGACGGAGCGCCGCGCACTTATTTGTATGGCCTCGAGGATGGAAAGACTGTAATTGACGGCGAGGGGCTGGGTGCGTATCTCAACCATTCCTGCGATCCCAACTGCGAAGTGGACGAGATCAAAGGCCGCGTATGGATTTTCGCGCTACGCGACATCGATGCCGGGGAAGAACTGGTGTGGGATTACAACCTCTACGACGATGAAGATCCCGCTCCCTGCCATTGCGGTTCGCCGAAGTGCCGCGGCACCATGTATTCGCGGGAATGGATGGCCAGGATGCGCCGCAAAGAAGCACGCAGAAGCAAAAGGCAAAACTATCCACCGAGTGAAGGACGCGAATCGCGTTCTGTGAGCACGGGAAGCAAATGAAAAACCCGCCCGAAGGCGGGTTCTTGGATTCGTTGGTCGGTTGAGCCCGATGGCTTACTTCCCGGTGTAGCCGTGGTCGCTGCCTACGCCCGTGCACGGATCCCAGCTCGTGACTGCCGTATAGCCTGCGTAAGGCCCGCAATCACCCGCGCTGATATCGTGGAAGTCCGCGGTGGACGCCCGGTTGGCATAGACTTTAGTCAGTTCCGCATTTGAGCTTGCAGCGAAGCTGCCCGCACGGTTGACAATTCCAGCCAAGGTCGGAGTTGCGACGCTGGTGCCTCCCACAATGAACCAGCCTCCGCCGAGTTCTTCAAAGTAGTTGCTGTCCCACACCCAAACTCCGGTGTAGGGGTTTGAATCGGAGGAGACATCGGGAACGCCGCGAGCGGTGCCGACGATG
>DATJOJ010000022.1:0-84083 GCA_035507035.1 Terriglobales bacterium | reverse complement strand
CTTCTTGCGCGTGCATTTCTGCGATACTAGAGGGTTGGCTCGCCGCCAGCGGCGGCACGATTATGGACCCTATCGCAGACCCTAAATCCGTTAAGGTGAATGTCACCACCGGGACCGGCGTTGAAGTCGAGTGGAAGGACGGTCATCGCAGTTCTTACAGCTTTCCCTTCCTGCGGGATGCCTGCCCTTGTGCCCTGTGCAACGAAGAGCGAGAGAAGGACGGTCGTCAGCCGGGCGATCCGCTTAAGCCGATCGCGGGTGCGTTGCCGATGTTCAAGGCGGCGGCGCGGCCGACCGAGGTTGAGCCCGTCGGCAAGTACGCTATTCGCTTCTCCTGGAACGATGGCCACCAGCACGGCATCTATTCTTGGCAGTACCTGCGTGACAATTGTCCTTGTCCCGAGTGCAAAGCGCATCGCGCTATGGACGCGCCGGCCGTCGGCAGCAGACCCAACTAATCACGAGTGCCCGCAACCTTGTCGTCGTACCTGAACAAACTGAATCCGCAGCAACGCGAAGCCGTCGAGGCAGTCGATGGCCCCGTGCTTATCCTGGCGGGAGCCGGAAGCGGCAAGACCCGTGTCATCACCTACCGCATTGCACATCTGATCGACGGCGTGGGCGTACAACCGGACTCGATTCTGGCGGTAACCTTTACCAACAAAGCTGCCTCTGAGATGGCCAGCCGGGTTGAATCGCTGGTCGGAGCGCGGACCCTCGCTAAGCCTCTGATTTCCACCTTCCACTCGTTTTGCGTGCGGCTGTTGCGCCGCGACATTGAAACCTTGCAGATCGGCGGCAAGGGCTATCGCAAAGATTTCGTGATCTACGACGAGGCCGATCAGCAGAACGTGGTGAAGGCGGCAATGCGGCGGCTGGGGGTCGACGACAAGCAACTTACCCCGCGCAACGTCCTGGGACGAATCTCCTGGGCCAAGAACCACATGCTCGATCCGCAGGAAGTCTACCTGAATTCGTCTGACCCTAAAACAGAGCGGGTGGCGCAGATTTACGCGGAGTACAAAAAAGAGTTAGTCAAAGCCAACGCGCTCGATTTTGACGATCTTCTACTCGAAGCGGTGCGGCTCCTGAAAGCCGTGCCCGAGGTTCGCGAATATTACAACCGGCGTTTTCAATACATTCTGGTGGATGAGTACCAGGACACGAATCGTCCGCAGTATGAACTCATGCGCCTGCTGGCCGGAACGCGCCACAATGTTTGCGCTGTGGGAGATGAAGATCAATCGATCTATTCATGGCGCGGAGCCGACATCCGCAACATTCTGGAATTTGAAAGTGATTTTCCCGAGGCCAAGATTGTTCGCCTGGAACAGAACTATCGTTCCACCCAGAACATTTTGCAGGGAGCATCGGCCGTTGTCTCGAATAACCGCAAACGCAAAGGCAAGAATCTCTGGACTGCGCGGCAGGGTGGCTCGAAGATTGGCTACTACGAAGCGCCGGACGGTGAGAACGAGGCGCTCTTTGCGGCCGATTATGTTGCTCGCTACTTGCGAGAAGCGGCGGACGAGGGCGAGACGCGCCGGGCGGCAGTGCTCTATCGCACGAATTCCCAATCGCGATTGTTTGAAGAAGCGATGCGGCGCTACGGCCTGAAATACAACGTGGTCGGCGGATTCTCGTTCTATGAGCGCGCGGAAATCAAAGACATGATTTCCTACCTCAAGGTCATTCACAACGTGGATGATTCGATTTCTTTGTTACGCGTGATCAACACGCCGGTGCGCGGGATCGGTAAGACGACGATTGAAACCTTGGAGCAAGTGGCATTGGAAGCTGGCGTCTCGCTTTGGGGAGCTGTTGGTCAAACGATCAAACGGCAGCTGTTGCCGCAGCGCGCCTTGAGCGCATTGAGGGCTTTTCGCGATTTGATCGAAGATGCACGAGCGATGCTAGCGGGAACTTATGTTGAAAGGCTGGAGGAGACGGCAGAAGCTGCGGAGCTTCGCTCCCCCGGACAGCCGAGGGCGGCTGTCCCCACGTCGACCGAGTCGCCGCAGCCTGATACGGAGGTTGAGTTCAACCCAGCGGAAGAAGGGGAGAACATCTCCTTTGATTTTGGCGTTTTCACTCCTGATCCGGTGACGAATCATAACGGAGCTGACGACGCGACCGAGGGCTCCGACGCCACGGAAGACGGTGCCTTCCGCACTCCTGGTGGCCCCGCGAATACCGCGGAAATCCTGAAATTTCTCATCGATCGCACTGGCTACATCAAACAGCTTGAAGCGGAAGACACGCCGGAAGCTTATTCGCGAATCGAGAATTTACGCGAACTGGTGAATGCAGCCCTGGATTCAAAAGACCGTGGGGAGACTCTCGATCAGTTTCTCGACCACGCCGCTTTGGTCAGCGATGTCGACGCTTATGATGAGCGCGCGCAGGTTACGCTGATGACCCTCCATGCGGCCAAGGGTTTGGAGTTTTCCCTGGTCTTTCTGTGCGGGCTGGAAGAAGGTTTGTTTCCGCACTCGCGGACGTTCCTGCAACCGGACGACATCGAAGAAGAGCGGCGTCTGTGCTATGTCGGCATGACGCGGGCGATGGACACGCTGATCCTGACCCGCGCAGTTTACCGGCGGCGGTACGGCACGGATTTGCCGGAAGCGAGCATACCATCGCGATTTCTGGAGGAAGTGCCAGGAGAGTTAATCGAAGAGCTGGGAACGGCTCGCCGTGCTCACGCTTCTGCGCGGGGAGGCGCGTCCGCTCCGCAGGCGCAAGTTCACTACGCCTACGAAGATGAAGATCAGAGCGCCAACTGGGTCGATCGACGTCGACCGCGCCAGCCAAAGCCCGTTTATGCTGGCCCAAAATATAATTCGATTGACAATATTGCTGAGTTCTTTGCCTCGAGGGGCAAGAAGTTTACCGTCCCCAAAGTTCCGGTCGAAACGCCAAAAGGGAAGAAGGGATTTCGCCCTGGGCAGAAGGTGCGGCATCCGAAATATGGCGAAGGGATGGTTTATCAGCGAGAAGGAGAAGGCGACGAAGCCAAGATTACGGTACAATTCCCCAGGTTCGGCTTGAAGAAGTTGGTAGAGAAGTACGCCCAGTTGGAGCCGGTGTGAAGGGGTTGGCAATTTGTAATTTGAAATTGGTAATTCTTGCCAAATTTCAAATTACCAATTACCAAATTTACAAATCTTAGGATTCATACATGGCAAACACGAAAAGTCTGAGCAAAGATGAACGCAAAAAAGCCCGGCGCACGGCGCGCAAGAAGCGCAAGACAGAAAAGCCGCTGAAGCCGAGGGAATACGCCCGTGGTTCGCAGAAGCGCAAAGTAAAGAAGCTGGTGCGCGGCCAGGCGAAACGCTAACAGGGGCAATTAGCATTAGCCATTGGCACTTAGTCCTTCAGTCTGGCCGAGGGACCAAGATTGTTTAGCTAATGGCTAAGAGCTAGTAGCTAAGAGCCGAATTTCCAGAGGTCCATTGCCAGAATCAGCCACGAAGCCTCCCAACTCGGTTCGCACATCGGAGAATCAGCTTTTTTGCTGCAAGTCGATCGATAAGCTGATCTCCGAATCCGAGGCTCCGGGACAGCGTTTGGAGAAAACGTTGGGGCCATGGTCGCTGACGGCCTTGGGCATCGGCGCCGTGATCGGTTCGGGAATATTCGTGCTGACTGGCACGGCAGCGGCGGGAGAATATTTTCAAGCGCCGTCCATCCTGCATGCGCAGGTACTCGATCTGCTGGTGAACCTGCTGCGTGGTGGGGGCATGGCCAGCGTGCTCATGCACGGTCGACCCCCTGCCGGTCCGTCGATTGCCATCTCGTTTTTCCTGGTGGCGCTGGCCTGCAGTTTTGCGGGCCTCTGTTATGCAGAGCTGGCCTCGATGATTCCGATCGCGGGCAGTGCTTATACATACTCCTATGCCACGCTGGGCGAAATTTTTGCCTGGATCATCGGCTGGGACTTGATTCTCGAGTATGTTGTCAGCAATGTCGTCGTGGCCATCGGCTTCGGTGCCTATAGCAAAGCCCAACTCGCGTCTTTCGGCATTAATCTCTCCGATAAATGGTCGACACCGGTCTGGGAATCAGGGCACTGGACCGGCGCATACTTTAATTTCCCCGCTTTTCTGATTATTTTCGTCCTGACGATTCTGTTGGTGCGCGGGATTCGGGAATCGGCGGAAGCGAACAACGTCATGGTCGCAATCAAGATCGGCGCCATCCTCGTTTTCTTAGTGGTTGGCGGTGCGTTGGTCAATCCCGGAAACTGGAAGCCCTTTGCCCCCTCGGGATTCAGTGGCATTGTGACCGGCGGAGCAATTGTTTTTTTTACCTATATCGGATTCGACTCGGTTTCAACCGCGGCAGAAGAGTCGCGCAATCCACAACGCGACTTGCCTTTTGGCATTATCGCGTCGCTGATCGTCTGTACTTTGCTATACGTGGGCGTTTCAATCGTGCTACTCGGCATGATGAAGTACACGACCTTCGTTTCCGGCGATGCCGCCGAGGCTCCGGTCGCTTATGCCTTGCAGCATCTTGGCGCGAGCCGTTGGTCGCAATCGGTCATCGTGATTGGCGCGCTGATGGGCATGATTTCGTCATTGCTTGTCTTTCAATACGGCCAGGCCCGAATCTGGTATGCCATGTCTCGGGATGGTCTGTTTCCGAAACTGTTTTCCGCGGTTCACCCTAAATTCAAAACGCCGCATTGGTCGACGTGGATCGCTGGTTTTGCCGTGGGCATACCCGCCGGAATCTTCGCCATTAGCGATGCCGCGGATCTCTCGAATATCGGTACCTTGTTTGCCTTTGCTCTGGTCTCGCTGGGCGTGATCATCCTGCGGCGCACGCAGCCCGAGCGCAAACGGGTTTTCCGCGTCCCCTTGGTGCCGTGGTTCCCGCTGATTTCGATCGTTCTGTGCGGTGGGCTGATGATGGGGCTGACTGTCATCACCTGGATTCGCTTTGTCGTGTGGCTCGTCCTCGGACTCATGATCTATACGTTGTACAGCCGCCATCGCAGCGAGTTCGCGAGGAAATAAGCTCCCGCCCGTCAGCAGCATCCTCTGAGTCTCTGACAAACGTCAGCGCCAAAACTTTACAATGTTAAGAGCATGGCATTAACTTCCGAACTTCGTCCCTCAAGCTTCATCAGCCAGCTTCCCAAGGCTGAGTTGCATCTGCATCTCGAAGGTTCCATCGATCCTGCGACGTTGCTGGAACTCCGCCGGGAGCACGGGAAGGAGAGCACGCTGGCTGATGTCGAGCGGCTTTATCAGTATGCGGACTTTCGCGGATTCCTGATGGCGTTCAAAGAGGTCACGGAGGATTTGCAATCACCCTCCGACTACGAACTCATCACCTATCGGCTGATGGAGAAACTCAAAGCCGAGAACATTGTTCATGCCGAAGTCTATGTGTCGGTTGGCGTCTGCTTATGGCGCAAGCAGGATTTCGACGAGATCTTTGAAGGACTGGAACGTGGAAGGCTGCGTGGTGAGAGCGACTTTGGCATTTCGCTTTTGTGGATTTTTGATGCTGTGCGTCAGTTCGGTCCGGAAAAAGCGCGGCAAGTCGCGGAACTGGCAGTGCGTCATAAACGTCCGAGCATGGTTGGTTTTGGAATTGGCGGAGATGAGCGGCAAGCCGCACCCGAGTTGTTTCGCGATGTTTATGTCTACGCGGCGGAAAACGGTCTTCGGATCACGGCTCACGCAGGTGAAAGCGCCGGGCCGGAATCGATCTGGGGCGCGCTTAATCTGCGCGCCGAACGTATCGGCCATGGGCTCACCGCATGGCAGGATCCAGAGTTGGTGGAGGAGCTTTCCAAACGCCAAGTTCCAATTGAAATTTGCCTGAGCAGCAATCTGCGGACAGGATGCTGCCAGTCTCTAGCAGACCATCCGGTAAGGAATTATTTCGATCATGGGCTGATGATCACGCTCAACACCGATGATCCGGCGATGTTTGGTACGTCGCTGAATCGCGAATTTCAGCTTGCACAGGATGCCTTCGGATTCACGGATGAGCATTTGCGAGAGCTGGCGCGGAATTCGTTTGAGGCTTCGTTTTTGCCGGCAGAGAAGAAGCTGCAATTCTTGAACTTGTTCGACGCGGCTGTGGCGAAGTAGATCAACGAGCGGGACGACCGTTTTCCCTCGATTCTTGCTGATTAATCCCGCAATTTCGCCAATTGCTGCAACTCGTAGGAGTTTCACCTTCCGATGTGGTCTAATGAAAATAATCAGATGCCCTCTTCAGCTACAGCCCTGCGTCGACGCGTAAAGGCGCTGCATCGCAATTTGCGGGGCGCCAAAATGATCGTTCGGGCGTTAGCCTCGACCGATCACCCTTTGCTTGCCCACATCATCCCCATTCGCCGCTGTAATCTCGCCTGCGAGTATTGCAACGAGTTCGATGATTTTTCCAAACCCGTCCCAACGGAAACAATGTTTCGCCGTGTCGACAAGTTGGGGGAATTGGACACTGCTGTAATCACAATCAGCGGTGGAGAGCCCTTGCTGCACCCGGAGCTCGATGAGATCATCCGGCGCATCCGCAAAAATGGCATGATCGCTGGGCTGATCACGAATGGGTATTTGCTGGTTCCGGATCGCATTCAGCGGCTGAATCGCGCTGGTCTTGAGTGGCTGCAAATTTCGATCGATAACGTTACTCCCGACGACGTCTCGAAAAAAAGTCTCAAAGTTTTGGACAAGAAGCTCGAAAATCTGGCCGAGCATGCCGATTTTCACGTGAATATCAATTCGGTGGTGGGCGGTGGCGTGAGCAATCCGCAAGATGCTCTGGTGATTGGGAAACGCGCTCTGGAGCTTGGTTTCAGTTCGACGGTGGGTATAATTCACGACGGCGACGGGCAGCTTCAGCCTTTAGGCGACGAAGAACGACGCGTCTATCACGAGATGAAAGCGCTAGAGAAAAGCAGTTTCACCCGGGTGAACGCGTTTCAGGACAACATCGCGCAAGGCAAACCGAACCAGTGGCGTTGCCGCTCAGGCTCGCGATATCTCTACATTTGTGAGGATGGGCTGGTGCACTACTGCTCGCAACAGCGCGGCTATCCTGCGATTCCGCTGGAAAAGTACACGGTGCACGATCTGCGTCGAGAATACCGGACGGAAAAATCCTGCGCGCCGCATTGCACCGTCTCCTGCGTGCACCAAGTCTCGATCTTCGATTCCTGGCGCGCTCCGCAGCATCCCGCGACGGCGTCGGCAGGTGCGTCCGGCTTAATCCAAATCCAGTAACGATTCTTTACTTCTTTTGCGCCGAAGGCGGCAAGATGCCATTTAACCGCAGATATTGGGCTTCCGCCGCATAATGGTCCGCCCAGTCGTTACTGATCGCAAACAAGGCAAAGGCGTGGGTGGCCTGCTGGCCGCCGAAAAGCTCAACCGTGTCGCCCAGTTTCGAATCGTCGTCCTTTGACAAGGCAGACGCGCAAAAATCGAAAGATGCTTTCAACGCGGCAACCAGTTTCTCTTTGTCGTCGGTTTCGTTCAGCTTGGCGCTCTTCGGCGCTTCGGAGTTACTGACCCTAGCGCAAAGAAAATTGTTCGATTCGGCAACGTGCATGATCAGATGGGCAAACGTCATCTGATCCGCAGTCGGTTTGAAGCTGTACTTATCCGCGGGCATCAGTTCCGCCGCGGCGATCATGTTCTTCTGGCGCCGTGGAAGGATCTGCCGAATCACGTCGGACACCGGGTTCTTGCTTTGTCCCAGCGCGGCTGCGCTGGAAAGTAAGAGGGCGAGGACAACGAGAACTCGTTTCATGGCGCTCCTCCAAATTCTATTCAAATGATGTTTTAAGCATACTCTGGGGCGAAATCGCATGCCAGCCGCTGAGAGAGGCGAATCGAGGGCAAACCGCGCGTTGCGGTTTGATCAAATTCACGGCTTGCGAAAAAATCTGACTTTACGCTCTCACTTCGATTTGTTCCTTGGCGCGCCGTTCGGGATAAAGCGGGAACACCTCGGCCAATTCTAGTACCTGATTCCGCACTTTGCTCAGGACGGCAGCATCTGTGCGATGGTGCAGGACTTGAGAGATCCAGCTTCCGATCTGGCGCATTTCGGCTTCCTTCATCCCGCGCGTGGTTAGCGCCGGCGTGCCGATACGGATACCGCTCGGTTTTAGCGGAGGATTTGTGTCAAAGGGGATTGCGTTTTTGTTTACCGTGATGTTGGCTTCGCCCAGGGCCTTCTCGGCTTCGCTGCCGAGCATGCCTTTCGAGAAAACATCGACGAGCATCAGGTGAGTGTCCGTTCCGCCGGAGATGATACGGAAACCTTCCGCCTTGAGCGTTTCGGCCAGCACTTTGGCGTTGGCGACGACCTGGCGGGCATAATCGCGGAAACTTGGCTGCATAGCTTCGTGGAAGCAAACTGCTTTTGCCGCGATGATGTGGACCAGCGGCCCTCCCTGCACTCCGGGGAAGACAACTTTATCGATCGCAGCCGCGTGCTCCTGCTTCGACAAAATCATTCCCGCTCTCGGTCCGCGCAGCGTCTTATGCGTGGTTGTTGTCACGATTTGTGCGTGCGGGACCGGCGAAGGATGCGCGCCGCCCGCTACTAATCCCGCAAAATGCGCCATGTCGACCAGGAAGAGCGAGCCGACCTTGTCGGCGATTTGCCGCATGCGCGCGAAATCAATGATTCTGGGATAAGCGCTGCCGCCGCCGATAATCAGTTTCGGTCGCTCTTTTTCCGCTAGCTTTTCGAGATCGTCGTAATCAATTGTTTCTGTTTCCTTGGTGACGCCATAGGGAACGATGCGATACGTCTTGCCTGAAAAATTGAGATGGTGGCCGTGTGTCAGGTGGCCGCCGTGCGCCAGATTCAGGCCGAGAACCGTGTCGCCGGGCTGAATCACTGACATATACGCCGCCATGTTGGCTTGCGATCCTGAGTGCGGCTGCACGTTGGCGTGTTCGGCGCCGAACAACTGCTTTGCGCGATCGCGCGCCAGGTTCTCTACAACGTCGGTAAACTCGCATCCGCCGTAGTAACGTTTCCCCGGATAGCCTTCGGCGTACTTATTGGTGAACACCGATCCCATGGCTTCGAGCACCGCTTCGCTGACAAAATTCTCCGACGCAATCAGCTCCAGACCCGCATGTTGCCGCTGCTCTTCATTGTCAATCGCAGTTGCAATCTCGGGGTCGACTTCAGATAACGGACGCGACATTCCATTCTCATTTTTCATCTCGCTTCTCCAGAACTGCTTTGAGCTGATTGCAGCCGTTCGTACACTTCGGGATCGTGAAGTTCCATATACCGGTCGGGCTTCGCCAGCGGTGTGAAGCCGAATTGCTGATAGAGACCGTGCGCATCGCGGGTCAGCAAAGTCCAGCGACGCAGGCCCTGCAACCGCGGATGGCGGCGAATGCACTCCATCATCCATTTGCCGAGGCCGCAGCCGCGATATGTCTCAAGCACGAAAACGTCGCCGAGATAGGCGTAGGTTGCGAAATCGGAGACGATGCGCGCGAAAGCCACTTGCTGACCATTTATGTAGACGCCGAAGCACAGCGAATTCTCGATCGACCGCGCCACCGTTTCGCGCGGAATTCCTTTGGCCCAGTAGCTTGCGGTGAGAAATCCGTGAATGGCGTCGAGGTCGAGGCGGGCGGGGTCGGTGCTGAGGAGGAATTCGCTCCTGCGGGCTTCGAAAGGCCCAGAAGTTTGGATGGAAGAATTCATCGATGCAGCCGCTCGCTTTTTATTCTAAACAAGCACTTAGCATTTGGCACTTTGCATTTGGCCATTAGAGCGTAGTTAGTATTTCCGGTACCAGGCACGCAGGAGGGCGGTGAAAACAACTCATAGGCCAAATGCGAGATGCCAATTAAAGTGCTGAATGCTGAGTGCTGATGACTAACTTTCAAACGCCGTTCGCAGGAACGACGCGATTTGCCAGCCGTCCATATATTTAAATGGGGTTTCGCCGGTGGTGTAATGGCCGCAGGGCAACACCACGACTTTGTGGTCGAGACCGTGCGCTGCGAATTCTTTGACAACTTCGCGCGAGAATTCCGGCAGGAAGGTCAGATCGTATCCCGCATAAATCACCAGCGATTTCTTCGGCCAGCGCGCGAACTGCGGGAAATAGGACATCGGACTGACGGCACTCCATAGGCCGCGCAGGCGCTCAAGATCAATTTGAGTTTCCAAGCCACGGCGGATGTGGCGCGTCGATTGGCCGTGCCAGACGACGTCGGCGAAATAAGTCGATGCATGATTGAACGCCGCCACGCGGATGCGCGGTTCATGCGCGGCGGCTAAAAATGCGTAGCAGGAACCGAGGCTGGTGCCGACGATCCCGAGCCGGTTGTAGCCTTGCGATTCCAGCCAATCGAGGCAACAGCGCACGTCGATGACGCCCTGGCGGCAAGCATCGAGTGTGCGTCCGATGTTGGCAGAAACCGCGTAGTCGGCGCGCTGGATTTCCGCCGGCATGCGAGCGTCGTGATAGGGCATGCTCAAACGCAAAACCGAGATGCCCAAAAGGTTCAGCACGCGGCAAAGGCTGCCGTAGGCGATCGCATCAGAGTTCCAGTGAGGCAAGAGCACAACGGCGCGCTTGCCGCGGGCGCGAAACCAACGCGCATTCACCCGGTTATTTTCCGGGAAGGGCGTTTGTACGGGAGAAGTGAAACGCAGAAAATCGGCGGTCGTGCCACGGACTTTTTCTTCCAGCTTGGGATCGGGCACGGCGCGCGTGCTGAAAACTTTGACCTCATCGTGCTCAATGCGAAAATCGGCGGGACGCCGATAAGAAAAAAATTCGTCGCTTGCAGCCAGAATCCGCCGATTAAACTGGGCGAAGAAATGTTCGCCGTCGCTCGGAACATGTCCGGCGGCATAACCATTGCGGCAAGGCCAATCGCGGGTCCACTCGACGCCCCAGTCCAGCGGGCGCACCACACGGTTGTTATCTACGGAGGTGAGCCGGGTTTCCCAGTCGTACATCCAGCGTGCGTAGCGAGAGGCCATCTGATTAACGATATCGCACCTGCCCGCCGCCCGGATAGCTAGCGGCTACCGAACGGCAGGCATTCGCATTGAGCACGGGGTAACGTCCGTCGAGTGGTTACTTCAGGAGCGGCGCTTGAGCGAAATTCTCACAGCATTTTACAAACGCCTGACAAATGTTCTGCCGACGTGACATACGATCCTAGGCAGTTGCACCGTCTCATGGAGTCGCCAACTGCCGCCGTCTCAAATCGCAGCCGTATGCTGCAAATCGCCGGAGAAATGGACGCACTCTTTCAGCGGCAAATCGAGTTGATGAAGTCGGAGACGTTCACTGGCCTGACCCCGGCCGAGCGGCAGGAATACGAGCGGATTGTGGAGGAGTTGAGCGGACTGTTTCGCGAGTTAGCGCGGTTGAAACGGGTGGGCTCGGACGCGGGCAATGGAAATGGACGGCGCTAGGGCCGTTTGGCCCATGCCTAAGCGCAGACCGCTGGTGTAGAATTCCGCCCGAACAGAAAGGCGGAACGAGTCGACTCTTGCGTGTAACTACATTTGGAGCTACATTATCTTAAGGCAGGGTGCCGCCGTGAAGTTCGAATGGAACCCGGTCAAGAACCGGGTCAATATTCGCAAGCACGGCCTTGACTTCGCCGATGCGGAGGAAATGTTCGGTGGCTTGCTGGTGGTAGATCCTGACACAAAAGAAGATTATGGCGAGAGTCGCTGGATTGGAATCGGCACGATTCGTGGCCGTACAGTACATGTGGTCTTTACGCAATCCGACCAGTACACCATTAGGATCATCTCGCTGAGAAAGGCAACGGCTCGTGAACGCAAAGAATACGAAAAGGCGATCAAGGACAGACTGGAAGCGTATTGACGCGATGAAAGACTCGGAAATTGATCTTTCCGACGCGCCCGAAGTCGGCCCGGATTTCTTCGCACGGGCGATACTCTGGCCGGGGCCGAAGAAGCAGATTACCTTGCGCCTCGACCCGGACGTGCTGGCCTTTTTTCGCAAGCATGGCAGGGGATATCAAACCACGATCAATGCTGTTCTGCGCAAATATGTCGAGACCCGAAAGGGTCGCGCAGGCTAGGGTACTGGTTTTCTCGGCACTCTTTTCGAAATCCCGCACAAGATTTCGTAGAGGACGGTATTTGCCAGCGCTGCGTGCTCGCTCGCGTCTACGCTGAGGCCGTCGCAAGTGCCGAGCAAAATCACTTCGTCACCAACCGTGACTCCGGGCAGTCCGGTCACGTCCACTAAAGACAAGTCCATCGAGATGCGCCCTACGATCGGGGCGTAGTGCTCGCGCACGATGACTCGGCCGCGCGATGAGAGAGCGCGATTGAAGCCGTCGGCGTAACCCACCGGAAGAACGGCGATCCGAGCCGGAGCCTTGGTCACATAAATTCCGCCATAGCCGAGAGCCTGATTTGCCGGAACGTCGCGCAGCGAGAGCACGCGCGTCTTCCAGGTCAAAACCGGTTTCACACTGAGCCGCAGGCCGGTGCCGCTGACTTCGCGTCCGGCACGCTCAAAGGGCAAATAGTAGCCGTAGAGCGCGGCTCCGGGGCGGACCATGGTGTTCCAGGAATCGCGGCGAGAAATCACCGCGCCAGTATTCGCCACGTGCACCAGCGGCGGATCGATGCCTTCGTTGCGCAATTGCCGACGAACTTTATCGAACATCGCCAACTGCTCCGGAACCGACGGCGCATCGAGAACCTCGGAAGATGCCAGGTGAGTGGAGAGCCCTTCGACCACAAGATGCGGCGCGGCGCGGAGCGCGGAAGAAATTCTCGAGATGTCGGCGGGATTGATGCCCAGCCGCCCCATGCCGGTGTCGACTTTCAGATGAATGGGATGAGTGACGGCAAGTTGTGAGGCCGCGGTTTCGAGCAGTTCGATCTGCATTGGCTCCCAGACCGTGGGAGTCAACTTCAGGCGAACGATCTCTTCTTCTTCGCCGCGCCAGAAGCCGGTAAGCAGCAGAATGCGTCCGCGAATGCCGGCTTCGCACAGGGGAATGGCTTCATCGAGCGAGGTGACGCCGAACCAAGTGGCGCCTTCGGCTTCAAGCGCGCGTGAGCATTCGACTGCGCCGTGGCCATAGGCGTCAGCTTTGACGACGGCGCAGATAGTCACGCCATTGCCGATATGCTTCTGCACGGCGCGGAAGTTTTGCCGCAACGTGCCGAGCGACACTTCCGCCCACGTGGGACGCGTCGCCACGCGTTTTGCCAGTTCGATAGTTGCCACTCGGGTTGATTATAGCGGGGAGAGATGGAGGGATCAGGTTACGACTGTGCTACGGGGCGAGCGCTTGCCATGTGGATGAACAGCAGGTCTCTCTGCTGCGCTCGAGATGACAGGTCAGGGTGGAGTCCCGGGAAATAAAAAGCCGCGATTTACGCGGCTTTGTGGAACATTTTGTCAGACTGCAGTGTCGCTACTGTTTCGGTGGTGCGCTCGGCTTGCTAGCCGACGGAGCCGAAGGCTTGGCGCCAGTACTCGAACCCGACTTCGGAGGGGTTGTCGGTCGTGCCGGAGCGGGCACGCCCGACTGGATGTTGTAGGCGTCGACGATAGGCTTGGTGATATCGACAGACGGTCCCGCCCAGAGCACCGGTCCCTGCGGCCAGGGGTTCGAAGTGTCCATGATCAGGCCGAATCCCTTGTCGCCAGCGTATTTCACGATGATGGGGGCCATCTTTTGCAGGATGCGCTGCGCGATCTCGTTCTGCTGATTTTGCGCGTCGTCGCGAGCATCCTGCACAGAGCGCTCCAACGCTTTTTGTTTTTGCTCAATCTGCTTCACCAGAGTGGCACGGGCATCTTCGGTGAGCTTGTCGTTGTTGAGCTGTTTCTTCAAGCTCTCGACTTCGTCATTCATGCTCTTCAGCTCAGTCTGCTTGGGCTCGAGCTTCTTGCTGAGGGCGTCGAAGTCGCGCTGGCCCTCGTTGCTGGCGAAGATGGCCTGCTCGATATTGATGGTGCCGACGCGAACTCCGCCTGTGGGTACAGGGTCGGCAGTGTTGGCAGCAGCTGAATTGGCGGCGCTGGGAGCTGCGGGTAAAGGTGCGTTCGTGCTGCCGGTTTGCGCCGACGCCGTAACAGGAAGAGCCAATGCGATGGCCAGAAACCACGGGGAAAACTTGATTGTCATGAGGTTAGTCTTGTACTCCTTAAGACCCTTTTCTGAGAATTTTCAGATCTTCTTACCGCACAGCGGCGCTGCTAGGCAAATTTCACAACAGGAAGGCAGGCTACAAGCCCATCATCTTACACCGAAAGCTGCCAGCAAGAACCCCACTCGCAACTGTGAATTGTCCGCGTGCCGATAAGTCATTATAGGAATCCTCTTTCCCAGCGTCAACGCGAGGTTGCCAACTTACAACTAGAAGGTTGTGGCCACGGTAAAGCGGAAAGTCTTGCGCGGTTCGCGCAGCTGATATGGCGGCCCGTAGGCGTTTTTGGCTACCTGGAAGGTGTAATCACCGGCTGCGCCCGCCGGGAACATGCTGCGGGTAATGGGAATAGGCGAGTTGACGATCTCGTCGAGACGCAGCGGGTTGTAGGCGTAATAAATGCGGAAAGGGGCGTTGATCACAGGCAGAAACACTTGCAGTTCCAGGCCGGTGGACATGCGCGGAACCCAATTCGTGCTGCCGAGCGGTTTCAAGAATTGGGAAAAAGTCTGCGTCGTACCGCCCTGACAGGCGAAGCCGATGCCCAGCGATGGGCAACCGAAGATTGTGCTGTCAAGCAAGTTGAGTTGGGTGCTGGTGATCTTCAGTTGTGAATCGCGCAGAATGGGTTCGACGCCGGTATCGATGAACGGGGCGAGACTTACGGGACCGGCGATGGTATAGCGATATTCGAGGTTGCTCACGATGCTCAAGTCGCCGCCCGGAAACACGATCTGGTTTACCGGGATTGGAATTGTGTAGTTTCCTTGCAGCGGATTGGCCGGATTCTTGGGGACAATCGTTCCATCCGGATTGCGCAATGGAGTGTTGGTAGTCGTGGGCAAGAAGGCGACCGGCGATATGGTGCGGATATCGAAACCTCGCAGATCGTTCTCGCCGCCATCGTATAAGCGTTGAAATGGCGGGGGAACCAGGCCACCGTAGCCGGTCAAGAACGATCCGGTGATGCGGTATCCGATGGTGTTGCGTCGCTTCTGCACAGGAATGAAATGTTTGTATTCTGCGACTGGACGAACGGTCCGTACGGTGCCGCCGAGGCCGGCCACTTCTAATCCGGCGTAAACGCTGGTACCGCTGTGAGGAAACAGAGCGCGGTCGAGCGTGCTCTTGCTGTAACTGGGAGTGATTTTGCTGGTGATGATGCCGTTTAAGGCGTTGGGGCCGCTGATTCCGCTGAACGCCAGGAAATTGAACAGAGTTTGGGAGGCAGTGGTGAGAGCTACGATTGAGGAATCGTCCAACTGATACGACAATCCAAAATGCCGGAATGACCGCCGGGGAGTGTACGCTGTGCTGATGGTAAAGCCTTTGCTGGATTGCGTGTAATTCTGCAGATTCTCTTGCAAAGCTGACGGAAGATTTACTTCCTGTCCGGTATACAGCGCGGCTTGACGCGCCTGATCGAAGTTAAATTTTGTGAAATAAACTGAGAAGCCCAACGACATGGGCCGGTCCATGAAATAAGGTTCGGTAAAGCCAAAGGTGATACTTCGTTCGAAGCTGCCGATATTCGCCTGAATGCTGAAAGTTTCGCCGCGGCCCAGGAAGTTGTTGGTGCTATATCCCAAGCCGATGAATGTGCCTGCGAGTCCGCTCACGCCGCCGCTCAACGAAATACTGTTCTTGCCCTTTTCCTTGACTTTGAGCAGCAGGTCCACGGTACCTTCTTTCTCGTTCAAGTGACGCTCGGTGGTACTGGGATCGTCGGGCTTGAGATTGTCGAAGAACCCTAACTGGTTCAGGCGCTGCAAACTCAATTCCCATAGCTGCTGATTGTAAATCTGGCCTTCCTCAAGCAGAATTTCACGGCGAATGACTTTGTCACGCGTGGTCGTGTTGCCCTGGAACTCGATGCGGCGCACGTAGAACTGCTTGCCCTCATCCAGATCAAGATCGATGTAGATGAGCTTCTTGTCCTCATCAAACCGCGTTTCAGGCACCGAGGTGAAGTTGATGTAACCGAGCTGGCCGTAGGCCTTGCCGAGGGCTTCAAGGCCCTTGGCGATTTTGCTGCGGTCGAAGACATCGCCATCCTTGATCGGGAACAGGCTGCGCAAGGCGGTCGTGTTTGTGACCGCTTTGTTGCCTTTAAACGTGATTTCACCCAAACGGTATTTCTCGCCTTCCTCGATGGGCATGGTGATGTCGACGGCCTTGCCGGGGCCTTTTTGGAGCAGAGGAATATGAAAGCCTTTGTGACCGGTGTCGTGGATGACAGTCTTAGGCTCGTTGACCAACGCCTTGAAGTAGCCACGGTTCTGGAATTCAGCGCGCACGCGCTCGGTATCTTCATCAAGCTTGGTGGCGTCGTAGGTCTTGGAAAATAGGTTCTCCAGGAATATCGAATGCGGAATGCCGATTGGCTTCAAGTTCTTCATGGCATTGCGCAGAATGCGGCTCTTGACGTGCTCATTGCCAGTGAACGTAATCTTGCCGACCTTTACCTTGGGACCTTCCTTGACGACGAAGGTGATGCTGACTGCGGCTGGCGGGATGGGGCGAACCTCGGTGCGCACGGTGGAAAACTGCCGGCCATGCTCAGAAAGCAGTTGCCGAATGGTAACTTCTGCTTTCTTCACTTTGGTGGGATCGTACTGGCTTTCCACTGACAAACCAACCTTGGCGTCCTTAAAGCGGTCGAGCACATCGCTCTTGGAGACCGAGTTCAACCCTTCATAGTTAATCTCACGAATGGTTGGACGTTCCTTAACATAAATGTGGATGATCCAGCCTTTGGGGCTTTCTTCGCGCTCGAAGCGAATATCTTCGAAATAGCCGGTGTTCCACAGAGAGTTAAAGTCGCGTTCTAAAGCAGCTTCGTCGTAGACGTCTCCGGGCCGGCTGAAGATGCGAGCCCGAATCGTATCTGCCGGGATGCGGCGGTTGCCGTGCACCTGGATTCCGGCAATGAGTTCCTGTTGGCCGTTAACCAAGGAGGAAAGCAAGAGGGCGACCAGGAACAGAAGCTGCAAGGGGCCGCGGAGGACGCGCCAAGCTTTGAAGAATGAACGGCATCGGCCCCTGGGGATGGGGTCGTGCGAGCCCCATCCGTGCGCGCGATTGAGCGCGGCAGGGCAATCCTGATAAGAGCGAAAAATCTCCTCTACCTCAGTCAGTGGGAGTATGGAAAACGGCAATTATACGGTAGTGCTGTGGAGACCGTCCAAGTGTCAGGCCTTTGGTCGTGATGCGAAAACAGTTTGGGAGCTCCCCACTCCGAACAAGACGGAATAAAACTCCTAAGAGTTGCCCTGCAAACTTCACATTTTTGTAAAGATCGATCCTCTTAGGGTGTTTAAATTCGTGGGAGCTGAAGTATGGATCAGAGGGTGTTGGCAAGCAAGACACAGATGCGATGAAGCGCCTCGCGCTGCTGCGATTCAACTGCCAGGAACTCGAAGCCGTGGCGCAATCCGTCGCAATAGCGAACGATGGCGCGAAGTTTCAGAGCACAACCGATGGCCGGCACTGAGATCTCCATTGAGACGACTTCGCCGATGTTGAGCTCTCCCGTAAGAGTGCCGCTGATGCCATCTTCGCCGAGTTCGCTGCAAAGTCCCCACAGCGAGATAGAACCTGTCGGCCTGAAGAGTTGAACGGAAAGGCGAAAATCGGCGGGATACCGGGGAAAGCGTCGCACTGCCTTAGCCGAAGCGGCGATGTTGGATTTCGAGTCGTTCATTTCATTCGCTTTAACCGCCGGTTCGCGGGTTGCAAATTGTGATAAGGATCAACACACAGTATCAGGGCTAAGGGAAAAAGATGCCAGTTCCGCAAGTCACATCCAAAGATGTGTGGGAGAATTTTGCCCGCGATTTTAGCTCGCGAGCGACCCCATCCGATTTGCTATGTTAAGATTATTTTGCAGGTTCACCCGCCATTGCAGGATCGGTGCTGACCGCCTTCTCCTCGCGCATCATGAGCTGAGGTAAGTTGTGGTACCAGGGTGTCAAGGTCAAGTAGTGTGGTTTGGGGGGACGTAGTTCAGTTGGTTAGAACGCTGCCCTGTCACGGCAGAGGCCGCGGGTTCGAGTCCCGTCGTCCCCGCCATTCATTCCAAACGGTTTATGGAATGTTGGCTTAATTGATCCAATCCACAACCCAATCCACAGCCTTTTCAGGCAGTGGCCTGCGAAATCCCCACCGCGTCAAGGAACACGCCCTGTGCCGCGCGTGTTTCGGTGCTGTCTGACCGCGCGTACAGTTGGAGCGTAGTCCGGACATTAGCGTGTCGCAGAAGTTCTTGCACGGTTTTTGGATCAGTCTTGCTCTTCGTTATCAGCCAATTCGATAGGCTGTGACGAAGGTTATGCAATCCGAACCGCTTGCCAGTTGGAATGTCTACGCCAGCGGCGATCGCGGCCGGTCGTAGATAGTCGGCCACGAAATTGCACGCCCACATAGGCACCCTCCCATTTGCCGTGAGTGAAGGAAAGACAAAGTCTGTCTCCTTCGGGTGTGGCGTCTGGCGTTTCCACTCTCGCAAATGTCCAGCCAATAATGAATGGAGCGGGACATAGGCGTCCGATGCCTCGGTCTTGGTTTCCCCGTCTGCACCCTTGGCCCATCGCTTTGAAACCTGGATACGGTCTTCATTCCAGAGGATGTCCGACCAGCGCAAGGACAGAAGTTCTGATGCCCGGAGCGCCGTCGCGGCGCAAGTGAGCACCAGAGCGTAATGCAATTGGCTCTTCATCCGCTGCAAGATGGCCAGCGTTTGCTGAGGGGTTATGTCGATCGCCCGGTAATTGGACTTACTCTGGGTTTCGACACATTGCACAGGGTTTTTTGAGACCAGATCGTGAAGCATTCCGACCTTATAGACGCGGTTCATGATCGCCTTTATCTTTGCGATCGTTGGCCACGCCAAGGGGTCTTCGGCGCGAGTGTTTAGCGACAGCAGCCAGAGTTGAATTTCGTAAGGTTTAACTTCTTCCGCGACCGCGTCTTTCCACCTTGGAACGAGGTAGTCGCGAACGTAATGTTGGACAATTGGGATTGTCGTTGCTGACTTCTTCCGAACGGCGCCATCGCCGAAGTCAGCCTTTAGGTAGTGCTCAGCGAGCGCCTCGAACGCAATGCGCCTCGTCTGAACTTCGGCGTTGATCTCGGCGAGTAAACCCAACCTCGCTGCCTCGCGCCGTGCGTCAGACTCGTTCTTAAATTTTGAAACAGGTCCGACCGTGATGGTATTTTCCACGCGAGTGCCGTCCGGCTTAGTCGTTCTGTACCGCAGTAACCAAACATCTCCGGCCTTGCGGTACGCCTTTCTTAAAGATCCCTGCTGATAGGCCATAGCCCTCTCTCCTATTCAGCGGGGACTGCCGACGCCATTCTATCGCGCCGGAATGTTGGTTTGCTGTGATTATCCCCGACGATCCCCTGAGAAACTTCAGACAGACGGAACACCCACAACTTCCGCGTAGAACCCGTCCCCAGGCTGTAGGCGCCCGGCATTCCGCGGCGAGCCATCACGAGCAGATGCCGACGACTGATGCACAAGAACCTCGCGGTATCTTGAGCAGAAGAGAATGGCTCAAGTCCCGCATCATTAAGAGAGTTCATTTTCGTAACTCTTCCCCGCGGTGATTCTCCCACTGGTAGGAGTCTGCTTTTCCTTCATCTGTAGGCCTGGGGTGTTGGTCACAATCACCGGCTGCACTGGCGGGAACGCATTGTCAGGCATTCTCTTCGGTTGGTCCGGTTCCGTAGAAATCAAAGTGATGCCAGGGTAATAACGCAAGAAAATCTGCTGCTCGGGATCGCTTGTGCTGTACAGACCTTTGGCGATAACCAGATGTCTCGTGCCGTTTGCGTACATCGCGTTCAGTCCCTGCTCAGGAATGAGAAATGTTTTCAGCATCGTTTTGCCTTTGCAAATTTATATGTGGGCGCATCCCAGACAAGAGTGTGGTTGTCACCGTAGTAAGAGAGAACGATTGGTTTCAGCACGCGATACGCCTTACAGCAAGCCCGAATTGTCCCTTGAGCGATGTTTTCTTCGCTCAGGTAGTAACACAAGACCTGTATTTGGTTTGCGAGGTCGTTGATCGCGAAGGCAGCATCCCTCTCGGTAGGCTCGATGCCAGCCGCTATCCGAGGCATATTCCCTCCTTTGGCTCGGCTGAGCCGGCGACAAAGTCGTAACTGGCATCAAGGTAAGCCAGAAGTACCTTGGCCGCGCTGACTGCCCTTTCCAAGCCAGTCCGGGCCTCGGCCGAGTCCGTTTCTTCGTCCTCTGTAGTGAGCGGGAACTCCAGCGCATACGTGCCGTCATTGATTAGGCGCTCACATTCGACGCGAATCTGCAAGAGTGTTTCCTCGGGTGTTTTAATCACAGCGCACCTCCTCCGCCGCCACGGCGCCACGCGTCCATGAGTGACTCACGCTCGCCTCCTTCGGATTTACCCAACTCGCCGGCAGTTCTTCCGCCTCTCAGGACTCGCGAGGCAGAAACGCGGCGCGTGCTGCGCTCAGCGCTCTTCCTGCCCGTTTCCACTGCGTCGGCAATTCTCTCCGCCATCACTTTTGGCGACATGCGCTCTCCGGCTAGCAATCTTGCCGTGACTACAGCCCGGACTCGCAGGGCTTCTAAGACTGGCAAAAGTTTCCCGTCAGGCCCCTTTGGGTCAAAGTCATTGAGCCACGGATTCGCAGCGTGAACCTTTTGCGCGGCCTCCTGAAATTCCGGCGTGCCGAATCGAGGCAGATGGGCGTCCTTAAACTCTTCCATGTCGCACACGTCATGCCAGGTGTTCTCGACCGTTGCGGTCCGGAAGCTGTCGGCCAAGCCAGGTGCATAACTTTCCAGAATCGCTCCGAACTGCGGCGCAAAATTGGCCTGCATATATTCGGTCACGAGGCCCGGTAATGCGGTTTGGAGGAGGTTCTGGGCACCATACTCCAAAATCTCTACGACATCATTGAGGCGCCCCATTTCCTCGGGAGGGCATTCCAGTGCCTTGGCTAAGGACGAGCAAAAATGTTCGTGGTAAATCCCGTTGTTTACCTGTTTCGCCCTCTGATAAACCTGCTCGATATGCGCTTGCATCACCTGCTTTTCTTCTGGCGTCAGGTCGGCAAGTTTGGACTTCGCGTCTGGATTGGCTGCGGCTGGTTTCTCTTCGGGCTTCGCCTCTTCCGTTTCCTCGGTCTCCTCTTCCTCGGTCTCGTCTTCGCCCGTTTGGTTTTCGAGTGCCATCCTGAGCGCTTTGACCCATCGCGGGTCCTCAAGGTCGGCATCTTCTAATCCCAATCGCATCATCGCCGCCGCGAGGTCGTCGGGGTCGAATTCCTGCAAGTCCTCGGGAATATTGTCTGCACCGAGGTCGGCTTCTTCCTCAGGAATTACACCATCATGGGCTTCCTGTAAGGTCTGTTCGCGGCGCCGTGGGGCTTTGCGCTCCGTCTCGGCTAGCGAGCGGGCCGTGGCCTCCTCGGCGGCCAACGTGGTATTCCGGCCGCTTTCTTCTTTGCGGTTCTTTTTCGACGTGGCTTCTACGCCTTCGTGCTCGGCATTGTAGGCTTCTGTGATGGTAGGCTCTGCCTGAGGTTCGGCCACTGCTGTTTCGGTTTCAGCTTCGGCAAAAATGAACGGGATCACGGTCGGTTCGGATCGGTCACTTCGCAGCATTCTTAGTCTCCAATTCTTGGCGCTTTGGTTTCATGGTCTGTAGGTACTGCCTGCCATCGAGCACACTTTGTATTAACTGAGAAATCTTGGGGTCGTTGGCTAGTTCTTTGTCGGAAAAACCGAGTATCCGTGCAAACCGCTGGACACGAGCTTCGCGCACGCCGTTGCCGCGCAATTCTGCAATCTCGGCCTCGAGTGCAACTTTACGCGCGAGAATTTGATTGATCCGCGCGTCGAGCAAGTGTCTTTCGTTCAATCCGAACCGAAGGACAAGATTAGCTATGGAAGGTGGTTTCCAGTTAGGGCTGCCGCGCTTCATTGGGTCCAGTTCTCCTGTGAGTTTGTGGAAGCAGCCTGCAAGGCATCCAACGCATCCTCCGCGTCCCACGGTGCGATGCCGCACTGGCGAAGGAAGAACGCGTCGAAGCAGCGCGCCATTCCGACGCGGTGAATCTCTGCCATCACTTCCTCATCCGTCGTCATTTCGTCATCTCCTGCTGTTTTTCCTTGGAAATTATTTCGTTAGCGTCACTCGTGCGCGACTCTTCAGCAGCTTCGCCTCCGCGCTGTGGCCATTTATGGAATACCCCCGTTGTTGTTGTGCACGGCAGTATAAGAATGTTGAATCGAGTCGTCCGACTCATTTGGCGCCGCCATCGCGTTTCCGAGTTGGTTAGAGTAAGCCGCGATGCGCGCTGCAGCGGCAGACATCGGAATTCCTTTACCAGCCCGGCTTAGGGTGTACGCGAGTTTGCTCTTAAATTCCGGTTGGTCTACGACAAACTTCAGCACGCCTAAGACTGCAGCACCCGGTGCTCCGCCTACTGCTCCGCCTGCAGCCGCGGCAAGGGGAGTTCCTAAGCCAAGGAGTTGATGGTTGTCAATGCGTTGTACCGCTCGCGTTAACGCTTTTTGCAGGGCCGCCGCTTGGCCCTGTTGGGCATTTAATCCTTGGATTTCTGGGAACTGATTTTCGAGTTCTTCTTTGATGCCGCGCGCCAGGGCCTTCTGCGCTTCAGTGGTCGCCGAGCTCAGTTGTCCGTATGCACGCTCCTTTAGTTGCTGGTAAGTGCCCTGCTTAAGGTCTTGCGCCTCCGAAACGGGTATCGGATTCAACTGCGACGGCCCTATGCCGGACGCTGGCGGGGTTGAATTGTTATTGAGGAATTCCTGCTTCGCTGATTCGATCGCAGCTAAATCGGCGTTCGGGTTTACCTGCTGCGCGAAGCGGCCCTTGAGTTGATCGGCGCGTTGGGCAACGGCGGCTGGGTCAACAGTCGCGGCTGCATTGTTGCCCGCCTGTATTTGGGCTTTGACCTTGTCGCCTAGATCGCTGATGAGGCCATCGAGTTTAGCGATGCCATCAGCGGATACCGGAATTTCGTTTTCGAGCCCGGTTTGTATGATTCCTTTAACCTTGGACGCTGCCATTGCTGGCGACGGTTTCAGCGCGCTCTGATAGAGACGTTCGGGAACTTCCCCGACTGGTAAGCGGACATTCGCACCCTTCAGTAATTCCGGCGCTGCAATATTCGCTCCGATGCCCGCAGTCATGCCTGCGCTTTTCGCATACTGTCCCGATTGCGCAAGGTCTCCGGCCTCGTCAGTCTGCGGGCCCAGAACGGGCAGCAGGTAATTTAAGGCGTGACGCGCGGCCGTGACATAATCCCCCTGCTTGAACGACTCTGCGGCCTCGCTGCCGACTTCGCCTTGAGCATTCAGCAAGGCTTTGGCCGTGTCTATTGGATGGTTGACTGCCTGCGCGAGACCCTTTACGGCGGCCACGGGGTTAACTTGGTTCCAAAATTCCGATGCGGCATCACCAAGTGAATCGGTCCACGTGCGGGACTGCGGCGCCGTTGAACTGACGGCCCCAGCCTGCTTCGCCAGTGCCGCGTAATCGACCCCGCCGGCCGTAGAAGCAGGTTGCGATGAGATCGCGCCGGCTTGCTTTGCTAATGCGGCATAGTCAATCGTTGAGCCGCTCATTGGATACCTGCCAACTTTTTAAACGTGTTAGCCGACGCTTGATTGGGGAACGTGTGCACCGATCCGTCAGGCGCCGTGACTTGAATCAATCCACCCTGCGGCGAATACTTGGCGAGTGCCGTTTTCGCTTCAGGTGTAATGAACTGATCCTGAAAACTCTTCATGCCGGGAGCTGCATTCTGATTCCACTGATTTTCGAGTGATCCAATCTTGGAACGAAGCAGGCGCGCGGTAATCCCTACGTTTGCGGCAAGCTGTTTCGGGCCGAGGTTTGGGTCAAAGTCCTTCTCGTCCGATCCACGCTCGCCCGCGCTGCCACCTGAACCGATGTAAGCCTTCGCCAGTTCGGGCCCGACCCGATGAACGATGGTATTGAAGGTAGTGACCGCAGTCTTTCCAGTTTGCACCCCGAGTTGGTTAGCGATGGCGTTAAGTTGCTTCACGTCGCCATTATTCAGCGCGGCGATTGAGTCGCCGAGCACGCCGACATGTCCCAGCGCTGTATTGATGGAATTTATTTCCGTGGACTGCTTGCCAGACGAATACGATTTCCGCAATTGTGCCGTCTGTTCGTTCCAGTTTGGGTCCACCTGGTAGACCTTCTCCATCACGTCTTGCCAGTACGGCGTTTTCTGGGCAAATGCCGAAGGAGGTGATTGGCGGCCTTCCACGATGCCGCGGATAACGCCGGCCTTCGCGCCAAAGCTCTTATACATTTCATCGGGCGAGGTTCCGGGAGGGAAGTTTGACCCGTTTCCTACCCCGCCTTGCTGCAAGTTGAAATTGAATGCCGGAACGATCGTGGATTTGTACTTCAAGAAATCACTCGGCCCTTTGCCAGGATTCTTTTGCATCCAGTCGTTCAATTCCTGCTGGTCTACATTCTGAGGAGTGGGCTTGATGCCGTAAACGTACTGCAGGGTCTGCTCTGGATCGAGTCCGGCCGACGCGGCTTCCGTTTTCTTGACGGCTATCTCTGCTTGCGATTTTGCGCCGAGGCTGGGCTCGGGAACTATAACGCCTCCGCTCGAATCTACCAATCCGACGCCAGGAATTACATAGTTATCTTTACGCGCCGCGTTGGCATTCGCGAGGTTCGTTTGTGCGACGAGGTGCGCACGCTCGGCCGCCTGCTGTTGCGGTAGGGCCGCAATTTCGGCCTGGGTTTTCTGCTGTTGCAACTGTTCCGCCGCGAGTTCGTTCCTTTGCTGGGCCTGTTCGAAGGGAAGACGCAGGCCGGCCACGGCCCCTGCAGAAGCCCCAGGATAGCCGGTTCGCGGAGAACCTTGCCGTGCTGCAGCATCGCCGACAGCGGCGCCCTCTATGCCGCTGAGGATCAAGGACAGTGCCCGACCTTTCGTGGTGAGCGCTCCAGGCTTGTCCTGTGCCTCCGCGAAAGTTGGCGTCGAAACTGTAGGAACATTCGCCGGAGGCGCCATGTTTGGGTTCATTACGTCTGGGCCCAACATCGCGGCGGCGGAAGGAAGTTGCTTGCTAGCGGCTATCGTCGCGTCTTGTGGTGAGTCGTAGTAAGTCGTGGAACCTGATGGCTGAACTACGCCGCTTTTGGTTAGATTGGCGAAAAGTTTGCCGCAAAGGGCGACCGGGCCGTCGTATTCGTACCCTTCCCAGTGGAGAAGGTCTAGCGTCTCGATATCGAAGACCGCCTTAGTTGTTACCTTCACGCTAGACCGCCTTTCCGTCTGCCGGAGTGAGTTCCACTGGATCGGCGACAATAATCCCTGCGTGTGCCGCCAGGTCAATATCGCGCATCGCCGCGACAAATTCCGGGATTTCCGAGAGGGCCTCGAAGCTGCCCGCGGATAGCATGGCATCGCGAAACGCGGCCTTCACCTGTTCCCGTCCTTCTGGCGTCGCGAGCGCATCGAGCGCGAGGATCCAGTAGCCGACGACGCACAGGACGTAAAAACTTCGATCAAAATCTTGATTTTTTTCGGGCATTTGAAATTGACTCCTCGATTACTCAACTGCGATTGCGTCTTTTTGCTGACGGGCGCTGGTAAGTGATTGCGTCTGTTGGCGAATAAAATTTTTGGAAATACCATCGAGCCGATAGCGAACCCATGCCGCAGTCGCATCCATCTCGACCGCGATTTCGCGGACGGAAAGCCCCCTTGCTTGCCAAGCCAGGACATTAGCTACGTCCTTTATTGCTGCGCTTTTCTTGGACCCAAATAGCTGCACGAGCCGCTTGCGGAAAAATGCGGCCGCATCCCTTTGCCGCATCGGTGACGGCTTTTGCAGACGTTGGAGGCCATTCAATTCAATCCACTGATCGCTAAGCGCGGTGCCCTTGTATTCGTATTTCTTGGCGGCGTCTTCGGGCAGTTGGATTGTCTTCCTTTCGGATGGCTTTCTTTCTGGCGGACGACTGGCCTCACTCTTCGTTGCAATTCGGAAAAGCCGGCTTGGCTGGCGCTGCCAACGGCTTACCATTTTTCGTTCATCTCTCGCGGCAGTAACGCGTTTGCCTTCTTCGCTCAGAAACCACGGAGTGCGGTTCGGGTTTGGTATTTCTACTGACGGTGTACCTTTCCAAACTGGGTCCCGCTGGCGTCGAGGATTGGCATTTAGCCTCGGCCTTACTTTCCATATAGGCGCTATGCCTCCGCCTCCCTCCAGGTGATCCTGGGGGTTCAACGCGGCGCTAACTACCGGCAATGGTTCCGGGACTGCGACCAGTACAACAAATCGCTTCCACGGCCCTTGTTCTGGGCCGAGCCAATCGTAATGGTTGGTTCGTGGCGGCTTAGTCGGTTCTGTGGTTGGTTGCTGGCGGTTGCGTCGAATGCCTGCGATGAGTTCGGCGCAAATCCGAAAACGTAGCCCCAGACGGATCGACTCGCTTATTTTTTTTCGGTTTAGATGGCTCTGTTGGTTTAGGTCGGGATCTTGCTTGAATTCGTTGACGCAGGGCTGCGCCGACGCCACACAGTTCGACATCGCGTGTACCTTCCGATTTTCTTTATCTGCTTCGTTTTCTCACACTGTTACAGTACACAGCGGGCAGGGCGAATAAAAGGCGAATCAAATCTGGGCCGGGCAATCTTTAGGACAGGGGGCATGTAAAAGTTTCCGCTCCACGTTTAACTTCCAGCAAAGGGGTGCTGAGAAATTATTTCTATTCCTCTCTATCGTGAAATTTCGCAGCCGGTAACATTCCGATTCAATGTTTAGCAAAAGTGCGTCCGGGAAAATAGCGATAAGGGCAGGTATCGCCGAAAAAGCAGTAAATGCCGGAAAGGAAAGGCAATTCCAAAATTTTACAGAAGTCGGGGCCTGAGAACTGTGACGGCGAAAACAGAATCGGATGGGGGGCCAAGGGCTTGCCGCCCCGGAGGGTCAGACCATCCTTTTGGGAGGTAAAGTCTTTAGATTGATTGCAATGCGATGGATGGCACAACGGATAACGAATCGTTTGGATGGTCGGAGGGATAGCCGGCTGGAGGTGGGTTAGCTCGGATGGATGGCCAGGCAAAACTTCGCAGCGAATAAATGATTCGCCCAAGTTTGAAGATTTACCCCTGAAATTAAGCCGATCGGGCTTAGATTTTCAGGCATTTGGATGCGGTTGTGGATTGGAATTTCTTATGTGGATGATTCCAAGAAGGTTAAGGCGCTAGACCTCTGCCGTCACAAAGTAAAGGTCGCGCCTCTACCAGCCGCCGGCGTTGCTCCGGCCATTTTCAGAATTCAGACAGAGGCAGCCGCTCGGGAGCCGATAGTTGCTCTTCTGTAGATGGGGATTTTCATGATGGTGTTAACTTGTAGCACGGAGTGTCTGACGCAATCTGTGAGCCGCGTCACTTTCTTGGGTTCTTCTGAGTCTAGGCAGCATCGCACGAGCGGAAGCGCGTGGGATGGGTCCCTACCCACAGTCAGCGGGGAGATGGTTAGGATATAGCACTTGTCGGCGAGGATGCCGTATGCTCTGACTGGTTAAGCCTTAGAAATAATTTCGGGTGCGCACGATGGGTTTTTGGCAAAATCGGTGGGATGACCTGAGGCCGAACCTGCTTTGGTTGGTTCTGTCGTGGGTTTTTGGCGGAGGCGTAATCGCGGCTGGCACATCGGGGATTCAGCGACTTCGCCATTTCCCACTGGATTGGCTTGCTATAACCGGCACATTCGCATTTTCAGCACTTGGACTAGCTGTCCTGTCATTTCTTGTAAACCGACCTCGCCTTAATTCTGAACCTGAGTCACCCGAGGGGCAATCCGACACGGCGTCACTCAAGGCTGAGCGTGACAGGCTACAGCAGGACAACAAAGAGCTACAGGAGCGCGTTCTGCATTTTGAAACCAAGCTTAATCAGAGCCTGGAGTCGTTAGGGCAGTTTAAGGCTGAACTGGATGAGGTCTACGCCGACGTAATCCTCTGCTGGTTAAAAGATTGCTGCTCGGGCACATGCACACTTTCAACGGACGAAGCTGTCAAAGCAACTGAACTAGAGCACAATCAAGCAACAGCCGGTATGGGATGGCTCGCGGCCCACGAGCTACTTAAGAAAACTCCCTTGGGCTGGACATACGCAGCTACCATTGCGACCCCGCGCTATAGAAAGTTCACCTCAAAACATCCATGGAAACCGCGGCAACCTGAAGTGGGCGGATCCGTCAACGATTCTGATCCGAGAGTCTACATTGTGTTTCAAGACGACCGAGGATCGGTAACCGGAGACACGCCGGAAAACTCTCTAGACTTGGTGAATAGAGGTGGAAGCACCGCGAAGATGGTTTGCGTGGACGACATTGTCTTAAAGGACTACACAATCACCTTCCCGAGTTTCGGCTACGCAATCATTCCGGGGAACGGCTGCCTGCTCAGCCCTAACATCCTAAAAGCAGACGGGCCAGATTACGTCGGAAACATGGTGGAGGCCCTCATGCGTGAGTGGTTTACTTATAAAGACTACAACAAGCATGAGCTTGCAATTCCCATCTTTGTCACCTATCAGGACGAGCAGAGAAATCTGTTTGAAACGCGATGCGAGTTAGTTTTGCATCCAGGCGAGGAAGCCAAGGTAAAGCAGCACGGCCTGTTGCCAGGTATGAAGGTTGTAGAGACGAGAAATCACCAATTCCGAAAGCTAGCAGCACTGATTACGAGCTCTGCTAGCCATTCGACTACGGGCTAAATCTGTCGTGGCTGTCTACAAAGCATTCCCCGAGCGAGCGTCGATGGGATGGGTCCCTGCCCGCAGTTAAATTGGAGATGGCGAGTAAATTTTTTCCCGAGGCGCTTTCTCCCAACTTCTAGCCGGCTGCGTAGTACGCTGCTTCAGACTGCGGTTTACGTGCTTCCGCCTTCTGGTACTGCTTCTGTTCAGCCGAACGGAGTTCCCGAATCTGTCGCAACGACTTTAGAATGGAAGGATCCCGCTCAAGTAATCTCAACATGTTGTCGTGACCGCCGCTCTGGATCACCTTGCCGCTTTCCCATCTAACGACCACCTTCGGGCCCGTACCAAGCAACTCTTCAAGGTCGCTCTGGGTTAACTCCAACTTCTTGCGTATTTCGATGATCCTTTCGGGCGGGAGAAGGCCATATTTTTTCCGAATCTCGTTCTTCACAGCACGACTGTGTACGCGCATCTGTTCGGGCGTAACGAACTCTTCCTTGCATGATTCACACCGAAAGAACTTCTGCACAACCTCGACAGTCTCACCGCGATATCGCGCCGTCCTCTGCTCGCTAATCTCGTTCGCGTTCTCCCCACAAATTGCGCATTTCATACCTTACCCCCTTTTCAAGCTTCCTTGAACGAGACAACGACCGCATCAACGTTGACCTGCAGTTTCACATAGAGCCGCTGACGTTCATAGGTGATGTGGTAAACGTCCTGCATTAGGCCAACCTTCTTTTCGGATTCCATCGTCTTATAGAAGTGCGTTTCCTCAAGATTGTTCACTATGCAGTCGTACACATCATCCCCGTCAAAGCCGAGCTCGAGGGCTGTGTTCGCGGCCTCGATCGTCAATCTCCAACTCCCATCCTGCATCAGACCCTTAATTAGCTTAAGGGCGTAAGTTGGACTTTTCTCGCTCACACAGCTAGACGGTAGCACCGTGCTACCATATCTGTCAAGTTATTTATTCGCCATTTGGCGAACATAAGACGAACATAATTGTCGCTGTTGTTTTCGGCCAATGGAATCAACAAAACGCGAAGGCAGGTCTCTTGGGTTCACAACCGCAAAAAACTGTTGTTTTTGCCCCGTAGAATCAATAAGGTGCAAGCCACTTTATTGGCCGGTCAGACCATTTGCTCGGTGCCGGCGTCTCATGGCGGTCTGTCTGTACTCCAAGGAATACCGATTCACGGCGTCAGTTGTGGGGCTTGGGCGACTGGCGCGTTTCGCTTCGCGGGCTTCGACCTCGCTCACCCAAGCATTGAATCCGATCTCCCGAATCCGTTTACGATCGGCTGGTGCCAATCCGTTCAAATCAATTCCGCACGAAGCTTGAATCTCTATCACGTTTTTCCCTCTACAGTTTTTCGTAATCCGGGGAGCCCCGCAGAGCGTCGGTGCCTAGGGGTGTCAGCCTGGGCGGCCTTGACGACATCCCGGAGCGTTCCCGGATTCAGAGCAATCAAACACTAAAGTCGAGTCGGATCCACGCGGAGCGATATGCGGCCGCTTCCTTTTTCAAAATGGCCGCGCCGGTGAACACGCAATCTATAATCTCCCAAACTTTGGTCCGCCTGTTCTTGATAGCGCAATCACGAGACTCGTAGGAGACGCCAAGCTCTGACTCCCCCAAAGTGCTGATAATTTCTGGGAAGTCGCCCGCAAATATATAGCCGCCGAACTCCACGCGATTTTCTACAACATTGGCGCGGTCGATCACTCCGACCTTCTGGCGCGGGTTGTGTCGGTCTAAACGAGAATCCCAACTCAGACCCATCCCGACCAGCGAATTGATTTTTGCCTCGGCGACGTGGCGAGGTATCAATACCCTGTGACCTCTCGCGCCGCTTGGACTGACATCCGACGCCGTGTCAAGCAAAACCAATACCCCGCGGAAGGGAGCCCGGTTCGTCGCTTTCCATATCTCAAGGTCGATCGGCCGTGCAGCGCTACTCACAGATACGGCCATCTGACGCACTTCTTCGAGGAGGAGGCACATCTTTGTTGTGCAGCGGACAAATTCTTCGCTTGGGTTGCTGTTGGACTACGGAAGACTTGCGGGGGACGACTGCGGGGGCGAGAATATTGGCAGCCATAACGGCCTCCTTAACAGGCTGTTTGGTCAGCTCAGGTCGCCGGGTAGAAGCCGACGACCTTGAGCGTTTTCATTAAAGGCCAAACTTAGCGCCGCCCGCATTTATTGTCAAGAAAAAAATTCTCCTATCCTAATGAAGATAAATGAGTTATCCGTATTTATCCACATCGGGATAATGCTGTAACCGGCGTGGGATAACTAGGGAATCTTTTCCTCGCGTTGCTCGCGTTCCAACGCTGAAACGCGCCGGTCCAAGTCGTCCAATTCTTTCTGCATCGCTGCGTGATCGTTGCCGTTGGCTGGCGTGCCGATGTTCCCGCCCTCTTTCGGAATGTAATGGTTGATGCCGTCCGGCCCTTGTGTTTGATCTGACCTGGCCATCGCTATGCCTCCTGTGCTTGCTTGAGCCAATTCTGAAATCGCTCGGCCGTACCGAATATGTTTTCCCAACCGTTGTATTTCTTGCCCGCGTCGTTCTTTCCGTTGTGCCATGCGGAATCCCGCATCGCTTCGATTGCACACTTCATCAGCGTTACAGCCCCGGCAATGTCGCCGCCGGCGATACAGAGCGCTTCGGCGTAACGTGCGGCGCCCATCTTTTTTCGCTGGGGTGTAAACGTGTAAAACGTGTGGTCTGCGATCTCCTGCCGGTAGTAATTCCACACCATCTGGAGGTGAGGATCTGCAGAGAGAGACGCGGTGGCTTCTGTTTCTTTATCTACTTGCTTTTTTGAATCTACTTCTAGTGCAAAGTTTTCGCACCGGTCCGCGTGCAAAGTTTTCGCACCGGTCAACCGCGTGTTAAGTTTTCGCACGCGGTTCGATGATCGCCCGTCTTTATTCCTTGCCGGGATACTTCCACGTGTGACCTTGAAAACCGGGACGGAGAACTTTCCGCTGCCCTGTCGCTCGCCGATTTTCTCCAGCCATCCATTCGTGATGAGCCATCCGCGCCACTTACACACGGAGTGCCTGTCCATGTCCAACTTTTCGCAGAGTGTATCGACGCCAGGCCAAGATTCGCGGACGGATCCTTCGCGGCTGTAGTGGTAGAGCCAAACCTTGAGGGCGGCCGGCGGGAGCAAGAACACCTCGGGTCGGTCGCAGAAAAACTTTTTGAACGGTCGCTCCTTCGGTGCATTCACCGCGCACCGCCTGCGCTGGCATCTTTAAGAGCCTTTGCGACGACTATCAGGTCTTCATCCTTCAAGGACTGAAGGATCGAATTGACCGCGCGGGTCGTTTTACAACCGGTCGTGCGCGTGAGTTCTCGGAGTGCGAGAACTTCGTCCGTAGCTCGTTGTTGCTCCGGTGTCATTGCTCATCTCGTTTCTCCCCCGGTTTCAGTTGAGACTTACCAGCCCAGCGCCGATAGGTCTTTTTCAGAAAATTTCAGAAATTTTTGAAAAATTTCCGGAATCAAGGTTGCTTGTAGGTACCTTCTAGGGTCCTATCGCGAACCTGACTGGCGCGACTGATCTCTCGGCGCAGTTGCGAGAACGCCTCAAGTAGGGTGCGAGCGGGCGTAGATGTGTCCACGTAATACTTCTCAGCCATTTTCTTGGCCATGTCGTCTTTGTTGTCAAACTCGAACCGCGGACCGCGCTTGAACGTCACCGCGAGCAACTGAATTCCATTTGCATAGATGAACGCGGCCACGTGGATGCTGTTAGTTTCGTAAATGTCAGTTGGCTCCACTTCTGTTCTCTCCTGGATAAAAGTGCGGGAACCCGAATTGCGTCGCAAGGCTCCCGCAGTTCTCCGAGCCCATGTCTTTACTCGGAAAATTTAACGATTCCCGTCACTCTTTTCGCCGTCGAGGCTGTATGCCTCATCTAGAAGGTTGTCCCCGGTCTCATCGGCGCCGGCGTGATCCACTTCGCGGCCGCCACTGCCCGCCGTTACGTGTCGCCCAGCGATCAAGGCGTGAGCCAAGGATGCGACTTCGTGATGCTCCGGGAGTCCACTGCCGTGAACGGCGTTGATTGCCACGTGAGCGAGTCTGTGCGCTTCCTTCACCATGCGGACAATGTGTGCATCTGACTTCTTTGCTTCCATGTTGGTATTTTCCTTTTTCGGGGTTTTATAAATTTCGGGGTCTGCTTGGCTGGCGAAGGTGGGTGGGTGCGTCTGGCCAATGGTGACCACGCCGACTATTTCAATCCACAACTCAATCCACAGTTAGAGAAGTCTTGTGTGTCTTACAGCGACTTTGGCAGTCCCCGCAGTTTTGTAAGTCGCTGAAAAACAATCTCCATTCACTCTGTCACGGCAGAGGCCGCGGGTTCGAGTCCCGTCGTCCCCGCCAATTCTTTCGACATCCTTGGCCCGCTCCGAGCCACGAGGGATTCTCTTGGCGGGACTATCTAGGTGTGCCTGCATCCCCGACCTGGTTCTCGACACCAATGCCCCCGTGTGACTTCAATATATAGTTGCGATTGCATCAATAAGGATGGTCAGCTTACAAACACCTCCGGTCGGTCAGCAGAATTGTGGGACGATAGTTTTCCGAGTTCAAGAAAATCGTCCCAAATTGTCGTAATTTCCTACCTTAATTCCGCGATTCCGGCCCAGTTTGGTATGACTTTGCGGACAGTGTCAGCTCCCCAATCTTCCAGAAATCATAGGTCACCCTGTCGCGAGGTTCGGAAAACTACATAACACGCTGTAAACAATGCGCTTAACATGAATCGACTGTTGGCACCCTGCTTGCACAAGTACTGTGTTCCGATGCTGTCTCTCAGTGGGTGCCTGTAGGCGTGGGGTTTGTTCGGCACTCCTAATTTCAACCGGAATAACTCAGGTTCCAACGCAAGTTCGAAAACTTTAAAAATGCAAAGTGGAGAACAAACTATGCGATTTACTTGGTTTGCCAAGTCTTTCGTTCTGATAGCCCTCCTCGCTCTCCTGGTTCCGAGCGTGATGCTGGCGCAGAACGTCGTGACAGGTGGCATTTCGGGTACGGTCACTGACCCCAGTGGCGCCGTAGTGCCGAATGCCACACTTAATCTCAAGAACAGTAGCACCGGTGAAACTCAAGCAACTACCACCGGCACTACTGGCTTGTATAACTTCCCCCTGTTAAAACCGGGTACTTACACGGTCAGCATCGCGCAGAGCGGCTTCCGTGGCGTCAGCCAGAAAGTCGAGGTTCTGCTTGGTCAGATCACGCCGGTCAACATTAAGCTGGCGGTTGGTAATGCTTCGGAAACCGTCGAAGTGACGGGAACGGCACCGCTGCTCCAGACCGAAGATGCCAACATCTCGACGACTTTCACCGCGACACAGATCGAGAACCTGCCCAATCCTGGCGGTGACATCACCAGCTACGCGCAGACCGCGCCTGGCGTCCTGATGAATACCCAGGCTGGTTTCGGTTACGGCAACTTCAGCGCGTTCGGATTGCCGGCAACCTCGAACCTGTTCACCCTGAACGGCAACGACGAGAACGATCCGTTCTTGAACCTCAACAACTCCGGCTCTTCCAACCTGCTGCTCGGACAGAATGAAGTGCAGGAAGTCGCGGTTGTCAGCAACGGTTACACGGCGCAATATGGCCGCCAAGCCGGTGTACAGGTTGACTACTCGACGAAATCGGGCAGCAATGCCTTCCACGGCAACGCCAATTACTGGTTCGACAGCAGCGGCTTCAATGCCAACGAGTGGTTTTTGAAATCCAGCGAAGTTGCCTCGGGAGTCCCGGGCGCCAACAAATCGCCATTCGCGGTTGCCAATCAGTGGGCTGGCTCGTTCGGCGGACCGATCGTGAAGGACAAGTTGTTCTTCTACGTCGACCAGGAAGGGTTACGTTACTCCTTGCCGACTACAGGTCGCGTCTATCTTCCGACGCCCGCTTTTCAGTCTTACATTTTGGGCAACCCGGCGATCACTGGCACCGGCCAGTTGCCGTATTACACCAGCCTGATGAACCTCTATAAGGGTTCGCCGCTATATAGCTCCGCCCTCGCTAACACGGGCGGCATCGCTGCATTCGACCCGGCAACCTTTGGTTGCGGTGACTTTGCCGGTACGGCTGGTTTCGGCACGGCGGCAACTCCTTGCTTGATGACGACTCAGGGCGCGGGCGTCAACCACAACAAAGAGTGGTTGCTCACCACCCGTATCGATTACAACATCTCGAGCGCGGACAAACTCTTCGGCCGCTTCAAAGTCGATCATGGCTCACAGCCGACTTCCACTGACCTGATCGACCCTGCGGTGTTCAGCACCCAGAGCATTCAGCCGGAATACGAAGGCCAGATCAACGAGACGCACGTATTCTCGCCGACCATGGTCAACAACTTCATCGTGTCCGGTCTGTGGTACAGCGCGATCTTCCTTCCCGACTCAGGACAGTCCGCGGTTCTCTCCACCCTCGGCATGAGCACGATCGAGTTTACCGGAGATAACTTGCTGTCGACGCTGGGTGGAAACATCACGCCTGACTTCTTTTTCCCACAGGGCCGCAACTCGACCATGTACAACATCACGGATGACCTGTCGATTACGAAGGGTGCACACACCTTCAAGATGGGCCTGAACTTCCGCCGTGACGATTTCTCGGATCACGATGCGCAGGGAAATACGGGCGGGGTGATGGACTTTAACAGCCTGACAGACTTCGTGAACGGCACACCCAACTTCACCGGGGTCGGCGGCGTAGGTGGAGACGCATACTCTCAGCAATTCACCTCGGCTGGGGATGCACCCATTGCTTTCTACAGCTTGGGCTTGTACTTCCAGGATGAGTACCGGGTGAGCTCCAACCTGAAGCTGACTTTGGCATTGCGCGCTGATCGCAACTCGAACGCGGTTTGCCAGAGCGATTGCTTTGCTCGTCTAGATAGCCCATTCTCGCAGCTGAGCCACAACGCGGACGTGCCGTATAACCAGGTCATCCTGGCCAATCAGCACAACGCCTTCAACAACATTGAGAAGCTGGCGCTGCAGCCTCGCATCGGGTTCACTTATAGCCCGAAGGGACTCAGCAACACCGTGTTCCGTGGCGGGTTTGGAATCTTCTCCGACCTGTACCAAGGTGTGCTGCTCGACAGCATGATCGAGAACTCACCGACCACAAATGTCTTCAACGTGTTCCCAGGGCCTGGCTTCGCATTGGCTCCGACCTTGGCTAACAGCACGACCTCCGCGGCTGCAAGCTCAAATGCCTCGTTCTTGGGCGCATTCGCCGGTGGGGGTACGGTGGGGTCGATTTCAGCGAGCAACCCGAACTTCGCGCCGCCGAGCTATTTCTCGATGGCTAACAAGATCAACAACCCGAAATATGCCGAGTGGAACTTCGAAATTCAACAGGCGTTCGGCAGCAAGATGTCCCTCAACTTGAACTACGTAGGCACACACGGGTATGACACCATGATTCAGAACCCGGGCTTGAATGCTTTCGTTACCGCCGGTAACCCGGCATTCGGCACGCTCCCGATCGCACCCGCGGTCTCTACTCCGACGGATAACGGGGCGCCAGATCCCCGCTTCGGTGTTGTCAACGAGCTGTCCAGCATCGGCCGTTCCAACTACGACGGCTTGACGGCCAGCTTCACTCGCCGCATGTCCTATGGCTTCCAGATGAGCGCGAACTATACCTTCTCGCACTCGCTGGACGATCTGACCAGCACCAATCCGGGTACGCCGTACAGCTTATTCACCAGCCTTACGCGCCAAGTCAATCCGTTTGCCTTCGACTCCGGCACCTATGGCCCGGCTGATTCGGATGCTCGTCACAACTTTACCGCCAACTACGTTTGGAACATGCCGCACCGCTTCCAGAACCGTTTGACGGAACTGGCACTGGGCGGATGGGGCGTAGCAGGTACGTTCTTCGCGCATAGCGGAGTGGCGTATACGGCAACCACCGTCGAACCACAGATTGCCAACCTGGGCGGCGGCGGCGGACCGATCGCGGCCTTCCTGGGAGGTTCAATCGGTGCCGGTTGCGACAACCCGGGATCGAACTACGCGGTTTCACCGAACCTCTGCTTGCAGCCCAGCCAGTTTGCACCGGCAGGGCCCGGCGGACAGAACGTGTGGAACAACGTGGCGCGCAACTACTTCCGCGCACCACAGTACTTCGACACGGACTTCACCTTGATGAAGAACTTCCTGGTCACCGAACGTGTGAAGCTGCAGTTGGGTGCGAATATGTACAACGTGCTCAATCACCCCAACTTCTTCCAACCCATCAACAACGTAGCGAGCCCAGCATTGGGTCTTCTGTATGCTACGGCGTCGCAGCCGACCACCCCGTACGGTGCCTACCAGGGCGCTGGCGTGACGGGCCGGTTGATCCAGATGCAGGCAAAGCTCATCTTCTAACCAGAAGCTGACCGTTGCACAAAGAGGCGGCCTCGAAAGAGGCCGCCTTTATTATTTTGTGCTCGGGGAATTTCTTAAGGTGCTTCGCACCCGGGAAGACCGCCTTCGAGAAGTTGGCAGACCCACCCGTTAGGGCAGTCGATGCAGTCGTTCTGGTATATGCCAGTCCCGCAGCACTTATGGTAGTCCTGTGCTGCCACCGAGACGTAGGCCCCACAGAGAGCAGCGAGGATGATTAACCTCAAATACATCCGCTTCATAAGCGTTACCTCCTGTTGATTTACTGCACAGCCTTCGCTGCACAGTCTCGAATGGGTGTTACCTCTCCGCTGCGGCGATTACCTCTTTTTCGCGCTGCGGACTAAGCTGACCAACCCACGCCTGAGCCACGCGCCCGGTCGCGTCCAGCAGTAGGAGGGTTGGTGTTCCCGTAACTTTGATCAGGTCGAGCGGCTGGCTGAACACGCCGTCGACGCCCACACCGCTGGACTTCAATTCCTCGCTGCCTGTGGCCGGGTCGTCCGGCATCACTGCCAGAAGGTGTGCGTGCAGCTGGCCATCTGCCTCCAACTCGCCCAGGCGCTTGTAAAATGGCAGGCTCGCCTCGCAATAACCACACCCTTTGCGGATCGCGAGAATCAGGGTTTCTCGATGGTCGACCCACCTGTACCCAGGTAGCGAAGGAATCGACTGACCGGCAAGACGAACCTCTTCTTTCTTCCCAAACGACGAGCGGGGCCCAAAGCTATGGTGCGCGATCAGAGCCCAGGAGAGCAGACAACAGGCCAAGAGAATGGCTGCATTCGCCGCAAATTCCACGGTTTTCTTAAGGTTTTCCATTGTCATAGACACCTTCACTTTCTCACTGTCAAGACAGTGACACCGACCCTGAAGCCGATAGCGAGGCAGTCGTTAGTTGGCAGATGTGCGCCAAGCCAGCGCCTGATCAGCATTTGCGATGTAGTGTAAGGACCCGGAGGTACGCCGGATAAACGCTGTACCTCTTTACTGCGGAAGAGAGACGAGTGAAGCGCCTAAGTAATTCGCTCCGTTAAAGGTATATCCAAGAGCTAAAATGCGAGAGAATATTACAGCCGGATTGTTGCGCTGTCAAGAGCGGACACAAGAAATTCTGTGGATATTGAGACAAGAAAGCGGCCCCGTCCCGCAAGGGACCGCTCGCTGTCTTTAATCTTCCTCCCGCGGCGCGGGCGCTATCTTAGCGTCCGCCGAAGCTATAGCCTAACGACACGCCGAAGCGACCGACGGTACCCGAGCTGAATTCCTGGTTGTTGTGGATGAAATAGACGCGCGCTTCCGGCCGAATAAAGACATCATGCCAGATATAGGCACGAATCCCGCCACCGACATCGCCCAGGAAGTGGTTGCTGCTGGAGTAGGTGGTGCAGCCAAAGAACGAGCTGCAGCTGGTATAGCCGTAGAAGCGGATATCTTCGCCGCCGATGCCCGCCAGGAGCTCTGCACTGAGGTTCTTAGTGATCTTAGGGGCGTAAATAGCGTTAAAGGAATAGAAGATGGGACGGTAGGGCTGGTAGCCGCCGTAAAGAGCCTGACTGGCGCGCCAGAAAAGGTCGCCTTCAAAGCCGAAGTGGTGATGAAGCATCAGGTCCGCACTGAAGCCGGGGTAGGTGCCGCCGCCATCACTGGGATAAAGCAAGCCGTCGACAGTGGTAGGAGCAGCGGACTTAGTGGTGCTCACGCCGAAGGCGGCGTCAAATTGCTGGGCAAAGGCGGCTGCGGCGGCAAACAGAAACAAGCTGGTGACAACCAACACTTTTTTGTTCACTTTTTTCTCCGAGGGAATGATGGAAAGTTTGATTCGCAGACTACTGATAAAGTTGGACTAGAGATAGCGAAGCCTGTCAGACGATCTGCAAACTTTCCCATTTTCAGCACGTTCTGCCAGGGCGAGCGGCTTTTCACCGAAACGGCACCCTGGAACAATCTGTAATTTATTCTAACTGAATTCAATCTACTAAACCCGAGCCAAGCGGGGGAGTTGCGTCGATTGGCCCTTCCCGATTGTCAACCATCGTAAAGTGGCTGCGACTCGCGCCTGATTGTAAAGCGGGCTCAGGAACCATTACATTCAGGCTTCCAAAAGAGCTACAATTCTGATACTTCGAAGGCCAACGGCGGCCTATTTATTGTCAGCCGACATGACAGCCAAGCTGCGCATACTCGTCCGGCCTGACCTAATGGTGTGAAGGAGAAAATTTATGGCAACGGCATTGAAGCTGGTTCCCCCTGAAGCAAAAGTTACGAGTTTCCTTTCCCGCAAACACAAAATGCTGATCAACGGTAAATGGCTGGATGCCGCATCGGGCCAGATGTTTCCCACCTATGATCCCGCGACGGGAGTGGTGCTGGCGGAAATCGCGGAAGGCGACCGGGAGGATATCAACCGAGCCGTCCACGCGGCGCGGCAGGCATTTGAAAACGGGCCGTGGCGGAAGCTGACAGCGTCCGAACGAGGACGGCTGATCTGGAAACTGGGTGATCTGCTGGAACAGAATCTCGAAGAATTTGCGGAGTTGGAGAGTCTCGATAATGGCAAGCCGCTGACGGTTGCGCGCGTGGCCGATGTTCCCCTGGCAGCCGATCTGTTTCGTTACATGGCAGGTTGGGCAACGAAGATCGAAGGCAACACAATTCCGATTTCTGTGCCATATACCCCCGGCGCGAGATATCTGGCGTACACCTTGCGCGAACCGGTCGGAGTGGTCGGGCAGATCATTCCATGGAATTTTCCGCTCCTCATGGCCGCGTGGAAATTGGGTCCGGCGCTGGCGACAGGATGCACGGTTGTGCTGAAGCCCGCCGAGCAAACGCCGCTCTCTGCGCTGCGTCTGGGAGAGTTGATTCAAGAAGCCGGTATCCCGGACGGGGTGGTCAATATCGTTCCCGGATATGGCGAGACGGCCGGCGCCGCGTTGGCGGCGCATCCGGGCGTCGATAAGGTGGCATTTACCGGGTCGACGGAGGTCGGAAAACTGATTTTGCAGGCGGCAGCGGGGAATCTAAAGAAGGTGTCGCTCGAGCTCGGCGGCAAATCGCCTAACATCGTTTTTGCCGATGTAGATTTGGATGCGGCGGTACAGGGCGCATCCAGCGCGATTTTCTTTAATCATGGGCAGTGCTGCTGCGCGGGATCCCGGCTATTTGTCGAGAAGAAAGTATTCGATAAAGTCGTGGATGGCGTGGCTGAACAGGCGTCGAAGATCCGCCTGGGGCCGGGCTTTGACGCAAACACCGATATGGGCCCGCTGGTTTCCAAGGAGCAACTGGAGCGAGTATGCGGTTATTTGGAATTGGGATTATCCGAAGGCGCAAAGGCGGTCACTGGCGGCAGCAAGCACGGCGACAAAGGCTACTTTGTGAAACCGACGGTGCTGGTGAACACCCAGCCGAAGATGAAAGTCGTGCAAGAAGAAATCTTCGGTCCGGTCGTCACGGCGATTCCGTTTGATAATCCCTCGGAGTTGGTCGCGCAGGCCAATGAGTCGGAATATGGACTTGCGGCCGGCATCTGGACAAACGACGTTAAGAAGGCGAACCGGTTGGCGGCAGATTTACGAGCTGGCACGGTGTGGATTAACTGCTACAACATTTTCGACGCAGCACTGCCATTTGGTGGATACAAGCAGTCGGGCTGGGGCCGTGAAATGGGCCACGAGGTGTTAGAGCAGTACACAGAAGTCAAAGCGGTTTGCAGCGCCATGTAGAAAAGCAGGTTTCTCGACGAAGCGAGATGGTCCGTGAAACGGACCATCTCGCTTCGCTCAAAATGACAGGTCGTAAAAGAGATACGCGGGTGGTGACACCCGCAGTAAATCACCAAACTCTGCACTGATTCGCGTGGACCATTGGCTGGCCAGCATGGCATCCGAAAGCATGCTCAAATTCTGGCATGTTGGCGAGGGTGTTGTTTACCCGATACCGTTGGAGCGAGTGCCCCTGCGTCAACACCGCCGTGCGCGCGGCTTCTGGACGAAGTTCCCCGCACCAGATGTTGGCGAAAGACAAGAAGAAATTCTGCAGTTCAGTCAGGCCATCGGGAGTTGGACTGTCCAGCGTCTTTCCCTGCGCCTTCAGAGTACTTTCTAATGCCGATAACGCGAGATGGATGCCGCCATTGTCGGCGGTATCTTCGCCTGCTGACAGCTTGCCATTCTGCTTTACCCCGGCTTCAGGAACGTCCTGTGTGTATTCGTCCTGAATGCACTGGTCACGTTTGTCGTAGTTGGCGGCATCTTCGGGCGTCCACCAGTCTTTGAGGTTCCCTTGCGCATCGAATTTTCGTCCCTGATCGTCGAAGCCGTGAGTGATTTCATGCCCGATGACGACGCCGATTGCGCCATAGTTCACGGCATCAATCTGAGTAGCGTCGAAAAAAGGCGGCTGAAGAATGCCGGCAGGGAAGTTGATAGTGTTGGTTTGAGCATCTTCGTAGGCGTTGACGGTGGGCGGAGTCATGCCCCAATCATGACGATCGGCCGGCTTGCCAAATTTGGCCATGCGACGGTCGATTTCGAAATGAGCAGCTCGCTCAACGTTCCCCAGAAAATCGTCACGTTTGATGACGAGTGAGGAGTAGTCGATCCAATGATCGGGATAGCCAATTTTGTCAATCTGCGCCGATAGTTTAAGGTTGGCAAGTTTCTTTGTTTCTGGCGACATCCAAGAAGCGGCATCAATCTCTTCATGCAAAGCGGTCTCAATGGCTTTTGCCATTTGTTGCATGCGCTCTTTGTCCTCAGGAGGGAAGTACTTCGCAACGTAGGCCTGCCCGACAGCGTCGCCAAGATCGGCGTCGGCGTTCTGGGAGCAGCGCCGCCAGCGAGGCTGCGGTTGAGCAGCGCCGAAGAGCTGCCGCCCGAAGAAGTCGAATAGCTCGTTGAAAAACGGATCGCTGAGATACTGTGCCATGAACCGCAGGGTAGAGTAGCGGAAATAGGCGCGCCATGACTCGATCGATTCGGACGCAATGATCTTGTCCATGCCGCGAAAGAAGTCCGGTGCGAGCACCAGATATTCGGGAGACGAAGGTGCCTTCATGGCGGCGAAATAGCGATTCCAGTCAAAGGAAGGCGTCAGCGCCTGGACTTGTTGCAATGTCATCTTATTGTTCTGATTCTTGGGATCGCGTCGAGCAACGATGTCCATTGCCGCTTTCGCCAAACCGGTCTCGATGGTCAGCACTGACTGTGCATCGCTTGCCGCTTGGGTCGATGATTCGCCACTCAACTCCAGCATTTTGGAGATGTGCTTTACATAATTCTCACGAATCTGTTTCGATTTCGCATCGTCGTTCAAATAGAACTCACGGCTAGGCATGCCCATACCTGACTGATCGAGGGCGGCGAGCATCGAGCTAGCATCATTAAAGTCGGGCAACGCATAAATGCCGAACAGTACGCCGGGATATTGGGCATCCACAAAATTCAGATTGGCCGGGCGAATGATCTGGTGAATGGAGGCAACAAGCTCGGGTAACTGCGACTTGTCCTGCAACTTGGCGATGCGGTCCAACTCCGATTCGAGAGGGGTAATGCCGAGTTTGTTGATGGTGGCTACATCCATGCAGGACGCGTAATAATCGCCAGCTTTCTGTTCAGCGGGTGCGCGATTCGTGGCTTTGGCCGCATCTTCCAGCGTAAGATGTACCGCTGACACGTTCCAGACCGCCAACTTGGCAAAGGTCCCTGACCCAGGCTGATCGGGAGGAATCGGATTGGCCTTGATCCATTTGCTGCAGGCGTATTGGAAAAAATCCGAGCAAGGATCGAGAGAGTGGTCGACCTGATCTGGGTTGAAATGCAGCAACGGCGGAGTCGAATCAGAATTAGCGCTCTTCTGCGCAAACGAGACGGCGCAAAGCAGACAAACAATGATCAAGACGGGGTTAAAACGCACAGAATTATCCCTCCAAAGGTGCAAACCTGTTTAGACGCGAGGCGGACGATTTGGTAATCGCGGAAGCGCCGTTAGTCCACCCTGAAATCCGCAATTGCAGCGGCTTTTCCCGACCCTCCAGTCGCGTGCTGGGTGCGCCATTCGGCTTCCGTGAGCACCGAAATACCTTCCATCTTTTTCTTCTTGAGGCCGGCGTTGATTCCTGGGAGGTCAGCATCCGTCAGCTTTTTGAAATCATTGATCACATCGTCGAGTTCGTGCGATAAGGCATCTTCGCGCGTCACCTGATAGTCCGCGGGACGGCCTTGGTAGCTGTCCACATCGCCGTAGAGTTCGCCAAGATATTCGCGAATCCGTTGCTCACCGGTGATTGCCCCGCCTTCCTTGGTTGCGACGATCTTCGAACGAAGGTCGTCGCATTGCTGGGCAAGGTGTTGCAGGTGGCCGCGCAGGGTATCTTTCTCCGTCAGCTTGGCCGCATCTGCGTTGGCCACATCTCGTACCCCTTGAATCGCGCTGGCGGCGTAGCTCATGTGCTCGATGGTCCCATAAATCCGCATCATGAGATCGAATTGCGCTTTGCGGTCATCCACGTTGTACTTAGCCCGCGGATCGAGCACCACATTGAGCGTCTCCGTGTAGACCTGGTCTCCCTTGGTCATTTTGACGGTGTAGGTGCCCGGCAAAACCCGTGGACCCTGGGCGGCTTCAAACAAAGCCGTGGCTGCAGGCGTGACAATTGGCGGCTTAAGCCGCATCGACCACAGTGCGCGGTTCAAGCCGCGATGTGTACTGCCGTCGACAGTATCGACCAGCTTTCCGCTTTGGTCGAAGACTTCGATCTTCAGATCGCCGAAAATGTGGCGCCGCTTTTGATAATACGTAATGAATGCTTCGGTGCTGCGGCTCGGGCCGATGAAAGTGGCATCACCCTCCGCCCAGCCGCCGTTGGCGTCGAAATACTGAATGGCCGGAGGACCCTGTATGAGAGCCGCATCTTTGGCCATCAGATCCGGAGTAAGCGCGCGCAACGGGCTGATATCATCAATGATCCAGATGCCGCGGCCATGGGTCGCGAGTACCAAATCCGATTCGCGCGCCTGAACGGCAATGTCGTCAACAGCAACTGCGGGAAAGTTGCTTCCTTTATATTGCGCCCAGCGCTGGCCGCCATCGCAAGATATCCATAGGCCGAATTCCGTTCCGACAAAAAGAATGTTGGGATTGACACTGTCTTCTTTGATTACGTGCGCGAAGCCCTGAACTCCGTTTTCCTGCAGGTTTAAAGAAGTCCAGGATTTTCCGTAGTCTGTTGTTTTGTATGCGTAAGGCTTCAGGTCGCCGAAGGTGTGGCGATCGAAAGTAGCGTAGGCGGTGGCTTCGTCAAACCGGCTGGCCTCAATCGTGGAGACCCAGGAATTTTTTTCCAGTCCGGGCACGTTGCCGACGACATTCGTCCAGGTCTTGGCACCGTCGCGGGTGATCTGCACATTGCCGTCGTCGGTTCCGACCCAGATGATCCGCCGGTTTTTCGGCGACTCAGAAATGGAAAAGATCGTGGTGTGCATCTCCGCCGAGGAGTTATCGACGGTGACACCACCCGATTCTTCCTGCTTTTGTTTCTCGGGATCGTTGGTGGTCAGGTCGGGTGAAATGCGGTCCCAGGATTGCCCATGATCGCGCGAGCGGAACAGGAGCTGCGCGCCAATGTAAATCGTGCCCTTTTCGTTGGGGCTCAGGGCGATCGGAGTGTTCCAGTTGAAGCGAAGCTTGCCCTCGTTGTAGCCAGCAAATGGCTTGATGGAGCGGGTTTCGAGCGTATGCCGATTGACGCGACCAATCTCTCCGCCTTGAGATTCTGCATAGATATAGTTGGAATCGGCCGGGTCCTCGAACATCCAGAAGCCATCGCCCCCATACATGTTTTCCCAGCGGGAATTCGAGACGCCACCGGGATAGGAAGAATCGCCGACCCAACTACTGTTGTCTTGCAAGCCGCCGTACACATGATAGGGATTCGAATTGTCGAGGCTGACGTGGTAGAACTGCGAAACCGGCAGGTTCATCAGATGCCGCCAGCGTGTACCTCCATCTTCGCTGCGCCATAGACCGCCATCATCCCCGGCAAAAACGATGTTGGGATCTGCAGGATCGATCCAAAGATCATGGTTGTCGCCGTGGGTATTTGCCACGCGGCTGAAGCTGCGTGCTCCATTCACGCTCAGCAACAAAGGACCATCTGGTTTAAAAATTTTATTTTCATTGTTCGGATCGACAATCAAGTTGGCGAAATAGAAAGGGCGCCAGACGACGAATTGACTGTCGTCCAGGCGAGTCCAGTTCTGGCCGCCATCGTCAGAGCGAAACATCGCGCTCTTCTTGGATTCGATCATCGCATAGACGACTTGTGGCTTCGAGGGCGCGACGGCCAAAGCGATGCGGCCGTATGGCTTGTCAGGAAGTCCTTTACTGTTGCTGTTGGTGAGTTCCGTCCAGTGCTCGCCGCCGTCCGTCGATTTGTATACTCCGCTGCCCGCGCCGCCGGAGCGGAAAGTCCAGCCTTGGCGGCGAAAGTCCCACATTGCGGCATAGACGGTTTGCGGGTCCTGTGCGCTCATGGCCAGCATGGCGCAGCCAGTGGAACCATTCGCACCCGCGAGAACCTTATTCCATGTTTTGCCGCCGTCGCTGGTCTTGTACACCCCGCGTTCGTTGTTGTCATTCCACAAATGGCCGGTGGCGCAGGCAAGAACACTGTTGCTGTCTTTGGGGCTAATCAGAATTTTTGCGATGTGCTCGGAATCCTTCAAGCCGACATTCGTCCAGTTCTCGCCGCCGTCGGTAGATTTGTAAATGCCGTCGCCCACCGAAACGCTATTCCGTACCCAGGATTCTCCAGTCCCGACCCAGACGTTCTGTGGATTGGAATGATCGATGGCAACCGCGCCGATCGATTGCACGGACTCACGATCGAAAACGGGCTTGAACGTCGTGCCGCCGTTGATCGACTTCCATACGCCTCCGCTGGCCGAGCCGACAAAAATCGTGATGCGGCCCTTCTCGTCGACGGCATCGACCGCTGCGATTCGGCCGCTCATCGTCGCCGACCCGATATTGCGCGCGGGAAGGCCGGAGACGGTCGCGGCATCGAACTTCACCGCTTGCTGCGCAGACGCGAGCAGGGGAAGAAGCAGAGTCGACAAGCTCACCAGACAAAGCGATAAGAGAATTGAGACGGAAGAATGGCGGCGATGAATCATTGGTTCGAAATCCTCATTGAAATGTTCGTGCCAGACGGACGGATCTAAACTCACGGTTTCGGCGCTTCCTTCTTAAGCGATGCAGGTAGCGCAAAATCAGAATCTTCCAGGGGAAGATTGACTTCGACTTTGTCGATGGTAATCGTCGACCACGAAGTCGGATCATCTTTGGGGCCGGAGCTGATTGAAAATGGGTACATCACCCCGTGGATGGGCTTATACGAACCCATCTCACTGGCGTGCTCGCGCACCGAACCGCGAATGAATTCCTGGCGTTCCTCGCGGATCACGAGGTAAGCGTCCGGATCGAGATAGTAATAAACGATATCGCCATCTTTGAGCGTAACTTTCAGGCGCAGGGCGTCATCGCCGTCCACGGTGTCGTGGCCCATGTATTCGACGGTGTTTCCCTTGGCCTTGTAGTCCACGAGCGGACCATCGAAGTCGGAATCGATGAGCATGTCACGCACATCGTCTTCGCCCATCAATTGCGGGTCTTTCTTGCCACCGAACGGGCTAATACGCCAGCCGGTGCTTCCATCGTATGCTTCTACTCCGGTCATTCCCTGAAGCGAAAATGCAGTGCGGACCAGATTCGGGCGCTTGTTCTCGACGGTCAGCGAAATGGTAAACCCGCCGGGCGAAACTTGTTTGCCCGTAACGCGAATGGTCTGAACCGCCTTAATTTTGTCCATCCCGCCCCGGGCTTCGATATTTTTATTGATCAGCTCATCGGCGGTCTGGGAAAAGGCGAGCAGGCTGCAGCCGAGCAGAATGAGCACACTGGCGAAGCAATTGCGCATGAAGCAGGCTCCTGAAGATAAACTATGCCTTTATAGTGGGAAAACAGACACTGTACGCTTGTTAGACGGATTTGCCAAGTCGAGGTAAGCGTTTTCCCGCACAAATTCCGGGGATTCTAGCGTTTTGACTCGCGGGAAATTCTCCGGTAGCCTTAACGTTCTTCCATGCCCGATCCCGCTCCAGCTATCTCTGTCCAGGGCCTCAAGAAGTCGTATGGCAATCTTGAGGCTGTCAAGGGAATTGACTTTGTGATCGCGCCGGGCGAGGTTTTTGGCTTGCTCGGGCCAAACGGCGCGGGCAAAACCACGACGGTCGAGATTCTGGAAGGTCTGCGGCCACGCTCCGGTGGGCAGGTAACCGTGCTTGGCTTCGATCCCAATACCCAGCGCGAGCGGCTCAAGGATCGTATCGGCGTTTGCCTACAGGCCACGAATTTGCCGGAGAAGATTCGCGTGCACGAGGCGATGCACTTGTTTGCCGCTTTTTACACTCGTCACGTCGACTTGGGTCAGCTTCTGCGCCGTCTGCAACTCGAGGAAAAGCGGGAAGCCTTTTACAGTACTCTCTCGGGCGGCCAGAAGCAGCGGTTGGCACTGGCTCTGGCCCTGGTGAACGATCCGCAACTTATTTTTCTCGATGAGCCGACCACCGGCCTCGATCCGCAGGTACGAGTCGAAATTCATTCTCTGCTCGAAGAGTTGAAAAAAGAGCGCCGCACCATTCTGATGACCACGCACTACATCGAAGAGGCAGAGCGGCTGTGCGATCGCGTGGCCATCGTGGATGAAGGGCGGATTATCGCCATGGACACGCCGCGCAAACTGCAGCAGCAAAGCCGAACCGCGTCCAGCATTGTGGTTACGTGTGCGACTCCATTCCCGCAGCAGCGGCCCGTATGGGCGGAGGCGACAAGTGCAGCCGTGGATTCTACTGGGCGCACCCTCACGATCAATTCCCGCCGTGCCGCTGCTACGCTCGTCGATTTAGTGAAATGGATCGACCAGCAGGGCCTGGAGCTTACCGACGTCCACCTGAAGCAGCCTACGCTGGAAGACGTTTTCATCGAACTCACCGGAAAGAGCCTGCGCGAATGAACGCCTACAAGGCATTGATCGATATAGATCTGAAGCTGGCTCTGCGTCAGCGTTCGGTCATCTTTTTTAACTACCTCTTTCCTCTGATCTTTTTCTTCATCTTCGCGCAGGCGATGCATGCCGAGCGCGGATCGGCCATGACCATCGTGATTGCGATGGTGCTGATCATCGGTATTCTTGGCAACGGATTTTTTGGGGCTGGAATCCGGGCCGTGCAGGAGCGCGAAGCCAACATTCTGCGGCGCTACAAAGTTACTCCGATTACGCCTGCGCCGCTGCTGATCGCGTCCGTGGTGACGGGCTGGATTTTGTACATGCCGAACGTGCTGCTGATTTTTGGGCTGGCGCATTATCTCTACGGCATGCCTTGGCCGGATAGGATCTGGTCGATCCTGCTATTTGTCTCGATTGCGATTGCTGCTTTTCGCGCCATTGGCCTGATCCTCGCTTCCGTAACCAACTCGATGCAGGAGAGCCAACTGTTGGTGCAGTTGGTTTACTTGCCCATGCTGTTCCTGAGCGGTGCGACCTTTCCGTTGTCGATGTTTCCGCCATGGCTGCTCAACATTACGCAGTTTGTCCCCGCGACCTATCTCGTCACCGGCGTGCAGGGCATGTTGTTACGAAACGAAAGCATCGCCGCCAACCTGCAGCCGGTAGGTGCATTGATTCTCACCGCGGCTGTGGGATTATTCGTCGCTTTCAAACTATTTCGATGGGAAAAGGAGGAGAAGATACGGGCCTCGGCCAAGCTTTGGCTGGTCGGTGTTCTGTCGCCGTTTCTAGTGCTCGGTGCGTGGCAAATGCACGCCCGCACGAATGTCGAGAAAACCAAGGCTTTGAACCGCGAATTGGCGCGCAGCGATACTTTTCTGATTCGCGGCGCTCGCATTTTCATTGGCGACGGCAAGGTCATCGAGAATGGTGCGGTGCTGGTGCGAGGCGGCAAAATCGCGGAAATTTACGATGGAGCTGGACCGGATCCTAAGTCGGTGAAAGCTGAACCGGTCGAAGCTGCCGGCAAGACTGTTCTTCCAGGTCTCATCGACGTTCATATCCATCTTGGGGCTCCGGGCGGAATCATGACTGACATGAAAGATTACGACCCGGGTAAGGTCTTCTTGCGAAATCTTGCGGCGTATCTATATAGCGGCGTGACCACCGTACGAAGTGTCGGCGATCCGCTTGATAGCATCTTGAAAGCTCGTTCTACGGTCAATAGCGGAGAGATGCTGGGCGCAGAGCTATTCGCTTGCGGCCCCTTGTTTACGGCTCCGGGTGGTCATGGAACCGAATACTTTAAAGACTTGCCTCCGCCCATTCGTGATCAGCTCAATCAACAGTTCTTGAGACTTCCGGCATCTCCCGAGCAGGCGCGCCAACAAGTTGACGATCTAAAAAAACAGGGCGTGGATTGCATTAAGGCCATCTTGGAATCCGGCGGCGGAGGGTTGGTTTACAACCGCATGGATACAGGGCTTTTCGATGCCGTCGCGCAGGAAGCCCATGCGGACAATCTTCCCTTGGCTGTCCACACAGGGGATGCACGAGACGTGGCAGATGCGGTTCAGGCGAAGGCCAACTCCATCGAGCACGGATCGTTTCGGGAGGCTATTCCCGACGCTTTATTCGCGCAGATGGCGGCGCAGGGAAGTTTCTACGACCCGACTCTGAGTGTGGGCGAGGCCTTCAAGGATATTTCTGCTGGCAACACGGACCTGCTCAAACGGTCTTTGGTGCAGCAAGTTGCCCCACCGGGTCTGATTCAGGGAACCATCGACGCCTTCGCTTCGAAAGATGGCGAAGCCATGCGAGCCCGCCTCTCGAAGTATCCCATCGACATGCAAATTGCCGACGATAACCTGAAACGTGCCTACCAGCACCGGGTTTTGCTGGTCACCGGCAGTGACGCCGGCAACTTGCTGGTGATTCATGGGCCAACCGTGCAACATGAAGTCGCTCTTTGGGTAGAGGCCGGAATTCCTGCAACCGTTGCCTTGCAAGCTGCAACTCTCAACGCGGCGAAACTGTTACGAGCAGAGGATCATATTGGATCGATTCGCGTCGGCAACGACGCCGACTTGTTAATTGTGGATGGAAACCCGCTTGAAGACATTTCGGCTACCGAACGAATATCGATGGTCGTCTTCAAGGGCGAACGCCTCGACCGAACGGCGCTGTTTGAACAGCAGTAGAAGAGCATTCCGGCCAGCTCCTGGCGACTAGCTAGAAGCTGGTGTCCGGATAGCGAGAGCCGCCGTTACACGATGCCCATCTTCTTCTGCATCTCTTCGAGCGACAGGCCCTTGGTTTCTGGATAAACCAATAGAACCACGAAGAATTGCAGCACCATCATCGCGGCGAAGAACGCAAAAGGATATCCGCCTGAAGATGCCGCCATCAGGGGAAAGCAGACGGAAATGAGCCCGTTCATGAACCAGTGCGAGAAGCTCCCCAGACTTTGTCCCTTGGCGCGGACATTGTTGGGAAAAACCTCACCCAGATAGACCCAGATCACCGCCCCCTGCGAAAACGCGAAAGACGCAATGAAGCCAATCAGCAACCAGACGAGTAAATTTTGATGGCTGCCTGAAAAAAAGATTACAGAAACGCCGGCCAGGCATAGGGCCATTGCCACGGCGCCAACCAGCAGCAAAATCTTGCGCCCGATTTTGTCGATGACCGACATCGCGAGGATCGTGAACAGCAGGTTGGTTCCTCCGACCGCGACCGCTTGCAGACTGCTGGAGGCGCGACTGAATCCGGCATAAGCAAAAATATCATTAAGGTAATATAGGACGGCGTTGATGCCCGACAACTGATTAAACATGCCCACGGTCACGGCCAGGAAAATCGGCAGAAGATATCGCCGCGAGAACAGCTTTTCGGCCGCTTGCTCCTGCTCCACGTGAATGGATTGAACAATCTCCTGCAGTTCGTGCTCGTAATCGTGTTCGCCGGTGAGTTGCAGGATTTTTCTGGCCTCCTCGATGCGGTTTTTCTTCACCAGCCACCGCGGACTCCGCGGAATCCCAAATAAGGTCACAAAAAATAATGCCGCGGGAAGCGCCGTAACGCCCAGTTCCCACCGCCATTCCGCGAGGCCGAACTCTTGCAGGGTGATCAGGTAATTCGACAAATACGCCACCAGAATGCCGAACACGATGTTGAACTGAAAGAATCCTACGAGGCGCCCGCGCAGATCGGGTGGCGCGATTTCAGCGAGGTACATCGCACTGAGTACGGAAGAACCGCCAATCCCAAGCCCTCCGATGAAGCGGAACACAATCAGGGCATACCAGTTCCACGCGAACGCGCAGCCAATGGCGGAGGTCAGGTACAAGACCGCCATGATTTTCAGGCTGTCCCGCCGGCCGAAGCGTTCGCCAGGAATGGCCGCGAGCAGCGCGCCGAAAATTGCACCTAACACCGCGCTATCGACTGTGATGCCGATAACTTCCGGCGAAAGCTGGTAGGTTTGCCGCAGCGTTCCGATGGCGCCGGAGATCACGGCGGTATCGAATCCAAACATCAGGCCGCCCAACGCGGCTACAGCCGTGCTTTTTGCGAGATAGGCATTCAGCTTCATGCAAGCTCTTGGACGAAATTATTGGGTTGTATCGGTAATCGGCGTCGCAAACTGCACCTTGACAGTTTTAATTTCATACGGCTTGGTGTGCACGGTGACAGCATTATTCTGCAGGCTCAACGGGGCGACGGTCTTTTCCATCAGATTTGTCTCAGATGCCGATTGTGCACCCGGTGGAAGGCTTAGCTTCACGTCCGCTTCTTTCCCTGCCCATTCGTAGAAGCGCAGAATGAGAGCATTCTCGTCCTCGGCTTTCTTGACCGCGGTGAGAACGACATTGTTAGCTTCGACCTGGACAAACGAATATTCGGCCGGGAGGGGGCCTGCATGGGTTTCAGTTTGCATCGCGGCTAGTTTGTCATTCAATTCGTAGGCCTGACGTACAGTAAAGGCGTCCCGCCATGTCCCCCCGTGCGGATAGAGCGAATAGGTGAACTCATGATGGCCCTCGTCGGCATGAGGGTCGGGCCATTCGGGCGAGCGCAGCAGAGAAAGGCGCAGCACGTTACCTTTGGCATCGTATCCATACTTGCAGTCGTTGAGCAGGCTGAAACCATGGGTTGCATCGGAAAGATCGGCCCAACTCTGCGCAGGAACTTCGAACTTGGCTTGCTCGGCAGGCGTATTACGAGTCGTCGGGCGCTCGATGGAGCCATAGGGGATGGAGAATGTGGCCTTATCGCTGTGAGCGCTGAGCGGGAAAGCGACCTTCAGCAGAATATGTTTTTCATGCCATTCCACATGCGTGTTTACATCGACGCGCGAAACACCAGCGTACATAGTGATGTCTTGCACAAACGTCGAGTTCTGGAAATGGTTCTTTACGCGCAATACTGCTCGCAGCGGCCCATTTTCGATGAGTTTGACTTCGTCGGCGTGGTCCAGGTCCCAGTGTTGTTTTTCAAAGTCCGCGTCGATGTTCCACGCGTCCCAGCGTTTGGGTTTGTCGTAAAAAGTTTGCAGCAGGTTGCCGCATGTGGAATTCTTCGGGCCACCGCTGTCGGTTTCTGCCCTCGCTAGAGATTCTGTGCGGCTTTGCTTGTCGAAAAGGCTTGTCATGCAACCGGTCTGGGGATCGGCGGTCAGGCGAACGAAGTCGTTTTCAAGAGTGTTTCCCGAAGCATGGACGGCGACATGATTTGCCGGCGCCAGCTTGGTTGCACGGACGAAGTAAGTCGCATAGCCCAGCGCCGGGGTACTGGCCAGAATCAGAATCCGCGCGCGATTGGTTCCGGCTTCCATCGACAATAACTGCGATTCGATCGGCTTGCCGGCAGAATCGACGACTTCAACCTGTTTCGCGGGTCCGGGCATCTGTACTTCGGTCTCAATCACCTCGGTTCGCGGCCAGGCAAGTGAATTGAAGACTAACACTGGCGTACCTTTACCGAGAGTGTTGACGTGCACGGCGAGTTCACGAAGGGAGTGCTGAATGATGGCCTGGTCGGTGCGACCGACGTCTTCGAGATTGCGCTTTGCATCGAGATAGTTAACCGCGATGCCAGAGCCTGGCATAACGTCGTGAAAATGATCGAAGAGCAAGTTTTTCCACGCTAGGTGCAGATCGTCCTGAGGGTAGGGAAGTTGGAAGAGCGACGCCAGCGAGGCATACTTTTCCGCGTCAAGCGTCAACCCCTCTGCGCGTCGAATGCGTCGTTTGGTTTCCGCTTGCGTGGTGTAAACGCCGCGGTGATATTCAAAATACAACTCGTCGTTCCACGTGGGGACCTTTAGATCAGGCAGCTTAGTTTCAAGATCAGCAAAGAAATCCTTGGCAGTGCTGAAATCGATGCTCGGAAAAACTGTGTCTGGCGCCCGTAAGCGGTCGGCGGTATCCAGCATCGTACGCGTCGGGCCGCCGCCGTGATCGCCGATACCATACAGATACAGCATTTCCGGATGATCGGTCAGGGTTGGTCCATAGATTGAAGGCGCATAGAACGCGAGATCCTTGGTGATCTGTTCAGCTTCAAATTGATTTGCATATTCATGCGGGAAATAGGTCAGCAGACGACTGCCGTCGGGAGCTTCCCACCAGAACAAACGATAAGGGAACTTTGTGTAGTCGGTGGCCCAGAGCAGCTTGCTGGTAACGAAGTAATCGATGCCGGACTTCTTGTAGATTTGCGGAAGTTGCCAGTTGTAGCCGAAGGAATCGGGATTCCAACCAATATTAATGTCGACGCCGAAATTCTTCTGAAAGTATCGTTTCCCGACTAAAATCTGCCGAACCAGCGATTCTCCTGCCGGCATATTCAGGTCGGGCTCGACCCACATGCCGCCGATGACCTCCCATCGGCCTTCTTTCACGCGCTCCTGAATCTGTCGAAAAAGATCGGGATATTTTTCCTGCATCCATTCATAGGTTCGAGCAGACGACATGGTGAACTTCAGGTCGGGATACTCACGCATCAGATCGAGAACACTTTGGAACGTGTTTCGCACAACTTCGACCGTTTCGGTCCACGGCCAAAGCCACGCCATGTCGATGTGGGAGTTTCCGATGGCGCGAACAGTGAATTGCTTCATCCAAGGCTTCAGAGAATCCAGTTGTGATTGCGCTTTTCGCAAGGAGGCATCGAAGCCCATTTCATCGCCTTTGTCGAGAAGCGAAAAGTCGATGGCCTTCTCGGCCGAATCGAGAGTTTGTTCCCGTCCGGCTTTGCCATCGCTGTAGGCGTCGATTAGCGGTCGGGCGGCTAGGAACTCGGTCCTTATCAAGGCCGGATCAGGCCGGCCGGGCGGCGGTTCGATCAGCAGTTGTGCGCGCTGGAATGAGCTTGCGGCATAGTTGGAAACCACTCGCACAGCCACGAGAAATCTCTGCCCGCCGTGCGCAGTTTGCGTGAGCAAAATCGGCTGCTGCATGTCGTCGTCACCACGAGAGATCAGCGAGCCATTGGAAAATACCGTGATTGTGACGGGGCCTTTGTTGTTCCAGGGAAAGTCGAAATTCAAATCGAGCTTGACTCGCGCATCCTGAATGGCATAACCGTTGATTCTCCTAGGAACCTCGATCCAGCGCCGCAGGACGCGAGGTCCCGTCCAGGTGGTGCCAGCTTGCATGATTTCCCATCCGGAATCATCGATCGAAGGATCTTCCGGATGGGCAACATCAGAATGAAAATGCCAATCCGGCAAAGGCAGCGTTGTGAGCGACGCGAGGCGGTCGAGAATCGCTTTGTCAGGGTAGAGTGGGGCGGGTTGCTGGCCAACACTACAGATGGATAGGAATAAGACGATCGTCAAAATGCAAAATCGCTTCACGACAATTCTCCGGAGCCCATAAATGATGAATTAGCAGCCAGTTTCAATGACTCGTGGACAGATACTTTGCGGGAATGGGTATGTCGGCGGTCTCATGCTGCCATTGTGCACCGGTGATCCACCAGCGCTTGCCATCGTTGAATAGCTGAATGCTGTTGATGCCGCGAATCACATGGGGATCATCGGGTGTATTGCGTGATTCGTAGGAACTCCATACGTTGGCAATGTTTCCATAAATCTCAACCCGCTCCGCGAGTTCGTGTTCGACGTGTCCGGCTTTTCCCACGCTGCCGATGACCATTTTGCTGAACTCATCCATCGTCATGAGATGAGCCGCGCCCTGGCCTTCTTTTAGACTCACGCTGACCAACTGTGCGTGCGGCAGAAATAGAGAACGAAACCGATCGAGATTCAAGGTCTGGCCAGGAGGACAAGAGATTGCATCGTAGGAAGCCTTAACGGTGGCGGAGGCGGAACTGACGTCTTCGGGCTTGGCCGCTGGCCACGAAGCCTCCTGCGCGTCGGCCGCTAGGTTGAGGAGGAGAAAAAATCCAAGGATCGCATATAAAGCCCAGAATATTTTTTTCATGGTGCATCCCTTCAAGTGGAGTCGCCGGATGGAAGGCTCGCTCATCCAGGATTTTCCGGTGCGAGCAAGGTTACAACAAACTAGCGGTTCCGTGCAGAGAATCCAGGATACCGCTCGGCTTCTAGGGATGCCACTCTCCGATACGAACGGTGACATCGCCGGATTCTGCGGCAACAGCGGCGCAAAGATCAGGTTTCAGATTTAATTGCCAAATTAGCCAGCGCTCGGATTCCTCGGGCTGATCGAAGATCTCGAGTTGCAATTTTGCGTTCCCGTTTTTTGGAATGACGGCGAACCCTGCCAAACCCATGGACAGCCCTTCTCCAACGGCTTTGATGTAGGACTCCTTGGCAGTCCAGCAGGCGAAAAAAGCCGCTAGCTGCTCGGCGATGGGGTGTGACCGTAACCATTTGCACTCTTGGGGCGAAAAAAAACGAGTCGCCAATTCCAAGGGCTTCAGGTTGTCGCGAATCTTCTCGACGTCGATGCCCACTCGTCGCTTACGAGCAATCGCCATGGCTGCAGTTCCCTCGGTGTGAGACAAGTTGAAGCAAAGTCCATCCCCATCGACGAGCGCAGGTTTGCCGTTCTTACTCGATGAGAATCGAAGTGCCAACGGTTCCGCACGCACATACTTCGCGAGCACAGCGCGCAGGAAGGCGTGGGAAATGACGTATTGTTTGCGGGCGTGATCAACGAGAAACCGCCCGGCCCGCGCTTGTTCAGCGGAATTGAGCCGGTGAGTGAGACGATTGACAGCTTCTTCCTCATGCCCGAGGTCCGTGTGCCAGACGTGAATCTCATCCTCTTGAAGGACTCCGTCGAGATCTATCAAAGTTGACCCGATGGGCATGACTGGTTTCTTCCGCTGATCCTACACATCCGTACGATAGGGAGTATACAACTCGTAAATGGGTTGTTTTTTTCGGATGTTCGCTGGGTGAGGGTCGGAATACAATTCCGCTATTCCAGCCTGATTATTTTCGGCGCACGCAGTCTTGGTTTCAGGGAGCAGGGTGATGCGTATGAGAAGCCTGGAGCAGATTCTGCAAGAGAAGGAAACAGAGTTGGCAACAGTACGTCAGCAGGTGGAGGCGCTGCGGTTTGTTGCTCCGATGCTGGTAGAACTAAAGGATACCTCCCCGACCCTGACGGACCGCTCGCAAAACGCCGGTGGTCAGCGAAATCGCTGGCCTCTAGACATCAGTTAACCAATCGCAGTGGTCCCTTACGAGGATTTTGGCTGGTACAGTGCGAGCTTCGGCGTTTCGAGTCGCGAGCGTGAGCTTTTTATTGCCCCACAGAACTTGCGGTTTCGGAAAAGACGTTGTTGGCGCTGCCACCGATAAGCCTTATGGTACCGACTACAAGAACCAGAATAACCGCCAACATCACCGCGTATTCAGCGATGTCCTGACCCTGTTCGTCCGTCCAAAGTCTCCGAACTAGTTGCGTCATATCCCCTCCGACGATTTTGCGTGTACCCCATGATGAAGGGGTGCAGGCTGAATTGTCAAACCCAAAATGGCTGGCGCTCACACAGACCGAACCCACCTGGGCAGCATTTAGAATGCTAGCCATGAGGGCGGTGCTGGAGTTTGAAAATGCGACTAAGGAATATTCCAGCCTTTTTGGACGCCGCCATTTGCGAGCGCTCGATAGCTTTAGCCTTTCCGTGAGTGCGGGAGAGATCTTCGGCTTCTTGGGGCCGAACGGTGCCGGCAAGACCACCGCCATTCACCTCGCCATGGGATTTATGCGTCCCACGCACGGCAGCGGACAGCTATTAGGAAAGCCGTTTGGCGTTCCTTCGGCGCACCGTCGAGTCGGATTTCTACCGGAGAATGTCGCCCTCTACCCACGCGGGGCGGAGGAGTTAGTGCGTTTTTATGGGGCCTTGAACGGCCTTTCGGGGCAGGCTTTGCGGCAGCGTGCAGGGAAGGTTCTGAACATCGTGGGACTCCAGGACCGCTCAAAAGGCAATGTCAGCAAATTTTCTCGCGGCATGTTGCAGGGAATTGGTCTGGCTCAAGCGTTGGTGAATGATCCCGAGTTGCTGATCCTGGACGAACCTACCTCGGCCTTAGATCCTGCTTCTCGCGTCGCAGTTCGCGAGCTATTGCTCAAAATGAGGGCGGCAGGGAAGACGATCTTTCTGAGTTCTCATCTTCTATCAGAGATCGAACTGGTTTGCGACCGCGTGGCAATCCTGCATCGTGGCAAACTGGTGCGCGTGGGAAAGACCGCGGACTTATTAGAGACGACGGAACGCACAGAGATCGTTGCGCGCGGCATTGCTCTGAATGCGTTTTCGCAGACGACGGCGCAAGATGGCGTTGTTCGTTTTGTGGTTTCGTCCGGTGACCAGCGCGCTGCGCTGGAGCGTGTTTGGAGCCTGGGCGGTGAAGTGGTGAGTGTGACTCCCGAGCGCCGCTCGCTGGAGGAAATCTTCTTGGAACTTACGGGGAATGTGAAAGCCGCTGCATCGGGTGGGCAGAAGTGAGACCAACGATGCTCATTGCGATTAACTTTGTACGCGAACAGCGCTGGCCTATCCTGGTATTGCTGCTGTGGGTGCTATTGCTGGCGATACTGGGGCTGACGACGAGTGAGGCACGCAACGGGGAAGATCTGCTGTTTGTGTTCAAGCAGGTCGCGCTCTACGTGGTGGCGTTCAGCGTCTTCTTTGGCAGCTCGGCAATCTATAACGACCGCCGTTCCCGCAGGATCCTGAGCGTTCTTTCCAAGGACGTCAAGCGTAGCGAGTACTTGTCGGGGTTAGTTCTCGGCATCACCATCACGAGTGTGATTTATAGTTTTGCCCTCGGGCTCACTGGCAGTTGGACGCTTGGCGAAGCTGGTTTTCGCGTTGGCCATATCTGGTTTCTCATGCTCTGCCTGGTGGCCGCCTGTGCCTTGGCCGGCACGGTGGCGCTGATGTTCTCGACGTTCCTCAACCCATTCATTGCCGCCGGAGCTACAGCTGCGGCGATGGGTATCCCTGCCGCACTCAGTTATGGCTTGGGAGTTTCGCAACTGGCATACCTGATCCCGGTCTATCCGTTAGCCGCCACGGTTTTGAAATCCTCGTTCAACGTGCCGGAGAAGGCCTTTTGGTTTCCCATACTCCTGGCGATCGCTGAAACGTTAGCGTTTTTGCTCTTGTCGGCGAGGATTTTCTCTTATGTGGATATTGCTGTCTCGGTGGAGTGACGCCGTAATCGCGGCTATCGCGCCCAAGCCGCAACTGTGCGAGCGGCGTAATCGAGCACGCGGCCGGGTAGCACACCCAGGTAGATGGTTGCAACCAGGCTGATTGCAAGGGCAGTTCCGAGTCCTGCCGGAATCGGAGTGACGGGGACTTCGCGCTTCGGTTCGCGCATGTACATCACTACGATCAGTCGCAGGTAATAGTAAGCCGCGATGGCACTGTTCATAACGCCAATAATCACAAGCCCAACCAGATTCGCTTGCAGGGCAGCGCTGAACACGTAAAACTTGGCAAAGAAGCCACCGGTGATGGGAATGCCGATCAAGGAGAGAAGAAAGATGGTAAGGGTTGCCGCCAGCAGGGGAGAACGCTGGCCGAGTCCGGAGTAATCCTCCAGCGTGATATAGCACTCGCCCGCGCCTCCGAAATGGCTGATGACAGCGAAGGCCCCAACGTTCATGGCCGCGTAGGATGCAAGATAGAACATGGCAGCGGGAATGCCGTTGTTGGGCAGTGCGGCGAAGGCAACCAAAAGATATCCGGCGTGCGCGATAGAGGAGTAAGCTAGCAGGCGCTTCACGTTGTCCTGAACCAGAGCACCGATGTTGCCCAGCGTCATAGAAAGCGCAGCGACGACCCAGATGAGCCAAATCCGACCGGGAGCGTAGCTTTCGAACATGATTCGTAGCAGCACGGCAAAGGCTGCGGCTTTCGGTGCCGTGGACATGAAGCCGACGACAGGCGAAGGTGCTCCTTCATAAACGTCAGGCGTCCAGACATGGAACGGTGCGGCGGCGACTTTGAATCCCAAACCTACGAACATGAGCGCTACGCCGGTATAAGCGAGCATGGGCACGCTTTCCGATCGGAGGACTCTGGCGATCACTTCGATGCTGGTTGATCCGGTGGCGCCGAACATCAGCGCCACACCGTATAGGAAGAATGCTGTGGCAAACGAGCCCAGGAGAAAGTATTTGACCGAAGCCTCACTGCTGATGGCGAAACGGCGGCGGAATCCGGCAAGAATGTAGGTGGAGATTGAAGAAATCTCAAGAGCGATAAAGATTAAGACAAGTTCGACAGCGGAGGACATCAGACTCATGCCGACCGCGCCAAACAAAATCAACCCGTAATATTCGCCGGCGCGAATCTCCTGCACTTCCATGTATTCGAACGAGGTGAGGATGACGACTGCGGAAACCGCCGTCACCAGAACGTGAAAAAAGATACTGAACGAATCGACCCGAATCATGTTCCAGAAGCCCATGCCGGGGTACTGCGCCTGAAACAAAGTCGCGCCGATTGCCGCGAGACATCCCACCAATGCGACGGTTCCGAGGGTTCGCTGGCTGCGGCGGTCGTCTAACAAAGGGTCGATCACCATGACGACCATTCCGAAAACGGCGAGGACAATTTCAGGCAGAAGACGGATGTAATCCGCAGCTTGAGGAATACTGTTCACGGCGCAACCACCTTACTTGCCATCTCGGCAAACGGCGCAAGCGCAGTTTGCACGGCGGGAGCGATCGCATTCAGCCATAGCAAGGGAGCAACTCCCATGACCAGTGCCATCACCGCGGCCGGCCAAAGCGCGGCACGTTCACGGCCACTGAGATCGGGCAAAGTGTTGTTTACCTCGTGCGTCACTTTGCCAAAGAAAACGCGCTGATACATCCATAGGAGATAGCAGGCACTCCAGATCACGCCGGTGGCGCCCAAAATGCCGTAAATCGGCCGATCTCGAAATGCCCCACTCAATACCAGAAATTCGCCGATGAAGCCATTCAACAAGGGAAGCCCAACCGATGAGAGCATGATGAACGAAAAGAAGGTCGCGTACAGCGGCATGGGCGTGGCTAAGCCACCGAACTCGGAAATTTCATAAGTGTGACGGCGCTCATAAATGATTCCGGCGAGCATGAACAATCCGCCGGTCGAGACTCCGTGCGCCAGCATGATAAAGCTCGCGCCCTCCAGCCCCAATCGAGTGAAGCTGAAAAGTCCCAGCACCACAAATCCCAGGTGGCTGATCGACGAATAGGCAATCACTTTCTTCATGTTCGGCTGCACCATTGCGACGAGAGCGCCATAAATAATGCCGATGAGCGCCAGAATCATGATCCACCAGGCATTGCTGCGCGCTTGCTCGGGGAACAGTCCTAAGTTGAAGCGGAACATGCCATAGGTTCCCATCTTCAGCAAGACACCAGCCAGCAGAACGGAGCCTGCAGTCGGCGCCTCGACGTGGGCATCGGGCAGCCAAGTGTGGAACGGAAAAATCGGAACTTTTACCGCGAACGCAATGAAGAACCCAAGGAAAAGCCAGGGCCCTGCCGACGCAAAGTTGGCAATTTGCCCGCTGCGGGTGGCTGCCTGAATCGTGACGAAATCAAAACTGCCGGTCTTGGCGTAGAGCCACAGGATCGCCGCCATCATGAACATCGACGCGATCATCGTATACAAAAAGAATTTGACGGCGGCGTAGATGCGGCGTCCATGGCCATAAACGCCGATCAATAGGGCCATGGGAATCAGCGTGCTTTCCCAAAAGAAGTAGAACAAAAAGAGGTCGAGAGCGGTGAAAACGCCGATCAGGGCTGTCTCCAAGATCAGCAGCAGGATGAAGAATTCTTTGACCCGGTCGTGGATTGAATTCCACGAGATCAGGACGCAAAGCGGAGTCAAGAATGTCGTCAGAACCACCAGCCACATCGAGACGCCATCCACACCCATGTGGTAGTGGATGTTCGGATTTGAAATCCAAGCCTGGTTGACTTCGTATTGGAAGCCCGTCAGGGCTCGCTGGAAATGCACGGGTAGATGAAGCGAGAGGACGAAATCCAGGAGTGAGACGACGAGTGCGAAGAGCCGAATGTCGCGATCGCGGCGCGGGAAGAAAATCAGCAATATTGCGCCAGCCAACGGAACGAATGTGACGAGTGTCAGGATCGAATTGTCGAGAGACAGGTTCATCGGGCACCGATCCAGACCATGTAGAGAATCACTCCTGCGGCGCCGACCGCGACCCATCCGGCATAGGAGCGAAGGTTGCCGGATTGCATGTGGCGCATGGTATCGGAGACTTCACGCGCGCCATCGGCGCTGTTATCTATAGTTGCGTCGATGATGCCGACATCTATGCCACGCCAGAAAATTTTGGTGGAACCCTCAATCAATGGCTTGACGAAGAGCGTCGCATACAACTCATCGACGTAATATTTGTGGAGCACGGCCTGGTAGAAACCGCCGAGCGCTTGCGCGATCTCCTGCGGAAGCTGTGGCCGGCGTATATAAAGGAGCCAAGCAAGATAAAGCCCGAGGCACGCCCCCGCGACCGATATTCCCGTCAAGACCGTTTCAGTGCTGCCCCCCGCACTCGTGTGCTCAGCCGCTTGGGGCTGTTCGATACTCGAGCTTAAGGTTGGAGACAGAAAGCGATCGAATCGCTCGCTGCCAATCCAGCCGCCGCAAACCGAAAGCACCGCCAGGATCACCAGAGGGACCACCATGATTTTGGGACTTTCGTGAATGCCGCCGTGGCCGTGAGCTCCGTGGTCATGCGGTTCCTCGCCGCGATATTCACCAAAGAATGTCAGAAACCACAGCCGGAACATATAGAACGAGGTGAGAAACGCCGTAAAGACACCAATCGCCCAATAGATCCAGCTTCCGTAGGGGCTGCTGTAGGCGTGCCACAGAATTGCATCTTTGCTGAAGAACCCGGCGAAGGGCGGGAAGCCTGCGATAGCGAACGTCGCTGCCGTCATGCTCCAGAAGGTCCAGGGGATTTTGGTCCGCAAGCCACCCATCTTGCGCATGTCCTGCTCGCCGCCGACAGCGTGAATCACGGAGCCCGCAGACAGGAACAACAGGCCTTTGAAAAACGCGTGGGTCATCAAATGGAAAATTCCCGCCGAGAATGCCGCCACGCCGCAGGCCATGAACATGTAGCCGAGCTGTGAGATCGTGGAATAGGCGAGAACTTTCTTGATGTCGGTTTGGCACACTCCGATGGTCGCAGCGAATAAAGCGGTGAGCGTGCCGATGATTGCAACCACCATCATCGCGGTAGGGGCGTGTTCAAAGATGACGTGCGATCGCGCGACCATGTAAACGCCAGCGGTGACCATGGTGGCGGCATGGATGAGGGCGGAAACCGGGGTCGGACCTTCCATCGCATCCGGAAGCCAGACATAAAGCGGAAGCTGCGCCGATTTCCCGGCCGCGCCGACCAGCAGCAGCAGGCCGATAGAGGTCAGCAATCCAGCGCCGGCGGTTTCTACGTTCATTGGGGTGACGGCTTGAAACACTTGCGCGAAGTTCAGGGATCCGAAGTGCTTAATCATCAAGAACAGCGCAATCATAAAACCGAAGTCGCCCACTCGAGTCGTGATGAACGCTTTCTTTCCAGCTGAGGCGGCCGAATCTTTCGTAAACCAAAATCCAATCAGCAGATACGACGCCAGGCCCACGCCCTCCCAGCCGATGAACATCAACAGGTAGTTGCTCGCCAGGACGATCGTGAGCATGAAGAACATGAACAGGTTCAGATAAGAGAAGAAGCGGTAAAAGCCACCTTCTTCCCACATGTACCCGATCGAATAAACATGGATAACAAAGCCGACGCCGGTAACGACCAGGAGCATCACCAGCGATAGCGCGTCCAATTGGAAGGCGAAATCGGCGCGGAAATCGCCAACCCGGATCCACTGCGCCAGGGTCTCGATGTGCGGAACGCTCAGGGAAGGGAATTGTGCTGCGATCCATAAGGCCATTAGGAACGCCGCGCCGCTGAAGGCGAGCGCGATGGTCGAGACTAGCTGCCGCGAGAAGCGCTTCCCGAGCAGACCGTTCGTCGCCGCGCCAATCAGAGGCAAAACCGGAATGAGCCAGAGATAGAGATTCGGCGTCATAGTTTGAGCAGATTCACCAGATCAACATTCAACGTTTCACGAGTGCGATAGACCGCGATAATGATTGCCAGTCCTACCGCCGCTTCTGCCGCCGCCACTACCATTACGAAGAAGACAAACACTTGCCCGGCGAGCGCCTGCCATTGCGCTGCGAAGGCAACAAAAGTCAGGTTCACGCCGTTCAGCATCAGCTCGATGCACATGAAGATGGTGATGATGTTGCGCTTGATGAGAAATCCGGTGACGCCGCAGGCGAATAAAATTCCGCCGAGAATGAGGTAATAGGAAAGTGGAACCATCAGCTCTCCTTCCGTGGCGATTCGGGGCGGGCCGCTAAAACCACCGCGCCCATGATGGCGATCAGTACCAGCACCGAGGTGATTTCAAAGGGCAACAAATAGTCATGGAACAACAGCCAGCCGATCGTCTTGGGTGGACCCGGAAGAGCGCCGACATTCACAGAATGTGTGTTCGCGTGGGTCAGAACCCAGGCTATGAGCACGCTACCGATCAGCAGGCCTGGTATGCCGAGCCGCAGGGCCACGCGGCTGCCGTTGGTGCGCTCCTCGATGCCAGCGTTCAGGAGCATGATGACGAAAACAAACAGCACCATAACCGCGCCGGCATAAACGATGACTTGAATCGCTGCTACAAATTCTGCGCCGAGCAAGAGAAATTCCACCGCCAGCGCTCCCATCACCACAACCAGCGACAGAGCGCTGTTGATGGGATGGGTCTGCACCAGCAGGTTGATTGCTCCTGCAACGCAGACCACGCCAAACAGCGAAAATAAGATCAGATGAAGCATGACATTCAAGTAATCAGTAGTCGGGAGTCAGTAGTCAGTGACTGCGGCTTTTTAATGGCTGACTCCTCGCTCCGCTACGCTTTTAATGCAACTATTAATGCCGTAACTACTAAATTTGCGATCGCTAACGGCAAAAGAAATTTCCACCCAAAAGACATCAGTTGATCATAACGAAAACGCGGCAGCGTGCCGCGCACCCAAATATAAAGAAAGAGAAATGCAAACACGCGCAGGCCAAACCAAAACAACGGCAAGACCGCCTGCAGAATTGGCGGGCCAAATAACGGCCCAGACCATCCGCCGAGAAATAAGAGTGAAGCCAAGCAGGCGACCGTAATCATGTTGGCGTATTCGGCCATAAAAAACATGGCGAACTTCATTGCGGAATACTCGGTGTGATAGCCAGCTACGAGTTCAGTCTCCGCCTCGGGCAAATCGAATGGAACGCGATTGGTTTCCGCATACGCGGCCATCAAATAAATAAAGAAGGCCACGATCTGTCCCTGGAAAATATTCCATCGCGGAATGAATCCCCAGAAGGTTCCGGATTGTGCTTGCACAATGTCCCGCAGGCTGAAGCTGCCTGCCATGATCAGTACGCCTACGAGGGAAAGACCGAGCGCGATTTCGTAGCTCACCATCTGCGCGCTGGCCCGCAATCCGCCGAGTAACGAATATTTACTGTTGGAAGACCAACCGGCTAAGGCGACTCCGTACACGCCAAGCGAGGTGACGCCAAGAATGATCAGCAGCCCGATATTGACGTCGGTGATCTGCAGTGGCGTGTTAATTCCCGCGACGTTGACCCAATTGCCCACAGGGATTACTGCAATCGAAGTCAGCGCGAAGGTGAGCGCGAGCATGGGTGCGGCAATATACAGGGGCTTGTAGACGTGCGGCGGCGTCAGGTCTTCTTTGAAGATGAATTTCAGGCCGTCCGCCAGCGGTTGAAGCAATCCGAAGGGACCAACCCGCGTGGGGCCCCAGCGGTTCTGAATGTGGCCGACGACCTTGCGCTCCAGCCACACCGTGTAAGCCACGGCTGTGAGCAGGACGCCAATCGCGATGGCGATCTTGACGATCGACACAAGAAGAAATGTTTCAACGCTCAACAACCTAAACTCTCCGTTTCGACTGCTTGGATGGCCTAGTCGGCCGCGACTTCGGTTTCCGTCGATTGTTTGTGGTGATTTTCGATGACAGCATTCAGCGTGCGCGAATAGCGTCCTAAAGTGCCGGAAGTAAATAAATCGTTGTTCGCCGGCGCGACGAGATCAGCAGGTTGCAGGGCACCCGGGCCGCTTCCTGACAATGTTGTATGCTGGTCGATCCCCGCCATAAGGTTCATGCGTGATACCTGATAACCCGGAACCAGGCGCTGAATCTCATCGAGAATGGCCATTGGATCGAAGGGACTCATCTTTGGCTCCAGTCCCTGAGCCTCCAGCCACACCCCATGTCGATCCACTTCGCCCGATTGCGCGCCGCGCGATTGTCCCATATCGGCGCGAGTTCCGCGGCCGAAGGGCACGAGTTGATGGACGTCAAAGCCCATGGCGTCAGCGATGCGAACGATCATCTCAAAATCGGATTTCGTTCCTGTGACTTCCCCGGCTTTCTTAACCAGTTGCAGGTCGCCGCACGTGTTGGTGAATGTGCCTGATTTTTCATATGCGTTGGCGGCGGGCAGCACGACATCAGCGATTGCTGCCGTTTCGGTCAGGAACATGTCCTGCACAACCACGAAACTTTGCGAAAAAGCGAAAGGATCGATTTCAGTGCGGCCGATGGGATTGGCCCCTACAACGTAAAGCGCTTTGAGGTTGCCGGACTTCGCGCTCTCCGCCATCTGCGGCAAAGTCAGTCCTGGCGTTTTGGATATGTTCGGCCATTCCTCGTGGAACTTACTGCCATTTGAGGCCGAATGATAGCCCGGAAGCAGATCCGGGTAGAGGCCCATGTCAGCAGCGCCGCGCGAGTTGGCATAGTCGCTGAGACAGATCAACTTTGCTCCCGCGATGCCAGAAGCAAACTTGGCCAGAGACGCAATGGTCTCGCCACGTAACTCCGAGCCAAAAATAATTACAAGGTTCTGCTCAGCCCGCAGCTTGTCGCGCAGTGCCGCCCAGCCTGTATCTGTTCCTAATGAACCGAGGACCGAATCATCCCCGGCCAGATACGCGGTGATCTTCGACTCCGCACCGGCCGGGATTTGTCCGAAAGTCGTTGCCTGCCGGCGCAGCTTGATCAGCTTGGAATTGATCACGTAAAGCCGAGCGCGATGTAGACGCACGTTGTTGCGAACCTGCCAGGCGAGCAGGGGATGCTGCTCGGTTGGATCGTTGCCGATGAGAAGCATGGCGGACGCATTGAACACATCGCGCATCGAGCCGGTTGACTCCGGCTTCCCCTTTAGCGCCGCGGCGAAGGCTGGGTAATCTGCCGTGCGGTGGTGATCGATATTATTGGTTTGCAAGACCAGGCGCGCGAACTTCTGCAGAAGATAATTTTCTTCGTTCGTGGTGCGGGTCGAGCCGACCACTCCAATGGCCTTGCCGCCTTGTTCATCGCGAACTTCTTTGAAACGTTTTCCGATCAGTTCGAAGGCTTCTTCCCATGAAGATTCGGTTAACCGCCCATTCTTGCGAATGAGAGGATGGGTTATGCGATCGGCATGGTGAGCAAAATCGAACGCGTAGCGGCCTTTGATACAGAGAAAATCGCCATTGATGCCGCTCTTGTCGCGATTATCGCCGCGCACGATTTCCATTCCGGTGTCGGCGCGGCGCACGCCCAAAGTCGTCTTGCAGCCGTCGGCGCAGTGAGTGCAAGTGGTGCCAATGTGTTTCATCTCCCACGGACGCGTTTTATAGCGATAGGCGCCTGAGGTCAGAGCGCCTACTGGGCAGATGTCGATGCACATGCCGCACTCTTCGCATTCGAGGTGGTCTTGTTGGTTGGGCGCAATAATCGAACTTACGCCGCGATGCTGCACGCCGAGCGCCCAGACGTCCATGCCCTCGCCACAAATGCGCACGCAGCGATAACAGAGGATGCACCGCGGACGATCGAAATAAACCACCGGCGACCACTGCTGCTCTTCGCGATGGTTCTTGATGTCGATGAATTTCGACTCGGCCGCGCCATAAGAGAAAGTCATGTCCTGCAGTTCGCACTCGCCCCCGGCGTCGCAAACCGGACAATCGAGAGGATGGTTGCCGAGAAGGAGTTCGACCATTCCTTTGCGCGCCTGCCGAATTTCATCGCTCTCCGTTGTGACGATCATGCCTTCGGTGATAACCGTGGTGCATGCTGTCTGCAGTTTCGGCATCTTTTCGATCTTCACCAGGCACATGCGGCATGCGCCCTGTAGTGACAGATTAGGGTAGTAACAGAAAAAAGGAACTTCGATGCCAGCACTCTTGCAGGCTTCGATCAGCAGCGTCCCGGCGGGCGCCGTTACTTTCTTGCCGTCAACGGTAATGTTTACATCTGCCATAGAAATCGTCGTTCGTCCTTCGCTAAGACCGTCGCTGGTCGCTTGGTCCTTGGCAAAATCGCACAGCCACGTGGATTGCGGCTTTGCCAACGGCCGGCGACGACGCTACGCTGTAACCAGTTCCCGGGTGCCCGCCTTCTCAAACGGACATGGCTTGCCTTCCAGGTGATCTTCGAATTCTTTTCTGAACTTTTTAACGATCGATATGGTCGGCATGGCGGCCGCGTCGCCTAACGGACAAAACGTCCGGCCCAGCATGTTTTCTGAAAGATATTGAATATTGTCGATATCTTTCTTCAAGCCTCCGCCGGCATGGAAGCGAGTCAGTGTCTTCTCGATCCAGTCGGTTCCTTCGCGGCAAGGGATGCACCAGCCGCAGCTCTCGTGCTTGTAAAACTTCATGATGCGCAGCGCGAATTTCACCATGCAGGTCGTATCATCGACCGCGACCAAACCGCCGGAGCCCAGCATGGACCCGGCTTTCATCATGGAATCGAAATCCATGGAGACGTCGATTTCGTCGGCGGTCAAAAGCGGGCAACTCGAACCGCCGGGCACAACCGCCTTGAGAGCGCGCCCATTGGGGATACCGCCGCCGACGTCGTAAATCATCTTTTTGAGGTTGTATCCCATGGGCAGTTCGTATACGCCAGGCTTGTTTAAATGCCCACTCAAACAAAACAGTCTGGTGCCGCCGTTCTTGGGAGGACCCAGCTTGGCGAACCAGTCCGCGCCGCCGAGAATGATCGGCGGTACGCTGGCGAGCGTTTCGGCATTGTTGATGACGGTTGGACCACCCCATAAACCGACCACGGCAGGGAACGGCGGCCGAATGCGAGGTATGCCGCGCTTGCCCTCGAGCGATTCCATCAGCGCCGATTCTTCGCCAACTTCGTACGCGCCCGCTCCACCGTGCCAGTAGACATCGAAGTCGTAACCGCTGCCGAAAATGTTCTTGCCGAGAAATCCTTTGGCGTAGGCGTCGCGAATCGCCTTCTGCATGATGTTCGATAGATAGCGATATTCGCCGCGAATGTAGATGTAGCCCGTGTGCGCGCCCACGGCGATGCCTGCGATCATCACACCTTCAATCACTGCGTGGGGATCGTGTTCGAAGATCAACCGGTCTTTGCAGGTGCCAGGCTCGCTCTCGTCTCCGTTGCAGAGAATATATTTCGGTTTCGCGGACTGCTTGGGAACAAAGGACCACTTCAAGCCCGTGTTGAATCCTGCGCCGCCGCGCCCACGCAAGCCGGAATCTTTGACCTGCGTGATAATGTCTTCCGGCTTCATGGCGAGGGCTTTCTGCACGGCTTTATAGCCGTCGAGCGCGACGTAGCGGTCAATATCGGTCGCACCTTTGCCAAAGCGCTTGGAGACGACTTTCACCTCGTCGGGATGGGAAACCAGGTCAGCCATTTTCTGATTGAGTGATTGAGAGATTGACTCATTGAATCAATCTCTCAATGATTCAATTCCTTTACTGCGTTCCTTTCCGTTTGTACTCGTCCAAAACCTTATCCATCTTTTCTTCGGTCAGGTTCTCGTGAAAATCATAGTTAACCTGGACGGCAGGCGCCCAACTACAAGCGCCGATACACTCCACCTCTTCGACGGAGAACAGACCGTCCGGCGTAATGCCTTTATTCGGAACGCCTAGTTTTGCTTTGCAGTGTTCTAGAATTTGTTCTCCGCCGCGCAGTAAGCAGGCAATATTGGTGCAGACCTGCACGTTAAACTTACCTCGCGGTTCGGTGGTCAGCATCGAGTAATAGCTGATCACGTTTCGGACTTCGAGTTCGGTCAAACCTACGCGCTCGGCAAGTTCGTGGATAACCTCGTCGCTCAGGTAGCCGACTTCATCCTGGGCGTAAAGCAGAGTCGGAACCAGGGCTGAACGCTTCGTCGGGTAATGCGTAAGCATCTCGGCGAAACGCTGTTCGAACTCATCAGAAAATTTCATTTTGTAATTTTGTAATTGGGCAATTTCGTAACTTTCACGCAAGCTGCATCGGAAGCGAAAAAATCACAAAATTACCCAATTACCAGATTACAAAATTTTCTATCGGTCGATTTCCCCCAACACAATATCGATGCTGCCGATCGCAGCGACGACATCGGCAATTAGTTTGCCTTCACACATTTTTTGCAACAACTGCAGATTCGCCAGGCAGGCCGACCGCATGTGCACGCGATAGGGCTTGGCGGTGCCGTCGCTGACCACGTAGTAGCCCATTTCGCCGCGCGGCGACTCGACGGCCTGATAAACCTCGCCCGCTGGAACCGCAAACCCCTCAGTAATGATTTTAAAGTGATAAATGAGCGCTTCCATCTGCGTCTTCATTTTCTCGCGATCTGGGAGCACGACTTTGGGAGCGTTGGCCTTGATCGGTCCTTCGGGCATGCCATCGAGAGCCTGCCTCACAATCCCAATCGACTCCCGCAGTTCCTGCACGCGGCAGATATATCGGGCAAACACGTCACCTTCAGTTGCGACCGGCACTTTGAATTTGAAATTCTCGTAGCCGGAATAGGGCATGTCGCGGCGTAAATCGATATCCACTCCGCTGCCGCGCAGCGTAGGACCGCTTGCGCCCAACGCAATCGCGTCTTCGGCGGTAATTTTCGCCACGCCTTTGGTTCGCATTACCCAAATCGGGTTTCCCGTCAGCAGGTTCTCGTATTCGTCAACTTTAGACGGGAAAGTGTCAGCGAAGGCGCGGACGCGATCAAAAAAACCCAGCGGCGGCTCCAGCGCCACGCCGCCAATGCGGAAATATGAAGTCATCATGCGCTGGCCGCTGACCGCCTCGAAGAGGCGAAGAATGTCCTCGCGCTCGCGGAAGCAGTAGAGAAAGACGGTGAGCGCGCCAATATCCATCGCATGCGTACCCAGCCAGACCAGATGCGAATTGATCCGCGTCAGTTCATTCAGCATCACTCGCAGCCACTGTGCTTTCGGCGGAATCTCCAGTCCGAGCAGTTTCTCGACCGCCAGCGCGTAGCACAGATTGTTGGTCATCGGGCAGAGGTAGTCGATGCGATCAGTCAGGGGCACGACTTGCTGATAGAACTTAGCTTCGCAGGTCTTCTCAATGCCGGTGTGCAGGTAGCCGATATCCGGCATGATGCGCACGACGTTTTCGCCGTCGATCTCCAGCAGCACGCGCAAAACGCCGTGAGTCGAGGGATGTTGCGGACCCATGTTCAGGATCATGGTGCGGTCCTGGCCGGGGTCCAGCACGGGCGTGGCAGAGAGATGTGCCACTAGCGGTAGCCCTCCACCGGATAATCTTTTCTTAGCGGATGCCCTTCCCAATTCTCTGGCATTTGAATTCGCCGCAGATAGGGGTGTCCCGTAAAGCGCACGCCGAACAGGTCAAACACTTCGCGTTCGAAAAAATTAGCCGAAGGCCATACGGAGGTGATGGATTCCACCGCAGGTGCATCCCCGGCAAGGCGAACTTTCAAGCGGACCCGCTCTTTTTGCGGAATCGACAACAGGTGATAGATGACTTCAAACCGCGGTTCGGACGGATACCAGTCAACGCAAGTGACATCGGAGAGATAGTTGAACGAGCAGGTCGGATCATCGCGCAGAATCGCGCAAGCCTCGCGCAACGCGGAACGTTCGACCGTAATGCTCATCTCCTCGCGGTCGAACTTGACTGCCTCAATCACCGCAGGATTCCATTGTTGCAGGCGGGCAATCGCAGGATGACCCTTCAACTGCTCAATCGAAGTAATCGGGGGAGCGATGGCCATTTAAACCTGACCTCTTCTTGGAGATACACTGGTGCCCCAGTCAAGAGCACCCTTTTTCCAGATGTAAAAATAACCAACCAGAACGATGGCGATATACACCAGCATCTCCCAGAACCCGAACATCCTGAGGTCACGCAAAATTACCGCCCAGGGATAAAGAAAAACAGCCTCCACATCGAAGAGAATGAACAGCATGGCGACCATGTAGAACTTTACGGAAAAGCGTTGCCGGGCGTCGCCCACGGGGGTCATGCCGCATTCATAGGGAGACATTTTGGCCCGCGTCGGACGCCGATATCCGATCAGCCAGGAAAGCAAAACGATGGCAGTCGCCAGCCCGCCTGCTACGATGAAGTGAAGCAGGAGGGGCAGGTAGCGCGCGAAGTAATTGTCCGGCATAATCGTGCTAGATATAATTCGCAGCCAAGTAACAGGGAAACATTCTAGGTTAGAGTTCGCAACGACAAGGTGTCAAGCGAGCGCAGGTATATTTACCTGTCTGTCACACGAGATTACCGGAAAATACATTCTGTACGCGATTAGGACTAAATGATTTTTGGGTTCAATACCGACGTGAAGCAGGAAGACACGGTCTATCACGTGCAAAGCGAAGCCCGTGAGAGCGAGAAAGTCCTGCAGACACAGGTGTTCGTCCGCGGCCACTGCGTGGGTAAGCGCGCCACGTCGTACGCGGACAGAAGTTCGGACTCGACTTTCACCGATCAGCGCAAAGAGCAAGCGTTGCGCGATCAGCACCGCCTGGTTCTGGATGCCATCCGCGAAGGACGACTGGAATCGGTGCTCGACAAGCGCGAGACTGCGGAATCGCTTGCCGCGATTAAGGAACTTGATGTCGCGTGGCAGAATGCGGACTCAGTTCATTCCGAGCGCCAGTTACTGCTTCGTCTTCGAGTGACCGACGGAGGGGTCGGGGTTGAAGGCGCGAGGATCACGGTTCGTTTTGCGCGTCCCGATGCTGCCCCGTTTTACACGCAGGTGACGACCGGCAGAAGTGGCGACTCAGAAATGAAAATTGACGTGGACGAATCGTCCCTGCCGGACTCCGCCATTCTGGTCCAAGCCAGCTATACGGGCCGGACTGTTACCCGAAAGTTTCAATTGCGAAAAGTCGAAGCCTAGCTCGAGCTTGAGAAGGCCGGGATGCTACTCGAAGTCAGACGCGAGCCCAGCGCCAACGGATGCACTCTCGGATCCCTCTACGTCGATGGCGAGTTCGAATGTTTTACCCTGGAAGATGTAGTTCGGGAAGTTCCTGAACTCGCTGTCGAAAAATGGAAAGTTGACGGGGAAACCGCAATTCCAAGCGGAACGTACCGGCTGATCGTCACCAGATCTGCGCGATTCAAGAGATTGTTGCCGCTTCTTGTGGATGTGCCCGGTTTTGCGGGAGTGCGAATTCATTCCGGCAACGTCGCCGCAGATACCGAAGGATGTATTTTGGTGGGAAGCCAGCAGGGCGACGCGGCAGTATTACAGTCTCGACTGGCGTTCAATGGGCTGTTCCCGAAAATTCAGGCCGCTATTGCTCGTAACGAGCAAGTTTTCATGCGAATTACGAATCCTCCACTTGTGACGCCTCCGGGTCAAATCGCGGTTACGTGATCCGGCCGTCCGCCAGTTTTCCATTTGTCTCCAGCGCTTCGAACCTGCGAGAATTCTTCAGATGAAACTCCAGATCAATGGCGACGATCGCGAGTTTGCAGATTCGCTCACGCTGGCTGCGCTACTGGGAGAGCTGGGGATGAAGGCGGATCGGGTGGCCGTGGAACTTAATCGCGAGATTGTTCCCCGCCCACAATGGGCGGAAACCAACCTGTGCGATGGCGATCGCCTAGAGATCGTGCATTTCGTCGGCGGCGGAATCGTCAGCTTTCCAGTCGAAGTAATCAACAGCATGGAACTCGCCTAGTTACCCCTTTCTCCACAGAAAGTTTTCTTGACAGCTATCTTCCTGAGTCTAAAATGTTTAAAACATTATTGCAGAAGATTGTTTGAAACATTCTGGCATTGCAGATGCAAGATTGCTTCACATCTCGGGAAGTGGTTGAGTTCACCAGCATCACGCCACGGCAACTGCAGTGGTGGGACGAGCGCGGCGTAGTGGTTCCCGCGAGGGAGGGCCATCGCCGCCTGTACTCAATGGAAGACTTGGCCGAAGTGGCCGTCATCTGCGAGTTGCGCCGCAAGGGATTTTCTCTCCAGCGCGTGCGCAAGGTGATGCGCTTCTTGCAGCGAGAATTCGGCAAGCGGCTGGCTCACACTGTCACCGGGGCATCGGAATATCACCTGTTGACCGACGGCAAGACTATCTATCTGGAAACTTCGCCGCGTCAGATTGTCGACATCTTAAAGAACGCGCGTCAACCCGTGCTGGCCATTTGTTTGAGCGATGCGGTAAAGCAAGTGCGGGCGGAAGTGCGTGGAAAAAAAACTAGCGGCAGGACAACGTCTCGCTCGATACGCAAGATGGAACAGGCTTCATAGCAGGGAAGTGAGCCGGATTGTTTGGTTTGACATTCGCGGGTTAAACCAGGAGGCGAGATGGTTGCAGAACTGGATGTTTTGAGCGAGTGGATTCCGGAGCAGATGTCGCCGGGAACGGTGTTCGTTCTGGAGAACGCAGGACGAATCGGGGAGAAGGACGATCCCTATTGGGCAGTCTTAGCGTGTCCCGATTGCGGTACGTTGGGCCTGATTACGCGCAAGCAAATTGCCGGGTTGCTGCCCGTGATCTGTGGTTCTTTGCAGTGTTCTGTGCAGTTTTTCATCCACGAGAATCAGATCGTGATTCGGAAGCCGTTCTGAAGGTGCAGATTGCTGGTTGATCCGCCGAGGTTTCTGCCTGCTGAAGTATTCCTATCTCGCATGCCCGGAAGCTTTCTTAGGAAGAATTTCTCCGATGCGCCGAATCTGTGCTCCAACCCCGCGCAGTTTTTCCTCGATGTTCTCGTAGCCACGGTCGATGTGATACACGCGATCGATGATGGTTTCGCCGTCGGCGATCAGCGCCGCCAGCACCAGAGAAGCGGAAGCACGAAGGTCAGAAGCCAGAACAGCCGCGCCGCTCAACGGCGTCTTGCCGCGCACGATCGCACGCCGTCCTTCAATCTTGATATTGGCGCCCATGCGGACGAGCTCTTGCGCGTGCATGAAACGATTCTCAAAAATATTTTCGGTGATGATGGAAGTGCCATCGGCCTGAGTCGCGAGCGCCATGTACTGCGCCTGCGCATCGGTCGGGAAGCCGGGGTACTCCTCGGTCACGACGTCGGCGGCTTTCAACGGATTGTCTCCCATTACTCGCACCGATTCGCTGGTTTGAGAGGTTTTGACGCCGACCTCGTTCAACTTCTGCAGTAACGCGCCGAGATGTCCTGGCTCACAGCCGGCAACGTTTACATCCCCGCCGGTGAGTGCGGCTGCCACAATAAATGTGGCGGCTTCAATTCGATCAGGAATAATCCGATGTTTCGCTCCGTGAAGTTTGGTTACGCCTTTCACCCGGATCGTCGACGTTCCAGCCCCTTCGATCTGAGCGCCCATGGCATTTAGCAATGCTGCGAGATCGGCGACTTCCGGCTCACGAGCACAGTTGGTCATAACGGTCTCGCCGTCGGCCAATGTCGCAGCCATCAGAAGATCTTCGGTCCCGGTGACAGTGATTTTATCGAACGCGATTTCTGCTCCACGAAGACGCTTGGCAGTAGCTTCCACGTAGCCGTGGTCCTGCGCAATCGCGGCGCCCATGCGCTCCAACCCTTTGATGTGCAGATCGATGGGTCGAGCGCCAATGGCGCAACCGCCCGGCAAAGAGACTCGAGCTCGCCCGCAGCGTGCAAGCAGCGGTCCAAGTACCAGCGTGGAAGCGCGCATGGTTTTGACTAATTCGTAAGAAGCCTCGGGCGACGCCAGATTCCTACATGAAATCGTGGTGCGATGCTGTGCGCGGCCATAGCCCAGCTCAACCTCTGCGCCCATGGCCGAGAGCAATTTGCGCGTGGTTTCAATATCGCGGACCTGAGGAACATTTTCGAGAACGACCGGATCTTCTGTGAGTAAAGCTGCGGCCATCGCTGGAAGAGCGGCATTTTTGGCGCCGCTGGTGCGAATCGTGCCAAGCAGCGGGGTTCCGCCGCGAATTACGAATTTATCCATGTGTGGACCGAGTTCTACTGCTGCAACGGCGAGCCCCATAGGGCACGTCCTGTCTGTGGCGTTTTCCTATTCTAATGGGGGATTAGATGTGAGCAAGAGCAGAATTGTTAATCGGAAGGGCACCGTCTGCCGCGCTATAAGTTTCGAGCGAGTGCGATGGCTTGACGGACATTTTGTCGGCTTGACTTGAGAGCGCGTTCGGCTTGAGTACGAGTCACCCCTGCCTTGAGCATCACTAAGGCGACGGGAACGTTATCCCCGGCGAGTTGCAAGGCTTGTTCGGCGCGGGCTTGGTCAATATTTGCGGCCTGTTCCAGGATGGCGATGCCGCGATGCTTGAGCTTCTGATTTTTCAAATGGACATTGACCATCAGATTTCCGTAAACGTAGCCGAGGCGCGTCATGGCGCCGCTGGAAAGCATATTCAGCACCATTTTTTGTGCAGTTCCAGCCTTCATGCGACTGGAGCCGGCAATGACCTCGGGGCCAACCTCCGCCACGATGGCCAGGTGAGCGGCTTTGGCGAGAGCAGACTTCGGAGCGCAGGTGACGGCCACAGTTTTCGCTCCTTTGCGGCGGGCATATTGCACCGCAGCTATGGTGAAGGGCGTTCGGCCGCTGGCAGCGATGCCGACGACCACATCGTTCTTCCCCGGATTCTTCTGCTTTATCGCTCGTTCGCCAAGTTCGCGTGAATCTTCGTTTGCCTCGACGGCGGCCGACAACGCCTTGGGACCGCCGGCAATCACGAATTGAACAGTCCTGGGATCGGCATTAAACGTGGGTGGGCATTCCACCGCGTCCAGAGCACCTATGCGGCCGCTGGTGCCAGCGCCAACGTAGATCAATCGCCCGCCGCGCTGCAAGGCAGCCGCGATCAGATCCATCGCCTGCGCGATTTGCGGCAAAGCCCGCCTCACGGCGGCGGCGACTTTAGCATCCTGAGCATTGATGATGCGGGCGATTTCCAAGGCAGACTTGCGGTCTAAGTCTTTCGAGGCAGCATTCGTGCGCTCCGTGGCAAGCCGGTTCAGCGCGGTAGAGTCTCGCCTGGGTGGGCGGTTCATTGCTTGCCCTCCAGAGCATCCATGATCGCATCGTGGAATTTCGGACGCACTTGTTTAATCGCCTCGCTTTTGCAATCGGGCCAGGTGCGGTTTGTCAGCAGAGTGATCGAAACCTGGCGCTCGGGATCGATCCACAGCGACGTGCCGGTGTACCCGAGATGGCCGAAGGAGCGCGGCGAAAAATATTGGCCGGATTGCGATGGCGACGACGGCGTGTCCCAACCTAGCGCGCGCGAAGTACCGGCGGGAGATGATTGTCGCTGTGTAAAGAGCGCCAGGGTCTCAGGACGAAGAATCGGTACGCTGCCTCGGAGCATTGCATTCGCAAAAATAGCGATGTCTTGCGCGCTGGCAAAAAGCCCGGCATGACCGGCAACGCCCTGCATTACGCTAGCGTTTTCGTCCTGCACCTCGGCCTGAATAATGCGATGACGGAAAGTCTGGTCGTTCTGCGTCGGCGGAATTAGTTCCCACCAGTGAAGAGGAGGGTCGAAGGCGGTGTGCGCCATCCCTAAAGGCCCATAGATCTCGCTCTGGCAGAAGTGATCCAGAACATCGTCCGCAATGCGCTCCAGCGCAGCCCCAAGAATAATGAAGCCGATGTCGCTGTATTCGGCTTTTGAACCCGGATCGGTGACGAGCGGGGTGGAGCAGGCGGCGGCAAATATTCCGCCTCGTCCGTTGGCGCGTAAAAACAATTTCTCGTATGCCGGCAGCCCGGAAGAATGAGACGACAACATGCGGATTGTGATTTTTTCCCGGCGCGGATCGTCGGTTTTGAGTTCTGGCACAATCCCAATCACGGGTGTATCGAGATCAAGCCGTCCGCGATCGTAAAGAATCATTGCCATTGCCGTGGTGGCCAGAATCTTCGTGAGTGAAGCCAGGTCGTAGATGCTTGCGGTAGTGACTTCCGGCGATTCTTGCTCGTAGACGAAACGGCCAACGGCCTTCAGCGCGACCAGCTCCCCTCGGTTGGTGACCGCGATCGAGGCGGAGGGAAACGCGCGCTGCGAAATAGCCTGCCTCAGGACCTCAAAGGCGGCGGCAAATCGGACATCCTGTTGATCGTAGTTGGGGACAAGCCCGGCGAAATGAGCTCTGGGGGTATCCGGTGGTGAGTTCTCCGATAAAGAGTTCGCGCGGTCGATGTCTGGGTTATAGCAAAGTTAGAACGGCGGGTAAAGATTCCCTGTAGCACAAGCGATACCCCTTACCGGAGTTTCTTGAGACTGCTTGCGGCAGTTGTGTAAATTCAGAGTATCTACCCATTGATCAAAAACCCGCAGCTGCCGCGAACCGTGGCCTGGGTGGTGCTAGTTGCACTGGCGCTGTGCTCGGCGAGCGCTTCAACAAGAGCAACTAAAACAAGAAGGAAAGCGCCAGCGTCGCCACTATCTGTACTCGACGGCATCGTGGAAAATGCCATCGAGGAAGGTCAGGTTCCCGGTGCGGTGTTAATCGTCGGACACGATGGTCAAGTCATCTACCGCAAGGCATTCGGCAGCAGGTCGACTCAGCCGCAGCGCGAGACCATGAGCGTAGAGACAATTTTTGACATTGCCTCGCTCACGAAAGTGGTGGCTACAACGACCGCGGTGATGCAGTTGATTGGAAAAGGCCAGCTTCGCGCCAACGACACGGTTGCGAAATATATCCCGGAATTTGCGCAGAACGGAAAAACGGATATTACCATCCGCGAGCTTCTCACCCACTTTTCCGGTCTAGGTGAAGACCTCGATTTGTCGCAAGCGTGGGAAGGCAGGGAAGCCGGCCTGCGTATGGCCTACGCCGAGAAGCCGGTTTACACGCCGGGCGCGCGGTTTCTCTACAGCGACGTTAACTACATCGTGCTGGGTGGGCTGGTGGAGCACGTCTCAGAAATGTCCCTCGACCAGTATTGCCAGAAGAATATTTTCGCTCCTCTGGGCATGACGCACACGCGTTTTCTCCCACCTACGTCGTGGATCCGGGAGATTGCGCCTACTCAATTTGATGAGCATGATCACATGCTGCGCGGAGTGGTGCATGATCCCACGGCTCGCCGCATGGGAGGAGTAGCAGGTCACGCCGGGGTTTTTTCGACGGCCGACGACCTCGCGAAGTTTGCGCAATTTCTTTTGGATGGCGGAGCCGTGCTTTCGTCTTCGTTGATAGAAAAGATGACGACGCCTCAGCAGCCGCCGACCGCGTCCGTACTGCGGGGATTTGGGTGGGACATTGATTCTCCGTTTTCCACCAACCGGGGAGAGTTGTTGCCGGTCGGAAGTTATGGGCACACGGGATTTACTGGAACCTCGCTGTGGATCGATCCCACGACGCGTACCTATATCGTTCTGCTGACGAACGCCGTCCATCCGCGTGGAAAGGGCAGCGCGGTTGCGTTGCGTTCCAAAGTTGCGACGGCTGTGGCTGCAGCCCTGCCGCTGACGGTTTCCGAAAAAGACGAAATGCGATGGAAAAACATCACCGGCTATAACGAAGCACAAACCGCTACCAGGCGAATTGCCGCACGAAATGGCTCGGTTCGGACCGGCATCGATGTTCTGGAAGCACACCAGTTTGAGCAGATTCATGCGGCCACGGGAACCAAGATGATTGGTCTGCTCACCAATCAGACCGGTGTTGATTCGCAGGGGCGGCGAACGATCGATGTGCTTGCCCACGCTCCGGGGGTTTCGCTGCAAGCGATTTTCAGCCCCGAACACGGTGTAACTGGCACTCTTGATACAACCGAAATCTCCAACAGCAAGGATGCCGCCACCGGCATTCCGGTTTACAGCGTTTATGGAGCGACCGATGCCGTCCGCCGACCGCAGCTTGACGTGCTGAAAACGCTCGATGCCGTGGTAATTGACATTCAAGATGCCGGCGCACGGTTTTATACTTACGAAACGACGTTAGGGTATTTCCTGGAAGCGGCGGCAAAAGCGGGAATCGAAGTCATCGTTCTTGATCGTCCCAATCCCGTTACTGGCTCGTTTGTTCAGGGACCGACCTCGGATCCAGGCCATGAGAGTTTCACGAACTACCAACCGATCCCAGTCCGCCATGGCATGACCATGGGCGAGCTGGCGAAGATGTTCGACGCCGAGCGCGGCATTAACGCCAAATTGCAGGTCATCCCGCTGGAGGGCTGGATGCGCGGCGACTGGTACGATTCGACCGGCCTGTCCTGGATCAATCCTTCGCCGAATCTCCGCGATCTGACGCAAGCGACGCTGTATCCGGGGGTGGCTTTGGTTGAAGGCACGAACGTTTCCGTGGGCCGGGGAACAGATACTCCGTTCGAAGTGCTCGGTGCTCCCTGGATCAAGGGACAAGAGCTGGCGCAATATCTGAACGCTCGCGACATTTCTGGCGTCCGTTTCGTGCCTACGACTTTCACGCCTAATGCCAGCAACTATTCGGGCGTGAAGTGCGACGGGATCAACCTAATCCTGACCGACCGCAATGCCTTCGACGCGCCAGAACTTGGTATCGAACTGGCGGCAGCGCTGCACAAGCTCTATCCAGAACAATTTCACCTGGAAAAAATGAACGATATTCTGATGAACCAATCTGTCTCTGACGGAATCGCTCGAGGCGACGATCCTCGCCGCATCGCATTGGAATGGCAGCCCGAGCTCGAGAAGTTCCAGCAGCTTCGGCAAAAATACCTCATTTATCCCTAGTTGACTTCCCAAGAAAAAGCGCAAACTCAGCCTCTGAAGCGGGTAGAATACCCCATTGGCTTTTTCCATCCAGGAGAGTGCGCGAACCAATGCAATCTTTTTACCGCTGTGCCGGACCCAATTGCGGATTGCTGAAACAATCCAGCGATCGCTGGTGGCTGATGTGGACTTCATTCGGCGACTTCAATCGTCCGGTCTTGTATTTGTGTTCGTGGGATGATCAATTGGCAGAACGCGAAGGGGTGTTGCACGTCTGCGGGGAGCTGTGCGCGCAACGTCTGCAGTCCCAGTACATGGGTAACATCCTTGACAATCTGCTGAGGGGGGCAGGCGTGAATGCATCTCGTCCTTCGCGGTAAGCAAACAGCCATTCGAATGGGGCATGCATCCTAATTTTCAGTTGTTGTGAGGCATTCATGCGGTTGCTGATTGTTGTAAGTCTATTTTCAATTCTCGCTTCAGCCCAGACTGCTCCGGCTGGCGCGACGGGCAATCCTAAGCCGGCGGCTGCCGTTCAAGCGCTCACGATTCCCTCCGGAACCAAAGTGCCGTTGAAGCTTGACCATGCGATCTCAACCAAAGAGAGTCATGATGGCGATGCAGTCTACGCCGAGACGACATTTCCGGTTGTTCTCAATGATCGTGTGCTGATTCCGGCCGGAACTTATGTTCAGGGCAGAATCAGCCGAATCCAGCGCGCGGGCCGAATCAAGGGTCGGGCAGAAGTGCAGATGCACTTCACTAGCATGATCTATCCCAGCGGCTATACGGTCATGCTGCCAGGCTCACTGGAGAATGCTCCAGGAGTCGACAAGACCAACGTGAAGGACCAGGAAGGCACGATCCGAGGAGACAGTCAGACCGCGGAGAAGGTAGGAACGATTGCCGGAACTGCGGCGACCGGTACCGTAATCGGCGCGGCGACGGCTGGAGGCAAAGGAGCTTTAATTGGCTCGGGGATTGGTGGAGCGGTGGGGAGTGCCATTGCTCTATTAACACGAGGTAACGACGTGAAGTTGGATGTCGGAACCACTGTGGAGATGGTAATCCAGCGCGATATTCCGGTGGATTCCGCCCGCGTTCCGTCGGTCACACGCACTACCGCAGTGCAGTAGCGTCGAATGGGCGACTGCCCACCGCCCTCGGTCTATTTATTTCAATGTAAAAACTGCATTGACGTGAGCGGTGACGGTTACCGTCTCCGGGTTGAATTCCTCCGTTGGTGCAGGTGCTGCACCGGGTGTACCCATCCTTGCCATGGATTGCATCATGGGGGCTACACGCACATTTTCAAAAGTATCGACTGAGGCGTAGGAAAGTTCACCGAGCGTGCGTCCGCCAGCGTGCGCTACCGCGTCGGCTGATTCCCGAGCGCGACGGTAGGCATCTTCCACGGCTTTCATCTTCGCCGCATCGACGTCTCCCAGCGTATAGCTCACTGATTGATTGGCAGTGACATCCATCTCCGACATCTTCTGGATAATTGGTGCCACTTTGCTGAAATCCTTGAGTTTCAGTGACACACTTGCGTTGACGCGATAGGCCACGAGTTTCGGCTTGGCTGGCTTGTAGTCGTAGATGGGCTGGATTGAAAACATGCTGATTTGCGCTGCTTTGGGGTCGATCCCGTTATCGCGCAAAATCTGGCGAATCTGCTCGGCTGCCTTGGAAGCCCGGTCGTAAGCCGCGCGGGAATTGTCTTCCTGCGCTGAGATATTGAACTGGATCAGGGCAGTGTCTGGATTGGCATCGAACTTTCCATCCGCGCCAACCACCACAGTATTCGGTTGAGCCTGGATAGTCGGGCGGTCCTGCGTCAAGCCAAGATTACTGAACAACGCCAGACCGAGAAGCAACATTGCGGATCTCATAAAGGCGTCCCTCCGTCACCGGATAGTTATACGCTCGTGTCCTTGGTAAGAGAACGAGAAAGGATCGAACCTTGCATTCTATTCTTAGGGGTAATTGTTTAGGAGGAAGTTTTAGCGGCGCTGGAGTAAGCAAAAGGATGGATTTGTGCTTCGATCTCCTTGCGCAGATCGCCCCAAATATTTTCTGGCATGGATAAGAACGTGTCCACAATTTTGGGATCGAACTGACGCCCCCTCCAAGCCTTGATCTCTTTCAGCGCCGCCGCCACGGATTGAGCAGGTCGATAGGGACGATCGGAGGTGATGGCGTCCAGGGTGTCGGCGATGGAGAAGATGCGCGCCCCCAAGGGAATTTCCTCACCTTTAAGTCCACGCGGATAGCCCGTGCCATCCCAGCGTTCCTGGTGCGAGTAAACGATCTCTGCCGCTTCGGTTAAGAACGGAATATTGCGCAAGATCTGGAAGCCGCGATAGCAGTGCTCCCGCACAATGGCGGTTTCGTCGGGATCTAGCGCAGCAGGTTTACGAAGAATGGCGTCAGGAATCGCCATCTTCCCGATGTCGTGCAAGAACGCACCACGGGCGATCACGCGAATCTGTTCGGGTGACAAGCCCAATTGACGAGCGATGGCGATGGTGAAGGCTGTGACTCGCTTGGAATGGCCCTCCGTCTCGGCGTCTTTCATGTCCAAAGCGCCACCCAAGGCTTGCAAGGTGATGTCATAGGAGCGCTCGAGATCGGACATAGTTTTCTGAAGCTGCTGAGTCCTCGCTTTTACCAGTTCCTCGAGTTTGTTCTGGTAAGCTTGGTTCTCCATCCGCAAGCGGCGGTTTTCCAAGGCGCGGTGTACGGTAGCTAGCAACTGTTCTCGCTCGAACGGCTTCAGCAGGTAGTCGTAGGCACCATCACGGATGGCTTTCAGGGCCGCCGAAATGTCATGGACGGCAGTGACCATGACCACCGGCATTTCAGGAAATTTCTCTTTGGTTCGCTCCAGCAGACCCATGCCGTCGAGGTCAGCCATCATCAGGTCGGAGAGCATTAACTCGAATTGCTGGCCGGATTCGAGAACTCCGAGGGCGTTCCGGCGCTCAACACGCTGGCGGCCGCGTTCCACCCGCAGGCTGTCGACCGGTCGGTGCTGGTGCTGAAC
>DATJOJ010000021.1:0-6041 GCA_035507035.1 Terriglobales bacterium | reverse complement strand
GCGAGCCCGAGCCCCGCGCTCACCTAAACTACAATTTTTGTACCACTCTGCCGGGCGAAACTGCTTCTAAGACGATCATATGCAGAGGCTTGCCGCAGTGGTGATGTCATCCACCTGGCGATGGCTCCTCCACCTCGGCGGGCCGGGGCTAATCCTGATCGGCATCGCTGACAACTCCGTTGTGCCACTAACCGGCAGCATGGACGTGCTTACTATGTGGCTGGCCGCGCATCATCGCCAAATCTGGCCCTACTACGCGGTCATGGCCACAGTGGGCGCAGTTCTCGGTGGCTATATCACTTATTTGCTGGGCCGCAAGGGCGGCAGGGAAGCGATTGAGCGGCGGTTTAACAAGCGAAAGGCGGGCAAGCTTTTTAAGCGCTTCGATAAATGGGGATTCCGCACCGTGGCGATAACGGCCTTGCTGCCGCCGCCGTTTCCGTTGGTTCCGGTCCTGCTCGCGGCCGGCGGCCTGCAGTATCCGCGGAAAAAATTCCTCGGCGCGCTCACCCTGGGCCGCAGCATACGATATTTCCTGATCGCCGGAATAGGCTCACTGTATGCTCGCCCCATCACCGCATTTTTTAACCGTTACTACAAGGCAGCGGTCATCATTTTGGTCACCTTGGCGGTCATTGGGGGGATTGCCGCCTTGTTCGAGTACCGTCGCTCGCGGCGAAAAAATGCAGACCGCGCCGCCGTCTCTCCCAACCGCGCGGCGTAAGGGACGCACAACTCTGATTCGGCCCACTTGAACCATAAGCAATTTGCTTTCTTGCGTGCGCTACAACGGACGACTGGCCGATCATCGGGAATGACATGAATTACAATGATGGAATCAACCATGTCGCTGGCTCACGCCCAAGCTCTAGATCTCTACCGCTCCGACGACCTCATCGGCATCGGCATGGAAGCCGATGCGCTCCGCCGCAAGCTGCATCCCGAGGGCGTGGTCACCTACATCATCGACCGCAACATCAATTACACCAACTTTTGCACCGAGTATTGCACGTTCTGCGCATTTTATCGTCCGCTGAAAGGGCCGAAGGCAAAAGAGGGATACATACTCGACTTCGAGACGATTTACGACAAAATTCGCGAGACGGTTGAACTCGGCGGGACTGGCGTGCTCATGCAGGGCGGCTTGCATCCCGATCTAAAAATCGATTGGCACGAAAAGATGCTGCGCGGAATCAAACAGCGATTCAAAGTTCATCTGCACTGTTATTCTGCGTCAGAGATTATTGCCATCGCCGAATACAGCGGCCTCACCATTCGTGACACCATCTCACGCCTGCGCGATGCCGGACTCGATTCCATCCCCGGCGGCGGCGCAGAAATTTTGGACGACGAGGTTCGCCATCGCATCGCGCGCCTCAAGTGCCTGACCGAAGACTGGCTCAACGTGCACCGCACCGCGCACCAGCTCGGCATGCGGACGACGGCTACCATGATGTTCGGCGTCGGCGAACAATACGAGCACCGCATCAATCACCTGCAGGCGATCTATAACTTGCAGGAAGAAACCGGCGGGTTCACCGCATTTATCCCGTGGACATTCCAGCCGCAAAACACCGCGCTTGGTGGCCGCAAGTGGGACGAAGCCACCGCCGTCGAGTATCTGAAAAATCTCGCCATCTCGCGTCTGTTCCTATCAAACTTCCGGAACGTGCAATCGAGCTGGGTCACGCAAGGACTCAAAGTCTGCCAGATGGGCCTGCGCTTCGGCGGCAACGACGTTGGCTCAGTAATGCTCGAAGAAAATGTCGTGCGCGCAGCAGGCGTAACCAACTGCACCACCGAAGAAGAACTTTGCCGCATCATCCGCGACGCGGGGTTTAAGCCGGTGCAGAGGGACACGCTATACAGGACGTATTTTTTGAATTAGCTGCGCAGTGATAATGGAAACGGCCTGACGGATGTGATGCCATTCTCTTTCAGCGTTGAAGCTCCCTCGAGCAGCCATTCGAAAAACCAAAACGCGCTAGTGACCGTTGGTGGTCAGAGCCAATGAGAGCAGCGCCTTCTGTTCAACATCGTGCGCCTTCGCAGATCCTGTGGCCGGACTAGGGCTGGCAGAGCGTTTCACCGAAAGCACCGGCCGGTCGCCCGCCAGATGCCGCAGGCGCGGCAGCATGTAGTTAAGCGCTCCCATATTGGCCGGCTCCTCCTGTACCCACACAATGTCGCGCGCATTCGCGTGCCGCTGCAACTCGGCGGTAATTTCGGCTTCCGGGAACGGATACAGCTGCTCGACGAAGGTGATCGCGATGCCGAAATCTTTTTTCTTTTTCCGCTCCATTCGGAGTTCGTGACCGATTTTTCCTGTGCATAGCAGGATTCGGAGCGCATCAACTGCTTCGATATCGGGCCGAACTTTGAGAAAGTTGCCAGTTGAAAAGTCTTCGATGGAGGAAGACGCGTCAGGATGCCGCAACATGCTCTTAGGCGTGAACACGACCAGAGGCTTTCGCCAGTGCCGTAGAGCTTGGCGCCTGAGCAAATGAAAATACTGGGCCGCGGTTGATGGCTGCGCGATCTGGAAATTGTCCGCCGCTGCCAGTTGTAAGAAGCGCTCAATTCGAGCGCTCGAATGCTCCGGCCCCTGTCCTTCGTATCCGTGAGGTAAAAGAAGAACGAGGCCAGAAAGCAAATCCCACTTGAATTCCCCGGCGACGATGAATTGGTCAATGATCGCCTGCGCAACATTGGCGAAATCTCCGAACTGTGCTTCCCATAGAACCAGAGCCTCGGGATAGTCCCGGCTGTAACCGTATTCGAAGCCGAGCACGCCCGCTTCCGAAAGAGTCGAGTTATAGATATCGCACCGGGCTTGCGTCTCCGAAATATGCTGCAGCGGCACATACTCCTGCTCGTTTTCGATATCGACCAGAACCGAATGGCGTTGATTAAATGTTCCGCGACGACTATCTTGTCCGCTCAGCCGGACGGGCGTTCCGCTACTGACCAGGCTCGCAAAGGCTAGCGCTTCTGCCATGCCGTAATCGACTGCGCGTTTTCCGTGACCCATTTCTGCGCGCTGCTCCAGCAGCCTGGCGAGCTTAGGATGAATGTGAAATCCCGCGGGGTATGTGGTCAGCCGCTCGGTCAGATGCTTTATTTCATCTGCTGAAACTGCAGTCTCGACTTCGTACTGTGGCTTAAAGCGCCGTCCAACATAGTTGCTCCAGTAACTTGGCAACTGGCGAAGCGTGGGTTTTTTGCGAATGTGAGCGGCGCGCTTTTGCGCCGCCTCAAGCTCGGCTTTGATCGCTTCTGCCCGCGACTGCGCGTCCTCAATGCCAGCATCTTCGCCGTAAATCTCCCACAACGGGGGGTGGTCCTTTATCGCCTTATAAAGCAAGGGCTGCGTGATCGTGGGGTCATCTACTTCGCTGTGGCCGTGGCGGCGGTAGCCGATGAGATCGATAACGACATCGCTGCCAAACTTATAGCGATAGTCAAGCGCGATGCGCCCAACGCGTATCACCGCATCCACGTCTTCCGCGTTAACGTGAAAAATTGGAACGTTCTGTCGTCGTGCAAGCTGTGCCGAAAAACGCGACGAATGCAATTCCTTTGGAGATGTCGTGAATCCAATCAGATTGTTCACGATCACGTGTACCGTGCCGCCGACGCCGTAGCTAGGAAGATCGGCCAGATTCAGTGTTTCCGCGAAGACACCTTGCCCCGCGAAAGCACCGTCGCCATGCACCAGCAATGGCAGGAATTGCTCTTTTCCGCCCTGCCCTGCGCGATCCTGTTTAGCGCGCGTGCGGCCCACCGTGACCGGGTCAACTGCTTCCAAATGGCTTGGGTTTGAAACCAGATGGATGTGAATCTTCGCACCACTACGCGTTACATATTCGCCGGTCGCGCCCATGTGGTACTTCACATCGCCGCTGCCAAGAACGCTGCGCGGGTCGACGTCTTCAAATCCCGCAAACACCTCTTCCGGTGCGCGTTTCGCCACGTGCACGATCACGTTCAGCCGCCCGCGGTGGCTCATGCCCATGACCAGCTCAACCGCGCCGTACTGCCCCGCGCTTTCGATGATTTCATCAACCAGTGGAATAAATGCTGTGACGCCTTCTAGCGAAAAGCGCTTCGTCCCGAGATACCGCTGCTGCAGCACCAACTCGAAAAGATCGGCGCGAATCAGCAGATCGAGAATGTGGCCCTGATCGACGGATGACGGTGGCCCTTCAATGCGCTCCTGAATCCACCGCCGGCGCTCCGGGTCAGCAATGTGCATGAATTCAACCCCGACCGTGCTGGAATAAAATTTGCGGGCTTCTTCCACATGCTCGCCATCGAGGGGCAATTCCGGGTGCGGCGCAGGCTGCAAAAATCCAAGCGGGTCAAGATCGGCTTCGAGATATCCCCACTGGCGAAAAAGACTGAATACCCGCTCGCGTTCACCATTCGGGGCTTCAATGAGGGCAGTTCCGGTTCCATTGCCGGATTTGGGTTGTCGGGTAGGCATAGAAAGCTGTTACTAGGATAAAGGATGCGAAAGCTGGTGTGCTTGATTCGGAAGTGACCTTGGTACGGGATTACGCGACCAAAATATCTGCAAACAAATTTGCCCTGGCATTAACCAGGGCAGAATTGGTTGGGGGTTGTGGCGTGAGTTTACGGCCAACGCTTGGCGCTGTCTTCCCATCCAGCAGCGCGGGCTACGGGAGCGGCCTGAGCGACGGCGGGCTGTGGAATCCTTATTGGCTGCTGCGGGGCGGGCGCAGCAGTTGTGAGCGTCGGTTTCGGAGCGGGATCGGCAGCGACATCCTTGTCATCGGAGAGCAGCGGAGCAGCCACGCGCAGCGCCTCTACTTCTTTTTCCAGACGGGCGAGTTCCAATTCCTTCTGCCGGAGAACTTCGTACACATTCTTCATCATTTATGCACCTGTGAGAGTAACTACAAAGAAAACCTTGATCGAACTTTATGCAGCTACAAACGTTTTGTCAAGAAATAAGGAAAAAACGGCACGGAAGGTTAACTACGATCTCTGGGATTGCAAGTAGAACGAGGTTGGGTTTGCTGAAGCTGCCGAGCCACCAATCACACGAAGTTTCACGACGGCGCCAATGGTGTACTCTGGTTCCACATGCGATTTTTTACCGTCTCGTTCTTACTTCTGTTGTCAGTTTTCTTAGCCGCCCAGCAAAACACGTCCGCCATGGACGACTTCTCGGGAATGTACACGTTCCTGCGCGATGGGGAATTTTTGCAGATCACCGTCGAAGATCAAGGAAACGTCAGCGGATTTATCTCCCGCTATGGCGACACTGAGAGCGACAAGGATACATTCCTCGATCAGTTCATCGATTCCGGCAAATTGGATGGAGACCACCTGAGCTTCAGCACCAAGCAGGTACACGGAATTCGGTTTTCATTCGAGGGCACAGTTGGTCGAGGCCCCGCGAAATCTCCGGATGACGAAGGCTATTATGCTATTCGCGGCACGCTGAGGCGCTCGACAGCTGATGTGAACAAAAAGACCACGCAGGAATCGCAAAAAGTGGAGTTCAAGTCGTTCCCCAGAAACTGAGTTGCTGATGTTCCATTCGCCAGAGAGTTCGCCACCAATCCCTACACGATGTCATCCCGAATGGATGCGCTTGCGCGTTCGAGAGGGACCGTACGATGCGAGTGGATCAGCAGTGGCGTGAACAGGATTAATTTAATCTGGAAAAACGGTTGTGCCGAGCGCGTGGATTCGTCCTGATTACAGCATCGTAGAGAGATGCTGACGTCAGGTCCCTTTACCGTCCGCCGCCGCGAACGGTTTCGGGATGACAAGTTTGAAGGAAACGTAAATACGAGAACAAACCAGCGAGTTGAATTTACTTCGCCGTTACCAGCGAATGCGTGATCGCGTGGACTGAGAGCGCGATCCGGTTCTGCACGCCGACTTTGCGCATCAGCTTGGCAACGTGCGCCTTCACCGTACGCTCTTCGATACCCAGCGCTGATCCGATCTCTTTGTTCGAGCGGCCCGCAACCAGCATTTCCAGAACTTCTTTTTCACGGTCAGTA
>DATJOJ010000020.1:0-66628 GCA_035507035.1 Terriglobales bacterium | reverse complement strand
GCCGTTCCTGATGCCGATCGAAGATATTTTCTCGATTTCAGGCCGCGGAACGGTGGTGACGGGAAGAATCGAGCGCGGCAAGGTGAAGGTCGGCGAGGAAGTGGAAATTGTCGGCTTCCGCGATACCCGCAAGACGGTTGTGACCGGGGTTGAGATGTTCAAAAAGCAGCTCGACGAAGGCTTGGCAGGCGATAACGCCGGACTGTTGCTACGCGGCATCGGCAAAGACGATGTGGAGCGCGGCATGGTGCTGGCGAAGCCGGGATCGATCACGCCGCACACCAAGTTCAAAGCGGAAGTCTACATCTTGACGAAAGAAGAAGGCGGACGGCACACGCCGTTCTTTAAGGGCTATCGGCCACAGTTCTATCTGAGGACAACGGACGTGACCGGAGTAGCGGAACTTCCTTCGGGCACAGAGATGGTCATGCCGGGTGACAACGTGAGCCTGGAGATTGAGCTGATCACGCCCGTCGCCATGGAAAAAGGTTTACGCTTCGCGATTCGTGAAGGCGGCCACACAGTCGGCGCGGGAACGATCGCCGAGATCATTAAGTAAACTGCGGCTCGCAGCTTGCCGCCAGCTCTTTCCTTCCGGAAAAGCCGGAAGGGGTTAGGAAAAGAAACGTGATTGGAAAAGAGAGAATTCGCATTCGGTTGAAGGCATACGACTATCGCATCCTGGATCAGTCCACGGGTGAGATCGTCGAGACCGCCCGACGCACCGGCGCGCAGATCGCGGGGCCAATTCCGTTGCCCACGATGAAGAACAAGTACTGCGTGTTGCGTTCGCCACACGTCGACAAGAAATCGCGCGAGCAGTTTGAGATTCGTACCCATAAGCGTTTGCTCGACATTCTTGAGCCAACGCAGCAGACCGTAGATGCGTTGATGAAGCTTGATCTCCCGGCGGGTGTCGATGTCGAGATCAAGGCTTTTGGTAAAGAGCACAAATGATCGCGTTCTGCGGGCGTGAATGCAGCGGGAGTCCGCAGCAGTCATCCTGAGCAGGGCGAAGGATCTCATAGCTCCCCAGCCAATAGCCATGGGCCAAGCTGGGATTGGAGAAGGAAATGGCAAAGGTAGCTGGAATCTTAGGCAAGAAGGTCGGCATGACGCAGTTGTTCGATGACAAGGGAGAAGTGCACCCTGTCACCGTGCTGCGGGCTGGACCTTGTGTCATTACGCAGCACAAGACACAAACCAAAGATGGCTACGATGTCGCGCAGATCGGTCTGGTGGAATTCGTAAAGGAGTCTCGTCTCACCAAGCCGATGAAAGGGCATTTGGGCAAGCACAATTTGCCTCCGGTGAAATTTACCCGTGAAGTGCCGATCGAGGTTGAGGAGAAACCCGCGGAGAACGGCGACGGCATCAAAGCCGGCGCGCGGGTACTGGTGGACATTTTCGACGGCGAGAAATTTGTAGACATCGTTGGCGTCAGCAAGGGACGCGGCTTTCAGGGGGTTGTCAAGCGGCACCATTTCGCTGGCGGACCCAAGTCCCACGGATCGATGTTTCAAATTACCGGTTCGATCGGATCGTCGGCCTTTCCTTCTCGCGTGTTCAAGGGAATGCGCATGTCGGGACACATGGGAAATGCGCGCGTCACGGTTCGTAACCTGCGCGTGCTGGGCTTGGATAAGGATGACAATTTACTCGTCGTCGAAGGCAGCGTGCCGGGTCCCACCGGCGGCTACCTGGTCATTACCAAGGCGAAAAAGCCGCCGCGAGAGCGTCGCGGATTCGCGGGTTCGACGACGGTCGATCCGTTGAAGGCAGCCAAGCGCGCGGCGAAGAAAGCTTAATCCAATGGCAACCATTGATATTCACGATTTAAGCGGTGCGAAAGTCGGGACGTTCGACCTCGCCGATGAGATTTTCGGCGCGGTCAACGAAGACCTGCTCTGGGAAGCGGTGAAGCATTACCGCGCCGGGCAGCACGCCGGAACTCACGCCACCAAGAATCGCTGGCGGGTTTCCGGGTCGGGCAAAAAGCTCTGGAAGCAGAAGGGTACCGGTCGCGCCCGCATCGGTTCCATCCGTTCGCCCCTGTGGCGGCATGGTGGCACGGTGCATGGCCCGCAACCGCGCTCTTACGACTACACCTTTCCGCGCAAGAAGTTGCTCGGTGCTTTGCGTTCGGCGTTGGCTGCGAAATTTGCGGATGGCAAGCTGATTATCGTGAACGCTTTCGAACTTAAGGAAGTGAAGACCAAGGCGTTCCGCGAGGCGCTCGACAAGCTAAAGGTCGACAAGACCGCGTTGCTGGTCGAAGTGGCCAATCACGGCAATCGCAATCTGGAACTGAGTTCGCGCAACGTCGATGGAGTCGAACTGGTCGCTTCGAATCAGGTTCATCCTTACCATCTGCTTCGCTACGACCGCGCAATTTTCAGTCAGCCGGCGATCGAGAAGTTGCAGCTTTCGTTGCAGAACTCTGTGCCCAAGCGGCATCGCAAGACGCACGGCGACAGCAAGCCGAAAAAATCGGCGCACTCTCCGCGCCGGCGTGGTCGGCATGACAAAGCGGCGGAGGTGGCCTGATGAAATCGGCATATCAGATTTTGCGTCGCCCGGTAATTACGGAAAAAGGCCTGGCCATTAAGGAAAACCAGAACACTCTGGTCTTCCAGGTCGCGCCCAAGGCCACCAAGACCGAGATCAAAGAAGCAGTGCAGACGATTTTCAAGGTGAAGGTTTCATCGGTGCGCACCGCAAATTATCCCGGCAAGGAACGTCGCCGGGGAAAGTTCGCAGGATACCGCGCTGATTGGAAGAAGGCATATGTTCGCCTGAAGAGCGGCGAAAAAATGCCGGAGTACGCACAGAACTTATAAAACCGTCGTTGGTCGTCCGTGGTGGTCGTTTATGCCGCAACGGACGCATGCAGCGGCACAGAAAAGCTAGAAGCTAAGAGCTAGCGGCTAAGAGCTGAATATGCCAATTAAGACTTACAGACCGACCACGCAGACGTTGCGCTACCGCACCACGCTGGTCAACGACGACATTACCAGCAAGACGCCGTACAAGCCGCTGGTGCAGCCCAAGCTGCGCACCGGCGGACGCCGCAATTCCGGCGACACGACGATGCGCTTCATTGGTGGCGGGCATAAGCGCCAGCTTCGCATCATCGATTTCAAGCGTGACAAACTTGGGATTCCTGCGGTGGTGGCCACCATCGAATACGATCCCAACCGCTCGGCGCGCATCGCTTTGCTGAACTATGCGGATGGGGAGAAGCGATATATTCTGCAGCCGAATGGTTTGAAGGTGGGCCAGAAAATTGTTAGCGGTCCCGAAGCCGACATTTTGGTTGGCAACGCTCTGCCGCTGCGCAACATTCCGCCGGGTACGACGATTCACAATATCGAATTGAAGCCCGGCAAAGGCGCGCAGATGGTGCGTTCCGCCGGGGGCGCTGCGCAGTTGGTCGCGAAAGAAGGCGATTATGCTTTAGTAAAATTGCCTTCCGGTGAAACGCGCAAAGTCGCGCAGGATTGTTTGGCGACGATTGGCCAGGTAGGAAATCTGGATCACGAAAACATCACGATCGGCAAAGCTGGCCGTTCCCGGTGGCTGGGCAAGCGACCGCATAATCGCGGCGTTTCGATGAACCCGGTCGACCATCCCCATGGCGGCGGTGAAGGCAAAACCTCTGGCGGACGTCACCCGGTGACGCCGTGGGGGCAGCCGACACGCGGTTACAAAACGCGCAACAATAAGCGCACGGACGCGTTCATCGTGAACCGGCGATCGAAATAGTTTTGCTTGTTTGGATGGACGAGGTTTCGCGAAAAGCTTAGGAGCTAACAGCTAGAAGCTGATTTTATGGGACGTTCAACAAAAAAAGGTCCGTTCGTAGATGGTTTCCTGCAAACGCGGGTGGAAGCGATGAACTCGCGCAACGAAAAGAAAGTGCTGCGCACGTGGTCGCGGCGCTCGACCATCATTCCGGAATTTGTTGGTCACACCATCGCGGTGCACAACGGAAAGAAATTCATCCCGGTGTACATTACCGAGAACATGGTGGGCCACAAGCTCGGGGAGTTCAGCTTCACGCGAGTGTTTAAAGCGCACTCCATGAAGGCGGCTGCGGAAGCCGCAGTGAAGCCGGCAGGAGTGCCAGGCGGTCCGGGTGCTCCGGTTCCGGCAGGTGGAGCGGCCCCGGCGGCCCCAGCATCGCCGGCGGCGCCGAAGGCTTAAAAAATCGCTCCTAGCTGCTAACCCTCTAGCTCTTAGCTGGAGGCCAGAAGCTAGGAGCCACAGAAGTTGAGAAAACTATGGAATTTCGAGCTGAAGCCCGGTTTATGCGTGTTTCGCCGCAAAAGGCGCGGCTGGTGCTGGATTTGATCAAAGGCCGCCGCGTTGAGGATGCGCTCAACACGCTGGCTTTTACCAAGAAGCGCGTTGCGCCCACCGTAGAAAAATTGGTTCGTTCGGCGCTTGAGAACGCGAATTACCTGAGCGCCGAAAAGGGTATCGACGTCGATGTCGACAATCTTTACGTGAAGCAGGCCGTGGCGAACGACGGTCCAAGAATGAAGCGCATTCGCCCCGCCCCCATGGGCCGGGCTTATCGCTACGTCCGTCGCATCGCGCACATCCAGATTGCTTTGGCCGAGCGCGGAAAAAATGGCGAGGCTCTGGCGCACGTGGTAGGCGAGGAATCAGCCGCCGCTGCGTCGCCGGCGAAGAAAACAACCGGGAAGACGAAGAAACGAGCAGTGGGTAAAAAGAAAAAGACTGTTGGCAAGAAGTAGCATCGCCTTTGGTTTTGCGAAGGACCTACGACGTAGGACGGTCTTGGAGAATTTATGGGTCAAAAAGTTCATCCTTACGGATTCCGCCTTGGTTATACCAAGCCGTGGAAATCGCGCTGGTTTGTGGAGCGGGATTACGACAAGCTGTTGCTCGAAGACGTCAAGCTGAAGAATGAGCTGAGGGACAAGCTCAAGTCGGCGGGCGTGAGCTCGATCGAAGTCGAGCGTCCGGGCAATAAGTTGCGCATCATCATCAAGACTGCGCGACCAGGGATTATTATCGGCCGCAAGGGTGCCGAAATTGACAAGCTGAAGCAGGAGATGCAGAAGCGTACCGCGCGCGAAGTGCACATCGACATTCAGGAAGTGCACAAGCCGGAATTGGACGCGCAGTTGGTTTCGGAATCGATTGCTCTACAACTCGAAAAGCGCGTCGGCTTCCGCCGCGCCATGCGCAAGGCCGTCGACTCGGCTCTACGCTTCGGTTGTAAGGGAATTAAAGTTCGCGTGAGTGGCCGTTTGAACGGTAATGAAATCGCTCGCTCCGAGTGGTATTTGCAGGGACGTTTGCCGCTTCACACGTTGCGTGCTGATATCGAATACGGCTTCACCGAAGCGCGCACCACTTACGGCGTGATCGGCGTGAAGGTTTGGATTTACCGGGGAGAGATCCTGTCGCAGAAAAAACGCGATACGCAACCGGTGGCATCTCCCGCGGGTGCGTTCTAGAAGTCAGGAATAAGAAGTTTGAGTGCAAAAGTGAGTTTTGAGCCAAGAGCTAGAAGCTAAGGGCTGATCTTATGTTAATGCCGAAAAAAGTGAAGTTCCGCAAGCAGCAGCGCGGGCGCATGACAGGCAAAGCTTGGCGCGGTGGCGAGCTGGCATTCGGAGACTACGGATTAAAAGTGCTCGAGCCGGGCTGGATCACGGACCGGCAGATCGAAGCTAGCCGCGTGGCCATGACGCGCTTCGTGAAGCGCGGCGGGAAGATCTGGATCCGTTTGTTTCCTGACAAGCCGGTTACCAAGAAGCCTGCCGAAACCCGTATGGGTAAGGGCAAAGGCGCGCCTGACCATTGGGTCGCGGTCGTTCGCCCAGGTAAGATTTTGTTCGAGATGGAAGGCGTGACGTTCCAGGACGCTTCTGAAGCCATGCGCCTCGCGTCACACAAGCTGCCGCTGCGCACCACCTTTGTGAAGCGCGAATCGGCCGTGCACTAGAGATAGTTATGAAAACTGACAAAGTCCGAAATTTGACCGACGAAGAACTGAGCCATCAGCAGCGCGATCTGAGCGATCAGTTGTTTAAGCTGAAGTTTCAGCTGAACATGGGCCAGACCGAGAGCCTGAAAAAAATTCAGGGCTTGCGCAAAGATATCGCGCGGGTAAAGACCATCGCCCGCGAGCGCGAACTCGCTGCTGCAAAGGAGAAGAAGTAATGGTGGAACCCGGCACCCAGCAAGCGCAGCGCAGAGCCGAAGGCCGGCGTAAGCAGGTCATCGGGATGGTCGTTTCCAGCCGCATGCAGAAGACGATCGTCGTCGAGGCAATTCGGCAAAAGAGCCATGGGCTGTATGGCCGCGTCATCTCTAAGACAAAAAAGTTCTACGCTCACGATGAAAAGAACCAGGCCCATGTTGGCGATTTCGTCCGCTTGGAAGAGACGCGTCCGCTGTCGAAGCTGAAACGCTGGCGGTTGCAGGAAGTCATCCGCAAGGCGAAGCTGGCGCCCGAAGCCGCAGCAACGGGAACCGGCGCCTAGTTCGGCGCGTTTGGGAGAGCAAATTATGGCCGTAATGATGAGATCGATGCTCGAGGTCGCCGACAATTCCGGCGCCCGCAAGTTGCAGATGATTCTGCCGCTCGGTGGTAGTACCGGCTTGAACGCCGGCTTGGGAGACGTGGTGACCGCCGCGGTGAAAGAAGCTTCTCCCGATGGGCAGGTGCAGAAGGGCAAAGTCGTCAAGGCCGTGATCGTGCGTACCCGCAAGGAACATCGCCGTCGCGATGGAACTTACATTCGCTTCGACCAGAACGCGGCGGTGCTGATCAATGAAGGTGGCGAGCCCGTCGGAACCCGAGTCTTTGGCCCGGTCGCCCGCGAGCTTCGCGAGAAGAAGTTCTTGAAGATCGTTTCATTGGCGCCGGAAGTTTTATAGAAGCACGTGGGAACGGCCGCCCTCGGTCGTTCAGGCGGAGCGAACCTCCGCAGAAGTGAGAAAAAAGATTTATGGCAACCGTGGCAACAGTACATAAGCGCGTCGACATCCGCCGCAACGATACGGTGAAGGTGATCACCGGCCGCGACAAGGGCAAAGAGGGCCGCGTCCTCCGCATCTTCCCGGACGAAGGCAGAGTTCTGGTCGAGCACGTCATGCTGGTGAAGAAGCACGTGCGCCCGAATCCGCAACGCAATATACAAGGCGGAATCGCCGAACAGGAAAGCCCCATCTCGATCTCGAACGTGCAATTGGTTTGCGGGGCCTGCGGGCCGGTTCGAATCGGACATGAAGTTCGCGGTGATCGCAAAGTGCGGGTCTGCAAGAAGTGTGGAACGACGCTGGAGAAATAAGCTCTTGGCTTTTAGCCCAAGGCTAAGAGCTAAAAGCTGAGGCAGTTGGCCGGAAAGTTTGACAAAGGCACAAAGGTATGGCGAAGGACAAAAAAGAAAAGAAGGGCGCTCCACAAGAGGAGCAGCGGGCTCCCGAAGCGGCACGGCACAGCGCCAAGGAAACACCGCGGCTGAAGACGCGTTTCAAGAGCGAGATTGCGCCGGCGCTGATGAAAGAGTTCGAACTGAAGAACCCGATGGCGGTGCCGCATCTCGAGAAGATCGTCGTGAACATGGGCGTGGGGGAAGCCACCCAGAACGCGAAGGTTCTCGATCCGGCGGTGGGCGAACTGGGGCAGATTACCGGTCAGAAGCCCGTCGTGACGCGCGCCAAGAAGTCCATCGCGGCCTTCAAAGTCCGCTCCGGTCAGCCCATTGGCGCCATGGTCACGTTGCGTGGCGACCGCATGTATGAATTTCTTGACCGGCTGGTCAATGTGGTTCTGCCGCGTGTGCGCGACTTTCGCGGAGTCTCGACCAAGTCGTTTGACGGTCGCGGCAACTACACCCTGGGTCTGCACGACCAGTTGATTTTCCCGGAGATCGATTACGCCAAGGTCGACAAGCTGAAGGGCATGAACGTCACCATTGTGACCACTGCCGCCAGTGACGATCAGGCGCGTTCGCTCTTGCGGCATCTCGGAATGCCGTTCCGGGCATAGAGCTGGAAAGTGAAAAGCTAGGAGCTAAATGGCAACCACAGCAAAACGAGTCAAGGACGCGCGCAAGCCCAAATTTTCTTCGCGCCGGCACAACCGCTGCAAGATTTGCGGACGGCCGCGGGGATATTTGCGCAAGTTTGGCATCTGCCGCCTGTGTTTTCGCGGGCTGGCCTTGCGGGGAGAAATCCCTGGGGTTTCGAAGTCGTCCTGGTAAGTAACGAGTCATCGCAGGTCTTCGGCGGAATAAGTCGAAAGAAACGGATGACTGAGGAGAAGCAAAACGATGAATTTGACCGATCCGGTCGCAGACATGCTCGCGCGCATTCGTAACGCGATTAGCGCGCGTCATCAGAAAGTGGATATACCCGCGTCCAAGCTGAAGACGGAGATTGCCCGCATCCTGAAAGAGGAAGGGTACATCGCGAACTTCAAGCCCGTCGAAGAGGAAGGACACAAGCTGCTGCGGGTTTACCTCAAGTACGGCAATAATAATGAGGCCGCGATCTCGAACGTTGCTCGAGTTTCTCGTCCGGGCTGCCGCGTATACGTGCGGCGCACTGAGATTCCACGCGTGCTTGGCGGGTTGGGAATTAACATTCTGACCACTCCGCGCGGCGTGATGACCGGTCGTCAGGCACGCAAGCAGGGCCTGGGCGGCGAAGTGCTTTGCGAAGTGTGGTAGGGGACTTCTCGCTACTAGCTTCTAACTAGTAGCTGAGACAAACGAAAGCTAGCGGCTGGAAGCTAGCAGCGAAGAGCTGATCTTATGTCACGAATTGGAAAAAAACCGATCGCCATCCCCAAGGGAGTAGCGGTCAAAATCGAAGGCAACACGGTTGCCGTCCAGGGACCCAAGGGCAAGCTGGAGACGTTGGTTCCGGTGGGAATCAAGGTTCAACAGCAAGACGGCCATCTAGTCGCTACGCGCGATAACGATTCGCAAGCCGCGCTGCATGGATTAGCTCGCGCCCTGGTGAACAACGCAGTGGAAGGCGTTACCAAAGGCTGGACCCGCGAACTGGAAATCGTCGGCATCGGGTATCGAGCCGAATTGAAGGGCAAGAGTATCGTGGTATTCAACCTCGGGTACTCTCACCCGATCGAATATCCGTTGCCAACTGGCATTGAAGTCACAGTCGACCCCAAGCAGACGAAGTTGTCGGTCACCGGAATTGATCGGCAGAAGGTAGGACAAGTTGCCGCCGAGATGCGTGGTCTGCGTCCACCCGATCCGTACAAGAACAAGGGCGTGCGTTACGCGGGCGAGCGGTTGAAGAAGAAGGTTGGAAAGACCGGAGCAAAATGATCGCGATAGGCGGGCGTGAGCGAAGCGGGAGTCCGCTGCGATCATCCCGAGGGTAGCGATCTCGCGAGTAGAGGATTTGAAGCAATGCTGACGAAATCATCGAAGAACATCAATCGGCGATACGTACACGAGCGTATCCGCAAAAAAATCTTGGGTACCGCCGAGCGGCCGCGCTTGAATGTGTACAGGTCGCTGAATCATATTTATGTCCAGGTGATCGACGACCTCCATGGATCGACGCTGGTCGCCGCTAACTCTGCCGAAGGCAAGAAGGGCGAGAAGCGCGTCGGAGGAAACGTCGCCGCTGCCAAAGCGGTCGGGAAATCGATTGCCGAGCGAGCCAAGGCCAAGGGAATCACGAAAGTCGTCTTTGATCGCGGAGGCTACATCTATCACGGACGGGTCAAGGCTCTTGCCGACGCCGCCCGCGAAGCAGGACTACAGTTTTAAGAGCAGCCGGTGGCTTTTAGCTACTAGCCAGAGAACGTGGCTTAGCTAGGGGAGCTGGAAGCTAGGAGCTAATAGCTAGGAATATGCCAACAGTCTTGAAAAAGCTTGATGCAGGCGCCTTCCAGTTGAAGGACCAGGTGGTCGCCATCAACCGCGTCACCAAGGTGGTCAAAGGCGGCAAGAACCTTTCCTTTGCCGCGCTGGTCGTGGTGGGCGATCCCAGCGCCGCCATCGTCGGATACGGATCCGGCAAGGCCAAGGAAGTTCCCCAGGCGATCCGCAAGGGAATTGAATCGGCGAAGAAGAATCTGGTGCGGATCAACCTGACGCAGACCACGATCCCCCATACCGTCCTGGGACGCTTCGGATCAGGCATGGTTCTGCTGAAGCCCGCTCCCGAAGGTACGGGCGTAATCGCGGGTGGCGCGGTACGAGCCGTCATGACTTCGGCGGGCATTCAGAATGTGCTGACGAAATCCATTGGCACGACCAATCCGCACAATGTGATCAAGGCAACCTTCGACGCGCTAAAGAAGTTGAAGAATAAAGAAGATGTTGCTGCCATGCGCGGCAAGGCGGCAGAAGAATTGTAAGCATCGCCGGTTTTTTCGCCGGCACGGGGAATTGCAATCATGGCAAAGAAATCTGGCGCTAACGGAACACTCCAAATAAAGTGGGTGCGCTCCGCTATTTGTGCTCCGGAAAAACAGAAGAAAGTGGTCAAGGGTTTGGGATTTACCCGGCTAAACCAGGTGATTGAGCGCCCGGACACGGCGGCGATTCGCGGCATGGTGGCCAAGGTGCCGCATCTGGTCGAAATCGTAACCTAGCAATGGGCGTCGGTTGCCTTCGATCAGTTCGCCCTCAAAGGCGGAGGCCAGCGCCGAACGACCAAGGACCAACGACGGATTTTTATGAACTTATCCAATATTCGAGCACCAAAGAAGGCGTCGGAGAACCGCAAGCGCGTAGGCCGTGGCATGGGCTCTGGCATGGGCAAGACTTCGACCCGCGGACACAAGGGCCAGCGCTCACGCAGCGGTTCACGCATGATTCGCGGTTTTGAAGGCGGCCAGATGCCGTTGCATCGCCGCATGCCGAAGCGCGGCTTCACCAATATCTTCCGTAAGGAGTACAACATCGTGAGCCTGGAGCGCCTTGCCGCGCTCGGTGAAACTACGATTACTCCTGAGTATTTGCGGAAAGCCGGCGTTGTCCGCACGCAGCTCCCGATCAAGGTTCTTGGGGACGGCGAACTTTCGAAACCGTTGACCGTGCACGCCCACAAGTTTTCCAAGTCGGCCCAGGAAAAAATCACCAAAGCCGGCGGAAAATTCGAGGTTTTGCAGTAATGTTTGAGAAATTTGCCAACATCTTCCGCATTCCTGATCTGCGCAAGCGCATTCTGTTCACGTTGGCGTTGTTGGCGGTCTATCGCCTGGGCGGTCACATTCCGACCCCCGGCGTTAACGCCGACAAGCTGCAGCAATTCTTCGATCAGAACCGGGGCAGTTTCCTCGGGTTTGTCGATCTGTTCTCCGGTGGACAATTACGTCGCCTGACGGTGTTCGCTCTTGGCATCATGCCCTACATAACGGCATCGATCATTCTGCAACTGTTGACGGTGGTTTACGAGCCACTGGCCAAGCTGCAGAAGGAAGGCGAACTCGGGCGGAAGAAAATTACTCAGTGGACCCGCTACCTCACGGTTGTCCTTAGCGCGGTGCAATCGCTCGGAATTGCGATCAGCCTTGAAAAATCCGGCGATTTCGTGGTCAACCCCGGCGTCGGTTTTCTGCTGATGACGATGCTGACCCTGACCACGGGCAGCGCTTTCATCATGTGGCTGGGTGAACAAATTACCGAGCGCGGCGTAGGAAACGGAATGTCGCTGCTGATTTTTGCCGGTATCGTGGTGGGTTTGCCACGCGGCGTCGCCGATTTACTGGATAAAGCAAAGAACGCAGCTTGGGGACCGTTCACCCCCATCGCCATGCTGATGTTGGTCGTCCTGATGGTGCTGGTCGTCGCCTTCATCGTTTACGTCGAACGCAGTGAGCGGCGAATTCCCGTTCAATATGCCAAACGGGTCGTAGGACGCAAAGTCATGGGTGGTCAATCCACTCATTTGCCCTTGCGCGTGAACGCAGGCGGCGTCATGCCCGTGATCTTCGCTTCTTCGATCTTGAGCATGCCGCAGATGGTCGGCTATGGCCTGCGCAATAACCGCTATTTCGGCGATGTGATTCGCTGGCTGGGCTGGGGCGAGCCTCTGTATACGTTGCTCTATGCCGTTGGCATCGTTTTCTTCGCTTACTTCTACGTTTCCATCGTCTTCAACCCCAACGAAGTCGCGGACAACATGCGCAAATATGGCGGCTTCATTCCCGGCATTCGTCCGGGCAAGCGCACCGCTGATCATATCAACGAAATTCTGACGCGCATTACTCTTGTAGGCGCGTTGTACCTCATCATCATTTCCTTCATCCCCGAGTGGATGATCGCCGGCATCCACCTCAACCACCTATGGGGGCCGATTGGTGCCTTTTTTGAGCGATTACCTGCTTGGGTGACCAACGGCTTGGGAGTCTCGTTCTATTTTGGCGGTACGTCGCTGCTGATCGTCGTCGGCGTGGCAATGGACACGGTAACGCAGGTCGAAGCCCAGCTCATCATGCGGCACTATGACGGATTCACGCCAAAAAGCGGAAGAATTCGTGGCCGCCGAACGTGGTCGTAGAAAGATCAGGGGTAGATTAGCGAAAATGGTTGTTAGTCCGAGCGCAGCGGGTTGCGCCGGATAAATCGGGGTGAGGGGAACTGAGGCCAACTTAATGGCGGAAGTTACTTCGCGTTGTGTGGGACCGATAATTTTGATGGGGCCGCCGGGCGCTGGCAAGGGCACGCAGGCCAAACTCATCGCCGAACGTTATGGCATCCCGCAGATTTCGACCGGAGATTTGCTGCGGGAGCATGTCTGCAAAGGGACGTCGCTCGGGTTACAAGCGAAAGAGATTATGGCCCGCGGCCAGCTTGTCCCTGATGAGTTGTTGTACGGCATGGTGGCGGAGCGGCTTCGGGAGGCTGATTGCGATCCCGGTTTTATTCTCGACGGCTTTCCGCGCACACCCGGCCAGGCCGGCTGGCTAGACGAGTTCTTGAAGCACGAGCTCTTTGACAAATCAAATCCTGGCAAGTGCCTGCCGATTGTCGTTCAGATCGATGTCGATTATAATGACTTATTATCCCGGCTCACTGGACGAAGGTCCTGCCCCGCTTGTGGAACAATCTACAACGTCCATCTTCAGCCACCGCGCGTCGATGAACTTTGTGACCTTGACGGTTCCAAGCTGGTTACCCGCAACGATGATCGCGAAGAAGTCATTCGCGAACGTCTGCAGACGTACGAAAAACTGACTCGCCCAGTGATTGACTACTATGGGCGGCAGGGCAGAGTGGCTCTGGTGAACGGTGCGCTCCCGGTCGACCAGGTGTCAGAGCAGATCTTTCACGAGATTGAGCGGCACGGCTGTTGACTCATGGCGATCGTTTGCAAATCGGCGACGGAAATCGAGAAGATGCGGCGTAGCGGGCACATCGTTCGCGAGGTGCTCGATTATCTGCGCGGCATGGTTGCTCCCGGGGTCACGACCATGGATCTCGAGCGGGCCGCCGAAAAGAAGATTCGGGAACTGGGCGCGAAGCCTGCATTCAAGGGGTACTACGATTACCCTTGCGTGCTTTGCACCTCGGTGAATGAAGAGATTGTCCACGGCATCCCGTCAGAAAAACGGGCGCTGAAGTCCGGCGACATCGTTTCCATCGATTGCGGCGTGGTGCTCGACGGATACTATGGCGACGCAGCCATCACCGTCCCGGTAAACGGCGGCGTCAAGCCCGAAGTACAGAAGCTGCTCGAGGTCACCGAGGCCTCGCTTTACAAGGGCATTGAGCAGGCGCGGGTCGGTAACGCTGTTGGCGACGTGGGCGCCGCGGTGCAAGAATATGTCGAATCTCACGGTTTCAGTGTAGTGCGTGAGTTCGTCGGGCACGGCATTGGCACCAAGCTGCACGAGGAACCGCAGGTTCCGAACTTCGGCGCTCGTGGTCATGGCGCCCGGCTCCGGGAAGGCATGGTCATCGCCATCGAGCCGATGGTGAATTTCGGCAAGCCTGGCGCGCGCGTCCTCGACGACAAGTGGACCGCGGTGACCGAAGATGGCAGTTGCAGCGCCCACTTTGAGCACTGTGTCGCTGTGACCAAAGACGGGCCAATGATTTTGACGCAGTAGCAGCTTCTAGCTGCTGGCTCCTGGTTTCCAGCCAAGAGCCGCCAGATTTAGCTAGAAGCTAGGAGTTAGAAGCTAGGAGCGAATGAGTAAAGAAGACGCGATTGAGGTGATGGCAACGGTCTTAGAACCGCTGCCCAATGCGATGTTTCGAGTGGAACTGGAGAACAAGCACCAGGTATTGGCGCATGTTTCAGGGAAAATGCGGAAGAATTTTATTCGTATTCTTCCCGGCGACAAAGTAGCCGTCGAACTTTCGCCTTACGATCTGAATCGCGGAAGAATCGTATATCGATATAAATGAAAGGGCGCCTGTGGCAGGGTAGCGCGGCGCCGATCGGTCAAGGACGAACGACCAAGGACCAAGGACGGGTTTTATGAAAGTACGAGCATCGGTTAAGAAAATTTGCGACAAGTGCAAGATCATCCACCGCAAGGGCGTGGTGCGGGTGATCTGCGAAAATTCGAAGCACAAGCAACGTCAGGGATAAAGGAATTCTATGGCACGTATCGCAGGCGTCGATCTTCCTCGTAACAAGCACGTGAATATCGCGCTGACCTACATTTACGGCATCGGCAATCCGCGCGCCGCTCGCATTCTCGATCAGGCGAAGGTGGATCCGATGAAGAAGGTCCAGGATCTGGGCGAAGACGAGGTCAACCGCATCCGCCAGGTCATTGAGTCTGAGGGCATGGTCGAAGGCGACTTGCGTAAGGATATTTCGATGAACATCAAGCGGCTCATCGAAATCGGTTCTTATCGCGGATACCGTCATCGCCGCAACTTGCCCGTCCGCGGCCAACGCACGCACACCAACGCGCGTACCCGCAAGGGACCACGCAAAGGCACTGTCGCGATCAAGAAGAAGTCGGCGGCAAAGACATAAAATCCAGTTGTTGGTCCTTGGTCGTTGGCCTACCACGAAGCTGCCGACGGCCAACAGCCAACGACCAACGACGAGAAGACTATGGCAAAACCGGCAGCAGCAGCCGGCGCGGCAGCGCCGGAGAAAAAAGGCAAGAAAAAGACGTTCAAGAAGAAAGAGCGCAAGCACGTCTCGCATGGCGTGGCGCATATTCAGGCGTCTTTCAACAACACCATCGTGACCATCACCGATCCGGCGGGTAACACGCTTTCATGGAAGAGTTCGGGTTCGCTCGGCTTCCGCGGATCGCGTAAAGGGACGCCATTTGCCGCTCAGCAGGCCGCAATGAACGCTGCCAACATGGCTCGCGATCACGGTGTGCGCAGCGTGGAAGTCCGCGTAAGCGGTCCGGGTTCGGGTCGTGAGTCGGCAATCCGTGCACTGGCTGCTGCCGGCATCGAAGTGCGAAACATCAAGGATTCGACTCCGATTCCGCACAACGGCTGCCGTCCGCCAAAGCGGCGCCGAGTTTGATTTCTTGAAATGGTCCTTGGGTTGGAGCTTTGGCCAACGACCAAGGACGGAGGACCAACGACGGTTTTAACGTCCGGGAAGAAGGGTTGAAGCCAAGCCTGTAAACCGGTCATCTAAAGGAGAAGCAAATTGGCACGCTATACCGATCCTGTCTGTCGTCTCTGCCGCCGCGAGGGCATTAAGCTGTTCCTCAAAGGCACTAAGTGCTTCAGCGATAAGTGTCCCATCGAGAAGCGCAACTTCGCGCCCGGCCAGCACGGAAAAGACCGCAAGGCCAAAATCGTCGGCTATGGCCTGCAACTGCGCGAAAAGCAGAAGACGAAACGCATTTACTTTACCCAGGAAACCCAGTTCCGCAACTACTTCGAAAAAGCTGCGCGGACCAAGGGTGTGACCGGCGAGATGCTCCTGCAGCAGCTCGAGCGCCGGCTGGACAACGTAGTTTTCCGCCTCGGCTTCGGCAGTTCCCGCCGCCAAGCGCGCCAGCTCGTGCGCCATGGTCACGTGCAAGTAAACGGGCGCAAGGTTAACATCCCGTCCTACCAGGTGAGCGTCGGCGAGGAAATCGCCGTTCGCGAGAACAGCAAGAAGCTGGCGATTCTGGAGTCATCAAAGGACTTCGCCAGCCATCAGCCCGCTCCCACTTGGCTGGAAATTGATCGCGACAATTACAAGGGCAAGGTTTTGTCATTGCCCAAGCGCGAAGAAATTCAGCTGCCGGTCAATGAGCAGCTGATCGTAGAGTTGTACAGCAAGTAGACGGGCGTTGTTGGCGTTCGTCCTTGGTCGTTGGCAAAAACGTGCTTGCGACCAATAGCCAACGACCAACGACAGTTTTTTTGGTCCAATTCGCACCAGATCAGCCTTTTCCGGCGTTTGACCTGAACCTGGACCGCTTCAGGAAGCCGGAATTGAGCCACATGGTCGAAGGAGAATAACAATGCTTTGGAAGGGTTTTCAAAAACCGAAACGTCTCGCCGTCGATACCTCGACGCTAACCGATAAATATGGAATCTTCTGGGCGCAGCCGTTTGAACGCGGCTTCGGCACCACCATCGGCAACGCTTTGCGTCGCGTGTTGTTGAGCTCAATCGAAGGCGCAGCTGTAACCGCGGTCAAGATTGAAGGCGTGCTGCACGAATTCCAGTCGATTCCCGGGGTTGTCGAAGACGCCACCGACATCATCTTGAACCTCAAGCAAATTCCCTTCAAGCTCGCGGGGGATGCGCCAAAGGCCATCTACCTGCGCTCGGATCAGCCGGGGGTTGTCACCTCTGGCATGATCGAAGCCGACGCCGATGTCGAGGTTCTCGATAAAGACGTTTACATTGCCACCATCAGCGAAGGCGGCAAGCTCGACATGGAAATGCGTTTGAAGCGCGCTCGTGGCTACGTCTCCGCCGACAAGAATTTCGAAGACGACCTCGGCATCGGATTCATTCCGATCGATTCCGTGCACTCCCCGGTGCGCAAATGCAATTACACCGTGGAAGCCGCGCGTCTCGGGCAAATCACCGACTACGACAAGTTGACTCTCGAAGTGTGGACCAACGGCTCCGTTACGCCCGCTGATTCCATCGGCTTGGCCGCGAAGCTGCTGAAAGACCACATGAACATCTTCATCAACTTCGAGGAAGATATCGAGACCAGCACCTCGTCGGAAGAACGCAAGCCGGAGATTCGCAATGAAAACCTCAATCGCTCGGTGGAAGAGCTCGAACTTTCGGTCCGCAGCTACAACTGCCTGAAGAATGCCAACATTCAGACGATTGGCGAGCTGGTGCAGAAGACCGAAGCAGAAATGCTGAAAACCAAGAATTTCGGCCGCAAGTCCCTGAACGAGATCAAGGAAATTCTCTCGACCATGGGCTTGAGCTTGGGCATGAAGATCGATGAGCACGGTAACGCCGTGCCTGGACCAACCTCGAATCAGGTTTTGGCGCCCTCGTTCTACGGTCCGGATAACGATCTGTAAGTTGTCATCCTGGGCAAGCGTTCATTGCGCAGCGAAGGATCTGGGCGAGCCGCGCGAACCGTCGTGTTTCTTACGACGTCGCGCGGTTGGCTCGCAACGTTATTACACCGGCTCCTTACCGAGCCATACTGAGGCTTTCTTATGCGTCACAAAGTTGCAGGTTGGAAACTGGGACGTACTACATCGCACCGCCGCTCCTTGCTGCGGAATCTGGTCACTTCCCTTCTGGTTGAAGAGCGGATCGAGACCACTGTCCCTAAGGCCAAGGCCATGCGTCCTTTGGTCGAAAAGATGATTACCCTCGGCAAGCGCGGCGATCTCCCCGCGCGCCGCCAGGCCTATGCATATCTGATGACCGACGCCGCCGTCGACAAGCTGTTCGATACCCTCGGTCCGCGCTTCGGGGACCGTCAAGGTGGATACCTGCGCATCGTGCGTACCGGCTGGCAAAAGGGCGATGGCGCCGACAAAGCTTTCATCGAACTTCTGGGCAGTGAAAAGATCATCGATGAGAAGCGCCAGAAGCGTGCTGAAGCCCGCACTAAGCGCGCTGAAGAAGCTAAGCGAGCGATGGACGAGGCCCAAACGCAGGGCGGTGTTGAACATCCCGCTCCCGGCGCCGAAGGAGAAGATAAGAGCTAGTCACGCTTGATTACAACCGTGGCCGAACCGTCTACCCACAACTCGGGACGGCGTTGGACGGTAGTCGGAGCAGGCATTCTCTGCGGCCTGCTCGCTTTAGTTATTCTCTACACCAAGCCTCGGGCTTTTCATAGTCCGCTCGCCGTGGTTGTGGTTGCAGCCATCGGATTGGCTGCTCTTCTTCTGCAAATCACCCTCTACAATCGTCAACAGAACGAACCGCTGCGTGCCCCCAAGTGGTTGAATATCATCGGAATTCTTTGCGCCTTGATCGCGGTTTTTGGCGACGCTTTCGGCTTGCGCGCTCAAATCACTCAGACCATGGCGCTCGGCGCAATTTTGTCATTCTCCATTAGTGGCGCCGTGATCATGCATTCCCTCCGCAAGCGCCGAATCGCGCCGAAATAGAGCAGCCGTTGTTGTTTTAGTAGTCGGAGCCTTCCGTGGAATTGCTAGAAGCTAAAGCTGACTTAGTTTGGCTTTCGGATTTTCCCGTCAGAGAGGAACTGCAGCAACGCCGCATCCGCCGCTTGCCGGAATTTTTCTGCGGCAAGAATTCTTGGGCTGAACACGCTTTCGTCCGCCGGTTTTTGACGGATGGTCTCCCGCAATTGTTCCGCATCCTCCGATTCGCTGGTCATCACCTGCATGTAAAACCAGAGGAAGTGTCGCATCTGATCGAGCGCGGCTTTCAGTACGTGCAGCGACTCGATCTCGGGAGCCTGGCAAAGCGCTTCCATTAATTCCGGGTCGCCCGGCGCTTGCATCGCGGCGCAATTCAGCTGTTGTTGAATGGCGCGCAGATCCTCGCTGACTCTGAGGATTCGTATGTGGAGGTCGTCGAGAATCTCGTCGCTTCGCATGCTGGAGCCGTCTCGAACTACAGGCTCAACATCTCACCCCGAACGGGGTGCGAGTAGATGTCCCACGTGCATGCGCTTTGGTAATTCTTAATTACTTAAGGCCGAAGGGCTTAACCACGGACGAATTTTCCGCAGAAATGGCGGACTTGCGAGACATGAAATCGTTGAATGCCGGAACTATAGCTTTTCCACGATCCGCCCTGCACCTTGGTAATCGTGCGAAATGGAGCTATATCCAGAAGACTTGGCTGCGCTGGCATTCTCAAACTCACCTTCCCATCGCGCGATCACTGCTGTCGCCAGGCAGTTGCCAATTACATTAATCGCAGTTCGGCCCATGTCCATGAATTGATCGATTCCGAGCAGAATAAAAATCGGTTCGGTCGGTAAGCCCACAGCAGGTGCGGTCGCCAACAGGATTACAATGGCCGCGCGCGAGACTCCCGCCACTCCCTTGCTGGTCAGCATCAGCACCAGCATCACGTAAAGTTGCCGTCCAAAGCTCAGGTGCAAGCCTGACGCCTGGGCGATAAAAATCGACGCTAGCGAAAGGTACAGCGTCGAGCCAGCCAGGTTGAAGCTGTAGCCGGTCGGCATCACAAACGCCACAATCGGTCGCGGCACGCCAAGCGCTTCCATGTTCTCCATGGCGCTAGGCAAAGCTGCCTCCGAACTCGAGGTCCCGAAGGCAATCGAGGCCGGTTCAGCAACCTCACGCAGGAAGCGTCGAAGCGGCACTTTGGCGAGCAGCGCAACGGGCAGAAGCACGGCCACCAAGAACACAATCAGGGCCGCGTAAAGGCTCAGAAGAAGCCAAAGGAGATTTCCAAGCACGCCAACGCCGGTCGAGGCGATCGTAAACGCAATCGCTCCTAACACCCCGAGTGGCGCAAACAGCATGACGATGTTCGTGAACTTGAACATCACCTCCGTCAAGCTCTCCGCGAACGCGAGCATCGGTTTGCGCTTCTCGCCTTTCACCATGCCCAGCGCAATTCCAAACAGAATGCTGAAAACCACCACCTGCAAAATCTGGTCCTCGGCCACCGATTTGGCGATGTTTTCCGGAAAGACATGAAGCAGGGTTTCACTGGCCGTCAGCTTCTCAAGTTTCACCGGCTGCTCAGACGCGATCGGAATCTGTGCGCCCACTCCTGCTTTGCTGATATTGATGGCCGCAAGCCCGATAAAAAGCGCCAACGTCGTAATCAGCTCGAAGTAAATAATTGCCTTCAACCCCATGCGTCCGACTTTCTTAAGGTCGGAATGCCCGGCAATGCCGCTGACTAGCGTGGCAAAGAGCAGAGGAGCAATGATGACTCTGATCAGCCGAAGGAAAATTTGGGCCAGGAGGCGAAGATTCACCGCGAACCCAGGGAAATCATGGCCGATCTCCGCACCCAGCAGCATCGCCAGGATGATCCACTTGGTTAGCGTGGGGCGAAAACACGCATAAGCCACCAAGCCCCCCAGCACAATCCAGCGTGCCACCGTCAGCGTCGCTGCCGGAATGTGGCCGACGGCAAGCGATGCCCCAGCCACCGAGAGTGCCGGGAAAGCAATTATGACAAGAATTGCGATGGCTGGCTTGCGTGGCATGCGCACTTACATTATCAGAACCGCCCAGTCTTGACGCACTAATCCCGGACTACGTGCTTAGACCCCGTGCGGAACTCCATGCTGCTTCTGGAATCTATGCTGGAAAACATGTCGACTCAAAATAGAATAACTCTCTAAAGCACATCACGATTTCCAACCTTAGGGACACTCCTTGCTTCCAATCGTTAGGAAGCCAAGGAAAGGAATCTTATGAATCGGCTGGCATCGTTAGTTCTGCTCACTGGCACTCTATTACTTTCAAGCGCCTTGCCAGCCCAGCAACTCGGCCAACCCGAGAACGATCCCTTTACCGGACAGCCGACCAGCGCCGCTCCGCCTGTCACCATTCCTGACTCAACCCAGACTTTGAGCGAGCAGAGCAGGGAAGGGCGGCTGGTGTTCAAATCCCAGACCGTGCTCATACAGGTCCCGGCCGTGATCACCGACAAGGCCGGAAACCATGTTCGCGGGCTCACCAAAGACGACTTCAAAGTTCTCGAAGACGGCAGGCAACAAAAAATCACAACCTTCGAGGAGGTAACGGCCGCCGCTCGTCCCATCCCTGCGCCGAGTCTTCCCAATACCTTCAGCAATCTGACTTTCAACAGCCAGCAGGCTCTTTCCATCACGGTCATCGCCCTGGATACGATTAACACTCCGTTTCTCGATCAGGAGTACGGTCGCAGGCAGCTCATCAAGTATCTCGCCAACAATCTTGATTCTGGCCACGTTCTCGGCCTTGTGGTCATGGGTAGTAAAGGTGTGAAAGTGCTTGGCGGTATTAACAGCGACCCCGCCGCTCTGATCGCTGCCCTCAAGCAAGCTAGTGGAGAAGTATCGCGCATGGAAACCTTCAGCACCGGCGGCAAGATACTCGGCTCCGTGGAAAGCGACCCGACCCAACTGACCGGTGGCATAGGTCGGGGCGAAGACGCGGCCTCCCGTATGCGCAAGTTCATTCTGAACGCCGACGTTTTGGAAGGCCAATATCAGCAGTCGCAGGCAATCGAGGATACAATGCGAGCGTTCCTCTCGATTGCCTGGTCGCTCTCCGGCGTCCCCGGACGAAAATCTCTCATCTGGGCTACCGGCGGGTTCCCATTCTCTTTGAATTCTCCATCCAGTCTTCCCGGAGGCAGTTTGTCGGTCCTATACGAACGAACCGTCGAGGCTTTGAAAAACGCTCAGATCGCTGTTTATCCCGTCGACGTGCGCGGTCTGGTCAACACCGCGCCGAACGCAGACGTTACCTATTCCGGCGAGAATGGACCAGCCGGCGGGGAGGTGCTTGCCGCCGGAAGCTCGCTGAATGCTTCCACTCTCGGCAGCATGACGACTTTTGCAGAGATGACAGGCGGTCATGCCTATTACAACAACAACGATCTGGCTGCCGGTTTCAAACGCGCGGCCGACGATTCCTCCCAATACTATCTGCTCGGTTATTACGCCGATTCGCATAACACCAAGCCCGGATGGCGCAAATTGCAGGTTCAGCTCAAGGAAAAAGACAAAACCCTGGAAGTGCGCGCCCGCACCGGCGTCTTCTTTACCAATGCCGCTCTCGATCCGGAACTCACCCACAAAGCCGATGTCGAATTTGCTCTGACTTCGCCATTCGACAGCACAGGAATTAAAGTGACCATGCAGTGGCAGCCGCCGGCTCCCGATGGAGACAAGAAAAAAATTCGATTTGCCCTGCGTCTCCCAGCTGAGAGCGTGATCGACGAAGGCGACAAGAATCGTTTTGATGTGGACTTCATCGCACAAGCTACCAAACTCGGAAAGCCTGCCGGTAACGCGGGGCAGACGGTCAAAGGAATTGTCCCTGCCAGCGCATTGGAAAAACTTAAAGCCGAGGGCGTCTTCTACACTAACGCGTTGGAGCTTGCGCCCGGCCAGTATCAAGTCCGATTCGTCGTCCGCGACAATCTCAGCGGCCGGATCGGGAGCGTCTCGGCGCCGCTCACCGTGGACTAGTTGCCCATCAGCGATTTCCTTGGCAGGAGAGTAAAGCGCCCTTTACGCTTCTTCCCCGCACCATTAAAATCAACACAGGCCGACGTAGCTCAGTTGGTAGAGCAGTCGATTCGTAATCGACAGGTCATCGGTTCAAGTCCGATCGTCGGCTCCATTCATTTTATTCAGTATTATTGCTGGTTTGCGCGATTCTCCGCGGGGTGATTTAGGAGCTAGCCTGTTGCCCATTTGTTGCCCCAATTCTTTGGCGGCCAATCGCGCGCCGTGCGTGGCCGGTTAGTGTTCCTTGGTTTCGGTTTGCGTTCTGGCCCGTGCGATTCTGCTACTTGACACAGGCCAGCCGAAACGAGCAGATGCCTTACGCGATTGTTGCCGGTCGCTGGCGGACAGCCGATAGCCTGCGCGATCTGCGAGACGTTCTTGCCAGATTTGTACAAGCGCTTAATTCGCGCCGGATTCCAACGAACTTTGCCGTTTTTCATTTGTGCCGCCTCCTGACGACCAGACTGGAGGATGAGCCTGGAGAATGTCCATCCTGCCGACGGTACCCTCCCTGGAGTTACCGCGCCGGGACGTTCTTGGGACGGCCCATGGGTTTTTCGGCCAGTGCCAACTGCTCCTCGCTTACTCCTGCGTTCGCCTTCAATTCAGAGCGACAAGACGCGATTCCGATGTATGAATAATATGTCTTGAGCTATACAAGTGAATAAGTGTAACTGCATTAATTGCAACGTATTAAATTACAATGTATTCTTGATAATATCAAGAACACTAAACAACGCTCGCGTCGTCGGCGCGTGACCGATGTCGATCTGCTTGCGACAACACTGGCAGTAGTTGTGCAGCGGGCGGAAATCGAAGGGCGACAGGAGGGCGGTTTGGTCGCAAAAGAATTTTATTGACTGCTAATCGGCGCTAGAAGCCATTGTTGGGTCAAAGTACCGCCCGCGGTTTTCGGCCAGTGCTAACTGCTCCTCGCTTACTCCTGCGTTCGCCTTCAATTCAGCGCGATCCATCCCGACTCTGCGATCCTTGTAATTATCGCCACGGAAGAGTAAGATCATAAGAAGGAGAGAAAAATATGACTGAAACCGCAAAGGCAACAATCACCGTTGACGACAAAATAGTTACGTTCGAGGGACCACAGACATTTGTTGATTCGCAAGTTTCGAAGTATATCCGCACACCAGAAACAAGCAATCGCGACATGAATCGCGCAGGCGTGGATGAGGTTTCTGAATTGAAGACGAACGCAGGAGTAAGCGAGGAGCAGTTAGTACTGGCTAAGAAACCAAAGGGTCACTCAGAAATAATCGCTGTGCTTGCCTTCTCACTTGCCCAGGCCGGAGTGACCGAGTTCACTGAGGAAGACATTCGTAAAGCTTACATCCGCGCGCGCGTGCGCCCGCCGAAGGTAGTTGGTCAGGCCATCCGCGATGCGAAGAAATCGTTCGACTACATTGACGCCGGGAGCAAGAGGGGAACGTACAAACTCTCTAATCACGGTGATCGTACAGTTCGTTTCGATCTGCCGCGCGTTAGCGGTACTGAGGGATAGCCATCATGATGGACGAGAAGGCTCTAACTGAGGCACGACAGAAGGCTGAACGTGCTGTGGCTGACATGCCCGAGGGCGACTTGAAGCTAAAGGCTTTCGAGTTGATTCTCACTCGGCTGCTTTATTCGTCAGGTGACACGGCCATTTCGGACGATGGTGGAGTTCAGCGTTCTAAGGGCCATCCGCGCACACGGACGAGGGCCGGTTCGCCTCCGAGCGATGTCCTGGCCGTCGATACGCCGCCTATCTCGACACCGACACGGATACTGCAATTAAAGAAGGAAGGCTTTTTCAGCGAGGAACGCAGTATCAGCGAAATTCAGGACGAATTACGGACGCGTGGATGGAGGTATGAGACAACTGCGTTAAGCGGCCCGCTAATCGGCCTTGTACAAGCGCGAGAACTACGAAGGGCAAAGGGTCAAGATGGCAACAAGACGATCTACAAATACTTCAACCCATAGCGCGGTCGCGATAGAAGCGGAAGTCACAAATCCAACGACTGAATTGCTGTCGGACTTGGACACACTTCGGAGCTACGCGAAAACAGCGGCAAAGCACGGCTTCAAACTGGACACGCATAGCTACTACGTGGGCAAGGCGCGCGAATCCGTGACAAAGCTGCGTCACGATTATCTCCTGATGAAATCGCGGTACCCAAGAGATCCTTTCCCGGATATTGCGAAACAGTTAGACGCAATTGAAGAACCAGTATCCAGAATTGAGCAGGGGCTTCATCTGCCGCCGGATGACTTACTTGATGCCATTGAGCAGGTTGCTTTAAGAGTTGGCTCGGATCTTCGAGTTGCAATTCAAACGAAATCTGACAATCAGCTCAACGAGCCGTTTATAACGCCAGAAATATTGCCGCTGGGCGTTTACAGGAAGGTGCTCGACGAGGCAAACCGGTGCTTTGCACAGGGTTGTCCGAATGCTTGCGCGGCCATGTTGCGACGACTAGTTGAAAGTCTCATCATCGAGGCGTTTGAATCCAAGGCGATAGAGGAACGGATAAAGGATTCCTCGGGCGAGTATCTAGAACTGAAGGCCTTGATTGGAAAAGCAACTTCAGAACCAGCTTTGAAGTTGACACGGAACACTAGGAACGCCCTGCCCCATTTGAAGTTTCTAGGTGACATGAGCGTTCATGCTCGCAGAAATCTAGTAAGACCGGACGATCTGAGGGGCGTCCGAAACGACGCTAGGGTTGCCATTGAGGAGCTTGCTTCGCATCTCCCCAAGTGAAAAAGTTTCGTTTGCCATGTATGCCATCCCAGCGGCAACTACGGCCAAAAATCGGACGGGGTATGCGTAGTTGGATTGTGCCGCCAAAGAAGACGTAGAAATTAAGCCTGGCGCCCTGAGGCGCGCGACCGCTTCGGCTCATGCCTCATACTGCGTCCTTCTACCAAGTGAAAGAGTTCTTCTGCAAGGTTCTTTGCGTGATCTCCGGCGCGCTCGAAAGCCTGGGCCATTAATAGAAGATGCGTGCCGTAGTCACGGCTTCGTTCCTTCCCATCCAGTTGCCGTTGAAAAACCGCTCGACAGATGTGATCAATTTGCACATCGGTCTTCATCACCCAGTCGGCAGAATCCAACTTTCTCTGCGTAAATCCGCGATGGATTGTCACCAGCATCTTCTCCAGCACATCGGCCATAGCGATCAGATCGCGACGATCCTCTTTCAGCAAGCGCGACGGCAACTGTTGCAGCCGTTTCGTCACCCACCAAGTCAAGTCGCCAATCCGCTCCAGATCGATGATGAACTTCAGGCAGGCCAGCAATTCGCGGGCTTCCGCCTCGCTGACCTGGGTAATGGCGCTGGTAATTCGTTCGTCGATCTTGCGCTCGGTGCGATCAAGCTCCTTTTCGCAGTCCTGAACCGCGATGAACGCCATATTGGACGAGTTCTCCAGAAAATCACGCAGGTTGAAGGCGGCATCTTTCGCCACCAGGCAGGATTGCTCAATCAGGCTGGTCATCTCATGCGTGGAGTCGGATTCTCGTGCAGTTTTGCGTCGCGTCGCAGTCATTTCCCTTAGGAAGGCCAAACAAAAATGATAGCTTCCCCAGGCGGCTTGCGCTCAGCTAAATGTTAAAAGTTGGTGAATTCCCGAGGTTTAAAGACGTGCAGACCCGCGGGGGAAAGTTCCGTCGCAGGGAAAATGCACCGCGACCTATGCAAGTTGCTGATTCTGATTCCTTTGGGCTCAGATTTCCACTTGCGCCCACAAACCCGCCCTTAGATAATAAGTCCAGATCGCCAAAACCTGTGTACAGTCGATCGGAACTGCTTCGGATCTTGCAGATCACGCCGCGTCAGTTGGCGGCATGGGAAAAGGCTGACTTGATCCCTCCGGCTGGAACCTATACCTTTTCCGACCTCAGTCAAATCAAGAAAGTCCGCGACCTATGTGCCCGCAAAGTGCGACCAGCGGTAATTCGCGAGTCGATGGAGGCTATGCAAAAGCAAGCGGCCGGGATGGAGAATCCACTGCTTGAAGCCGGCACATTTATGACCGGGAACCGGGTTGCCTTTCGTCACGACGGCAAAGTTGTAGAGCCGATCGCCGGGCAGTTCATGCTTGATTTCGGTTCGCGAGACAAAGTAATTTCTAGCGTTGTTGTTCGACGTCAAAGCCCAGAGCCACAAACGGAAAGCAACGATGTAGCTGAACTCTTTGCTCGAGGCATTTCGCTCGAAGAAAATCCGGCGATGCAGACGTATGCCATCGCTGCTTATCAGAGGGTACTGGAACTCGATTCCCAACACGCGGCGGCGCATATCAATCTCGGAACGCTTTACTACAATCGCCAGGATCATGCCTTAGCCGAGCGACATTACCGCGCAGCTATCGCCATCGATCCGCGTTATGCTCTGGCTTATTTCGATCTGGGAAATGTTCTGGATGAAACTGGGCGCGTGACCGAAGCCGTGAGCGCTTACAAAACCGCATTGCAACTTGCACCCACCTATGCCGATGCCCACTACAATCTCGCGCTTGCGTTCGAAAAAATTCGCGAACCGCGTAAAGCTCTCAAGCATTGGCGCGCGTATGTGAAGTTGGATTCGGTCGGCCCTTGGGCCGTTCACGCCCGCAATCAGATCAAGCGCATTCTGCAGAGCGAAGGCATGAAGCTGGTTCCATCCCGCTGATAAGCTGCAGTATCTTCCTTTTCCGCCCTCAACCGAACCTACGCGCAACAGCGAGACGTAGGGACTTCCTTCGACACGGACTTCTTCCTGGCAAGCGGAAGGTGAACGATCAAGGCAAAATTCGGTTTGAGCTGCACCTCTAAGCTTCCTCCGGCGCTCTCGAAAATGCGGCGAGCGATGCCAAGAACCAGCCTGGATTGCAACTCATCACTGACACCGCCTGCTCTTGTGGCGAGACTAAGAACCGTCAGCGATGCCTCATCGCCGTCGGTCGCCGTTTTTATCTGTAGTTGTTGTCCGGGCTGGCAAGATATGAGAGCAAACTCAAGCAAGTGAGAGAGCCCCTGTCGCAGGCGGCGAGGTTCGATTGCCGCCTGGAGTGACAGATCTGACGCAAGCGACACGCTTATTCCCATAGAGCCAGCCACCGGACGAAGATACTCAATCACATCTCGCAGACACTCCTCGAGGCTGGTCGCTGCATTTTGGGGCGTTGGCGCATCCTCCACAAGTTCCCGGATTCCCGCGACCAATCCGCTCACCGACTCTGCTGCCTGTAACGCTACTTCGAGATTCCGCTGAGTGTCCTCCCTGTCTGCCGACCTCCAAGAAAGGTCCAGAGAACAACGCAAAGTTGTGAGCGGCTGAGTCAAAGCGTGAAACAAATCTCCGAGCAACGCCGCGTCCCTGCTATTCGTGATATCTGACAACTCATTCTTCCTGGTCACAACCGAGCTCCCGTCCGGCCGCTCAGTTCATAACCCACACCGCGAATGGTATGAATCAGTGGCGGGGTAAAGTTTTCGTCAACCTTCCGTCTCAGATAGTTGATGTAAACATCCACAACGTTCGTGTAGGTGTCAAAAGAAAGATTCCATACGTGCTCGATGATCATGGCGCGCGTAATCCTCCGGCCGGCATTCCTCATGAGGTACTCAAGCAGAGCAAATTCCTTGGAGGTCAATTCGATACGCTGTCCCGCCCGCTCCACCCGGCGCTCGACTCGGTCGAGCTGCAGGTCATCCACCTTTAAGACGGACTCCGCTGGCAAATGGCTGCGGCGCAGCAAAGCGCGAATCCGTGCCGAGAGTTCGGTGAACGAGAACGGTTTGCCCAGATAATCGTCGGCGCCCAGATCCAGGCATTGCACCCGGTCCTCAACCCGCGTGCGCCCAGTCAAAATCAAGATGGGCATGCTAGGCTTTCGCGCGCGCAGATTTCGCAACACCGCAACTCCGTCCAGCCGTGGGAGGTTCAGGTCGAGAATTACGAGATCATAATCCAGCTCCGTTGCCATGCCCCGCGCTTGTTCTCCATCACTGGCAACATCGACCGCGTAGTGTTCCCCTTCCAGGCCCTTCTTCACAAAACTGGCTAAAGCAACATCATCTTCAGCAATCAGGATGCGCATAAGAATCCTCTAACCCATCGATTGTAGGGCGAGAGTTAAGAGTTCGAAGGGTTAGCCTGCCGCACGAAGGTATCGTTCGTCCCGAAAAAGACAGTTGTGCGAATGGGGAATTCTCTGCCTTTCGGCATCTCATCCGAGCACCCTCTCCTGGAAGAATCCTCCCGTTTCCCATCCGGCTGTCCTTTCTGGGAAAGATTTACCGACTTAAGAAAATCTTAAGCCTGGTTTAATCGGATTCTGATCTGCAGCGATTGCAATAGTCCCCATGACAAGTCCTGCGCTGTGCCCAACTCCATCCGGGGTATTAGTCGCAAGCCCCAGTAGTACGTTTCGTGAGCAGATCCGTCGACGTTTGGATACGTCTGGTCCGGTGGTCGAAGTCAACGGAGGCGCCGACGCTCTAATCGAGCTGGAACGGGGACGCTGGCGGATGTTGTTTGTCGATCGCCGCCTTCCCGACCTCGATGCGGATGAGTTGATCCAAATCATCAAGGCACGTTTCCCAGGAATCGAAGTCGTGCTGCTCGATTCCACCTCTGCCAACCTGCCCAACCCGCCAACAAAAATTTCGGCTCGCTATGACTCGTGGATGAAGCCGGCAATGGTTCACGCACCCCAACCTGACCGCCCCGAGAAGGCGATCAGTATGGAGCCGTTACCAGGAATGATCGGTACCAGTGATCCGATGCGGCGCTTGTATCGACTGGCGAGGCTGGTCGCTCCCCGCAACACCACCGTACTGGTTCAGGGCGCGACTGGGACCGGAAAGGAACTGGTCGCGCGTGCCATCCATCAGCTCAGCCCGCGCTCCGCCGGACCTTGGGTGGTGGTGAACTGTGCCGCCATTCCAGAGACTTTGCTCGAATCCGAGCTGTTCGGCTACACCCGAGGCGCATTCACCGGCGCGGTACAGTCGTATGTCGGCAGAATCCAGAGCGCTCAAGGCGGCACGCTTTTTCTCGATGAAGTGGGGGAACTGCCGCTGAGCCTGCAGTCGAAGCTGCTGCGCTTCCTCGAACAGAAAGAAGTGCAGCGTCTGGGCAGCTCTGATGCCGTGCGCGTGGACGTTCGCGTGGTCGCGGCCACCAATGCCGACCTGTCGGGTCAGGTAGAAGAAGGAAGATTTCGCCGCGATCTTTTCTATCGTCTCTCGGCATTCCCGCTGGAGCTGCCTGCCCTTGCCGAACGGGGCGACGATATCCGAGTTTTGGCGGAGCATTTCTTGCGATCGCAGGCGGCGGCCCGGCTGCCAGCCCTTGGCCCGGACGCTCTCCGCCGACTGAGGGAGAATCCTTGGCCCGGGAATGTGCGCGAACTGGCCCAGGTGATAGAGCGGGCATTGATTCTAGCCGAAGGCCAATGCGAAATTCTGCCCGAGCACTTGTACATCTTGCCCGTTCAGAGAATGAGCTCCGGGGTGGAAAATTCTGCCCAAAGGAGAGTTGTCTAAGAGAAATCTCAGGCTGCCGCAAGCTTTCCTGGCACCTGTTTTGCACCTTAGGCCTTGCCGATGACCGCCATCCCAATTGCGCTGGCCGACCCGCGACCAACAGGCGTCAGTCCTGAAGGCAGCGAAGAGTTTCTGGCGCGGGCCTTTGCTTCATTTGCGGGCGCTGCCGCTTCGCTGGAGCGCTCGTATGTTTACCTGCAAGGCGAAGTCACGCGCCTGCGCCGGGAGTTGGAACAGACCAACCGAGAACTCGAATCGAGTCTCGAGGAGAATGCACGCCTGCAGCGGCAGCAGGCACTGGCCGAGATGTCGAGCGTCTTGGCCCATGAAATCCGCAATCCTCTGGGGAGCCTGGAACTGTTTGCTGGTGTACTTGCCGAATCGGAGTTGACGGAGCAGCAGGCGCGATGGGTCGAGCACCTGCAGGCCGGGCTGCGTATGCTGGCCGCAACCGTAAATAACGTTCTCCACTTTCATAGCCGGCCACAACTCGGCTTCGCTCCCACCGACCTCGCCGAGTTGTTGCGCTCACTAATCCAGTTTCTCCGTCCGTTGGCCCAGCGGGCTGGCGTCCACCTGGAGTACGTTTGCGCAACCGAAGGGATCCTGGTGGCCGCCGACCGCGATCGCTTGCGCCAGGTCTTGCTGAATCTCGCTCTGAATAGTTTTCACTTTATGCCCGAAGGCGGATCCCTGAAGATTTCCGCTGCCACCCGCGACATGGCCGCTTGCATCCTGGTTTCCGACTCAGGTTGTGGCATTGCGCCCAACCACCTGGCCAGCATCTTCGAACCCGGATTCACGACTCGCGCCGGAAGCCCAGGGTTGGGCCTGGCCGTGTGCCGAACCATCATGGAACAACATCGCGGCACCATCAGCGTGTTCAGCCAGTTGGGCCAGGGCACCACCTTTACCCTCGAGCTTCCCTTGTGGAAGGAGGAGCAATGAACCAACCCACAGCCCAAGGCAGTGCTCCGCCGCATGTCTTAGTAGTGGATGACGATGCCGGGATGCGCGCGGCGCTTGAGACCAGCTTCCTTCGCCACGGCTGGCGAGTGGACACGGCGGGCGGCGCCGGCGAGGCGATCTTCAAGTTTCGACGACGCCAGCATGCGCTGGTGGTCACCGACATCCGGATGCCGGATGGAGATGGTTTCGCGGTGATGCGCCAGGTGCGAGCTTGTGAGCCGCGAACCGGGGTCATTCTGCTGACCGCCTTCGGTAGTGTGCCGGACGCGGTGGCGGCCATGAAAGACGGTGCTTGCGACTACTTCGTGAAGCCGGTGGCCTTCGAGCAACTGGAGCGGGCCGCGCAGCAGATTCTGGTCAGGAACCAGGCGTCCGCCGAGGATGGAGCGCCAATGGTGGGACACTCGCCGGCTCTGCTGCGCGCCATCCAGCGGGCAAGGCACGTGGCCGCCACCGACGCCGACATTCTCATTCAGGCGGAAAGCGGCACCGGAAAAGAGCTGCTGGCGCGCATGATTCACCGCCTCAGTCCGCGGCGGGAAAAGTCGCTGGTCGCCATCAATTGTGCCGCCTTCCCGGAAAGCCTGTTGGAAAGCGAGCTGTTCGGATACAGCAAAGGCGCCTTCACGGGTGCCAATGTCTCCAAACCCGGCAAGTTCGAGTTGGCCGACGGTGGCACCTTGCTGCTCGATGAAGTCGGAGAAATGCCGCTGGCATTGCAGCCCAAACTCCTGCGTGCCTTGCAGGAGCGCGAGGTAGACCGTTTAGGCGATACTCGCCCCGTCCGGGTCGATATTCGGGTCATCGCCACCACCAACCGGCCGCTGGAAGAAATGGTGAAGAAGGCCGAGTTTCGCTCCGACCTTTATTACCGGCTGAACGTAATCCCCCTCAGCCTTCCGGCGCTGCGCGAGCGCCCCGAAGATATCGCCGAACTCGCCGAATATTTTGCCCAACGCTACGCCCCTGGTTCCACGCCGACTCTCGCGCCGGAATTCCTGACCCGCCTGCTCCAATATTCCTGGCCGGGCAATGTGCGGGAACTGGCCAATCTCATGCGCCGCGCCGTCGCATTGAGCTGCGACCCAATCGGTCTCGAAGTCTTGGAGCCTTCCGAACTCTCCCCCTCCAACCTGGGCACGAATCAACTTCGCCCGGGAGATTCCTTGCAGAGTGTCGAGCGGCGCCTGCTCGAAATGACACTCGATGCCACGGCGGGTAATCGCTCGCGTGCGGCGGAAATGCTGGGCGTGAGTTTGCGCACAGTCCGCAACAAGATTCGGGACTACGGCCTGCCGCCCCGGAGCGGTTATGTCCATGATTGAAGATCCATGCCTAAGCTGGCTGGCCCGCGTGTTGGATCTAAGCGCAGCGCGTAGCGAACTCGTCATGTCGAACATGGCGAACATCGACACCCCCGGCTACCGCACTCGCGACATCAATTTTCGCCAGGAACTGGAACGCGCAGCGGACGGGTCCTTCGACTACGCAGCTTTTTCCCCCGCCGTGCATACCGTGCAGGGGCTTGTCGAGCGTCCCGATGGCAACAATGTGAGCCTGGAACGCGAAGGGCTGCTTTTGGCCGATACCCAGCTGCGCTTCAACGCTGCCACTCAACTGCTGCGCGACAGATTCAAGATGCTGAATAGCGCCATCCATGAAGGGAGCACGTCGTGAACCTATTTGGGATGCTCGAAGTCAGTGGCTCTGCGCTGACTGCGGAACGCCGCCGGGCCGAAATCGTCACCAGCAACATGGCCAACGCGGAAACTACGCGTACTCCGGAGGGCGGTCCCTATCAGCGCAAACTCGTCGTCTTTCGCGCCCGGCCCATGCAGCAGTTTCCCACCATGCTGGCGGGCCTTCACAATGGTTCCGCGCGTGGCGTGCAGGTGGAGCAGGTCGTCGCTGACCCCAAGCCTCCAATCGAGCGCTACCAACCCGGCCATCCCGACGCCGACGACAAAGGCTTTGTGGCCTATCCGGCGATCGATCCAGTGGAGGAAACGGCCGATCTGCTCGGCGCCATGCGGGCTTATGAGCTGAACGCGTCCGCGGTGGCGGCCACCAAGGCCATGATTCAGGAATCTCTCGACCTGCTGCGTTGAGCGAGGAGTGTATCGACATGCCTGACCCGATTGCAAGTTTGCGAATTCTTCCCAGTGACACCATTCCCACTGCTTCCACGGTAACCCCGCGCGAATGGGGATTCATGGAGACGCTGCGCGGCGCGATGGATGAAAGCGAGCAGTTGCAGGGACAGGCGGATGCGCAGACCGCAGCTTTGCTCGAGGGCAAAGGCGTCGATGTGCACAGTGCCATGATTGCGGTCGAGAAAGCCGATCTCTCGTTTCAGCTCATGATGCAGGTACGCAACAAGATCGTGGCGGCGTATCAGGAGATCTCGCGCATGCAGTTCTGAGCCGTTAGGAGAAGAGTGTGGATGCACCCAAATCGCTCGGCGAGGCAGTCGGACAGGCAAGATACTTGTTGCGCGGCTTGTCGCCCAAACAGCAGTTGCTGTTGGCAGCCGGAACGGTCCTGATCGGCATCACGCTTTGGGCATTTGTCGCGCTCATTGGCAAACCGAAATACGTCACGCTTTACTCCGGACTGAAGCCCGCTGATGCGCAGTCTTTAGGGAGCCGTTTAGCCGCCAAAAACATCCCTTACGAACTCTCCTCCGACGGCGGCAGCCTTCTGGTTCCCTCCGATCAGCTAGACGCCAGCCGCCTGGAAACGGCATCGCAAGGCCTGCCACGCAACGCCCGCATGGGCTTCGAATTGTTCGATACACCCAACTGGGCGGGATCGGATTTTACCGAGAAGGTGAATTACCAGCGGGCGCTTGAGGGGGAACTGGAGCGCACGTTGCAAACCCTGAGCGAGGTCGATGCGGTGCGGGTCCATCTAGTGCTGCCGCGGGAATCGTTGTTCACCGCCCAGGAGCAAGCGGCCAAAGCCGCGGTCATCGTAAAAACCCGTGGCGGTGCGCTTTCCGAGCCGGCACAGTTGGCCATTCCGCGCCTGGTGGCCAGCGCTGTCGAAGGACTGCGTCCGGAAAACGTCACCGTCGTCGATGCGGACAGCAACGCGCCGCTGATTCGTTTCCGGGGCGCAAACAGCGCCGGCGGGGACCTTGACGAGGATCTGCAGAAAACCCTGGTGCGAACGCTTGAACCCATAGTCGGGCCCGATCACGTGCGCGCCAGCGTTCATGTCGAATATGACCTGAGCACCACGGAAAACACCGAAGAGGTTTACGATCCCAAAACCACCGTCACTCTTACTCAACAAAAATCCGAGGAAACCTCCGGCGGAGGCGGTCCGTCCGGAGTGGCCGGCACCGCCAGCAACTTGCCGGGAAGTCAAACCAGCAAAGCAGCCGCAACCGCCATTGACACTTCATCCTCCCACTCGGAGAGCGAGACCTATGCAGTTAGCAAAACCGTGCGCCACAGCCTGGAGCCTCCTGGAAGCATCAAGCGTATTGCCGCCGCCGTGTTGGTCGATGATGCCGTTGACCCATCCACGAAGGACGCCAACGGCAGGCCGGCCAGGAGGAAGCGCACTGCGGACGAGATGAAGCAAATCGAACAACTGGCGGGAGCTGCGATCGGGCTGGATTTGCCACGCGGCGACGTGTTGGCGATCCAAAATCTTTCCTTTCAGGAACTGGCGGTGGAAAAACCGGCTCCGCCCGGCAAACTCGAGACGACTCGCCGAGTTCTGACGGAATGGGCCGGTCTGCTGCGGTACGCGGGCATCTTGGCCCTGTTTCTGATCGTGTACCTGCTCATGCTCCGCCCGGTGAAACAGCAAGTGCTGACCACGCTGCGCGAGCTGCCGGCCAGAGTAACCCGTAACGCCAAGGAACTCAGCAAAGCCCCGTCGCCGGCCGCAGCCGCTGCCGCAGTCGAGATCGAGCTGCCCCCAGGCAGCGACCAGGCCCGTCACGCCACCGCTTTGAAGCGTCAATTGGCGGAAAAAGTTCAGAACGAGCCTGCCGCCGCCAGTCGCCTGGTGCAGAGTTGGATTCGGGAGGGCAGCTAAACCGTGAATGCCGCGCCGAATGCGCTCCCGGGTGTGCGCAAAGCTGCCGTGCTTTTGGTGTTGCTGGGCGAAGAAATGGCCAGCCAGGTCTACCGCTATCTTCCCGAACGCGATTTGGAGCAACTGACCCAGGCGATTGCCGAACTGGAGTACATCGATCCTCCCACCGCGCTCTCGGTGCTCGAGGAATATCATCGTCTGGCCCTCACCCAGGATTACCTGGCGCAAGGCGGTACCGATTACGCGCAAAAGCTCTTGATCAAAGCTTTCGGCCAGGATGGCGCGCAGCAGTTGTTGCGCCAGGTTTCCCACGCCGCCGAAATGAGCGCCGGAAAACTGGATTCGCTGCAGAAAGCCGATCCTCAACAACTCGCCAAATTCCTGGAAGAAGAGCATCCCCAGACCATCGCGCTCATTCTTGCCCACCTCGAATCCAAGCAGGCTTCTGAGTTGCTCATGCGTCTGCCGGAAACTTTGCGCGCCGAGGCTATCAAGCGCATGGCTCAGCTGCGCCAGTTTTCCCCGGAGATCGCTCAGCGAGTGTCCCTTGCCCTGCACCAGCGTCTGGAAGCTCTAGGCGAGCAGCATCGCCGCGCCTATGCCGGTTTCCAGGGAGTGGCGGATTTGTTAAACCGGCTTGATCCGGTGCAGGCAAAAGTCATTCTCGAAGCGATTGAGAAAGAGGATCCCAAAGTGGCTCTCAGCATACGCAACCTGATGTTTACCTTTCAAGACTTGCTGGGGGTTCCGGAAGCTGGTATCCGCGAATGGCTTGGGCAACTGGACAAGAAGACTTTAGCGCTTTCGCTTCGCGGTGCCACTGACGAATTGAAGAACTACATTTTCAAATCCATGTCTTCGCGCGCGGTCGAGATGCTAAAAGAAGATATGGAAGTGCTAGGGCCAGTACGCACCCGCGACGTTATCAAGGCGCAGCAGGAAGCGGTTGCGGTCGCGCGCAAGCTGGAAGCGGAAGGAAAAATCAGTCTGGGAGCCGAGGAAGATGAGTACGTCATGTAGCCCGGCGCCTCAGCCGGCGGCGGAAACTGAGGTCCAGCCATTCAGTTATCCCGAACTGCCACCGGGGGCCGCGGGCGGCCCATGGACGGCGGCGAATGTTGGCGCGGAAAAAACTGATTCCCTCGAAATGGACGCTGCCACGCGCGAGAAAGCCGCGAGAGAAGCGGGACGGCAGGAGGGAGAAGCGAAAGCTCGCGCCGCTTGCGATGTGCACTTAGCCGAAATTCGCGAAAGCGTTCGCCTGGCGCTGGCCGAGTTTGCCCGCGAACGGGCCCGCTATTTTGAAGAGATCGAGACCGAAGTCGTGCGCCTCTCGCTCAGCATCGCTCGCAAAATCCTGCATCGCGAGGCGCAGCTCGACCCTCTTCTGCTTGCGGGCATCGTACGCGTGGCTCTAGGGAAAATCGAAGCTGGAACCAAGGTGACGGTGCGAGTGCACCCGCAGCAGGTCTCCGAGTGCCGCAGTTACTTCGCGCAGCACATGGAATCCCAACATGTTCCCGAAGTCGTCGAGGACTCCGGCTTGCCCCTTGACCATTGCGTTCTCGAGACCGCGCTAGGCACCACTGAACTCGGTATGGAAGTGCAACTGAAAGAGATCGAGCAAGGTCTGTTCGATTTAATGCAGCAGCGTCCGCAGGCTGGGACATGAGCGCTTCCGCTGGCCTCTCGACTTACCAGAAGCGTCTGGAAACCTGCACCGCCGTGCGCTGGCGCGGTCGGGTCACACAAGTTCTCGGACAGCTGGTCGAATCCGAAGGGCCCTTTTGTTCAGTGGGCGAACTGTGTCAGATCGTTACCGCCAACGGACGAGTCTTTCCCGGAGAAATCGTTGGCTTCCACGGCACTGCCGTTCTTTCCATGCCACTCGAACGCCCCAGTGGTATTCGTTATGGCGACCAGGTAATTACTTGGGGTGCGCGCCCGGCACTGCGTGTGGGAGACGAACTGTTGGGCCGCGTCATCGATGGCATGGGTGAGCCCCTGGACTCACTCGGCCCCTATGGCGGCCGCGAATCCCAAGCACTCGACGCAGCTGCCCCGCTCCCGCTCGAACGGACCTTAATCACGGAGCCAATCTCTTGCGGAATTCGCGCCATCGATGGATTTCTGACCTGCGGCCGAGGACAGCGGGTCGGCATTTTCGGTGGCAGTGGTGTGGGCAAAAGCACCCTGATCGGCATGATGGCCCGCAACACCAGTGCCGATCTTACCGTGCTGGCCCTGGTCGGGGAACGCGGACGCGAGGTCCGTCACTTTCTTGAGGAAGCTTTGGGTGAGCAGGGAAGAAAGCGCTCGGCGGTCATCGTTTCGACCTCCGATCAATCTCCATTGCTGCGAATCCGTGCGGCGCTGGCCGCTACCGCTGTAGCAGAATACTTCTGCGCGAAAGGCAAGAATGTTCTTCTTGTAGTTGATTCACTGACTCGTCTGGCAATGGCGCAGAGGGAAATCAGCTTGGCCGCAGGAGAGCCGCCAACGGCCAAAGGCTATACGCCTTCGGTTTTCACCATGTTGGCTCGCTTAATCGAGCGAGCGGGAAAGTTCAACGGTGGCAGCATCACCGCGTTCTACACCGTTCTCATGGAGGGCGACGATCAGCAGGATCCTCTCGTGGACGGAACGCGCGCCTTGCTCGACGGGCACGTCATGCTCGACCGCCGTTTGGCGACCAAGAACCACTATCCCCCGATCGCCATTCTCGACAGCATCAGCCGGCTTATGCCCATGGTTTGCTCTCCCCAGCATTTGCAAAAAGCCCAGGCTGTGCGCAAACTGCTCGCCACTTATGCCGCCTCGGAGGATCTGGTGCGCATCGGCGCCTATCAGAGAGGAAGCGATCCTGTCCTGGATCAGGCTCTGCTCTTGATTCCGGAGCTCAATCGATTCCTCGAGCAGGGCCCCCGTGAAGCAGTCACGCTGACCGATACGGTCGCCAAACTCCTTTGCATCCCAGGCTGATCTAAATGGCATTCAACTTTTCCCTCGAAGTCCTCTTACGAGTGCGCCAAGGATTTGAACATCAGCAGGAACTTCTCTTGCGCGAGGCCACTTGCCGACTTTCTTCTCTGGAACAGCAAGTGAACGATGTGAACGCACGCCTCGCCGACTTTTCTCGTCGCGAGTTGCAAGACCTTTCCTCTGGAGTAAGCGCTGCCGAATTGCAATTCGATCTACTCTGCCGCGAAGCCCTTCTGAATCGGCGGCATGCACTCGAAATCGACGTCGCAAAGGCGCGAGCCACCCGCGACCTCCGTGCGGCCGGCTTTCGCCAGGCACGGCAGCAGCGCGAAATTATCGAAAGTTTGCGCCAGCGCCAACTCGAACTCTACCGTCAATTCGAAGCCCGGCAATCCCAGCGTGCCGCAGACGACATGTTTCTACTTCGTCGCACCCTTTCGAAAAGGCGCTAATCTTTGCCCGTCCGTGGGCAACCCTTGCCCAAGAAAATGTTTCCCCGCTGGATCGCTCTTCTTCCGCTCGTCCGCCGACCACATCATCGCCTTCGGTTTCATTCAGTTATGCTTTCTTCTCGGGCGTGGATTGCATTTCCTATCTATGGTGATCCAGATGCATGGTCGGCGAGGGGAGTCCATCAAAGGGAGCGCAGCGAGTGCTCATCAATCTGATCCCGCAAGTGAGTTCGCCGCAGGCGCCACAGGTTCCGGGGTTGGCGGCGACGCCAGTTCCTGGAAAAGGTTTTCTTGCAGCGCTACAGACCGCAGGCCGCGAAATGCCGACCACGCTCGATGGCGATTCGCAAAAGCCGATGATCGCCGTCCATACTAAGACAATTTCGACATCCGGCCCGCCCCCTGGCAAGAATCAGCAGAAACCTTCCAGATCGCCTATAACGACATCAACTGCAATTGTTCCTCAACCGCCAACCGCAAACCTGTTAGGCGCCGCGGCAGCACCCCCTCCCCCAAGCGCTCCTTCCATCGGCGAAAATGGCGAGTCTGACAAAAGCGAAATTCGGCCTTTCGGTTGTCTAAGCGACTTGCAGGGCAGGAACGCGGCTGAGAGCTCGAACGTAAATTCGACCGTGACGGGAAGCCATCCCGCAGTCACTGTCGCTCCTGCTTCAACCCCGCGCCAAAACGTCGAACTCGATAGCACAAATTCCTTGAATAGTGGTTCGCTCCCATTTTCGGTGGATGGAATGTCAACGCAGGATCAGAACAAGACTACCGGGGTCGAGACCTGGAATAAGTCCGATATAAATGAAAATCCGCAGAAGGGTGAAACGGCGCAGTCGATTATTGCGGAGCCTCCGGCTTCCGGTCGGTCGGATTTTGTAAATTCATTCTCAACCCAAGTTCCCACCCCTAACCCTATAAATTCGGTTGAAAATACAACCGGTGCGGCAATCTCGACCTTGCCGGATCTGGTGCCGGCGAATGCACAAACAGTTGCGCCCGGCCCTCAACAAACAACCACCGCAGAGACAACTTCTAAGAACCATGATTTGCCTTCAGCATCTCTTCCGCTCAACCTACGAGTCCTGACTCCGTCGATCGGTGTTTCGCTGTCCAATCCCAGTCAACCCGTCCGTTCTCGTGGATCGCGAATGGAAGACGATGTCCCGCTGCGAATGGAAAAGCCTTCTCAAAATTCTGGCCTGCCATCAAGTACGCTGTTCAGCCAGGCAGTCCCAAAGTTTACGCCATCGCATTCACAAGTCGAGGTCACGCCGCCAAAAGATGGTCTTACGAACAACCCAACCAACAATGCCAATGCGTCGTTCACCAATCAAGATCGCCAGCCAGATCTTACCGGTGCTGAACAATCCAGCACGACTGCCAATCCAGGCCCACCCGCAACCAGCGCTCCAGTGCCGCAGAAAACTCAAACCTCTGCTTCCGATTCGCTTCCTGCGGCCACATTCGTTGCCTCCATCCCGGTTTCGGAGACCCCTGAAGGAGCGTCGCATGTCACCCTCGCTGGCTCGACTGCGCCCCTGTCAACTTCCTCTGCGCCCGTACTCTCTGACGCCAATTCGGGTACAGTGCAGGTCGCCCGAATCGTACAGGGAATCGGCAAAGCCGAGATGCACATTGACATGCGCACGCCAGATTTTGGCAGTGTCGAGGTTCATACCACTTTGCGCGAAAGCCAGATCGGCCTGACCGTAGGCAGCGAAAAAGGCGACCTGCGAGGATTCCTCGCTCCCGAAGTGCCCTCGTTGCAAGCCGTGATTCACCAGCAGGATTTGCGTCTCGATACGCTGCATTTCCTGGATCGAAGTGCACCGTCCAATGCGAGTTTCGCGGGGAGCGCCGATCCGCGATCTCATTCGCAGAACCATCATGAATCCCGACCGCAAGCATCGGCTCCCGCCGGCGAGGTTCTGCAAGATTCCTTACCGCCAGAAATCACTGTGCCATCAACCGGCAGCTTGAGCGTGCATGCATGAAATCGCACGCGACATCAGGAGGTATCCAATGAACGTAAGTACAGTCTCGAACGCTATAACGTCCCCGATGGCAAACTCCACCAACAACGGGACCAGCGGGACTAGCGGATCCGATCCTCTGACCGACAGCACCAGTATGTTTATGCAATTATTGACTGCCCAGCTCGAGAATCAGAGTCCACTGGACCCCGTCGATCCCTCGCAGTTCACCCAACAACTGGTGGAACTCAATATGCTCGACCAGCTTTCGCAGATCAACCAAACCCTGCAGACGGCTTTTCCGACATCCGGATCCAGTTCTACCTCAAGTTCGAATTCTGCAGTACAAGGAGCGCACTAATGCCGAATTTTTCTATTCCCCTTTCCGGGCTGACGGCGGACGCCACTGCTCTTTCCGCCATTGCCAACAATCTCGCAAATCAGAACACCACCGGATACAAAGATACGCAGGTGTTGTTCAGCGATTTGTTCTATCAAAACCTCGGTACAACCGGTTCGGGCGACCCGATCCAATTAGGCGCCGGCGCTCAGGTCGGCTCCATGCCTTCCATGTTCACTCAGGGCAGCGTGAGTTCGACGGGCGTGCCCACTGACGTTGCGATACAAGGAGACGGTTTCTTCGTCCTCCAGCAAGATGGGGTCACCAGCTACAGTCGAGCCGGAAATTTCTCCGTCGACAAGAATAATTTTCTCGTTAGTTCGAGTGGTCAGGATGTCCTTGGATATCCCGCAACGAACGGCGTAGTCGACACGGGTCAAGCCCTGGCTCCTCTCCAGTTAGGCGCGGGAACCATCAGCCCACCGAGCGCAACCGGCAACGTGACCATTGATACGAACTTGGACGCCAGCGCAACTGTCGGTGGGACTGACGGCACTTACTCGACGCCGCTGACCATCTACGATTCATTGGGCACCAGCCACACCTTGACTTTCACTTTCACCAAGACTGCGGCTAACACCTGGAACTACTCAGCTTCAGTCCCAGCTTCAGATCTCGGTCCGCTGAACGGGAATGCGCAAACCGGTGTTTTAGCAACAGGGACGCTCACCTTTGATGGCGACGGAAATCTGATCGGTCCAACCCAAAATGGAAAACTGGTCTCGAGCATTAACATCACAGCAACCAATCTGTCGGATGGCGCGTCGGACATGTCCTTTAACTGGGACCTGCTCAACGGAACTACTCCCGTAATCACCCAAGTTGCCGGCGCCAGCAGCACATCTTCGGCGCAGCAGGATGGCGCCAGCAGCGGCACGCTGACCGATTTCAGCATTGGATCCGACGGGACAATTACCGGCTCATTCAGCAACGGGAAAACCGCAGCTTTGGGCCAGGTGGCGTTGGCCAGCTTCGCGAACGAGCAGGGACTGCAGCGCGCTGGAGATACCGATTACACCGAGACCCTGGCTTCCGGCCAGGCTGTAATCGGCACTCCCGGAACCGCCGGACGGGGTACCTTATCTGGCGGCGCGCTCGAACTCTCCAACGTGGATATTTCCAGCGAGTTTGCCAATCTAATCGTGGCGCAACGCGCCTTCGAAGCCAATGCTAAGGCGGTGACTACCTTCGACACGATCATGGAAGACACGATCAATATGAAGCAGACATAAAACAGACTGGTGCCGTGCCCTGCTCCACGCGGCAGGGCACGGCTCATTCTGAGTGGCATTTAATGAAGCGGTTCTAAACATTCATCTTTGCCCTTTGGAGATGAAATCCTCCGCAGCTCCCTATCTTCCTGCACGACAGCAGCTTTCTCGAATGTCCCTTCGCTCATGGTCGCGGCACGATGTTTGCATTGCCATTTCTGACCGAAGTCCGCGCACCGCAGTACTCGCGTGGCGAGCAGCGAAAAGGTTCTTCTCGAGGAAAAACGTGGCCGAAGCCGCAGCCGCACCGACAAAAGCGCAGCATGAAGACCCAAAAGCGCGGCATGAAGACCCAAAAGCGCAGCATGAAGACCCATCACCGGCGTGGGCGCAGGCTCTGCTGTTGCCCTGCCGCTTGACGGTGGATCTACCTTTGCCGGGGTTCAAGGTCGCCGACGTTTTGCGGCTGCAGAGAAACACCATTATCAATTCGCACTGGCGATTGGGAACCGATGCCCCTCTGCTGGTCAACGGAAAGCCGGTCGCGAGCGGCGAATTCGAAGCCGTCGGTGATCACTTAGCCATTCGTGTGACGGAGTTGGTGTGAGCGATCGCAGGAGGACGAGGGAATGTTGAGCTTGCCCAGGCTAAAGAGCTCTTGCACACGGATGTGGTGCTGGCTGGCATCAATTTGTCACCCTGCGCCGCATCCTCGTCGCCGGCAATTGCGGCTGTGCGAGAGCCTGGCACTCGGCGAGAGATGTTTTCTCAACCTAGTGGAGGTTGGCGACCAGAAGTTTCTGGTGGGCAGGACGGGAACGACGCTGGCTCTTTTGGCAGTTCTTTCCGGCAAGCCGATGGCAAATGAAAGCGAAGACGAAAATGCCCCCGTCGGGCAACTGATCAGTGGAGAACCCACGCGAAGTTCACGTTGTGCTTAGACCGATCATCGCCATGAAACGAAGCGCAATCCGGCTGCAAGTTTTTCTGGCCTCGGCCCTCCTGTGCCTTACGCCTTTCGCTTGGGGATCGAGCATCCGGCCGCGCGCTCCCCACGGATTGAATTGGACTGGGCCCGCCGGAGTAAGCGGTTCTGTGCCTTGGAACATTCTCGTTCTCCTCACTGTCCTGACATTGCTGCCGGCTCTGTTGTTGGCGATGACGCCGTTTGCGCGCCTATTGATCGTCTTTCACTTCCTTCGCCAGGCGCTGGGAACTCAGAGCACGCCCACCAATCAAACTCTGATCGGGCTGGCGTTGATCCTGACGCTGTTCCTCATGCAGCCGGTGATTGGCGCCATTCACGAAGCCGCCATTGTGCCCTACGAGCAGGGCCGCGTCGATGCTTTGGGAGCCGTCGAGTTGGGTGGGGGACCCCTGCGCCTGTTCATGCTCAAGTATGCGAGGGAAAAAGACCTGGCTCTTTTTTTGGAGTTAGCCAAAGAGCCGCGTCCGGCGCGGCCGGAAGACGTCGACATGCGTGTCGTCGCACCGGCTTACATTCTCTCCGAACTGAAAGCGGGATTCCAGATCGGCGCCGCGCTCTATCTGCCTTTTCTGGTGGTCGATATGGTCGTGGCCGCTATTACCACCTCGATCGGCATGCTGCAACTGCCGCCAGTGGTGATCTCGACTCCGCTCAAGATTTTTCTGTTTGTCATGGTCGACGGCTGGAACTTGCTGGTGGGATCGCTCATGAAAAGTTTTTCCTGAGGACTTCGATGACTTCAGACCTGACCGTAGAACTGGCGCGCAAGACGCTTGAGACCGCGATGTGGATGGCTGCACCGCTTCTGCTGATTGCGACTGTGGTCAGCCTGTTCATCAGCATCGTACAGGTGCTGACTTCCTTGCAGGAGCAGACCCTGTCCACGGTTCCGCGCCTGGCCGCCGTCGTCGCCGCGTTATTTTTTCTGATGCCGTGGATGGTGCATCGACTAACCGCGTTCACCGTCGCATTGTTTTCCGACTTTCGGCCGTACCTGCGCTGACGAATATGGAAACCGTCCATCTCGAATCCGTGATCGCAGCGGCACTATTCATCGGCGTGCGCATTGGCGGACTGATGTTGTTCGCCCCGTTTCTGGGAAGTGAAAGTCTCCCCACACAGATAAAAATCGCGCTCACCATCGCGCTGACCGTTCTTCTCTATCCCGTTTCTGCACCGCTGCACGTCGCAGGCGACGTGGTCAGCTGGGTCGCCATTGCTGCAGGAGAGTTCCTGATCGGATTGGTGCTTGGCCTGGCGGTGCAGTTTGTGATGGAAGCGGCGCAGATCGCCGGGCAAGTGATCGGGGTGCAGGCAGGTTACTCCCTGGTCACGCTGCTTGATCCGCAGACCCAGGCAGACACGCCGGTGCTGGCCACTTTCAATCAACTGATGGCGCTGCTCATTTTCTTGTCATTGAATGCGCATCATTGGTTGCTACGCGGGCTGGCTTCGAGCTTTGCCTACTTACCTCCTGGGCAAGGCATGACCAAACTGAAAGCCAGCGGAGACCTATTGCAGGCTGCTGGAGGTATGTGGCTGGCAGGAGTGCAAATGGCAGCGCCGGTTGTTGTTGCCACTTTGCTGGTGGACGTCACGTTGGGCTTCTTGTCCAAAGCCGCGCCCCAAATGCCGGTTCTCTTCGTCGGGCTATCGCTCAAAACCTTGCTGGCCCTGACCGTCCTCGCCGGCAGTTTGATCATCTGGCCGCGATTCTTGGAGTCACGGTTCGCCTCGGGAATTGCTTTGGGAGAACGGCTGTTGCATCTGCCGACCTAGAAAATATGGCCCATGACGACAAAACCGAACAGGCGACACCGCGACGCAAGCAGAAAGCGCGTGAGAAAGGCCAGATTGCCCGCAGCCGCGAGTTGATGTCGAGCCTGGCCGCCGGGGCAACGGTGCTCTCGTTAAGTGCCGGCATCGGGACATTTGCCGGAGAGTGGCGCGGCCTGCTCCGCCATTCGCTCGATGCGGCAGCGACTTCAGACTTGGGCAACGCCGCCCCGCTATTGATGTGGACCGGTTCGACCCTCGTCCACGCAATCGGTTTGGTTCTGGCTCTGAGTTGGATGGCAGCGATGGTCGGCGCGCTAGCTCAGGGCGGTTTGGTATTCGCTCCTGAAGCCCTGCAACCGAATTTTTCCCGGTTGAGTCCGGCAACCCGATTGGAACAGCTGTTTTCCCTGCCATCGTTAGGGCGCTTGCTGAAATCGCTGCTGCCCGGCGCCGCGATCGTGTACCTGGCGTTCTCGGTTCTTGGCCGCGATTGGGGAAACGTTCTTGCCCTTTCCGGTCGAGGCTTGGGCTCTGTCATCAGCTTCGGCCTCGAACGGATGTTTGAGATCGCCTGGAAGTCCGCCTCGGTGCTGCTGCTCTGGTCGGGCGCCGACTACCTGATCGAACGGCAGAAGCTGCAAAGCGACCTGCGCATGAGCCGCCAGGATCTGAAAGACGAGTACAAAGAAACCGAAGGACATCCTACGGTCAAAGCCCGCATTCGCCGCTTGCGCCGCCAAACTTTACGTAAGCAAATGCTGGAAGCGGTGAAAAAGGCTTCGGTCGTCATCACCAATCCCAACGAGTTCGCCGTCGCCCTCGAGTACGGCCCGGCCATGCCGGCCCCTACCGTGGTTGCGAAGGGCCGCAATCTGCTTGCTCAGCAAATTAAAGAAACTGCCCGCTGGCATGGAATTGCATTGGTCGAAAATCCGCCCTTGGCGCATGCCTTGTATCGCGCGGTTGAAATCGGGCAGTCGATTCCGCCCAAACTGTACGCCGTGGTGGCCGCGGTGCTCGCCGCGATTTATCGCGCTCAGGAACGCGCCCGCGCGGCTGCAGGGGGAAGGTAAGCGATGGCAGAGAAGACGAATTCTGCGCCGCTTGCGCACAACGCGGTAGTGGAGTGGGCGGTGCCCGTTGCAGCGGTAGCGCTGGTCTTTGTCATGCTGGTGCCGCTGCCCTCTTTTCTGCTCGACCTGCTACTCGCCACAAGTATTACCGCTTCGGTTCTCGTTCTGCTCTCTGCCATTCAGATTCTCCGTCCTGCGCAATTTTCTGTCTTCCCGAGTTTGCTCCTTCTGCTCACCCTCTTTCGCCTTTCGCTGAATCTGGCTTCGAGCCGGCGAATTCTGCTCCATGGCAATGAAGGCGCATCGGCCGCGGGACGAGTGATTGAGGCCTTTGGCCAGTTCGTGGTTGGCGGAAATTACGTTGTCGGTTTCGTCCTCTTTCTGGCCTTGATTGCGATTCAGTACATCGTCGTCAGCCACGGTGCGGTGCGCACCGCCGAAGTCACCGCCCGCTTCACCCTCGACGCTCTGCCCGGCAAGCAGATGGCAATCGATGCCGACCTGAATGCCGGTCTGATCGACGAAGCCGGCGCCCGTGCCCGCCGCGAGCAAATCGCGCACGAAGCCGAATTTTATGGCGCGATGGATGGTGCCGCCCGCTTCAATCAGCGCGACGCCTTGGCCACCGTCCTGATCACCGCCGTCAACATCATCGCCGGATTTCTCATCGGCGTCTTTCAGCTCGATATCCCTTTTCGCGAAGCGCTCAAGACCTACACCGTGCTTACCGTCGGAGATGGTCTGGTGACGATGATTCCCTCGCTACTGGTTTCCATGGCGGGCGGCATCGTCGTGACCCGCGCGTCCTCGGGAACCACCCTCGCCACCGATCTCGGCAAGCAATTATTCTCGGGCCGGCGCGCGCTGTTCATCGCCGCCGGTGTGATGGCCGCTTTGGCCGCCATCCCGGGTCTACCCAAATTCTCGTTCTTTTTTCTCGCCCTCATGGTGGGCATCCTCGCCTGGCGTACGCCTGGGCCCGCCGTTGCCAAAGCCGCGACCGCCGAAGGCAAAGAGAAAGACAAGAAATCGCCACAAGAGTCAATCGAAGAATTGCTCAAACTGGACGAACTCAGCCTCGAAGTCGGTTACGCACTGGTTCCTCTCGTCGATACCAATCGCGGCGGGCAATTGCTGGCCCGCGTGCGCGCCCTGCGCAGCAATCTCGCCGTACAGCTTGGATTCATCGTCCCGGCCGTACATATCACCGATAATGCCCGCTTTAAGCCCAGCGAATACATAATCTCTCTACGCGGAGTGGAGATTGCCCGTTGGGAGATGCTTGATGGCCGTCTGCTCGCCATCAGCTCTGACAACACTCCTCCCCCGCTGGCCGGTACTCCTACGCGTGAGCCCGCCTTCGGCGTCTCCGCGCAATGGATTGCCACCGGCTTGCAGAGTGAGGCCTTGGCCAAGGGCTACGCGGTCGTCGATCAAACATCGGTACTCGCCACCCATCTGGCCGAAGTCATCAAGCAGCACGCCTCCGAATTGCTGACCCGGCAGGAAGCCAAACGTCTTCTCGATCGCTTGGCGGAGACTCATCCCAAGCTGATCGAAGAACTGGTTCCCAAGCTATTGACCCTCGGCGAGGTGCACAAAGTCCTGCAGCAATTGCTGCGTGAGCAGGTCTCGATTCGCGACTTGGCCACCATCCTCGAAACTCTGATCGACACTTCAGTCGTGAGCAAGAACCCTGTTTTGCTGGTTGAAGCCGCGCGCCAGGCTCTGGGCCGCGCTCTGGTGCGGCCGTTGCTCGAAGAAAACCAGTTGCGGGTGGTTACGCTCGATACCGGCATCGAAGACGAACTCACTCGCGCCTTCACCGGCAGCCCATCAGCCAGTACTGGCGCTGCTTTGCAACCCTCCCTCGTGCGCCGTATTCTCGAGGGATTGCGCCGCATAGCGGGAGAGCAAGTCAGTGTTGCCAGCCCGGTGCTGATGTGCTCGACCCCCGCTCGCTTCCACCTCAAGCGTCTGCTGGAACCCTTTGTGCCCAAGCTGGTAGTTCTTTCGCCCAATGAAATTCCGCCGGTGGTTTCGGTGCAATCCCTGGGGACGGTGCGATGAAACGGCTCGAGAAAAGAGAAGGACTGCAATCATGAAAGAAGCAACCAAACACGCCTACACCGCGTGGCAGAGCGAGGAAGAGCGCCAGCGCCTGTTGCTCGAACAGTTGCCGCAGGTTCGTTACATCGCCCGCCGCATTCATGAACGCTTGCCGCAGCACGTTCCCTTCGAGGACCTGGTTCATGCCGGCGTGATCGGGCTGATCGACGCGCTGCAAAAATATGATAGTGGCAAGCAGGTGCAGTTTGCTTCCTACGCGAAGTTCCGCATCCGCGGCGCTATCCTCGACAGCCTGCGCGAAATGGATTGGAGCCCGCGCGACCTGCGGCGAAAAGCTCGCCAGGTCGAGGAAGCGCATAACCAGTTGCGTTCTGCGCTCGGCCGCAATCCCAACGAGCAGGAGTTGGCGACACAACTCGGCCTGACCTTGCATGATTTTCAGGTACTGCTTGGCGAGCTTGACCGCCTCGACATCGGAAGCTTGCGGGTGCAGTCGCCGCGGGATGGCAGCGATCAGGACCTGTGCGAATATTTGCCTGACCAATCCGAAGAGACCCCGCTGATCGTCTGCCTGCGCTCGGAGATGAAAGAAGTCTTGGCGCGCGCCATCGAAGAATTACCAGAGAAAGAGCGGCAGGTGCTGGCGCTTTACTACTTTGAGGAATTGACCATGAAGGAAGTAGGAGCCGTGCTCGGCGTAGGTGAGTCGCGCGTTTCGCAGATTCACTCCATGGCAGTCACCCGCTTGCGGGCACGCTTGGCCGAACTCAATCACATTCCTCCAGCCGAGTTGTCGGCTCATGCGGCCAGTGGAGTTTAAGAGGACTTTCGATGGAAAAGGTACTCAACCAGGAACAGATCGATGCTATGGTCCGGGCCGCACGTGGTGGCAACGCCGGTGCGGCAGCCGCGCAACCTGTTGCCGTGCGCTGGGACGCGCGTCAGGCCAGCCAGATCGGGCGAGAGCAGGCGCAAGCCATCAGCGCCTTGCACGAAGGCTTTGCCCGCAACATGACTCACTCGGTCGGCGCCTATTTGCGGGTTGCCTTCACCGCCGCCCTGGTTTCCGCCGAGCACCTGACCTACAGCGAATTCCTGCAGCGCATTCCGGAAGTTACTTATCTTGCTACCTGCAAGCTGGTGCCGGTCGATGCCGTGGCCCTTCTGCAACTCGATCTCGCCGTAGCTTTCCCATTGATCGATGTCTTGCTGGGCGGTGAAGGGAAAAGCGCCTTGCCCGAGCGACAGATTACGGTCATCGAGGACCAGATCCTGGAAACCGTTATGCGCATCATCTGTCGCGAACTGCAAAGCGCATGGCAGATGCTCGCTCTGCAGTTTGAATTCGAACAACGCCAGCAACCCGAGCAGGTGCAGCATTTGATGCCCGCCGAGGAAAAAACACTATCTCTTAGCTTTGAACTCACGGTGGCGGAAAGCCGCGGCACCCTCAATCTAGTGTTTCCCGCAGTCGTCTCCAACGCCTTGCTGCGGAAGATGTCTGCGGATTGGAGCCGTCCTAAGCGCCGTTCCCAACCCGATGCCTCGGATCGGTTGCGCACGCAATTGCTGCAGTGTCCCTTTCGCGTCGAACTCGGCATGCGAGTTCCCGGTGTGCCGGTTCGCGACTTGCTCGACCTTGTGCCCGGCACCGTGCTCACGCTCCCTCGTGCCGTGCGCGAACCAGCGAGTTTGCGCGTGGCCGAGCAGGAATTGTTTACGGCCATTCCAGCCAGGCGGGGCAGTTCGCGTGCCGCCCAAGTTCTCGAACGCTGTCGCACGGAGTCAGAAAGGAACCTGAATCAATGAGCGACGTAACTCAGGAAAACTCCGCAAACCATTCCGACTCTGCAAACGCCTTCATCGCGATCTGGGCGCAGAGCATCGCTCAGGTCTTGACCCAGATTGCCGGTTCGTCCCTCACCTTCGAGTGCTTGCGCGACGCTGCAGAAGCGCCCGCGCCAGGGGATGGAGACGCCTGCTTTTTGGTTGTCTCCGCCGGCAGCGTCCGCGGCGAGATGATCCTTCGGCTTCCCCGCACGGTCACGCTGGTGTTGGCGCAACTCTTTCTCGGAGAACCGCAGGACAGTGCTGCCGAGCTCAAGGCCGAACATAAAGAGGCAGTCGAAGAACTCTTACGCCAGATTGCCGGGCACGCGGCTACCGCCCTGAAGCCGCGCTGGGGAGAAGTGCAGCTTCATGTGGAATCCTCGGCACCTCCGTCTTGGTCGGCCGCGGCAAACGGGTGGCTTCGTTCGGGCCATGATGCCCCTGCCCCGATCTGGATTGAGTGGTTGTTAAGCGCGGCCCTTCATACGGCGTTGGCATCTGTGCCTCTCCCCGCCGCCGAGGAACCAAATAGCGAGGCGCCGCAAGTTGATCCGATGCCCACCGGCTTGGTTGCTGGCAATCTCGACCTCCTCATGGACGTGGAACTCGAGGTCATGCTGCGTTTCGGAGAGCGCAGCATGCGCCTGCAAGAGATTCTCGAACTGGGCGCCGGCTCGGTGGTCGAACTCGACCGTAGAATTGAAGAACCCGCAGACCTGCTGCTCGATGGCCGCATTATTGCCCGCGGCGAAGTAGTTGTAGTGGACGGCAATTACGGATTGCGCGTGCTCGACGTGGGAACTCCGCAATCCGCAAACTGAGCTGCAAGGGCTTGAGTAAGACACATGCTTTGGAAGGTACGAATCTCGAGGCTTTCCCAACGCTGGGCCGAGGCCTTGCCTGATTGCGGCGAGGAAGACTGCAACTTTCGCCGCAGACTATGGCGTCGAATGCACTGGTGGAATAGCGCGATTCGTCTGCATGACGCCCGTTATTGCGCTCCCCAATGTTTCGAGAATGCCTTGCAGCAGCATTTCCTCCGGCTTTCGGTCGCGACCGCCGCCGCGCCGCCTGTGCAGCATCGCATTCCCCTAGGGTTGCTCATGCTTTCGCGCGGACAGTTGACCAACCAGCAACTGCGCTCGGCTCTCGAAGCACAGAGCGCCAGCGGGCGTCGTCTTGGGGAATGTTTGGAAAAGCTCGGCTTCGCCACCGAACAACAAGTCACCGCGGCCCTCGGATTACAGTGGGCATGCCCGGTACTGATGCTTCGCGACAACCCCGACCGCGAGTGCGTCCATCTTCTGCCCTACCGCTTGCTGGAACAATTTCGCATGCTGCCGCTGCAGTTTGTCGCCGCCACCCGCACCTTCTATTTCGCTTTTTCCGACGGTATCGATTACCCCGCGCTCTATGCGATTGAGCAAATGCTGGAATGCCGCACCGAGGCGTGCCTGATCAGCAGCAGCGCTATGAATCGCGCTCTCGAGCAGATCGGCCACGAGCCTCGTCCCGGCGACTTCCTTTTCGAAGGCTGGCGACGGCCGCCAGAGATGTCCCGTATTACCTGCAGCTACGTCCTCAAGTTCGGTGCGCGCGATGTGCGCGTCGTGGGCTGCGGTGGCCTTATCTGGGTGCGGTTGCGTGCCGGCCGCGATGTTGGCCATCTTCTTTTTCGTCAGCCGTTAGCAGTCATCGAACCACCCTCCTCAGCCAGCGCTGCTCCGCCGCTTCGCATCACCGGCTAAAGTCTTCGATAACCTCGCCGATGAAATGGAAAGACGGCAATCAAGAACGCCGCGAACCTGTTTTGTGAGTTCCCAACTCCTCGTTTGCGTCGGCTGATTACCCTCTGGATGGGTTGATGGCCATGAAAAAAGTGCGTGCCTTGATCGTTGACGATTCCTCCGTCATGCGCAAGATTGTGGAGCGCTCGATACGCCAGGCGGGTATCGATCTTGCCGAAGTGCGCGAAGCCGGCAATGGCGCCGAAGCTCTCGGAGCCCTGAGAGAGAGCGGTGCTGACCTCGTCCTGTGCGACATCAACATGCCAGTTATGGACGGGATCGAATTCCTGAAACAACTGCAAACCGTGGAGAATGCCAAAGGCGTTCCGGTTGTCATGATTACCACCGAGGGGAGCGAGTCGCATGTAGTCCAGGCGCTTTCCATCGGCGCCAAAGGCTACATTCGCAAACCCTTCACGCCCGAACAGGTCAAAGAACACGTAATTCCTCTTCTGGATGGCAAGAAATGAATACCGCAAATCCTATCAGCGCGAATGACGGAACTCTCGAGGGCTGGCGTCCTATGCTGGAGTTGGCCGCCCGGGAAGTTTTTGAAATCATGCTTGGCTGCAAGCTAGATGCTTGGGGCGAAGAACCATCTTTGCCATGTGAGTTTACCGCCATGGTCGGGCTAGCTGGGCAGATTTGCGGCCTGCTGACGTTGCGCTGCGGGACCCAGTCCGCCGCATTGATGGCCGGCAAGATGCTTGGCATGGAGATCAAAGAAGAAGATCAGCAGATGTGGGACGCGATTGGAGAAATCGCCAATATGGTTGCTGGTAATTTCAAGAACAAGCTTGCCGGCATGGCCGACGGCTGCATGCTCTCTGTTCCCACGGTGATCACTGGTTCGGACTATAGCTGCCGGTCGATGGCGGATAGTGCTCCACTCGAAGTGAGTTTTCGCTTCGAGGGCGAACCGCTCCTCATCGCACTCGAGCTTCACTCTTGAGATTTACCCGATTGGTCGTAGCAGCTTTTGCCTACACCTTCGTAGCAAACGGCAATGCCTTCCTATTCGGTGAGTGAGGATCGTTGATCCTCGCTGCCTTTCCCAGTCGGCGCTTCAACTTACGCCTGACTCTCACCTGCAACGACATGGTGTTTCACGTGCTCTCGTCTCAGCGGGAGAGAAAAACGTGAACAGCGGCTATTACGCGGCATGCGCTGGCTTGCAGGCTCAAAGCCAAGCTCTCGAACTGATCGCTAATAACCTCGCCAATCTCAACACCGTTGGTTATCGAGGACAGTTGCCGCTGTTTCGCGAGTTTCTACCGGCACAAATCCAGTCGTCTGCCCCATTGAACCAGGCAATCAATGATTTCTCCGTTGTGGGCGGAAGTCGAACCGATCTGACTCCCGCCACGTTGGATCGCACCGGCAATCCTTTCGATCTGGCCATCGAAGGCGCAGGTTTCTTCGCCGTCAAAGCTGCTGCAGGCACGCTCTACACACGCAATGGAAACTTCCAAGTTTCTAAGAACGGCCAACTCCTGACCTCATCCGGTGATGCGGTGCTAGGAGAGCAAGGGGTGATTACCGTTCCTGCCGGCACCGTGTCATTCAGTTCCGACGGCACGCTTTCGGTCGACGGAGCGGTTGCCGGCAAGCTGAAGATCGTAGAGTTCACCCCAGGTGCTACACCGGTCGCCGTTGGCAACTCTTATTATTCTGCCCCGGATATCGCGGTGCGGCCGTCCCCAGAATCTCGTGTGCGCCAGGGCATGCTTGAGGCCTCGAATGTGAATTCCATCTCCGCAATCGTGAACCTGCTCGTGGTACAGCGGAGGGCGGAAATGTTGACGCAGGCCATGAACGCCTTCCACTCCAATTTCGATAAAGTGGCAGCCAACGATCTGCCCCACGTAGGAGCCTGAGTATGTTGAGAGCTTTGTATACCGCTGCCAGTGGCATGAGCGCACAGCAAATGAATCTCGATAGCGTGGCCAACAACCTCGCGAACTCCAGCACCACCGGATTTCGCCGCCGCCGCGTGCAATTTCAGGATCTGCTTTATCAAAACCTCGTAATGCCCGGCGCGGCTGCCACGCAGCAAACCACCCTGGTTGCTGGCTTGCAGGTCGGACTCGGAACTCGCGCGGCCGCCACTGAAGTTGTCCAACTACAAGGCAATCTCAGTGCGACCGGAAACACTCTTGATCTGGCGATTCAAGGCAACGGCTTCTTTCAGGTGACGCTGCCTTCCGGCGAGACGGCCTATACCCGAAGCGGAGCTTTCCATCTCGATCCGAACGGCAACGTAGTGACGTCGGATGGAGATCCCATCACTCCCTCGATCACCATCCCCACCGGAGCAACTTCGATCACGGTGGGCTCGGATGGCACCGTCAGTATCACTCAGACCGGGCAACAGGCCGCCCAGCAGGTAGGTACCATCCAGTTGGCGTTGTTCCCTAATCCCGGGGGTCTGAACAGCATCGGTTCCAACGAGTTTCTAGCGACCACCGCCTCTGGCGATGCCATTGCCGGTACACCCGGCGGAAGCGAAGGTCTCGGTTCCATTCAACAAGGTTATCTTGAGCAGTCGAATGTCGATGTGGTTGAGGAATTTGTCGAGATGATCATGGCGCAACGTTCCTATGAGGCGAACTCCCGCGTTGTGCAGGCCGCCGATGACATGATGCAGGAACTCAACCAGATCTCGCATTAAGGATGATGGCGATGAAAGAATGGCATGAAAGAACCTTGCTGCTCATGATTGGATGGCTGCTGCTGAGTTCCGCGGCTGCGCAAGTTGTCGTCCTGCGTCAAACCGCCGGCGTATCCTCCGATACCGTTCGGCTCTCCGATCTGCTACCCTCCACAGCTTCCGCTGAACTGGTCCACCGGGCTCAAGCAATCGAACTCGGCCGCGCTCCGCAATGTGGAAGTACGCGACTTTTCGAACAAGCAAAGCTCGCCGAGATCGTTGGTGCCCGTCCGGAACTCGCTGGCCGTGTGATCGTTCCCGATCAGGTCTTAATTACGCGCTTTGCATATACCTTGAGGTCGGTTGCCATTCACGACGCGATCACCCACTTCCTTCGACAGAAGGGAAATGCCGATCTGTCCGATGCGATCTTTTCGTGGCCCAAAGACATCACCACCATGGAAGCTAATCCCGAACTCGAAGTCCGAAGCGTCAACCAGGATCCGTCAACGAAGCACCTGCAATTTCATTTTCGCTGTAAAAAACCCCAAGTATGCCCGGACTTCATCGTCTCCTCCGAACTGCCTGCGAGCGTGATTGTGCAGGCCTCACAATCGCCTAATCGGGCCCTTGCTGCCGCAAGAAATACGAGCGTCGCTCAGGCCAACGCTCTCGTCCTGGTTAAAGCTGGCCACCGCATGCCGCTCCTGATCCAGGGCGATGGAATCCAGATTTCCGCCCTGGTCATCTGCCTGCAAAACGGACGCATGGGCGAGACTATACGCGTCCGCCAGATCGGTAGTGCCCAGGTCTTTCGCGCCCAGGTTATGAGCCGCGACCTGCTGTGGAGCAAGCTGGAGTCCTGATATGCTGCGCAACCATTTAAGACTTCTATTCGCTATTCTTCTCCTGACCGCCGCTGCCTTTGCCAAGCAGAAAAACGTCCAACAGGAAAGCCTGGCTATGTACGTCGAACGCGTAGAGCGGCAAGCCATCGAGCCGGCTTCGGGCAGCCCCGGCAGTCTCTGGCAAGATGGCGGCCGCTTGGCTTATCTGACGGCAGATTACAAAGCTGCCCGAATCGGCGATCTGATCACGATTGTCATCGTCCACGACCTTACTGCAAGCAACGCAGCCAGCGTATCCACTGCGCGCAACTTTTCCGCGAGTTCAGGTATCAGCGCGCTACCAGGGAAGCTGAAAACCGGCGGCGTGGAACAACTCTTTTCTCCGACTTCGGCGCAAACCTTGTCAGGCAAGTCGCAAGCTTCCACGACCTCGAGCTTGCAAACCACTCTAGCCGGCCGAGTGGTTGCCGTTCTATCCAGCGGCTTGCTCGTGGTTGAGGCCGAACGCCAAATGACGATGAACAACGAAAAGCAAACCATTGTGATCCGCGGTCTTGTCCGCACCGGCGACATTGCCCCGGACAACAGCGTTCCATCGAACAACATTGCCGACCTGGAACTGCAACTCAAGGGCAAAGGTGTGCTGAGTGACGGCACGCACCCGCCAAACATAATCGTTCGCGGCATTCTCCGCGTCCTGGGCTTTTAGAGAGAGGGTTATGAAGCGTCTTCTTGCCATTCTTCTGATGTTGAATTTGATTCAGCCTTCCCCCGTGCAAGCCGAAGAAGCGGTCCACAAAGCGCTCATTCGCGATGTAACTTCCATCGAAGGCGTGCGCGATAACCCCATTCTGGGTTATGGCATGGTCGTCGGACTAAAAGGGACCGGAGACAGTCAGCAAACCATGTTCAGCACCCAAACCCTCGCCAATATTCTGCAACACATGGGAGTGAAATTACCTAGCCCAACCACCATCATGATCAAGAATGTGGCTGCGGTTTTCGTCACCGCCAGCCTTCCTCCCTTTGCAACCCCAGGAACTCACATCGACGTCACGGTGGGCTCGATAGGCGATGCTAAAAGTTTGCAAGGTGGCCTACTGGTGCTCACTCCGCTTTATGGCGCGGACGGAAACGTCTATGCGGCAGCGCAAGGCCCCCTCGTGCTCGGCGGATATACGGCCGGGGCAGGCGGAAATAGCAAACAGATGAACCATCCCACCGCCGGCCGAATTCCAGCCGGAGGTATTGTGGAGCGTGATACCTCACTCGACCTCCGCACCCTTCCGCGTCTTTCCCTCATGCTGAGTGATCCTAATTTCACGACGGCCGAGGAGATGGCTGCGGTCATCAATAACGAACTGGGAAAGCCGATTGCCTCCGTCGTCGACAGCCGCCGGATCGATCTCAACAACATCAGCGATCAGGGCAGTGTTACCTCTCTGCTCGCGCGCGTGGAAAATTTAACCGTCGAAGTTCACCGCCGCGCGAAAGTAGTCGTCAACGAACGCACTGGTACCGTGGTCATGGGCCGAGATGTACGCTTGGGCGCAGTCTCCATCTTGCACGGCAATTTCTCCATCGAAGTGGCCACGGAGTACGCCGTCTCACAACCGAATCCACTTTCTCGCGGAAGCACCGCCGTCATTCCGGAACAAAACCTCAAAGCGCAGGAGTCGCCAGCCCAGCGGGTTGAGTTGACCGAAGGCGCCAGTGTCGAACAACTCGTAGGCGGATTGCAAAGAATTGGCGCGACTGCCCGCGATGTCATCGCGATTCTGCAGGCGATCAAGGCAGCTGGTGCGCTGCAAGCCGATCTCGAGGTGATCTAATGACCCCAATCCTGATGTCGAAGACAACTCCTGCTGATTCCGATACCGCCATTCACGCCCGTAAAGTCGTTCACGCCCGTAAAGTCGTTCACGCCGCACACGAGTTCGAAGCTGTGCTCCTCAACACGATGCTCGGGCCTCTCGAGCAATCATTCTCCTCGCTGCCGGGCAAGAAACCGGATTCCGAATCGGATAACTATCACTATCTCGGCATGCAAGCTCTTTCGAGTACCTTGGCGAACAGCAAGGCTCTCGGAATCTCCGATCTCATCATCCGCAAACTGTCGAGCCCCGACCTGGCTGCGCCCGCACCAAACTAAAAAGCCTCTCGCAAAATGCAAGAGGCTTCTCATAATCTCCGACCTGCGAGGTTCACCCTCGCGCGACGGTTAGTGTTTCTTTTTCTTGGCAGCTTTCTTCTTCGCTGGCATTATGTTTCCTCCGTGAACGATTTTCCCTTGCACTGCTCAAAACTTCCCATCGCCTTCAGTCCCGGCGATGTGTCACACTCCGATATTGCGCAGCAATATTTCTAATGTCAACAAAATTCTGCATGACGTATTTTCTTTTCAGGCGACTGTCTGTCGTCGGATGACATACACTGACCTCGAAAATATGCGTCGCGATCCCATCGAACTCGAAATTTTCAAGAACATTTTTCACTCTATCGCCGAAGAAATGGGCGCGGCATTGCGGCGCACCGCGTTTTCACCCAACATCAAAGAGCGCCGCGATTATTCCTGCGCTGTCTTCGATCGCCTCGGAGAAGTCATCGCCATGGGGGATCACATGCCCGTGCATCTTGGCTCGATGCCCATGTCGGTTCGCGCTGTGCTCGACCGGATGGCCCTCGGCCCGGACGATGTCGCCATGCTCAACGATCCCTTCGCCGGCGGAACTCACCTGCCAGACATTACCCTGGTGGCTCCGGTCTTCGTTTCACGAAAGAAAAAGCAACCCGATTTCTTCGTGGCTTCGCGTGCGCATCACGCCGATGTCGGCGGCACATATCCGGGTTCCATGGGCCTCTGCCACGAGATCTATCAGGAAGGCTTGCGCATCCCTCCAGTGAGAATTATGAGCGGCGGGAAGATTCAGAACGATATTCTGGCGCTGTTGCTGAACAATGTTCGCACTCCGGTCGAACGCGAAGGCGATCTCGGTGCCCAGATTGCTGCCTGCCACACCGGAGCGGACCGTCTGGCCGAGGTGTGCGGTCGTTACGGACTCGGCCGAACTACCCGTGCAGCGCGCGAATTGCTCGACTACTCCGAAGAAATGATGCAGGCCGTTCTGCATCGTGTGCCGATCGGAATATATGCTGCCGAGGACTTCCTCGATAGCGATGGCGTCAGTGACACCCCGGTGAAAATTGCGGTAACAATAAAATTCTCTAGCCGCCCAAGAACATCGGTCGTCGTTGATTTCAACGGCAGCGACCCCCAAGTGCAGGGAAGCGTCAACGCTGTGGAAGCGATCACCTACTCAGCATGTTCTTATGTCTTCCGTTGTCTGCTGGCAGAAGATGTTCCTGCGACCGCGGGTTTAATGCGCCCCATTAAAGTCGTCGCCCCGGAGAGAACCGTTGTCAACGCACGTCCTCCCGCTGCGGTCGCTGGAGGCAACGTCGAAACCTCCCAGCGTATTGTCGATGTTTTGTTGCGAGCTTTGGTCCAGGCAATTCCCCATCGCATTCCCGCTGCAGCATCAGGAACCATGAACAATCTGACCATCGGCGGAATCGATCCGCGCACGAACGAGCCTTTTGCGTATTACGAAACCATCGCCGGTGGAATGGGAGCGCGTCCAACCAAGGCGGGCGTTTCTGGCGTTCACACGCATATGACTAACTCGCTCAACACTCCCGTCGAGGCGCTTGAGCACGCCTATCCTTTCCGAGTTCGCCGATACTCTTTGCGTTCCGATAGCGGGGGAACTGGACAGTTCAGGGGCGGTGACGGCATTGTTCGCGAAATCGAAGTCTTAACTGATTCCGAATTCACGCTTCTCGCCGATCGCCGTGAGCGCGGCCCCTATGGCCTTAGCGGTGGGGGAGCCGGCTCACCTGGAAAAACCATCGCCATCCGAGTCGATGGCTCTCAGCAGGAATTGCCTGGCAAATTCAACATCCGCTTACGCAAGGGCGAGCGAATCCGCATCGAGACTCCGGGCGGAGGCGGCTGGGGCAAGCCTGTTCGCTAACTCTTACATCGTGCTGTCATTCCGAGCGGAGATTGGCCATCTGCGCAGCAGATCGCCAATCGCAGTCGAGGAACCTGTTTTTAGACGACTGTTCCGTTCCCTTAGAATCCATAGAACAAGCTCTGAATCTAATCCTCCAGAGAAAAAACATGACAACCGACCTTGCCGCTCACTACCTGGATGAAGCCCGCCGCCAGTTTCGTGGCTACAAGCGCCTTGGCGAGGGAGCCATCACCCAGCTCAAGGACGAAGATTTATTCGTCACCCTCGATCCCGAGTCAAACTCGGTCGCAATTCTGGTCAAGCACCTCGCCGGCAACATGCGCTCACGCTTTACCGATTTCCTGACCACCGACGGGGAAAAGCCCGACCGCCATCGTGATCAGGAATTCGAAATGAATGCGAACTCACGCGCCGAGGTCATGCGCTGGTGGGAAGACGGTTGGGCGTGTGTCTTCTCTGCAATCGAAGCGCTAAAGCCTGACGATCTTATGTGCACCGTGACCATTCGCAGCGAGCCGCACACTGTTTTGCAGGCGATCAACCGCCAGTTAGCGCACTATGCCATGCACGTCGGCCAAATTGTATTCCTCGCCAAGCATCTTCGCTCTAACGAATGGAAGAGCCTCAGCATTCCGCGCGGTAAATCCGAAGAAGTCAATCGCAAGCTAATGTCCGGCAAAGCTGATTCCGCGCCTCCCTTGCGAAGCTGAAATTACGGCCATTTCTCAGGCATGGTGCTAGAATGATCCGTTTTGTAATTCCTCGAACTCATAAGGTGGTTTCATGTCCGATACTATGCTGGCGGTGGTCAAGCCGAACTCCGCGCCCGGCGCGGAGATTCGCGAAGTCAAAATCCCCGCCTTCGGCCGCACTGACGTTCTGGTCAAAGTCAAAGTTGCATCCATCTGCGGCACTGACCTTCATATTTATGAATGGGACCGCTGGGCGCAGAACCGCATTCATCCTCCCCTCATTCCCGGACACGAGTTCTGCGGTGAAGTCGTCGCCTTCGGCGATGAAGTCACGAGCGTAAAGGAAGGTGACTTCGTTTCCGCCGAAATGCACGTGGCCTGTGGTAAGTGCTTGCAGTGCCGCACCGGGGACGCCCATATCTGTCAGAACGTGAAGATCATCGGCGTCGATGCCGACGGCGCTTTCGCCGAATACGTTGTCATTCCCGAAACCAATATCTGGAAACTCGATCCCGCCATTCCACAGGAATACGCTTCCATCCTCGATCCGCTGGGCAATGCCGTGCACACAGTTCTCGCAGGTGAAATTGCCGCCAAAACCGTCGCCGTCACCGGCTGCGGTCCCATCGGACTTTTTTCTATTGCCGTCGCTCGCGCCGTCGGCGCCGCGCAGGTCTTCGCCATCGAAGTCAACGAGCATCGCCGCAAGATTGCCAAAGAAATGAAGGCTGACGTCGTCATCGATCCGTCCAAAGAAGATGCGACCAACGTCGTCATGGAGAAAACAGGCGGCCTTGGAGTTGATGTCGTGCTCGAAATGGCCGGACATCCCAACGCCATTCGAACAGCCTTCGATATCATCCGCCGCGGCGGACGCATCTCCCTTCTCGGGCTTACATCCAAGCCCATCTCGCTCAACTTCTCCGAAGACATCATCTTTAAAGGCATCACCATTCAGGGCATCAATGGCCGCCGCATGTACCAGACCTGGTATCAGATGACGGCGCTGCTCAAAAACGGCAAACTCGATCTGCATCCCGTGATCACCGACCGCATCGCCATGAAAGACTTCTCTAAAGGCATGGAGCGGTTGAAGACGGGGGAGTCGAGCAAGATCCTGGTGTTTCCCAACGGAAGCAAATAGAAACTATTTCGAACTTTCGTGAAAGTTCCTCTGTGAATCCCCGTGCCCTCTGTGTTCCAAGCTTTTGTCGCGGTGGTGGCGTCGACTCAGCTACAATCCTCCTTTCATGCTGCGCTATTTCACTGCCGGAGAATCGCACGGTGAGGCTCTCGTCGCCTTCATTTCCGGTCTGCCTGCCGGTTTGAAAGTTGATCAGGCATTCCTCGACCGCGAACTCTGGCGGCGCCAGCAGGGTTACGGCCGCGGCGGCCGCATGAAGATCGAGCGCGACACGGCGCATCTCCTCTCTGGCGTACGCCACGGTATGACCATCGGCTCGCCCATTGCCATTCTGCTCGAAAACAAAGATTGGAAAAACTGGCAGGAATCGCTCCCGGTTGACGACGGTGATCCTGCCAAGCACAAGCGCGTCGCTTCCCCGCGCCCCGGCCACGCCGATCTCGCCGGAGCCCTCAAATACAACTTTCCCGAAGCTCGTTACGTTTTGGAACGCGCCTCGGCCCGCGAATCCGCCGCACGCGTGGCAATCGGCGCCATGGCAAAATTGTTCTTGCGTCAATTAGGTATCGACGTTCTCAGTCACGTCATCTCCGTCGGCAATGCCGCCATCAGAGCCGAGCCCTCCTGGGAACAGATCGCCGCGCTGCATCACAAAGACGAAGTCCTGCTCAACTGCGCCGATCCCGAAGCCGAGCAGCGTATGAAAGCAGAAGTCGACGCCGTGCTCAAAACCGGAGACTCCGTCGGCGGCGTGTTCGAAGTAATTGCCCACAATGTTCCGCCCGGACTCGGGACCTACGCTCAATGGGACGAGCGTCTCGACGCGCGCCTGGCGGCCGCTGTCATGTCTTTACAGGCAGTCAAGGCGGTTGAGATCGGCACCGGAATCTCGGCTGCCGCTTCCCCTGGCTCGGCCGTGCATGATGAAATAGGTTACGAGCAATCGAAAGCATTCGCGGGATTTACACGCAAGCGCAATAACGCTGGCGGAATCGAAGGCGGCGTCTCCAATGGGGAAGACATTCGGGTTCGCGGATATCTCAAGCCGATTTCCACGCTGCGCCGTCCCCTCGAGTCGGTCGATTTTGCTAGCCGCGAGCCGGTGAAGGCGGCGTACGAGCGCTCGGACGTTTGCGTCGTTCCCGCGGCAGGCGTCGCCGGCGAAGCAATGGTAGCCTTAACTCTTGCCGGTTGTGCGCTCGAAAAGTTTGGCGGCGACTCAATCGGCGAAACGCTGCGCAATTTTCGCAGCTATCTCGATCAATTAAAGAACTACTGATTCTTATCCAAGATGATCTATCCCATCGTAAAGTTTGGCGACCCGGTCCTTGAAAAACCTGCTGAGCCAGTCACCGTTTTCGACGAAGATTTGAAGAAGCTCGTCGAAGATATGTTTGAATCCATGTATGAAGCCCATGGCGTTGGCTTGGCCGCTCCGCAGATCGGAATTTCGAAGCGTTTAGCGGTGATCGACGTCAGCTTTAAGGAAGATCCCGACGCCAAACTCGTCCTTGCTAATCCCGAGATCATTCACACCGAAGGCAAGCACCGCCAGCCCGAGGGCTGCCTGAGCATTCCTGATTTTCGTGAGCCGGTCACGCGCGCAAAAAAAGTGACGGTTCGCGCTCAAGACATAAACGGCAAATGGTACGAAAAAACCGGGGAAGACATGCTCGCTCGCGCCTTTCTACACGAGACCGATCACCTCAACGGCAAGCTCTATATCAGCCACATTAGTGCTCTCAAACGTGACTTGATCAAGCGCAAGATTCGCAAGCTGGTCAAAGCCGGAGAATGGAAATAATTGAATGGTTGAGTCATTGATCTTTAAATGATTCGCCCATTCGATTGAATCAATGATTCCATCCCTCAATCCTCAACGATTCAATGACCCAATCTCTCAATCTGGTTTTCTGCGGCACTCCTGAATTCGCCGTCCCTACGCTCGAGCAGTTGGTCGCGGCGGGCTTCCGTATCTCCCAGGTCGTCACTCAACCGGATCGCCCTCGCGGCCGGAAACTCGAACTCGCCCCCTCTGCCGTGAAAGCTCGCAGCCTGCAGCTTGGTCTGCCGGTTACCCAGCCGGCCACAATCAAGAACAACCAGGAATTCCGTGCCCTTCTCACCGCCATCAATCCAGACGCCATCATCGTCGTCGCCTACGGCCGCATCATTCCCCAATGGATGATCGATCTGCCGCGTCTCGGCAATATCAATCTGCATGCGTCTTTGCTCCCTAAATATCGCGGTGCGGCTCCCATCCAGTGGGCAATCGCGAACGGAGAGTCGGTCACGGGTGTCACCACCATGCTGATCGACGCCGGCCTCGATACCGGAGACATCCTTCTGCAAACAGAAATCCCAATCGCCGATAACGACACTGCCGAATCCTTATCGCCACGCCTAGCCAGCATCGGCGCGGACTTAATGGTCACCACCCTCAACCGTCTCGCCACCGGAGACCTTCTCGCTCATCCGCAAAACAACGCCGAAGCCACCCTCGTTCCAATCCTGCGGAAGGAGGATGGCCGCATCGATTTTCAGCGCAGCGCCGGGGAAATTCTCAATCGTTTGCGCGCCTTCCAGCCCTGGCCCGGCGCCTTCACAACTTTCCGCGGAAAAAGCCTGCAGGTTCTGTCTGCGAAGCCAGTGTCAAAGCGAATTGTTCCCGCGGAGCTTGTCATCGAAAATGACCAACTGCTGGTTGGTTGCGCAGAACATACTTCCCTGGAATTGCTCGAAGTGCAGCCTGAAGGCAAGAAGCGAATGTCGGCCCGGGATTTTATCCATGGTTATCATCCTCATGCAGGCGAAAAGCTCGGCTAACTGCGATCAAAAAGCACCGGTCTCCTGTCACTAGAAAGTGCTACATGATTGCCCGAAAGTGGAATTGAGCCGCCTCGCTCCCCACCATAGAATTCTCCCACTCTGGCCCAGGAGCCTATACATGAACATCACCTCTCCCGCGAAAATTGTGCGCTGTCCTTATTGCGTTTTGGGCGATGAGTTCCGGCCGATGGTCGGGCACGTGGATGGCAGATACATCTGCAACAAATGCGGTCATGTCGCTCGCCCGGAGGACCACCGCTTCAATTGCTCGTGCCCCAACTGTACAAAGCTGAGTCGAAGGAGGGCGTAAAAGCGTATCTTGCAAGGCATCGCAGATGTGCCACATTGGCGAGCCCACGCGGAAAAACCTCACAAATCCTCGATCGGGGGGGCACGAAAGCGGTACAAAATTTGAAGCGGATTTCGCCTCGCAGCCGACCCTACGCTCCCACGCTCGACCATTCCCCAAACCTTCGTGACGAGCACGCTGCCGTCTGGCTGCCCGCACACCGAGACCTTGTCGAGCCGCGCAGCCGCGTGCACGCCAGGGCGAAATCTGTGGCGGCTCCGCTCGTCAGTGCCAACCCCTGCCGCGTACAACCGGGATCGGCGGACGCGGTCAGCGTCTCAACGGGAAAGCTAATACCCGAGATTTCGCACAAGCCAGAGACCCATATCAATCAGCCGAATCGGCGTTTCTTGGAATCCCGTAAGATGCGCCGTGTGTCGGTCAGCTAACGCCCAAGCATGAGGGATGTACCGACCCAGAACTCCCATATCTTGGTTTGCCGTCGTATACCATGAGCCGACTGCCTTCAGCACCATCTGGTCGAAGATTGGCACGACATCTGGATAGAGGACATGTAGCAGCGTCGTTCGCAGAGGCAATGATGTGCTTGTTTTCGCACCGGGAAGTTGATAGCGACCGATCAGTTCAACTAGCGCGAGAATGTCACGCACATCGCGCGACAGAGTAGGCGGTAGTCCCGCCAGAAGACTGTCGAGCGAACTCGGTGCGAACGACCGCATCCAGCCACTTATGTTGGAAACTGCGGCTGGTTGAGAGTAGAGCTTCCAGTACAGCAACGCTTCGTACCAGTCCGTACCAAGTTGAGCGCGATGTCGTCGGCTCGCACTGGCTACGAGCTTATAATAAAGAGCGCGATCACTCGGCGTAGCTGCGTATAGCCCTCTGAGGTGGGGCGAAAGTGAACTAAAGCCACGGCATGCTGCATCGTACCGGGCGCACACTTTGTTCCAGTCGAACCCCAATAGGGGGTCGGTCATGCGGGGCTGCGAGAATGCGGAATCCACAACAGCCCGCTGAGTACCCGTCCTCGTCCTTCCTGTCGGCGTGTAAACGGACGAAATCTCGCTCCAACCGCTGGCACCCATGTCTACGATGCCGTCTCGGTTCACCGCAAATCCGCCGAGCTTCGTACACTCGTTGCACGTGCAGCCCGCCTTCTTGCTCGGCGTATTGAAACAGTCCGCCGCGTTTATGCTCGACGGATTAACCTCAGGAAACGTGTTGAGAAATTCGGCTTTGAGTTGGGCAGGCGTAAATCGCTTGCCGCGATGCTTTTCGAGAATTCTGTGTCGCTTTTGAAAGATATTCATTGACTCGATTCTCCTTGGCGAGAATCTTCACATCGCGAGCCGGATTCCTTCCTACGCCGACTTCTTCTGAGCCGCCTTCAGTTTCGCCCACCGCGCCCGCTGAGCAGCGGCGATCTTCCTGCGAGCAGCAGCCGACATGGTTTTCTTCCTGGGCATAGCGACAACGTTCTGCTTCTGCCCGCCGTTCCCGCGCACCCTCGCCCACCGCGCCGGTGGCCCAGGTTCGCGAGCGTTCTCCGCGAGTTAACCTGGGACCAAGAACATTCTCTCTGCGCCGCCTTGTGCCTGCCTTTCCCGATCCCTCGCCGTCCACTCCGACTCGATTTCCACCACTGCCTTTTCCCGCAGCGCATAATGTCCAAAACTACTCCACTTCCAGTCCTGCGGACCGTTACATAATCCCCGCTTCACAGGGTTGCGATGGATATAGCGCAGCTTCTCTCCGCACTCGTGCTGGTTCCGCACGTTGCGGTCATAATAGCGCTTCTGCCAGAAAACGCCAGCCCCAAGGCGTTTGGCAAACGACAACTTTAAATGGTGGACGGCATCGGCCACCAAGAACTCCCTGCTGATTCGGGCTACCGGAATCATTCAAGCCGCGATCGGGCTCTCTTTCAGAACACCGCTCTCACGTTGCTGCGGAAGACGCCGAAATTTTCTACGTCGATCCTACGGCCCGTTTTTAATCGTCGGACCCGACGGCGGTAAATCGGCGCCAGAGACGTTGACGACGGCCTGCCACGCGGCTTCCTGGCTGGCGCGATCGTGGAGGTGTGGTTGGCACTGCAGCTCCATTGGGCCTGAGAACTTCCCTTTGGCCGAGGCGAAGAATTGCCCCGAGAGGTCAGTCCCGAACTTTGATGCCTGGATATACCGGCCCGCCGCGGTCTCCGGCGTCTGATTCATGCCGGGAATGAGGTTCACGATCGGGATCATCAGATACCTCAACGCGAAACCAGCGCTTCGCACCACGTTGGTGCCGGTCGCGCCACCGGGCGACACGGCATACACGGCCATGCCGGAGGGCAGCCGGCGGGCCAGCGCCGCGGTCCACCAAGCGATGATGAGCTTTGCGTCGGCATACGCATTGTTGGGCACGTACTTCACGTTCGGCCCGTTG
>DATJOJ010000019.1:0-100572 GCA_035507035.1 Terriglobales bacterium | reverse complement strand
GCTTTCTTTCTTGATGGTTACCGCTTGTGACGCGGCATTGCTGCCCTGAAATCCCACCAGGGCGGCCACTCTATCACAAAACAGCCCCTTGTGTTGTCGAGATTTCGTGAAATTGTCAGAGTATGTCTATTCGAAACGCAGCCAGGTGTAAGGGTTTCGGCGGCGATATAAAACCCCCACCCAAGCAAAACCGGCTTGGGTGGGGCACCCGATAACGACGGGGCACCCCACTTAGACTTCAGATAATAAAAAAGCCCGCTCCGAAAGGAGCGGGCGAAGTTTTGAAGCAACGGAAATTTACAACAACGAACTAGTTAGCCGTTTGGCAAACGCTCAGAGTCGGTTGTCCCTGGAAGGTGACCCAACCGTTGACGGCCGTCGAAGGGTTCTGACCGAACCACGACAGGAATACGAGATCCTGCGGATGGTAGGTGAAGCCATTGACGGTGTACGGCCAAGCGCCGAACTCTTCGGGATGGGTTTCGGTCTCGAGCGGATCGCCGATTTCCAGAATGCTATTGCTCGGGCAGGGCGACGCGTTGGTGGTGAAAGGATCCATGATCCATTCGCCGACTTCGTGCGCGGCCGCGGAAACGTCCTCAGAGAATACCGGCACGGCAGCCTGTTGAATGATGGTGGTGTAGCCGTAGGTCTGGCCGCTCGGAGCGTTGCCGTTGGCGCTGTGATAGCCGCCGATGCAGCATCCACCCTCGGTCAGGTAAACGTTCTCAGTAATGAAGAACGGGAAAACGTTGGGGCTGATGCAGGGCTCTTTGCGCTTGGTGCAGGAGTAGTTCGACATTACGGTTTGCAGCTGGGCGTCAAACCAGTTGATGTCGGCAGTTCCCGTCGGGATGCCGCTCCACGGATTGGAGATGACGTCGCCTTCGCTGGCCGGAACGGTGAACGTCTGCTCGGGTGCAACAAGCGTCTTCAAGAGAAGGTGATAGTTGGTATTGGTCTTCACGTCAGTCCAGAAGTTGCCGCGCTGATAAGCGTCGTGGTATTCGGTGGTGCCGAGATCGGTTCCACCTTGCTTGTAATCAACCAATGCCTTGAACAGCGGCGAGCCGTTGATCATCTGCGTGGCCGACATGCTTCCAAATTCGCCGGTGGTGTTGGGATCGAAGGTTTTGTTTCCATTGCTCGAGCCGTAAACCATTTTGATCGGGATGATTCCGATTTCAACGGTGGTCGTGGTATTGGTCTTCGAGGGGTCGGTTCCGACGATCACGGTGCTGTACTTCTGGCCGTTGTGTGGTGGGTAGTCGGTGGTCCAGCTCAGGGTCCACTGGGTCAAATTCGTAGCCGGTACGGCAGGCAGATACGGATTGGCATGAGGTGGAAGAGTGGTGAAAATCGCTTTGGCGGAAGGATCGTAGATCGGTGTTTGGGCCAATGCCGTGCCGGACAGGCTGATAAGGATCAGCGCAGCCGAGACGGCAGTCAGGAACAGAGCGACACGCTTATTCATTGGGATCGAGTCTCCTTGGATTCACTTTGGATTACTACTTTTTCTACCTGGGCTAAAACTTGTGGAACCCCACTAGGGCGCCCACTTTATCACAAAATGGCCGCATCTTTTGTCGAGATTTTGTCAAATCGCGAATTTTTCTGAAAGCGTCCGGGTTTGTGCATCGGGCTGCAGCAAAGCGGCAAATAGTTACCACTAAACAATGAACTGCCTTGCAATTTGCAACTACTGTTGCTCGTACTCAGAAGGTTACCCTCGCGCCGATCTGCGCCGCAAAGGGAATTCCGACGGTGGTGCCGGGGCCGAAGAAATCTCCCAATCCGCCTTCGGGAATTTCGAGCTGCTTGAGACTGGTGACGGGCACCGTCGCGGTGCAGGCAGAATTGGCGCAAACGCTGGTGATGTTGGTGATGCCGGTGACGGGGTTGGGCGCCATCTCCGAGGCGGGAACCGGCAGTTGAGCCACGTTGACGGCGAAGTTTGCCCCGGGATTGTTGCGGTTGAAGATATTGAAGAACTCAATAAAGGGATCGACGCGCCAGCGCTCGTTGATCTGAATGGGGCGGGTGACGCGCAAGTCCGATTGAATGTAAGGCGTGCCACGGAATTCGTCGAGACTGGTGTAGACGCCGTTGACATAAATGCGCTGGATGTTCGCAGCGTCGGTGATGGTGATGGGACGGGCGCTCTCGACCTGATTGACCGAGCTCAACTCAAAGCCGCCGGGAAGGTGGAAAATGCCCGCGAGAACGAAGCGGTGACGAACGTCTTCGCCGGAGGGACCGTAATCGCCGGGCCCAAAAGCGTTGAGGAGCGGTGGATTGGGCGGTTGCTGCGGGCAGACGCCATCGACGTAGTCGAACAATTCACCGAGCAGGCATCCCCAGGTCTGCGCCTTGGAAAAGGTGTAGTTGGCGATCAAACTGACGCGCTTGTTGGGGTTGCCCTGAAGATGCAACATGAGGCCGTTGTAGCTGGAGCGATTGTCGGACTCGAAGACGTTGACGTTGGGAACGACGTTGGCCTGGTCGGTAGTGTCTGTCGCGGGGATGAGAGGAGTGAGCAGATTCAGAGTGCCCGTAACCGGGAACGCGCCGTTGTAGGGAAAGGCGCGATATCCGTGATTGCCTTGCTCGTGAACATAGTCGGCACTTACCAACCATTTCTGATTGAAGGCGTGCTGAATGCCGGCAGTGGTGTGGATGGCATAGGGCGTTTTGTAGTTCGATCCGATCAGATTACCGACCGCGCCGCCGGCGGCGCCACCGGTCAAGCAACCTGAGCCGGCCAGCGCGTAAGTGCCCGGCCCGCCGGTGAGGGCGCAAGGTCCGGTGGTGAAGGTGGAGTTGTTGACGGCCTGAAAAGCGGTGGCCCAGCCGTTTTGAGCGAGGTCGTCGTAGTAAATGCCGAAACCGGCGCGGAGCACGGTTTTCTCGCTGTTTCCGGGCGCATAGGCGAGGCCAAGGCGGGGCGCAATCTGCTTGCGATAATTCTGCGGCAGGCCAGGAGCAATAGGAATGTGCAAAGCCTGCAATGTGATGAAGGCGGCGTTATCGGCCTGGCTTCGGCCAGAACCGGTGAAGAGCCCCCAAGTGGACTGATAACGCAGACCATAGTTGAAAGTCAGGTTGCGCGAGACACGCCAGGAATCTTCGCCGTAGAAGGCGAGCCGCTGAACATTCTGGGAAAAGCTGCCGTCGCTGGCGGGAGTGAAGGTGCAGGTCGAGCCGTCGCTGGCGCTAAAGCCACCGCATCCCGGGGTAAAGGCTGGGATCGTGCCAGGATTTGCCAAGTAAAAAGTCGGATTGTTCGCGTATTGGACAAAAGTTTCCGCATTGGACGGAAATGCGCCGCTCAGCACAGGCTCATGAATGAAGTCGATTCCGAACTTCAACGTATGGCTGCCCGCGATGTGGCTGAGGTCGTAACGGACCTGATATTTGTCCTGGTTGCGCAGATCGGGAAAGAGCGTGATGGGCGTGGCGAATTGATTGTCACCGTAAGTTTCAAAACCAGAGACGGTGAGCGCGGTGGCGCTGAAGGGGAATGCCAATGCGAAGCCGAGATCGGAGTTACGGGTTTGGGTGAGGTGCAGCAGGCTGGCGTCGAGAACCAGCGTTCCAAGCCAGGTTGGGCTGAAGCTGTAAGTATTGCTGATTGCGGTGTTCCAATAATTGTTGTGGGTGAGCAGCCCGGTGGATGGCAAAGTGCCCTGCTGTACGAGGTTATTGTGGGTGATGTAGGTATCAGAAGATGTGCGAAGGAACCAGTTTGATTTTTCCGACTGCGCCCAATCGAAGCGGACCGAACTGACGTAGTCGCGGAACGGGATGGGGACGTTGGGCGGAACGGAGATGGACGGAACACCGCTAATCAACCCCATCGATGCCAACTGCGACAACGCATCAAATTGCGTGAGGCTGGCAGGGCTATAGGCGATGCTGGCATCTTCGTGAACGGCTTCGAATGAAGTAAAAAACCAGACTTTGTTTTTGGCGATGGGACCGCCGATGGTTCCGACATAATTCTGGCGAGAAAACGGCTGTTTTGGATTGTGGACGCAGACGCCATCGGTGCAAGTTTCGGCGGGATTCTCGATGGGGAAACGGGCGTTGAGCGCGGCGGCTCGCTCGAAAAACGCGCCGCTACCATGCCAATCGTTGGTGCCATGCTTGGTGGTGATCACGACCGAGCCGGCGGTGGTCCAGCCGGTGTCGGCCTCTTCATTTGAGGTGCGAACAGCAAATTCCTGAATGCCATCGGGAGAGAAGTTCTGCAGGAAGCCGCCGATCCAGTCGTCGGAGTTGTCAGCGCCATCGACCGAGAGTTCATTGTTGAGGCCGGAGCTTCCGCCGGTGGAGACAGCGGTGATGCGGGCTTTGGTGGGATCGGAAGGTTCGACGGGCTCGGTTCCAGGCACGAGGTAAGCGATGTTGGCGAAGCTGCGCGCCGGGAGCGGCAGATTTTGCAGATCTGTCGTGCCGACGACGCCACCACGCACGGCGCTTGATGTGTCGGTGATTTCAGTAGTGATCGAGGAAGTTGTGCCTTGGACCTGGACGGTTTCGCGGCCGACCGCAGGTTTGAGGGTGACCGTAACGTCGCGCACGACGGTGACGGCAACATCGACGTCGGAAGCGGCGTCGGCAAAGCCTTTTGCGCTTACTACGACGTGATAGCGACCCGGCAACAATCCCTCAATGCGAAATGCGCCATGATCATCGGCCGCAGCATTGCGAATGATCGATGAGCCAGCGGACTGAACGGTGATGTGGGCGCCAGCGATGCGGGCGCCGCTGGAATCCTGGACTTCGCCACGTAGCGCGCCGCTTGGATTCTGGGCGTTGGAAAATGTGGAGAAGAACGCTATGTAACAGACGAAGACGGCGATTCGAGAAGCTAGGAATTTTATTTGGGCCATGGTCATTGAGCGGCGTTGCGAACACGCTGCGAGCGGACTGCACGAGGTTACCGACAGAGGAAACTTACTACCAGAACTAGTAGAGTTGGCTTTGAGCGCCGGCTAAGGCTTTTGGGCTGCGGCGACACGCGGAATGCCCTGCAAGTCGTCGATGATCTGGATGTGATCCCAGGAATAAAGGAGCCGTTTGGCTCCATTGGCGACGGTTGCGCTCATCTCGAAGGCGAGCCATCCGCCGGATTTGAGCGCGGTTTGCGCTTGCGGAATGAGGCGTTCGATGACTTCGAGGCCAGTGGGGCCGGCGAAGACAGCATGGCGCGGCTCAAACTTTCGGACTTCGAGTTGAACTTGATCGGCTTCGGATTCGCCAACGTAAGGCGGATTGGAGACGACGAAATCGAAATGACCGCTGGGCAGGTTGACGAACAGATCGGCTTCATGAAAATGGATGCGGGCAGCGAGGTCGTGGCGAGCGGCGTTGGCGCGAGCGATCTCAAGGGCGGCGGGAGAAATGTCGGTGGCGTGAATCTCTGCGCGGGGAAGTTCTTTGGCGAGGGCAAGGGCGATGGCACCGGAGCCAGTGCCGACGTCGACGATCTTTAGAGAAGGCGAGAATGCTTCTTCGGCGATTAACCTTAATACGGTTTCGATGACGTGCTCGGTTTCGGGGCGGGGAATGAGGACGGCGGGGGAGACGATGAGGTCGAGGCCCCAGAATTCCTGATGTCCGGTGATGTATTGCGCGGGAGTGCCGCGGGCGCGTTGACGGATGGCGTCGTCGTAGCGGGCTTGTTCTTCGCGAGTGAGTTCGCGTTCGGGATGAGCGTAAAGATGGGCGCGGTCGCAGTTGAGAGTGAACATCAAGAGCAACTCGGCATTCATCCGCGGCGAGCCGACGTGCGCGGCGGTCAGGCGGTCGAGGGCTGAGTTGAGGGCGTCTTTGAGGGTCACGGGTAAGAGCATTGTAAATTCTGCAAACCTTAAACACAGAGGGCACAGAGGGCACAGGGGTTTGGACAATCTGAAACACAGGGGACACAGGGAACACAGAGGGTTTGGACAATCAAAAACACAGGGACACAGAGGGCACAGAGAATCACAGCACTGCAGTTTCGTGGATCATGCGGCCTTCGGCGAAACGAGAGAGATTGAGTAGTGAGGCGTCGATCAGATCGGTTTTGCCGGTGAGAATAAGGTCGGAGAGAATTTTGCCGGTGGCGGGGGCGTGCATGACGCCGTGTCCGCTGAAACCGTTGGCGAGGAAAAAACCGGGAACGCCGGGGGCTTCGCCGAGGATGGGATGATGATCGGGCGTCATTTCATACAGGCCGGCCCAGGCGCGCTTGGGATTGACGGCGAGATTTTCGAAGATGGGAACGCGGTCGGCGGCGCGGGTGAGAATTTTTTCGATAAAAGAAGGTTCGAAGTCGGTTTTGAAGCCGGGAGTTTCTTCGGGATCGTTCCAGGCGAGAAGAAAGCCGCGGCTCTCGGGACGAAAGTGGAAGCCGGTGGACATGTCGATGATCATGGGCGCGGTGTGGGGAAATTGATCGAAGGGTTCGGTGGGAACCAACATGCGGCGAAGGGGTTCGACGGGCAGACCGATGCCGGCCATCTTAGCGATCGCAGCAGACCAGGCGCCGGCGGCGTTGACGACTTTGGGAGTAGAAACGGGGCCGCGAGTGGTTTCGATTTCAAAGGTGGCGTGGTTGCGGCGAATGGCGGTGACATCGGCGTGCTTCCATAATGTGGCGCCGTGATCGGAGGCCCAGCTCATGAAGCCGGTCATGGCGCTGTAGGGATCGACGAAGCCGTCGGTGGAGCAAAAGCTGCCACCAATAATGTCGTCGGCGCGAAGCTGCGGATAGAGGCTGCGGATTTCGTCGGCAGAAATCAGGCGGACATTTTTCAGGCCCATTTCTACTTGCTTCTGGTAGTTGGTCTGCAGGTAGGCGAGCTGCTTTTCGTTCGTGGCGCAGAACATGTAGCCTTGCGGACGATAGTCAGCGGGATAACCCAGGCGCTCGTCGAAGTGAGAATAAAAAGGAATGGAATAAAGCGACATCTGAATGTTGACGGGAGTGGAGAACTGCGCGCGCACACCGCCCATGCTCTTGCCGGTGGAACCTTTGCCCTGCGCGGTTTCTCGCTCGACCACTAAAACGTTTTTACATCCCGCAGCGGTAAGATGATAGGCGATGCTGGAACCGACGATCCCCCCGCCGATGATGACGACTTCTGCCGTTTGCATAGCGATTTCCGAGAACGAAGAAATTGTAGTGTAAAGGCAGGTAACCGGGATGTGATCTGTTAAGGGCGAGGGCGCCGTCTTGCCTCTACTTGGGTGCCTTGAACCGGCTGGCGCGCGCCCGTAAACTGAATAGAAGATGCACTTCCATGCCAGCCATGCTGGGGACGAGAGCACCTCAAAAGTTTTGAGGATCTCGCTGCTTGTCACTTCCGCTTACATTATTTTGCTGGTGGTCGCCGGGATTCGGGCGCATTCCCTGGCGTTGCTCTCCGAAGCTGGGCACAATCTGACGGATCTGCTGGCGCTGCTGCTTTCACTGGTGGCGGTTTATCTGGAAGGTCGGCCCCCGAGTGCGACCAAAACTTACGGATGGCATCGAGCGGGCGTGCTGGCTGCGCTGGTGAATGCGGGATCGCTACTGGCGGTTTCTTTTTTTATTTTCTACGAAGCGTTTCGGCGGTTGCGAAGTCCCGAGCATGTGCATGCGGGGACGATGATCTGGGTAGCTGCCGCCGGGGTGGTCATGAACGGAGTGATCGCCCTGCTTCTGCTTCGAGCCAGGCGAGATGTGAACATCCGCAGCGCGCTGCTGCACGAGATCGGAGATACGATTTCGACGGCGGCTGTCATCGTGGGCGGTTGGGCGATTCTGGCGACCGGGCAATATTGGATTGATTCGGCGCTTTCGTTCGGGATTGGGGCGCTGATTTTGTGGTCAGGATTTGGGATTGTGCGCGAGACGCTCAATATCCTTCTCGAAGGCACGCCACGAGGAATTGAGTTAGAGCGGGTGCAACGCTGCATTTGCGCGGTTGAGGGCGTGAATGACGTGCACGATTTGCACGTGTGGAGTATCGGATCAGAGACGGCAGCGCTGTCGTGCCACATTGCGATTGCGGATATTCCTCCGTCGGTGAGTGAGCGAATTCTGCGCGATGTGAAGGATCGGCTGCATCATCAATTCCGGATCGACCACACCACCATCCAGTTTGAGCACGTAGAGTGCGAAGTGGCGCATGGATGCGTGATTCCGGTGAATGAGGAAGAGCATCACCATGGGCACAGCCACTGATTGCTAGGTGCAGAGTACTCATTTCTGCTTGTCGTAAATTTCCTTTGCCGTTTCAATCGTGTCTGCGTCTTTAGGCGACTTGTCTTGCCTTAACCGGACAATCCTTGGAAAGCGCAATGAGAATCCGCTGTTGTGACGATCAGAGCGCATCATGTTGTTGAAAGCCACTTCCAGCACAATTCTTGGTTCGACGATCAGGCGAAAGCCTTGATCTTCTACTACGTGATCGAGGAACCATTTAGTCATCTCTGTGATTTCGGCGTCGGCGAGGCCGGAGTAGGCTTTGCCGATGTTGACTAAGCGGTCTCCGTCCCAGACAGCGAAGGTGTAATCGCTCAGCACGCCGATGCGCTTGCCGTGGCCGTATTCGACGGCGGTGACGACGACATCGAGGGTTGCGAGTTCGCGTTTGAGCTTGAGCCAGGATTTGCCGCGCTTGCCCGGCGAGTAAGCAGATTCGGGATCCTTGATCATCAAGCCTTCGTTGCCGCGGGCTTGCGAGGCGTCGAAAAGTTGATCAAGTTCTTCCGATGTGGAGACGCGGAAGACAGGAGCGCGAATGACTTGGGCGGTGGGCACATTTTCTTCCGAATCGAAAGCGAGCTTTCCTTGATCGCGAGGGTTAGTCGGCTTCGTTCCTGGCACACGATTGCTTAACAGTTCATCGACGACTTTGCTTCGTTCGAGCAAGGGGCGATCGATGAGCAATTCACCGCCGTCATAGAGCACGTCGAAAACGAGATAGGCGATGGGGACCTGGCGCATGAGCTCCTCGCTAACTTTCTTGCGGCCGAGGCGTTGCTGGAGAGCGCTGAAAGGCAGGGCGCGACCGGGCTCGCCGGACGCGGCGGTGAGGTAGCTCCAGGCGACGATCTCGCCGTCGAGGATGGCGTCGCGAGGAAGTCCGGCGAGCGCGTGCGGAAGCTCGGGGAAAGATTCGGTGATGTTGTCGCGGGTGCGGGAGAAAATTTTGATGACATCGGCGGAACAGTGGGCCTGGGCGCGAATGCCGTCATATTTATCTTCGACGAGGGCATTTTCAAAATAGCTCAGGGCTTCTTCGGCTGAAACAGCGGGACTTGCCAACATAAAGCCGAGAGGATGGAAGAGCCGCATGTGAGCTTCGGCCAAGCGACTGCTGGCAGCGAGTTTGAGGGTTTCGCCGATATCGCCGAGCAACATGTTGGACCGCTGAACCTGGGCGAGAGTTGCGCCGTAGGCTCTGGCGATGGCTTCCTCAACCAGGCTTTCTTTGAGGCCGATGCGCAGATCGCCGGTCATAATTTTGATGGTGTATTTGGTTTCGATTGGCGTGAGTTGAGAGAGAAGTTCGCGAACGAGAACAGACTTGGCTGCGGGGCCACGAGCGGAAGCGATACGGCGGAAGAAATCCTGGATTTCCGGAGTTTTTAATTCAGAAACCTTGTCTGCACTAGCATCCAGGATGTCCCCCGCGACCGCTCCTAGATCTCCCAAACGACGATATGCTGCGGTGAGTTCCTGCACGCTTTTGCCGGAAATCTCCTGGACGACACGCCAGAGCAGCCTGCCGCCGACTTGCAGGGTGGTTTCCTCCCAGACAGGAAAAGGTCGGCCGGAAAGGAAGACGGCGGCGACACTCGCCTCTTCGGGCGAAACCGAGAGGAAATAGCTCGCGACGACGGCGATTTTCTCCAGTTTTTTGGTTGTGGCGGCGATTTGTTCGCAGGCTTGGGCAAGTTTCCGCATGATAAAGTTTGCGCGTTTGCTCCCGGGCAGGGGAAGTACCTGGCAACAAGGCAGTTATCTGCGCCGCAAGGTCATCCTAAATGAAGCGCGGCTGTGGTACTCTACTCATGGTTCTCGCAGGACCCAAGGATCATCCAATCTCCATGCGGTTTTTCCGAACAATGTGGCGGTTTCTGGCGGCGGTGCAACTTTTGCCCGCGCTCGAAGGCGGCGAAGAGACTCTGGTCGGCGGGCAGGCTGTGCTCGAAGGCGTGATGATGCGCAGCCCGCATGCGTGGGCGATTGCCGTCCGCAAGCAGACGGGCGAGGTGGTGACACATTGCGAACCGCTGGAAAAACTCTCCGAGAAACATAAGTGGATGGGCTGGCCAGTAGTGCGCGGAGTGATGACGCTGGGCCATGCGATGACGTTGGGATTCCGGGCGCTGAAGTTTTCGGCGAACGTAGTGCTGGACGAATTGCAACCGCAGACTGAGGAAGCCGAGCCGAAGAAGAAATTTGAGATCAGCGGATGGATTGCGACGGTCAATATCGTGATCTCGCTGGGCTTCTTCATCTTTATGTATAAGTACATTCCGTTGCTGGCAGCGACGGAGTTGAAGAAGGTGGATCCCGCGCTGGGCGGTCAGATTATGTTCAACCTGGTCGATGGGGTGATCCGGCTGGCGCTGTTCCTGGCTTTCATCTGGGCGACCTCGCTGTGGGCCGATATTCGGCGAGTTTACGAATACCACGGGGCAGAACATAAAACGGTGTTCGCCTTTGAGAACGGCGATCCGCTTGAAACCGCGGCGGTGCAGAAGTATTCGACCTATCATCCGCGCTGCGGGACCAGTTTCCTGATGACGGTGATGATCATCTCGATCGGGGTCTATATGTTATTTCCGGTGACAACCTTCTGGGCGCGGTTTGCGCTGCGGATTGCGTTGCTGCCGGTGATCGCCGGAGTTTCGTACGAAGTGATTCGCTTTGCCGCGAAACATCGTGGATCGCTGTTCGCACTGATGACGACACCTGGGCTGTGGCTGCAGCGGATCACCACGCAGCCACCCTCCGATGAGCAGGCCCAGTGCGCGATTGTGGCACTGGATGAGGCCATGTCACTGGAAAAGCAGCGCGGCGGCGAGTTGGTGATAGCGTGAACCGTCGTTGGTGTTTCCTGAACCGTCGTTGGTCCTTGGTTGTTGGTCGTTGGCACTAGGTCCCAGGCTTATTTTTCACACGCCCTTTCTGCCCCCGTCGGTAAACCCTCGTCAGCGCATGGGTTACTTATCACATACAACTCAACCGGCAAGGGGTAGTAACGATGATGGAGGTTCGCATGCCATCATCATTTCAGGATTTAAGAGTGTGGCAGGACGCAATGAAGTTGACACTAGAGGTTTACAAAGCGACAAATCGTTTTCCGAAGCATGAGCTTTATGGCCTCGGCCAACAGATTCGCCGTGCAGCGGTTTCTGTCCCTAGCAATATCGCCGAGGGCAAAGGGCATAAGTCGAACAAAGAGTTTGCTCACTTTCTGTTTCACGCGCGAGGGTCCTTGTTGGAATTGGAAACGCAAATGCTGATTGCTGAGGAATTACAATATCGATCAAAAGAGGATGGACGGGGTCTTTCTGAGTTGGCTGAAAAAGTTGGGCGTGCTCTAAGCGGACTAATCAACTCGCTCCACGAATCCGCAGCCAGAACGACGGCCAACAGCCAATGACCCGCGACCAACGACGAATTTATGTTTGAACGACTTGATCAAATCGAAGCGCGATATGAAGAGCTGACGCAGGCGCTGGCGTCGCCGGAGACGATCAACGATTCGTCGAAATACCAGAAGACTGCCAAGGCGCATAGCGAGATTACGCCGGTCGTAGAAAAGTATCGCGAGTATAAGGACCTGAAGCGCGGGATTGCGGAGAGCAAAGCAGTGCTGGCGGAAGAGAAGGATCCGGAGATGCGGGCGTACGCGCAGGAGGAACTCGACAAACTGGAAGCGCGAGTGGCAGGAACGGAAGAGGAACTCAAATTCTTGTTGCTGCCGAAAGATCCGAATGATGAAAAAGATGTGATTCTGGAAATTCGTGCGGGGACGGGCGGTGACGAGGCAACGTTGTTCGCGGCGGAACTGTTTCGCATGTATACCCGGTACGCAGAGACACAAGGATGGAAGGTAGAAGTGCTGTCGACGTCGGAGTCGGGCGTCGGCGGGCTGAAAGAAGTCATTGCGATGATTCAGGGCGAGCGGGTGTACTCGCGGCTGAAATATGAGAGCGGAGTGCATCGCGTGCAGAGGGTTCCGGCTACTGAGCAGCAAGGACGAGTGCATACCTCAGCGGTAACGGTTGCGGTGTTGCCGGAAGCGGAAGATGTCGACATCAAGATTGAAGCAAAAGATTTGAGGATTGATACGTTCTGTTCGTCGGGGCCGGGCGGACAATCGGTGAATACGACGTATTCAGCGGTGAGAATCACGCATATTCCAACGAATACGGTGGTGAGTTGCCAGGATGAGAAGTCGCAGATCAAGAATCGCGAGAAAGGGATGCGAGTGCTGCGGTCGCGGCTCTACGAGATGGAGATGCAGAAGCAGCAGGAAGCGCTGGCCAAAGAGCGCAAAGCCATGGTGGGATCCGGCGATCGCAGCGAAAAGATCCGCACCTATAATTTCCCGCAAAACCGCATGACCGATCACCGCATTGGGTTAAGCATCCATCAATTGCAAGAAGTGATGGACGGCAAACTGCAGCCGATCGTCGAGGCGCTGGTAACCCACTATCAGGCAGAAAAGCTCAAGCAAGACACTACCAGCGTTGTGTAAGCCATTTTCCTTCTCAAGAAAAACTAAGCCGCCATTCCCACGGTGACCGGCTGGGCACAGTGCGCGCAGCGGCGCGCATCGATAGGAATTTCGCTCAAGCATTCCGGACATTTTTTGGTTGTAGGGTCAGCGGGCGCGGGAGCTTTGCGCATGCGCGCGACCAGCAGGTTCACCGGGGTGACGACGAAGAAATAGACTGCGGCAGCCACCAGCAGAAACGAGATGCCGGCGTTGATGAAGTCGCCGATCGCGAACATGCTGCCGTTGACGGTGAACTTGATGGCCGAAAAATCTGGTTTGCCCACGATGGCGGCGATAAGCGGGGTGAGTAAGTCCTTAGTGAAGGCGGAAACCACCGTAGCGAAAGCCGCGCCCACGACCACGCCCACGGCCATATCAATGACGTTGCCACGAAGAATAAACTGCTTGAATCCGCTAAACATAAAAGGCCTCCTGTCGATTTGACCGAAACTGTACGGCGGGGAGGCGGCAGTGTCAAGGGCGCCTACCGTTTGAAGTCAAGCTTTTTCCTCTGCTAGTGTGACTACTGAGGCAAGGCCAAAAAAGGAGAGCTCAATGAGCGAACATTACCACGATGTGGGTGATTTGAGGTTCTTGAAAGAGATGGGCAAACTCGCGCCCACGGAATTCAACGCCTGGCTGAATTTAGACAAGATCGTCGGCCGGGACGACGGTAAAATCCCCAGAAAGTATCGTGAGCTGATCGCGTTGGGTGTCGCTTTCACGACCCAATGTCCGTACTGTATTGAAGTGCACACGAAGAACGCCAAAGCTGCCGGGGCATCGCGCGAGGAGGTAACCGAAGCCTCGCTGATTGCGGCCGCGTTACGCGCCGGCGGTGCTGCAACGCACGGGGCCATGGCGCTGAAGTTTTACGATCAAACCTAAGTGCTCGACAAATTTCAACAGGGAGGATGATTCCATGAGCACGACGCAAGGTCCAACTTTAAACGTTGACAAGCTGAATGCTTTTATTGGGCGCTTCGTAGGCGATCTCGGTGCGGCAGTGCATGCCGGGATGGTGGTGATCGGCGAAAAGTTGGGGCTATACAAGGCCCTTGCCACCGGCCCAATGAGCCCCGCAGAACTGGCTGCGAAGACTCAAACTGATGAGCGCTACCTGCGCGAATGGCTTTCTTCGCAGGCAGCGGGAGGGTACATCACCTACGACGAGAAGACGCATAAATTCGGGCTCAGTGAAGAGCAAGCCTTCACGCTGGCGAACGAAGACAGTCCGGCTTATTTGCCGGGAGCGTTCGAACTGGCGTTGGGATCGCTGGCAGCGGTCCCGCGGATCGCGGAGTCGTTCCGCAGCGGGGCTGGCATGGGCTGGCATGAGCACGACGACGGCGTCTTCCACGGTTGCGAAAAATTCTTTCGCCCCGGGTATGCCGCTAATCTGGTGACCTCGTGGATTCCGGCGTTGGAAGGGGTGAAAGAGAAATTGGAAGCAGGCGCGCGAGTAGCTGATGTCGGCTGCGGCAAAGGAGCTTCGACGTTGCTGCTGGCCCAGGCTTTCCCGAAGTCTCGATTCTTCGGATTCGATTATCACGACAAATCGGTCGAGGCGGCACGCGAATCTGCTAAGCGCGCGGGCCTGGCGGATCGAGTCACGTTCGAAGTATCCAAAGCGAAGGAATTTCCCGGCAAGGACTATGATTTCGTCGCGGTCTTCGACTGCCTGCATGACATGGGAGATCCGGTTGGAGCGGCGGCGCATGTGCGGCAATCGCTGGCGAAGGATGGGACGTGGATGATTGTCGAACCTTTTGCCAACGATGCACTGAAGGACAATCTGAACCCCGTGGGGCGCGTGTACTATTCGTTCTCAACTTTGCTTTGCACGCCTTGTTCACGGTCGCAGGAAGTTGGGCTGTGTCTGGGTGCGCAGGCGGGTGAGAAACGCATCCGCGAGGTAGTCGGCGCGGCGGGATTCAACCGCTTCCGCCGTGCGACCGAGACTCCGTTCAATATTGTTTACGAAGCTCGACCTTAGTTTTGCTGCCGATCGAAATTGACGCGACGGAGATGAAGCCGGCTCCGTCGTGTTATATTTTGAGAAAGCGGAACTCGGCAAAAGCTTTATGCATCGCGGTTTGTACAGCCTACCGGTCGGAAATCCCAAGCTAATTATCGTTTTAGTTTTGGTGGTGGCATTCGCGTCAGGAGCTTGGGCGCAAATGCGCGGCGGCGCGTCCGGATTTCATGGTGGCTTTCGCGGTGGATTCACCGGGAATCGCGGCGACCGTTCCGCTGCGTTTTGGGGCGACCCCTACTTCTACCCTGATTATCCTTACGAATCGCTGGCCTACCAGGCGCCCTCGCCGCCAGTCGTGGTGGTTCAGCCAACCGCGGCTTCGCCTGCTGATTCCCAACGCTTGCCCGAGTCTGTGCTGATCGAGTGGCAAGGCGATCATTACGCGCGATCAAGCGGCGAGCACGAAGCCAGCGCGGAGCAGGATTATTCCGAAGCAGTGTCACGATCGGTTACAACGGCCGCGACCGACCTTCCGCCAGCGGTGCTGATTTATCGCGATGGGCATCGCGAACAAGTCATCGACTACGTAATTGAGAGCGGCAAGCTTTATGCGCGCGGTAATTACTGGGTCGACGGATATTGGAACAAGATAGTGCGGCTCGCGGCGCTCGATATTCCGGCCACGCTGAAAGCCAATCAACAAAGCGGCGTCAAATTTGTGCTTCCTTCCTATCCAAACGAGGTGGTGACGCGGCCGTAGGAGGAATCGTAATCGTCAATCGCCGGGCCATTTTCCGGCCACTTTCATGGTATAATTGTCCGTAGACAAATCTAAGCTAACATCCTGTAAATGCAATCGTTTAGAAGATTCGCGAGGACAACCAAACTGCAGGTTCTTCGATACGTTCTCGGCGCAGAAGCTGCGCCTGCGAACGGCGCGGAATGACAAGGACCAGGTTGTAGCTGGAAGCTGAAAGCTTAGGAGCTGATCGCTTCTTTATGGCAGATGAACAGAATCCCCAACTTCCTTTAACGCCTCCGCCCGGCGGCGATGGCGGTAGCCCGGGCGCGCTGAATATTCAGCCGGTCAACATTGAAGATGAGATGCGGCGGTCGTATCTCGACTATTCGATGTCGGTGATCATTGGCCGAGCGCTGCCCGACGTGCGTGACGGATTGAAGCCGGTGCATCGGCGAATTCTGTACGCGATGCACGACATGGGCATGCTGCACAACCGCAAGACCAGCAAGTGTGCTGGCGTTGTGGGCGAACTTCTCAAAAAATACCATCCTCATGGTGACAGCGCGGTATACGACGCGTTGGTGCGCCTGGCACAACCTTGGAGCCTGAGATATCCGTTGATCGACGGCCAGGGAAATTTTGGTTCGGTCGATGGCGATCCTGCAGCGGCTTATCGGTATACCGAGTGCCGCCTGACCCGAATCGCCGAAGAGATGTTGATGGATATCGACAAAGATGCGGTTGATTTTGTCGCGAACTTTGACGATACCACCGAGGAGCCGGTAGTGCTCCCAACCCGCATCCCGAATCTGCTGATCAATGGTTCAGATGGCATCGCCGTCGGTATGGCCACAAAGATTCCGCCACACAACTTGACCGAAATCGTCGACGCGACGATCACATTGGTCAACAACCCGCACGCGACATTGCCGGAAATTCTAAAGATGGTGCAGGGGCCGGATTTTCCCACAGCCGGCATCATTCACGGCAAAGCGGGAATTCTCGACGCCTACAAGACGGGCCGCGGCCGCTTCATGATGCGCGCCAGCGCCGCGATCGAAAACATCACCAAAGAGCGCCAAGCGATTGTGGTGACAGAAATTCCTTATCAGGTCAACAAGGCCACCCTGATCCGGCGTATAGCCGACCTAGTCAACGACAAGACCATAGACGACGTTTCCGACGTGCGGGATGAGAGCGACCGGGATGGCATGAGAATCGTGGTCGAACTGAAGCGCGGAGGTGAGCCGCAACTGGTGCTCAATCAGCTCTTCAAGCACACCTCGATGCAGGAAGGTTTCAGCATGATCTTCCTGGCGGTGGTGAATGGACAGCCCAAGGAAATGGGACTGATCCAGGCGATCCAGCATTTCATCGATCACCGCGTGGATGTGGTGCGGCGCCGCACCGCGTTCTTGTTGAGCAAGGCGAAAGACCGCGAGCACATTCTCGAAGGTTACATCAAAGCGCTCGATCATCTGGACAATGTGATTGTCATTATTCGTGGCAGCGCCAACCGTGCCGAAGCCCGGGAAAATTTGGTGGCGTACTTTGCCGGAAAGAAAATTGACATCAATATCACCGGACGTGCGCCGAAGCCGGATGTCGAAAAGCCGTTCACGGTAATTCAGGCGGACGCGATTCTTGAACTGCAATTGCATCGCTTGACCAAGCTCTCGATCGATGAGATCACGAATGAGCTGAAACAGGTTCGGGAGAATATCGCGGAATACGAATCGATTCTCGCGTCGGAGAAGAAGCTGCGCGGCGTGATCATCAAAGAGCTGGAAGAGATCAAGAAGCTCTACGGCGACGAGCGGCGGACGAAGATCGAAGATGAAGCGGCGGAAATTCAACTGGAAGACCTGATTGCCGATGAGCAGGTCGCGGTGACGGTGAGCCATGGCGGTTATCTCAAGCGGACGCCGATTTCGACTTACCGCATGCAACGGCGCGGCGGCACGGGCCGCACGGGCATGAAGACGCGCGACGAGGATTTTGTCGAGCATTTGTTTATTGCGTCGACCCATGCGTACATCCTGATTTTCACGAATACCGGACGCGTGTACTGGCTGAAGGTGTATGAGACGCCGGACGTGAGCGCGGCGGGCAAAGGCAAGCACATTGGGAACCTGGCGTCGCTGCAGCCTGGAGAAACGGTGCGGACGATGCTGGCGGTGCGCGATCTGGAAGAAGAAGGGAAGTACATTTTCTTTGCGACGCGGAACGGAACCGTAAAGAAAACTGCACTGAAAGATTTTTCGCATGTAATGTCACGCGGGATTATTGCGATTGGCATCGACAAGGACGACGAACTGGTCGGCGTTACGTTGACGGATGGAAACCAGATCATATTTCTGGCGTCGCATGATGGGCAGGCGATTCGATTTGAAGAAGACGATGTGCGGCCGATGGGACGACCGGCTTCCGGCGTGCGCGGCATGAGACTCGACGAAGGCGACTACATCGTCGGGATGGCGACGACACCGAAGCCAGGCGCGGCTCCTGCGGGCAAGCCGGCCACCAAGGATGCTGCGGAACTGCTTCCGGAGCCAGGTAACCTCATCCTTTCTGTCACCGAAAATGGCTATGGCAAACGCACACCCGCCGAGGAATACCGTCTACAGGGACGCGGCGGGTCGGGCGTGATCAATGTGAAGACCACGGCTCGCAACGGCAAGGTCACGGGCATTGCGCAGGTGACGGAAGAATCGGAAGTCATGCTGATCAGCCAGTACGGCAAAATCATCCGCATGGATTCGAGCACGATTCGCGAATCCGGCCGCGCGGCGCAGGGCGTGCGGTTATTGCAGCTTGAGGCGGGAGACCGAGTGGCGGCAGCCGTGGTGATTCCGCTGGCAGAAGAGCCGCCAAACGGGACGCTGATACAGTAGGGCGGTGAAAAGTAGTGAATTTGGTTTGGCTCGGTTGAAGACCTCCGTAACTTGCGAGATACTTGACATTAGGCAACTATAGATTTAACGTTCGCTTCCAAATAGCCTTATTTCCCTAGAATCTCCGGGTAAGGAGACTTCGGTGACAGAACTGAAAAATAAAAACATTCCTAATCCCGAATTCGATCCCGAGCAAACGCGTCGTGCGCTTGAACAGAGCATCGAACGCGTGAATGCGGTGATTATGACCTTGGAAGAGGCTCAGAAAACAAGTGAGGAAGTTTTCGAGTGGGTCGTGAGTGTGTAATGCCGGATGCCGCCTTTCTTCGTCGTTGCGCCATTTTCGCAAGAAAAGCTATTCGAAGCGCTTGACTGCGAGTGTGCAGTAGCAGAGGTTTCAGCCAACCGTCGCGCAGCATATTTGAGCGATTACCTCCGTGAAATCGGTGCAAGAACAATCGTCATTGAAAATGAATACGTCGACGGAGATTATCTCGACGACTACGCAAGCTTTTATGCGAAATGCTTTGAAAAATACCCAAAAACGTGTAAACGGATCCATTTTTTTGCGACCGAAGTAACGAATGACGACTTCAAAAACATCATCCTCAATAAAGCTGACTCGGGTGTCGTTCAGAGGTTCGCCGAAGGATATCTAGGTTTCGTGGTCGCTAGACCCCTGCCCAGAGCCATTATTGGCCGGACAGTGCTGAAAACTTATCCCCCAGCTTCAGGTCGAAGAAATTACCCGTGCACAAAACGGTATAGGGTAAGCCTGTTTGGTTTAGGGCTAGAGATTGATAGTTTGGCCTATCAAGAACAGGACCGAGCGCTGGCCGCGTGCGCCACGGTTGCTTTGTGGGCGTGCTTTCAAAGAGATCGCGATCTTTTTCAATCACTTGCTCCGACTCCGGCTACCATTACAAGATCTGCAAACCGCGTTCTTGAGGATTCGCGTCCCTTTCCCTCACATGGTCTAAAAGTGGAACAGGTATGCAATGCCATTGCTGCAGTGGGGCTCGAGCCTGAAGTCATCGAGGTCAAGCCGGGAATACCTCTGGTGTCGCTGCTTTATGGGTATCTGAAACTGGGTGCCCCTGTGCTACTTGTTGTGCGAATTGCAAGCAATGGAAGACATGCGCTTACTTTGGCGGGGTTTTCACTTAATCCAAGTTCTGTGCTTTCTTCAGAAGGGGCCTCTCCCTCAGCTGGGATACCACTCGTAGGACAGCGGATAGACGAATTCTATGCCCACGATGATCAGGTCGGGCCGTTTTCCAGACTCAAAGTTATTCCGCCTGCGGCTCCGGACGGCATCGTCAAGTTTACTGGCGGATGGCCCAACGAATTGATACCGGAAGTTGTGATTATCCCTCTGTATGCGAAGATCAGGTTGGCATATCTCGAAGTCCTGCCATGGCTGAAGCGACTGGGGGAGCTAATCACTATTGCTTCCTTGCCAGGCACATTCGAATGGGATTTGTCCTTGATGACGTCGAATGATTTCAAGGAAAAAGCTAGGACAGGTGAAATAGGCGTTCCCCAAGAGAGGCTTGAGAAACTTCTAGTCGAGGGCCATCCCCGTTACATATGGCGCGCAATTTTGATGCGTAATGCAATACCTCTGGTGGAATTCTTGGTCGACACCACCGCTATGACTCAATCGTTTCCAATCAATCAACTTTGGTGGCATGACAATATTTTGAAGGCTACGATTGGGCAACTTCTACAAGTCAGTCTAGTAGAAGATCCATTAAAACAGCTTTTGACAGTCCGCTTCTTCGAATTTCTGCGCTCAACCGTCTAAGGGGGCATAGAATGGCCGACTCAACTTTAATGGAAACTCCAATCTACGGCGTCGCGGAGGCGGCGCAGTACCTCCTGGTGCCGCAGAATACTCTCGTCTATTGGGTCAAAGGCGGAGGATCGGTTTCTCCATTGATCAAGCTCGCCAGCACAGAACCGGCGCGCCTTTCTTTCAGCAATCTGCTCGAATGCTACATGCTAAGCAGCATGCGGGCGATCTACGATGTGCGAATTCCCAAAGTACGAAAGGCGCTGGCCACGCTTGCCAAGTATGTTCAGCATAAACATCCGCTGATCGAGCAGGCATTCCAGACCGATCGCCGCGACCTCTTCATCGAGCACCTAGGCAAGATTGTGAGCCTCTCAAAAGACGAGCAAATTCTGATGCCCGGCGTGATGGAGCTTTACCTCGAACGCATCGAACGCGACCCCAAAGGCCTGTTCAAGCTGTACCCATTTGTCATGGAGCGCAAGCACGACGAGCCAAGGTTCATCCAGATCAATCCCGCAGTGGGTTTCGGCAAGCCGGTGATCACGGGTACCGGCATTTCGACCGCAGTGGTCGCTTCCAGGTTCAATGCCCGCGAATCCATAGACGACCTCGCTGCTGAATATGGCGTCGAGCCGCGAAAGATCGAAGAAGCAATCCGCTGGGAGCAGAGGACGGCCGCTGTCGCTGCCTGAAGACTTCGTGCTTTATCTCGACGAAAATCTTCACAACTGCAAACCGATTCTCGAAGCTCTCGTTCAACATGGCGTGCGTCACGAGCGCCACTGCCAGCACTTTGCCCCAGGCACAGAGGACACGGAATGGCTTCCACTGGTTGGCGAGAAAGGCTGGGTTTTGCTGACGAAAGACAAGCGCATCCGATATAACGAATTAGAGAAACTCGCAGTTCGCCAGCACAAGATTCGCGAATTCTACTTCAGTTCCGGCAACTACAGCGGCGTGGAAATGGCCGAAATGTTGATCGCGGCACTACGGGACATTGCACGTATCTACCGAAAGGAAAATCCTCCTTTCATTGCGAGCATTCCAAAATCTGGTCGAGTAAGCGTGAGGCTGAAGTAGCGGACAAAGCCGCCGAGCCGGAGAGCTATTGCCCCTGCTTCTCCCAGGAGCCCACCCAAACGCTTTCTGGCACGCGACTCCGCCCTGTGTCATAATCTGCGCCATGAAAGCGCACTTTTCTTTTCGATCCTCTATCTCTGTTCTAGCCCTTTGTGGAACTTTGCTGCTCTCCGCAGGGCTAGTGGCACAGCCCAAGGACGCTGAAGATCGCGCTGCCATCAAGCTGGTGAAGCAGGGACAAAAGCTGAACAGCGAGGGCAAGCAAAGCGAGGCCATTGCGCTCTATCAGCAAGCGCTGCAGATGGAGCCGAATCTCTTCGATGCGCACCTGGCCATGGGCATCTCGCTGGATTTGCAAGGCAACTACAGCGAAGCTCGCGGGCATTTCGAAAAGGCGATTGGAGCGGCGTCGGGCGACCAGCAACAGCTGGCGCTGCGGGCGATGGCGGTGTCGTACGCCTTCGAGAGTAAGGCAAGCGAAGCGGAAAAGTACGAGAAGCAAGTTTTCGACGCTCGCGCGGCGAGTCAGGATTTTTCTGGCGCCGGAGAGATTGCCAACGAGATGGGAAGGATTGCGCTGGAATCGGGCGATCTGGATGGCGCGTACAGGTGGTATCAGGTCGGATATCAAACCGCGTTGCGTAAGCCCAGTCTCGAAGATAATTACAAATATTTGTGGGAATTTCGCTGGGCGCACGCGCAGGCGCGAATTGCGGCTCGGCGCGGCGATGCCGACGAGGCGAAGAAAGAAGTGGATGCGGCAAAGGCTGCGCTCGACAAGGCGAAGAATCCGCAGCAGGAGAAGTTTTTTCCCTATTTAACAGGTTACGTCGCGTTCTATTTAGGCGACTACAAGACCGCGATTGCCGATCTGCAGAAGGCGGATCAGAACGATCCGTTCATTCTTGCTTTGTTGGGCGAAGCCTACGAAAAGTCGGGCGAGAAAGATCAGGCGATGGATTGCTACCGGAAGGTGATGACGTTTAACAATCACAATCCGGGGAACGCGTTTGCGCGGCCGCTGGCCAGGAAGAAGCTGGGGTGATCCCCCGCCCGCCCCTTGCAAAAGCGGCAAGGAGCGGGGCAGCCCACAGAAACATTTTGTTATGCCACGTTAGCTCGCGGACCGTGGTCAACGAAATCACCCCGCATCCGAACAAAACTTTGTGTTTCTACGTATCTTCTCTAGTGTTTGACGGGGCCTTCCCTCGCAGCTAACATCGAAAGTGCTCCCGGAAAATGGGCGTTTCATGATTGGTCAGACCATCTCCCACTACCGCGTCCTGCAGCAACTTGGCGGCGGCGGCATGGGCGTGGTATATGAGGCCGAGGACCTCAATCTCGGCCGGCACGTAGCGCTGAAGTTTCTGCCGGGAGAGCTGGAAAAAGACCCTGCCGTGCTGGAGCGCTTCAAATCTGAAGCACGGGCGGCTTCGGCGCTGAACCATCCCAACATCTGCACAATTTATGAAATCGGGCAGGCTGAGGACGGGCGTCTGTTCCTCGCGATGGAATTGCTCGAGGGCAAAACGCTCAAAGAACTGATGGGCGCTCATCCGATGGAGATACATGCCGTGCTGGACCTGGGCATCCAGATCGCGGATGCGCTGGATGCGGCACATGCCAAGGGGATTGTGCATCGCGATATCAAGCCGGCGAACATTTTCGTGACCACGCGCAATCAGGCCAAGCTGCTGGATTTTGGCTTGGCGAAACATTTGAAGCCGGAGGCGGTTCTCGGGACCGCGACCATGGGATCGGCCGTCACGATCGATGAGTTGACGCTGACCAGCCCGGGTTCGACCGTCGGCACGGTAGCATACATGTCGCCGGAGCAGGCGCGAGGCAAGGACCTTGATCCGCGAACTGATTTGTTTTCGTTCGGCACGGTGCTCTATGAAATGTGCACGGGAACGCTGCCATTTCGCGGTGAAACATCGGCGGTGGTTTTTGAAGCGATTCTCAATCGCACGCCGGTGCCGGCGGTGCGGCTGAATCCAGAAGTGCCGGCGCCGCTCGAAGGCATCATCACCAAGCTGCTCGAGAAAGATAAAGATCTGCGCTATCAAAGCGCGGCGGAAGTTCGAGCTGATCTCAAGCGGCTGCGGCGGGACACGGAGTCGGGAACGATTGGCGTGGCCCACGGCTCCTCGGGGCGAATAGGCGTCGCGGAAACGCGCAGCAGGACGTGGATTTATGTGGCGGTCGTGTTGATCGCGGTCGCAGCCGGGGTATTCGTCTTTTTCTCGCGAAAGCACAGCGTAGCGATGACCGAGAAGGACACGATTCTGGTTACGGATTTCGCGAATACTACGGCCGATCCGGTGTTTGATGGAACGCTAAAGAAGGCGGAGTCGGTGGACTTTTCGCAATCGCCCTATTTCAACGTGGTTTCGGATCAGAGGATCCGGCAAACGTTGCAGTATATGGGCCGGCCTGCGGACGATCGCATTACCGCCGACGTGGGACGCGAGATTTGTCTGCGCGACGGAATTAAGGCCATGCTCACGGGTTCGATTGCGAGCCTGGGAAGCCAGTATGTGATCACGGTGGAGGCGGTGAATGCGGCGACGGGCGAATCGCTCGGGCAGGAGCAAGCGCAAGCCGATAATAAAGAAGATGTGCTGAATGCGCTGCACAGCGCGAGCTCGAAATTACGGCGCAAGTTGGGCGAGTCGCTGGCTTCGTTGCAGAAGTACAACATGCCTTTGTCGGAGGCGACGACTTCGTCGCTGGAGGCACTGAAGGCGTTTACTCTCGGTGACGCGAAACATTTCGACGGCGCTGATCTAGAGGCACAGCCTCTATACAAGCGCGCGGTGGAGTTGGATCCGAATTTCGCATTGGCCTGGGCCAGGCTGGCGGTGACTTACGGCAACCTGGGGCAGCATGATTTAGACGAGCAGTATCGGGAAAAAGCTTTCGAACTGCGCGACCGGGCCAGTGAGCACGAGAAGTTTTACATCATGGAGCATTACTACGCGGATGCGGGACAGCTCGATAAGGGGATTACTGCGCTGGAGCTGTATAAGCAAACCTATCCGCGGGATGCGATCCCTTATGGAAATGTCGCGAATATTTACAACCGGCTAGGACAGTTCGACAACGCATTGCAGAATGCTCAGAAGGCCGTGCAACTTGATCCCGATAGCGCGAACTACTACACCTTACTGGCCAACTGCTACGTCAACGTAAACCGTTTGGATGAAGCCAAGACGACATTGAATCAAGCGGTACAACGAAGGATAGGCGGGTGGGGTGTGCATGCGCAGTTGGCGTACATTGCGTGGCTGCAGGGCGACACTGCGACCATGGACCGCGAGCAGCAGTTTCTCAAAGATGATCCCGGCGGCCAACTGAACTTGCTCGGATTCAATGCGAACCTGGCCAGCTATCACGGCGAGCTGCGAAAAGCGCGCGAATATGGCACGCAAATGCGAGAGGCGGCGGACCGGCTGGCGCTGAAAGAAGTGGTCGCGGGAGAGTATCAGCAGGAGTCGGCGGTCGACGCTCTCTATGGCGAAAAGAAAGAGTCATTGGATGCAGTAGAACAGGCACTCAAGATTTCGAAATCCTCGAACATAGTGGAGGGAGTCGCCGGCGTTTTGGCCTACTTTGGAGAAGAGAAACGGGCTTTGGATTTGGCCAACGAAGATGCGCAAAAGCGACCGTATGACACCTGGGTTCAATTTGTTTCGGTTCCCGCAGTGAAAGCGATCATCGCCATGAACCATGGCGACCTGGCGCAGGCAGCCAGCTTGCTCGACGGAGCGCTGGTGTATGCGCGTGTGGATTCCAGCACTTTGTTTTTGCGGGGACTTGTTTTTCTAAAAGCAGGACAGGCGGGGGACGCGGTGCAACTCTATCAGCGGGCGATCGGTTTGAAAAATACATTTGGCCCGGATCCGTTTTTTCCGATGCTGCAGCTTGGATTGGCGCGCGCTTATGCCATGCAGGGAGACAAAGTGCATAGCCGGCTGGCGTATCAGGATTTGTTTGCGATATGGAAAGATGCGGATCCAGACCTGCCAGTGTTGCGCGAGGCGAAAGCGGAATACCTGCGAGTGCAGTAACGGCTAGCGCTACTTCAGAAAAATTATCAGGATTTTTCCGTCCGAGGTGTAGCTGTCGCCGGTCGCATTCTTGGCTTCTGTGACTGCGTTGGGCGGCGAGTAGTAGCTCATGCTCTGCACCTTGCCGGTTTTCTGCAAGCTATCGCCAATGTTGGTGCGCTCGCCATCGAGATTGGGATCGATCTTGTGAGTGACGCTGCCGTTCCGCTTGTCCTTGGCGAAACCAATGTCATGCGTGCCCGCGCCCGCCCACACGGGTTGTCCGTTCCAAGTGAAGGAAGCTTTCCAGAGGCGGAAGTGATGCCGGCTGGCAACCATGGCAATGGGCTCGGCCATTTCGTAGCCGAAGTCCTGCGGGCGTCCGAAGAGGTAGAGAGTACTCATCGGCATGGCCATGTAATCCTGGTTCTGATACGTGTTATTGATCGCTGCCACCACCGCTCCAGTATCGCTGGTATCGGCCACATGCCAGTTGGCTGCGGTCAAAATGCTTTTGACGTCCGCTTCGGAGCCGATCAAAACAAAATTAACCATGTCGCCGAGATTCTTGAACTGATCGTTGACGCGGCGCGGCAGGCCGTCGATGTCTTTGCGCAGGCGAGGATCGAGCGGCGCGGCGGAAATTTTTAAAGACGCGGCGGTCGCGGCGGTTGGCGTTGGAGTGCCGAGGAGCTTGCCTGCGGCATCGCCCACGGTATTACCGAATTGTCCTTGCAGAAAAATCGCGGCCGCACTTTCCGCTTGTTGCTTGAGTCTATCTTTTTGTGAGAGCGGCGCGACGTGAACGGTGACAGTTTTGCTCGCCGGACATTTTCCGTTGGTGGCGAGGAAAAGATGGCCAGCTTGCGAAATTTCAATGTCGCCGTTGGAGCTTACCTGAATCGGCGTGGCGTCAGCAGCTAATTTTGCGATGAGGGAGCCGGCGGGGGCGGAGGAGAGCGGAAGATTGTCGTTCGAGGAGGCGGTGCATGCAGTTGCAGGGGAGACTTGCACCGTCTCGTTGGGCTGCAAGGTTATGCCGGTGTCGGTCCAAGTTCCGCTGGCAGAAAGAGTGAATGAGTAATCTTTGGTTGCAGGAGCCGATGCCCCATCCTGGCCAAAGAGGGTTACGCAACTGAAGGTTACGACTGCGAGTGCACTAAGCAATTTTCTAAACATGGGGGCTGCCCCGCCGCTCAAAGATTGCCAGGACAACTCCACCGCAGTCCGCATCCATCGTGATTAGAGGCAGACGCGCGGCCGAAGTTGCCCTCGCGAATCCGGTGTGCTGACGGCGTTGGCCTGCCAGCTTAGTGTTTGAGCGTACGAATATATTTTACGACGTCGTTGATCTGGTCCTTGGTCAATTTGCCGTCGTATTTCGGCATCTTGCCCTTGCCGTTGGTGATGATATTAGTCAGATCGGCATCCGATTGACCTTGCACGTCGGCCGAGCCGAGATCGCGAAGGCCCAAGCTTTTGCCCATGCCGGTGGCGCCTTTGCCATCTGCACCATGGCACATGGCGCACTTTGCTTTAAAGGTGTCGCCGCCGGAATCGGCCAGCGAGAAAGTCGAAAACAGCATTGCGAAAGCTGCGATTGCGAGAACTGCTTTGATCAAACTTTTCATTCTTTTTCTCCTAGGGACATGAGAAGGCAGCCGACGGCAGAAACATTTCGTTGCAGACGGACCTCGCCTTACTTTCATACCAGCCACGCTTCATTCAACGGGGAATCAAGGAATTTAATACTTTCCGGGACAGTTGGCAAGGAGCGGCGTCACAATTACAAGTGTAATCGGTTTTCGACAGCGAAACGCCTTCATACTAAAGCGCTTTAAAGCATCACCCTTTGTTACTTTTTTGAACAATGCGAATCTGATTTGCAGGGGCTGTTTGGCACCAATCCATTGGGCTGAGGCATCCGTACTTTTATTAGGGGAAGTCAATGCTGATTAAGAAACCGGCGGATATTCGGTTTTCGGAGATCACGCCGAAAAGTCTGTACTTGAACCGTCGTAAGTTTCTTGCCGGGGCGGCAGTACTGGGGGGAGCCGCAGCGGTGAGCGCTCGGTTCGGAAAATTGATTTCCCCTGCCATTACAGCCTCGGCTAACAACAAGATCAGCGGAATTCAAAAGAGCTCGTTTTCGACCACGGAGACGATCACGCCGTATAAAGATGTAACCAATTACAACAACTATTACGAATTCTCGACCGACAAGTACGAGCCCGCCGGGCTGGCGAAGGATTTCAGAACCCGGCCGTGGAAAGTCACGGTTGACGGATTGGTCAGCAAAAAACAAGAACTCGATGTCGACACAATCATCAAAATGGCCTCACCGGAGGAGCGCATTTACCGGCATCGCTGCGTGGAAGGATGGTCGATCGTGGTGCCGTGGGTAGGGTTTTCGCTGAGCGAACTGATCAAGCGGGCGCAGCCGCTGAGCAAAGCCAAATTTATGGAGTTCACTACGATCTATGATCCGAAGCAGATGCCCGGTCAGAGGGAGCGCGTTCTGGATTGGCCGTATGTAGAAGGTTTGCGCATGGATGAGGCGATGCATCCACTGGCGCTGCTTTGCTTTGGAATGTATGGGGAGGATTTGCCCAATCAGGATGGAGCGCCGTTGCGGATCGTGGTGCCGTGGAAATATGGATTCAAGAGCGCCAAGGCGATTGTAAGGATTCGTTTCACCGACAAGCAGCCGCTCAACACATGGAACAAAATGGCGCCGGATGAGTATGGTTTTTATTCCAACGTGAATCCGAACGTGGATCACCCGCGCTGGAGCCAGGCTACAGAGCGGCGTCTGGGAGAATTTCGCAAGCGGCCGACGCTCATGTTCAACGGATACGATCAGGTGGCGAGCCTCTACAGCGGAATGGATCTCCGCAAGAATTTTTGACCAATGCCAGTTCGCTGGTTCAAACCCGTGGTGTTTCTCGCTTGCCTGGGGCCGCTGGCGCGGTTGGGCTGGAAGGCCTATAGCAACGCGCTGGGCGCCAATCCGATTGAGGTCATCACGCATTCGACCGGTGATTGGACGCTGATCTTCTTATTAGTAACGCTTGCCATCACTCCACTTCGGAAGTTGACCGGCCAGCCCTGGCTCATCCGGTTTCGCCGCATGTTTGGGCTGTTTGCGTTCTTCTACGTCACGCTGCACTTTTTGACCTATATCTGGCTGGACAAATTTTTCGATGTGCATGCAATGCTAAAGGACATCGAAAAAAGAAAGTTCATCACGGTCGGATTCACGGGGTTTCTCTTGCTCATTCCTTTGGCCTTCACTTCGACTAGCGGCTGGATTCGCCGCCTTGGAGGAAAGCGGTGGCAGGGGCTGCATCGTTTGATTTACTTCGCCGCCATTGCGGGTGTGATTCACTACTGGTGGCTGGTGAAAGCTGACATTCACAAACCGCTCGAGTATGCGGTGGTGCTGGGCGTGCTGCTGGGATATCGGATCGTGGTATGGGTGATTCCGCGATTCAGTTCCAGGAAGATGCCACCGGTGAGAACGGCCGGGTTAGAAGCTTCGCGAGGGTAAGCCCTGAAGTACGTGTGGGGAACCATTAACGGTGGGATCAGCCTCCAACGGGCTTTCACAACGCTTAACACCAAGGTCCCCTCGCGGCTACAATTGGAGCCACAGTGATTGGCCTCGCGGTTGCGATTGTCGTGGCAGTTTCCATGGCGATGCTTCTTGCATACTTTGCGGTCGGAGGCGCCATGAACGCGATTCATCCGCAGCTCCGGCGGTTACCGGACGGTGTCATGGCAAATTGCTGCTCGCGGGGATGCACGGCCCAGGCAACAAGGGCGGGTCTTAACATTGCTGTTCAACTGGAGAGACGCGGAAAGTATTACTTCGACCCAACGACAGCTCCACAAGTCTACTGTGATGAGCACAGGCCGCTTCTTGCGGAAATTCATCCCAGGTTTCGTTTCGCAATGACGATCGCCACTGGACTTGCACTATTCTTCGCCGTGATCGCCCTGCTTGGACGGTGATAGTCAGGCCATCGTTCCGATTGGCTTCATCGACCGACGGTCCTCACCCCCGGCGCATCACCGCGCAGTTCAGAACCGCCGCCGGACCCTTCAGCCCTATCCGACCTGCCAAACTGTGTCGAGCACGGTACCGTCGACCCACTTCACAATTGCGACTGGGCGATCTCCGAACTTTGGACGTTCGGGTTTGCCGCCGCAGGTTCGCTCGACTTCCGCTTTAATTTCCTGAATCGGACGGATTGTTAGATTCGAGCCTTTATCGCATCGAGCAAATCCTGGCTGCGCCACTCGATCCACTCAGGTCACACTGCGCGACCGAAATGGACAAAAAAACTTACGGGAAATCCACGACGAGACTCGCGCGCTCGAGCCGCGCACAACTCACACTTTGGCATGAAAAGCGCACATAAGAGGTAAGACATGATGAAAAAACTCTTATTCGCACTCACGCTGCTGTTGAGTAATGCGTTCGCGCAGACCAGCCTTACGGGTACAGTCACGTTAAATGGCAGTGTCGAGAGCGATGCCGGAGGCAAACACTATGTCTTGTTGTCGTGGTCTGATGAAACCAGCCCGACCATCAGCTTCCGTGTCTACCGCAGTACCACGAGCGGCGGGCCATATACCCAAGTGATGAGCGGCATTGCCACTTTGAGTTACACCGATCTGAACGTTCCAAGCAACGCAACCTTTTATTACGTATGCACAGCCTATGACTCCAGCACTAATTCGGAGTCCGCCTATTCCAACCAATTCGCAGCCAATTCGCAGCCAATATTCCCAATTAATGGAGGTCATGAATGATACGACGTCTGAGCATCTTTCCCATCGTCATATTCTTAGCAATCATCGCCAGTGCGGATAGCAAGCCAGTCACGGGTAAAGTCAGCAACAGTCCTAATATTCCCGGGGCACATCAAGTCCTGCTGAACTGGACGCAGAGTACAGGATCGGGCATCACCGGAAATAACATTTATCGAGGCACGGCTTCTGGCGGGGAAACCCTGCTCTATAGCAGCACGACGCCAATCACCACCTATACAGATACTGGCATTACGAATGGCAGCACGTACTACTACAAAGTGACCGCCGTCAGCGCGGGCGGGGAATCCGGCTTCAGCAATGAAGTGGGGCCACTGAGTATCCCAACACCGCCGCCTGCGCCGACCGGCTTAACCGGGACGATCCAATAAGAGAGGTTGCATGAAATATCTTGTGACAATCCTCTTACTGACGGGCCTGGCAGCCGCCCAATGTTCGCAAGGCAGCAACGGGACGAATTGCATTGGGCCATTAAATGTGGCGCAAAACGCTGCGGCAGAGAGTTCTATTGGTCTGACTGATAACTCAGAGCCTCTGCCGAATCCCGTACTGGGCCAATACTGGTTGGCGATCTCCGGCGGAACGATCCGGGAGTCGGATAACAATGGATCCTACCGTCTGCCAGGACTGCCAGCTTCGCAAATTTTGTTGACAACCGGAACTTACACCATTGGGGCGGGCGTAGTGAACACTTCGCAGTTCGCTCAGGTAGACATGACTCGAGCGGGGCAGGTCAGGCTCGAGGTCTCGCTCGGCAACCTTGCCTTGCCAAGTGGCTCGACAGCGAAAGCGCAGTTCTACAATTCAACCTGGCAGGACCTAACAGGCACAGTGCCGATATCATCTGCCAATACATTAAAGGTAAGTTCATGGGCGAATGTGCCAAGCCCAGCACTGGGAGACTATCCCCTGCGAATCGTTCTCTACAACTCGGGTTCAAAGAGTGGGAGTCTGGGGATTAACTCGGTGCTAGTGCAATTCAGATAAGGACCACTGCAGAACGGGGCCACTGTTTTTGGCAGTGGCCATATTTTGGGTTGAACATCGAACCCCTGGGCCTTAGCCGACCTGCCAAACTGTGTCGAGCACGGTACCGTCGACCCACTTCACAATTGCGACTGGGCGATCTCCGAACTTTGGACGTTCGGGCTCGCCGCCGCAGATGCGCTCGACTTCGGCTTTGATGTCCTGAATCGGTCGAATGGGTAGATTCGATCCTTTGACTGCATCGAGCAAATCCGCGCGGCGAGGATTGATCGCAATGCCGCGCTCGGTGGCGACAACGTCGATCAGATCTCCTGGGCCGGTTAGCGTGGTCACGCGATCGACGATGACGGGAATGCGATCGCGGAATGAAGGCAGAGCCAGAATGGTGCAGCCAGCGGCCAAACAGTTCTGCCATCCGCCGATGCCGTGCAGAAGGCGGCCGTCGGAGTGGGTGACGACATTGGCATTGAAGTCGATGTCAACTTCGGTTGCACCCAGGACCACGGCATCGACCATTGAAGCGAAATTTCCTTTGCCATGAAAGTTGTAGGAAGTGAATGGCGACGTGGCCACATGTCGCGGATCGCTCGCAATCGACTTCACGCCGTCGAGGTCGAAGGTCTGGCCGTCGAGGATGTAGTCGGTTAGGCCCTCCTGCAACAGGTCAACCAGATAGTTGGTCGAACCGCCGCGTACGAAGCGGGCTTTCACGCCGTCTTCTTTCATCATGCGGCGGAGATAGTCGACGAAAGCCAGCGCGATTCCGCCAGCTCCGGCTTGGAAAGAAAATCCGTTGCGCATGATGCCGGCCTCGCGCAAGAAACGCGCGACCAACTCGGCGATGCGCAAGCGATCGGGCGAACGAGTGATTTGAGTTGTGCCGGAGACGATTTTCGCGGGATCGCCGATGGAGTCGACTTCCACGACGTAGTCCACATTGTTGCCTTGAATTTGCCAGGGGATGCAGGGGAACGGGATGAGATTGTCGGTGACGACGATGACGTGATCGGCGTAAATCGAGTCGGCGAGCGCGAAGCCCAGCGAGCCACAAGCGGATTTTCCGTGAGAGCCGTCGGCGTCGCCGAAGGGATCGGCGGTAGGGGCAGCGATGACGGCGATGTCGATGTGTACCTCGCCATCTTGAATCGACTGCCATCGACCGCCATGCGAGCGCAACACGCCCATGCCGCGCATCTTGCCTTGCGTGCAGTAGTCGCCGAGTGGGCCGTTCATGCTGCCTTCGATGTGGTGAATGACGCCGGATTCCATGAGTGCGATGGCAGCTTTTTGCGAGGGGAATGATGCGCTGGGGAACCAGGTGAGATCTTTGACGCCGATTTTGGCCGCGGCTTGAAGAGCCATGAGCGCGACGCTATCGCCATCGCGAAGATGATGATGATTGGAAATGACCATGCCATCGCGGAGGCCGCATTTGCGTAACGCGGTTTCGAGATCGCGAACGCGCTTGTCGCCGTTCTCTGGATAATCGGCAGCGGCCCGGGTGGGAGGCGCGGCTTTGTATCCGTGCGGGTGGTACTGGCCAACTCCAAGAAACGGAGTCTGCGGCTTGCCGTTGACTTCCGCGGGAACGGTGCGTCCGGCGGCATTTTGGACGAGTTCGATTGCTTCTTCAAACACAGAGGGTGCAGGGTTCACAGGGATTTCCCCATCTGCTTAGCTCGTGCAACTAACTTTTTGGCGCGCTCAACGACCGGTGGATCGATCATTTTCGAACCCAGGCTCACGACGCCGAGGCCGCGCTGCTGCGCCTCTTCGAAGGCGGCGACGATCTTGAGGGCCTTTGCGATTTCGGTGTCAGAGGGGGCGAATGCCTCGTGGATGATGCGAATTTGTGAAGGATGTACGCAGCCCATGCCTTCAAATCCCAGGGCACGCGAATTCTCCGCCCAGCGGCGTAGGCCGTCGGGATCGCCGACATCGCCAAACACGGAATCTATGGCTTGAATGCCGGCGGCTTTCGCGGCGTTCACAAGCCGCATGCGAGCGTACAGGGATTCGTGTCCTTGGGGCGTTTTCGCGACGCCGAGATCGGCGGTGTAATCTTCGAGGCCGAGGGTGAGAGCGCAAACTGTCGGGCATGCGCAGGCGATCTGAAAGGCATTCTCGATTCCAAGCGCGGATTCAAGAATCGGCATGATCCAGATCGGGTGATGAATGCCGTGTCTCGACTTTAGATCGACGATCGTCATCGCGACCTGTTTCACGTACTCCGGCGTTTCGACTTTTGGGATCAGGATGAGATCTGGCGCTTCCGGAATAACTTCGTCCAGATCCTCGAGCCCGAGCGGCAACTGATTGATCCGCACCATGCGTTCGCACGTGCCGAAATCGACAGCGCGAAGCGTATTGCGGACCAGGATTCTCGCGGCATCTTTCTCTGCGTGGTGAACGGAATCTTCCAGATCGAGGATGATCGCGTCAGGCTGGTGAAGGGAGGCGTTGATGAAATATTTCGGCTCGGTACCCGGCAAGTAGAGACGGGAACGGCGCAAACGGTCACGGGGCGATGCTTGGGGCAAGGGTAGGTCTTCGGGAAGCGACTTTCGGCCCTCGCCGAGTCCAGCGCGTTTTACGGCCGTTTCAAGGCGAGCTGAAATCACGAAGGGCAGCGCGCCTTCGTCATGAATGGTGACCAGGGCGTGGTCGACGCCGAGATCCCGCAAAACCTTCTTTACCTGACCGCGGATGGAATTTCCGTAGTAGAGGCTTACACGGGATTCCAGCATGATCTCGATGCCGCCACGCTCTCGCGGTTCGAAGGCAACGTGCAGGTCGGAGCGAACTTCTTTTCCCCAGTGACCGGCTTCGGCGGGCTTGGTTGATTGCATGGTTGCCGTGCTCATCGAGCTCCTACCAACTCTGGCTGTTTGTGCCTCGAAGTTGTGACTAAGGCTTCCAAGATCGCATCCGTCATTTGAATCGTGCTGGCTGCGCCCTGACTGATGGCTTGCGGACCACCGGGGAGGCGCATCATGTCATAGGTGCGAACCCTGCCTTCCTTTACAACGCTCGCAATAGCGTTGCGAATGCGCTCAGCCTTCGCGCCTTCGCCAGCGTGATCGAGCATCATGGCGGCGGAAAGAATCATGGCGATCGGATTTACGATGGGAGGGTCAAGTTCGGCATATTTTGGAGCCGATCCGTGGGTTGGCTCGAAAACTGCGACGTCTGTGCCGATGTTGCCAGAGGCGGCGAATCCCAGTCCGCCAACGAGGCCGGCAAATGCGTCAGACAAAATGTCGCCGAACAGATTCGAGGCGACGATCACGTTGTAATCTTCGGGATTTTTGTTCAGCCACATGAGCTGCGCGTCGATATTGGTCGACCAGAGACGGAGGCCAGGATAGTTCTTGGCGACTTCCTTAGCGGTTTCTTCCATCATGCCGGAGGTTTCGCGCACCACGTTCGGCTTTTCACAGATGGTTACGCCTTTGAAGCCCCGCTTCTTGGCATATTCGAAGGCTGCGGTGACGATACGACGAGCTGCGTCACGAGTGATGACACGGACACTGACGGCAAGATCGGAGCCGGGCACGCTGGCAAATGGCTTAAATTTCGGATGCGTGGCCAATGCGGCGCGAACATTTTCTGGCGGATTCGTCCACTCGATGCCGGCGTACATCCCCTCGGTGTTCTGACGGAAAACAGTAGTGTCGATCTGCGGCTCGTCAAAACGACCGTCCTTGTTCTTGCGAATGTAGTTCAGGGGATTGCCGGCAAAGCCGATGCAGGGCCGCATGCAAACATCCAGATTGAAGAGCTGGCGCATGGTGACGATCGGGCTGTAGTAGACGAATCCCTTGCCGCGGAGTTCGGGGATTAATTCCTCCTGGGCAGCTTTGTTGGGCTTGGAGGTGATCGCGCCGAAAAGTCCGAGCTTGTATTTCTTCAGCAGATCGATGGTGCGATGGGGCAGCGCATTGCCTTCTTTGCGCCAGCATTCCCAACCGATGTCGGCGTGGATGTAATCGGCGTCGAAGCCGGCCGCGCGAAGGACGCGCAAGGCCTCAGGTAAAACCTGGTTGCCAATGCCATCGCCCGGCATGGTGACTACGGTGTACTTTGACATTCGTCCATCTCCTGAAGTCAGAAGTAAGAATTCAGAAGGAAGAATTTACCTCTGGTTTCTTACTATTGATACCTGCATTCATTTCAATCCCAAACGTTTTGCCACCAAATTCTCCACGCCCCGCGAGATGACCAATGATTGCGGCACGCTGCCCAACGCAGGAAACGCGAAACCTTCGCTGCGCCAGTGGATAACGCACGAAGTGAAATCAATGTCGATGACATCGCCGGGGATGATGGTCTTCTCTTTTGCCGCGATCTGGGTCGCGAACTGCTCGCGGAGACGCTTGATCAGAGTCGGAACTTCGACGCACAAAAATCCGTTGTTATACGCGTTGCGCAGATAGGTTTGCGAGAAGCTGGCGGCGATTACGAGCGGGATGCCCTTTGCTATTAGGCAAGTCACTGCCTGTTCGCGGCTGGAGCCGGTTCCGAAGTTGAAGCCGCCGATGACTATGTCGTTGGTCTGGGTGCGCGCGGCAAATTGCGGGTCGTAATTTTCCATGACAACGTTCGCCATCATCGCGGGCGTCATGTCGTCGCGATAGGTGTAGTCCTTGCCGTAGATGGCGTCAGTATTAATGTTGTCCTGCGGCAGGAAGACAAGTCGCCCGCGGACGCGCGCAGGAAAGCCCGGAAGGATTTCCACTTTTTCCGTGGCTACGGGGCTGAGGGATTCCGTGTAAGTGCGGGTTGGCAGGCCATTGGAAATCTCGCGTGCCCCGCAAATGTAACCGGCGACGGCGGATGCTGCGACGACTTCAGGACTTGCGAGGTAGCATTGCGCGTCGCGCGAGCCCATGCGGCCTTTGAAATTACGATTGGTGGAGGAAATGCCGACTTCCCCCGGCTCGAGTAGTCCAGCGCCCAGGCCGATGCAGGGGCCGCATCCCGGCGGCAAAGCGTTCGCGCCTGCATCGAGCAGAGTTTGCCAGATGCCACGCTGCTCAGCTTCTTCTTGCACCCATTTGCTCGCCGCGGCCAGATAGAATTTGACTCCGGGGGCGATCTTTTTTCCTTTGATCACTTTGGCTGCGGCTTCGAGATCTTCGAGGCGGGAGTTCACGCAAGAGATCAAGTAGGCTTTCTGAATCGCCACGTTTTTCTTTGCCATTTCAGCGAGGGAACTCATGACCTGAACCGTGTCCGGGCCGGAGACGTGTGGCGTGATCTGATTCAAATCGAGCACGATTCGGGCAGCGTAGCTCGCGTCTGGATCGGGCTGAGCAGGGTTCGTTGCCCAGTTCTCGATGTCTTGTTCGGTGAAGCGCTCTAGGCCCATGCTCTCGAGCCGCTGATGCACCCGCCGCAAGTAATCAATCGTGACCCGATCGACAGGAAACCAGCCGACCAGCGCGCCCCACTCGGTGCTCATGTTGGAGATGGAGAAGCGCTCGTCCATGGTCAGACTGGCAACACCGAGACCGCTGAATTCGAGTGCGGCGTTCAAAACTTCGTCATGATTGTAGAGGCCGCATAAAGTAATGATGACGTCTTTGCCGCTGAGTCCCTGGCGCAGCTTGCCTTCGAGCACGACCTGCACGCTACGTGGAATCTGCCACCAAAACTCTCCGGTTGCCCAAACGGCAGCCGCATCAGTGCGGACGATCGGAGTGCCAATGGCGCCGAGGGCGCCATACATATTGGAATGCGAATCCGAGGCAACGACAAAGGAGCCGGGAATGACATATCCGCGCTCGACCATGATCTGGTGGCCGATGCCGTTTCCCGCGGGATAGAAGTCGATGCCATGTTGCTTGGCGAATGCCTCAATCGAGCGGTATTTCTTCAGGTTGGCTTCGTCGTGGTTCTGAATGTCGTGATCGAGGGCGAAAACGGGTTGTTTTGGATCGTGAATCTTTGCGGCGCCGATGCCCTTGAACTTGCTCATGACAGCCGATGTATTGTCATGAGTCATGACATGGTGAGGACGAATGGAAACGAAGTCGCCCGCTCGGAGGGGCCGCTGAGGGCCTTCCACGAGGTGAGATTGCGCGATTTTCTCAACGATGCTCTGAGCCATGGTTCACGCCTACGTCTTCTTCGTTTGATTACTTCGACCGGCTTTGGTGAGTTGCATCAGCTTGCTGACCAAATCAATCTTTTCCAGATTCCAGATGGCATCCTTTAATTTCTTTTGGACGGCGGCGGATAAAACTCCCTCTGCCAAGGCCGAAAACTTTTCTTCGATTTCGGCGTCAGTGAGCGGATTTCGCGGATCGCCTTTGGGATAATCCAACTGCCGGGTAAAAGTCTGGCCATTGGTGGTCGAAATGTTGACGACCACGCGCTGCAGTGCCGGGAAAACCTTCTCGATCTCCGGATCGGCGAGGACTTCCACTTTCTTCAGTTGCGCGCGGATGACCGGGTCCATGATCTTTTGCATAGTGAATTGAACCGGCGTGACCTGGCGTTCGGCCAGCGCGGCCGCGATCACATAGGGCAGCGAGTGATCGGCAGTTTCCTTGGTGCGAGGGTCGTACTTGCTGGGGTCGGAAAGAATATCGGCAGCTCGCGCCAGAGAACGAATCTGAATCTTGGTCACGTCATCGGGCTTGAGATCGTGCTCTTTGACGAGATCCAAAACCGCGGAGATCGGCGTGTGCGTGAGGGCTTCGGTCGGAAATGCCTTCATGCCGCATTGCGTGATGCGCCAGGAGTCGCCGAGGCCGTCGGTCAAGAAATTCAGCTTCCACTCGGGACCGAAGCAATGAGCTAAGCCTTCTTTGCCGTCGATCACGTGCTCGGGGCCGGTGTAGCCTTTCTCGGCCATCAACGCCGCGAGCACACCACTTTGGGTGGCGAGCGGATCGACGGTGTTCTTCATCATGGCGAGCTTGCCGGCGGTCACTGCACCGAAGGTGGCGTGGCGGCTGGCGGAAATTCCGATGGCGTGCTGGATCTGCTGCCAGCGGAGATGAAGTGTCCGCCCGGCAACAATCGGTGACACGAATGCAGTCAAGGTTGCGTGGTGCCAGCCACGCTCGCGAATGCCGGGGAATGCGGCTTCGCAAAGGCGCATTTCGAACTCATGGCCCAGTACCAGTCCCACGATCAGTTCTTTGCCGCTGCTCTTTTCGCGTTCGCAGCAGGCGATGGCTGCCGGGAAGATGTCGGAGGGATGCGACGGATCCTGCTTCCAATAGATGTCGTTGTAATCCATGCAACGGATCATGAGCGCGTTGGCGAGCGAGGCGGAGACGGGATCAACGTGTCTGCCGGTGCCGACCACAGTTGCCGGGCCCCGTCCGGCGATTTCGTCGAGGACTTCGAGCGCGATCGCGACGTCGTGCTGTTTGTAGCCCCCGAGGGCGCAGCCGATCGAATCCAGCAGGAAGCGTTTTGCTTGGTAAATAGCTTCCGTAGATAGATGTTTATACTCGAGAGCGGCGGCCCAGCGAGCCATTTGAGCGGTGACGGTTTGGTTCGGGACAGCGGCTGCCTTGGTGGCTGACAAGTTTATGTTCCCTTCATGTTCTTGGGATTCTTGAATGGCAAGAACGCCATGAAATCGGCGTGGTGAACGATGTAAGCCTCGGTCGTGCGCTTGACCAGATCGCCTTCGGCAGCGTGAGTAGCGATGATGTGACAAACCTCGTCGGGCACGCCGCACTCGAGGGCTAAGGCTACGCCGGTAAAAGGATGGCGCAGAGCTTCGCCACGCTCACTCTGGCGGCTCTTGCCGTCGGGACCGAGTTCGTATTCCAGCAGTTTGCCGACATCGGCGAGAATTGCACCCGCGATTACGGTGTCGAGATCGATCGGCAAGGCTTGTCCCATGAATAGCTGCATGGCTTCTGCGCTTCGACGAGCGATGTGCACGACGCAGCGTTTGTGCTGCATAAAAGTGACGGGACAGTTCGGCACTAAAAGCGTGAAGGGAATCTCATTCAGATCGTCGGGCGTGAGCGGGCTGCGTTCGAGAGCTCGAATCCAGGTCTGAGTCACCTGCTCGCGCAGCCTTGGCTTCTCGATCCAGGCGATTTCCGGCCACAGGTGGGCCACGACTTCGTGGGTCTCGGCGGTCTTTGTCGGCACGATTTCAGGCTATCGCCCGGACAGAAAAGAAGGAGTGCGGCAGGGCACAGGGCTTTGTGACGGGTGAACAGTGGGTGGCGTTCGAGGAGGCCTAAGTACGTCTGGTGACAAGCTTTTTACATTTCTCTGACAACTACACCGAGGCGATTGGGGACAATGCGTAGGCTCCCGACAAAACCTCGGAGGAAGGCTACTTATGATCTCGCGCCGCTTGCGAATGACCTGGCTGCTACTGATGATTGCGGCAGCTTCGATGGCTTTTGCTCAAACTTACAGCATGGTGAATATTGGTGCCCCGCCGGGAGACGGATTTGCCGTGCCGCGGGCGATCAACGCCACTGGACAAATTACCGGCGCGGCTGGTCCCGGCGGTGACAGCGGGAAAAGCAGCGTCTTTATTTATAGCCATGGCAAATTCGCCAATCTCGGCACGCTCGGAGGAGATTCCGGGATCGGCAACGCCATCAATTCCTCGGGGCAGGTTGCCGGATATTCGACGAATGCGGCGGGCACGTATCGCGCGTTTGTCTCGAAAGGAAGCAAGCTTGTCGATATTGGTGACTTGGGCGGCGGATCGGCGGTCGCTTATGGCATCAACGACGCGGGCGATGTGGTTGGCTCGGCAGTGACGGCGGACGGAAGCAATCATCCGTTTCTTTACACTGGAGGGAAGATGATCGATCTGGGCACGCTGGGAGCACCGCAGGGAACCGATTGGTGGAACAGCGCGCAAGGGGTCAATAAGGCCGGGGTGGTGGTCGGATCATCCTACACTGGTTCGGATCAAGATCCGCTGCTCGGGTTCGCATGGTTCAAAGGAAAGATGTTTGCGATGGGCTCGCTGGGCGGGGGCATGAGCCAAGCCTATGCAGTCAACAATCGTAACCAGGCCACGGGGATTGCATATCTGGCGAATGGCTCGGCGCATGCGTTCATCACGGACCCTACGGGAAAGATGAAGGATTTAGGCGCGCTCGCACAACTGGGCGCTTCGTGGGGATTTGGAATCAATGACTCCGGCGTGGTCGTGGGGCAAGCGCAAACGGAGGGTGGCGAGGATCATGCCTTCGTCTGGAACGGCAAAATGCAGGATTTGAACGAACTGGTTCCGCAGGGGTCGGGGTTGACGTTAATAGAGGCGGAAAGCGTTAACGACGCGGGACAGATCGTGTGCAGCGGCGAGGACAGTCAAGGAAATTTACACTCGGTTCTGCTGACACCGCAGTAGAGTGCGCAGGGCCAAGCGCCAAGAGGGCATCGCGAATTTATCGCAGATGCCCTCGCTATTTGCGTGCTCACTGAATCACGCGAAACGGGACGTTGCTCTTCAACACGCCGGGTTAATCTTCAGGATCGTACCGCAGCCGGATATCCAGGCTGGCAGAATATTCCCGCCAGCAGTAATACCGTACAACGGTTCTTTTGCGAGCCCTAGGCTTGCTTACGGAGGGCCTAGACTCTAGAATCTCGGATCACGTTGGGTATCTCGCTGAAAAAGAACCTTCACTTCTGGATTACGGCCGCACTCTTGGTGGCGGTGGTTCCACTACTTCGGAAATTAGGATTGCCCACCCAAGTTGCCTGGTTCGATCTTGCTCATAGCTACTGGTTGGTTTTCGGCTCGGAGGCGATGTTTGTAGCGACGATCCTGTTCGTGATCGGCTTTCCCCCAAGCGAAACGGTCATCCCGCTAGGGAAAAAAATCCAACGCGAAAAGCTGCGGCTGATATTGATTCTGGCGTACGCGTTCACACTGGGTTGGTTGTTCAGTTGGTCGGCAAGTTTGGTTTTCACCGTCGACGCAGTTGCGGTGCTGGAATTTTATGAGAGATGTGGCGCAAGAGCGCTTCGCCATGCTGCGGCCAGAATCGGACTGCCCGCCCTGTATCTATTCCTGGGGTTTGTCCTCATTGCTGCCTACAATCTGATCGTGGTTTCCATCCGCTTCTTTGCCGCCTATGATTTGTTCTTTTACCGCGCAGACCTTTGGTTGCTGCGGGGAAACTCTGTCTCCGAAATCGTACATTGGGGGACGCGGGTGTTTCCTGCTTCTTTTTTTCAGTTTTTAGAATTCATCTACGTTTCTTTGTTCCCGCTGATTGGGGCCTGCTTAATTTTGACCTCTGTGTATTTTGGCTGGAGGCGGGGAGTGCAGTTCGTGGGTAGCATCCTGATGGCGTACTACATTACGTTTGTGGTGTTCTTTCTTTGGCCAAGTCATGGACCTTATTATCTCTGCCAGGACCACTTTACGCATTTTCCGCATGACTTGTTAACCTACGGCGCACAGAAATCAACCATCGCGACGGCGCAAGGCCTGTGGCAGCACATTCCCCCTCCTCGCATACGTTTTCAGTATTTCGTTGCCTTCCCGTGCATGCACATCGCCCAACCACTGATCATCCTGTGGTACTTGAGACGATGGAGGCGGATCTGCATGACTTTGGCCGCATATAACCTGCTGCTAGTGGTCGCCATCGTGGGACTGGAGTGGCATTACGTTTCCGATATTCTTGGCGGCATTCTGCTGGCGGCGTTGGTTATTTTCATGACCGCTGCCGACGAGATGTGGACAGGTAAGAACGCATTGGCTCGAGATAATATCTCGGCCAGCGAGGTTCCTGCTTAGCGTACTGAGACCCGACGAGATTTCTCTTTGTTTAACGATTGACCAACTTCTGAAATTCCTCAGGATAGCGAGCGCCTTGCACCGGAATCTTTGAAGCGGCGACATCGAGCTGGTGAAGATCATCCGGCGTTAGATCGACATTCAGAGCTCCAAGGTTTTCTTGCAGACGATGCAGCTTGGTGGTGCCGGGGATAGGAACGATCCACGGTTTTTGCGCCAGCAACCAAGCCAGTGCAACTTGCGACAGCATCGCTTTCTTGGCCGCGGCAAATTTGCCGAGCACCTCGACGAGGGCCCGATTTGCTCTGCGGTTCTCCTCGGTGAAACGAGGAAGAATGTGGCGAAAATCGTTCTTTTCGAATTTCGTGCTCTCGTTGATATGGCCGGTCAGAAAACCTCTTCCTAACGGACTAAAGGGAACGAACCCGATGCCGAGTTCCTGGAGAGCCGGGAAGATTTCGGCTTCCGGTTCTCTCCACCACAGCGAATATTCGCTCTGCAGAGCCGTGACCGGCTGAACCGCATGAGCGCGGCGGATTGTCTCCACGCCTGCTTCGGACAGGCCGAAATGCTTCACTTTTCCCTGGTGGATAAGGTCTTTCACAGCTCCGGCGACGTCTTCAATAGGGACGCCGGGGTCGACGCGGTGCTGATAGAACAGGTCAATGACATCGGTCTTCAGGCGCTTGAGTGAGGCGTCGGCGACTTGCTTGATGTGTTCGGGGCGGCTATCGGTTCCGGCCTGCTTGCCGGTGGAGGGATCGATGTTGAAGCCGAACTTGGTAGCGATGACCACTTGTTTGCGGAGTGGTGCGAGAGCCTCGCCGACCAGTTCTTCGTTGATGAACGGACCGTAGACTTCGGCGGTGTCAAAGAAAGTGACGCCCAGTTCAACCGCCTTGCGGATCAGCGAAATCATCTCCTGCTTGTCTTTCGGCGGGCCGAAACCGGAGCTCATTCCCATGCAACCGAGGCCGAGAGTCGATACTTCAAGATTGCTTTTTCCGAGTTTGCGTTTCTGCATGATATTTTTCCTTAATGGTTTTTGCTTCACTCATTCTTAAGCGACGCCATATCGATCGAGAACCGGTATTTGACGTCGGAGTTTAGAAGCCGCTCGTAAGCTTCGTTAACCTTCTGAATCGGAATGACCTCAACTTCGGCGGTGAGGTTGTGCTTGCCGCAGAAATCGAGCATTTCCTGAGTCGCGGCGACTCCGCCGATGCTCGAACCTGAAAAAGAGCGGCGACGCATGATCAAGTTGAAGGCGGCAACGGGGAGCGGTTGCGGCGGGGCGCCCACAATGGTGATATTGCCGTCGCGGCGGAGCAGGTTGATATACGCGTTGATGTCATGGGCGGCGGAAACGGTGTCGAGAATGAAATCGAAGCTTTCCACGTGCTTCTGCATTTCATCCGCATTGCGCGAAACTACGATTTCGTCGGCGCCGAGGCGTTGCGCATCTTCTTTCTTGTTCGGGGAGGTGGTGAAGACGACCACGTGTGCTCCCATGGCGTGTGCGAACTTCACGCCCATGTGCCCGAGGCCGCCAAGGCCAACTACGCCAACTTTCTTTCCTTTGGTGACGCCCAAATGCTGCATGGGCGAGTAAGTGGTGATTCCGGCGCAAAGCAGAGGCGCGGTTCCGGCCAGATTCAAGTTGGTGGGAACGCGAAGAACAAACCGCTGATCGACGACGACAGCTTCGGAGTAGCCGCCGTAGGTTACTCCTCCGAGATGCTTGTCCGGGGAATTAAAGGTGAGAACCATGTTCGGGCAAAACTGCTCGTTGGCGGCGCGGCACTCGGGACAGGTACCGTCCGAATCGACCATGCAACCGACGGCCGCTAGATCACCCGCCTTGAATTTCTTGACCGCGGAGCCAACTTTGGTGACGCGACCGACGATTTCATGCCCAGGGACAATGGGGAAAACGGTGGGCATGAATTCGCTCCACTCGTTGCGGACGGAGTGAAGATCGGAATGGCAGATACCACAGAAAAGGATCTCGATCTGCACATCGGTTTCAGTTGGATCGCGACGCGTGATTTTAGTAGACGCAATCGGCGATGTGGGGCCAGCGGCAGAGTAAGCTTTTGCGTTGAACATGCACTAACTATAGATGCGGGGCGAGTGTCTTGGTATGCAAAGAGTTAGGGCGTTGGTGGTAGCCAACGCCCTGGTTCTTTTTTCTGGTTCGCGATCAGAGACCCGTTTATTTACTTCGCGTTCACTAGAGTCGCTGCCAGCACAACCACGTTGGAGTTGTCGGGCAAGGTAATGCTCTGCACGGTCTTAGTCGGATTCAAAACAAAACGGTACGCGTAGAGACTGAAGGTCCGCTTGTCCTTGGTGCCGTCTTCGTGGTTGCGATAGGCCATGGCGACTCCTTCAAATTCGTTAGCAAAGTTCTGCGGAGTGAACCAATCGCTGAAGCTTTGTACGATTTGTTGACTGGAGCCGTCGGTGTAGTGAATGGTCAAGGTTTGTGACTGCTGGTTGCCGTTGATGCCGCTTGCCAGAAGCCCAAGAATTGAATATTGACCTTGCGGCACGGAAATGGTTTGGCCACTGGAAGCGACTGCGTCCGGTTCATTCGCAGGACCGAAGTTAAATAGAACGTTGTTCATTACCCGCGAAGTGGTCAGCAGATTCGCCGAGTAGGAATAACCCTGGCCATCCAATCCGCCGGTGGTGTACTTGCTGCCGTCTTTGTAAATGCCGTAGAGGTCAAACTGCGAGGAAAGATCAACCTGCGTACCGACGCCGGTTTGGCCGACGGCACCGCTAACCCCGAGAGTGAACGTTATGCTGTTCTGAATATTGCCGGATGTACCGGTAAGGGTGATGGGGAAAAGTCCGGTGGCAGCGGTGGAATCGGCTTCAAATCCCATCTTTCGCGTGTTGCCTTGACCTTTGAACCCGGCTTTGACTCCCTTTGGCAGTTGCGAAAGAGTGAGCGTCACTGTGCCGTTGAATCCATTGGCTGGCGAGATGGTGATCAGGCCTCCGGTTGTGCCACTCTGATTCAGGAACAAACTGCTGGGTCCGGAAAGCGTAAAGCCGGCCGCCCCCACGCCGGTGTTGATCGCGGTCGCGTATTGGGCGGCAAGGCCGGTACCAACGATGTCATCGTAAATCCATAAGCCGCCGCCGATGATGTCGCACTGGCTATGCCAGCCGCTCATGATGGTCTCGGTCTGGGCGGGAGTGTCAACCTGATCCCACACGAACGGGAAGACGGGAACGTTTCCGAAATTCCAATTCACGCAGGGGCTATTTCCGGCGCCGCCGGCGTAAGTTTGTAGATGGACGCCGTCGACCGTGCCCGGGAGCTGTGTATTGATTTGTGACACCAGGTTGATCCAATAACTGTTGTTGGTATAGGGATCGGGCATGACGTGATAACCGAGTTGGCCGAGCATCACGGCAAACTGAACACTGGTGGGAGAGTTGTAACTGTTTTCATCATCGAAGTCGATGGCGTCGAGCGCGGGGATGGCCGCCTTGAGGGCCTGAAAGTCTTTATAGAGGATGCTGGTCGGGCCGGTGCCCTGCGACTCGATGAGAGAGGTGATGTTTTCCCAGTCTCCGTAGTTGGAGGAGCCGACGCTGAAAGTGACCCGCTTGACGGTGCCTTGCTTCAACTGCGCCATATCGGCGGGGAAATTCGGATAGGTATTGTTGCCGACGTAGACGCCGCCCGAGGTCAGGGGGAACTCGCCGTTAAAATTCAAGTCGCCTACGCTGCTGACTTCGACGCTCCAGACAATGGCTTCGGTGAAGCCGGAATTCTCGATTTCCTGGATGTTGGGTTCGGCATTTCCCTTGTAAAACGGGCCGCCACCAAAAATTCCCGTAAATCCCGTCTGCGCGAAGGCCGCGGCGCTCGACAATGCCATAGCCAGAAGGCAAAGCATGATGGTAGTGCGGCGGGCAAATACGGGGGTGGAAGTGCGAACGAATCGCTTGCGAATGTAATTCACATCGTCTCCTGTTGTTATTGGTTACAGCTGAATCAAACTCGGACGAGATTATACACCGAGAAGGCGCGTGGGGAGCGGGATTCAAGGGGCAGGGCGCGGCACGGTATCCTATAGCGAGCATGCAAATCTTTTCTCTAGCGTTAGCCATGGCATTGGTAGTTTCCCCGAATCCTTCCAGCCAGATTCCGGCTGGGACGGTGATACCTATAATGCTCGCCTCTAGCTTGAACACCGCCAAAGATCTCCAAGGCAAAAAGCTGGAGGGTAGTGTCATGCAGGACGTACCATTGCCATCCGGCGAAAAAATTCCCCGACTCTCACGCGTAATTGGTCACGTTGTGAGGGTCACCCGGTCGGGACCGTCTGGCTCCCGGGTTGTCGTGCAGTTCGACGCGATTAAAGATCACGGAAATACAATCTCCATCACCACGGGCCTGTTAGCCCTGGCTTCTCAATTCAATGTCTGGGACGCACAAGCTCCAATCAGTATGAGCTCCGATGTATTTGCTGCGGACCAGTGGGTCACTCGCCAGGTCGGTGGAGACATCGTCAGGCGCGATTGGAGGAAAGTGGGGACGAGTGGAGGCCTCTCGGGCAAGTGGCTAAAGGGAAGTTCGGTGCTGATCAAGCTCACTCCCAACCCTGCTGCTGGCTGTGCGAGTGGGCCCGGCTATGACCGCGAACAAGCCGTATGGGTGTTTTCCAGCGCGGCTTGCGGGACCTATGGTTTGAGCGATGTGGAGATCGCGAGTTCGGGAGAAACTGCGCCCCTTGGGCAGATCGTGCTGGTATCCAGCCACAAGATCGCAATCCGGGCTGGAAGTGGATGGCTGCTCATGGTTGTCGGTGAACCTAAAGAGGGCAAATCGCAGAATGATGCATCGCAATCGAAAATAAATCACTGAGTGGCTCTGAGATTTCGCGTGAGTTGCTTTTTGAGCGATGAGGTAAGAACCCACGGCGGCTTGTGTTTTTCTAGTGGTGGGCCAGCACCATCACGGCGAAGAGGGCGGGAAGATAAATGATAGATGCGGCGAGAAGGTGTCGAGCAGCGGAGTTCGACCTGCAAGCTACAAACTGTGCCCCGTAATAGAAGAAGCCCACGCCCAGCATCAAGGCTCCGATCACATAGAACTTCGCTTCCCCCATCCACATTGGCAGCACACTGAGCGGCACCAAGGCTAGCAGGGGTAATACGGTTTGTAGGCGAACTAAACTGGCCCGCGCGTTCGGGCCAGCAGGGAGCACGAGGTAGCCGGCTCGGGCGTAATCTTCGCGATACATCCAGGCGATTGCCATGAAGTGCGGGAACTGCCAGAGAAAAAGGATTGCGTAGAGGGTCAGGGCCTTGAAGTTCAAGCTGCCAGAGGCCGCGGCCCAGCCGATTAAAGGAGGCATGGCGCCGGGGAATGCGCCGATCAGGGTACACACTGACGTCTTTCGCTTGAGCGGAGTGTAAATAAGAAGATAAGACAGCAAGGTGGCGACTGCGAGCAGGCTGGCAAGAAAATTGACAGCGACCATGAGATAGACGCTGCCGAGCAGCGATAATGCGAGACCAAAACACAGGACGACACCGGGCTTGAGCCGGCCGTCGGCGAGCGGCCGACGGGCAGTCCTACGCATCTGCGCATCGAAGCGGCGTTCGAGATATTGGTTCAGAGTGCCGGTGCCACTGGCTACCAGCAATGTACCCAGCAACGTGTTAATCGAAACCCAATAGGGGAAATCCCGCCATCCGGCGGCACGACCAAGATAGAAACCGGCGAACGTCGTGATCAGGATCAGAAAATTGACTTCTGGCTTGGTGAGGGCCAAAAAATCGGCCACGACTGTGGAACGAGTGAAAGAAACTCGCGGCGAAATTGAGGCATCGAGCCTCGCAAAAGCGGGTTTGGTGGCTGCGCTCAAATAGCCTCCAAGCGCGGTGGAATGTTGGGCGAAGTTGGGTGGACATGCTGCGTTATTTTGGCGTCAAGGTGCTTCTGCGGCGAGAGCATTCGCATGGCTAAGATCGTTCCGGCCAGTAAATACACCAGCGTGACGGAAGTCCACATTAATGCGGCGGCACATTGCTGATCGTCAATAGCGGTAAAACCGGATAGATGCGATGAGGACAAGTAATCGGTGTAGACCACACGGTCGCAAAAGACCAGAAATCCAGCGAGGACGTCGCAAGGCAGGGTGGCGAAAAAAAGATACAAGATCATCGACAAATCTGATTCCGGAGCGCTCGGCCAAGGCTGAATCACGGGCCACCAGAATAGAAGTCCAGTCACTAGAAATGACGCCTGCTCGACGAAGTGCAATGCCGGCGAGTGCATTGTCAGGGCGAACACCGACGGAACGTGCCACACAAGCAGGGCCGCAGCAGCGGCGAGCCAGCAGATTGCTAGCATTTGTCGTGTGCCGGGTGGAGCGAATGTTCTTGTCCGCCGGATCGAGGGCGGAAAAGCCCACCGTATATAACGCACCGGTTCCCCTAGCCAGATCAGCGGAGGAGCAAAAGTCATCAGCAGCAAATGCTTCAGCATGTGCACGGTCAGCAACTCATGATCAAGAGCGGAAACCGGAGACGCTACGGCGGTCCAGATCAGGAACAGACCAATGAGAAAACTGCTGGTGCGCCAGGCGGAAACGGGAGAATTGGATCGAAGAGAAATCCATCCGTCAAGATAGAGCAGGGCGGTGAAAACAATGATTACAGTGATTGCCGCGGGCCCGAACGATGCCGATGCGTGATGAAGATGTGGCATGGGACCGTGCTCCTAGGGCTGCGATCCAGATTGCGCATTGTTTCCGGACGTGTCGCCGAGCGCGAGATCACGAGAGGCATCGCGTGCTGGCTGTTGTCCTTTGGGATGGAGGGTTTCGAGGAAAGCTACGAGCGCCGTGGTTTCCGCGGGACTCAAGTTCTTGCCGTAAGCGGGCATGTTGCCGCCGCCTTGAATGACTTGCCGGATGAGCTGATCTTGCGTGAGGCGCACGGCAACGCTGTCAAGAGCGGGTCCGCGTTGTCCGCCGGTTTCGCCCAGAGAGTGACAGTTGCGGCACTGCTTGACCTGGAAGACTAATGCGCCTTGCCGCTCGAGCGCGGTCGAGCCGTGGATGAACTGAGCTGGCACTGGATCACCGCTCCATGCGTTCATATGCGGACTCCACGGCGTGTATCCGGCGAGATGAGTGAACGTCCCGAGGGTAATCGCGATCAACATCACCGTCAAAACTGCGATGGGCCGGCGCTTCCAACTCTTTTCACCTTCTCCGGAAAGGAACGGGAGAAGAAGCAGGCCGGCAATTGCCACCACTGGCCCGATCAGAAGAAACGGTGTTTCAAGTGATGGTGGGAGCAGAGAAAGCAAAGCATAGAGCCAGAGGAAAAAGTAATCAGGCTTGGGGACGGTTTGAATGATGGTTGGATCGGGTCTGCCCGTCGGCCCGAATGGGCCGAAGTAGAGCGCACAGGCAGCCACCGCCAGAATCATCAGTCCTGCGAAGAACATGTCTTTCCAGACGGCATAGGGAACGAATGGCTCGCCATCTTTCTTGATCAGCTCGTGGTAATCATTAATATATGTGGCGCGTTTTACGATGCGGCCGGGCATGGGCCATTCGTTGATGCCGAGTGTCACGACCATTAACAAATGGAGGGAGACAAAGCCGATCAGCAATCCCGGAATCACGAACACATGCAGAGCGAAGAACCGGGACAGCGTTGCGCCGGCGATGATTGGACCGCCCAACATCAATTTCACGACGAATGGACCGAGAACCGGAACCCGGCTTGCGATGGAGGCGCCGATTCCGAGGCCCCAGTAAGCGTCCTGATCGAAGCGCAGCACCTGGCCGGTGAAAGCCATGCCCAGCGTCATCAGCAGTAAAAAGATGCCAAGGATCCAAGTCAGTTCGCGGGGGAACTTGTAGGCGCCAAAGAGAAACACCTGAACCATGTGGATGAGGACGACGGCGATCATGAAGTCCGAACCCCATCCGTGCATGGCGCGAATGAACCAACCGAGCGTCACGTCGTGATTTAGGGCTTGCAGGCTGTTCCATGCTTCCGCGCCGGAAGGCACGTAGACGAAAGCGAGCAGAATGCCGGTCACGATTTGCAACACGAAGACCGTTAGGGCGCCGCTACCAAACACATAAAACCAACTGGCGGTTTCCCGCGGGACGCGATGTTCGGCGACTTCGCGAACCGGGGCAGCCAGCTGCAAGCGCTGATCGAACCACTCGCCGATGTTCTTAATCATCACGCGCATGGCGGTTTCTCTCCGGTCAGTTCAGCCATCGCCGCTCCTGGCGTTGGCAATTCACCCGCTTGAATCGTGATCACGCCGTTCTCGACTTTGTATGGATATTCGAAAAGTCCACGTTCGGGCGGTCCAGAGGCGCGCGATCCATCACGGTAGTAGGCTCCGCCGTGACAGGGACACATGAACAAGCCTGACTGGGGAAACCAGCGAACCGGGCAGCCGAGATGCGCGCAGTTGATGGCGAAGACCTGAAATTGTTCTCCTGCGACGTGCCGCACCCAGCAGGCTGTGTCGGCAGTTCGGCCGTCGGTCGGCATCACATAGGGATTGCGAAAGGTTGCCAGGCGCGTCTCGCCTTCGGGGAAGTCGGCGACCTTTCCGAGTTGCACCCACGAGAGGTATCCATTGCCACGACCGCGTGTAATTGCCGAGAAAAGATATCCAACGATGGGCACGGCGATGATCGCTGCGGCCACGCCGTTGAAGAGAATGCCCAACTTCACAAAAAATCCGCGGCGCGAGAGAGCAGGTTCACTTGGCGGTATAAGCACAGGTTTAGCGGACATTGGCTGACTCCGGATGCTGGGCGAGATTCGAGGCGGAATAGGGTTGTCCGGGATTTTGCACCCGATGCGAGCCCAACCATGCGACGACGTCGGTGATTTCCCGATCGGACATCGGTTTGCCGGGCAGGTTTCCGCGCCAGTCGGGCGCACCGAGTTCGGGGCGGCCGGCGATGACAATCGTACGCAGCCCCTGATCACTGACCAACGCCAAGAATGAATCGTTGGTGATCGAGCTACCTTTGGGTGTGCCCTGGCCTTGAGGACCATGACACGATGCGCAGTAAGTTCCATAGGCAACTTCGCCCTGCTGGGCGTTGCCGGGAGAGCTTGCCTTATAGGGAGGTGCATTCGTTCCGTCGAGAATTTCCGGGCGGCTCCATCGCGAACGCATTTGCGTGGTAATGATTTCGATCTGCTTATCGGTAAGCATTCCGCCGGCACTTTCAGCGAAAGCCGGCATCGAAGTTCCTTGCACGCCGTTGGCAATCACTTTGCGTATCGATGCGTCGTCGGCTATGGCCAGGTAAACCGGATCGGCCAGAGCGATCGACGCGCCGCCCCGACCTTCCGAGCCGTGGCAAGCCGCGCAGTTTTCTCCATACAAAGTAGAAAAATCTGTGACCTCACTCGGAGCCAGAACTTCGGAACTCTTAGCTGGCTGACCGGGCGGCGAGCTGCAACCGGAGAGCATCATGCTCACGACGAGCGTGCCGACCACGACAGCGATGGATGAATATCGGGGTGAGTTCACGACCGTCCTTCTCCGTGCGGCGAAATAATTCCTGGAGCTTCCACTCCGGCTCGCATAGCGAACGGCAGGTTCTCGGATGTCAGCTTGCGATTCTGGCGTACCACCACCAGGCCCGCGACAACTCCGAAGCCAACCTGTGATGCGATAAACCAGTACCAATCGATGTGGCTTTCGAGCACCGGGTTGAGCAGGCCGAGCATCGAGTAAATCAACCCGGACCAGAGAACTGGGCCAATCAAGCCGCCCAGGATAATGGGGCGGTGTGTGAACATCGGCAGCATGGCGCCGTACAGCAGGCCAACCAACGCAGAAACGAGGGCGTGCAATCCGAGCGCGATCAGGAAGCTGTCGAGGTGAAAGGAATTCAACTGCGCCAGTCCCATTTTTGTGGATTGCGCATACGCTGTCGCAGCAAGCAGGTTGATGGGATACCAGATGCTCCCTTTCAACACGCCATAGGTACAGGCCAGCACCGCCATCGCGACACCGCCTGCCAGTCCACCCTTCAGACCAGCCGAGATTGGATAGGTGTGAACCGGCAGCCAGGCGCGCATTTGTTCGGTGATCGGAACTCGATCAACCGCGCGACGCTCAGTGGTCGGGCGGAACTCATCGGGGAGGACGGCAACAGCGATTTCATGTTCGCGTGGAAGAACTTCGCGGAACCAGCCGATGCATCCTGCCGCAGCGAGCACAAGACCGAGGAGGGTGACGGACAGGCTGGTTACCAGACCCGCGAACAACAGAGTAAATCCGAAGGCCAGAATGAAAGGCCATGCAGTCGGTGCAGGGGATTCAATCTCGCGCGGAGTTCTCGTATTTTGGCCGAGTTGTTCTGCTGCCGTCGTCATTTTTATCAGCGTCCCACGATGTAAACCACGGTGAAAACCACGACCCAAACAGCGTCCACAAAGTGCCAGTACAAGGCGAGCGTGTCGACGCGCCGGAACTGATCTTGCTGCACCTTTCCAGCCAGAGCAAAGAGAAGGACGATGGTGAGCATGATGAGTCCCGCAGTGACGTGAAATGCGTGCAGGCCAACCAGTGAGTAATAGGTTGTTCCAAAAAGATTGGTAGAGATCGTCAGCCCGTGTTGGTAGATCAGCCGGTGCCATTCCATACCCGTGCCGATCAGAAACAGTCCGCCGAGAAGAATGGTGAGCGCCCACAATCCGAGAAATGCTCCACGATGGTTGCGTTCAAGCGATCTGCCGGCGAAGTGAATGGTGAGGCTGCTGGACAGTAAGCAAATCGTGAAAAAGATCGGTGTCTCAAGCACCTCCTTCGGAGTCGGCCCGCTGATGCTCTTGCCAAGATAGAAAAGATAGGCGACCACAAAAATGGTGAAGATTGCGGATTCGGCGATGATGAGCGAAACCATCCCAACCTTGGCGCGGTAGGGCAGAGTCCAACTCTGCGGCATTTCAACTGGCGGGATTGTGGCTGCGCTCATTGCTCTTTTCCTTCATTCATAAAGACTGTCCGGATCTTCCGGATGTTTCAGGTCCCACAAGGGACGACGGCTCGCAACCACCGGTAAGGTTGCAAAGTTGTAGGCCGGCGGGGGAGAAGTGGTCGACCACTCAAGCGTCCAGGCATCCCAGGGATCGTTTCCTGCCTCCGCTCCATTGAAATACGAACTGACGAGGTTCCAGACAAAGATAAGGATGGCAATTCCCTGGATAAACGCACCGATCGAAACGATCAGGTTGAGAGTGTCCCAGCCACGGTTGGGCTCATAGGTGTAGATGCGGCGCGGCATCCCGAGCAGTCCGGGAATGTGCATAACGTCAAAGCACACGTGAAAACCGATGAGGAACAGCCAGAAGTGCCACTTGCCAAGGCGCTCGCTCAGCATGCGGCCGGTGATCTTCGGATACCAGTAATAAAAGGCGCCGAAAAGGGCAAACAGAATTCCGCCCACAATCACGTAGTGGAAATGTGCAATCACAAAATATGACAAGGTCAGCTGCCAATCGAACGGCGCTGTGGCCAGCATGATGCCGGTGAGACCCGCGATCAGAAATTGAAACAGAAATCCGATGGCGAAGAGCATGGCAGTCTTGAACTCAATTTGGCCGCCCCACATGGTGCCAATCCAGTTAAAGATCTTGATGCCGGTCGGGATGCCCACCATCATCGAGGTGATCGCAAAAAAGCTGTTGGCATAGGAACTCATTCCCACGGTGAACATGTGGTGCGCCCACACGCTCATGCTCACAAAGGCGATGCAAACCGTGGCCGCGACCATGACGGGATATCCGAAGATCGGTTTGCGCGAAAAAACCGGAACGATTTCCGACATGAAAGCGAAGGACGGAATGATGAGGATGTAGACCTCCGGATGACCAAAGATCCAGAAGAAGTGCATCCAGAGCACGGCGGAGCCGCCGGCCTGTGCGTCGAAGAAATGACCTCCCAGATAGCGGTCGATCAGCAGCATGATCTGGGCAGCCGAGAGGGGAGTTAGCGTGATAAGAACCATTCCCGACATCACAAGATTGAGCCACGCGAACAGAGGCATGCGGGTGAGCTTCATGCCCGGGCATCGCATGCAAAGAACAGTCGCGATGATGTTGATCGCAGTACCAATGCTCCCGAATCCCGAGACTAGTAGCGCAAGCGTCCAATAATCCGAACTGTGCCCGGGTGAGAACGCGCGGGCCGTCAAGGGTGCGTACGCCCACCATCCAACGTCAGGGGCGTTTCCCGCTCCGTAGAGACCACTTCCCCCGAGGAAACTGAAATAAAGAAGAAGACCACCGAACGCCATAAGCCAGAAGCTGAAAGCGTTCAGCCGCGGGAAGGCCATGTCGCGCGCGCCGATCATCAACGGGACCATGTAGTTCGCAAAGCCGAACAGGACGGGCATGGCCACAAAAAAGATCATGGTCGTGCCATGCATGGTAAACATGCGGTTGAAAACCTGCGGGGAGACAAAATTGCTATGGGAATGCATCAGCTGGATGCGGATGATGAGCGCCTCGAAGCCGCCGAACAGCAAAAACGTCAGCGCATAGACAATATAGAGAATGCCGAGCCGTTTGTGATCGACCGTGGTGACCCACTCATGCAGACGATCAACCCAGGGTTTTTCTTGGACCTGCAGCGCCGGAATTGTAATGGCATTCGATGACATTTCTTCCGAATCCTTTAGTGAAGCGTTTCCATATAATTCACGACCGCATCTAAATCGGCGTCACTTAATTTCATAGCCGGCATGAGCGAACCAGGCTTGATGGCGTCCGGATCCTGAATCCACAGCCGAAGATTTGCGGGCGTATTCTCTGCCGCTCCGGAAGCGATGGTGGCGCGGCTCATCAGGTGCGTGAGGTCAGGACCGAAGCGTCCGTCGGCTGGAGTCCCGGAAACGGTGTGGCAGTTAATGCAGGCGGTATGCTCGAAGACCTGCCGTCCCGCCGTGGCACTTGAGTTCCGACCGGCGGGCTGTTGTTGAGTACGAACCCAAGCGGCGAAGTCCTCGGGACTATCGACCGAGACGCGCAGAAGCATCTTTGCGTGCTGGGTTCCACAATATTGCGCGCATTGGCCGAGAAAAATTCCGGTGCGGTGCGGGTCCATCCACATGCGATTCGGATGATTGGGAATGAGGTCCGTCTTGCCGGCGAGCTCCGGAATCCAGAAGCTATGATCAGTGTCCGCCGAAAGTAATTGCAAAAAAGTTGGCGTCGGGTGATTCGGATCGCTTAGCGGAATGTGCAGCTCATTGGCGGTAATGATGCCGAGCTTCGGATAGCGGAATTCCCACCAGTACTGATGTCCGATCGCGGTCACGTCGATAGCGCCTGGCGGCTCCGGAGCGTCCTGAATGGCGTGGATCGAGCGTGCAGTGGCCAGAAACAGAACGACGACAATGAGAACCGGGATGATCGTCCAGGCCAGCTCGATCTGGGTGCTTCCGTAGACCTGGGCCGGCTCGCGTTTTGCACCTGCTGCCGTCGCGTGAAATTTGGAAATCGAATAGACGAGCAACGTGAAAACGACAACAAATATGATTCCGGTGATCGAGAGCACGAAGATTGAAAGGTCAAGAATCGACTTCGCCGGCGTGGACTGGGGCGCGAAAATGTTAGTTCCGGGAGGGTCGGCAAGAGCCATTGGCGCCGATAGAACTAATGGCAAGGCGAACAATGCGAGTTGCCTGACGGCTCGGATCGTTGTCGAGTTTGTGGTCGATCGCATCTGCGTTAATTTCTCTATTGCTTACGTCCAGCGATAAACTGCGCGGTCAATTCCGCGACACGCTTGCCTTGAAAGCGCGCGGCCGCGAGCGCGGTCTCGTCCGGCTTCAGCGCGCCATTGTTGCTGGTGAACGACGCTCCGTAGGGATTACCCGCCTTGAATTGAATTGGGTCGGCATAACCTAGGCCAACAATAATCGCGCCCCAGTGATAAAAAGTGGTGTTGAGGTTCACGATGGTGGTCTCCTGACCGCCGTGGAGCGTGCCTGAACTGGAGAAGGCAGAACAGATCTTATTGATCAGCGTGCCCCTTACCCAGAGTGGGCCAGTGGTGTCGAGGAACTGCTTCAATTGTGCGGTGGGGAGGCCGTACCGTGTCGGTGTACCAAAAATTAGCGCGTCGCCCCAGGCCAGATCGTCAAGCGTGGCTTCAGGGACATGTTGCGACTCAATGCGATGGGCAGCCCATCCTTGATTCGAGGCGATTGCCTCGTCGGGCGCGAGTTCGCGCACTTTGCGAAAGCGGACCTCGGCGCCAGCTTCGGTTGCCCCTACTTCGACTGCGCTAGCCAATCGATACGTGGTGCCTGTAGCGCTGTAATAAATGATGGCAACTTTTACCGCCATTCAGCCCCCTGTAGAACTGTTAAACCCGACGGATATTGCGCGCGGGAAGCTTCTCAATATTGGTTATGCATTCAGAGTTCCAGCGAACAGGCGCCGCACAGACCGGCACACGTCCCACAATTGCTAGGAGTTGGAAACGCAAGCAAAGGATACAAGGGAAATAATGGGCGCGAGTCTGGTGACGGTAGTCTGGCAGGTGACAAACCAGTGGATTGACTCGGACTTCCTGTAAGCCTTAACGATTCAGTTTCGTTTGGCGAAAAACGTGCAGCCGTGAAGTTCGAGCGTCCCGGGACCGCCTACGAAGATGATCTTTGCCCGCCAAGCCGGTACTGCAGTTCTTCTGGTTATGCTGACGCTCTGGCTCCAGTGCCTCGGGATCGCGGTGCTGATTCACTGGGCGCGAGCCAGCATTGACCGCGGAGTCGCTCATCTAAGCCCTTTGTACGCCGCCGGTCTGATGATTCGATTTTCGATCCTGGTGATTGTTCTGCATTTCTCGCAGATTCTCTTATGGTCGGTGTTCTACCGCTTGGATTGCCTGCCGACGTGGGAGTCGTCGTTTTACTTCTCGGCGACGAGCTATTCGACGGTCGGCTATGGTGATGTGATCCTGCCGCGAATTTGGCGTTTGCTGGGTCCGGTCGAGAGCGTTACGGGTGTGTTGATGAGCGGTATCTCTGTGAGTTTTCTGTTTGTAGTGGCGAGCAAGTTAGTGGAGCGCGAGACCGGGGTCTCACCGCAGAGATCTCTAGATAACTTGGAGAGACGTGCAGAAGCCGAAATGGAGAAGGCGCCCTAAGACCTGATCTAAGGCTGAGATACCACCGCTGGTACCGATTTGTTTTCCCGACTCGCCGGTCGACCTCCGGCAGAGGCCCCTGAGCGCTTCGAAGTCTCAGTTAACCGCCGCAGCCACTCGAAGCTCGATGCTGACAACATGTCTTCGCGGCAGCGCCAGCGCCAATTGCCAGCTGGTTGACCGGGTACGTTCATGCGACTTTCTGCCCCGAGGTTCAGCAGATCCTGTAACGGAGCTATCGCCAGCGCCGCTTTCGACGACCATGCCAGATTCATGAGTGCAGGCGCTGCGTCGGCACCTCCGCCCGCGGCTCGCTTGAGGTAATTCCATAAGTTCTGACGCTGATAGTCGGGCAGCTCGCCGTACCATTCGCGAGTGGGCGCGTTATCATGTGTGCCGGTGTAGACGACCGTGTTGCCGACAAAATTGTGAGGCAAGTACGGATTGTCGGTATGACCGTCGAACGCAAACTGCAAAACGCGAGTTCCGGGAAGTTGAAACTGGTCGCGCAACGCCGCGACATCGGGAGTAATGATTCCCAAATCTTCGACGATGAATGGCGAGCCGCCCAGCTCGCGAGACACAGCCTCGAAAAAGGTCGCGCCCGGCCCCGGTACCCACTGACCGGACTGGGCGGTTGGCGAACCTGCTGGCACATGCCAGGCGGCGGCAAATCCACGGAAGTGGTCGAGGCGAATCGCATCCACGTGAGAAAGCAAGGCGCGGATTCGGTCAATCGACCAGCGATAACCTGTCGCTCGCAGCGCGTCCCAGTTGTAAACCGGATTGCCCCACAACTGTCCTTGCGCACTAAAGTAGTCGGGAGGGACACCAGCGACGAAACGTGGGCGGTGATGCTCGTCGAGTAGAAAGAACTCCGGATGTGCCCAGACATCGCTGGAATCCGGAGAGACAAAGAATGGCAAATCACCGATAAGTCTCACGCCCTTCGCATGCGCATAGTTCTTGAGTTGATCCGCCTGGTGGAAGAGCAGGAACTGTGCGAAGCAGATTTGATCGATTTGATCTGCTAATTCGCGACGCGCGCCAGCTAAAGCATCAGGCCGGCGCTGCACCAGCTCTTCGGGCCAGTCGAGGTAATAAGCGCCGTTGTGCTTCGCCTTAAGCGCGCGGAAGAGCGCGTAATCATTTAGCCAGTGTTCATGCTTGTTTCGGAATTGGTCGTATTCTGGGCGCAGATTCGCGCTGGTCCCAGATTTGAAGCGGTTCCACGCAAGTTCAAAAAGGCGAGCTTTGAATGGAATCACAGCATCGTAGTCAACGAAGTCGGAAGAGAAGTGAGACTCACAATCCTTCTCGGTGAGCAATCCGTCCGACATCAGACTTTGAGAGCTAATCAGCAGGTCGTTTCCCGCAAATGACGACATCGGCTGATAGGGCGAATTGCCATAACCCGTCGGCCCGAGTGGAAGAGATTGCCACCAACTTTGGCCAGCGTCATGGAGACGATCGATCCAGGAAACCGCCGATGGTCCAAGATCGCCGATGCCGTAAGGCGACGGCAGAGATGTCACATGCAGCAACAAGCCCGAGGCGCGGTACTCGGGTGGGAACGGCGGCACGTTACCTGGTCCGCCGTTGCCGCTCATCGAGTACCTCCGGAGGCAAGAGCGCCGTTCACGATCTCCTCGGCCTCGCGCAAAATCGACTGCAAGTGGGCTTCGCTCTTGAAGCTCTCCGCGTAAATCTTGTAAATGTTTTCCGTGCCGGAGGGCCGCGCCGCAAACCAGCCGTTTTTCGTTGTGACTTTCAAGCCCCCGATTGGAGCCTGATTGCCGGGAGCTTTCGTGAGCTTGGCAGTGATGGGCTCGCCCGCCAGATCGGATTCCTTCACCGCATCCGGGGTAAGCTGTTGGAACCTTGCTTTCTGCTCCGGACTAGTGGGCGTATCAATGCGCGTGTAATAAGGAGTGCCGAATTCTGCGGTTAGTTCGCGATAATGCTCGCCGGGATCCTTGCCCGTGACGGCAGTAATTTCGGCTGCGAGCAGCACCATAATCAGTCCGTCTTTGTCTGTTGCCCACGCAGTGCCATCCTGACGAAGGAAGCTGGCTCCGGCGCTTTCTTCTCCGCCGAAACAGAACGAGCCATCGACGAGGCCGGGCACAAACCACTTGAAGCCGACGGGTACTTCGGACAAGCGGCGTCCAAGCTTGCTGACCACTCGGTCGATCATGCTGCTGCTGACCAGCGTCTTTCCTACGATGACATCCTGCCGCCACCGCGGGCGGTGCGTAAGCAAATACCGGATGGCGACCGCGAGGTAGTGGTTGGGATTCAATAATCCTACGCTGGGGCTGACAATGCCATGCCGATCGGCGTCGGTGTCGTTCCCGAAGGCAAGTTGAAACTTATCTTTCAATCCAACCAGCCGGGCCATGGCATAGGGACTGGAGCAGTCCATGCGAATTCTGCCGTCGTGATCGACGGTCATGAATGAGAAGGTTGGATCGATCTTTCGGTTCGTGACTTCAACTTCGAGTCCGTAAATCGAATTGATCGGATCCCAATACGGAAGCGAAGCGCCGCCAAGTGGATCGACTCCAAGTTTGAGGTGCGCGTTGCGGATCGCGTCCATGTCCACGACATTCTTGAGGTCGCGCACGAATGGCATCACGAAATCTTCCTGATGCGTGCTGCTTGCCCGGAAGGCTTTTTCGAAGGGGACCCGCTTTACATCTTTGTTGGCCGATCGCAATAAATCGTTGGCGCGATTTTGCACCCAGCCGGTTACGTCGGTGTCGGCAGGGCCGCCATTGGGCGGGTTGTACTTGAAGCCTCCGTCCTCGGGCGGATTGTGCGAGGGCGTGATAACGATGCCATCGGCGAAGTGTTCCTTCCGCCCGCGGTTGTAGACGAGGATGGCGTGCGAAATAACTGGAGTTGGGGTTACGCCGTCGTTTTGCTGGATGATGGTTTCGACGCCGTTTGCCGCCAGCACTTCGAGGGCAGTACGCTGTGCGGGCTCGGAAACAGCATGCGTGTCCTTGCCCATATATAAAGGACCGTCGATCCCCTGGCCTTTGCGGTATTCGCAGATGGCCTGGGTAATGGCCAGGATGTGCGCTTCGTTAAAAGTGCCGCGAAGCGCGGAGCCGCGATGTCCGCTGGTGCCGAACGCGACCAGTTGGTTGGGGTCGTTTACGTCGGGCTTGCGCTCGTAATAATCGCGTTGCAAGCGCGCTGGGTCGATCAGGAGTTCCTTGGGCGCGGGCTTCCCGGCGAGCGGGGAAATCGCCGGGCCTTCTGCGACGGATTGTTTTTCTACTGTACTGGGCATGGGTCAGTTTTCCAGATTTCCGTGGTGTATTCGTGAATGGTGCGGTCGCTCGAGAACTTTCCGGAGCTGGCGATGTTCAGGATAGCTTTTTGCGCCCAGCCGGCGGGATTGGCATAAAGATCGCCGAGACTATCCTGCGCCTGAACATACGACGTTAGGTCTGCCAGGTGCATGTAGTGATCTCCGTTGGTGAGCAACGTGTCGTAAATTGGAGCGAACGTCCCTGGTTCGTTTCGACTGAAGTAATCAGAAGAGATGAGATCCAGGGCCGCTCGCGTCTGAGGTTCGTTGTCGTAGTGCCAATGCGGGTTGTACCACGATTGGCTTTTCTGTACTTCTTCCACCGTGAGACCGAACAGGAACAGATTCTCTTTTCCGGCTTCCTCGGCCATTTCAATGGTGGCCCCGTCAAGCGTGCCCACAGTCAAAGCTCCATTCATCATGAACTTCATGTTACTGGTGCCGCTGGCTTCGTATCCCGCAGTCGAAATCTGGTTGGAGACGTCGCTCGCCGGGATCAAACGTTCCGCCAAAGAGACATTGTATTCGGGAAGAAAGAGTACTTTCATCCGGCCGCGCACGATTGGGTCTCCGTCGATGGTTCCAGCCAGGTTGTTGATGAACTTAATGATGAGTTTGGCCAGCTTGTAAGCGGGAGCGGCTTTGCCGGCAAAGAAAAAGGTACGCGGCGCCATCTTCATGTTTGGGTTTTCACGCAAGCGGTTGTAGCAAACGATGATTCGCAGCGCATTGAGCAGCTGCCGCTTGTATTCGTGAATGCGTTTGATCTGGCAATCGAAAACGGTGTCAGGGTCGACGACTTGCCCGGATGTTGCCTTCAGCCAATCCGCGAATTTTACTTTGGCTTCGCGCTTTGAGGTGTGGAACTCGTCTTGAAATGCCGAATCCCCTGCCAGCGATTTTAGCTGGCTGAGCTGACTTAGATCCGTAATCCACTTCTCGCCGATCGCTTTCGTGATTGCCCCCGATAAGCTGGGATTCGCTTCCAGCAGCCACCGCCGTGGCGTGACGCCGTTGGTCTTATTGTTGAACCGTTCAGGAAACATTTCAGCCAGATCTTTTACGGTTGTCGTGCGCAGCAATCGGGAGTGAACGGCGGCGACGCCATTCGTGCTATGCGAGCCAACGATGGCGAGGTTTGCCATGCGGACCTTGCGCGAGGGCTTCTCTTCGATCAGACTGATGCGCTCGAGGCGGGCGTCGTCGCCCGGAAATCGCACGCGGGCTTCATCGAGCAGCCGGCGGTTGACTTCGTAAATAATTTCCAGTTGACGCGGAAGAAGTGTCGCAAACCACGCTACCGGCCACTTCTCGAGGGCTTCGGGCAGCAGAGTGTGGTTGGTGTAGCCCAGGGTCCTCCTGGTCAGGTCCCACGCCAGGTCCCAGCCGAGGTGCGCATCGTCCAGCAGGATTCGCATTAACTCCGCGACCGACATGGAAGGATGAGTATCATTCAGTTGGATCGCAGCCTTTTCGGGTAATTTCTCCCAATCGGTGTTGTGGCGCAGGAAACGACGAATCAAGTCGGCGAGCGAACAGGCAACCAGGAAATATTCCTGCATGAAACGCAAGCCTTGTCCCGCGGTCGTGGAGTCATCGGGATAGAGCACCCGAGTCAGCGATTCCGCTTCGAGAGTTCCGGTCAGCGCACCGACGAAGTCTCCGGTACCGAATTCTTGAAAGTCGAAAGCATCGGGGGCATGAGCGGCCCAGAGGCGGAGGGTGTTGATTGTCTTCCCACCGTAACCGACCACCGGACGATCGTAGGGAATTCCGCAAAGAGTGGAGGGTCGATCGGGGATCGCCTCAATCTTCCCGTCCCGCATCTTGAAGCTGCAGTTTAGCTTGATTTCGACTTGCTCATGCAGCCGGGCAATTTCCCACGGATCGCCGTCGCGCAGCCAGTTGTCGGGATTTTCGTGCTGCCATCCGTTCACGAAGGATTGCCGAAACATTCCATACTCGTAACGCAAACCATAACCGGTGGCGGGAAGCTGCATCGTAGCCATCGAATCGAGGAAGCAGGCGGCGAGCCGCCCGAGTCCGCCATTGCCCAGGCCAGCGTCTGGCTCCTGCTCGATCAATTCGAGCCAATCGATCTGTTTCTCGTGAACGACGTCCCGGACCAGTGGATCGAGCAATAGGTTCGATATGTTATTGGCCAGCGAACGCCCCAACAGAAACTCCATGGATAGGTAGTAAATTCGTTTCGAGTTTCGCCGCTCGTAGGTGGTTTTGGTAGCAATCCAACGTTGAGCCAGAAGGTCCCTAACAGAATGCGCAAAGGCTTCGAAGCGTTCGCGAGGGCTGGCTACTTTCGGATCGATGGCTCGATCAAAAACCAGGTGGCGCTCGTAAAGCGCGCCCTTCTTCTCGGCAAACTGAAAAGCCTCGCCACCGTACCGCTGATAAAGCTCGGACGAATCTTGTGGCTTTGCCGCCATGGGCACGACTTTCGAGGGTTTTGGCTGCGCAACGGTTTTCGTACTCATATATGAGGAACCTCGGAATCTTATTTACCTAACATTGATTGCTCACGACGTGGAAAGGTTACTTTGTTATAGAAGGTTACTTCATCTCTGTTCACGAACCCACGTGGCGGTCGTCATCCCACAAGCGAACCGCAGGGCGGCTGATATCGTGTTCGTAGCTAAGCGCACTGAGGCTGGCGGGACTTAGCAGGAAAAATCGGCCGCCATTGGCTCCCACACCCAGCCAGCACGCCGCCAGTACGCGAATAAAGTGTCCGCTGGAAAAGAGTAATATGTCACCGCTCGTGATGCTGCGTATCCGATCGACCATACGGTTGGCCCGCTCACCGATTTGTTGCGGCGATTCTCCTCCCGGGCAGCCGTCACGAAACAGATCCCAGTCCGGGCGCTGCTGCAGAATTTGCGCGGAGGTCAGCCCTTCATATTTTCCATAATTCCATTCGACCAAGTTGGGGTCGGTTTCGGCGACCGTCTTAAATCCGGCCAATTCGCAGGTTCGAGCCGCGCGCTGCAGTGGACTGGTAAGAACCTTGGCAAAGGTCAATCCGCTCAGCCGCTCCCCGAGCCGCACAGCATTGCGCTCCCCGTCCGGGGTGAGAGGTAGATCGGTGAGCCCGGTGTGCTGGCCGGAGTGGGTCCAGGCCGTGTTGCCATGCCTGGCCAAGTAAACGACTGGAAGGTTGGTACTCATCTACGCCTTAGTGTGGCATCCGAGATGCCAAAGCCGAATCGTATGCTGGGACGCAGACCGGTTGGTTTTGCATGCAGTTAAGATGCATGGGAGCACGGCGGCCCCAGAATTATTTGCGGACGGGGCGAGAATGCTCCGTCAGATGCCAAATGCTTGCCAGTGGTAGCGCCATTAGAGTTGTCATTCGCTGGAAACAGTTTATGTTCTAAGACAGTTCGCGGTCTGGATCATTGGTCTTTGGTTTGCAATTGGAATAACGGGCGCAGCCAGCGGCTGCTTCCGGTCTTCTCGACAAAAGCATATGAGTCCAGTCTTGGACGTGACGGAACAGGATCGCCGCTTCGGAATTCCCGATGTCGCCCGCGTATGCGAAGGCAATGGCGGCTTGGCGCGTGTTGAGATTATGAGTCCGATTGCGTCCGGCGAGATTTACGTGCACGGGGCGCAGGTGACTTCCTGGCGACCGCTTGGCAGCGACGAGGTTCTCTTTCTCAGCAGCAAATCGCGATGGGAAGAGGGACAGGCGATTCGAGGGGGAATTCCGATTTGCTTTCCGTGGTTTCGCGGCAAGGCAGACGACCCCAACGCTCCGGCGCATGGAGTCGTGCGCACCCGATCGTGGCAACTCTATTCCATTGCCGAGAATAATGCGGGAGTTGCGGTCACGATGTTCATTGAGAGCGATGAGCAAACACGTCGCTGGTGGCCGGGAGAATTTCGCCTGGTGCATCGAGTTACGTTTGGCGCTGAGCTCAAGATGGAGCTGATTTGCATCAACACCGGCAAGACGCCTTTTCGTTTCGAGGAAGCCTTGCACACCTACAACCGAGTAGCGGACGTTACGAATGTGCACTTGCAGGGTCTTGATGGGACTCGATTCCTGGACAACACAGACTCTAATAAGGAAAAGACACAGAGCGGCGATGTGACCATCGGGTCACAAGCCGACAACGCGTTCATGAATACGCGGAGTGCTGTCGATTTGATTGACCCGGCGATGCGCCGTCGCATTCGATTGCAGAAACTAAATTCGAATACAACCGTCGTGTGGAACCCGTGGCAAGATGGGGCCAGCAAAATGCGAGATCTGGGTGAGGGCGAGTGGAAACAGTTCGTTTGCGTCGAAGCGAGCAACATCATCAGCTCGGCCGTTACGCTAGCGCCCGGCCAGGAACACACCATGTCGGCGGTGCTGAGCGTGACAAAGATTTAGCGGTGACAGTGAGGACGCCGCGAATCAGAAAGCTTCCGGCGGGCCGCAGGTGGGTTCTGCTCCGGGGATCGTGAGTGTAATTGCGATATTTCAGCAGTTACGGTGTTCCGCGCCTGCAACAACATCACGCCGCCGACGATAAAGCAGCTCGACGGGTGCAAGCTGTTCCTGCTGCCGTATTCGCTCGGTGACAATTTGTCCACGGCGTTTGTAGACTCGGTATGCTCGGGCGTAGTTCTTAGAAGTAATCACTTTGTAGAGGCGCCCGTCGATGAACTCTACCGCACAGTTGTTTTCGATGGCGATGCCGATGCCGCCAGTTCGGCGGATCATGTCTCGGAAGTCTTTCCTTCTCGGAACTCCCCGTGTCCTACTGTTGTAGTGGGGACAGTGAACTCCCTTGATGAAGCCAAGGCCTCTTACATTAATGTAATTCCAGTTTCTTGGATTGGAGAAGGACATCGAATCAGAATGTCCAGAATCAAACCAGCAGATGGCACCTGCACTAATGCCAGAAAGCACAGTCCCATTCTCGTAGGCTTTTCTCAGTAGTTTATCCACACCCAAGCATCGCCAAGCCCGCATCATTTGCAGCGTGTTTCCCCCTCCGACGTAGATGATGTCCGCCCAGCCGATCTTCCTTTCGATCTTTTCTTTGGAAATCCCGTCAGCCAGAAGCCAGAGCACATCTGTATTGCACTTGAGGAATCCGCCGAAATATTCCCGAACGTGTTTCCAATACCTCTCGGAATCGGAACTTGCAGTGGGGATGAAGAGGAATTTCGGATGCTTCTTGTTGGTCAGGCGAATAATCTCTTGGTCAATCGGCGCGGTTCCTCTTGTCCGTATCTCCCCGCCGCCGATGGCAACAATTGCCTTTGGCATGTCCTCATCTTAATCAAAACCCGCTTAAATGACGGCGCTAGCACGAGTCTCGCAAGCTTGCGCCCTTTTTTCGCTCGCGAGCGGGGATTATGAGTGCAATGACGATTTAGCGCCAAACTGAGCAGACGATTCAATCACAGGCGTTCACGGAGTTACGGTTATGGGATTACGTGAAACGGCACGTTGCTGGTCAACACACCAGTCGGCGTGGTCACGGTGACGTAGCCGGTGGTCGCGCCGGGTGGGACTTTGGCCGTTAGATATGTGTCGGAAAGAATGGTGAAGTTCGCCGGAATGCCGTTGATGGCAACAGTGGTTGTGCCGATGAAACCTTGACCGAGGATTCCGCCAGTCTGACCGATCTTGCCGAATGGTTGGACAAAGGTGACGAATGGGCCGAGACCCATGTCGAGGCTGAAAATCGTGCCACAACTGTCAGTGATGCAGCGCCTGTTGCTCTTTCCGCCTCCATCGACAGTGCCATAGAGTACGCCGCTAGTGTCCTGAACGAGCGGAGCTAACTCAGGCTGGAACCCGTCCTCGCAGCCGTCGGAGCAGAAGTTGTGGAGCGTGGTTAGCGCACCCTCGCTGTTAATCTGGAATATTGTTCCGTGTCCTGCGCTGCCGCCTTGAAAGGTCGTTCCATAGAAATTGCCATCGGTCGCCTGAATCAGGCCTGTATTTGGGCTTGCACCGTCATCTTCATCGAAATTGTGAACGGTAGAGAACGATCCGTTTCTCCCCATCCTGAAGACCGTGCCGAAGAAGTTTGCCCCGCCCCCGGCAGTCGTCCCATAGAAGCTGCCATCCGAGGCCTGAAGTAGCGCACCAAGGGGTTCAGAACCATCCGAGCCAACAAAATAATGTAGCGTTGTTAGCGTTCCGGCACCGGCCATCCGGAACACGGTTCCGCATCCCGTTGACTGGCAGAGGGTGCCGCTGTGCCCTCCTGTCGTGGTTTGACCATAGAAGTTTCCGTCAGTCGCTTGGATTAATGCTGAATAAGGATACGCACCGTCGCCCAAGTCGAAGTTGTGCAGCGACGTGAACGTCCCGTGGCGGGTGATCTTGAAAACAGTGCCGCAGCCCGCGAAGGCATCGTTGTTACATGCTGTGCTCCCGCCATAAATCGTTATGCCGTAGAAGTCCCCATCCACAGATTGAACCAGTCCCAACGGAAGGTATCCATCAGTCCAATCGAAGGTGTGAATCGTCGTTAACGCTCCCTTCGAGGTAATTCTGAAAATTGTGCCGCAGCCTGCGGGGCAGTTGGTCGAACTAGCGCCGCCGAAACCTGTTGTCCCGTAAAAGTTACCATCTGTATCCTGGATCACCCCCGCCGACGGGTCATATCCATCTGGGCAACCGCTTTGTGAGCAAAAACTGTGGAGCCTTATGCGGCTGCCGTCGGCGGTTATTTGAAAGACAGTGCCGCAACCGTAGTTACAGTTGTTTGATGCCCCGCCTTCGGTTGTTGTCCCATAGAGATTCCCGTCTTTGCCTTGAACCAATCCGGCCTGCGGAACTGCTCCATCACTGCCATTAAAACCGAGGATGGTGGTGAAGACTTGCCCCTGGGCTGCCACTGCCATCGTTGCGAAAAAGATTACGACACAGGTGCATTTGCATCTCATTAGTTTCGTCATTGGAGACCTCCGTCGTAGTGCACGATTCAACGCTATGGATGAACTCGAAACGCCTACAGGTCGGGGGAACTTGCGGCTGGCCGAGTGAAGAGAATTATCTGATTTTGAAAATGAGCGGTCAAGGCGAGATTTGTCAGTTTACATAATCAGGCGATAGCGCAAGCTTGCGCTTTTGCTTCGCCCGTTGGCGGGGATGATGAGTGTAACAGGGATTTTTCGACAATTGGCTCTTGTTTGACGCCTCAAGAATCCACGTCCGCTCGCTCATGGTTGGAAGTTCTCCATCTCTCCTTTCCTAATTTGCTGGAACAAATCGGCGTCTACAAGCGGCCAGAGCTTCTGGCGAAGAGTGCCTCTACGGGATAAGCTCAAAAACAACACCATTATTGAAACTACCGCCGAGCGACGTGTCCCCGTATAAATTTCCCGATGTACCCTCTATTACGCCGCCGGTCGAGTAATAGCCATCTTCGCAGTTCCCTGGTTCACAAAAATCGTAAAGAACGGTTTCTTGATCAAGGGTGTTTATCTCATAGACATTGCCGCCTTCGCCAAAACCGGGGACTCCACTTGTAACTCCATATAGCAGGCGCCGTTTTTCATTCACGAGGAGCGGCCCAATCGGGTCTTTGCCATTGCTACCGTCGAATGTGAACACGCGAGTCAATCCGCGATCAGTCATTTCGGCCAAGCCACCATTCCCAATATAGAAGTTCGGGCTGTAATTCAAGATGAAGGTTGTATAGAGGTCATGCTCGGAGTCAATCGTTACCGGACCGATAATCGTATACGTCCGCTGCTGGCTTTGAACTTTGGGAAACGTGTAAATCACGTTCTCCGTCCATCCCGCATTCCCGTGCGAGAGTTTGTATACCGTTGCTCCATAAAGCTGCTCGCTATAGGTGTTTGTTGTGCCGTACAAATTCCCCGATTGATCAAGCGTGACGCCGACTCCAGGTCCAGCACCCCCTGGACAATCGGGGCCGCCGCCAGGACAAAAGTTGTAGAGAACCGCTTCTGTCCAGCCTCCAGCGCCGGAGGATAACTCGAACACGGTGCCGTAATTGGTGCTACCCCCTGCGCCTGTTGTCCCGTACAAGTTGCCAGATTTGTCGATCGTGAGCCCCATCGGTACGGCGCCATCTTGACACACATTATTTGAGACCTGAGAGCAGAAGGAGTAAAGGAGAGAATAAGTCCATGCTCCCCCAGGCACCCTCGGCGGCGACAACTCGAACACCACCCCGCAACCCGCTTGAAAATCGAGAGACTCGTAACAAATGGTAGAAAGCAATCCCCCGTACGGGGTGACGCCGTAAAGATTGCCCGCTGAATCGACAACGACGCCGGTTTCCGGGAACATCCCGTCGGCGCAACCCGATTCTGGGCAGAAGTCATACGGAATTGTTTCGGCCCAGGTACCGTCGGGATTCGGGCTAACCTCAAACACTGTGCCGCAACCCCCTCCAATACAGTTTGGAACAATACCCCCAACTTGCGAAGTCCCAAAAAGGTCTCCGTTGCGGTCGGTCGCTAAGGTTCCTGAAATATTCAGTGCGTCGTTAGGATTAGTTCCGAAGTTATAGAGGACCTTATATTGGGCCTGCCCCAGAGCGAAGCCGGAATACAGAAGCAGTAGTAGCAGGTGGAGCAACTTTTGCTTCATGGTGTACCACCTTCACGAAGAACGCCGCTAATTATCGAAAACACGGAGGAAACAAATGCCAGCACAGTGTATCTCGGAGCGACAGGAGCGGCAAGCGAAGATGCATCTAGAGGATCGCGTAGGAAATTGGTCCCTAGTTTGTGCATCTGATCGGATCATCCCGCAGGCAGACTAGGCCGGTCGAGGCGAGATTTGTCAATTTACGAATCCCGCGTTCACACAACTTTGCGCCGTTTGTTCGCTTGGCGGAATTGCGATGGACAGGAACGGCGACGCTGCGGAAGCACCGCCGTTCTGCTTCTATCAGGAGCCAATGGCCGCAAGGCAGAGTGGAAGACCATCCTATGGGAGGTTTTTCATTTCTGGACGCTTCCGCTCTGCGGAGTGAAGGCGACGCCACGCAGCACTTCCGCGAACCCGGCGGTTCGCAGAGTCTTGAATTTCTCAGAGTGACCCGACTCTGCGACCCCATCCAACCTCTCGTCACCTGCCAATTGCTTGCCACCTCGCCGAAGTAGACAAATTGCCAAACCCGCCGAGTGAACAGCTAAACGATTCTCATGGAATGAGATCAGTACATAAGATTGCCGGTCTCTGTGTGGAAGCTGGCATGCCCTGAGTGATCGCGGGGAAACTGCCTTGACGCGACAGTCAGTCATCGGAGATGACAGCCTTGACATCGAAGTTGATGAGGGCGGGGAACGCACGCTGGTGCGCTTGCGCGGCCGCGTGGGAATTGATTCTTCCCCAGAACTTCGGGATCGGCTTTTGACGATCTTGCAAGGGCAAACACCGAAAACCGTCATTGTCGATCTGGCGGAGGTGGCTTCGATTGAGGCCTCCGGGATCGCGACTCTGCTGGAAGCGCTCAAGATCGCGCGAAATCGTCAAGCGACATTGTGTTTGAAGGGCCTGCAAGGCCGAGCGGCGCGTTTCTTCGAAGTTACAGGCCTGCTAGGAGTCTTTCAAGCGGCGACTGGGTGTGAAGGCGATTCGCCAGGCAAGGGGAACTGATGGCAAATGTTCTGGAAGATGTCGGTCGAAGTACCATCGGCCATCTCGACTACGTCGGCAGTGTGAATATTCAGTGGTGGGCGACGTTGCGCGCCATGGGCAGCGCGTTGCCATTTGTAGGAAACCGCTATCGCTGGAAAGCATCCGTGGAGCAGATGTTGCAGATCGGAGTCGATGCGCTGCCGATGGTATCGCTCATGGCGATTTGCACAGGATTCATTCTCGCCATGCAAGGCGCAGAGGAATTGCGGCGCTTCGGAGCGATTCATTACGTGATTGATCTAGTGTCAGTCGGCTTTACGCGCGAACTGGGCCCCCTGCTTACCGCCATCGCGGTCAGTGGCCGGTCGGGCTCGGCGTTCGCGGCTGAAATCGGGACGATGAAGGTGACGGAAGAACTGGATTCACTGAGGGTGATGGCGCTGGAACCGATCGAGTTTGTGCTCGCGCCAAAGTATCTGGCCGCGCTGATCACCGTTCCTTGCCTCACTGTGATCTGCAACGTTTGTGGCATCTTAGCCGGCGGGCTGTTTATGTTTTTCAGCACCCACCTTTCTCCGGGTCTGTATCTGCGGGACGTATTCGAATCCATCCAGTTGCGAGACGTAATCATGGGAATGATCAAGAGCGTGGCCTTCGCCACGATCATTGCGCAGGTAGGCTGTCTCGAAGGATTCCGCGTGCAGGGAGGGCCGGACGCGGTGGGCCGTTCGACGACGACCGCCGTAGTCAAGTCGACGTTTCTAGTCATCGTTGCGGACGCGGTGTTCACGACAATTTTCTACTTTACGGTGGGACAGTGATGCCCATCATTTCGATTCGCGACCTGGTGGTTGAATACGATGGGCACCGTGTGCTCGACGGACTCAATCTTGACATCGAGCATGGCGAGACGATGGTCTTATTGGGAGGCAGCGGTTCGGGCAAGACTACGCTGTTGCGGCAGATTCTTGGGCTGGAGCGCCCCAAGTCAGGCGGCGTGTTTGTCAAGGGAATTGACCTCGCCCACTGCACGCCGGCCGAACTCAAAAAACTTCGCCGCTCCATGGGAGTGGCTTTTCAAAGCGCCGCTTTGTTCAATTCGCTCTCCGTTGAGGACAACGTCGCGCTGACCCTGCGGGAGCACACGCGACTCGCGCCATCGATTATAGAGCTGATGGTCTGGATGAAATTGGCAGTGGTTGGACTGGCAGACTTCGGGAAGTTGCATCCCCAGGAACTCTCGGGCGGGATGAAGAAACGTGCGGCGGTTGCGCGGGCGCTGGCGTTAGAACCTGACATCGTTGTGCTGGATGAACCTTCAGCAGGATTGGATCCTATCGTAGCGGCCGAGCTGGATGAACTCATCCTCTTATTGAAGGAAGTCTTTGAAGTCACCGTGATCGTTGTGACCCACGAATTGCCAAGCGCTTTCCGCATCGCCGATCGAATTGCAATGCTCTTTCAGGGCAAGTTCCGCGCGGTGGGAACAAAAGACGAAATTAAAGCCAGCCAGGATCCGCGAGTCCGGCAGTTTTTGGATCGCGTTCCCGACAATTTCGCACAAACGCCCGCCGTGGCTGCATACCTCGAAAAATACCTGCAGGGTCAGGAGGCACGACTGTGACTACCGAGGCAAAAGTCGGCGCGTTCGTCCTGGGATGTTTTGCGATTCTGGCGTACACCATTATTTATCTGATTAACTCACAAATCGGGGCGGGTAAGGTTCCCTACACAACTTATCTTCGCTATGCAGGTGGAATCGAGCCGGGTACCCCGGTCCTGTTTGGCGGAATCGAGGTTGGCAAGGTGAAAGCTGTCGGACCTGCGGCCTCAGATCCTACAAAAATCGAGATTGCGCTCGACGTAAAGGAGGGCACACCGGTCAATGAGAAATCAATCGCCAAACTCGGCATAATCAGCGTGATGAGCGGCGCTGCGTTATCGATAACCACGGGCAGCAACGAGGCCAAGCGCCTTCCTCCAGGATCGACAATTACTTCGCAAGAAGCGGCAAGCTTCGATGAAATTGCCGGGAAGCTGGCCACTGTAGCAGACAATGCAAATGGTCTGATCACGCAAGTCCGCGGAGAACTGGAAGGCATAAGTGGTGATGCCAGACATCTACTCGCGAACCTGAATAATGTGACTGGTCCACTCACGCAAAAGAAAGTTCAGGCCGTATTGGACAATGTCAACGGAATGCTGGCTACGGAACGGCCCAAGATCGATCGCCTCACCGATCAACTGAACACGCTGACCCAGCACGTAGATGCGACCGTTCAGAATGTCGACGGCACGGTGACGGATGCGCGTGAGCCGCTGCGCAAAGACCTGGTCGAGTTGCAGACCACTTTGCAGCAAGCCAAAGCATTGCTGAGCGACATGCAAGTCATGGTGCGGGCCAATGACTACAAGATTGACGACACAATGGAAAACCTGCGTGACGCGACCGACAACCTGGATCAGCTGACCGATTCGCTCAAGCAGCGTCCGTGGAGTCTGGTCCGCATCCGGCAGCCGAAGGAAAGAGAAGTCCCGCAGCAATGAGGACGATATGAAGTTTCGAATCACAACTTGCTGTGCGCTGGCGGCGCTGATCATGGTGACCGGTTGTGGTGGTGCGGTCAAATACCCGAACTACTACACGCTCAACGTGCCGCCGCCGCCCGATCCGCCGGCCGCCGAGGGCATTCATGCAACGTTGGCTGTGCGGGAATTCCGATCACCCACTTACTTGCGAGAGGGAGCGATCGTGTACAAGACTTCGCCGGAACAAATCGGCTTTTACAACTATCACCGCTGGGCGGTTGATCCGCGCGAATTCGTGACCAATGCGGTTGCGGAACGGCTGCGCGCGAGCGGAAACTTTGCCGAGGTGAAGTTGTACGACGGACGCCCAGTTGACTACGTTCTCAGCGGAAGGCTCGAGCACTTGGAAGAAGTAGATTATGGCGGCGCGGTCAAGGTTGAAGTCGCGATCTCCGCCCAGATGACCAGCCTTGCCACTGGTTCGACCGTGTGGATGAACCAGGCGTCTGAGACTGGAACAGTCACCAAGCGGGATGTGCCCAGCGTCGTCGCAGAGATGAACTCAACCATGGGTCGCGCGATTGAAAAGCTGCTCACCCCCGCACCCACGGGCACGCCGAAAAATTAGTTCTATTGATATTGCACAAATAGGAGAATTCCCATGACGTTGTTTGAATCGTTGAAACAGTACACGACAGTTGTCGCGGATACGGGTGATATTGAAGCCATTCATCGTCACCGGCCGCAGGATGCAACCACTAATCCGTCTCTGCTTTACAAAGCGGCCGAGATGCCCGCATACCGGCATCTGGTGGAAGAGGCGGCCGCGCAGGCTTCGAAGCTGGGCGGGAGCCACGAGCAGATGGCGGAAGAGTTTATCGACCAGATGTTCGTGCTTTTCGGAAGCGAAATCCTCAACGTCGTTCCCGGCCGGGTGTCGACGGAAGTTGCCGCGAGGCTCAGTTTTGATACTGCTGGGACCGTGGCCAAGGCGCGCAAACTCATCTCGCTTTATCAGAAAAAAGGCATCGGCCGCGAACGGATCTTGATCAAGGTCGCCAGCACCTGGGAAGGGATTCAGGCAGCCAACGAACTGGAAAAAGAAGGAATTCATTGCAACCTGACGCTGCTCTTCAGTTTCGCGCAGGCGGTTGCGTGCGCGGAAGCTGGAGTCACACTGATCTCACCTTTCGTCGGCCGGATCTACGATTGGTATAAGAAAGAGGGCGGCGGAAAAGAAATTCCGCCGGACCAGGACCCGGGTGTTGCTTCTGTCACGCGAATTTACAACTATTACAAAAAGTACGGCTACAAGACCCAGGTCATGGGAGCGAGTTTCCGCAATGTGAATCAGATCGTTCGCCTAGCCGGATGCGACTTGCTGACCATCAGTCCGGAGTTGCTCGATCAGCTGGAGCAGACCCAGGGCGCGATGGAGCGCAAGCTTGATCCGGCCACAGCCAAGGCGAGCAAAGAAGAGCGACTGCATCTCAGCGAGAAAGACTTCCGCTGGATGCACAATGAAGATGCGATGGCGACGGAGAAGCTGGCCGAAGGCATCCGCAAATTCAATAGCGACGCGCAGAAGCTGCAGGAGTATGCGCTCTCGCAGGTGGCGAAAAAAGCGGTCGCGTAAGAAGTCTGCGGAGTCATCCTCGAAGACCCACGCTTTTCGCGGTGGGCTCGGGGATCTCCGCCGGAAAGGTGGCTTCGGTGGGGACGCCATAAACGTAGAGGGTAAAATGAATCTGCGACCAAAAACCACTTTACTTGCGTTAGTGTGTTTTGCACTGCTCGGCGCGGCAGGTCTGGTTGAACTTCAGCTTCCTCAGGCCGCTGCGGGTGGCCGACCAGCGGGCGCGGACGATGCGACGCAGGCAGAGATTGCGCGCGCGATGTCCGCCGGGCCGGACGATATTGCCAGATCGGCGAGAATCGTCGACACCGACTCGAATGGAAAACCTGTTGTGCTGCGCGACGGCAGCAACGGCTTTACCTGCATGCCCGGCAATCGCGACGTGATCGGCGAGCCAGCCATGTGCGTCGACGCCGCGTCCTTGCAATGGTTCGCCGATGCTAAGGCGCACAAACTCAGGCCAACGAATACCGTTCCTGGGATCACCTACATGCTCGCCGGAGCCACTCAGCGCAGTGACTCCGATCCCAATGACACGACAAGCCCCGCAATCCATGTCGGTCCTCATTGGATGATCATGTGGCCCTTTGACCCGAAGACGACGGGACTTCCGACCACGCACCGCGATCGCGGCGCTTACATTATGTGGGCGGGCTCACCTTATGCACATCTGCATGTGATGGGGCGGCCTTGAGGGCTGAATGTCGCAGAACAAAACAGCGATCGTTACGGGAGCGTCGGGAGGGATAGGTTCCGGCCTGGTCGAAGCCTTCTTGCACGATGGCTACAACGTGGTTGCAACTTCTCTTGACACCAAGTCATTGGCTGCGGGGCCTAATCTAATTCTGGTCGCCGGCGATATTGGCAAGCAGGAGACAGCCGTGAAAGTTGTCGACGCGGTGATCCAGCGTTTTGGGACCGTCGATGTTCTCGTCAATAATGCCGGCATCATGCGCAGCAAACCCTTTACCGATTTTACGACCGAGGATTTCACAGCCTTAGTTTCCGTCAACCTTTTCGGATTCTTCCACATTACTCAGCTCGCAGTGAAGCAAATGCTGAAACAAAAGTCGGGGAGCGTCGTGACCATCACGGCGGCGCTCGCGGATCAGCCAGTCGCCGGAGTCAATGCCTCGGTGCCGATGATCACGAAGGGCGGATTGAACACCGTCACGCGAAGTCTCGCCGTCGAGTACGGGAAGGACGGGATTCGCTTCAACGCCGTAGCCCCCGGCGAGGTGGACACACCCATGCATAAAGGTGCTCCCAAGCAATCTCTCGTGGCGCGGCAGCCGATAAAAACGATTACGCAGGTAAAGGACATTGTCGACGCGGTTCTTTATCTAGCGCGAGCCGGGCAAGTGACCGGGGAGATTATCCACGTCGACGGCGGTTCTCACGCTGGGCGTTGAGGTTGCGCGGTTACGGTGATCGTTGGTGACGATTCTCGGTTCTGCGAAAAACTGCCAAAGCTGGCTCCTCACACCTCAGTTTGCGGAAGCTTGCCGGGTGCTTTGAGTCTGTGTGCTCTCCATCTCCCCAGCCTCCGCACAGGACGCGGAAGCCTGGGCCACCCGTCCCGGCCCCGGCGGTTCGGTCGAAACTACTTGGTATGGAAGATGGCTTGGTTAATGTCGGGCCAGAATTCCCGAAACACATTGGTCATTCCATCGAGACCGGCGTTCAGGAACCATCGCTGGTAGGTCTTGGTCCAGGTTCGCTGGGGACCGGGATAGTAAGCATTGGATATGGCAGCAGCCGCTCCGGCTCCGCCGATCTCGCTGATATTGAAAGTATTCCCGCCTGAATCCGCACGCGTGACAAAAAGTCGGCTGACCGCGTATCCCGTGCGCTTGAAAATCCCGTTGTGTCCATTCGCACTTCGCCGTCCGAGCGTGTAATAACGTGGATCTTCGTGAGTGGCAACTGGAAGCAGGAATTCTACCCAGAAGTTCTCATCTGTCTGGTCGGCGAAGGAATGCCAGTAATAGCGGCCATAACCTGCGGCACCTTGGTGGAACTCTGGCGTTGAATTCTCCGCCTGGCCTATGCCTGCGAGCGCGGCGATCCAAATAAAGGACGAATAATCGAAGCTGTCCTTCGCGAAACCCACGAATTTCTCTTTGGGTGTCTGGGAAGGCAGGTGAGTGTCAACACTTACCGCGCGAAAATTTGGAATGACGCCAAGGATACGTTTGGTCTGCCTGCCCTCTTCTGCATCCTGATTCGCGCTGGGCGCGTCCGGTAATGTCGTCGCGGACGTCGCTTTGTTAGTGCTTGGATCGCTCTGCTTATTATCGGGCTGCTGGGCGGTTGCCTGTGCCGCACACAGACAGAGGATAAGCGCAAAAAATCCCTTTCCCAATCTAAGCAAACAGCGTTCAGCCATAACCGTCATTGATGTCTCCAGGGGGGATTCGGTTTCGATCCTCGTATTGATTCCGTTCTTCGTCACTGCTCAAATACCCTTCTTTTCGGCAAGGTTGGCAGCACGTTTGCCGATCTTCTTCAACACCACTTCGAGTTGTTGCAGCTCTTCTGAGGATACATCCTGGAACGCGCGCTTGATGAGTGCGGCGTGGCGGCGAAACAAAGGAACGAACATTTCCCGCCCTTTGTCAGTCAACGACACGGTTCGGACCCGGCGATCGGAGCAGCACTCTACCCGGCTGACAAACCCTTTTTTGAACAGGCGATCTACGGCCACGCTGACCGACCCGGGATTGAGGTCAACCTTTGGGCCGATGGCATTCACCGGCATTGGCCCTTTGTGGAGCAGGATTTCGAGAACGCGAAAGTCCGATTCCCCTAAACCCTCGGCGACAATTGTCGGAAGGAGATAGTGGCCCATCGATTGGCAGGCTTTCAGCATGATCAACCATGCATGGAGAGCCTCTGGAGGGTTTTTCCCGTCGGTCATAAAAAATGTGAATCCGAGGCATTATAGTCAATATCAAATGTATCGATATCGATATAACTGATATCGAGTGATAGTCGCTTACGTCTAAGGAGCTTTCCCATGAAAGTCGCATTTACGGCAGCTCGCCTTCTGCTGGGCATCATCTTTCTCGTGTTTGGCCTGAATGGTTTTTTTCACTTCATCCCGATGCCCCCACCGACCGGAATTGCCTTGCAGTTCTTCGCCGCCCTCTATATGTCTCACTACCTGGCAGTGATTTTTTTGTTGCAACTGGGCCCCGCGATCTTGCTGCTGGTCAACCGCTATGTACCGCTGGCGCTCACTTTGCTTGGTCCGATTGTGGTGAACATTTTGTTCTTTCACCTGTTGATGGCGCCAGGTGGGCTGCCCTTGGCGGTGGTCGTTGCGACCTTGTGGAGTCTCACAGCTTATTCCGTGCGTTCGGCTTTCCAAGGGCTATTTCAAAGGTCAAATCGAATTGAACAAGCCGCGTGATTTTGAAGCGGACGCGTTCGGTCATCGTTCCTAAAGGGAAAAACGTTATGAGCCAAGTAGAAACCCAAACCCTGCGTCATCGCGTGAACGACCATGCCCTCGACGCTATTTTTCGCAATGCCCGCACCCACAACACGTGGCTCGATAAGCCGGTTTCGGAGGAGACCATTCGAGAGATTTACGACCTGATGAAGTGGGGTCCGACGAGCGCCAACTCGATGCCGGCACGCTTTCTTTTTCTCCGCACCGAGGCTGCGAAAGAGCGTCTGCGTCCAGCGCTCGCGCCTGGCAATGTCGAGAAGACCATGGCTGCGCCAGTCACGGTGATCGTCGGTTACGACGTCCGGTTCTATGAGAAGCTGCCGAAGCTGGCTCCTCATAATCCCGCTTTTCGCGACCTGTTGGCCATGAACGCCGAGCTGGCGGACGCGACGGCCAAGCGCAACAGCACGCTACAGGGTGGTTACTTCATCATCGCGGCCCGCGCCCTTGGGCTGGACTGCGGGCCGATGTCGGGTTTCGACAATGCGAAAGTTGACGCAGAGTTCTTCGGGGCGGGAGCGGAGGGAGGGGGAACTCCCAAAGAGCACGTCCTGGGAACAGTCAAATCGAATTTCCTCTGCAACCTTGGCTACGGCGACCCGGCATCAGTGCGCGCGCGTACCCCGCGACTTGAGTTTGCGGAAGCCTGCCGCGTGCTTTGAGTGTCTTTACGCCACCGCCGGTTCGTTCTTCTTATCAGCTGCTGGCGGAACGGCGCTCTGCTCGCTGACGGCGTGATTGAAGTTGAAATCGGTGGGCGCGACGCCGGTAATGAGGCGCGAGCCGCGGTTGAAAGTCACGTCCTGAATGGCCCATTGAACGAAAACCAAGATCCGGCTTTGGAACTCGACGATGTACGCGAGATGGATGAAAGCCCACACCAGCCAGGCCGGCAGCCCCCACACATGTATGCCGAAAACGTCGGCTACTGCGGCTGCCCGTCCGATGACCGCGATGTTTCCTTTGTCAAAGTAATTGAACGGGGCCGGCTTGGGTTTACCTTCTACTCTTCTGGCGATTGCCTTCGCGGCGTAAGCGCCCCCTTGCATCGCGACCTGCGCGACGCCTGGCAGCGGCTGACCCTGCTTGTCGAGAGAGAAAGCCATATCGCCAACGACATAGATATTGGGAAAGGTGGGAATGGTCAGATCCGGGGCGACTTTGATTCGTCCGCCACGATCCGTTTCCGTTCCGGTGCGCTGGGCAACGGTTTTGGTAAGGGGAGTTGTAGTCACGCCTCCAGCCCAGATGGCCGTTTTTGTGGAGAGTGCTTGGGTGGCACCGTTGCACTCGTAACTGATCCCGTCGCGAGTCAACTCGTGAACTCGAGCGCCCATCCGGGTTTGCACGCCCAGTTTCGTGAGGTAATGCACGGCCTTCTGCGCCAGGTCTTCGGGAAACGCCATCAGCACGCGCGGCGACGCATCGAGCAAAATGATTTGCGCGTCTTTCGGATCAATGGAGCGGAAGTCGTGCTTGAGTGTCTGTCGCGAAATCTCAGCGATGGCTCCAGAGAGTTCAACGCCAGTGGGGCCGGCTCCAATGATGGTGAACGTCAGCCAGGCGCGGCGCTCAGCGGGATCGGGAATGCGTTCCGCGACCTCGAAGGCGTAAAGAATCTTGTGGCGAAGCGCGGCCGCTTCTTCCACGCTCTTGAGGCCCGGCGCCCATTGCTGCCATTCATCGTGTCCGTAATAAGAGGTTTTTGAACCGGCAGCGACGATCAAAAAGTCATAGTCGAGAGTGGCACCGTCGGCGAGCACGACGTGCTTTGCCACCGGGTCAATGTCCGCAACTTCGCCCAGCCAGACCCGCGTATTTTTCTGGCGGGCGAGGATGCCGCGTATGGGTGCTGCGATGTCGCCGGCGGAGAGCGAGCCAGTGGCGTGTTGATACAAGAGCGGTTGAAAGAGATGGTAGTTGCGGCGGTCAATTAAGGTTACGTCGACTGGCGCGGACTTCAGAGCCTGGGCTGCGGATAACCCGCCGAATCCGCCGCCGATAATAATGACTTTCGGCCGTTCATTCGTTGTTGCACTCATAATGCGCTTGCACTCCTTCTATCCATTCGATCGAAAATTCCGGGTTCGAAGCAGAACCACCACCGATCTTGGCGCGACTGAAAAACTCAGGGATTGCAACGATTCGCCGCGCTCGGAGAAATCGTCGGGACTAGCCAGCGAAGTATCCACAATTCGCAGCCATTCCCGCGCGGTGCCCTCTTGAACCTGGAACTGCAGCTTTTCCCAGTACGAATTGACCATCACGTAGATGTCGTCATCGTCTTGAGAAGCCCCGTGCAGGCAGAAAGCCAAACTATGAGAGTCGCGCGAAAGATCAGCCTTTTCGCCAACCCCGTACCAGTTGATGTCCTCGCGCCAGAACCGGCTGCGGCAGAGGGAAGGGTGACGTTTACGAAACGCGATCATGCTCTTGAAAAATCGAAAGACATCTCGATTCGTCTCGAATTGGCTCCAGTCGAGCCATCCGGTTTCGTTGTCCTGGTTATAAGGGTTGTTGTTGCCGAATTGAGTGTTGAGGAACTCGTCGCCGGCGCGGAACATGGGAACGCCGTTCGACAGCATGAGCAGACAGAAAAAGTTTTTTACTTGCTTGCGCCGCAGGGCGAGTACCTCTTGCGTTGCACCTTTATCGCCCTCGTAACCGCAATTCCAACTGTAGTTGTCATTCGTGCCGTCCTGGTTGTTGTTGCCGTTTGCCCAGTTGTTCTTTGTATTGTAAGAAACGAGATCGTAGAGCGTGAAGCCGTCATGAGAAGTGACAAAGTTGACGCTCTGGTAGGCGTGATAGGCGCCGAGGCGGTCATCGGGAAAAAGGTCGTCGCTGCCGTAGAGACGGCGCATGAGCTCCGGAACCATTCCCGCATCGCCTTTAACGAAGCGGCGAACGTCATCGCGAAACCGCCCGTTCCACTGCAGCCAGGTTATGCCGGGAAAGCCGCTACCGAGCTGGTCAGCGCCGGTGTCCCAGGGCTCGGCGATCAGCCGTATTTTGCTTAACTCCGGATCAGCGGCAATCTCGGCGAAAATCGGGGCATGCCCCCAATTCAGAGATCCATCTTCATTGCGGCTGAAGACGGAGGCGAGATCGAAGCGAAAACCATCGATATGCATCTCGCGTTTCCAGTAACGGAGGCTATCCATCACCATCTTGCGAACGTGGCCCCTGCCAAAGTTCAAGGTGTTGCCGGTGCCGGAGTAATTCGCATAGGGGTTGGCAGGGTCGGACGACAGCATGTAATAGCTCGCGCTATCGAAACCTTTATAGCTATAAACCGGACCGCGATGATCTCCTTCGCAGGTGTGGTTGTAGACGACATCCAAAATGACGCTGATGTCCGCCTCATGAAAGGCTTTCACCATGTTTTTAAACTCGAGGTGCTGCCAATCCGCGCCGCCACTCGCGTACTGCACATTGGGCGCAAAGAAGTTCAAAGGCATGTAGCCCCAGTAGTCGCCTTCCTGAGGATCGCGCTGAAATACCGGCATCAGTTCGACGGCCGTAATCCCCAGGTCTTTTAAGTACGGAATTTTGTCGATAAGTCCTGCATACGTTCCGGCGCGCGATGGATTTACGCCTGAGTTGGGATTTTTCGTGAAGCCCTTTACATGAAGTTCGTAGATAATCGCGTCCGACTCGTGATGGGGAAAGTAGGTTTCCTCCCAATCGAACTTCGTTTGCTGGAAGGGAAGCATGCCCAGCGGGGCTTTGCCTGCGTTTGATCCCTCTCTCATGGCCAGCTTGCGGTCAAAACCCGGAGGGAAGAAGACGCAGGTGGCGTAGGGATCGAGCAGAACCTTCTGCGGATCGAAGCTGTGAATGTTAGAAATCGCCTCGCCGGAAACTGAGTATGCGTAATAGCGGGCCGCGGCGATTTTGCTGAGGGGAATGCGGCAATGCCAAACCCGGCCTGATTTATTGCGGAGAAAATCGAAGCGGTACGAAAACAAGAGATTGATCAAGTCATTGGCTGCGTAGAGCAACAAGGTGACGCTTTCGGCGTGCTCCGCGTGCACCGCGAAATTGAAGGCTTGTTCTTCTTCAATCCAGGTGGCCCCGAGCGGCAGCGAGCTGCCTTCGGCCTGCTCCCAGGTTGGACGCCTTGATGTCTTGGCCGGCATAGTAGCGAGCGATTGTACTTTAGGCGTAGCGTTCACCTGGCCTCTTTCGTGTTCGTTTCTCTAGCGCGAGTTCTTTGCGCCACGTAGCAGACAGAAATCTCCGTCCCACACAATCTGCACTTTGAAGCCCAACTAAGATTCCAGTGCACAGCACAGCTTACCCTCACGATAAAGATGCAGAACCGGCGTTGATAGGTACTGGTACTCGTGAGAAATGACGGGCATTCGTCACATGCCAAGGTTTTCGCGCAGTGAGTCACGAATCAAAACCAATGCTAGTGCTGCGAATTCAGAGAGTTGGATTGAAACATCAATGGCCGCCAAGGTGCTCCAACGGATCCGCGGACACTGCTGCGCTCTCCTGAGCGATGTGCAAAAACTAGCCGTAGTTGAACAAGGCGTCGAGGAGCGCCTGAACAGAAATGGCAACCTCTCCGGTACCGGTCACCCCGCCGCCTGCAACCGAACCCAAGATGGTTGAGCACCCACCTTCCCGTCACGAAAGCGCCTGGTCGAAATATGGAACACCATTGATCGTCCTACTTCTGGCGATCGCGATCATCGTGACGATTACGCGCAACTGGAATGGCTGGGAAGGGGGCCACGTCGAGCAAGTCACGAATGACGCGTACGTTCGCGGCGATCTGACGCCGCTCAGCACCAAAGTTTCGGGACTGGTCCGGGAAGTCAACGTCAACGATTACCAACAAGTCCACAAGGGCGACTTACTGGTGCAACTCGACGATGATGATTACAAGGCGCAGGTGGCGCAGGCTGTTGCCGGAGTTGAAGCAGCGAAGGCCGCGCTCGAGAACAACCGACGTCAGCGCGACCTTCAAGATGCAAAGATTGAACGAGCGCTAGCCGGAATCGACCAGGCCAAAGCCCAGATCGCGGCGGCACAAGCGGGGAAAGACGCTACTCAGGCGCAGGTAACCCGGGCACATCAGGAGCGTGTCCGCCAAGAAGCGCTACTCAAGACCAATTCCACCACGCAACAGACGGTAGAAAAGGCAGTTGCCGACGACGAGAGCTACTCTGCACAGTATGCCAGCCGCGAAGCTGATTTGGTTCAGGCTCGAACTGGACTGCGAAGCAGCGAAGCGGCGGCGGAGGCGGAGCGGCGAGGTAAGGCCGTACTCGAATCGCAGGACTTGCAGCTTATTGCCGATCTCCATGCCAAGGAAGCCGCGCTCCAGGCGGCGCAAGTCAATCTTGGTTACACGCGGATCGTTGCGCCGGGCGACGGCACCGTGGGCGAACGGCAGGTGCGGACCGGGCAACTGGTCTCTCCCGGAACTCAGGTCATGACATTTGTGCAGAACATCCGGTGGGTGGCAGCAAATTATCGCGAAACGCAGTTGACCAATATGAAAGTCGGAGATCCGGCGGAGGTTCGTATCGACGTGTATCCGGGGCAGGTCATTAAGGGACGAGTGCTCGAGATCGCTCCAGCCAGCGGATCGCAATTTGCGTTGCTGCCGCCCGACAACGCGACGGGAAATTTCACCAAGGTGGTGCAACGAGTGCCGGTCAAAATCGCGCTCGATGATTCGCCACTGACGTCGCAGTTGCGGCCGGGGCTTTCGGCGGTGGTAACTGTCCGCACCCGGCACTAATGGAACAACTGATGGCCTCCTCTACCATTGCGGTACCCCCGATTCGAATTGCACAATCCGCCGCTGCGGCGATGCCGAGCGAGATCTCGAAGAGCCCGCTGCTGGGGATTCTGGGTGTAATCACCGGCGCCGGCGTCGTCACACTAACCGGACGCATGATTTCGCTTGGTCTCGCCGATCTCAAGGGCGGACTCGGATTTGGTTTCGATGATGGAACGTGGATCAGCAGTGCCTACAACATTGCCCTGATGTTTATCGGGCCGTTCACCGTGTATGTCGGGGCCCTGATGGGGCCGCGGAAAATCTTGTTCGCGGCTGCGACTTCCTTTGCGCTCATCTGCCTTTTGGCGCCGTTCATCCACAGTTACAGCCTGATGATCGTTGCCATGGTCCTGGCTGGGCTGACCTCAGGCACGTTTTATCCCCTGACGCTGACCTTTGCCCTGCGCAACATTCCACTTCGATTTCTTCCCTACACCATCGCGCTTTATGCGACGTTTGTGGACGGAGCCGTCAACATTGCGCCATCGCTCTACGGCTGGTATCGAGACCACCTTTCGTGGCACTGGATGTTCTGGAACTCGACGGTAATTACAGCGTTCATGATGGTTTGCGTGTACTTCGGAATTCCTAAGCCTGCCGCGGCAGCCAAGAAATCAGGCGAGGCCCCAAGCTTTGCGGGTTTTCTGTACTGGAGCGCGGGACTGGCAGCGATTTACGCGGCCATCGATCAAGGCGAACGGCTTGACTGGTGGCGTTCCGGTCTTTTCATCGGATTGTTCTTCGGAGGCACGTTTCTGGTTGTCTGCGCCATCGTCAGCCGCCTTCGAATGCCAAACCCGCTGATCGCGGTCCCCTACCTCCGGCAGTGGAATACCGTCCTGTTGGGGATCGTACTGTTTTTCTTTCGATTCTGTTTGCTGGCGACCATTATCTTGATTCCGCAGTCGTTGGCAGTTAAGGGATTCGTCGCTAATGAGATCGGCCCAGCGATTCTTTGGAGCGCTCTCCCGCTGATCTTGATCGCTTTCATTGCCGGGCTGCTCCTGGAAAAAAGAGCGGATTCCCGTTTCCTCCTTGCGGCAGGTTTCGCATGCATGGCACTCGCTTGTTATTTGAATGCGGATCTGACCAGCGCATGGTCCGCCCAGAATTACTACCGCACCGAGTTACTCATGGGGGTGGGGCAGGCCTTCGCATTCATCGGGCTGGTCGGCACCATCATTTTGCAGGGGATTTTTTCGGGGGGGTTGTCGAAGCCGCAATGGATTTTGACCTTCTCTGCATTCTTCCACATTGTGCGGCTATTCGGAGGAGAAGTAGGGGCTGTTTACATGGGACACTTCGTCGCGCAACGGGAGAAGTTGCACTCGAATCTCCTCGGACTGCACGTACAAAGCGGGAGTTGGATCACGGATACCAACATTTACAAACTGGCGGCGGGGCTGTTCCCAAAATCATCCGGGGCGGCGGCAGCCGCGGGGCGGGCGGTTGGTGTCATCAGCAGCCGGCTTCGTCTTCAGGCTTATACGCTGAGCATAAACGACGGGTTTTATCTAGTGGCGTGGGCGTGCGTCTTCATGCTGTTGTTGATCGCCCTGCTACGCAAGGCTCCGCTGAATTACGGCGATCTCACTGAGATTCAGGAACAGCTTCACGCGCCCCAGGAGGCGAAATGATGACCGGTCGTCAAAGTCTGCCAGAGCGCGTGTTCCGCAGGTCTGCGGTTGCTCTCCTCTCTCTTTTGAGCTTGCTGAGGTCGGTTTCGGCACAGCAGCCAGGATCGAACGTTCCACCGCGTCTGAATCTCCATGAAGCCGTCGAACTGGCGCTGAAGCACAATCACAATGTGCGGCTTGCGACGCTTCATGTCGAAGAAGAGCAACAAGCCAAAAACGTCGAGCGAAGCGAGTACATGCCGAAGATCAGAAATGACAGTGAGTTTGCGCATGCCACCGATACGCAGTTCATCTCCATCCCGGAGGGCGGGTTAGGAGTGGCAAGCGGTACGCCGATTCCGGGACGAAATTTTATCCTCAATCAGGGCGAGAAGAACTTCATCGCGAGCGGCACACAGCTGACCCAACCGGTCACCGAGTTGTTCAAAATCCGAGCAGCCAACGACGTAGCACGCGCGGACGTGAAAGCGAGCCGGGAAAAATCCCACGGGGTCGAAAATGACGTTGCCTTAAAGGTCCGCCAACTTTACTACAACATTCTAGTGGTGCAGTCGAAACACCAAGCCATCGAGGCCCAGATTCGGGCGGTGGAAGATTTGCAGACGGAGCGCGTTCAGCAGGTCAAGTATGGCAGCACGCTGGAAGTCGATCTGATCGATAGTAAAGCCCAGTTGCTACAGGCGAAGCAGGATCTGCTGACGACGGAGTTGCAACTTTCCGATCTTCGCCTGCAGTTCAACGACGTCGTGGGATTTCCGCTAAGGAGTGAGGTCACTTTGGATCCCGATGTTCCAGCACCCTCCCAAAGTTGCGAAGGCGAGCAGTGCACAAAACTCGCTCTCGAATCCCAGCCGGAAGTCACGGAAGCGCGGGCGGAAGTGGAGAAAGCGGCGGCCGGCGTGCGCGCGGCAAAGCGCGAATACATTCCGGATATCGAGGCGTTTGCCCGCTACAGCTACCAGGAAAACGTGCCGTTTCTTGCTCGTAACTTCGGGACTTTCGGCGTCCATTTCGGATACGACCTATTCGATGGCGGCAAGAAGCGGGCCACGCTGCGGGAACGTGACGCACAGTTGGCACAAGCCAAAGAAAATTTGGCTCGCATCAGCGACGAAGTAGAAGTAAGGGTTCAGACCGCCTATAACAAGGTGGAGCGCACGCAGGAAATGCTGGCGGTCTCGCGCGAACTACTGGCGACTCGACAGGAAGCACAGCGAGTTGCCGCACAGCAGCTACAACAGGGTACTTATCTGCGTTCGCAGGCCGAGGCCGCGGCTGCACAAGAGTTCCAGGCGCAGACACTGCTGCTGCAATCTCAACTCGAATACGCGCAAGCAGAGGACGAGTTGACGGACGCAATAGGACAAACGGCAAAGTGATTGCAGTCGACAACCGGTATCGCGTCAAAGCTGTTGCGCAGCCTAACAGAACCAAGAACGCATGCGTGGGGCTTTCAGGTCGAAAGGAGTTGTAATCGCTATGGGTGTGGTGTTTCTGCCCATGCACGTATTCGGCCAGCAAGACGGCGATCTGCAGCAGCAACTCGAACAGTTGAAGCAGCAATACCAACAGACCACCCAGCAGCTCCAGCAGCAAATCAGCGCCCTCGAACAGAAGATCCAGCAACAGCAAGAAGAAGTGGCAAAGGAGAAAGAAAAGCAGAAGGCGGTTTCTGCTGCAGAACTTGCCACCCAAAAAGAAGCGAAACAAATCTTAACCGGGCAATCGAACCAGGTGGGGGCGAAGTTTCAGGGGCAATTGGCCCAGCAGCCGACCTATGATGTCTTGCAAGAGGCGGAGACGAAGATTACAGGGCTGGAGCGTCAAATTGGAGAGTTCGAGTTCCACGGATACTTTCGATCAGGTTATGGACTAAACAGCGTCGGTGGGCAGCAGGTCGCGTTCGAGGCTCCTGGAGCGGAGGCGAAATACCGTCTGGGCAACGAAGCAGAGACGTACGGCGAGTTCATCTTTGTTAACAATTGGTTGAACCCGGGCAACGACAGCTCTGACAAGGCCTGGCTGAAAAGCGAGATCATGATCGAAGCCAACACCACGAACTCCACCAACTACGCAAGTTTCCCGGAGACTGTGACGAACGGTGTGGTGAATCCGGATGGCAATGACCAGTTTCGCCTGCGCGAGGCCTTCGTGCGCGGCGGTCACTTTTTTGGCGACTGGCAAACTGGCGCCACTTTCTGGGCGGGTGAAAGATATTACCGGCGCTTTCACATTGAAATTAATGATTTCTATCCGCTGGATCTGAGCGGCTACGGTGCGGGCCTTGAGGATTTCAATATCGGTATAGGCAAGGCGTCCCTGGCATTCCTGGCCGGTGCCCGGCCTGACATCGTCACGGAAAATGGCAACTACCAAAAGAGCAACATCGACCTAAGGATCTACGATCTGAAAAGCCAGGCTGGCATCTGGGGCGTATGGTTCGACTTCGCAACCAGCAAAGGTGGCACTGAAAGCAACGGCACTATTATTCCGACCAGTAGCGGGGAAGCGATCGGAATCCGTAACCAACTTCTCGAATGGCATGGAGGCTTTCATACGTTTTCTATCCAGTATGGAACCGGCCCAGCCAGCAATTTCAGCAGCCCGGGAAGCGGAACGGTGGTGGAGAACCCTTCTCCGTATATCAACAGCCAGGCCCAATTTCTTGTAACGGAGTCAATCCTGATTCAGCCAAACGACAAGTTTGCGATCATGCCGATCTTCATTTACCAGCGAACCAAGGATGGTGTTCCTTTGCATCCCTGGCAACAGTGGGTTTCATTCGGAGCGCGGCCGGAAATTTTCTTTACCAAGTACCTTTCTCTTGCGTTTGAAGGCGGTTTCGATCACACCCACAGCACGATTGCTCCCCTTTACGACGGCTGGCTGCGCAAGTTTACGATTGCGCCGCAGATTGGGGCTGGGAGAAAGTTCTTTAGCAGGCCGGTGCTGCGCGCTTTCTTGACGTACGGAAACTGGTCAGACGGACTGGAGGGATTTGTCGGCGGAATTCCCTTCGAGAAACGGACGGATGGATTGACGTACGGTGTGCAGGCTGAGACTTGGTGGTAGGAGACTAGCCAAATGGCGACGCCAAAAATAACAGCTTCGGCGACATCTGCGACAACGAGTGCGCCGGCGCAAAACTACACGCGGCCCCTACTGATCGTAACCACTTTGTTTTTTATGTGGGGCTTTCTCACATGCTTGAACGACATTCTCGTTCCACATCTCAAATCGATTTTCGATCTGAGCTATGCGCGGGTGATGCTGATCCAGTTTGCATTCTTCTCCGCTTATTTTTTGTTTTCGATTCCCTGGTCGAAGATCGTGAACGCAATCGGCTATCAGAAAGCGATGGTGGCCGGATTGCTTTGTATGGCGGTGGGCGCATTCTTGTTTGTGCCCGCAGCTTCTTTCGCGGTGTTTCCGCTTTTCCTCGCAGCGCTCATTGTGCTGGCGGCTGGCATTACGGGTTTGCAAGTAGCAGCCAATCCTTATGTGGTGGTGCTGGGAAAATCAGAGACGGCTTCGAGCCGCTTAGACCTGACGCAGGCATTTAATTCGCTCGGCACGACGATCGCTCCGAAACTTGGAGGACTACTGATTCTTGCTGCCGTGCCGTTGACCATCGCGGAAGTCAGGGCCCTTTCACCAACGGCCTTGCATTTATATCGGGTGCAGGAAGCTGCCTCGGTAAAGATGCCTTACACGGTGATTGGCATTGCCTTGGTTTTGTTGGCGGTGCTGATCGCGACATCCAAGCTGCCGACGATCCCGCACGCGGCATACAACCCTGACGCGAAGGGCGGCGATTCGGTGTGGAAACATCCTAACCTGGTTTTTGGCGCGATCGGGATTTTTGCTTATGTAGGGGCAGAAGTTTCCATTGGAAGTTTTCTGGTCAATTATTTTGGGCAGCCCGAGATTGCCGGGTTTTCCGCGAAGACTGCGTCGGGTTACGTGTCGTTCTATTGGGGCGGTGCAATGATTGGTCGATTTCTAGGGGCGGGATTGCTGCGGAAATTCAAGGCCGGTCACCTGTTAGGCGCGTTCGCGATATGTACCTCATTGCTGGTGGGCGTATCGATGCTCACGAACGGGCACTTTGCCATGTGGACGATCCTGGCGGTGGGCTTTTTCAACTCCATCATGTTTCCGACGATTTTCAGTTTGGGAGTGGCGGAGCTCGGTCCGTTGACGGGAGATGGATCTGGCATTCTGAATATGGCCATCGTGGGCGGCGCAGTCATCCCCTTGATTCAAGGCGCGATTGCGGACCAGATTGGACTCCATCATGCGTTTTTCATTCCCGTGATCTGCTACCTCTACATCCTCTTTTATGCGTTGAGTGGATCGAAACCCAACAGCGAACGATACGCGACGGCTTGAACAGAGACTTGATGATGCTGATTGCAGGCGACATAGGCGGTGCGAAAACGGATTGGGCGATCTACTCGGGCGAGTCAGGGGCGCACACACCATTGGCTGAAGCTGAGGTGCACTGCCCCGACTGTGATCCGAGAGCCGTTCATTTGTGTGCCAAGGGCGGGATCGCAATTGTTGCTCCCGGCACAGGTTTAGGTGAATCCTTCCTGACCCGGAATGGATCACAGTACTTAGCGACCGGTTCGGAAGGAGGACGTGGGATTTCGCTCCGACCGATTTTGCAGATTCATGCCAGAAAAGGCCGCTTCAGAGATTTGATGGAGCGGATGCCGATTCACATCATTACCACTCGTGCAGCCCTGGTGGGGGCTGCTACATTCGGACTGCAGAGCCTGGGTAAGCTCGCAAACCCCGCCGAGGCAAAAACTTCCCTCGCGCCTGTATAGTTTCGGTGACGAGGTGGATATGAAAAAGGAGATCAGTATGGCAGCGAACCCTCAACCCCAGGTAAAGAAAAGAGCGAGCAAATCATCCGCCTGGAAGGCACTGAGCGCGCACTACAAGGTAGTTTCCAAGGTCCATTTGCGGGAACTTTTCGCAGACGACCCGAAGCGCGGACAACGGATGGCAGCGGAGGCGGTGGGGCTGTACCTCGACTTTTCCAAGAACCGGGTTACGGATGAGACGGTGAAGCTGCTACTTCAGCTTGCCGCAGACTCGGGCTTGCGAGAGCGCATCGATGCAATGTTCAGCGGGGAAAAGATCAACATCACAGAGAAGCGAGCGGTGCTGCACGTGGCACTGCGTGCTCCCAAAGATGAATCCATCCTCGTGGATGGGAAGGATGTTGTGCCGGAGGTTCACGCGGTGCTGGACCGAATGGCGGACTTCTCCAATCGTGTGCGCAGCGGAGAATGGAAGGGCCACACCGGAAAACGCATCCGGAACGTGATCAACATCGGTATTGGCGGATCCGACCTGGGTCCAGTCATGGCGTACGAGGCACTGAAACATTACTCAGAACGTTCGATGACATTTCGCTTTGTCTCGAATGTGGATGGAACAGACTTTGCCGAGGCGGTGCAGGACCTGGATCCGGCAGAGACGCTGTTCATCGTTTCGTCAAAAACCTTTACAACGCTTGAGACCATGACGAACGCTCAGACGGCTCGCGCCTGGTCCATGGCAGGCCTGGGCGGCGACCAGAAATCGGTGGCGAAACACTTCGTTGCGGTCTCGACCAATGACAAAGAAGTCTCAAAGTTCGGGATCGATACCGCCAACATGTTCGGGTTCTGGGATTGGGTTGGGGGGCGCTACTCCATGGACTCGGCGATCGGTCTGTCAACGATGATTGCTGTCGGCCCAGACAATTTTCGCGCGATGTTGAAGGGCTTCCACGAAATGGATGAGCACTTCCGCACGGCTCCGTTCGAGGCCAATCTGCCGGCCCTGATGGGCTTGCTGGCGGTGTGGAACAACGATTTTCTTGGCGCCGACACGGTCGCCGTGCTGCCCTACGAACAATACCTCAAACGCTTTCCGGCTTATCTGCAGCAACTGACGATGGAGAGCAACGGCAAGCATGTGACGCTGAAGGGAAAGCCGGTCAAGCACGACACCGGGCCGATTTACTGGGGCGAGCCGGGAACGAATGGTCAACATTCTTTCTATCAGCTGATTCATCAGGGGACGCGGCTAATTCCGTGCGACTTTATCGCATTCGCGAAAGCTTTGAATCCATTGGGCCGCCATCACGACATGCTGCTGGCCAATGTTTTCGCGCAGACGGAAGCGCTGGCATTTGGTAAAACGCCCGAGCAGGTGAAAGCCGAGGGCACACCGGACTGGCTGGTGCCGCATCGCGTATTTGAGGGCAATCGGCCGTCGAACACGATTCTCGCTGAGCGGGTCGATCCCGAAACATTGGGCAAGCTGATTGCGCTCTACGAACACTCTGTCTTCACGCAAGGCGTGATGTGGAATATCGATTCGTTCGATCAATGGGGTGTGGAGCTAGGCAAAGTGCTGGCGCAGCGCATCATTCCAGAACTCGAAAACGCAGCGGAGCCTGTGCTGAATCATGACAGCTCGACGAATACATTGATTCGGCGCTATCGCAAAATGAAAGCATCGCAATAACAACCCAGGAACTATTTAGGAGTACGAAGATGGATTCGCTAAGAAATGCTTTGACAGGATTGCAAAAAGAAGGAGCGGCTATCGGCCATTTCAATGTCGCCGATCTCACGTTGGTGAAGGCAGTGGTTGCAGCGGCGGCTGAGACCAAACTTCCGGTACTCATCGGCGCTTCCGAAGGAGAGCGAGAATTCTTTGGTGTGCGGCAGCTTGCTACTTTGGTGAGAAGCTTGCGCGAAGAGAGTAGCCTGCCAGTCTTTCTGAACGCGGACCATACTCATTCGTTAGCGAAAGCCGTGGAGGCGGCGAAAGCGGGATTCGATTGTGTAACGATTGATTTTTCGGCGTTGCCCTGGGACCAGAATGTGGCTAGTACAAAGGAAGCGGCCCAGGCGATCAAGGCGGTGAATCCTGCGATTTTAGCAGAAGGGGAAATCGGCGATCTAGGACCCGGATCCGAAATCAAAGAAACCGCGCAAGGCGGAAAGCTCTCGACGCCTGAGGAAGCGCGACAGTTCGTCGAGGCAACTGGAGTCGATATTCTGGCTCCGGCGGTCGGCAACATGCATGGAATGCTGATGAGCATGGTGCAGGGAAAAGCGAAGAAGCACCTGAATATCGAAAGAATTGGGCAAATCAAGCAAGCGGCCGGGGTTTTTCTTACGCTGCACGGTGGCTCAGGAACCGAAGATGAAGATTTTCGCAGGGCAATCGCTGCCGGGATTAACATTGTGCATATCAATACGGAGCTGCGCGTAGCATGGAGACGGTCGCTGGAACAAAACCTGGCGCGAGATGCGAACGAAGTGGTGCCGTACAAGATTCTGCGGCCGGTCGTGGATGCGGTAAAGCAAGTTGTTAGTTCGCGCTTGAGACTGTTCCACGGCGAACCGATTCGTACTGGCGCAGTCGGAAGCGTGGCATAAAGAGAAGCACACAGCACTCAGCATTCGGCACTCAGCCACGTCTGACGAACCTTTGCTGGCAAGATGCCAAAATGCTAAGTGCTGAATGCTACATACGAATAGGAGAGATTTTATGCAACTGGGAATGATAGGACTCGGCAGAATGGGCGCGAACATGGTGCGCCGGCTGATCAAAAAAGGACACAACTGTGTTGTATTCGACAGGTCGACGCAGGCGGTCGCGGATCTAGTTAAAGACCAGGCGACGGGAGCGGATTCTCTGGCCGATCTGGCAAAGAAACTTCAGAAACCACGCGCAGTGTGGTTGATGGTGCCTGCGGCGGTGGTTGATCAGACCATCGCTGATCTGTTGCCCCACTTGGAGGCAGGAGACATCCTGATCGACGGCGGAAATTCTTATTACATCGACGACATCAAACGCGCAAAAGAGCTCGCGCCGAAAAAGATTCATTACGTGGACGTGGGAACGAGCGGCGGAGTGTGGGGTTTGGAACGCGGCTATTGCATGATGATCGGCGGCGAGAAAGATGTGGTGCAACACCTCGATCCAATTTTCTCGGCGCTTGCTCCCGGGGCCGGCGACATATCGCGCACTCCCGGTCGCGAGAAGCTTGATGGCACGTCGGAGCAAGGCTACTTGCACTGCGGCCCGAACGGCGGCGGCCATTTCGTGAAGATGGTGCACAACGGAATCGAATACGGAATCATGGCGGCCTATGCAGAAGGGCTATCGGTGTTGCGCTCGGCGAATGTCGGCAAGCAACAGCAGCACGGTGGCGACGCCGAAACCACCCCGCTGCGCGATCCGGAACATTACCAGTATGACTTTAATCTGCGAGACGTGGCGGAGGTGTGGCGCCGCGGCAGCGTCATCGCGTCGTGGTTGCTGGACCTGACGGCAAGTGCGTTAGTTCAGGATCCGGGGCTTGCGAAGTTTGCGGGGCGGGTGTCAGATTCCGGCGAAGGCCGGTGGACGATTAAAGCCGCCATCGATGAAGGAGTCCCGGTGCCGGTGCTCACCACCTCACTGTACGAGCGGTTCAGTTCGCGCGGCGAAGCCGACTACGCCAACAAAGTGCTGTCCGCGATGCGTTTTCAATTCGGCGGACATTTGGAAAAACCGGCAGAAAAATCTGAGGCCGCGTAAAGGAGATAGTCATGAGCAGTTCCCAATCAGACGCGCTGGTGTTTTTTGGCGCCACCGGCGACCTCGCCTACAAAAAGATTTTCCCGTCGTTACAAGCGATGATAAAGCGCGGGCATCTCAACGTTCCCGTCGTCGGAGTCGCGAAAGCGGGATGGAACCTCGACCAATTTCGTGCTCGCGCGAAAGATAGCTTGGAGAAACATGGCGGACTCGATCCCAGCGCTTTCGAAAAGTTAATTGGGTTGCTGCGCTATGTGGACGGCGACTACCAGGATCCAGCAACGTTCAAAGCATTGCGCGAACAGCTCAAGGACGCGAAGCGCCCGGCGCACTATCTGGCGATTCCGCCTGCATTGTTCGAAACCGTGGTCCAGCATTTGTCGGCGTCGGAGTGCGGGCGAGGCGCGCGAGTCATCGTCGAGAAACCTTTCGGACACGACCTCGCGTCTGCGCAGGAATTGAACCGGGTTCTGTTAAGCGTGTTCGACGAAGATGACATCTTCCGGATCGACCACTATCTTGGCAAGGCCGCAGTCAACAATGTATTGGCGTTCCGTTTTGCTAATACGTTTGTTGAGGCATTCTGGAACCGCAACTACATTGAGAGCGTCGAGATCACGATGGCAGAAGATTTCGGCATACAGGGCCGCGGCGGTTTCTACGATCAGACGGGAACCATCCGCGACGTGGTTCAGAATCACATGTTTCAGGTGCTGTCGAATCTCGCGATGGAGCCACCGGTCCGCATGGACAGCGAGTCCGTTCGAGACGAAAAAGTGAAAGTCTTGAAAGCAATGCCAGCTATCGAAGAAAAAAACCTGGTGCGTGGGCAGTTCCGCGGCTATCGCGACGAGAACGGAGTTGCCAAAGATTCGCAGACCGAAACCTTCGCTGCGGTCAAACTGGAAATTGATTCGTGGCGCTGGAAAGGGGTGCCATTTTTTATCCGGGCAGGCAAGTGTTTGCCGACTACGGTTACGGAAATTGTCGCCAAGTTTCACAAACCTCCGACCCTGATTCCAGACAGTCAGCTAGTGGAGAACCATCTACGGCTCAGGTTGAGCCCGGAGATTACGATTGCCATGGGAATGATGAACCTCGCGCCGAACGCGGAAGGGCTCACGCTGCAAACCAGCGAAATGGTGGCAAACCATGTGCCGCGCGGCGACGAAGCGGACGCCTACGAGCGCGTGCTGGGAGCGGCCATGGAGGGAGATAGCACGTTATTTGCCCGGGAAGACTATGTTGAAGAGGCATGGCGCATCGTGGATCCCGTATTAAAGAGTAAAACGCCGGTTTATGAGTATGCGCCAGGAACCTGGGGACCCGACGAGGCCGATCGGGTAGCGCCGCCTGGGGGCTGGAGCGATCCCTCGGAAAAGGCATTCGAGGAGGCGAGGGAGGCAGCATGATGAAGATCGAAGTTTATGCTGACGCCGATGCAGTTGCACTCGAAGCGGCAAAGCTCATCGCGAAGGAAGCGCGAGATGCGGTGGCGAGTCGCGGCAAGTTTGTGATGGCAGTGAGCGGGGGAAAAACCCCGTGGATCATGCTTCGTGATCTGGCGAAGCAAGACGTGCCGTGGAAGAGCGTGCACGTTTTTCAGGTCGATGAAAGAGTCGCACCGGAAGGCGATCCCGACCGGAATCTGACCCATCTGTGTGAAAGTCTGCTCGAGAATGCGCCTTTACCGCCCGAGCAAATCCATGCCATGCCGGTTAACGCGGAAAACATTGAAGTCGCTGGTGCACTGTATGCGCGGACTTTGGAAACGATTGCTGGTTCGCCGCCCGTGCTTGACCTGGTACATTTGGGACTCGGGCCCGATGGGCACACCGCGTCACTGGTTCCAGGAGACCGCGTGCTCGATGTAAAAGATGCGGACGTGGCACTGACGGGGATTTATCAGAAACGGCGGCGCATGACGTTGACGTATCCGATTATTAATCGGGCGCGTATGGTGTTATGGCTGGTGACGGGGAGCGAAAAAACGGGAATGCTGGCCCGCCTGCAAGCTGGAGATGCTTCGATTCCCGCCGGGCGCGTTAGCCAGGACCGCGCTGTGGTTTTGGCAGATCGAGCAGCCGCCAACCAGGCTGTGAAGGAATCGAAGACGGAAGTGGCATAAAGAACGCGACTGTTGAGGGCTTACCAGGGAGGCAGATATGGGCACCGCCATCGCTCCAGTTGAGCGAAGCGCAGCAGAGCTCGATCAGTTGTGCATCAACACGATTCGCACCCTTTCGATCGACGCCGTGCAGCAGGCCAACTCTGGTCATCCTGGCACGCCGATGGCGCTCGCGCCGCTAGTTTATACGATATGGAATCGCGTCCTGAATTTCGATCCGAAGGATCCGATTTGGTGCAATCGCGACCGGTTCGTGCTGTCGAACGGCCATGCATCGATGTTGCTCTGGTCCGCGCTCCATCTCACGGGTGTGCAAGCGGTGAATGCCGAGTACGAAAGATTAGGCCAGCCTTCGGTCACGCTTGATGACATTCGGCAGTTTCGCCAACTGGGAAGCAAAGCTCCCGGGCATCCTGAATACCACTGGGTGTCGGGGGTTGAGACCACGAGTGGACCGCTCGGGCAGGGCGTGGCAACCAGCGTCGGCATGGCAATCGCCGAGAAATGGCTCGCCCAGCGCTACAACCGGCCGGGTTTTGAAATCTTCGATTACAACATTTACGCGGTCTGCGGCGACGGCTGCCTGATGGAAGGGATTTCGTCCGAGGCGGCATCGCTGGCCGGACATCTCGGACTCGACAACCTGTGCTGGGTTTACGACAACAATCACATCACGATCGAAGGCAACACCAGCATCGCGTTTACTGAAGACGTTCAGACGCGCTTCATTGCGTATGGATGGAACGTGCTGCGAGTCGGCGATGCGAACGACATCGATCGCATCGAACACGCCTTAGAAGTTTTTCACAAAACCAAAGGCCGGCCGACATTTATTGTTCTCGATAGCCACATCGGATACGGTTCGCCACACAAGCAGGACACTGCGGCTGCGCACGGAGAGCCGCTCGGCGAAGACGAGGTCCGGTTGTGCAAGAAGGCTTACGGGTTTCCTGAAGATCAAAAGTTTTGTGTCCCTGATGGCGTGTACGACCACTTCAACGCCGGCATCGGCAAACGTGGAGCGGAAGCGCGGCAGAAGTGGACAGGAGTTTTTGAGTCGTACCGCAAACAATTTCCGGATCTCGCAGCCGAAGTGGAGTTGATGCAGAGGCGAGAGCTTCCAGCGGGATGGGACCGCAATCTCCCAGTGTTTCCGGCCGACGCGAAGGGCATTGCCGGCCGCGACGCTTCCGGAAAAACGCTGAACGTGCTGGCGCAGAATATTCCTTGGTTTCTCGGGGGATCGGCGGACCTTGGTCCATCGAATAAAACTCTCTTTACGTATCCGGGCGCAAAGGATTTTCAGGCTGGCACGCCGGAGGGAAAAAACCTGCACTTTGGGATTCGCGAACACGCGATGGCCGCGATCGTCAATGGGCTGAACCTCTCCAAAGTTCGCGCGTTTGGGGCGACGTTCTTCATTTTTAGTGACTACGCTCGACCTGCGATTCGGCTGGCGGCGCTCATGGAGATCCCCTCGATCTTTATTTTCACGCACGACGCCATGGGCGATGGCGAGGATGGACCGACACACCAGCCGATCGAGCACCTCATCTCGCTGCGCGCGATACCGGGGCTGATCACGCTGCGTCCGGGAGATGCCAACGAAGTAGTCGAGGCTTTTCGCTTCATCATTCAGTTGCGGCACCAGCCGGCGGTGCTGGCACTTTCACGTCAGCCGTTACCAACTCTCGATCGCAAGAAGTATGCTTCGGCGTCCGGTGTGGCGAAGGGAGCCTATGTGCTCGGAGACGCTCCCGGCGGAAATCCGGAGGTGATTCTGATTGCCTCCGGCAGCGAGCTTAGCCTTGCGGTAGCTGCCCACGAAAAGCTAGTCGCTGAAGGCATTCGCTCGCGCGTAGTGTCGATGGCCTCGTGGGAAGTTTTCGATGAGCAGCCGCAAGCATATCGCGACAGCGTTTTGCCGCCCAATGTGAAAGCTCGAGTAGCGGTAGAGCAGGGCTCGATTTTGGGATGGGGCCGCTACGTTGGCGATTCCGGGCGCGTGATCGGCATGAATACCTTTGGGGCCTCGGCTCCGCTGAAAGAACTGCAAAAGAAGTTTGGATTCGAGCCGGACCAGGTTATTGCGGCGGCGAAGGAGCAGTTAAAGAAAGGCTGACGGGAAGGTGCTTGGCCGTACGCCAAACAGCTGACTGAGGATTCTGAGTGGAATGGCGGTTTCTCGCCAGTTGACTTGCCACCATAGGCCCGCTGTTGGACGATCGTAACAACGTGAAAGATTTATCCGGATCACGGTCCTACGAGGTTTGGGTCTGCATTTCTTTCTAATTGGACAGCTTGAGGCTGAGGTCGGGCCGAAGTTTTTTCGGGTCTGGACGAGTGCTGCGATCTCTATTGCCCAAGCCGAAAGCGTAAACATTGTAGTCGTTCGATCCGATGTAAACGACCCCATCCGCAACTGCGGGCGAGGAAGCTACGCCCTCGCCGGTCGTATAGCTCCACAGTTTTGATCCCGTGCTAGCGTCTAGCGCGTAGACGTTATTGTCGATCGAGCCGAAATATACGATCCCATTCGCCACGGCGACAGAGGAATTTACTAAATGTCCACACCCACGTTGGGCTCGAAGCCACTTCCTGAAACCAGAATCTCGCTCGTGGGCGGCCCGGTTTTCTTCGAAAGCGTGATTGACGGTGCTGCGAAAGCCGTCGCAGACAGGAGAAGGAATGCACCACAGCGTATCTTCCAGCCGTTTGCTCGCGCCATTGGCGACCTCCGTGGAGAGTCAACTATTCGCGGCCCACACACGCGAGAGACAGGGATCCTGCTCGGCTAATCCTCAGGTGGGGGAACATGCGGCTGGCCGAGTGACAAGAATTATCAATCACCGAGGTCAGGCGGTCAAGGCATGTTGTCGTAACTTCTCTTAACTGGCTCTTACATTCCAAAGCTGCCTCGGATTTCGAGCTTAGCGGGACCTCGCAATGCTCGAAATGGTATTCTGCGGGGCATCGAATGCAGATTTGAGGCTACATGTAGGGTAGCCCTTCGCCAGCTCCGCTTCGAGAGTGGCGTCATATTCAGTAGATATCCTGAAAAATACCGAGCCGTTAGTTCACTGCGGCCGAAGCGCGACATTCAGTTTGCGGATCCGATAAGCGAGGGTGGTCCGCTTCATGCCTAAGCGGGCGGCTGCGCCGTTCGGACCTCCGACCATCCAGTTGGATGCCCGGAGTGCTCGCAACACGTGTTCACGCTCCATTTCCGCCAAGGTGCTCAGCTCCGCGCTGGGCCGTTGGACAGTCGCCTGTTTCAGTTCCTCCAGAGGCGGGCGCAGAACGCTTCCCTGCGATAGGATCACCGTGCGCTCGATAAAATTCTGCAGCTCCCGCACGTTGCCTGGCCAGGAATAATTGGTAAAGACTTCCATTGCATGGGGAGGGATGGTTTCAATGCGCCGGTTCATGCGGCGAGCGTATTCGTCGACAAAGTGGCGCACCAGAAGGGGAATGTCTTCGCGGCGCTCGCGCAAAGGCGGAAGCGGCAAGGGGAAAACGTGCAGGCGATAATAGAGGTCGCTTCTGAATTTTCCCTCCGCCACCATGTGCTTCAGATCGCGGTGAGTAGCGGCAACCAGGCGGACATCCACTTGCTGGGTCCGAGTACTGCCTAGTCTTTCAAATTCACGCTCCTGCAGCACGCGCAGCAATTTCGGTTGCAGTTCGAGCGGAATGTCACCAACTTCGTCGAGGAACAAAGTACCTTTGTCGGCAACTTCGAAGCGGCCGGCCTTGCGCATGATGGCACCGGTGAACGCGCCCCTTTCATGACCGAAGAGTTCGCTTTCCAGGAGGCCGGAGGGGATGGCAGCACAGTTGAGTTTGATGAAAGGCCGGTCCCGCCGGCCGCTCTGGTGGTGGATCGCGCGGGCGATCAGCTCTTTGCCGGTACCGGTCTCTCCGAGGATGAGTACACCGGAATCGGTCGGAGCCACCACTTCGACCTGGCGGAGCACACGTTGCAGAGCCGCGCTTCTGCCGACGACTCCTTCGAAGAGTAGTTCGCTGCGGATCTCGCGTTCGAAACTAAGTATCTTGGGCTGAGTTTCTCTCTCTACCAGGCTAGTTTCCATAAGAACTCCAGATGTCAGTTTTTTCAAACACTTCACTGCATTCTTTTGTGATCCATTCCCGGATATAAGGCGGGCAATTTCTGAGTTGGACTCCAGTGGATTCCCGGACAGCCAAAAGTTTTACTGCCTCGCGGTCGACCAGAACAAGGTCATTGAGATCAAGAATTGGCGCGCTGGTTTCTTCTTCGAGCAAGTTCCGAAGCAGGTCCACATCCTGGCCTATAATCTGGCCGCTGACATGCAAGAGTACAGGTCCGTGGTCGACGACGACGCGTTCGATTCTGCAAGTCATTGCGGGCCGATGTTCTCACTCCATCAAAGCAAGCTTGACGCCATCTCTTAATCTATTGAAAACAAAAGTGACAACGTGAAAATGCAATCGTGGATATGCGGCTAATTTGGTGAAATTGGTTATTTTGGCGAATTCGGTAATTCATACTGGGCTTCAGCCGAACTTAAACTGTCGCTTGTCGATTTTTAGGGATTTGAGCCGGTTGCTGAGCGTTGAGGGCGGAATTCTAAGTTTAGCCGCCGCCCCTGAAGGCCCGGAAACCCGGCCCCTGGCCGCGGCCAGCGCTGCCTCGATAATCTCCCGCTCGCTGCGGGGATTTGTCTTGCCGTTGGACGGCGCGGTTGCCTCAGCACCATTCGCCGGGCTGGAGCCCTCTTTGGAAAGCCACCATT
>DATJOJ010000018.1:0-2483 GCA_035507035.1 Terriglobales bacterium | reverse complement strand
GTGTATTCCTGTTTGCGGTAATGGATAGGTTGAAGGAAAGGGCGTAAGAAGAAGGCACATTTTGGAAAGGTCAGCTTCTATTAATGCACGCCTGACGCCTGATTCCTGACGCCTGTTCTCGTGACCTTCGTCATACCCCCGGCTGTTTTCCTATCCAGAGAACCTTTACAATAGAGTTAACCCACTCAGATGTTTGGCCGCGATGAAAAGCCTTCCCCGATCCGCCTCACGGCGGTGCAGTACATAATCCTCGCCATTTTTCTTTTCCTTGCTTATGGGTTGTGGCGGCTGCAGGTTTCGCAGAGTGATTACTACTCTGCCGCGGCCGAAAGAAACCGCGTGCGTGAGGTTCCAATTCTTGCCCCACGCGGGAAAATTCTCGATCGCTATGGGCGCACGATCGTAGATAACTATCCTTCTTTTACCGCGCTGCTCATGCGCGATTCGTCGCGCGATTTGAACGCCGATGCTGACTTGATCGCCTCCGGTCTGCATATGGATCCCAGGGAAGTGCGCGAAAAAATCCGCCGCTTCGCCGGCATGCCGCAGTATCAGCCGATCTATTTAAAGGAAGACATCACGCCGGATGAAGAGGCATTCATTGAAGCGCATAAAAGCGAGTTGCCGGAATTGGACACCATCATGGCGTACCGGCGGCTCTATCCGCGCAAAGGCTTTTTGGCGCACCTGATCGGCTATGTAGGTGAAGTCAGCGAGGACATGCTCAACGAGCCGCAGTTCGAGTTCTATAACCCCGGTGACGTAGTCGGGAAGTCCGGCGTCGAGCTGGAATACAACCAGCTGCTGATGGGTACGAATGGGTCGCGGCAAGTTGTAGTTAATAGCCATGGCAAAGAGGTTGGTCAGCCGCTGGATGAAAAGCCTGCCGTTCCCGGTAAGCCACTTAAATTGACCGTCGATATCGACCTGCAGATTGCCGCCGAAGAAGCCATGGAAGGCAAAAACGGCGCGGTGGTCGCAATGGATCCGCGCAACGGCGAAATTCTCGCCATGGTCAGCCGACCGATCTTCGATCCCAACGACTTCGCGATCAAGGTTTCATCGAGCGAGTGGAGCAAGCTGGTGAATGACGATGATCATCCCCTGCTCAACAAGGCGATTCAAGCGCAGCTTGCCCCCGGCTCAACCTTCAAAATCATCATGGCCACCGCCGGACTGCAGGAAGGCATTGCCCAGAACATGCATGTTTTCTGCAATGGTGGCGCTGAATTTTACGGACGTTATTTCCGCTGCTGGATCTCCGATCATCACAAAATCCACGGCGACGTTGATATCTCAAAGGGCATTTATCAGTCCTGCGACGTTTTCTTCTACACTCTGGCGGAAAAGCTCGGCATTGAGAAGATCGCCAAGTACGCGACCATGTTAGGACTGGGGCAAAAAACCGGAATCGATCTTCCGCAAGAAGCCAGCGGCGTAGTGCCTTCGGAGGAGTGGAAAATACGCAACTTCAAGCAAAAGTGGTTTGCCGGGGAAACTATTTCCGTTGGCATTGGCCAGGGCGCATTGGAGGTGACCCCGATTCAATTGGCGCGAGCGATCGGCGGGATCGCCAGTGGCGGCATACTTCATCGTCCGCACGTGCTCTCTCCATCGAATGACCTGCCGGCCGGATTTACTCCGGTTTCGAACAACGGGCCAGATACGGTGGATATTCATCTCGACCCCAAAAATTGGGAGGTCATCACCGATGCCATGGCGAATGTGACTGGGCCGCTTGGAACGGCCGGCGCGGCACATCTGCAAGGGATTGATTTCGCGGGAAAAACTGGGACGGCGCAGACGATCAGCGCGGCGGGAAAATCGAAAGTCGCGAATGGCAAAGCAAGATTCAAAAACAACGCCTGGTTCGTCGGGGTGAGCCCAAGGCGCAATCCGCAGATTGTCGTGGCGGTTCTTTGGGAAAGCGGCGAAGAAGGCCCGTTGGCTGCAATCGTCGCCTCGCAGGTGATCAAGGCCTACGTGCAGGAGCAGCTGCGCCGCGAACCGACCAACCTCGCCGATGCCAAGAAAAAGATTGAAGTGGGCGCGGTCTGGACAGATGGTGAGGGCAATCGCGCGGGAGACCAGAAGTTCAGCGGCGGACATTTCTGGATCGATGGTCGGGGAAGGACGGTCCCGCTGGCGACGGCTGCGCCGGGCCTGGGAGGGATCAACTGACGGCTGATGGCTGACGGCTGATTTATGCCTCGTAACATCTCATTTCGTGATTTCGATTGGCTGCTGGTCAGCTTCGTGCTGATCATCTGCTTCCTCGGTGTGGTTGAAATCCGCAGCGCCACGTTACATACGAAATTTGCCGGCGTTCATATAAAGCAGCTTTATTGGATCGTGGGCGGCCTCGGCGGGATGTTGCTGATGAGCGTTTTGAATTACCAGATGCTGCTCGAAAAAGTTCACTGGATGTACATCGCCGCGGTCGCCTCGCTCATGGCAGTCCTGGTATTCGGGCAAAAATATCT
>DATJOJ010000017.1:0-2783 GCA_035507035.1 Terriglobales bacterium | reverse complement strand
TGAGACGCGGCCGGGAACGACCTTGAGAATCTCGCTTCCAAAAAGGACGAACATCTGATCAATAAACTCTTCCGCCATTTGCTCCTGGCTGCCGCCGAGATCGGATGCTTTTTCAGCCGCCTCTTCTACAAGCTTTTGGTAAGCCGGCATCTGCGCCGCTTTATAGAGCAGTGACGGATTCGTGGTTGCGTCCTGCGGCTTGTGTCGGTGGATGGCTTCGATATCGCCTGTGTCGGCGACGACCGTCGTGTATTGCTTGAGTGATTCCAGCAGAGTCATGCGTTTCTCCTATTTGTCCAGTTTCAATGATGAAAGGTATGGCCTTTGGGTTCACCTAATTTTTCTGGCTCGCCAGAGGCGCGGGCGTGAGTAGCTTCTGGATCGCCCGGTCCATGGTTGCGCTCATCTCGGCCACTACTGCGGGCACATCACGCTTGGTGACTGCCCCCGCCTCGGAAACATCGTTTGACCACACGGTGACCCCGGTTGCAAGGTTTGTCATCTGAGCGGAAAGCGCGACCTCGACCTTGACGCCGCCCTCGTAATCGATCTCCTCCAGTTTCTCAAGCCGTCCGCTAACAACATAATCCACGTCCGAACGTCCATCGTACAACTTTACCTGTTTGAAGTTTCCGCTGGCGCGCAACTGTTCCGCCACGGCGTTGGTCACGAACTCCCGCGGATCCACTGCCCAACGATGATAGTTGTAAAACCCGATTTGTTCCGGCGAGGTTTTGTAAACGATCGCACCTTCGCGCAAATACTCAGGTGATCTGAACTCCCGAACCGCCAACGACGCGTGAACCCCCGCTGGAACCGGCGGATCGACTGGCGCCTGCATGTGCAGAGTGTAGTAGTTCGGGTACTTAACCGCCCCGCCGCAACCGATTAAAGTTGCGAGCGCCGGCAGCACAAAACAAAATGCGATTATGTGTTTCTTCATATCATCCTCGTTTTTATTGAGGGACTTCCCTTTCCTTCGGCTGCTTGATGCGAATCAAGCTCCACGGGCGCTGCTTCAGCGAATCGGTCAGCTGATCCAGATTGTCGGTTGCGACCCGCAGATTTTCCACGGTGTCGTCGATCTTGTAATCATTCGCTCGCACCATAACTTGCATGTCCGTGAGCACGGCCTTCGCTTGCTGCAAAGTTTTCTGAAGCTCGGCCAAGTCGTCGCGTGCAGGCCCGCGCACATCGGTCACCGTGCCGTTAACGTTCTGAATGGTGTCATCCGCGTGCTGAGTGAGCGTCGAGAGCTGATCGGAAATGCGATCAATCTTTGGGCCTTCGGTCGCGAGCAGTCCGTTGACATGATCCAGTACCGCCTGGACTTTCTGTTGAGTTGGCGGCCCGGTCACATTATTTAGATTGGCCAGCAGTTTCCGCGCGTCACCGCTAATCCCTTCAAGTTCGCCGCGCGCCTGGGTGATCAGCCCGTCTGCGTTATCTGCAACCGTAGCCAGTCTTCCGGCGATTTCATCGAGGCTGGCCTCTTCTTGCGAGGCGATAACCGACCCCGGAGGCAGGCGCTTCGCGTCGTTGCTGCCGGTGCTGATCGACAATGCCGCGCCGCTCATGACGCTGATCAAACCGAGTCTGGCGACAGACTTCTCATTGAGAGGCGTGCCGTCTTTCACCTCGAGCATGATCTCGATTTTCGTTGGATCACTGGCCGCGGGGCCAACCGCCTTAACCTTACCTACCGTGATTCCACCAAAGAGCACCGACGCTCCCGGCTCAAGCCCACCGGCATAACGAAGATAGGTTTTGTACGGAACTGTGCCTCCGCTGAATTGAGCATTGAGAAGATAAATGACCGTGAAGGCCAGGATCGCGCAGCATCCCAGGACGAAGGCCCCCACTTTTGCTTCAGTTGTCACGTCTACGCCTCCTGAGCTTCCAGGTACTTTTCAAGATGAGCGACCAGTGCAGATTCTTTCGCGACATCGTCGGGAACACGATCAAGGAACTGCCGCACTCGTGGGTCCTGGCTCGCCCTGACTTCATCCTTCGTTCCCACCGTGCGGAACTTGCCCTTGTAAAGCATCGCAATGCGGTCGGCGATGCGGAACGCGCTTGACAGTTCATGGGTCACAACGATGAGCGTCACGTCGAGCACATTCTTCAAAAATTGGATGAGTTCATCCAGTTCCGCTGCGACAATCGGGTCGAGACCCGCGGAAGGTTCGTCAAGGACGAGAATCTCGGGATCGAGCGCCATCGCGCGCGCCACCGCCGCTCGCTTTTTCATTCCCCCTGAGAGTTCCTGCGGATGTAGCTTTGCAGAGTCTGCCAGCCCTACCACCGCCAGCTTCATCCATACCATCAATTCGATAATCGACGGCGCAAGCCGCGTATGTTCTCGCAAGGTGAGGGCGACGTTGTCCTCGATGGAAAGCGAATTGAATAATGCGGCGCTCTGAAATGCCACTCCGATCGACCGATGGACTTTTTTCAAATCGGCGGCCGAACAGTGCGCAACGTCGATTCCTTTCACGAAGACGCTTCCCGACTTTGGTCTCTCGAGGCCAAGAATCTGCCGTAAAAGTGTGCTCTTGCCTGAACCGCTGCCGCCCAAAAGCACCATCGTTTCTCCATGCTCAATATCGAGGTTGAGTCCATCCAATACGCGGTGCCCCTCGTATTCCACCACCAGATCGCGAACGGAAATGATCGGCATCAGTTCCCCACCGTGAAATAGAAGATGGCGGTGAAGATCGCGTCGGCCACGATCACCAGAAAAGTCGATTTCACGACAGCGCTGGTCGTGGAGCGGCCTACGG
>DATJOJ010000016.1:0-27795 GCA_035507035.1 Terriglobales bacterium | reverse complement strand
GATAATTTTTTCGTTTGGAGGTCATAGTCAAAATAAAGTCCACGCTGAGAATTCCATAGTAGCGACTGAATGATCCTGCGTCGTTTTTGCGCCCTCTCTTTCCATAGTGCGGCGGCTTTCTTGTCCCCCAACCACAGGCCTAGTTGCTGCATGTCTGTTTCGGTTTTATAGAGGAGGCTGTTCAAGCAGACGGGCGCATAGAATTGAGTGTCGGCGCCGTATGGTCCGAAGCGGAAGCTGATGTCGAATCCGGATTCGCGCATGGCACGATCGCCTTTGTAGTATTGGGGGCTCAATGCGACGTATTCGACCTTGTCGCACGAGGCGGGTGATCGGCCCGCACAAGGTCGTTGGGAATAGGGCGGCGACAGTAAACGCGGATTCGCCGACTCGATCAGGTACCGGCGCTCGTGGTTTCGCATGAAATATGCCAGCACGTCAGAGTAATAATTCACCTCGTCGTGCAGTCCTTCCGGAACGGGTCCCGCGCCGAAATCGTAATATCGCGACAGGCCGGTTGTGCCCGCTAAATGCGGGGGCCGGGTCCACATTTGATAATCGCGATTCGCGTACTCGTAGGCTCGGGCGAGCCAGGGCCGATTTGCCTGACCGCGGGCTTTGTCCGCTTCGTAGACAGCTACAATCATCGAACTAAGAAACGGCGGTTGTGAACGGGTCAGGTAATAGGTGCGATTCGCATTGAGCACGGCTCCGTAGTGCTCGATCTCAAAGAAAAAATTCTCGACCATGCCACGGGCCAGATCGATCTTGCCGGCGCGCAAAAGCCCTCGAATGATGAAATAGCTGTCCCATCCATACATCTCGTTGAACCGTCCTCCCGGCACGACGTAAGGATTCGCGAGGAACAGCAGCCCGGGAGGCTGAATAATCTCCTTAACTCGCCCTGGCCCGGTAATGAGAAACGGCAAATGCTCGATTTGCAGACCGCAGCGCTTCGTGGAATCCAATAGCGAGGAGGGAATCGAGAAATTAGCCGGGAAATAGAGGATAGGCGTCTCGATCACTTTGGGGTCGATAAGGCCGGTGCAACTCGCAGTAGAGCGAGTTAGTGACGCCCACGAAGAAGAAATGTAATCGAGAATGAGCTGTAACTTCGCATCTTGTTCGGAGACAGGTGGTGGGCTTTGCGTTTCGGCGAGCGTGGACAACAAGAGAAAGAGGACGAGGGCTTGGTACAGTGGCCGCGTGATTTTCCACCGCACTATCTGTTCACCTCGAATGCTCTGCAACCTTGACCAACTTATGGACTCGCGGTCTCAGGTGATCGAAGCCGATATCGGAACATCACGGTTTTAACGCACTCTGCTTGCAGCCTACGATCCAGTAAGACCTGTATCCGCCCGGGCTCATGACTGTATTTCCGGTGAACAAGTTCCAGAAAATCCCACGTTTATGTGGACTTGGCAACGTACCGAGAGGTTTCGGCACCCAAATTAGGTTTCGTTGTAGCAACTGCTGCTGGAAACAGTGTTTTGCGTCCGGGAGGCGAATTGAAACTACAACGTCGTTTGTTCTCGCTGATCACTTTTTGCGCCAGCGCCGCTCTAATCACGGCTCTGGCCCTGGTGGTGCTGTTCGCCGGAGGCTCGGCAGCACTGGCAGTCGCTCGTACCTGGGGCCAGGCTGATGCCGATGTCGTAAGCGCCTCCACACAGAACATCACGGTCGCGCCCGGCGACGAGAATCCGAATACTGCCGATGCGGCGAACACCATCATTTTCTCAGGCGTCATTTCGGACGATCACTGCGGGGCAAGACATGACATGGGATCGGGAAGAAGCCCTGCGGAATGCACTCGGTTGTGCGTTCGCAATGGAGGGCATTACGTGATCCTTAGCGGCGATAAAGTCTACAATCTCGCGGGTAGGGATGATCTGACAGCGGTAGCCGGAGAAAGAGTCACGATCACGGGATCGCTGACCGGCGACACGATGGAGATCAAGACGATCACTCGCGACGAGTAATGCGACCGGATTGAACGGATTCGGAACGCTTCTTTTTCATCCCTCGACAAATCTGCCAACGAGGAGTCCCTTTTCTGCATCTTGATAGTGATCGATCTTGCCAGGAGGAATAACTATGCTTCGTAGGGAAAAGAACATTCTTAAAAATGTCGCGCTGGGGGCGGGCGTTTACCTGCTCGACACCTTGCGTGAACGCTTATCTGACAACGTAAAAGACTGGAGCGATAAGGCGCGCGATGGTTATAGCGACATGCGGGACCGTGCTTCCGATATGTACTCGAGCGCTTCCGAGCGTCTGGGGCGGGCCAATGACGCGCTGATGGGCGAGGACCACCACTTTATGAGCAATACTGCGGCGGCGCTGCTGGGAATCGGTGTGGGCGTTGGAATCGGGATGCTACTCGCCCCCGCCAGTGGGGAAGAAACCCGCAGTAATATCGCCGAACGCGTGCGCTCTCGTTTCTCTGAGAAAGAACCGGCGACCGGCACATTCGGGCAGTAAGCAGGTAGTACGTCGAACAGAAACGGGCCCTGTCGACAACAACGATGGGGAGGCAATGCGCATTCGAGCAGCACAAGGAACAGCTTGCCGGTGACGGCATCCGTCGAAATCAGAGAATAAAAAAGGGCGATCCGAATGGATCGCCCAATCTGCATTCCAAGAACTACTTCCGTGGCGGAGCACCTTCTCTAGCTGGCGGAGGGCTCTGTCTCTGCTGCAAGTGTTGCGTTTGTTGTTGGTGTTTCTGCTCCAATTGTTGGGTTTGTTGCGCATGCCGTTGTTCCATCTGTTGGCGCTGAGCGTCGGCGGCATTGCGCTGAGCCAAGCGTTGATCCTCTGCCTGTTGCTTCTGCTGAAGTTTCTGATGCTCCTGGTTCTGTTTGTTAGCTAGCTTTTCCTGTTGCTGCGCATATTTCCGATCCAGATCGGGATTTCCAGTATTCGGATGGCCGGCTTGATGTGGTGCCAGGTCAGCGGCATGCGTTGGTGGCCGCGGTACGTTGTTTTCCGGACGCCCTGCTCTTCCTGCCGAGCGTTCGGCGACGGGCTTATAAGGCTCGCCAGCTTCCTTGGCGGGGACTGCACCTTCGCCACGAAACTCGCCAGGCTTGGCTGTCGCCGCAATCGGAGGTTTTCCATGATTGGCGGATTCACGCAACTCCGGATTCGACCGGGCAGCTTCCACATGCTGGGTTTGAGCGGCAACCGGAGGAAGATGTCTTTCCCGCTCCACTGCTTGTTCCGCCGCGGTTGGACGGGCAGTAAGACCGCCAGGCCCACCGTTGTAGCTCACGCGGTTAACCGTGACGTTGTTGTTAATGACGGTGGTATTGTAAACGTTGTGAATATTCGTGACATTGATGTTGTTGACGGTACGGTTGTAGAAGAAATGGTCACCCTGCCATCTTCCTCCCTCATAGCCGTTGCCAAAATATCCGAAACCGTAGTTGATGCCGCCATAAAAACCGACATGGAGTCCCCAGAATCCGGCATGGAAGAGAAATCCGCCCGGTCCCCAACCCCACCACGGCGGGGTCCAGAGATAACCGGGTTGCGGCGCGAGAACCCAGGTGCCAGGCACCCAATAATATTGGCCGGCATCCGGATCCCAGGCCCAATAACCCGGCGTCCAGATATAGCCTTCAGCGGGACATAGCGGTTGTTCGTATACGGGCAGCGCGGGTGGTCCAAAGTTGACCGTGATTCCAATCTGCCCAAATGACAGCACCGAAACTGACAACAATACCACCACAAACAACAACGAACGAACGCGTGCGATCATGCGCATTTGTGGCTCCCCTTCTTAGCTAATCAAAATTTTACAATCCTACGAAAGGCGGTTATCAGAGTATGCTTTCTCCCTTAGGGTTGCATGTGGCCAGAGGTAAGGTCGATTTTAGCAGGGTTTTTGGGAACCAAAACATTGTCACGCCGGAGTCGGGATTCAAGAAAGATTGATACCGACTGGACATTAGGTCGAGTTCCGAATTCAAGTAGGGAGCAACATTGATCCGGCCGCCACCATCTTTTTGCCGTACTAAATCTCGCACCTCACGAAGTCGAGATTTGGGGGGTCGCCGTGCAAAAGACTTGTGGTGCGGTACTGGCGTTAGTTTTCAGTTGCGCTCTTCTGACGGTTCAATCTCAAGGACAAGTGGCAGGGCAAGCAGCTATTGGGGAAGTGGCAATGAGCCATGTGCCAGGGGATGCGCTCGCGGAACCGAGTCCTTCCTTTGGAAATCCGTTGGCGTGTTCTCCAGCGCAGAAGCTGCAGATTCCGCGCTCCGTAGCAAAACGAGCCAAGATTAAAGCCCAACTCATGAATGTTCTGCGGGAAAGCATTTTTGACGATGCCAAGGGGATCGTAAACCTGGCGCGGGAAAGAGAAATCAAGGACCTGGTCAACCGGCTGACAAGAGAAAAGGCCGAGTGAGTTTTCTTGCAGAATCGCTCAGGCGCCGATTCGATCGAGCTTCGGTGCAGCTACTGGCAAACCAGGGCTCGAGACGTTCCGCGAACTGGCACCAACGTCGCCGCAGGGGATGACGACCTCGACCAGGGTTCCCGGATTTAAGTTGGTCAGTCGCAATTCTCCCCGGAACTCCTGCGTGCGTTGCCGCAATCCTCCCAGGCCCATCCCGATACTGCCGGGGCGCAAGAGGGCAATCTGCTCAGCAATTCCATGTCCGTCGTCGCGAACTTGCACGACCACGCTGCCATCCCGTTGCGTGAGGCTCACCCAAGTCTTGTGGGCGCCGGAATGACGAAAGACATTCGTTAAAGCCTCCTGGATGATGCGAAAGATCGCGGTTTCTAACTCAGGGGCAAACCTTGGAAAATTCGTTGGCTGAACCTCTAGTGATGCCTCGATGCCGCTACGTTTGCTCAGGCCATCGACATACCACTGGAGAGCCGAAAGCAATCCGACTTCGTCGAGCATCGGAGGATATAAGAGATGAGACATGCTGCGGACTTGTTGAATGGCGCGGTCGAGAATTCTGCTCGCCTCAGCGGCGGGCTGCTGATCCGACGGAATCTGCTTCGGTTCCAGCAAGCCATCCACAAACATCTTTGCCGCGACTAGTTCCTGACCAATACTGTCATGCAGTTCGCGCGCGATGCGGCGTCGCTCCTCATCCTGGAGGGTCATCAAACGTCCCGACAAGCGGCGCAGTTCGTCATTCAACCCCTCAAGCTGGCGCGCCCGACGGTGCAGTTCCGCGAAAACGCTAACTTTGGCTCGCAGAAGCTCGGGGACAACAGGCACAGCCAGATAATCCACAGCACCGCGCTGGTAACCCTTAAGGCGATCCAGATCGGTGAGGTGAACAGCGGAAACAAAAATGATTGCGGTGTGGCGAAAGCGTGGATGCTCGCGGATCATATCGGCCAGTTCGAAGCCGTCGAGTTCTGGCATGCTGACATCCATCAGCACAACGGCGACATCGGTCTTCAAAAGCTGCTCAAGCGCTTCTCTGCCGGAAGTGGCTTTAATGAGGTTCTCGCCCAACTCTCCTAGTATGGCTTCGTAGCTCAGCAGCTTTCCGGGCTGATCATCCACCATCAGCACATTCACTTTTTCGTTGTCGCTCATTATGTCTGTCCCCTGAACCCCAATCGTCAGCAATCACGCTACGACTGAGCTCCGATGCTACCGATGCAGCCACATCCGCAACGCCGCCAAGAGCTGGTCCGTGTTTACCGGCTTTGCAAGGTATTCCGAGGCACCCGCTTCCAAACACTTTTCACGGTCACCTTTCATTGCTTTCGCGGTTAGCGCAATGATGGGTAAGCGTCGTAGTGAGGGATTTCTTCGGATGACCTGCATGGTTTCGAAGCCGTCCATCTCGGGCATCATGATATCCATGAGGGTGATGGCGACGTCGGGCGTCGACTCCAAGGTTGCAATGGCTTCACGCCCGGTTCCTGCCGTCAGCACAGTCATTCCGCGACGTTCCAGGACGCTGCTGAGTGCGAAGATATTGCGGACGTCGTCATCTACGATGAGCACTTTCTTTCCGACCAGCGCTTCATCGGAGCGATGCAACCGATCGATCATCTTCTGCTTTTCTGGCGGAAGGTTGGTGATGATGCGGTGCAGGAACAGGGCGGTCTCGTCGAGCAGCCTTTCGGGCGACTCCACGCCCTTCACCACGACGCTGCGGGCCAACGTATGCAGGCGGACGTCCTCTTCGGGCGACAACTCCTTTCCAGTGAAAACGACGACTGGCAGATCGCCCAAAGACGGGTTGTCGCGCAGTTGATCGAGGATTTCGAACCCCGACATGTCGGGAAGGCGAAGATCGAGCACCACGCAATCGAACTTTTCATTGTTCACTAGCGACAAAGCATCGGCGCCGGTTGCGGCGACGGTGACGTCAATGTCGTCGTAGCCAAGCAGCTCGCGGATGCTGAGCTGTTCAGCCGGATTGTCTTCGACCACCAGCAAGCGCTTGCGTCGTGGAACCGCGTATTCCTTGATGCGATCCAGCGCCTCGTCCAGTCCCTCCGTTGTGGTCGGCTTGGTGACGAAAGCGAACGCGCCCCGCGCCAGGCCATGACGCCGATCCTCATCCAGAGTGAGCATCTGGACCGGAATGTGGCGCGTCGCCGGATCTTGCTTCAGGTGATTCAGCACGGTCCAGCCCAACATGTCGGGCAGGAAAACGTCGAGCGATACGGCGCTGGGATGGAACTCGCGAGCGAGAGCCAAGCCTTCCGCTCCGCGCATGGCGATAAGGACCTTCAAACCCTTATCGTGCGCCAAATCGCGGAGGACCTGAGCATAGTGCGGGTCGTCTTCGACGACCAGCAAGACGGCATCCTCAGCCTGCAGGTTGTCGCGGTCATCCTCGATCCGTTCGATTGGATGCTCGGCTACGGCCACATTCGACAACTGCCGAGGAGCAGCCGCGGAAGCCCTGCTGTCCGGTGTCTGCGTCGCTGGGGCAGACGGACCAGCATATGTCTGCGGTAAATACAAAGTGAAGATACTTCCCTCACCCGGGGTACTGCGTAGCTGAATTTCCCCGCCCAGCAGGTTGGCCAACTCGCGGCTGATCGCCAATCCCAGACCGGTTCCGCCGTACTTGCGGCTCGTGCCCGCGTCTGCCTGTTGGAAGGCCTCGAAGATGATGCGTTGCTTTTCGTGCGGAATACCGATTCCGGTGTCGGCCACCTCGAAAGCAAGAACAGTGCCTACCCGGCCGAGAATCGGGTGATCCTCGCTCCATCCACTTCCAACCGTTTCAACGGAAAGCCGCACGCCTCCGTGCTCGGTGAATTTGAACGCATTGGACAACAGGTTCTTCAACACCTGCTGCAAACGCTTGGAGTCGGTAACCAGGCTGCGAGGCAAGTGCGGATCGCTGTGCACCTCGAAGCTCAGTTTCCTGGTTTCGGCTTCGTGACGGAAGGGTCTTCCTACCATGTCGAGCAAGCTGGCGAAGAAGACCTCTTCGGCATCGACCGATACCGTGCCGGACTCGATCTTGGAGAGATCGAGGATGTCGCTGATCAGCGTGAGCAGATCGGTTCCCGCGCCGTGAATGGTCCGCGCGTATTCCACCTGCTTCGGAGTCAGGTTGTGGTCAGGATTATCGGCGAGTTGCTGACCCAGAACGAGAATGCTATTCAACGGCGTACGCAACTCGTGCGACATGTTGGCCAGGAATTCGGACTTGTACTTGGACGTGAGCGCCAGTTCTTTGGCTTTTTCTTCCAAGGCGCGGCGGGCTTGCTCGATTTCCTGGTTCTTGCGTTCCACTTCCACGTTCTGTTCGGCCAACTGTTGAGCTTTTTGCGCAAGTTGCTCGTTGGTCTGCTGCAACTCCTTCTGCTGAGTTTGCAGTTCGGTGGCCAACTGTTGCGACTGTTTGAGCAAGCCTTCGGTCTGCATCGTCGCTTCGATACTGTTCAGCACGATGCCGATGCTTGCCGTGAGCTGCTCGAGCAGTGCGAGCTGCGATGCCGTGAAAGTGCTAAGCGTAGCAAGCTCGATGACGGCTTTCACTCGATCTTCGAAGAGCACCGGCAAAACGATCACGTTACGAGGAAGCGCTTCAAACAGACCGGAGCGAATCGAAATGCCATCGGGCGGCAGATCGGTAATGAGCAAGCGTTTTTTCTGCATCGCGCATTGCCCGATTAAACCCTCGCCAGTCTGGAGTCGCCTGAGGTGGCCGCCTTCGCCATCTCCAGCAAAAGCGGAAAGTAGGACCATGCCGCCGGATTCCTCTTCCTCCATCTGGTAAATCACGCCTTGCTGAGCGTTGACTAGCGGCGCAAGTTCGGTGAGCAACATTCGTCCCACCGTGGCCAGATCGCGTTGCCCTTGCAACATGCCGGTGAAGCGAGCGAGGTTGGTCTTCAGCCAGTCCTGCTCGGTGTTACGCTCCGTGGTTCCACGGAGGTTATTGATCATGGTGTTGATGTTGTCTTTGAGTTCGGCGACTTCGCCTCTCGCTTCTACCTGAATGGACCGGGTCAAGTCACCTTTCGTTACAGCGGTCGCGACTTCTGCGATCGCGCGCACTTGGTTGGTCAGGTTATCGGCGAGCAGGTTTACGTTACCTGTCAAATCTTTCCACGTACCGGCTGCGCCCGGCACGTTGGCCTGGCCACCCAAACGGCCTTCCACGCCGACTTCGCGGGCCACGGTTGTAACCTGGTCGGCGAAAGTGGCGAGTGTGTCGGTCATGTTGTTGATCGTTTCCGCAAGAGCCGCGACTTCGCCCTTGGCGTACACGGTCAACTTCTGCGTCAGCACTCCATTGGCGACGGCCGTCACGACTTTTACGATGCCGCGCACCTGTTCGGTGAGATTCGCCGCCATCACGTTGACATTGTCCGTGAGATCCTTCCATGTGCCGGCGACGCCCGGGACCTGCGCCTGGCCTCCGAGCTTTCCTTCCGTACCGACTTCGCGGGCCACGCGGGTGACTTCGGCAGCGAAGGCGTTGAGCTGGTCCACCATGGTGTTGATGGTGTTCTTGAGTTCGAGAATTTCGCCTTTCACGTCCACGGTTATTTTTCGTGACAGGTCACCACGGGCAACAGCCGTGGTCACTTCGGCGATGTTTCTCACCTGGCCGGTGAGGTTTCGCGCCATGGCGTTGACCGAGTCCGTGAGATCTTTCCAAGTGCCGGCGACCCCGGGCACGTTGGCTTGTCCACCGAGCCGTCCTTCGGTTCCGACTTCGCGAGCAACGCGGGTGACTTCGGCAGCGAACGAACGCAGCTGCTCGACCATGGTGTTCAACGTTTCTTTCAGCTGCAAGATTTCGCCGCGCACGTCGACCGTAATCTTCTTTGACAAGTCGCCATTCGCGATGGCCGTCGCGACTTCGGCGATGTTACGAACCTGACCCGTGAGGTTGCTGGCCATGAAGTTCACGTTGTCCGTGAGGTCTTTCCAGGTTCCGGCCACTCCGGGTACCTGCGCTTGACCACCAAGCTTGCCGTCGGTACCGACTTCGCGGGCCACGCGGGTGACTTCGCCGGCGAACGCGTTGAGCTGGTCCACCATGGTGTTGATGGTGTTCTTCAACTCCAAGATTTCGCCTTTCACGTCCACGGTAATTTTTCGTGACAAGTCGCCGCGGGCGACGGCGGTTGTCACTTCGGCGATGTTTCGCACCTGGCCGGTGAGGTTCCCGGCCATGGCGTTCACGGAATCCGTCAGATCTTTCCAGGTTCCGGCAACACCGGGCACGTTGGCTTGTCCGCCAAGCCGGCCTTCGCTGCCGACTTCGCGAGCCACGCGGGTGACTTCGGCGGCAAATGATCGCAACTGCTCGACCATGGTATTGAGCGTTTCTTTGAGCTGCAGAATTTCACCGCGCACGTCGACGGTAATTTTCTTTGACAAATCGCCGTTCGCGATAGCTGTCGCGACTTCAGCGATGTTACGAACCTGCGCCGTGAGGTTGCCGGCCATGGAGTTGACCGAGTCGGTGAGATCTTTCCAGGTTCCGGCGACGCCGGGCACTTCAGCCTGGCCGCCGAGTTTGCCGTCGGTGCCCACTTCGCGGGCCACGCGTGTTACTTCGCCGGCGAATGCATTGAGCTGGTCCACCATGGTGTTGATGGTGTTCTTCAGCTCGAGAATTTCGCCCTTCACATCGACAGTGATTTTTCGTGACAAGTCGCCGCGGGCCACGGCCGTGGTCACTTCCGCGATGTTGCGGACCTGACCCGTCAGGTTGCTGGCCATGAAGTTCACGTTGTCGGTGAGATCTTTCCAGGTCCCGGCGACGCCGGGCACGTTGGCCTGTCCGCCGAGCCGGCCTTCCGATCCGACCTCGCGCGCCACGCGCGTGACTTCACCCGCAAACGCGTTCAGCTGGTCCACCATCGTGTTGATGGTTTCCTTCAGCAGCAGAATTTCGCCGCTGACGTTCACCGTAATTTTCTTTGATAAGTCGCCGTTGGCGATGGCAGTAGCAACTTCGGCAATGTTACGGACCTGGCCGGTGAGGTTGCTGGCCATCGAGTTCACCGAGTCGGTAAGATCCTTCCAGGTTCCGGCGACGCCCGGCACCTGGGCTTGGCCGCCGAGTTTGCCGTCGGTACCGACTTCGCGGGCCACGCGCGTGACTTCCGAAGCGAACGCGCGCAACTGGTCCACCATGGTGTTCAGCGTGTCTTTGAGTTCGAGAATTTCTCCTTTGACGTCGACGGTGATCTTTCGTGACAAGTCGCCGCGAGCCACGGCAGTCGCCACTTCGGCAATATTTCGCACTTGCGCCGTGAGGTTGCCGGCCATGAAGTTGACGTTATCGGTAAGGTCCTTCCAGGTTCCGGCCACGCCGGGCACCTCCGCCTGGCCGCCAAGTTTGCCGTCGGTCCCGACTTCGCGGGCCACGCGGGTAACTTCGCCGGCGAACCCGTTCAACTGGTCCACCATCGTGTTAATGGTGTTCTTCAGTTCAAGAATTTCGCCCTTCACGTCGACGGTGATCTTTCGTGACAAGTCGCCGCGGGCCACAGCGGTCGTGACCTCAGCGATGTTTCGCACCTGGGCGGTGAGGTTACCAGCCATCGAGTTGACGGAGTCGGTAAGGTCTTTCCAAGTTCCAGCCACGCCAGGCACATTCGCCTGTCCACCCAGCCGGCCTTCGCTACCGACTTCGCGGGCCACGCGCGTCACTTCGCCGGCGAAACGATTGAGCTGGTCGACCATGGTATTGAGCGTTTCTTTCAGCTGCAGGATTTCGCCGCGCACGTCGACTGTGATCTTGCGCGAGAGGTCGCCGTTCGCGATGGCGGTTGCGACCTCGGCGATGTTACGCACCTGGCCGGTAAGGTTGCTGGCCATGAAGTTCACGTTGTCGGTGAGATCTTTCCATGTGCCGCCGACGCCGGGAACCTGCGCCTGGCCGCCGAGTTTGCCTTCGGTACCGACTTCGCGGGCCACGCGCGTCACTTCGCCGGCGAACGCGTTCAACTGGTCCACCATCGTGTTAATGGTGTTCTTCAGTTCGAGAATTTCGCCTTTCACGTCGACGGTGATTTTTCGTGACAAATCGCCGCGAGCCACGGCGGTCGTGACTTCAGCGATATTGCGGACCTGAGCTGTAAGGTTGCCGGCCATTGCGTTGACGGAGTCAGTGAGATCTTTCCACGTACCGGCAACGCCCGGAACCACGGCCTGGCCGCCGAGCTTTCCATCAGTGCCAACTTCGCGGGCCACGCGCGTCACTTCGGATGCAAAGGACCGCAGTTGGTCCACCATGGTGTTGATGGCTTCTTTCAACTGCAGAATCTCACCCCGCACATCGACCGTAATTTTTCGTGACAAGTCGCCGCTGGCCACAGCGTTTGTAACTTCGGCGATGTTACGAACCTGACCAGTCAAGTTGCTGGCCATCGAATTCACTGAATCGGTCAGATCTTTCCAAGTGCCGGCCACGCCCGGCACGATTGCCTGGCCTCCGAGTTTGCCGTCGGTCCCGACTTCGCGCGCCACGCGCGTCACTTCAGCGGTAAAGACGCTGAGCTGCTGAATCATTTTGTTGACGATGTCGGCGGAGCGAAGGAACTCGCCCTCCAGCGGTCTGCCATCGACGTCGGTACGAACGGTTTGCGCGAGATTTCCTTGAGCAACGGCCGCGATAGCGCGAGTCATTTCCGTGGTGGGACGAAGCAAGTCGTCAACCAGCGTGTTGACGGAAGTCTCCATCTCGCCCCACGCACCACGCGACTCCTGGAATTTGGTGCGCTCCCGAGTTCGTCCTTCTTTACCGACCACCTGACCCACGCGTCTTAGTTCTTGCGCCATCTGCTGATTGGCAGCGACGATTTCGTTGAACGTGTCGGCAATTTTGCCGGCGAGTCCGGTCCACGAAACCGGGAGCCGGACCGAGAAATCTCCGCCGCGCATAGTTTGCAAACCAGCGAGGATCACTGCGAGATCAGCCGCAGCCGACTCCCCCACCACTTTCGGGCGACCGTTGCCTTTTCCGTTGTTCTTACGTTCAGTGGCTGGAAGCTCGGTCTCCACACCTTGAGCGCTGCTCTTCATGCTGATCTCCTGAAAGACAATGCGGAAAACGGCACCTGGCCAACAGTTCGCGGTGGGGAGAGCTGCTTGTGGGTCCGCAAACCAACGGCTGGCCTATTCGGTGCCGACACGTCATTTCACCACGCCGATGCGCGCTTGACACTACAGTGTTTCCTGTATGGACGCAGTTTATGTTTGCAATTTAGAAGGATCATACGGAATATCCTGTATTGACCCGGCGTGGATTACTGCTAAATTTTGGCACTGTGTATTGCGGGAGTCTTTAACACAAATTCTTCGCTTCGGAGCTAACCATGCTGCGCATTCTGGTAGCAGACGATCACGAAATAGTTCGCAGGGGTTTGGTATCTCTTCTCAAAGCTCATCCCGGATGGGAGGTCTGTGGTGAGGCGGTTGACGGGCGGCAAGCGGTAGACAAAACCCGGGAGTTGAAGCCAGACATCGTTATTCTCGATATCGGTATGCCGAGCCTGAACGGTTTTGAGGCCACGCGGCAAATCGTACACAACAATCCCCGGACAAAAGTTCTTATCTTGACCGTTACGGAAGCGGATGAAGTTGCGCGCGCCGTGCTGGATGCTGGCGCTCGTGGATTCATATTCAAATCCGATGCGGCCCGCGATCTAGTGACGGCGGTGGAGGCATTGGAAGTTGGCAGAACTTTCTTCACCTCGCGAATCGCCGAGATGGTGCTTGGCGGCTACTTTGCCGGCAATGGCGGGAGCACCAAGAACCGTCCCATCCTCACCCACCGCGAGTGCGAGATCACGCAACTGTTGGCGGAAGGAAAGAGCACGAAGGAAGTCGCCGCTTTGCTCAATCTGAGTGTCAAAACGGCGGAAACGCACCGCAGCAACATCATGCGCAAACTCGACCTGCACTCGGTCGCGGAATTAGTGCTCTACGCAGTGCGAAACAATTTTGTGCAAGCCGGCAACACGCCGATTTCCGCGCAAATTCCACGTTAAGACGGAGCTATCGCTCCGTCTTAACAATGTAATTGTTCTGCGCAATGCACTTCTTGCACCAATGGGACGCATGCTACCATACCGATGTCTTGTGACCACAAGAGGGTCGGGGAAGGAGTTGCATTGTCCGTGCGGGTGCTGATGGTCGACGATCACGACGTTGTCAGACGCGGCATTCGCTCGGTTCTCGCCAGTGAATCGGACCTTGAAGTTGTTGGGGAAGCCGCGGCCGGAATGGAAGCCGTGCGGAAAGCCGAGGAACTCAAGCCGGATCTTATTCTGCTCGATATCAGCCTTCCCGACATTAATGGAATTGACGTTGCAGTTCGTATTCGCAAGATAGCGCCCCAATCGCAAATTCTATTTCTGAGCCAGCATGATTCCATTCAGGTGGCAAATGAAGCGCTTAAGACCGGGGCGCGCGGATTTGTTGCCAAAGCGGATGCCGCGCGGGAGCTGCCGGGCGCGATTCGTACGGTCGTCAGCGGCGGCATCTTCCTGAGCGAGCGTCTGACCAAAGGCACCAAAACTCTGGTGTAGTTTTCGGCCTTCCTTATTCACTACACACAAATCTTGTTACCATCGATCTTCTGCCGGCATGGGGACTCTTTGCTCTAGCGCCTGGATCCTCTTGGGCGCGTGCTGATGGAACAAGCGCTTCATATCGGGAGTGAACTCGTGAAGAACATCTGAAACGGCGTCGGAGCTAATCGCCCCCAGGAAACGATTCATAGTCCCGCCGAAGGTACGATACTGCACCGGGTAATAGAGATTTTGCAGCGAACTTGTCGAGAAGGCCCCCAACAGTTCGGAAGAATTCAGCTCACTCTGCCCCAAATCGCCGCGGGTAACCAGGACGCGCGTGGCAGCATACCAGGCACGGTCAACCAAGGCCTTCTTGCGTGACGGAAAATACCGGGGGTCCTGATGGAAAGCACTGGAGAGAACATAGCCTTGAATGAACCGGCGAGATTCTGTATCAGCTAGCGTCGCCCCGAGCCTCTTTCCCCAACCTTGCATGCCGCCGCCATATTGCGGCCATTGCGCCATCATTTGCCCCCACGTTGCACTATAGAGGGCAGACGCGAACGTGTACGGTGAGTAGGTTTGTTTCAAAAAGATTTCGAATTTGCAATGGGTCGAGAGAGAAGTATAGGTCGACGGCATGTCTCGGGCGTACGCCGGCAGCCTCATCGTGCAGTTGGATACTGCCGGTTGCGGTTCGGTAGAGGGCGTTGTCGAAACGTAGCTCGTGGCTAAGCCGGGTGCGTCTAGTTCGGCCTTGGCCATTCGAACGGTGGATTGAGTGTAAGCGGGAGGAACGAAAAGAAGGATGCCCGATGCAAGTAGGACTGAAGTGAAACGACGCGGCGAGATGTCTTCGAGCCATGCTCCGCACACGGTGTGCGTCCCTCCATTTCGGGTTCCGCAAACTACCGGCCCGCATGAGCACGCCGAGTCCTGGCAGCTTTTCGCGCAGATTGGCTGCGACCGACAGCTCCTTTCGTGCGAACGGCTTTCATGGCCGAGTGATGACGAGCGCTCGACCCTCTTTTTCGTGCCGTCGTCCGAGCGTGCTTGGAGAGTGCCCTGGGCGAAGCAGCCGTGCGCCCCTCTCGGCGGAGCGCTCCGCTAACGGCCCGAGAACGGGTTTGAGAAGTTCGACGCTGAGAGTGGCTTTGGCCCTTGCAATAATCACGGCCAGCCTGCTTTTTAGTTTTCGCCGAGGCGCTCTTTCCGCTGGGAGGGCGCAGCTTCACCCCCGCGCGACGAGCTTTCGACAGACCGATCGCGATCGCTTGCTTGGTGGAGCGGGCGCCGTGTTTTCCTTCGCGCACGTGATGCATCTCTTCGCGCACGAATTCTCCGGCTTGCGTACTGGGCGATTTTCCTTCCTGGGCATCTTCGTGAGCGCGTTCCAAGGTCTCTTTTTCCGGCATGCCATCCTCCGGATTTAGCGTAGGCGTGCGCGTTGGCGAGAGAAATCGAATACATCTTGTAGTCTCAAGCGCGATTTGCTGTACCGATGTTCGATACATCCAAACGCCATCTGCACCGACGGTCCGGCAAATTTACGGTCGATACCCGATGGAGGTGGCGGGAACCATGCACTACGGTAAAGGAAGTTCTTCCCGAGCCGATTATGATTCGCAAATTGAAAACCGGTAAATACCGCCTTTACTCGCGCAAGAAAAATCCAAAGACCGGCCGACGCCGAAATTTAGGGACTTTCCAATCCAAGAAGGCTGCGCAAGCTCACGAGCGAGCAGTTCAATACTTCAAACATCACTAATCATTTTCACGACAGCAGCAATTCAACCCGATTTCGAGGAGGAGATCCCATGGCAGTCGATCCGGTATGTGGCATTCACGTGGACGAAGAAGCAGCGCAACCGACCGAAGAATTCACCACAGACTACGATGGCCAGAAGTTTTACTTCTGCTCGGAGGATTGCAAACAGGTCTTCGAGGAAGCACCTGCGCAATATACACAGAAGCCGGCTTGAGCGTTTTCGATCGGCTTATTACAAATCGAAGACACGGTACGGCGTGGGCACTGCTTGCCCCTGAAGTAAGGTAATCGCTACGTTGTAAACCGCAACTCCGCCGGTGGTACGACCCTCCAACTGCCCATGGTGGGCATGCCCATGCAATACCAGATCGGCGCCATGGCGGTCGACCACTTCTGCGAGGCGGGAGGTTCCCAGGAACGGAAATATCTCCGCGGCTTCTCCCTGCACAGTCGCGGCGATTGGCGAATAGTGCAGTACGACTATTCTCTTCGGCGCTCGCAATTGCGCCATGGCGCGTTCGAGCTTCAAAGCCTCGTCAATGGAAGCTTGGACAAATTGCTTGACTTCGGGCTCGCCAAAGGCGGTAAGGACGCCTCGCCCGAAGCCCCCCGGAAAACCTTTGGTGCCGGCGAACCCTACGCCATCGCGTTCGTATGCGGTTCCGTCTAAAACCTTGATGCCGGCACCGGTCATCATTTTCGTCAACTCATCCTGTTTGCCACTTTCGTAGTCATGGTTTCCTAACACCATGATGGTGGGAATGCGCGAGCGCACAACCACGTTGAGTAAAGGCTCCATCTCGTCGGGGCGGCCAAAATTGGTCAGATCTCCAGCGACGACGAGCACGTCGGCCGATTCTCGCACTCGGCCGAGTTGATCGAGCAATGTGCTGTGCAATGCTCCGGTGAAGTGCAAGTCCGCTGTGGCCGCGATTCTCATGGGATCTATCTCAGTATCTCGATGTCTCGCAATCGACGATTGCGATAGTCGAGATAAAGATCTGGCAGGCCCCATTCGCGCACGTCGATGGCAAACATCTTGTCGTCGATCAAACTGCCGCGGAATTTTGCTTGCCTATCAGGATGTAGAACGGCCTGCCGAAAGCGTTCGATCAGCTTTTGCCAAACTTCACCGGGGATATAGTCCGTTTGCGCGGGATAAACGTAGCGGAAGAATACCAGAGCCCAGAATAGGATCTCCCAATGTTCACCCGTCAAGGACAAGACGCGGTTCCAGTCAAGATTTCCCTGCGTGCCGTAAATGACGTGGGCAATGTCGGCGCCATCGAAGCGCTCCCGGCGCGTGACAAACAATTTAGAAGCCACAAGCTCTTCTGCACTCAGGACTCGGCTTTTCACTCCGTGGATCACGGCCGGCTTCGCACGCTGAATCCAGGAATCTTCGACGGCGATGGCGGCGTTACTCATGCCAGTAATGAGATCGACAAAGAAATGGTCGCGATGCGCCTTAAACAACCACACGGGATCGCAGACCTCGCAGTCGAATCCCTCCTGCCGTAAACACTTGAGGGCAATTGCGACATTTTCAGAAGTCAAGAAGAGGTCGAGGTCTTTGGTATCGCGGCAAATGCCGGTATGGGCCTGCAGTGCGAAGGCGCCTGCTACGGCGTAAGGTATGCGGTTCGTCTCCAACAATCTGAGTACTTCTTGAAAAAGCGTTTGCTGTTCTTCGGGAAGCGGCATGGGATCGGAAGACGTTTCCGGCAGCTTGGCCGGATCGTAAGGAGCGCGACGCGGGAGCGCACCTTTAGACACCCGAGCCGCTTTGTTGTTCCGACTCCGCGTCGTTCTCTTCCGCCTCGTATTTGGCATGCGCAGCCTTGTCCACTCAGAAAACGGTTTTACTGCCTATTTTCGTGCCTCCGCTTTTATCTTCCCTGCTATCGCTTTGGACTATTGGTACAAAGCTGTAATCACGACGAAGGATCGCTGTACCAATTTGTCCCTTTCCATCGCATGAAATTCCTGCAGAGCCAAGACACATCAGTTAAGCTGCTTTGGTTTGTCGCTCGGACCTCGGAGCCGGCTTGCTGCTGCGCGTCCGGCGATAGTATTCAACCGCCGCAAGAATACTGGCCAATGCCGCTACACCGATCAGGATGAAGAGGGTTGGCTTGTAGTACTGAGCGAAGAAACTGACAATCGCAGAACCATAAATTGCTCCCAGGCCGGCGATGACCGTAAAACGAATGGCACGGCCCAGGGCAAGCGCACCCAGGAATTTCTTGGTTGGAAATTGCAGAGCGCCCGCGGCAATCAACGAAGGCACGATGGGAAACGGCGGAGGCAGCAGTGCAGGAATCGCCACGGCGCTCACTCCCCAACGTTCGAACTTGCGACAGATTTTCCCAGCGCGCCGTTTGCCGAATTTCGCCTCCAGAGCTTCTTTCCCGCCTTTGCGCGCGAGGAAATATGTGATGTAGCCGCCAATCACAGCCCCGACGGTGGCCATCACCGCGTAATACCACCATAAATTGGGACGGCTGGCTGCCAACCAGATGGTGAAGACATCCAAGCTACCAGGAAGTGGAATAACAGAGTTATCGGCCAGGCCAACGATGATTTGCCCGAAGCTGCGAAGGTGCAACAACCACGCCCAGAGCGCAGACGCGGCAAGACCTTGCCAGTTTGGCAGCACCGCAACCACCGTTAACCCCCCGCCGGCTAATCACGGCTATCTCTCCGATGCTGCTGGTAGTAAACGAGATGTCCGCTTTCCGTTGAATGGCTCGGGGACGCAGGCTGGCGGTTTCAAGTGTTTCGGGTATGGCGAAGACTTATAGAATGCTGTAACCAAGAGAAAGGATCTTGCATCGACTGTGTTGGTTGGACGTCTGTTGTTCAGATCCCCTCAGTGGAAAGGTTGATGACAATGCGAGCTGTGACTGGTGTGTTTTCATCTCAAGCTCAGGCAGAAGATGCAGTGAAGGCGCTGCGTTCAAGCGATGGAATTCCCACAGACAAGATCACTTTACTCACACCCGGAAATGCGAGTACGAGGCTTGAGGCAGTGCCAGTTGAGGCGGCCGAACAACCCGGCATGGGCAAGGCCCTGGGTGCAGTCTTGGGCGGAGCTGGCGGACTCACCACTGGCGCTTTTGTAGCGCTGGTAGTTCCAGGCGTGGGACTGGTTAGCGCCCTCGGGCTTTTGGGGACTGCAATCCTTACCGCTGCCGGAGCCGGCGCCGGAGCAGCGGCTGGAGGTTCATTGGAAAACAGCATGACTGAGGGCCTGCCTGAGGACGAAATCTTTCTTTACGAAGATGCTCTGCGCAAGGGTTATAGCGTGGTAGTTGTTCTTGCCGAAGACGAAGCTGCGGCGCAGCCCATTCGCGAAATACTCACAGCGAAAGGAGCAGATGCCATCGATGCCGCCCGACAACAATGGTGGACGGGATTACGCAGTGCCGAGGAAGAGCATTACGCTGCCTCAGGGAGGAATTTCAACCAAGACGAAACCTATTATCGGATGGGCTTCGAAGCTGCCCTCCACGCCAAAACTCGCTGCATGGAATTCGACCAAACCACAGCAGAGATGGAGAGTAAGTTGGAAGACCTGCAGCAACAGCATCCCGGGGTCGAGGTTGCAGAAGCGTTCACACGCGGCTACCAACGCGGAAGGGAGTACTATCAGCGCCTATGCGACGAATCGAAGGCCGCATAGGCAGCGTTTTTTGCGCACTACAGCCACCGTCGTAGTAAATCCTCTGGTCCGATTTTGTAAGAAACGAGGGACAAGGAGCTTCTATGACAAAAACGTTATTGCTAGCAATCGCATTGATGTTCTCTACGATTTGGTTGCAGGCGCAAGATCAAACTTCGCCCAGCCAAGCGTCGCAAGCCGCACCGCAGGACCAATATCCGCAAGGGCAACCGCAGCCCCAGTCACCCCAAACCGGCCCGCAAGACCAGACTGCTCCAACGGCGTCGGGACAGGCGGGGACGCGTGCCTCGGGAGAAATCTCAGTAGAGGGCTGCCTGCAGAATTCCAATGGCAGTTACATGCTGATGGCAGCTTCCGGAGCGACGTATCAATTGCAAGGTGATTCTGCAATCTTGAGCAAGCATGTCGGACACGAAGTGCGCGTCACCGGAACACCGTCGAGTTCCGCCGCAACTGCGGGAAGTGCCGGTTCTTCCATGGGCGGTGGCTCGCAAGCCGCACCCATGCTAAGTGTGGACAAGTTGAAACACATCTCTAAAACATGCAATTCCAGCGGAATGGGCAAGTAGGCTTTTCACAACCGCGAGATGAAGTCCGGCCGGATTTTGGAGATTCGTTCCAAGTTCGGCCGTTCTTTCTTGATCGGCGCACTACTCGGAGCGGAGCGCAATCGCCGGATCAACCTGGGCCGCTCGCCAGGCCGGCAAGGCACATGCGAACATCGATACGCCGGCAAGCAGAGCGATCACTCCGACGTAGGTAAACAAGTCGAAGCGCGAAATTCCGAACAGGAGCGTAACCAGGGTTTGACTCGCGGCAACCGCTCCCATAGTTCCAATCACAATACCAAGGGCAGTCAGCGTCATTCCTTGGCCAATTACAAGCGCGAGAATGTCGGCGCGGGTCGCACCCAATGCCGCCCGCACCCCGATTTCGCGAGTGCGCTCACTTACACTACCAGCCAAAACGCCATAGATTCCGGTGGCCGCAAGCAACAATGCCATCAGCCCGAACGCCTCCAACAGGATCAGGACAAAATGCCGTTCGGCCTCCGACTTTGCGAGTAGGCTGTCCATGGTTGCGACGCGCACAATTGGCAGGTCTTTCTCCACCGACCAGATGGCATTTCGGATCACGGGGGCGAGGCCTGCAGCATCTCCGTGAGTGCGCACGACGAGCGATTGCACGTTGTCGACCCAGGACCATTGACTGGTCGAAGTGTAGAAGGCGTCGGAATCGTTGAGTGCCAACGACGCCTGCTTTACGTCACCTACGACTCCGACAACTGTGCTCCATCGCCCATCGGCGCGACCGATGTCGGCACCCACCCGAACGCGACGCCCGATGGGATCCTGCCCGTGAAATTTTCGTTTTGCGAAGGATTCGCTGAGCAGAATGACCTGCGGCGCACCGAGCACGTCGTGCTCACTCAGCAATCGACCGCGTAGCAGCGGAATATGCATGGCCGCAAAATAATCCGGTGTCACCGCGTAGCGAAAACCGGATTCGTCAGCGGGGTCGGACTCGAATTGCACGCCATAGGAGTCGAAATCGCCGCTCAACGGCAATTGACTCGTAAAAGCTGCCGCCTCGACCCCTGGAGCTTGGCGGACCGCTTCCAAGATTTGAGAAAAAAGACGATTGCGCTCGCCGTCCGACTCGTATCGGCGATCGGATTCCTGCACCTGCATGGTAAGGACGTGAGATGAATCGAAGCCAGGATCCACGGCGAATAGATGCTTCAAACTTCGGAACAGCAATGCGGCATTCACCAGGAGCACAAGCGCAATGGCTGACTCGACGACGACGAGCGTGCGCCGTGTCCACTGATGAACACCCACTGCCCGCGTGGAACTTAGTTGCAAGCCCTTGTGAGGATCGCTGCGAGTAGCATGCAGCGCAGGGACAAGGCCGACGATCAGGCCGGTCACTGCGGCTACAGCGAAGGCGAAAACAAATGTCATGTCGTCGACCCGGATGGCGTTGAGGCGCGGCAATTCCCTAGGACTCAGTGCGACGAGGGTTCGCACGCCGAACTGCGCAACAAAGATTCCCAAGGCGCCGCCGCAAAATGCCAGCAGCAAGCTCTCGGTGAGCAGTTGTCGGATTAGTCGTACTGGCGCAGCGCCTAGCGCTGTCCGCATGGCAAACTCGCCGCGCCGTTGCGCGGCACGAGCGAGCAGCAGGTTCGTCACATTCACACAAGCAATCAACAGCACCAGGCCGACAGCCCCGAGAATTGCGAACAATGCGGGCCTCACCCCGCTCGCTATATCTTCCTGCAGGGTGCTGGTGATCAGCCCGCGTTCCAGTGAGGCCCAAGGAACGCGAGGAAAATCCGCGATGGAATGATGTGCAATCCAGTCGAGATCATTTCTGGCCTGCTTAATGCCGGCGCCTGGCTTCAACCGCGCAATCATTCGCAGGTGATGCCCCCACTCCCGGGTCTCGCGAGAAGCGATATTTCCGGTGTCGTATTGCAACGGCGCCCAGACTTCGGCGGAGGAAAGCAGAACATTGTCGAACAGCGCTGGCATCACTCCGATCACCGTGTAACTGTCGCCATCCAGCTTGATCTGTCGGCCGACGATCGCTTCGTCTCCGCCCAACCGCCGCCACAATCCGTTGCTCAGGATCACCACGTTCGGACCGTTCCGTACATCGTCAGAAGTGCGAAAATCTCGACCGAGGACCGGCGCTACGCCAAGGCTAGAGAAATAGCCAGCAGTCACGCGTTGGCCGTCGATCCGCTCCGGACGATCCGCGCCCGTGATCGCAGGCTGCCATGGCTTGAACGCGGCGGTTGATTCGAAAGAGTGACTGCGTTCGGTGAGCTCGCGGTAGGTATGGAAAGTTTGTGCGAGGCGCGTGCCATCGTCCGCGGCCGTCCAAATCATAACGATTCGCTCAGGATGCGGATATGGCAACGGCTTGAACAGAATCGGATTGACGGCACTGAAAATCGCGGTGCTAGCGCCGATTCCGAGACCCAACACCAGGATGACAGTGCAGGCAAAACCCGGATTCTTTCGCAATTGCCGGGTGGCATACGCCAGATCTTGAAGCACACCGTTCATCATTGAGGCTGTCGAAACGACCAGAGCACGACAATTGAAAGCAACCTGGCCGCCAATCACCAATCTAGCCTAAGTGCATGATTTTCAAACGGAGAAAGCGACTGTGATCAAAGGATGGAGAACGTGCGCTGTCCGCTGGCGGAGAAGATTGTCCGGAACCGGACAAGGAAAGAAATGCCTTAGGCGGCAGAAACTCCTCTTTTTGTAGCATCGTTGCTGGGCTCGAGGTCTACGCCAACCTCGGACAGAGGGATCAGGACTCTTAGCAGCGTCCCGTTATCGTCCGACTCGATGTCAAGAGAGCCGTCCAATTCTCGCAGACGTTCTCGCATTCCGGCGATGCCGACACCGGTTTCGCCGCCTCCTTCAAGCAGACGCTTCAAGGTCTTGCGAGGTATACCGCGGCCGTTGTCCTCGATTTCCAACCGAACAACGTTACCTTCCACACTAAAACGAATATCGACTTCTGAACTATCGGAATGACGATGGACGTTGGTGAGACTTTCCTGCAAAGCGCGGAACAATGCAATCTCCGCTTCTTGCCGCATGCGCAGAACGGAAGGCGGAAGGCTCAGGCGCACTTTGATGCCGCTGCGTTGCGCAAACCCGTCGACAAACCATCGAGCCGCTGAACCAAAGCCCGCTTCATCCAACAATGGCGGGTGGAGAAGATGGGAAACGGTGCGAGTTTCCGCTAAACATCTCTCGGCCATTTCGGAGGCTTCGGCGGCCAGGGTAGCTTGCTCACCCGTTCCTCTTGCCAGCAGGTCCAGATTCATCTTTAACGCAGTTAAATATTGACCAAGACTGTCATGCAATCCTCTAGCGATGCGCCGCCGCTCATCGTCCTGCAACGTAAGAATGCGTCCGCTCAGACTTCTGGCCGCGAATTCAGCCCTTTTCCGAGCCGTAATGTCGGTGTTGATCTCAAGCCAGCCTACCGCCTTTCCGGCGTCGTCTTTTATCTTGGTCCAGCGGCTCGCCACCACGATCCGGGTACCATCTCGCGTGGTATGGCGCAGTTCTCCCTCCCAGATATCCGCGCTCTCAATTTCTTTCAGCGGAATGGGATATTCGGAATGTAGTAACGTGGCTGGATCATGACCGAGCGCCTCGCTCATGGTCCACCCGTAAAGGCGCTCCGCACCCTGGTTCCAGTAGGAAATCGTGCCCCCGGCAGTCTTCACAAAGATCGCGTCGTTGGCTAGGTCAAGCAAGGTCGCCTTCTCCGCCAGTTCGGCAGTTTTTTCTGCCAGCATTGCTGTTCTTTCGTTGACTCGATCTTCCAACTCCTCCTGAGTTTCTTTGAGTTTTTCTTCGGCCTCCAGCTGCCTCGCCATAATGCGCCGGGTGGATTCTCCCAAGGCGACAATAACTGCGGAAAGAACGAGAAAACCCAACGTTCCGGAAAGCTCCACATAGGTTTTGCCAGAAAAGGAATGCTGAGGTGGCAGAAACCAATACCAAACACCTGTGGCCCCAACCAGCACTGTAACGATGGACGGTCCGATTCCGCAGTACCAGGCGGAAAATACCACCGCCAGCCACATGGTGTGGTAAGGATTTTGCTGTCCCAAGAATGGGCTCAGCATTCGGCGAAGCAGAAGCGCGGCCAGCGCCGCCAGCACACCGAGCACATAATAGATCGCCTGTTGCTTGCTCTTACTCATCGCTTACTTTGGATTCTCCTAGAGACATGACCGTATTCGATGCGTCTTAGGCGAGCCGCGTAATATCTCGGCTAAGGATTGGTGCCGCCTCTGGGCCTGTGGGGAATGCCATTCTAGCAGTGAGTCTATCGTGCTTGGACAGGTTTGAAAACAAAACTTGCGAAGTCAGAGCTAACCTAAAGCTGCACAAGACTTTCGGGGACTCGCGCGGCGTGCGCCTCTTACAGCTTATTGAGAAAATCTACGATTTCAGGTGAGCTCCAGTCGACCGCGCCAATGAACTTGCGGCGCACAACGCCGTTGCGGTCGATGATGTAGGTCTCGGGAAATTTGAAGGTGCCATAGAGACGGTTGCTTTTCTGATCGGGGTCGCGGACGGTCAGAAAATCGACTTTATAGTCTTTAAGGAATTTGTGGTAAGCATCCGCGTCCACATCAATGCTGACGCCTAGAATGGCCACACCCTTATTTCCCATCCGCTGCTCGAGTTGCACCAGGGAAGGCATTTCCTCGACACACGGGGGACACCAGGTCGCCCAGAAATTCAGCACGACTGTTTTGCCGCGAAAGTCGCGCAGCTCGACCTTGCGGTCCGCATCTTGAACAGTAAAATCCGGAGCGGCTGTGCCAATGCGCGGCGGCCGCGAACCGCCATAGCAGCCACATAGAATGATCAGCGCGAGAAAAACGACGAAACGTCGCACGCAGCTATAATAAATGATTCCCATCCGGTGCCGCCGTTCGACACAATCCCGCGCCGGCTAGACTCCGATGAGTTCGCCGCGCCTGTGCTTCCTTAGTTCCACGCCCATGAACATTTTTCAGGGCAGCGGTACTTTCAGTGGCATCTCAGCGCTGGCCAGCGCGCTCGTTGATTTAGGGTGCGGCGTCGATCTAGTCACTCCGAAGCATCGCTTCCCCATCTACACTCTGCAAAGATTTTTCTTTAATCAGACACTGCAATCGAGGCTCGCGTCGAATTATGACGCGACAATTGGCTTCGACCTTGATGGATACACGCTCTCGCAATCCAGAAGATGCAGGCACGTGGCCTCGATCAAGGGCGTGATCGCCGACGAAATGCGTTTCGAATCTGGCATGACCAGAGCCACGATGGCTCTTCAGGCCCGCTGGGAGAAAATCCATGTCGAGTGTGCCGATTCCGTAATCACAACCAGCGAATACGCCGCCGAGCGCATTCAACAGCTTTACCGCGTCGCAAACCGGCCTACAGTCGTTCCTGAGTTGATCGATCTTGGCTCCTGGCAGCGCAGCCTCCGCTCTGTTTCGACTGAGATGGACCACGGCAAATTTGTCGTTCTTTGCGTCTGCCGGTTTTACCCGAGGAAGCGACTCGAAGTCCTTTTGGGTGCGGCGGAACGACTCAGATCAAAGATTCCTGAGTTGGAGGTACGTATGGTCGGCGGCGGGCCCGAGTGGGGTAGGCTCAAAACAATCTGGCGGAGAAAGAAGCTCGAGGGTGTGGTCAAGTGGCGGCTGAATCTTAAGCAGGAAGAGCTCGCGGCTGAGTATAAAATGTGCACGATTTTCTGTCTGCCCAGCGTACAAGAGGGATTCGGGATTGTTTTTCTGGAGGCGATGGCGAGCGGAAAGCCGATAGTGGCTGCACGTGCGGCTGCTGTCCCAGAGGTGGTTCGCCACGGGGTTCTGGTCGAACCGGAAAGTGTCGAAAGTCTGGCCGACGGAATCTACAGCTTGTACGCCGACTCTGCGCTGCGCGACTCGCTCGCAGCAAAGAGCCGGGAGTTCGTGAAGCAATTCGATAGCCCGATTGTAGCGAGAAGATTCCTCGGCTGTCTCGGGCTCGAACCGTCGCTATCGGTCAACAATCGGTAATATAAAAGAGCAGGATGCCGCAATGGTCTACTTAACCCGCAAAACCGAGTTCTCCGCGTCGCACTATTATCACAGCCCTGACTTCACGCCGGAGGAGAACCAACGCATTTTCGGCAAGTGTAATAACCCGAACGGTCACGGCCACAACTACACGCTGGAAGTTACGGTGAAAGGCGAGGTCGATGCGCAATCCGGTTTCGTGGTCGATCTTAAGCAGCTTAAAGATACCATGCACCGCGAAGTGCTCGATGCCATGGACCACCGCTTCTTGAATAAAGAAGTACCGGAATTTTTCACCCGCATTCCGACGACGGAAAATCTGGCGATCACGATCTGGGAGCGGCTTGCGCCTAAATTGAAGCACGCGCAACTGCACCGGGTACGGGTGTATGAAATGCCGGACCTGTTCGTGGATTTTTACGGGGAAGCATGAAGGCCTATTTGCATCGGCGATATCTTTTTTCTGCGTCGCATCGGCTACACAACGACACCATGACGCCCGCGGAGAATGTCGCGACCTATGGCAAGTGCAATAACCCACATGGACACGGGCACAATTACACGCTCGAAGTGACGGTCAGCGGCCAGATCAATCCAGCCACGGGGATGGTTTGCAACCTTGTGGACCTGGATGGTTTTGTCGCGCGGGAAATCCTGGAGCGATTCGATCACCAGAACCTGAATACCCTGCCCGAGTTCGCTAACCGGGTGCCAACCACGGAGAATTTGTGCATTGCTGTCTACGATATTTTGCAACGCGGCTTTCGCCAGGCTCATCTGGAAAGGGTGCGGTTTGAAGAAACGATGATGAATGCGTTTGAGTACAGGGGCTAGATTTTGCAATTTGGTAATCGAGTGATTTTGTAATTAAGTTCACAGCGTTCGAGGTTCTAATCGGAAATTACCAAATTACAAAATCTTCTATGACACCAAAATCGCTTGAAATCCCGTCACTGACCAGCGCCAGCTTTGAAGAGCTCGTCCGCGAAATGATTGTCCGCCTGGGCGAAGATCCCAACCGGGAAGGACTGACCGGCACGCCGGAACGCGTGCACCGCGCATACGAGCAGTTGCTGCGCGGCTACCAAAAGGATCCTGAGACTTTGCTCAAGCAGGCGCTTTTCACGGTGGATTACGACGAAATGGTCATCGTGAAAGACGTGGAAATGTTCAGCCTGTGCGAACACCACATGCTTCCCTTCTTCGGCAAGGTGCACGTGGCGTATATCCCGAACGGGAAGGTGATCGGGTTGAGCAAAATTCCACGCCTGGTTGAAATCTTCTCTCGCCGCCTGCAAATTCAGGAGCGCCTGACCACGCAAATTGCCGAGACGATTCAGAAAACCATTGAACCGCAAGGAGTCGGCGTGGTCATTGAGGCGCGGCATCTGTGCATGATGATGCGCGGCGTCGAGAAACAACATTCCGCCGCAGTGACTTCCTCGATGTTAGGCTGCTTCCGCGAGCAACAGGAAACGCGGACAGAGTTCCTCTCGCTGATCCGCAACCGCGCGAATGGCCAATAAACCCCTGCGAGGAAAAATCGCGCTGGTGACCGGCGCCACCTCGGGCATCGGGCTGGAGACGGCGCGGCTGTTCGCGGCAGAGGGCGCCAAGCTGATCGTGCATGGGCGCGACGCTGAGCGGCTGGCGCAGGCGGTAGCCGAACTGGGGCCGGACACGCTGGCGGTGCGCGGCTCGGTCGAGAACATGGCCGACATCGATGCGCTGATC
>DATJOJ010000015.1:0-21920 GCA_035507035.1 Terriglobales bacterium | reverse complement strand
GCGCCCGCCAGCGCCAGATCATTCGGCATCATGCCTTCAAGAATTTCGCCGTCTTTGAACTTCAGTCGTACCCAAAGCCCTTCGGTTCGGGGACGCGTCGTGAAAGTCTTCCGCCCCAAACCCTCCGTGTCACCGAACTCGCGCACAAAAAATACGACCTTGATGTCGCGCAGTTCGATCGCCACCACATTGCCGGCCGTATTCAGCAATTCCAGTTTGCCTTCGCGCACAAAATTCGCCGGCGCGACGTAGCCATTGGCCGTATCGCGGTCAACTTTCCTTACAACTACTTTTTTGTGGGTCGAAGGCATAAGGGCGCGCGACAACGACAAAAGCCGCAGTCTGACCTCATCACATTCTCACACTTTGCCGCGAACAACAGGAGTCATCTCCTTCCCAGTAGCCAAATTGTTAACGTTGTGATATTTTCACTACGTTGTCGGCGTCCGTCCGAACCCGTATAAGTCTAGAAGCAAGAGCAGCTTACGTGGAACCTTACACGCGCCGCGAGCGGCTCGGTCTGTACCCTGTGGAAAACTTAGGTTTGGCGGGTGCCTTGAGCTCCCGGTTCACTGCCTAGATGGCTGATTACATATACACCATGGAGATCAGGCTCACGCCTGATCAACAACGCGGCGTATCGCTCGTGCAAGACATTGCCCGCGATGCCGCCATGAATCTTTACCTTACCGGCGGCGCAGTTCGCGACATCATCAGCGGCTTCTCCATCCGCGATCTGGATTTCACCGTCCAGGGCAATCCGCTAAAACTCCAAAAAGCCCTGGCGAGCGCCGGCACGACCATTTCCTTCGCCGACGAGAATCTGCAGACTCTTTATCTGACCCTGCCCGGCAACGTGCGCGCTGAAATCAGCGCCGCCCGCACCGAGCGCTATGAGAAAACCGGCAAGCCTCCGGTCATCGCTCCCGCCACCATTATTGAAGACCTGCGCCGCCGCGACTTCACCGTCAATGCGATGGCGCTGTCGCTGAACCCCGGCTCTCGTGGTCTGCTGATGGATCCATTTAACGGCGCGGCCGACATCGAAGCCAAGCTGATCCGTGTCCTGCACAATTACGCTTTTGTCGAGGATCCCTCCCGGCTCATTCGCGCGACCCGCTTTTCTGCGCGCTTTCATTGGCCGCTGGAAGAGCGCACCCAGGCACGTTACCAATCCGCCAAAGAAAACAACTACATCGAGTACATTACCAACCACGCCATTGGGCAAGAGATCGAGCAGATCGGGTACGAGGACGATCCTCTGCACATTCTCCGTTCGCTGGAGAAAGAAGACTGGCTCAAAGTTCTCAATCCGCATTGGAGCTCCGCCAAAGTCGATGCCGCAGGGTTGACGCAACTCCTCAAAACCCGCCAGCAGATGAACGAATTTGGCTACCACCCCGACCCCGCGCCGGCGGTGTTTTATTTCCTCACCGAGCGGCTGTCCGATAAAGATGTTGCCGACATGCGCAAGCTGATTCCGCGCAAAGATCTGGTCACCGCGTGGAAGGACATCGAGGACAACGCTAAAGAGCTGGCAAAAAAATTGACCGGCAAAGAGGCGGCCACGCCTTCGCGGACATGGAAACTATTGTCGGAGTCGCGGCCGGAGATGACGTTGTTCTTGTCGGTGACAGCGCGCCAGCAAGCGGTCAAAGAGAAGATCAAGAACTTCTTAGGAAAGTGGCGGCAAGTTCAGCAAAAACTTCCCTTGCCCGAGATGACCGAGCTGCTGATCACCCCGCAACTGCCGGAGTATCCCAAGATTGCCCACGACGTTTTTATGCTCCTGCTCGACGGCAAGTTGCGCTCGCGCACTGAGACTCTGAAATTCTTGAAACCTTTCGCTCCGCCGCCACCTCCGCCTCCACCACCAGTCAAGCGCGGACGTGCTGCCAAGGCGGCTAAGATGGCAGCCGCCCCCGCGCCAACTGCCGGAAAGAAAAAAGGAAAAGCCGAAGCGCCGGCGCCCCCAGCCCCCGCGATCGCACCGCCAGCGCCAGTGGTCCAGAAGCCCAAGCCTGAAAAAGCAAAGCCGTCGAAGCCCGCTCGCGAAAAGAAAGTCGGCAAGCCGAAAAATAAAAAACTTAGCGGCAAGAAGCGCAAGTAATCGCGTTCCAGGAGGTGGCTCACTCAAGCTGGTTTTCGGCTTGAATGGGGATTCCGATGAAAGCCTTCGGTAAAATCCTGCTTATTTTGTTGGTCGCAGTTGTGGTTCTTCTCGTCGCCGCGATCAGCTTTACCATTGGCTGGCGTCCAATTCTCGGTCCCAAGGCCCGAACTCTCACGGATCGAAAGTTTGAACCAACGCCGCCACGTCTGGAGCGCGGCAAATACATCTTCAACTCCGCCGCTGGATGCGCCGATTGTCACTCTGAGCACGATCCCAGCAGCGCCGATCATCCCGTACTTCCGAGTATGCACGGCGCCGGAGAAATCATGTTTCTTGACGGCCTGCCCGGCCGCATCGTCGCGTCCAACCTCACGCCCGATCCTGAGACTGGCGCGGGAACCTGGACTGACGACCAACTCGCTCGCGCCATTCGCGAAGGCATCGGCCACGACGGACGCGCGCTTTTCCCGATCATGCCCTACGAGCACTACAAATCGATGTCCGATGAAGATCTTGCCTCGGTCATCGTGTACATACGCTCACTTCCGCCCGTCCATCACGAACTTCCGAAAACTGAAATCATATTTCCCGTGAAATACCTGATTCGTTCCGTTCCCGAGCCAATCAATGCTCCCGTCGTCGCGCCGGGGCGCGCGAATCAAATTCTTTGGGGAGCATACGTGGTGAATATGGCCGGCTGTGTCGACTGCCACACGCCCATGGATTCGCACGGACAGCCACTTCCGGGGCTACAGTTCGGCGGTGGACAGGTCTTTAAGGGGACGTGGATCTCAACCGCCAGCGCCAACATTACCCCCGACGCCTCGGGTATCGGCTATTACGATGAGGCGCTATTTCTTCAGGTGCTGCGCACCGGGTACGTAAAAGCTCGCAAGCTTGCCTGGCTCATGCCGGTGGAACAGTACAAAGGCATGACGGACGAGGATTTGAAAGCGGCGTTTGCCTATCTGCGCACCGTGCAGCCGGTCAAACATCGCGTGGACAATACTGAGCCTCCCACTTACTGCAGGCTCTGCCGCGCCAACCACGGCGCGGGCGATCAGAACTGACAGTTTTTTTGAGGCGTTATTCCGCAGCCCCGCCTTCTAACCAGCGGGGCCACGGAATCTCACGACGGACATCCACGCCGCCTTCTGGGTGTTAAATCGCTTTCTTCAGCGTGTCCGCGCTCTCCGATCCTTTAACGCTCTCCGGGCCAACCGTGCAGGTTGTGCATCCGGCGACGACTTCCTTCCGCCGCTCCCGCAAACGCGCCTGAAACGTGTCCCATCGGCCGCCGATTCCAACCGCACTGTTAGAAATCACAACGGTGTCTGTGCCCGCTGGAACCACGCGATCGCTTGCCTCACCCCTGGCTTCTTCCTGAACCTCACTCCGGATCGGCATCGCGCGCGGCAAGCCATGTTCCGCGCGGATGGAAGACTGGTTTCCTGACTGTTGGTCCGCGGTCGGCGTGATGTTGCGATCGGTTTCCGCCCGGTGCATCACTGGCCCGCTGACCCATTTTGCGCGTAGTTTTCCTTCATAATCTTGCCAATCGCGATCGCTGTGCAGATCGCTTTCGTTGTAGGCCGGAAAATCTTCGACTCGTTGCTTGGTCAGGTCCGAAGCGAAATTGTCTTTGTGCTCGGTCGATGCCCGCAGCCGCTCCGCCGGCACCAGAAATTTCTTAGTGGAGAGCCAGCCGCCGGTATCAACGACAACATATCGGATGTCTCCGCTGGAGTGATCAAAAATGACATCGTCGATCTTTCCCAACTTTTCATCGTTCAATCCGTACAAACTGGCCCCACGTATATCTTCCGCTGCTGCGTTTCCGAGCACCTGTTTCCCCAAGAGACCGTAGTGTGGCACGTGTTCCTCCTCGCAATTGCGAATTATGAAGCTACTCTTGGATGCTGGGGCGGGGAATGGGAGTTGTGCAGTCTGATTTGTCATCCTGAACGAGCCTCTTTTGCGAAGAGAAGGGTCCGGGCGAGCCGCGCGAATGTCGCGTTTGTTGCGACATAAGAATCGCGCGCCTGGCTCGCTTCCTTGCTACGGATGGGAACATATCGGCGCCTCATCCAACCCGGGTTTTGGTTTGGGTGGGAATATTTATTCTGCATTTCTCGCAGCACCCAGCGTTATACTAGATGTATGCCCCGCTGGCTCTTACTTGCGGCTCTGGGCGCGGCTTTGATGGCCACGCCACTCTGGGCGCAACGTGGGGGCGGTGGGCACGGCGGCGGCTTCGGTGGCGGCCACGCTAGCTTCGGCGGTCACGCCGGCTTCTCTTCTCCTGCCATGGGCGGTTTCCGCGGATCCTCAATGGCTCACGGTTTCTCCGGCGGCCACTGGGGCGGCGGCTGGGGCAACGGATTCCGTCGGCCGTATCCTCGCGGCGGCTCTTGCTGGGGCGGGCGCTGCTTCTACGGCCGCGGCTATGGCTACTGGCCCTACGCTTACGCCGGTTGGGGTTGGGGTTATCCCTGGTATTACGATGATAACTCCTACGACAACTACGCCGACGACTATCAATCCCAACCCCCGCCCGATTATGGCTACGCGCCGCCGGCGGATTATCAATCCCAGGCCGAGATTGATCGCCTGCACGAGGAAGTCGCTCAGCTAAGAGATCAAATGCACAACGTTCCGCGTCCGCCTGCGCCGAAGGAAACCGCGCCGGAACCTACGCAGCTCGTCTTTGCCGATCAGCACACCGAGCAGGTTGAAAACTACGCCATCGTTCGCCAGAATCTTTGGATCTTCGACGGCTCTCGGACGCGCAAGATACCTCTCGCCAGCCTCGATATTCCCGCCACAGAAAAAGCCAATCAAGACCGTGGCGTGGACTTCGAAATTCCGAACTAGGGAATCACTTGCCAGGCTGTCTGGCGTCGGCCCTTCGCCCGCGGAAAGATTTGTATCAGGGCGTGGCTTCAGCCACGCCGATCAATCCCGAACTTTAGTGAACGCGCCGTGGAGGCGCGATTGTGTCTGCCCACGTTAGCTCACAAAAGTGAATCGCGGAACGAGGGGCACCGGGCTGGACCTCACTTGTTGACCTCGAAAACAGTGCCACACAGTGACAGGAGTCCGCAATTTCCGCCTGTGGACGTCGTGCCGAACAATTCATCATTTCCTCCAAGCGTCAGCCCCGACTGGGGATCACGACCGGCATGGTTGAAATCGAACCGGTAGATGATCTTTTCCTCCCAGGAGCCTTCATGCGGAATGAGGGCAAAGATGGTTCCGCAACCTTGCGGGCTACAGTCCTGTTGCTGGCTTCCACCTTCAAACGTTGTTCCGTACAAACGTCCCTGAGAATCCGACACCGGATTACCAAATGGAAACGCCCCGTCGGTACCTCCCTGAAAACTGTGCAGCACCGTCTCGGTCCAAGGCATTCCCTTGCCCACGGGCGGTTGCAGTCTGAAAAACGTACCGCACGAAGCGCCGCCGTCCGAGCAGGCGCTCCCGTTCCCGCCCAACTGGGTTGTTCCATAGAGGGAGCCGTCGTTACCGAAAACCACTCCGTTTGGTGACCATCCGTCGTTCCCTCCCTGAAAGCTATACAGAACAGTCTCTGTCCACAGTTCGCCTTCTCCCTGGGACGGACTCAATTCAAAGATCGTCCCGCAACCTCTGCTGCAGTTGCCGGTTCCTCCTTGGACCGTGGTGCTGAAGAAGTTGCCCTTGCCGTCCCCCACCAGATTTGCGGCGGGCCACGCACCATCGGGACTGCCCTGGAAGCTGTACAGGACAGTTTCGGCCCAAGGATCTCCCTGTACCTTGGGGGGCGATAGCTCGTAGACCGTTCCCACTCCATATCCGTTTGGCTGGCCACCCTCCGTTGTCGTACCGTAGAGATTGCCCTGGGTGTCAAATACCAGTCCAGCATCCGGAGCAAAGCCATCGCTCGAGTTGGGTTGAAACGTGTAAATCAGGTTATACCTCCAAGCACCGCCCTGGTGCGTTGGCGGAACTAACTGAAAGACCGTTCCGCATGGCCAGCCATAATATGGTGGCTGCCCGCACTGCTGGCTCACTCCCCACTCAGTCGTGCCGTAGAGGTTGCCCTTCGCATCGAGGATCAAAGCGGCGTTGGATGGAAAGTAACCAGAATCCTGCGAGCCCCCGAAGTTATAGATAACTCGCTCGCGCCAGTCAGCCCTGTTTCCTGACGGAGGCTCAAGTGCGAAGACGGTCCCGCAATAAAAGAAGTTTCCATATTCATCTTCGCATAGGTTCGTTCCTCCGTAGGCTGTCGTTCCGTAAAGCGTGCTGTCGGCGGCCAAAGTAAGCGATGCCTGCGGAGAAGCGCCATCAGTTGCGTTGCCGTGCTGGAATTCGTGGATCAGCCTGCCGGTCTGTGCCACCGCCTCGCTGCGGCAGGCAAAAGCGAACGCCAGCATTGCAAAGAAAAGTGACAAAAACCTCAGAATCTTGCGGGAAGAACTGTGCGGCATAACCGACCTCTTTCAGAAACAGCTGGAATGGCGGGCGCGCCAAGCCCGAAGACCCGGCGGACGGGCAGAATGGTATCACGAAGTGGGGCACTGGGCCGAGGGCCGCCAGGTGATCAAACCGAACGGACTGCAGCGGTGCAGGATCCGAGGTTCCAACCCGATTTATTTTATGACCTCGAACACAGTACCGCACGAATACATGTCAATAGTTTTGCCGCAATCCCAAGAAAATCCTCCAGCGGCAGCTGTTCCGAATAGGTTGCCATTTTTTCCGAGAGTCAAACCTGCCTGAGGTGAGAACCCCGCACGATTGGGTTTGAAAGCATAGACAATTTTTTCCACCCAAACGCCCCTGGTCGGAATGAGGGCAAATACTGTCCCACAACCCACAGGGCTGCAGTCTTCCCCTTGGTATCCTCCATTGGTGGTTGTTCCCCACAAAAGCCCTTGCGAGTCAACCACCAGGTTTCCAACTGGTGAATCGCCGTCGGTGCCGCCCTGAAATCTGTAAAGGATCGTTTCCGTCCAAGCCGCGCCCTTGACGCTGGGCGGCGATAGCTTGAAGACTGTGCCACATCCCTCGCCCGAGCAGCCACTTCCGTTGCCGCCCGACCGAGTAGTTCCATACAAGCTGCCGTCCTTGCCAAAAATAACGCCGTTTGGGTAGTTGCCGTCGGCCCCTCCCTGGAAGCTATAGAGGATCGTCTCGGTCCAAGGGGCCCCATTTGTCTTGGGCGGGCTTAATTCAAAGATCGTGCCGCACCCTTTGCCGCAATAATTTCCGGTTCCTCCTTCAACGGTCGTACTGAATAAGTTGCCTGCGGCGTCCATCACCAGATTCGCATTAGGCGAGTCGCCGTCGGGACTTCCTTCGAAGCCGTAGAGAATGGTTTCGGTCCAAGGGTCTCCGTTCGACGCCGGAGGCGACAGCTCATAAACCGTGCCAGCCCCCTCGCCGTCAGGCGGTCCGCCTTGGATTGTCGTGCCGTAGAGGTTGCCTTGCTTGTCGAAGACAGGCCCGGCCTGCGGAATGTAACCATCGCCGTTATCGGGCTGGAAGTCGTAAAGCAGGTTGTATGTCCAGGCTCCGCCTTTGCTCGCGGGCCGAGCTAGCTGAAACACGCTCCCGCACGACCAGAGTCCATAGGGCCCGCAGCCCCCAATGCCGGCCAACTCCATGGTTCCATAAAGGTTGCCAACCGAGTCAAGGATCAGCGGGCTTCCCCCGGGAAACTCGCCATCGTCGTATTGGGGATTTCCAAAGTTGTAGATAACTCGTTCACCCCAGTAGGGTTTCTCCGCGGAGGGTGGCTCAAGCGCGAACGCCGTCCCGCAGTTGAAAGAGTTGCCTGCGTCTTCGCAGTTATACACGCCACCGCTTGAGGTTGTCCCATACAGCATACCGTCTGGAGCCAAGGTAAGCGCTGCTGCGGGAGCCGCCCCGTCGGGTGGCGTTGCGAACTCCCCTTTGAATTGGTGAATCACCTGTCCGGTTTGAGCTGAGGCCACTCCGCCGCAAATAACCGCGACAGCCAGCATTGCAAGGAAAATTGACAAGGGTTTCAGAATCGTTGGGGAAGATGCGTGCTGCATACGTGCCTCTTTCAGAAAACACCTGGAATGGCGGGCGCGCCAAGCCCGAGGACCCCGGCGGACGGCCAGAATACTACTACAGCTCTCAATCCGTCGCAATCGCCGAACGTCGGCCGGGGTCACGGCTTCGCTGGGTTGGGCGGGAGGCGTCCGCCCCCGTGCCGGGTGCCCCGCTCCTTGCCGCTTTTGCAAGGGGCGGGAACTTTCACAGGCTCCTGTGCATAACCGAGCCCTTACTCCCAAACTCCCCATTCCGCTTCCTGCCATACCCACGTAAAATTGATACAGAGCCCCAATGTCCCAATTCGTTCATCTGCATCTGCACACCGACTATTCCATGCTCGACGGCGCTTGTGGCGTGGACAAGCTTGTCCACCGCGTCCACGAGCTCGGTATGCCCGCCGTCGCCATGACCGACCACGGCAACATTTTCGGAGCTGTCGAGTTCGTCAACGCCGCGCACAAAGCCGGCGTCAAGCCGATCGTCGGTTGCGAACTCTACGTTTGCAAAAAAGACGACCACCGCATCGACCGCACCCCGCCCGACGGCGACACTTACAATCACCTGCTCGTGCTGGCCGAGAACGAAGAAGGCTATCGCAACTTGGTCAAGATCACCTCGGAAGCATCGCTGCACGGGTTCTATTACAAGCCGCGGGTAAGCAAGAAATTTCTCGCCGAACATTCCAAGGGACTGATCGGGCTCTCCGGTTGCTTGAAAGGCGAAGTCTGCGAACTTCTCACCGAAGGGAAGTACGAGAACGCACGCAACGCCGCCGCGTTTTTCAGCGACATTTTTGGTAAGAATAATTTCTTCCTCGAAATTCAAGACCAGGGCCTCGAACAGGAGCATCGCATCCACCCTGATCTTTTCCGCCTGGAAAAAGATCTCGGCCTGCCGCTCGTAGCCACCAACGACAGTCATTATCTCTGCGAAGAAGACGCGCATGCTCAGGATGTGATGGTCTGCATACAGACCGGCAAGTCTATCCAGGACGTCAACCGCATGAAGTTTCAAGGCACGGACTTCTTCGTGAAAAGCTACGCCGAGATGGGGCGCGTCTTCAAAGATTCGCCGGATGTTCTAACGCGTACGCTCGCCATCGCCGAGCGCTGCAATATGCGTCTCGAGAAAGTCAGCAGTCCGTTCCCGCATTTCGAAGTTCCCGCCGGCTACACGCTCGACAGTTATTTCGAGCACGTCACGCGCCAGGGCTTCGCCCGCCGCATGGAGAGCCTAAGAGACCTGCACGAGCAGGGAAAACTGCGGCATAGTCTTGCCGAATACGAGCAGCGGCTTGCCCGTGAAATCGGCATCATCCAGCAGATGCAGTTTTCCGGCTATTTCCTTATTGTGTGGGACTTTATTCGTTACGCGCGGGAGCGAAATATTCCCGTTGGCCCGGGCCGCGGATCAGCTGCCGGCTCGGTCGTTTCTTATGCGCTCGGCATCACCGATCTCGATCCGCTCCAGCATGAATTGCTCTTCGAACGCTTTCTCAATCCCGAGCGCATTTCCATGCCGGACATCGACATCGATTTCTGCATGAACCGGCGCGGCGAAGTCATCGATTACGTCACCCACAAATATGGCCGCGACAATGTCGCGCAAATCATCACCTTCGGAACTATGGCGGCGAAGGCTGCGATCAAAGACGTCGGCCGAGCCATGGATATTCCATACACCGACGTTGATCGCATCGCCAAGATGGTGCCGACGCAGCTCAACATCACACTCGATCAAGCGCTTAAAGATTCGCCCCCGCTGCAGCAAGCCTACGAATCCGATGCGCAGATTCGCGCCCTTCTCGACACTGCGCGCAAGCTCGAAGGTCTCGTCCGCAATGCCGGTGTTCACGCCGCCGGAGTCGTGATTTCTCCCCGTCCGCTGATCGAGCTTGTCCCCCTGCATCGCACCAAGAACGATGAAATTGTCACCGCCTTTGACATGGTCGCGGTCGAAAAACTCGGCCTGCTGAAAATGGACTTCCTTGGCCTGACTACGCTGACCATCCTTGACGATGCAGTCAAACTCATCTCGCAGACCCGCGGCGAAAATATCGCTCTAGAACGTATTCCGCTCACTGACGAAGAGACATACAAGAAGGTCTTCTACACCGGCCTCACCTCCGGCGTTTTCCAATTTGAATCGCACGGGATGAGAGACGTTCTGAGACGTTACCAACCGAACACCATCGGCGATCTCACCGCTCTCAACGCGCTCTATCGTCCGGGCCCGATTCAGGGCGGAATGATCGATGACTTTATCGAGCGCAAGCACGGTCGCCGCAAGGTCGAATACGAATTGCCGGAGCTGAAACAAGTCCTGGAAGAAACCCTCGGGGTCATCGTTTATCAGGAACAAGTCATGCAGATCGCGAACCGCCTGGCCGGCTATTCGCTCGGTGAAGCTGATCTGCTCCGCCGCGCCATGGGAAAGAAGAAAGCGGAAGAAATGGCGCAGCAGCGCGAACGTTTCGTGGAAGGCGCCATCCAGCGCGGCTACCCGCAAAAGAAGATTGAAAAGATTTTTGACCTGATGGCGCAATTTGCCGGATACGGCTTTAACAAATCCCACTCCGCTGCCTACGCTTTGTTGGCGTACCAAACGGCTTACTTGAAAACGCACTATCCCGTCGAATTCATGGCCGCGCTGTTAACTTCGGTGACAGGCAACACCGACGATGTCGTCAAATACATCAATGAATGCCGCGAGATGGGCATCGCGGTCGAACCGCCGGATATCAACGTCAGCGACGCCAATTTCACCCCACATGGCAGCGCCATCCGTTTCGGTCTCGCTGCAGTCAAGAACGTCGGGCACAACGCGATTGAGTCAATTGTTGCCGGCCGCAAAGAACTGGGCCGCTACACTTCCATCTATGAGTTCTGCGAAAAAGTCGATCTTCGCCTGCTCAACAAGCGCGTCCTCGAATCCTTGGTAAAAAGTGGCGCCATGGATTCCTTCGGCCGCCGCGCACAACTCATGGCGGTTCTCGATAAAGCCATCGATCGTGCCGTGAAGGCTCAACGCGATGCCGAATCCGGCCAGCACGGCCTATTTGGCGTCTTCCAGCAGGAAGAAACCAATGCTACCAATGACAAGCTTCCAGAAGTGCCCGACTGGGACGAGCACGCCCGCCTGGCCGCAGAAAAAGAAATCCTTGGCTTCTTCATTACCGGCCATCCGCTGGAAAAGTATCGTGACAAGCTGCAAGATCTTCACGCCCTGAACACCGCCGAACTTGCTGCCATCAAAGCATCCACCGGAAAGGACGAAAACATCACGACCGCCGGCATAATCACAAACCTTCGCGTGCTGAAATCCAAGCGCGGCGATTTTTACGCCCAAGGTGCCCTCGAAGATATGGAAGGCTCGATCGAGATGATTGTCTTCCCCGAATCGTACCGCAAGCTTGGCGAAAAAGTGAAACTTGAAGTTCCCGTGCTCGTGCGGGGCGGGGTGCGCATCGAAGAGGGCGTGAATCCAAAATTGACGGTCAACGACATCATCCCCCTCGAAGACGCTAAGGTTCCACTGCCGCGTTCCCTCCGCATTCGCATTCCGGTGGAATCCGCGAACGAGTCGCTGGTTGACGAACTCCACACTCTTTTTTCCGAGCGCAAAGGAGAAGCCAAAGTGTTGTTCGACGTAGAGCGCAGAGACGATTTCATGGTGGTGATGGAAGCGGAAGGCTATAATGTCCAACCAGACCGCAATTTCATGTCCCGCGTTGAAGAACTCTGCGGGCGCGGCGCAGTGCGAGTGATTAATTGAGATGACACCAGCCCCCAGTGGCGAGCGCAGTAAAAAATCCAGCCCCGAAATCAACGACGCGATGCTAGCGTTGACCAGCGCTGAGTTTCTCTTGTCGATGGTGGAATCTCGCTGGTCCGCACGCAACGGCGATGCTCGCAATGCAGAGTCGCAACTTAAAGTTCGACACGAGTTGGAAAAGATCGAAGAACAACTCGGCCGCTTGGAGCACCTGCAGCACGATCCCGACAGCCGCCATCAGATCGAACAACTTCATGCGCGCATTCACACGTTGCGCGAGCAGGTGTCCGTCGATCTCCAGGCTTGGGAGAAAACCGAGTTAGCTCGACATCCGCAGCGTCCTCACTTTCTCGACTACATTGAACGCGTCTTCACCGATTTTCAGGAAATTCACGGCGACCGCGGTTTCGGCGACGATCACGCCATGATTTGCGGCATCGCGCGTCTTCGCGGACAAGAGGTAATGGTCATTGGCACGGAAAAAGGCCGCGACACCAAACAGCGGATGTTTCGCAATTTCGGATTGCCCAATCCGGAGGGCTATCGCAAAGCTCTGCGGGCAATGAAAATCGCCGAAAAGTTTTCGCGGCCCATCATCACTCTGGTCGACGTCACAGGCGCTAATCCTGGCCTGGGGGCGGAAGAGCGCGGACAAGCTGAAGCCATTGCTCGGAATTTGCGCGAGATGGCCCGCTTGCGGGTTCCGATTATTACAGCGATCACTGGCGAAGGCGGTAGTGGTGGTGCCCTTGCCATCGCCGTTGCCGATCGCGTCTTGATGATGGAAAACGCGATTTACTCGGTGATTTCTCCCGAGGGCTGCGCTTCCATTATGTGGCGTGACGCCGGCAAGAAGGAGCTGGCCGCCCAAGCCCTGCATATCACTGCCAAAGATTTGACCGAACTGGGTTGCATCGACGGCGTCATTCCCGAGCCCCCCGGTGGCGCGCACACTGATCAGCCGGCGGCTGCCGCGTTGTTGGCCGAGACATTAGAAAAGTACCTCGGGGAGCTGAAAGCAGTCCCGGCTTCCGAATTAGTCGTTTCACGATATAATAAATTCCGCAAGATGGCGCAGTTCTTCCGTGTCGAATCGTAGTCTCAAATTACGCATTGCCAAGTTGGATTCAGACCTCTCGACGGTCGTCAGCTCTGCCTGTTCGCAACCGATGACGTGCCGTATAATCAGAACATCGCTCACACCACTCGGCAGTGGGTCGAATCCCGCTCCAATCAAAGGAAGGATGAAGGAATGGCCACATCGGATGTAGCGCTCCAAGAAGCCTCCGGGCATCGGGAGCCGAAACGCGTTGTCAACAACATGACGATCCAGGTTGCGACCGTCAACGGGTCGGGATCGCAAAGCTCGAACTCGGTATTGTTGCGCAGTATTTTTCAAATGGGAGTTCCAGTTTCCGGCAAGAACATGTTTCCCTCAAACATTGCCGGGCTGCCAACCTGGTTCACCATCCGCGCCAACAAAGATGGGTACATCGCGCGAAAAAAGGAAATCGACTTTCTGGTGGCCATGAACGCTGAGACCGCCCAGGAGGACGTAAAATCCCTGGCTCCCGGCGCAGTCGTGCTTTATGACGAGCCGCTGAACCTTGGTCAAGTTCGCAATGATCTGATTTTTTACGCGGTGCCATTCGACAAGATCGTGGCTCCGGTTTGCCCGGAAGCCAAGCTGCGCAAGCTGGTCAAGAACATGGTTTACGTGGGTGTCGTGGCAAAACTTCTCTCCATCGACATGGCAGAGGTGGAGAAAGCCATCCGCAAGCAGTTTTCGGCCAAGCCCAAGGCAGCAAATTTGAACCTTGCGGCTGCCCAGGCGGGGTTCGATTATGCCGCTGCATCGCTCACCAAGCGCGGCCCCTATGTCATCGAGCGCATGGATAAAACTGCAGGCAAGATCATCATCGATGGCAATTCCGCTGCCGCTCTTGGCTGTATGTTCGCCGGAGTGACGGTCGTGACCTGGTATCCCATCACGCCGTCGTCTTCGCTGGTAGAGACTTTAATTGACTACATGAAGGAGCATCGCGTCGGTCCGGATGGCAAGGCCACATTCGCCATCGTTCAGGCCGAAGATGAACTGGCCGCTATTGGCATGGTGCTGGGTGCAGGTTGGGCAGGGGCACGTTCCATGACCGCGACTGCCGGGCCTGGCATTTCTCTGATGTCGGAATTCGCCGGACTTTCGTACTACGCAGAAATTCCCGGCGTGGTGTGGGACATTCAGCGCGTCGGGCCGTCCACCGGCCTGCCGACGCGCACTTCGCAAGGCGACATCCTTTCCACCGCGTTCCTTTCGCACGGCGACACCAAGCACATCATGTTGCTGCCGAGCTCAGTCAACGAATGTTTCAACATGGCGCAGGACGCCTTCAATCTCGCCGAGCAATTCCAAACCCTGGTGTTCGTGATGTCGGATCTCGATCTCGGCATGAACAACTGGATGTCCGATCCGTTCGAATACCCGACGACTCCCATCAAACGCGGCAAGATTCTCAGTAAAGAAGATCTCGATCGCCTCGGTAGTTTCCAGCGGTACAAGGACGTCGACGGCGATGGTATTGGCTATCGCACCTTGCCAGGTACCGATCACCCTAACGCCGCTTACTTCGCCCGCGGCAGCGGACATAACGAAAACTCGCAGTACAGCGAGCGTCCCGACGATTTCGAGCGCAACATGGAGCGCATCAATCGCAAGTTCGAAACTGCGCGCTCATTTGTGCCCCGCCCAGAGGTGAACACCGGTAAATCGAAGGTCGGAATCATCGCCTATGGCACGTCGCATTGGGCCATCCTTGAAGCCCGCGATCAGATGAGCAACGAATACGGTGTCGAGATCGATTATCTGCGATTAAAGGCATACCCGTTTACGCGCGAAGTCCATGAATTTATTGAAAAGCACGAGCGGGTTTACGTGGTCGAGCAGAACCGTGATGCGCAGATGTTGTGCCTGTTGAAGCTCGATGTTCACCCGCAATACGTCGTGCGGTTGCGGAGCATCGCTCACATTCACGGGTTGCCGCTCGACGCGCGCTCGGTCACCGACGAACTCATGAGTATGGAGGGAAAGTAGAATGGCAACCACACCCACAAGCACGCCAGCGCCTAAGACCAACCGCATCGGCCTGACCGTGCTGGATTATCGTGGCGGCAAGACCACGCTCTGCGCCGGTTGCGGCCACAACGCGATTTCCGAGCGCATCATCGATGCCATGTATGAAATGGGAGTCAAGCCTGAGCGCATGATCAAGCTCAGCGGCATCGGTTGCTCCTCCAAGACGCCAGCCTACTTTCTATCGCGCGCCCATAGTTTCAACGCGGTTCACGGCCGCATGCCGTCGATCGCAACCGGCGCAGTTCTGGCGAATCAGCGCTTGATGGCTCTCGGAGTCAGCGGCGACGGGGATACCGCATCTATCGGCATCGGCCAGTTCGTCCACCTCATGCGTCGCAATCTGCCGATCATCTACATCATCGAAGACAACGGGGTGTACGGCCTCACTAAGGGCCAATTCTCCGCGACCGCCGACATTGGCTCGAAGCTGAAGACCGGCGTGATCAACGATCTTCCGCCGATCGACACGTGCGCCTTGTCGGTAGAACTGGGCGCGACCTTCGTTGGTCGCACCTTCTCCGGCGACAAGAAGCAATTGCACGCGATGCTGAAGGCGGCGATTGCCCACCGCGGCACGGTCATGCTCGATGTGGTTTCGCCCTGTGTCACTTTCAATGACCACGAAGGCTCCACCAAGTCCTACAAGTACATGAAGGACCACGAAGAGCCGATCCAGGACATCAGCTTCGTTCCGGCGTTTGAAGAAATCGACGTGGAGTACGATCCCGGGACGACCGTCGAAGTCACCATGCATGACGGTTCTCGCCTGCGCCTGACCAAGTTGGAGGAAGACTACGATCCCACCGATCGTCTTCGCGCCATCAGCCGCTTGCATGAAGCAAAGGATAAAGGCGAGGTGCTGACCGGCGTATTTTATGTCAACCCGCAAGCGCCGACCTTCATCGACATGCTCAACATGACCGACGAGCCGCTGACCACTCTGCCGGAGTCCGCAGTTCGCCCCGGCAGGGAAGTGCTCGACCAGGTGATGGAAGAACTGAGATAAGCATAGGGCGCGGGTGAGAACCCACGCCCATTCATCGATCACGCTGCCGGTTTCGGTTTCCGTTTGGTCTCCGGCTCTCCGCTGTGTTCCGGGTTTCCTCCCGGCTCCGGAAAATCCGTATCGGCAGATTTGATCATCGGATCCTCATCACGATGCCCAAGCTGGCCTTGCATCGACGTGTTTCCCGGCTGCCCTTGCTCTGCTTGTTCCACCGCTCCCTTGCCGCGATCCTGGTCTTTCGTCTGAGTCAAAATCAGCCTCCATTGCTAAATTGAACCAAGTCTCTAACCAGACTAGTGAGAAACTTTGAAAATGCAATCAGGGATTCTCTGATATAGTGCTGCTTCATTCCCGAGTTTCGGTAAGTTTGAAGGAGTTGGTATGAAGTGGTTCTTTGCGTTTGTCCTCGCTTTATCGATTAGCTTTCTGCCCGGCACGTCATCCGCGAGCCCCTTGCCTGCCCATGAGGCGTCTACTGCTCACATTCTGCAGGTCAAGACTAGGGCCCATCACGCGCGTCGTCATAAAGCCCATCATGCCACACGGCATCATGCTCATCCCGCGAAGACGTAGCTGGAAACCATACGTTCCGAAACGCCGGTGTGACCTTCGTGCGTAGTGTCGACCGAAGCCGCGTGGTTAAAATCTACTCAGTATGACCGCCCCCACCACGCTTTTTCGTCCGTTCTCGCGATTGGTGAAAATCAGCATTTTAGGCAGAGAATTCTCAGTTCCTGAGAACAATTCCTTGCTTCGCTGTATGCAATATCTGGCGCCCGAAGACGTCTCCTACGGCCGCTTTTGCTGGAATGAAGATTGCCAATACTGCCGCATAAGTTTCGATCTCGGAACGGACGAGTCAACCCGCGCGGCCCTATCCTGCAAACTCACCGTGCAGCCGGGCATGCGGATCAAAGAACTGACCACTGAAATTCGTTATTGCCTGAGAAGTTTGAAACTGAAGACCTATACCTAGGCGCTGTTTGCAGAGAGTTCATGCACGGCGGTCATGATGATTTACCACTGCCGCACACGGCCAACGTCGACGTGTACGAAGTCTGAGCGGCGATAGTAACCCACCCCTCCGCGATGCAGGCGTAGAGCCGCATCGCGCAGTTTCGAAGTTGCAATGCCGGGCAGGCGAATGTCAATCGCTTCTGCCTGCATGTGCAGGCTATGCTGCGCCACGCCGGTATGGGCGCTGCGTGTCCGCAGGAATTCATTGCTCCACGGCGTACGGTAGCCGCAAATCACGTCGATCTCGCCGCCGGAATCCCCGAGCGAGGAGGTTAGATCATAGAGAAGATCGAACAGACGAGGATCGAAGTGCCGCACATCTCCGGTGCGGTGGTCGCGCAGATAATGGTCGAGTTCGTTCAAGGCCTCAGGGTCGTAGGTATCACCACGTCGATACACGATGTCCAGACGCTCGCGAGTGTGGGTGTGATAGAAGCGAAGCCGGTATTCGGGCGCAGCTGAAGCTGTGGTGCTCCGGCCTAGCGGCACTAGCAAAAGAAAAAGCGCTAACGATAGACAGCCGACATGTAGCGTACCCTTCAATGGCAGGAGCTTCACCTAATCTATTCTAAATTAGATGCGGTTTGCTGTTGTTCTTACTCAAGTCTTAGTACCGGCACAGTTTGAATTCCAGACTTCTACCAGGAATACGGATACCCAGCCGCCAGCGCCTTTTCCAGCGCGGCATCGTAGCCATAGACGTCATCGAAGAAACGAATCTGATTTTCTTCGTTCACCGTAGCCGTGCCATAAACAATCAACACCGGAATGCGGGTGGTGAGGTTGATCTGAATGTTGTTCTTGTTGCCATTCATGGTGGACTTTACTCGCTCCAAATCCCAGCCGGGATTGTTTCGCAGCACCCAGGCGACGAGATCGGCCGGGTTTTGCACGCGAATACACCCGTGGCTGAAATCACGGACATCTTGCGAAAACAATTCCGGCGCGTCTGTGCCATGCAGGTACACGTTGTCAGGATTGGGGAAGATGATCTTGACTAAACCCAGTGAATTCGTGTCGCCGGGCTTCTGTCGCACCATCAAGTGAAACGACCTTATGCCCTCCAAGACCTCCGGGCTCACCTGATTGTCGGTCACAAGCTCGCCTTTAGGCGTGACGACCTCGAAATTATGTTTGGCGATGTAGTTCGGGTCTTTCAGAATGTGCGGCACAATTTCGTTGCGTTGAATGCTAGGAGTCACGTCCCAGTAGGGCCGGAAGACAACATATTGGATCTCTTTCTCGAAGACCGGAGACTTGTGGCCGTAAGCTTTTCCGATAATCACGTTTTTGTAGAACGCAACGTTGCCGTCCGGATTCATCACCCGCAACCGATACTCAGGGAGATTCACCACCACTGGCAGTTGCGGGAATGAGTGCGGCAGCCACCGCCAGCGTTCGAGAGTTAGCTTGATCTGGCGAATTCGTTGCTCGGGCGGTGTGTTCATTTCGTTGATGGTGCGTGTGTCAAGGCTGCCGCTGGGGCTTTCCCCATGCCTACTCTGGTAGTGCTTCACGCCTTCGACGAACGCGCCGTCATAAATCGTTGCGCTCGGGTTGAGATGTACGTCGGGAGGAATGTCGCCGATGAGTTGGAGAAAGCGTCCCAGACGGGGCAGACCAGCATAGGGTTGGCCGGGGCGCACAGTTTTGGTGACCGTCGGCAGCTTCTGTCCATCGTCTTGCTTTGCATAGCCTTCATACACCGGCAAGAGCGCCAGCAGTTTTCTATAACCTAGGAAGGGCGGTTCCAGCTTCTGGATTTCGGACGCCGGATCGCTCGCATTCACCACGCTGGTCTGAACGAATTCTGCTAGCGGGAGTTGTTTACCCTCCATATCGAGCTGGAATTTGAACTCCTTGGGATTGACGCGGCCGCAGTGGACGGCACGGATGTAGCGCATCGTCGAGACCGTGAGTGCGCTATCGAACGAGACGAGATCCTGTTCGGATGGAGATTGACTCAGCTTCAGCAACCGGCCCTGCCATCGTGGGCCATCGTAATCTTCCGGTTCAAGCCCTTTGAGGTCGGCATTTTTCAGGACATCAATCACGGCGAGAGCCTGGGGCCGCGCATGGCCGCTTTGGACCCAAGCCAGCGAGTAACTATTCATTTCATAAAACTTGGCGATTTCCCCCTTATAACCAGCAAAGTCAGGCCACTGGAGGTCGGTGTTGCGGGCCGAGTCCACAATGCCGTGCAGCGCAGAGACCCCCGCGGCAGATAGCGTTTGGCCCGTAAAGTTTGGTGACGGTGCGGGGATGGTCGGGACGGATTGCCCGACCAAAATCCCCGATGACACTATGCACATGACAAGAATCATCGATTGACGCCATCGAACAATAACCCTCATCGCGAACCTCTTTCAGAACAGCAACAGAACCTTGAAACGATTCTAGAGCGGACCAATGGAATCATGGTAACGAGCGGTGACAAAGAGCACCGCGCTCTTTACCACGTAGGTGTCGCTTTTTTCCATGCCCCGCTCCGCTCCAATCTCTAGCTAATCCTCAAACCAACTGCTGGCCACCGTCGATATCGTAAGTTGCTCCGGTGAGCGCTGTATTCTTCATGAGGTGGATGGCGAGCGCGGCGACGTCGGCCGGGCCAACCACGCGCCCGATGGGCAGTGTCGTTCGGAGCTGCTCGCGGCGATTGTCCAGTTGATCGCCAAGAAGAGCCGCCGAAAGGGGCGTGTCGACGAATCCAGCCGCGATAACGTTGACGCGGACGGGAGCAAGCTCCAGCGCGAGGTTCTTCGCCAACGCTGGGATCGCGGCCGTCAGGGCCGAGATAAGAGCGAGACCCTTCGCCGTGCGTTTGCCACCCACGCCACCCATGAAGAGCAGGCTCCCGCCCGGGCGGAACTTTTTGCCAGCGTTCCGCGCGATCTGTAGCGGCAGCAGTAGATGAGCCTCGATATCGCGGCGGGCCCTTTCAAAGTCGAAGTCCGCCAGCGGCGCGTAGTAGGGACCGGGACCGGTTACCAGCAAGTGATCTACTGGGGTCGGCAGGTTGTCGAGGAACTCGTCGAGGCGCTTGAAGTCGGTGGCGTCGAACGCGGCGGTGCTCAGCGCCCCGAGCTCTTGCGCAGCGCGATCAAGACGTTCCGGGTCGCGCGCGGCGAGAATCACCTTCGCTCCTTCGTCGCGTGCTTGCCGCGCCGTCTCCAGCCCAATCCCGGCGCTGCCGCCGATCACGACCACAATTTGCCCGCGCAGTTCCGGTTCGCGATGCGTAGCCTGGGTGATGGTTACTGTGCTCATGGTCCCTCCTGTCAGCAGGTCTAGTTTCTAGATCAACAAGAAGTTGATCGCCCTTTCATTCACGTAGCCGAGCCTGCGAGTCTCACGGACACGTCAGATACACCGATCTGCATTGGTTATGTGGTCTCGCGCTCCGCCCGCCCGAACGACGGGAGGTACCGCCCGAAGTTCAATTCGAAGTCGCTCCGAACACCGTAACCGATACTACGGACTTTCGCACGGCGCGCCTGCGCACCTGGCAAGGCCAGCAGCGGGAAGAACAGGTCGTTACTCGATTGAAGCTCGGTGGCTGTTGGCGTCCCGAACCGATTGATTTGGGCCTTCGCCGCGGTCAGCGTTTCACGGTCAAACGAGGCCAGACGCCCGGCGAGAGCGTCGACAAACGAGTCGAGGTCGCCATCGTCCAGGGCGCGGTTCACCCAGCCATAGCGCTCGGCGATATCAGCATCGAAATCGTCGCCGCTGAGAACGATCTCGAGTGCGCGCGAGCGGCCCACCAACCGCGGGAGCCATTCGAGCGCTCCGCCGCCGGGGACTAGTCCCACGCCGATCTCGGGTTGTCCGAATACCCCGCTCTGTCGGCTGGCGAAACGCATGTCGCAAGCCAGCACAAACTCGTTACCGATGCCGCGCGTGCGGCCGCGAATCTTGGCGATGCTCACGACGTGCGTGGAGGAGAGGCGCAGCACAAAGTCGCGCCAAAGGCCCAGCATCTCTCGCCGCTCGGCTGCCTTCGCTACATCGAGATGGGCGATGAAAAAATCAGGGTTTGCCGATTGGAACACCACGACCTTCACAGCTGGGTCCGTCTCAAGTTCCGTCATCAGCGCTCTCAATTCAACGATCGTCGCGGGAACAAACATGTTGATCGGCGGGTTGCTAAAGGTGATTGTCCACAGGCCCGGATAGGTGCGGTCGATGTTGAATTGCGAATGTTCAGGCATGGCGCATCTCCTGCGTCGATTGCTACGCCGCGTGATGATAGCGCGCGGCAGCGTGCGCCTGGCTGAAATTCGGGATCATGGCCGTGCGTGCAGCTTCGAAAACAGTCCACTGATCCGCATCCGGAAGCGGTGGAATCGTGACGTTCTCGCGCCGGTCGAAGCCGGCGAGGGCGGCATCCACCAACTCATCAGCTTCCATTATGCCGGGCACCTTGGGTACATCCCTGCCCGAGCGCTCCCAAATCTCCGTCCGCGTCAAGGCCGGCAGCACGGCCTGGACATACACGCCCTTGGGCGCGAGCTCGACCTGAAGACCCTGGCTCAGGAACAGGACGAAGGCTTTGGTCGCGCCGTAGACCGCGGCACCGTATTCTGGCGCCAACGCGATAGCCGAACTGATATTGATAATGGAGCCGCCTCCCGCTTTTGCGAATCGCGGCGCGACGGCGTGGGCGAGCCGCAACAGAGCCATCGCGTTGAGATTCACGATCCTGGTGACGTCGTCCGCGCTTTGGTCAAGAAACCCGCCCGCGGCATTCATGCCTGCGTTGTTGACCAGGATTCCGATGCGAGAATCATCGCGAAGCCGGCCCTCCACCA
>DATJOJ010000014.1:0-19498 GCA_035507035.1 Terriglobales bacterium | reverse complement strand
GCTGCGCGGCATGTTCGCGTTTGCCATCTATGACGAGCGCCGCCGCTACCTGCTGATCGCGCGAGACCGGCTCGGAAAAAAGCCGCTTCATTATGCGCAGGTGAACGGGCGGTTTCTATTCGCATCGGAGATCAAGGCGATCCTGGCTGCCGCGCCTGAGTTGGCAGAAGTTGATCCGCTCGCCATCACCCAGTATCTCTATTTCGGTTACGTGCCGGATCCAAGGACTGCGTTTTTGGCGATTCAGAAATTGCCGCCGGGGCATTTGCTCGAGCTGGAAGACGGCGTCCTGCGTACACGGCAGTATTGGGACTTGCCCACGTACGGCTCCAACCGGTCTGCCCAAGAGCCAGAAATACTGGAAGAGCTTGAGCAAAGACTTGACGAGGCAGTGCGCATGCGCCTCATTTCTGACGTTCCCTTGGGAGCGCTGCTAAGCGGTGGCACAGATTCCTCTACTGTAGTGGCGCTAATGGCCCGCGCAAGTTCAAAACCTGTCAAGACCTTCACCATTGGATTTGCGCATGCGGATTTCGATGAAGCTCCATACGCGCGAATGGTCGCGCAAAAATTCGGAACCGATCATCACGAATTGATGCTCGATCCCGATGTGGTCGAAACCGTCGAAACCCTGACCAGTTCATTGGAAGAGCCGTTCGGCGATTCATCCATGCTGCCGACTTATTACATCTCCTGTTTGGCTCGCAAGCACGTCACGGTTGCACTTTCGGGCGATGGGGGAGATGAACTCTTCGCGGGATATGAACGTTACCGCATCCATCTTCGCGACCGCTCGTTCGAATGGATTCCACCACAACTAGGCCGCTGGTATCGTGAGCGCATTCATCCCTCGATTCCGAAAAGCATTCGTGGGAGAAATCTGGCGTACAGCATCTCGCTGCCTTGGGGAGAGCGTTACCTGGACGGAATTTCTCTCCGCGCGTATCAGCGGGAGCTGGCGCTGTTTTCGCAGGATTTTCTTTCGACGGCGGAAGCAGACCCATTCCTGCCGTTCCGTGAATTCCTCGAAGACGCGCCGGCGCAGGATGCAATCAGCCGTGTGCTGTATCTGGATACCAAAACTTACCTGGCGGGCGACATCCTTACCAAGATCGACCGCATGAGCATGGCGACCTCTCTCGAAGCGCGGGTGCCGATGCTCGATCATTTGTTCGTGGAGTTCGTGGCGAGTCTGCCGGCCGAGTGGAAGATGCGCGGCAAGGAACAAAAATATATCTTGCGCAAACTGGCACGGCGGGTCGGTGTTCCGGACGAGGTGCTGGATCGGCCCAAACAAGGTTTCGCGTTGCCCCTGGTTCACTGGATGCGAAACGAGTTGAAAGACATGATCATGACCATCCTGCTTGAGCCCCGGACGCTGCAGCGCGGCTATTTCAATCCTGTTGGTGTTCGCCGTCTCCTGGATGATCACTTCAAGCGTGGACGCGATCAATCCGCCCGCATCTGGCGTCTGTTAATGCTTGAGCTTTGGCATCGCAATTTTCTTGAAAAATTCCGCTCCGCAGATCTGAAAGAGACATTACATCACGCGATGGCTCTGCGTGAGGGCTTATGAGCTCTTCCTCCCAGGATGTTGAAAACAGCTCAGGCCTACAAAGTGCCACCGCATCCAACTCCAGCGATGCCAGTAGTGACAGCCAATTACCTGGCATTTTCCTGATGACCAACAGCTTCGAGACTGGCGGAAGCGAGCGCCAGTTCATGGCATTAGCGCGGTCGCTTGATCGAGCTGCCTTTCGCGTGCATTTGGGATGCATCATGCGAAAGGGCGCATTCGACGATGGACTAGACGATGTGCCCGAATTTGGACTTGGTAGAAATGCTTTTGGATTTCGTTCATGGAGGAGCCGCGTGCAATTGGCGCGGCACCTCAGAAGGCTCCGCATTACCATCGCTCATTCTTTTGACTTCTATACCAATCTCGTGCTGATTCCGGCGGCGCGACTGGCGAGAGTCCCGGTCGTGATCGGTAGCCAGCGGCAATTGGGAGACCTGCTTACTTCGAGCAAGTTTCGCGCACAAACGGCGGTGTTCCGATTTGCCGACGCAGTCATTTGCAATTCGCATGCGGCAGCTTCAGGTCTGTTTCGGGCTGGAATTCCCGAGCGCCGGTTGGTGGTGATCCATAATGGATTGCCGGATGATTTTTTTCGTCCCGGCACTCCTGCTATGCCGCCGTCTGCGAGTGTTCTGCGCGTGGGCGTGATCGCGCGCATGAACACGTGGTCGAAGAACCACCGCATTTTCCTGACGGCTGCCGCGCGTCTGGCGAGAAAACATTCCAATCTGGAATTTGTGCTCGTTGGCGATGGCCCGCTACGGCGGGAACTCGAACTTGTTTCTAAGAACTTGCAAATAGGCGATCGGGTGCAGTTTCTGGGCGATCGCAAAGACATTCAGGACGTTCTTGCTGCCCTTCATGTATCGGTGCTTCCGTCCGAGTCCGAGAGCTTCTCCAATGCCATCCTCGAGTCGATGGCAGCAGGTGTTCCCGTAGTCGCTACTGATGTGGGCGGGAACTCTGAGCTGATTGGCGATGGCCGGGGCGTTTTGGTGCCCCGGGGGAATGAGGCGGAACTGGCAAGCGCCATCGAGCAGTTAGTCTTAAACGCGAACGCACGGGCCGAGATTGGCGCCAAGGCGCGTGAATTTGCGCGCGCGCACTTCACAATTGAGAACATGCGCAGGCAGCATGAAGCGATGTATCGCGAGCTGCTTGAGAAGAAACGCTGGTCGCATCGAAGAGCGGATTTCACTCGACGATCCGATGGCCAGCCCTCTTCTGCTTTGCGCTGCGCGATCGTGTGCGCTTCCCCTCGATATGTTGGCGGACACTCTGTGCAGGCGGAGCTGCTGTTGCGCGGCTGGAAACATGATAGGCGCGTGGAGGCGAAACTCATTCCAATCGATCCTCCTCTTCCGAAGCCGATTCGCTGGGCCGAGAGGCTTCCGGGCTTGCGGACGATTGTTCGTGAGCCCTTGTATATTTTCCAACTCTGGAAAGGATTCAGAGATGTCGATGTGGCGCACATTTTCTCAGCCTCATACTGGTCATTTCTAATCGCACCCGCACCAGCCTGGTTAGTTGCGCGGCTCAGAGGCAGGAAAGTCCTGATCCACTATCACAGCGGAGAAGCCCAGGACCACCTGCGCCGCTCTCGTATCGCAAGATACATTCTGAAGAGAAGTGATGAATTGGTAGTTCCGTCCGGATATCTTGTCGATGTGTTTAGCGAATTCGGGCTGAATGCGCGAGTTGTGCCGAACGTGATCGATCCGGAGCAATTCGCGTTTCGCCTGCGGGAACAGCTTCGTCCTCATCTGGTCTGCACCAGAGGGTTCCATCCTTATTATGCGGTCGATGTTGTGGTACGCGCTTTTGCGCAGGTGCAGGACGCTTTTCCCAATGCCCGCCTCGATCTAGTCGGCCGTGGGCCGGAGGAGGCTGCAATTCGTAACCTCGTGAAGAGTTTGGGTCTCTCCGGCGTGAATTTCGCTGGTGTGGCCCCGCGGCAGGATATCGCTCGTTTCTATGACGAGGCCGATATTTTCATAAATGCGTCCCGCCTCGATAATATGCCAGTCTCAATTCTCGAAGCCTTTGCTGCCGGAACGCCGGTCGTTACCACCGCGCCGGAGGGAATGGGATACTTGGTCGAACATGAACGCACCGGGCTGCTGTCCACTCCAGGAGATGCGCACGCGCTGGCGGCCAATGTGCTCCGTTTGCTGAAAGATCCTGCCCTCGCCAGGCAATTAGCGCTGAACGCTCACAAAGAATGTGATCGATATAGATGGAGCACTGTGCGGGAAAACTGGCTGGAGATTTATCGCACCATGGGTGATCGCGACAAGCTCGGCTCCGAACAATTGGCTGGGGCGGCCGGGCGGTAGAGCTCCGGCGGCTGGCGTCATCCCCGCGCTATGCCAGAAATGGTTTATCTACTCAATAAGGCTTGCGACTCGGATGCTGGATAGCTGATTTTGTAAATTCTCCAATGCTCGCTTTGCCATTGCAGATCCAGCATCATCGCAGGGTTCCCGATGGATATCTGAGTTTGGCTGTCAACCTTCCAGATTTCGCCGATTGGCCCATAAGGGCTGCAAATCACGATCCCAGGTCGTCGAGTTGCGATGAACTGGTTCAGGGTAGCTTTCAAAAATAAGCGGTCCGCATAATCCTGTTGCCTGATCTCGAGGGTGCTTTCGCCATCGAGATTTCCAAATCGCGCTATCGCGGGCGAGTCCCAATTGAAATCATCGAGAACGATTGCTTTGCCCGTGTGGACGTTGAGCTTCAACCAGTCGGTGAGAGCGCGCAGCTCGTGGCCGAGCGGCACTAATGGTGACATTACTCCTAAACGATCGGCCACGACCGGCGGAGCATACTTTGCGCCGAGAATGATTCCGGCCTGCCAGATTACGAAAAATGCCGCTACGCCAGCGAAAGCCGCTCGCCCAGCTATCCACCGCCAACGCTTCGACAACCGGCACAGGCTCTCATATGCGAAAGGAATAAACAACCAGCTATACAACAGCGTGTACCGTGCCTGGGTCGTTTCGTAACGGATAGAGTTCCACCAGTTAAACAACAGAAGAACAATGAGCACGAAAGCAATGGCGCGGGCAATCGAAGGTCCACGAGCAATTACGGCAATCACGCCCACAAAGGCAAGTGTGAGGATCAGCGGACTCAAAGAGATCAAAAGCGAGCCGGGAACTGCGAATGCGCGAAACACCATGCCGTGATGTAAAACCGCAGGGCGAAAATTAGCGTTCAACCACATGGTTCTATGTGGCAGCTCAAGCGCGTCTCCCCATTTCGCAAGGCTAAAAAATAACCAGAAGATGCTGGCCGCGCAGCCAACCACCGCGAACTTTACTGCCTTTTTCAGGGAACCTTCGGGACTGCCTCCGACCAGAGGCAGCAACATGAATGCCAGCACTGGGGCAACCAGCCAAGCCTCAAAACGGCACAGACAGGCCGCGCCTAGCGCGAGTCCGGAAAGTGCTAGCCAAAGCCTTCCATCGTCCGCCGCGTACCTTACCCAGCCATACATTCCCGCAGCCAGAAAGAAGATCGTCGGGACCTCTGAGCTGGTTGTAATGCTGAACGCAACGTGGAATCCAAACAGCGCAAGCAGGAGCGCAGACACAAAGCCCACGCGCCGGGAAAAAATCCTTGCGAATATACTTGCGCACAAAACTACAGTCAGCGATCCCAATAGGGCGGTAAACACGCGTGTGGCAGTTTCAGTTTTCGCCAGCCAGAGGACGACTCCAAGCAGCCAAATGTGCAACGGTAACCATGCGTCGGATGAGGTGGCGATCGGCAGGTGTGTTGGGTTCTGCAACCACAACACCGCATAGTGATAACGTGACCAGGCATCCGTCGTATTGTTCGGAGCAACCTCCAGAAAAACCAGACGCACCGCAAACGCGATCAGGAATAGAAAAAAGAGCGCGGCTCTCCAGTGGCGAGTTAGCCAATCCCGGCCGGAGTCCTTGCCGTCAGGGGTGGCAGCGACATTGAACTCCGCCGGTCGAACATTCGCGTTCAACACAGAAGCAGGCGTGTTTGCCGACAATCGGCCTCCGAAAACGAAGCGTTGCGTACGTGCGAACAGTGGCTCATGCAGTGGGAACGAGTTTTACTTCGTTCGTGACCGCCCCGTCATGCGGTTCCCCTTCGATGCAGACGCGGTGCCATACTTCGAGATTGAGCAGCCGCCAGATACGGTCATAATTGTCGCGATAATGATTGCGATGTTCGCGGAACAGGCGTTCGATAGCCGAGCTTTTGAAAAGTTGGCGACTCAAACTACGCTGCTCCAGCAACAACTTTTCAATCTCATCGAGACGCGGACCGGCGAGCCAGCCACTCCAAGGAGTCGGGAAGCCCAGCTTTGGCCGGTAGAGAATCTCGCCCGGAAGCAGATCTTTCACCGCTTTTTTCAGAATCCGTTTCCCGGACAGGCCTTTGATCTGCACGCTTTGCGGAATATTGGCGGCAAACTCGGCCAGCACGTGATCGAGAAATGGGACCCGGCTCTCGATCGATGTTGCCATGCTCATGTTGTCCTGTTTCATGAGCAATTCAACCAGATATGTCTTAATGTCGGTGTACAGAAGGCGCTGCAACATTGGGCCTGAGGCGTTTTCCCACTGTTCAAGTGCATTCTCGTATGGAGACTGATCCTTGAGGGCACCGACGACTTCATGGGAAAGCAACTCTGTTTGCTCCGCCGCGCTGAATGCGCAAAGAAAATTATCCAAATAAAAAGAGGGCCAGGAGTCGCCATCACGCGCTACAAACGTGTGCTCCAACTTTCTGCGCACATGAGCATGAATCAGCGGAGAAGATGCAACCAATTGTCGAAGCTTGCGTCGCGCGGAAGAAGGCAAGATGGTTCGATAAGCCCGGTCAAGCGCGGCGTTGTTAAGCGTAAACGCGTACCGCGTATATCCCGCGAGAGTTTCGTCGCTTCCTTCGCCCGTCAACACCACTTTCACATGCTCACTGGCCAAACGGGAGACGAAATAAAGAGACACACTCGATGGCCAGGTGATCGGCTCATCCTCATGCCAGATCAATTTAGGTAGTGTGTCGAAGAATTCCTCGGCCGACACCAGCACCTCGCGGTGAACGGATCCAATGTGATCGGCGACCATCCGCGCGTAGGGCAGTTCGCTATATTTGTGCTCTGCGTAGCCAACGGAAAAAGTCTCAATGGGCGCGCGCCGAATTTTGGTCATCAGCGCTGCCACTGCGCTCGAGTCAAGTCCTCCGCTGAGAAACACGCCAAGCGGAACATCGCTCATCAAATGACTTTCGACCGCTTGCTCGAGCAGTTCACGATAACTCTCGATGTAGTAATCCTCGGAGCGCGGCGTTTCCTCGCCGGTACAGGGCAAGTCCCAATAGCGCTCAATGCGGACTTCTCCGCTTTCATTCACTTCCAGCACGTGCCCGGGCATCAGCTTGCGAATTCCGCGGTAGAACGTGTCCTGGCCGGAGAGGTATCCGAATGCGAGATACTCGGGAAGCGCTGCCTGGTTGAACTCCGGTTTTACGCCGGGGTACGCCAAAATGACTTTAATCTCTGAGCCAAAGAGGAACGAATCGGGAGTGGCCCGATAGTAAAGAGGCTTGATGCCAAGGCGGTCGCGCGCGACAAATAAACTACGTCTGCGCGTGTCCCATAGAGCGAAGGCAAACATGCCGCGCAGGTGCTGCACGCAATCTCGCCCGTACTCCTCATAAAGATGAACAATGGTTTCTGTGTCGCTATGTGTAGCGTAGCGATGCCCGCCCAGGATCAGTTGTTCACGGAGTGACCGGTGATTGTAGATTTCACCGTTAAAAACAATCCAGATCGTGCCGTCTTCATTGCTGATGGGCTGATGCCCGGTTGCAAGATCGATAATGCTGAGCCGACGCATGCCCAACCCCGCGCTACCGCGAACGTAGAGACCCTCATCGTCAGGGCCGCGGTGAATCATTGCGTCACACATCTGCCGCAGAACGCCGGCGTCAACCTGCGCGTCTTTACCGAATTTCAGTTCACCCGCGATCCCGCACATCGAGCACCCCTACTGTCTCGGTTCAAATGAAGCATTGCCACGCTCGAAGACGTGTTCTGCCGATGTCCCGGCCAGAACGCTATCGGAGGAAAAAACTTCGGCTCCATCTGTCCCTTGCATCCATTCCCAACGCTCAACCGGCGTTGTGGTTTTAAACACGACGGCCGAGTTGAACTTGATGAAGCTCGCTCCACAACTCACAACTTGAGTCACCCGATTCGATTGCACGTGGCAAAATAGAAAACGCCCATCACTCTCCCACGGACCAGCGCGCCAACCCCCGGCGCAATCGCAAAAAATCATGTACGAGGATTCCTCTGAGCGGCGATAGCAATACGCTTTAACGTTGCCTTTGTCGTTAACAGCCGGCGTGCTTACGGCGTAGAAAATCCCGCGACTCGGCCTTTGCCCGATCGAAGGCACAAGCAGCGTCGCACATTCCGCCGGCATATGCGTGTGAATTTTGCATCGCAATAAAGCCGCCTCCAACTTGCTTCCATAAGCCGGAGAAAAAGAACCTTCAATCATTTCACAAGCCCAGCCGGAGTTTTTTGCAGGCAGCAGTTCCAGCTGCATCTCCGAATCATCAGCGGGTCGGGCGAGGAAAATTTCGTCTGAGGGTTCGACACTCATTTCTGGCGCGAAGTGCCAAAATATCTCGAGATCATGTTGCCCGCGCCCAAATGCAGCGTCACGCATGAGCCAGAAATCGCGGACTTGCACAACCTGCCGACGGTGAGTGACCGGATCCATGAGTCTTTGATAACCGTCATGACTGGCGGAAAACAGCGTGAAGGTTTCTCCTTCGATCCAGCTCTCGATCCGGGCCTGTGGGATAGAGCTCCAGGCGAAAGGTCCATCTTCGATTGCCTGATCGACACCATCAACCCGCAATGTGTTGTGAGCGCCAGTGCCGCGAAACGCAGTCCGCTCATCGCTCTCGACATAACTATACGTTCCAGGGTCGATCAACCGCCGGCGTCCATCGGCTGAAAAACGTATGCTTAATGCGTCGGCGTGGCCGTGACCACTGCGCCCAGTCCCCTGAGGCCCAGCGTCGATCATCATTAATTGTCTTCGCGGCTCCGCGGCAGCAATTGCATAGATACCACCCGACGGGAAACGCTTTGATTCTGGCTTCCGCGCAACCCCAGCGGTGCTCCTCAGAATCTCCGTAGCCGTTTCACCGAACAGCCAGATTGATTCCTCCGTCAGTCGCGCCGCCGAACTGTAATCATCATTTTGGAAAAGAACCGCGCCCGTAGCCAGAGGATCGGTCATATGCTCGGCACGGTTGCGGTGCGGATCAAATACGCGGCCGCCATCGTCATCACCAAAACCTTCAATGCGCCCGGCCTGCGCGAGCGTACGCAGGACATCGAGCATTTTTTTCAGTGTCGAATCGAATTCAGGTGGGATTTCGATTCCGTTGCAGGACGCGAGGCAGCGAGCGTAAAGAAAAAAATCCAGTGCGTAGACGTGATAGTAGAGCGACTGCTCAAAATAAACGCCGTCTGGCCTGACCTGCCGCTGAGACTCATCGGTCACAATGCGCCAACCCTTCTCGCGCCATCGCTTGGACTCGCGAAACTCCGGGCACAGCGTTCCCAGGAAAAGCAAAGCTACGGCCTCGCCTAGCAAATGGGTGTTCGGCGAAAAATACGTAGACAGATATCGCTCGATATACCACCCATTCCTCGCAAGCGCCTGTTTCAGATCGTGGCGGAAGTTTGCGGGAATTTCAGCCCCGAGTATTTGTAATACCCATAGCCACGACAAGCTGCGGAAAGCAACCTCAAGGCTGCTTGCCCAATTGATGCCCAGCGGATACGGATTCGCGTTCTGCCATGAACTCCATTGCCGAATCAGCTCGTTGCGATACCGTTGTTCGCCGGAAAGCACGCAGGCTTTCGCCAAAGTGACAAAATGCTGGAGACGATTCAACTCCCAAATAATTTTGTGATCGCCGACTTGGGAAAAATCGAGGAAGCGAATTTGAAACCACGGCTGAAGCGGCGCTCGCTTTCCGTGTACCGCATCAAGATGCCAATCAATTTCACGACTGTAGTCCAGATCTGGGTAACCAAGTAGATGAAAATGATGCTGGCAGATTCCGTCCGCGTCCTGCAGAATCGTCTCAACCGCGTCGGGAAGGTACTTCTTCAGCAGCGTGACGCGACCTTGGACTTCCTCTGGTTTAAAAAAAAATTGTCCTGATATTTCGGCTCCCGCACTGACTCCGTTGCGGCTAGGATTCAAGCCCGCCGAATAAACCGCCCAATCAACCCGCTTGTTCATCTCCTGCCGCAGACGAGTCTGCATTTCGTCCCAGCTCATCTGGGATAAACGCGACCACCTTGCGTGGACTTGCGAAATCACAGTCCTCGATCCTAATTCTTCGATCTTGATTCTTCGATCTGGGGTTAAGAATAATTGACGCGATGGCTTCGTCCTGAGATGGGGCACGGAAATTGCCAATCATCGTTGGACACAGGACCGGCTGGGATAATTATAAACCTTTTGTTTGTAATGAGATAAACGTCATCCGTATATACGCGAACTTGAAGACTGTAACCAGATCATACCGTTGCGAACTGCACGTTTTTGCATATTTCGCGACACCTGCGCAGCGGGACGACTTTCGCAGTGCGCGGGCAAGGATCGCCACTAGGTGATCGCACCGGTTTTCACTGACAGGCAAAATTTAGGACTTGCGAAGAGCCAATCCTCTGGCAAAGCTGATAAACGCGAGCACGCGTTCTCGGTGCAGTAGCAATACAGTCGCCGCATAAGCAAGTGCGCCCGCTGCCACTTCGCCGCTGAGTAATACAAATGGCCGCGCAGAATGTGCTCCCCACTTTACGGCCAGTACAGCCAGCGACATTACCAGCACTCCTTCGAGCGCCGGCCAAATGGCGCGCAAATACTCAGAAGTTTTCATCTGTATCGTAGCGAATGTTTTGCGATAGAGCGGCACCACCACAATCGGATATGCAACTACCCAAGCCCAGGCGATACCGCCCGTCCCCCAATGACTGCCCAGATAGAACGCGATCGGCAGAATCACCAGCGCCGCAAGATCATTCCACATCACATAGCGGGGATTGCCCACCGCCGTCAGGACCTTCGGGATGAGCGCCATTACCGAGCGGAAACCGGCATAGAGCGTCAGCACCTGCAAGGGAACGATCATGCCCGTCCACTTGGGTCCCAAGACAATTGGAACAAGTTCGTGCGCCACCAGTCCGATTCCGATGGTCGCGGGAAAAGTTAAAAGCGCAATCGCCTCGGTCAGTGTGCGGAGATAACGCCTGAGCGCCAACGAATCATTCTGCACGGCCGCTAAATAGCTCGGGATAACGGTTGTGACCAGCGATGTCACCTTTTCAATCGGCACGTTGGCAAGCGTCCAAGCCATGCCATAAAAGCCCAGTGCAGTCTGTCCGAGCACGCGACCGGCCGTCACGTTGTCAAGTCTTTGATAGGAGTTCAGTGCCACGACGGACACCATCACATGTCTTCCGAAGCGAAGCGCCTCCCTGATAGAACCCAAGTGTGGAACGGCAAATCGATGCGGCCTGGATGCCAAAATCAGACTTGAGCGAGTGACTGTTCCCAGCAGGTTCCCCCAGATCAGTGCCCAATAGCCGAAATGAAAGTAAGCGAGCAGCAGAGTAGCAATGGCTGCGACGATCGCGCGTATCGCTTCAAACCACGAAAGCAGGCCGAATCGCATTTCTCTCGTGAGCAGCCCCTCTGAAGTCGCCCGCAATCCATCTGGTATGAGCGCCGCACAGGTAACCATCACCACCGGCGTCAGTGCCGGTATGTGAAAGAACATGGCGAACGGCTTCGCAACGAGCACGCCGATAAGAAAACAGCTTATGCCCAGCAACACTCCCACGGTGTTGAGCTGGGCGATTTGATCCTCCGTCAAGTCACGCAAATTAACGATGGCGCGGGGAATGCCGAATTCGCCCAAATAGCGGAGATAAGGAAGAAGGATTACGGCCATGGCCGCTATGCCGAAATCGGCCGGGGTCAGCAGCCGTACAACGATCAACAGCGACGCCCAACTGAGGATCTGGCTTACCCAATCGCCTGTCGCTCTCCAGGTCAGATTCCGCGCCAGAGAGCGATCCATACTGTGGGCGTGCGCTCTTGCTGCTGCAGGCGCAACTCCGGCATCAGGTCGATCGGTTTTGGAGGAAACTACTTCCTGCGAGTCCACATTCAAAGGCACCAGGGGAAATTTTCAGCGCACCGCTGATAGAACCTAACATGCGTTGCCGGGTGCGGCAATATTACCTAGAACAACCAGAACGCGCGGATGGCCTTCCCGTGAATCCGGCTTTGGACGCCCGAAAAGAGGCGATGGGTGCGATTAGCGGCAGAAAACACCTTGTTATACTGAGCCCTGGATCAGGCCCCACGATGCGCCAAATAGAGAATCCCGTTAGCCCAGTGAAGACAGTTGAGAGAAAAAGGTGTCCCGTATTTGTGATGGGTTGCCATCGCTCGGGCACCAACCTGCTCTACGATACCCTGCTTTCCGCTGGAAACTTCGCCGTTTATCGTGGTTACCTGCCAGTTCACGAAGTTCTCATTCCGCGTTTCGGAAAACTTGACGATTTAGAAAACCGAAAGAAACTCCTGCGCGTATGGCTCCATAGCAAAGGGTTTCGCCGCTCAGAACTTGATCCAGGCTTTTTGAGGACAAAAATTCTAGAAGAATGCAGGAATGGCGGCGATTTCATTCGCATCCACATGGACGAGATCGCCCGAAGTCAGAACGTGGACCGTTGGGCCGTGTACGATCCCGATGCTGCCCTGCACCTGCCGGAGATCAAAGCCGACATTCCGGAATGCCTGTTTGTTCACATCATTCGCGATGGCCGCGACATCGCCGTGTCGCTGAAAAAAATGGGCGGCTTCAATCCCTTCCCCTGGGATCGTCAAAACCGTAGCCTGAGCGAAACTGCTCTCTACTGGCAATGGTTCGTACGCAAGGGGCGAGAACACGGCCGAACCATACCCTCCGATTACCTTGAGATCCACTACGAGGATCTGATTCTTGACCCGCGAAACGTTCTTCGCGCTCTGGGAGAATTCATCGACCACGACTTGGATTACGATCGCATCCAGAACGCCAAACTCGGAAGACTCAGAGAATCGAACTCTTCCTTCCGTGCAGACAACGAGCAGAGAGCGAACCCGATCGGACGCTGGAAAGAGAAGTTGTCGCGAGAAGAAGTCGCACAATTAGAAGCTCTGATTGGTGAATGCCTCGAGGAGTTCGGATACACGCGCTCTCTGCCGCAAGCCGAGCGAGGGAGGGGCTTTCGTCATTCTTTGCTCAATCGCTTTTATCCTGCCATGCTTAATGCCAAGTTGCTGATGAAAACCAGAACGCCACTGGGGCGCTTCTCGAACCTTTCCGTCCTGGAACTCGAGAACAACCCGAACTCCAACGCTACGTCTGGTTAAAGTCCGGGCGAAGCGTCTTTCGCTCATTGACCCGAGCTACACGTATTCTGCAACGGCTCGCCCGGAGGTGAGAGGCTTGCGGCCGCGCACCGAAATCGAGAGATCGCCGACGTTTAAGCTCTCAAGGCCGCACTTCTCGAACCAGCGAAAGACCTCTTCGTAGGTGTGCTTCGATTGATATCTCGGGGAATACCAATCCAAGGTGTCCAGCACTCGTGTCTCAGGATCAGGGTTCTGGGAGACCGGAAACACGTGATGAACTAAACCCGCGGCGGGTGACCCTACCAATGGAATCTTGCGCAGGCCGCGGTCCACTCCATACAAGAACGGTACCGCAACACGAATTACGCCGTGCAGTGCACGAATGGACATGCGATGTGTAAATTTGCGGTACAGGTCACTAAAGCGATACCACTTGTTGTAGCCGCTATAAAGCCAGATCGCGATGACTCCCCCCGGCTTGAGCAACCGTGGAAGAGCGCTGAATGCCTTCTCGCAATTCGGCGTGTGGTGCAAAACTCCGACACTATAAATGCAGTCGAAGCTTTCGGGCGCAAACGGCAAACGGAAGACATCGGCTTGCAGGCCAAAAAAATCGCGATCGGCAAGATTCTGCGCCGCCTTTTCGACGGCATTACTGAGATCGACTCCAACCACGGTCGCACCCCAACGCGTCGCAACCTCGGCGAATCGCCCCATGCCGCAGCCGACGTCCAACACCAGCTTGCCTTTCAAGTCCTCCGGGCGAAGACCGGTTCTGAGCGTGAAATCAGTGTCAGCCTGACCGCCGGTGCGGTCGAGTTGAGTGGTCGAGTAGCGGTGCCACTGGTATCCGAAACTGTCGGCATAGTTGCGCGGGGGCACAAACCTGGCCACGCCGCGCACAACCGGAAACTCGTGTCCGCACGAGGAGCAGCGATAGCCGGAATTCCCGCGATTCAGGGTCGACCCGCAATCCGTGCACCGCAGGAGAAGTGAGGCGTCAGTTCTCACAAATGACATCCGATTCTGCCACGCCTTTCCCTTGTTGCTCACTACAGGCTTCGAGCAAGACTGACATTTCGATCTTTCGCTGTCAATTGATGGCAGTAATCGCCGGACCTCGCAGGACTTCACTTCAGCTCGACAATAAAGGAGTCAGCCCGGCACCTGCCACTTGTAGGGCATCCGGGAAATTTATTGTCGCCACCAAGGCTCCATTCCCAATCGGTGCTGAACAAATAGAACTTGCCATCTTGCGAGACATTGCCAATCGCGATCGCGCCAAAACAGGAGCCGTCGCGCGCGTTGCTGTTACACGCGCCGGTCGCGCGGTGGTGGACAAACCGCCATACGGTTGGAGGCCCGCTCGTGGCCACGCAAACGATTTCGCGGTCCCAGGCTTGGCGGACTGCCAGCAGCGGATTGGTGGGTCTTTCGGTGCCGTCTCCCTGGACCCGGAAACTGGACGCGGAAAATGCCCCGCATACGGGGGTGCTGTCGGAAACGTCGGCGTCGTTCCATGACCAGTGAGTGTCCATGTCTGCTGGCACGCCGGGGTTGGTCGGGAGAAGTTCGGTCGCATGGTCGAGATCTGAGAGCGATCGCAGCAACAGACTGGCATAGGGGGCGGGACCATCGTGGTTGATCATGTGGCTGTACCCCAGGACGGTGTGTCCGCCGCAAAAATTGGCAAGCTCTCGCGGTCCAGCTCCGGAGATCGGGCACTCAGAAACTTTCGTCGTACCTGGCGTCCAGAAGTAGATACCACGAGATTGTTGGGGGTTGATTCTTACGACTTTTCCGTCGCGGCTCAGTCGCGCATTGTGAATGTTATATCCGGCTGTCGTGGTTGGCGGAGGCGGGGGTCCGTTTCGTGGCTTACCCGACTGCACATAAGCCGTCGAAAGGGGCTGCAACGTAGCTTGCCGCATTTCACGCCCGGGCGAATCGCCGATGTAGACGTTATAGCCTGTCACTGCCAGTCGATACGGATTGTCGAGGGTCGGCGCTGCAACCTCGATTCCAGCCGGCGAATTCAGCTTGATGTGCGCTTCCGGAGAAGAGGCGGTCTCGCCGGGCTCAGGATTCATCCGGGTGCTGGCCGTGATCTCGACGTAGTAGTCGCCGGCCGGAAGATTTCCCTCGGTTGCTTTTAGGTTGGGAGCGCCGGGCGGCGGAAGCATTCCCACCGATACCGGCGTGTTACGCATTCCCGTGCCACCCATCGTGCCGGTCGCGGTGTCATACCAGTAGCATCGGTCGGCAGTGCGGTCGTAGTACGTGACCAGCGTAGTAAAACCTTGCGCCCGCCCTCCAAAGTAGCTTGAGAACTTGCTGTCGTCTCCGCTGTTTGTGAGACTTCCCTGATAACCGGCGAACTCGCGCGGAATGTTAGGGCATTTACTGAAATCGTAAACCGTGGATTGTTTTCCTCGGGTCAGATCGAACACGTCAATTTTATTTCCGGGACCCTCGAAGTGGCCATAAACCAGGTTTGGATCGACGTAACTGAAAGTTCCGTCGGAGCGGAAGCGGCAGCTCGGCTGAGAGCCACATCGAGGCGTGACCTGCATGGTGAGGGCGTCCATCGAGAAGAAAACTGCCCCTCCGCCGGATGTCATGACGTAGAAGTAGTATCCACCATGTGGCCCGAGCGCCGGATCAAACTTTCCCCACTCATTGATTTCCGCCGAGGAGTTTGTAGTAAAGCTCATACCACTCAGTTGGCCGTCGATTCCACCGGCGTCTGTCACCCGGACCATTCGCGAGCCGAAATCCGGGTCAGTAAAAACCTGATTCACCGGCGGCGGCGGCAGTTTTGTTTCCTGAATAACTCGCAGACTAGTATCGGCGCAGTAATGTGGAGGTCCGCAGTTCGTGTTCGAATGAGCCGTTGGCTTTGCCTGAGCTCTGAGCGAAGTAAGGAAGCTTGGGGCCAGTACGCTCAACGAAACCGTGAAATACGAAAGAAGCAGGACAGTTCTGAAGCGCAAGCTAACCCCGCGGCATGGATGTTCCTACTCGCAAGAAGAAGTATAAACACACGACGGCGTTGAATGATTTTCAAGAAGTTTGCTGGCTCAACGGCTGAGCACCTGACTGGGTTTAAAAAGAAGCGCGGAATCGGACATGCATAAAGTTTGCGCATGCTCCGATCCGCGCGATTGCGTGATTACTGCAGTTTGACCACCAGCACGTCAGAACGCTTCAAATCTGCCGTGCAACTTGAGGCGCCATTGGTGCAGCCGAACTGTCCGCCGGCTTTCGTTGTCCACGCATAGAAACGGCCGTCCTGCGAAGGTTGGCCAATCGACCATTGAGCGTCAAATCCCTGCAGCGCCAGGCTGGAATAGGTGTGGGCAAACCTTATTTGCCGGTTCGACCCGTCGGTGGTGAAGCAGACAATTTCGTTCTGGTATGGATGGTCAATAACATCGTTTGTGGAGACCGTTGCCATGCATACCGGGCCGGTATCGGAACAACCACCTAGCCAAGCCGGGTGGGAATCAAACGGCTGGGTGCATGAGGTGCTTGACGCGCCTCCGCACTGCGCGGCCGAAACCGACCAGACAGGAGTCCACAAACTTGGATTTTCGAATTCTCTGACCACGTTGTACTCGTAGAGATCTCCCGGCTGGTTCAGCCACTTTTCGCAGCCCACAGCCCAGTGCCCGCCGCCCTCGGTTGAACCCAGCGCATACATTTGTGTGGTGCCGATGACCCAGGCGTACGGACTGCCACTGCAGTTCGAAATACAGCTGTTTTGCGCTACTACTAGGGTGGTGCTGCCTTTCATCTTCACGTTGTGGATATAAAAGCGGTCCGGAATGCTGACTTTGCCGATAGGAACTGCGCCTGGATAGCGCGTGACCATCCCCGTCGAAGTATTGAGATTGAAGCACTGGTTCGTCGAGGAGTTATAAACGGCGATAAAGTAGCCCGTGCCTTGGCCCTCGGTAAGCGAGAAAGCGTCACTGAAAACTGTGTCCTCAGTGTCGGATCCGCCAACCGCTTGCCAGCCAACGCTGGCCACGCCGCAGTTGTGGAAGTCATACATCAGCTGCGGGGTTGGCCTTGTAGTGCGGTTGGAATAATCAATGCTGAAGAGCTCCCCTTTACTGAAGGCATAAAACATATTCGGATTTGAGTGGGAAAAGACCCCCTGTCCGCTGACAAAAACCGGATTTGTCCCATAAAGCGGCCCGAGCGATTTGAAATTGACCGGGTCAAATGAGATGGGGAAATAATTCCCGCCGGCATCGCAGGCAAGCAACAGAGTCGAATCGCTATTCCACAATTCCGGCATGTCTCCGGAGCCGTCTAAACCGGTGCAATATGTGTTGGTAGGCGTGCCGATGGTTGCATCGGTCACTCGCACGATTGGGTTGTGGAAGTCAGGATCAGTAACGACTCGATTGATGCCGGTTGCCCCACCCCAGCTGGGAATCACGCTCGGAATCGCGACGAAGGCGTTGTCGGTTCGGGAGCATCCATACAGCGGAGGTCCGCAGGCACCGCTTCCAGCTGTGACAGTGAGCGTCAGGTTCTTCTGGCTGCTGGTTCCTGCCGCATCAGTAACCGTCGCTGTGAACGCAAATGATCCAGAGGTATTGACGACACCGCTGATGGTTCCCGTTCCAACACTCAGTTGAACTCCGGATGGCAGAGAGCCGGATTCGATGCTCCAGCGATATGGCAGGCTGCCGCCACTTGCAGATAACAGAGCGCTGTAGCTCGCGCCGATGTCTGCGACTGGAAGAGTTACTGTCCCAATGGTCAGAGCAGGAATGCTGCTGGCTGGATTCACCGCAATCGTGGCGCTCGCCTTCTTACTCGAGTCGGCTCCGCTCCTGGCGGTGAGCGTCACCGTCGTAGCGCGGCTGACGGAAGGCGCGGTAAATAAACCGCTGGTTGAAATGTTGCCAGCCGTTGCCGACCAAGTCACGGCAGTATTCGCGGTTCCTTCAACCGCAGCGCTAAACTGCTGGGTTTTTCCTGACAATACATTCGCGCTTGCAGGCGAAACCGTTACGCTAATGGTGGGCCAGGCGGCCTTCTGAATACCAATATGGGTGACAAAGGCCGAGTATCGTCCGTTTGCGTCCCAGGCAAACAACTTCAAATAGCTTGTTCCTGCAGTACGAGGCATCCCGCTTACAGTTCCGGTGGTGGAATTCAGGGTCAGGCCGCTTGGCAGTGCGCCCGCAACAAAGAAGCGGTAAGGGGCGCGGCCGCCTATGGCCCGAATTGAGCCCTGATATGCATTTCCCGTTGTACCCTCAGGAAAGTCGGCGACAATTTCGAAGCGTCCGAAGCGTTCGAAGTTCCCAATTCCTTCCAAGCCCCCGACCCGGGGTAGACGGTCCAAATCATCTTGCGCGTACGTGCTTTTAGCAACGAGGAGAATACAAATAATTAAAAACAAAGCAATTACACAGTTGCTTGGTATCCCGGATTTTCGTGGCGACTTGCATACCTGCCCAACGCATACCTTCAGCATCAGGTGACCTCGGATAAAGAATTTAAAATGAGGGGGATGGTCCCCAATCTGTTTGCTGGCAGTCTAGCTAAAGTCGCTTGCGGTGGTTAGGTCACTAGAGGTCAACCCAGAGGTGCGTTTTTGAGCACCCTTGAATCCTCTGTTTTTGTCCAATTGCCCGTCCGTTGCGGGATTTCCCTTAAATTGTGAGCCTTGCGCCAGTCCATAAACAGCAAGATCCGGCAATTACTTTCGTAATAACGTGAAAGTATTTCGCCTCACGAATGAGCAAAGGTTTTCGTATTGCCCTGCCAAGGACCCCGGCCGTCTGCAGAACGTGCTCTGATTCAGGAACTTGCAGCAGCGGCTTTGGACTGTGTCGTGCTCCCGTCACCGCAACTGAATTTCGTCAAGGAGCGGATCAATGCGCAAGGTATGGCTCGGAACAGTTCTCGGAGTCCTGGCTCTTTCGCTCGGTTGTGTCAGCGGCTCGGGGACGAACTCGCAGGGGTCTGATGCGCCCAAACTTACCGCCATTGCCATAAGCTCCCAGAGCACAAATATTACGGTCGGGCAGACGGTTCAGTTGACGGCTACGGGCACCTACAGCGACCAGAGCACAAAAGACCTCACTTCATCGGTAACCTGGACTTCTTCGGATGCCACAATTGCGAGTATCAGTACTTCGGGCATGCTCACTGCCGTTGGAAGTGGAAACGTCTCGATCACGGCCGCGTCGAATTCGATTAGCGGTTCGCTCAAGCTGACGATTGCGCCCAACCTGGTTTCGATTGCGGTAACTACGAACCTTTCCACCATCGCAAAGAACACCACTGCCCAATTCATCGCGACCGGGACGTACAGCGACAAGAGCACGCAAAACATCACTTCGAGCGTCACATGGACGTCCACAAATACTGCCGTCGCGACGATCAGCAGTACGTT
>DATJOJ010000013.1:0-9081 GCA_035507035.1 Terriglobales bacterium | reverse complement strand
CGGATCGAGAGGGTGATCGATATGGAATTGTCCACCAGCTTTGGAAAGCTTACCGTCGACGTCGACATTGCCGTCGAAAAACGCCGCGTAGCCTCCGCTTTGGTTGTAGGTGAACAGGGCGTCACCCGTGCTGGAGTTGCTAAAGCCACCACCGCTGCCGCTGGAACTGCCGGACTCCCCGAGCACGCCATATGTGCCACCAGTGGCGTAGACTCCGTAGGAGTTGCCGATGCCCTGCACTCCGTACTCGCCACTGCCGTACACTCCGGTAGCGCTGTCGGAGTCGCCGGCGGCGCCGTACACTCCGACACCGTAGGTGACAACGCCCTGCACTCCGTAGTTGCCGCCGGCGCCGTACACTCCGACGACGCCAGTGCCGGACACTCCGGTGATGCCAGTGGCGAGCACCCCCGTGGAATTCGTGCTGCTCGCGCTGACTGCGTTCCCATTCGTGCTGATGGCGCTCACTGACGTACCGTTGGTGCTGTTGACGAACACTCCACCTGCACCTGTGGTGGAGGTATCGTTAGCTGTAATCGCGGGGTAACCACTTAACATCGGGACGTTCACCGTCTCACTTCCGGTAAAGCTGTTGTTTGCGTTCAATTGCGGAACTTGGGTCGTGTCGAGGTTCAAGGTCACATTGCCGCTGGTGCCACCTCCGGTCAAGTCGGTGCCCGCTGTCACCCCAGTGATCGTGCCATTCCCGGCGGAGAAACAGGCCCAGGCGCTACCATTCCACTGCAGCACTTGATTTGTGGCGCAGGTGTTTACCAGACTCAGATTCAGATTTCCGCTGGTGCCACCTCCACTCAGGCCGCTCCCGGATGATGTGGTGACTCCGGTAATTGTGCCAGTGCCGGGAAATGTCTGGCCGTTGGCGAATGTGATCTGCCCGCTACTGGCGATGTTCAGTCCGGTTTCCGCTGGTGACGCGGGATCTGTGCCGTATAGGAGGTTTAGCGTCGCTCCCGGCGTAGTTGTGTCGTTGCCCACGGGCTCTGCCTGCCATTGAAAGTGATTCAGCGAGTACGTGCCGGTGCCGCTGTTGAACGCCGAGGATTCGAAGTTTAGAGGCTGCGAGTCGAATCCCTTGCTCTTGTTGGCGTAGTTCGTCGTGGCCATTTCGAACAGGCCGCGCACCAGCTCCTGACCGTTGACGTCGAGCGTGAATAAAGGCTTGGTCTCGTTGATTCCGATCTTGGCAGTCGAGCCGGATCCTGTCTGGAAGAGGATCGAGTTGCCGAGATCGCCGTTGTTATCGGTCCACAGCGGGATGTAATCTTCGGTGCCGCTGCCGCCCACATTCGGGCCAGAACCGCCGCTCGATGAAGTTGGCTCGGTGCCGCCTTGGGCAGCGGGGCCGGACGGTGCAGCAAGTACGAACGCGCTTGCCGGCAATCCACTTAGGGTTTGGGCATCGGCGGCTTTCAATGCGTAGGGCACGCTCAGCAACAGCACTCGAGGTTGTTCTTCGCCACCATCCAGTCGCACTCCGAGCCAGCGAGCTTCGCCCGAGGTGAAAAGATCAAGTGGCAGGCCCTCGGATGTTGTCGCTCCAAGCCGAACCGTGTAGTTACCCTTCGTATCCGGCTGCACGTTCTGGGTTTCCATCCACAGAGGCGAGCCACCTTGCTGCGCGCTGTAAATGGAGAAGGTGATGCCGGCGATGCCGGTGAGCGGTTTGCCCCGATCATCGACGGCTTTGCCGGAAAAGTTCACCAACTGCGGCACGACGGTCGACTTCGGGTTCGTGGATTGAGCGACTACAAGCGAGCAAAAGAGGGAGATCACGAGACAGACGCACACTGCCTTCAGAGTGTTGATCATGGAGACCCCAGCGTTTCGAATCTAGAGACCGAGAGGGAACCGGTGTTTAGCCGTTATGGCCTCTAATGAATGAATCGGAAATGGGGCACAAAAGACGACAGCGGGGGGCAGGAATTTGTTTGGAGGCATGGCGGAGGCATCGGTTTGAATCACATCAGATTACTGGGTGGGCGCGGCTTTGAGGAAGTCGGCGAGGACTTGATTGAACTTGTCGGGATCATCGACGAACAGGGCGTGGCCGTCGCCCTCGAACTTTTCCAGTCGAACTTTGTCTCCGAGTTTGGCTTTGAGGAAGTCGGCGCTAGGCTGGTTCTCGGGCTGGTAAGTGAACAGCAAGGGCTTGTCTAGCTTGGCGAGGCCGGTCGACCAGTCCTGGATGGCGAGCATGTTGTAAATAAGGACGACTGCGGAGTCGGCCGGCACCTGCATGGACGTGTCGATCAGGCGCTTGATGTAGTCCTCCGGCTGCGGCTTATTGAACATGTGGCGAACGAAGAGATTGGCGTGTTTGGCGCGGTCTTGCTGCAGCGTGTTCATCCATCCGGAGAGGCCGTAAAACATTTCAGGGCTGGGTTTGTCGGCGATAAAGCCGTCGACCAGGACGATGGCGCCGACGTTCGCGGTGCCGAACTGATCGACATATTTCAGCAACTCGCCACATCCCATTGACCAGCCTACGAGTGTTGGCTGCTTGAGGCCGAGATGGTCGACGAGTTCCTTGTAGTCGCGGGAACGAGTTTCGGGCAAATGGCCATAGGATGGCTTGTCACTTTCACCCTGCGAGCGAGGGTCGACGGCGACGACGTGATACTTGGCGGAGAAGGCATCAATCTGCTTTTGCCAGATCCAGGCAGGCATGGTCCATCCCGGGATGAAGACGATGGCGGGGCCGGTGCCGGATTCGAGGTAGTGGATGCGGATGCCGTCAGAGGTGCGGAAGAAATCGCTCTTGACGGATTGGGCGACGAGCGCGGTGGTAAGGAAGATTGACAGGAGGATTGCGGCGACATGGCGCTTCATGAATGTAGCCTCGGGTTAGTGGTGCGGGGTAATGATACTAGAAGAGCGCTTTGCATAGCTCCTTCGCTACGTCGCCGTTCGCGACGCGAGCGGCGGCTTGGCTCAGGATGACAATCCAGTCGGTATGAATATGTGATGGATGAAGGGTTGCCGATCATGCGAAAATAGAGTTTCCCCATGAATATTGCCGCCAGCCCTGCCATTACTCCGGATGTCGTTCGCGAACACGGCCTCACCGCAGAAGAATACGAAAAAGTCAAACAACTGCTGGGCGGACGGGAGCCAACGATCACCGAGCTCGGAATCTTCAGTGTGATGTGGAGCGAGCACTGCTCCTATAAATCGTCGCGCGTGCATTTGAAGCGGCTGCCGACGAAAAGCAAGCGTGTGGTGCAAGGGCCGGGAGAGAATGCCGGGATCATCGACATTGGCGATGGCTGGGCATGCGCGTTCAAGATCGAGTCGCATAATCACCCGTCGTTTATTGAGCCGTTTCAAGGGGCGGCGACGGGCGTGGGCGGGATTCTACGGGATATTTTTACGATGGGCGCACGGCCGGTTGCGGTGATGGACTCGCTGAGGTTTGGGCCGATTACAGGCGCGGGCGAGGACACCCGCACCACACGAGCAACTTCGGCGGGCGCGGACAAGAATGTCCGCGCTACACAAGCGGAGATTCATAAGAATCACGCGTTGCTGGAGGGCGTAGTAAGCGGGATTGCGTCGTATGGAAATTGCTTTGGCGTGCCGAACCTGGGGGGCGAGACGAAGTTTGAGGCATGTTACTCGGGCAATCCGCTGGTGAATGCGTTTGCGTTGGGATTGGTGCGGCGGGATCAGATTTTTTATGCGAAGGCGTCTGGCGAAGGCAATCCGGTCATTTATGTCGGGTCGAAGACGGGGCGAGACGGCATTCACGGCGCGACGATGGCCAGCGAGGAATTTAGCGAGGCATCGGAAGCGAAGCGGCCGAATGTGCAGGTGGGCGATCCATTCCTGGAGAAGCTGCTGCTCGAAGCGTGCCTCGAGGCCATGCAAACCGGCGCCATTGTGGGCATTCAGGATATGGGCGCGGCGGGGCTGACGTGCTCGACGTGCGAAATGGGATCGCGCGGGCAGGTTGGGATTGAGATCGAGCTGGATAAGGTGCCGCAGCGCGAGACGCGCATGACGCCCTACGAGATCATGCTGAGCGAGTCGCAAGAGCGCATGCTGCTGGTGGCGCAAAAGGGACGCGAGCAGGAAGTGTTTAGAGTCTTCGAAAAATGGGGACTGGATGCGGCGGAGATTGGGCGTGTCACGAATGATGGCAAGATGCGGGTGCTGGAGCATGGAGTGGTGGTCTCGGAGATTCCGAATCATGCGCTGACCGATGATGCGCCGGTGTATCAGCGTCCGCTGAAACGATGGGAGCCACCGGTGGAAAGGGAGATGCCGGCAACGATTGATTTGGCGTTTCCCTCAGGCGCTAAAGCGCGGGGCGAGAGTAACGGCGATGATCGCAGCGCTGAAGCGCTGCGCCACCCAAAAGCGGATTTTACTCAGGACCTACGGCGGCTTTTGGCGAGTCCGAATATTTGCGGGAAGCGGTGGGTGTGGCAACAGTACGATCACATGGTGCAGACCAACACGGTGGAAGGGCCGGGAGCGGGCGATGCGGGCGTGATTCGCATCAAAGGATCGAAGCGCGGGCTGGCGATGGCGCTGGATGGCAATGGGCGGTGGTGCTATCTCGATCCGCAACTGGGAGCGATGCATGCGGTGGCGGACGCGGCGCGGAATGTGGCCTGCGTGGGTGCGACGCCGGCGGGCGCGACCAATTGCCTGAACTTTGGCAATCCGGAGAAGCCGCAGATTATGTGGCAGTTCTCGCAGGTGATTGATGGCATTACCAAGGCATGCGAGGAACTGGACGTGCCGATTACGGGCGGAAATGTAAGTTTTTATAACGAGACGCTGGGCGAGGGGATTTATCCGACGCCGGTTCTAGGAGTGGTGGGAATTTTCGACGATGTGCATCAGGCGATGCGGCCCGATTTCCGCGAGGCGGGGCGAGCGGTGGTGTTGCTGAGGGCATCGGAAGCCGGCGATCGGACGGATGCGGAGACGGAATTTGGGTCGTCGGAATATGCGAAGGAGATTTTGGGCGCGGTGTGGGGATTTCCTCCGGCGCTGGAATTGAAACGCGAGGCGGCGCTGCAGAAGGCCGTGATTGAGATGATTCGCGGAGGGCTGATTGACTCGGCGCATGACTGCTCCGAGGGTGGAATTGCGGTGACACTGGCGGAATGCGGGTTCGAGAAGGGGGTTGGGGCGAGGATCGAGTTGGCTTCGCAGGAGCTGCCGGCGGAGTGCGTGCTGTTTGGAGAGGATGCGAGCCGCGTGGTGATCTCCTGCGACCAAGAAAAGCTGTCTGCCATCCAACAAGTAGGGGTAAAATACGGCGTCGCGGTGGATAAGATTGGGGAGACGGCCACGGGCGAACTGGAAATTAAAGTGGATGGAACGAGCATGATTTCGGCGAGCGTGGTTGAGCTGAGGGACGCGTATGAGAATTCGCTGGAGAGTATTCTGCGGACCGATCCGGAGTTGGTGGGGGCAGATTGAGAAGAGCTTTAGACGCGGAGTCCGCAAAGTTCGCGGAGAAAAGCTTAAACACAGGGGACACAGAGGTACACAGCAAAGATCGCAAAGTGAAGCCGCGGAGTTCGCGGAGAAAAGCTTAAACACAAGGGACACAGAGGTACACAGAAAAGATCGCGAAGTAAACCCGCGGAGTTGGCGGAGAAAAGCTTAGACACAGGGAACACAGAGGTACAGAGGGTTCCAGGAAGTGCATAGGTTCTTCGGGGCTCAAGCCCCTCAGAATGACAAGTCTTTTTGGTGGTTATAGTCAGTTACTAAGGGCTAAATGCTAAGGGCTAATTGCTAAATGCTGACTCTCGACAAATTTCGTGAAGAGTGCGGGGTGGTGGCGATTTATGGCCATCCGGAGGCGGAGAAGCTCGCGTATCTCGGGCTGCATGCATTGCAGCATCGGGGACAAGAGTCGGCGGGAATCGTCACGTCGGATGGCATGACCCTGCACATGCACAAGGCCATGGGATTGGTCGCCGATATTTTTGCGGGAGACGTGCTGACGGGGTTGCGGGGGAACCTGGCGATCGGGCACACACGATATTCGACGGCGGGAGATTCGGCGCTGCTGAACGCTCAGCCGATCATGGTGCAATCGAATAAAGGCATGATGGCGCTGGCGCACAACGGAAACCTGGTCAACGCGCAGGAGATTCGCTCGCGCCTGGAATCGCAGGGATCGATTTTTCAAACCAACAGCGATACGGAAGTGATTGTGCATTTGATTGCGCTGTCGCGAGAGCAGACGCTGCCCGAAGCGATGGCGGATGCGCTGCGAAGAGTAGAAGGCGCGTTTTCGCTGGTGATGGTGAGTCCGGACCGGGTGTTTGCAGCGAGGGATCCGCGGGGATTTCGGCCGCTGGCGATGGGAAGAATTCCGGCGCAAAGCGGCGAGAAGCAGGACACGATTGTATTTGCCTCGGAAACCTGCGCGTTTGATCTGATTGGGGCGACGTTTGAGCGCGACGTGAAGCCGGGCGAGTTGATTGTGATTGGGCCGGAAGGGATGACGTCGAGATTTTATTCGCCATCGCTGGCACAGTCGAGCTGCATTTTTGAGCACGTGTATTTTTCGCGGCCGGATAGTTTGGTGTTTGGGCGAGCGGTGCAGGAAAGCCGCGAACAATTGGGGCGGCAGTTGGCGCGGGAAGCGCCGGCGGATGCGGACGTGGTTGTGCCGGTCCCGGATTCGGGAGTGACGGCGGCGATGGGATATGCGGCGGAAAGCGGCATTCCGTTTCGCTTTGGACTGATTCGCAATCATTATGTGGGACGGACGTTCATTGAGCCGCGGCAAAGCGTTCGCGATTTTGGCGTGAAGCTGAAACTGAATCCGGTGCGCAGTTTGCTGGAGGGAAAGCGCGTGGTGCTGATTGACGATTCGATCGTGCGCGGGACGACCAGCAAGAAGATTGTGAGGATGATGCGCAGCGCGGGCGCGGCGGAAGTGCACATGCGGATTTCGTGTCCGCCGACGATTTCACCGTGTTTTTATGGGGTGGATACACCGTCGAAGAAGGAATTAATTGCGGCCAACAAGTCGGTCGAAGAGATTCGGCAGTTTATCGGGGCGGACACGCTCGCGTATCTTTCGATTGAGGGATTGAAGAAAGCTTGCGGCGACGGCGAGAAGACGACGTATTGTTCCGCGTGCTATACGGGTGCGTATCCGACGAATTGGGTGGATGTGGAAGAGATTCAGCCGGCGGTGAGTAAGAGATAAGAGAATCCCCACCCAAGCAAAACCGGCTTGGGTGGGGCACCCGATCACACTGAAATTCCCAGGTTACAACCGCGAACTAATTAGCAGTTTGGCAAACGTCGAGGGTTGGTTGTCCCTGGAACGTGTGCCAACTGTTGACGGCGGTCGATGGCGTCTGACCGAACCAAGATACGAATACGAGATCCTGAGGATGGTAAGTGAATCCGTTGAGCGTGTACGGCCAATCGCCGAACTCTTCCGGATGGGTCTCGGTCTCGAGTGGATCACCGACTTCCAGAATGCCGTTGCTGGGGCAAGGCGACGGGTTGGTAGTGAAAGGATCCATGATCCATTCGCCGACTTCGTGCGCGGCTGCTCCTATATCCTCAGAGAATACCGGGATCGAAGCATCCTGAATAAGCGTGGTGTAGCCGTAGGTCTGACCGGACGGTGCACCGCCGTCCGCGCTATGATAGCCGCCGATGCAGCATCCACCTTCGGTGAGGTAAACGTCCTCAGTGATGAACAGCGGTAGAACGTTGGGGCTGACGCAGGGTTCCGCTCTCTTTGTGCATGAATAGTCCGACATGATGGTTTGCAGTTGCTCGTCAAACCAGTTGATGTCGGCAGTGCCCGTGGGGATACCGCTCCAAGGATTGGAAATGACGTTCCCTTCATTTGACGGAACGTTGAAGGTGAACTCAGGGGCAACAATCGTCTTCAAGATAAGGTGATAGTTGGTGTTGGTCTGAACGAGGCCCCAGAAGTTGCCGCGCTGATAGGCATCTTCGTACTGGGTCGTCCCGAGATCGGTTCCACCCTGATTGTAGTCAATCAGCGACGTGAACAGCGGAGAACCGTTGATCATCTGGGTGGCGGACATGGTGCCAAATTCGCCGGTGGCGTTTGGATCGAAGGTCTTGTTGCCATTGCTCGAGCCGTAAACCATTTTGATGGGGACGATGCCGACTTCAACCGTGGTGGTGTTGTTGTGCGAGGCGGGATCGTCTCCGACGATAACGGTGGTGTAGCTGCGATTGTTGTACGAAGATTTCCAGTTCAACGTCCACTGGGTCAAGTTCGTAGCTGGGACTCCAGCAGGAAGATACGGATTGGCGTGTGGTGGAAGAGTGACGAACATGGGCTTCGCCGAGGGATCAAAGATTGGTTCCTGAGCCAAAGCCGTGCCGGCCAGGCTCATGAGCATCAGCGCAACCGAAAGAGCAATAAGATAGGTTGTTACGTGCTTATTCATTGGGTTGAATCTCCTTGCGTTTTCAGACTGGGTTTGCTTTCTTTCTTGATGGTTACCGCTTGTGACGCGGCATTGCTGCCCTGAAATCCCACCAGGGCGGCCACTCTATCACAAAACAGCCCCTTGTGTTGTCGAGATTTCGTGAAATTGTCAGAGTATGTCTATTCGAACCGCAGCCAGGTGTAAGGGTTTCGGCGGCGAGGGTAAGAGATAAAACCCCCACCCAAGCAAAACCGGCTTGGGTGGGGCACCCAATCACACTAAAATTCCCAAGTTACAACCGCAAACTAATTAGCAGTTTGGGAGCCTATTCGAAACGCTGCCAGGCGTAGGGTTTCGGCGGCGAGGGTAAGAGATAAAACCCCACCCAAGCAAAACCGGCTTGGGTGGGGCACCCAGTCACACTAGAATTCCCAAGTTACAAACCGCAAACTATTTAGCAGTTTGGCAGTCTATTCGAAACGCAGCCAGGCGTAGGGGTTTCGGCGGCGGTGAGTAAGAGATAAAACCCCCACCCAAGCAAAACCGGCTTGGGTGGGGCACCCGATAACGACGGGGCACCCCACTTAGACTTCAGATAATAAAAAAGCCCGCTCCGAAAGGAGCGGGCGAAGTTTTGAAGCAACGGAAATTTACA
>DATJOJ010000012.1:0-3242 GCA_035507035.1 Terriglobales bacterium | reverse complement strand
TAACTAAGTTACCGAAGAGAGAACGCATTTCCAAGGTGTTTTTGCAGCCGCTTTTGATCTACTTCCAAGGTTCCGGTTCCCAAGGCGCCGATGGTAGGCGGCGAGCCATTGCAAGTCGTAACTGGCCAAATAGTGGGATTGTCACCGACAAAGTGTCGCCTCTTCCATTTTGTAGCTCGCCGTTGGATAACGCTCCGAAGAGAGCGCACAGAAATAGGTGCGGCACACATCGCTTCTTGACCATCATCAGGGGCGGGGCGGATCATGTCTGTTTGGAGAACGGTTGCCGCTCGATTGGCGTGGTGGTTAAGTGGTAACGACAATGAAATCTTTCGGTCAGAGGAAATCATAACAATGAAAACCAAGAGATTTTTCAGTCTTGCGATTTGGTTGGGAGCTGCTGCATTGGTCTTAATTGGGTTGGGCCAAGCGCTGCACGCTGACGAAGGCATGTGGACGTTTGACAATTTTCCATCGAAGACTGTGGGCGCCAAGTACGGTTTTACGCCCTCGCCGGAGTGGCTCGACCATGTCCGCCTGTCATCGCTGCGCGTGGCTGGCGGATGCTCGGCTTCCTTTATTTCTCCGGAAGGATTGGTGATGACGAATCACCATTGCGTAGTCGAGTGTCTCGAGCAGATCTCAACGCCCGAGCAGAATTTCGCGGAGATCGGCTATTCCGCGGAAACGCCGGCCGAGGAGCGAAAGTGCCCCGATTTCGAACTTGACCAGCTAGTCGAGATCCGCAATGTGACCAAAGAAGTTCAGGCCGCTATGGCTGGCAAGACCGGCAACGAGGCCAACAAAGCTCTGCATGCGAAGGAAGCCGAGCTCCAGCAAAGCTGCGGGTCGGATAAAAGCGTCCGCTGCGATGTGGTGTCGCTCTATCACGGCGGCGTTTACAACCTTTATCGCTACAAACGCTACGACGACGTGCGTCTGGTTTTCGCACCTGAGTTTTCGGTGGCGCAGTTCGGCGGCGACCCGGACAACTTCAATTTCCCACGCTTCGATTTTGATATCGGCCTGCTGCGCGCTTACGAAGGAGACAAACCGGTAGCTAGCAAGGATTACCTGCACTGGAGTGCAAACGGGTCGAAAGATGGCGATCTGGTTTTTGTCTCCGGCAACCCCGGCGGAACCTTCCGCGAACTGACAACATCGCAACTCGCCTTCGACCGCGACGTACTCTATCCCAACTTGATACCGCAGATCTCCGAGCGCCGCGGGGAACTGGAGGCGTTCATCGACCGCGGGCCACAACAAGCGCGCGAAGCCGGGGATGAGCTCTTCTTTCTGGAAAATGGTTTCAAGGTTTACTTCGGCCGGCAGCAGGCATTGCTCGATCCGCAGTTCTTTGCGACCAAGGTGCGGGAAGAACAAAAGCTGCGCGCGGCCACCGCTGCCAACCCGAAACTGTCCGCCGACGTCTCCGCCTGGGACGACATTGCGCGTATTCAACACGTGCGTTCGCAACTTTTTATTCGAAGCACCGAATTGAGCGACCGCGCTTTCCGGGGAACGCTGCTCGGTAGTGCGATCACGCTGGTGCGAGCGGCAGCCGAGCGCACTAAGCCCAACTCTGAACGGCTCCCGCAGTTCACAGATCAGGCGCTAGTCGGCGTGCGGCAGCGATTGGCCGCTCCCATGCCCGTCTATCCGGATCTGGAAGAGCTTACCCTCACTTTGTCGTTCTCCACCATTCGCCGCGACCTGGGAACCGACGATCCTTTCGTCCGGAAAATGCTGGGCAAGGAGTCGCCAGAGCAGTTGGCGCACCGCCTGGTGAGCGGGACGCAGTTGGGCGATCCGAAGGTTCGGGAAGAGCTGTACAACGGCGGCCAGAGCGCGATCGCGGCCTCTACCGATCCCATGATTCGCTTTGCCGCATTAATCAACGACGATCTACTGGCCGTACGTAAAGACTACGAGGCGCGGGTGGATGCTCCCACGCGTGCCGCCGCTGAAAAAATTGCCAAGGCACGTTTCGCCGTCTATGGAACCAGCGTTGATCCCGATGCCACTTTCACTCTGCGCCTTAGCTATGGAACGGTGAAGGGCTTCGAAGATGCCGAAGGCAAATTTGTTCATCCCTATACCTCAATCGGCGGTTTATACGAACGCGCCACAGGAGCACCGCCCTACAATTTGCCGGAGAGCTGGATCAAGGCCAGAGATTCGCTCAATCTAGCCACACCGATGAATCTCTGCACAACGAACGACATCATTGGTGGCAATTCGGGAAGCCCCCTGATCGACAAGGATGCCAGGATCGTTGGCCTGATTTTTGACGGGAACATTTTCTCTCTCGGCGGCGATTACGGCTACGACGCGGCCCAGAATCGCGCCGTGGCGGTCGACAGCCGCGCTTTGCTCGAGGGAATGCGCAAGGTTTACCACCTCAACCGAATTGTGGATGAAATCGAAGCCGCGAAACAATAAAAGGCGCTTAGGCTGGTTCCCGCTGAAACGTACCCTTTGCCGCTTGCGGGGGTGGCATGCTCATTGGCGGACCGGTCTTTGTTTTTCTGCGGAGACGACGTCGCGGCATCCCCGAGCCCGGAACTTCGCATCGTAGGCTACCATCGGAGTACTGATTTCGATCAAGGCACGAACTTACACACCTGCGACCGGTGTCCATACCGTAGACAGATCCAAGGAGCACGGTTGGAATGTCTCTTCCTCGAATGGCCGCGCGCGCGTGCGTCAGGCCAACCTCTTGCCGGTTTAATTTGACCAGCAGCGTGATGGCGCTTTGCGTCTTGCTCTCCATTTTTTCGAGGGTGATTTGGGCGCAGGATCTCCAATCGAGCGACGATCAGAATACGATTCGCGGCACGGTCGTGAATGCCATCACGCACCTGCCGATTGCGCGGGCGCTGGTTCACTCCGGTGATGATCGCTACGCCGTGATGAGCGACAGCGATGGTCACTTCGAATTTACAGGGCAGCCCGGCGAGGTTGGTTGGCTGCTCGCTCGAAAACCTGGTTTCCTAGGAGATCTGCATACCTGGCGTGCGATCAGAGCTTCGAGCGGCAGCGAGATCACCATCACCCTGATGCCTGAGTCGATCATCAAGGGGCGCGTGAGCACGAGTACTGGCGAGACCATCCCGGGAATTCAAGTTCAACTCTTGGCGCAGAGGATTCAAGACGGCGTTGCGCGCTGGACCCCGGCCGCGATGGTTCAAACGAAATCCGACGGTTCGTTTCGCTTTGCCGAATTGACTTCCGGCGCTTAC
>DATJOJ010000011.1:0-189948 GCA_035507035.1 Terriglobales bacterium | reverse complement strand
TGATGGGAAACTTGATACCGAACATATAGGCCAAACCGATCGCCATATCTGAATAACCGGAAAAATCAAAATATAGCTGCAAAGAATAGGCCAGCACATACGACCAAGTTTTAAACATCGCAAAATCGTGCGGATGCGCGAACCCGATTCCGACGACGTCGGCTAATGGGTCCGCCAAAAGTACTTTTTTCGCTAATCCGATAATGAAGAAGCTCGTCCCAACCGATAGATTCTCGTTGCGCAACCGATAGGTTTCGGGATTCACTAATTGCGGACCGATCTGGCGGATGTGCAGGATTGGCCCAGCGATGAGGTGAGGAAACAGGGTTACAAACGCGGCGTAACGGACGAGATCAAAATCTCTTCCGCGACCTTGACCACAGTCGACCAAATATCCAATCTGTGTAAAGGTAAAAAAGGAAATTCCCAACGGCAAAACGATATTGAAATCGAATCGCGAAGGAACCAGAGAAAGTGAATGCCCCCACACGAGGAGCGGTCCCAAGTATTTAAAGGAAAACAGTACAATCAGATTCCCAGCGACGCCCCAAAACAGCAGACGGTTAGATAACCTATTGTTTTCCTCGCTCTGAGATCTGAGCAAACCGCGTCCGACTGAAAAATTGAACCCAATCGAACAGAGAAGGAGAATTACGAACGCGGGATTCCATGCGGCGTAGAACGCCAGCGAGGCAAGGACGAGCCACCCGACCGCATAGTTCGCGCCCAATTTGGCCACGAGATAGTAGCCAACGAGCGCGATCGGCAGAAAAATGAAAAGAAAGCTGTAGGACGAGAATACCATGGAGAATTAGGTCGATTTCAGTAGCAGATGAATTGGATCGCCGTACAAAATGTCCCTGCTCGCCAGTCAGTCAGTGTCAGGCCGTACAGTCGCTGATTCTCGTGGCACGACACCTGAACCGCTCGCCAAATGGAGACCGCTGTTGCAGGTGAGTGCTCTCGTAGAGACCGAATTACCCCGTCTGAAACGCGCCAACTCCTCGGTCATTACACTCATGCCCTGTGCATTCAAGTGCATAGAATTAGCGAAGCACGAATCATCAACAGTAGCGTAATCCGTAACGTCAAAAAGCTGAGCGTTGCACCCTTCGGCGAGAGTGCGGAGTTGTTGCTTGCGATCGGCAATGACACTGCGGAGTCGTGGGTCCCCTTCAATGGCTTCGGATAAGATCGGCCCGACCACGATTGTGAAGGGTCGTCCATCGCGCCGAACATCTGTGCAGAATTGCGCCAGATCACGCATGCAGTGCGAACAGTGGGGACTCAAATCAAATACCTCGCTAATCCCCACCTGCGGGCCAGATGGATTCACCTCGATATTCAACGGTACCGCTCCTGTCCTAGTAAATGCCATTGACTCAGGCGATGTCCGATTATGGTATTGATCCCAGTTTCTCCAATACGAGATCAACCCCGAGATGTCACGATAGGTAAACTCCTCGGCCATTGTCATTCTGCCCAGCAAGTAGCGGCGGAAGACTGGCGTGGGCACTTCTACGTCGGACCGGTAAGCGTCCCGCATTTCAACGGGGCTCGTAGCGAAGATGACTTCCCGCACAGGGTAGATATCCGCCAACTGCCTGTAGAACTGCTCCGAGGTCGGCACCGAAACGCCGTTTGCCCCCAAGTTGACAAAGGGATGCTTTTCTTCGCCCTCAAGCAAATCGCTGTCGATGTCGTTGAGCGCAATGCTCGCTCCGCTGATGACGGCAATCGGGGCCGGCCCCGGTCGATGGTCGCGAAGGAAGCGCATCTTTTCATTCAGAGGCAAATTCGAGGTGAACAGCGGTGCAATGCCTAGCCACAAACAAGTGAGTTCCACCGCGGCACAGATGATAAATGCAGTTGCCAGGCAGATGATTACGTTCCGCCCGAAGTTATGATCGTGGTGGTCTTTCATGGGCGGTGCAGATATGTATTTGAAAAAACTGCTCACGCGATGGACCCTTCACTTCTTTCCAGACGGTAACGTACAGCGCGGCTCGCCAGCGCAGGGATGGTCCACGTCAGCAGCCATTTCATCGCGACGTTGAAATTCGGATCCAGGCGCATAGATCGCGACATTGCTTCGCGTGCCTTTCCGTATTCTCCGGTTCCCAAATACCAATTCGCCCAGCCGCTGTGGATTGAGCCCAGCTGCTCGTGAATCAGATCAATAACTCCCTGCGGCAAGTGGTTGCGAAAACGCAAAAGCCCTTCCAAGCGAGTCTGGCTGTCTCGAAGCCAAAAATCCAATTTCGTCCATTGGGCGCTCACGCCGACATGCCGTTCTTCCACCGGCGAGCGATCAAACCTAACAAGTGGCCGGTTTACATAACAGAACTTCGTCTGCATCGCCAGACGGAATAAAAGTTCGCTGTCTTGGCTGTAGGGCAGCTTCAGATCAAATCCACCGCTCTTCTTGATCAGATCTGTTCGCCCCATGAACGAGGACAAGCAAATCACCATGCCAGCGCCGCCCGGCCTCACCAGGAGCTTTAGGGCCGCTTCGCTGATGCCGATTTCGCCTGTGTGCCGATAACTTTCTTCCGCGAGTTGAAAGAAGGTGCGAGTTTCCGAATTGTTGACCAGCCGAACGTCGGTGTAACACCCTCCGCACTGCGGAGCAAATTGCTCAAGCGTCTTAAGCTGCCATTCCAACTTGTCGGGTTCCCATTCATCATCGGAGTCGAGAAAAGCTATCCATTCTCCCCGCGCTTCGGCGATTCCCTTGTTCCGGGAGGCGCTGGCGCCTTGATTCGACTGGTAAAAATAACGGACCCGATCACCAAATCGCTCCGCGACGGCCTTTTCCGTGTTATCCGAGGACCCATCATCGACAACAATAACCTCAAGGTCGGAAAACGTCTGTGCCAGCGCGCTCTCGACGCTCTTCTGAACCTTGGCGGCCCGGTTATACGTTGGGATAACGACTGAGACTTTAGGATTCATGAACTGAGCACTCGTTAATGAGCGTATGCGGGTTCCCTGAGAGCGCCCGCGCGATGTGCTGCAATCGTTTCGCGATAAACATCGAGAAGCACGCGCCCCGCAGCAGTCCAGGTGACTCCCGGAGCAGCTTTTAAGGCGTTGGTGCGAAGCCTTTCCAGCAAAGCTCGGTCTTCGTGCAGCATGGTGACGTGTTGGGTTAGCGCCTCGACGTCTCCCACGCGATGCATGAGGCCGGTATTCATATGGTCGCAAATTTCGCTACAGGCTTCCGATGCGAGAGGAACGCATCCACTGCCCATGGCCTCTGCAATCACAAGTCCAAAGCCTTCCTCAATGCTAGGGAGAACCAAAATATCGCTGTTGCGCAGCAACTCCGGGACATCATCGCGGTGTCCAAGGACTTTCACGCTCGGATGTGCGAGCATCGATGCCAGCTTTTCCTGATACGCCGGCAGAAACCCTCCGGCGATGAGAAACATTCCATCCTTGCTCGCGGGCGACTTCAGCCATGCTTCCAGGGCGTAATGTAAGCCCTTTCGCACGGCGCACACGCCTACAGAGATCATGGTCAGGCCGCGTTTGGGATCTCGCGGTTCGTTGCTGGGGTAATATACTTTTTCGTCGTACCCATACGTGTGCCGCGCTAATTGTTTGAGCGGATAACCCTTGTCGACGTAGGTCTTAACGACAAAATCCGAAGGGCACAGCAGACGCGTGGCCAGCCTGTATTCCTCTTCTTCCTTATGCAATTTCTCTGCGTTGTACGCATGCTCGTGATCTGGCGGCAGCACAATGCCGAGCCGATCACATTCCTGCTGCACGACCTCCATCGCAAATCCCGTGTGGGCGTTACACCTTTCCAATACGGTAGGGATTCCCAACTGTTTGGCTGTTTTGACGGTTTCAAGTGCTCCTAACGGCCAAGCATGGATGATGTCAACCTTCCCTACCAGTTTCTTCAACCGGCGCGCCACCACGCGATCATGCAAGGCGCACGCGCGCATGGTTCCTACGATCCTGTACGGAAGACGCAGTTTTCCCCTTGCCAGTGTTGGCGAGACTTGTACGCCATCGGCAACCGGCCTGCAGATTGAAGCGGGAAAAGCCAGGACATCCGCCCCTGCGGCTGTTATGCCATTGATCTGTTGCCACGCAATGCCACAGATCCTGTCTGCTCCCAGCCGTAATGGAAAGCTGTAAAGTACTCGCACGCGCTCTTTATTTTTCGTCATACTGCACCAACTAACTCGGGAACTTGAGAAGCGTTCCCCTTAATTTCTAGTTTGGCATTCACAGGCTGTCTGGCCTCAGATGCTGCCACCGACGCGCAGACCCACAATGTGAATAGACCGATCTCCATTGTGGCCGGATAATTAATGCCGAAGTGCGCTACGACGACGGAAAACAATGAGGAACCCAGGCACCAGAGGAACCATTCGTGCCGGCGATCTCCTTCTACCCTTCTTCTGGCCCTCCCGATCGCTCCGAAGCTCCTGCTGAAAATCATGATATAGGCCACGAGGCCCAACAATCCTCCGTTCACGGCTTGAACCACAAACTGATTACACATGTCGAACATCATGAATCCCCACTTGTTGTAGTCCTTGTATCCCATCAGCCACCACTCGCTGAAATGCCGAATACAGTTATCCACCAAGTAGTACCGGTGGTAGCTGGAGGAAGACCCGGTCAGGTCGATATGGGTAATCAAGGCCCAAACAGGTCCCTTCATCACCAGATGCAGGGCGACTAGAGTCAGAACGATCGCCCATCGAACCAGGCGCATCTGCTTGCGGATAGGCCAGAAGAAAATCGCCAAAACACTGGCAGCCAGCGCCAGCAGGGACGTGCTTGAATTCGAAGTGATTACGATAGTCGTCGCAGCGGCAACTCCGATAATCGCAAGTGTCCGGTTTTCTCGATCCGTCCACAATCCCAGAAACAATGGAATCAAAGCACCGCCGAACGCGCCGGCAGAAATACATCCCCACGCGCCCTCGGAACGTATACTGCCCTCTCTCATGGTGAGCCAGGGCCCAAGCCCGCCTACGTAGCCGAAAACATTTATGTGAGAGATTTGCTCGTTGAGCATACAGACGCCCTGGATAATACAAATAACAACCAATGTCTTTATCGTTCGCCGGACTGTCTCACCATCGGGAATGAAAAACCTGATTACCAAGTACCCTCCAAGCATGTCGAGGAGATCCCCCAGGTTGTGAACGAAAACCTGCGCCTCCATCCACTGCAGCGAAACCATGGTTTCTATAGCTATTGCCCAAACGATGGCCACACGATCAACGCCGTTGAATCCACCGGGGAACTTGCCTCCTCCTGAAAATGCTCTCCGGATCAGGGCGGCAATAATCAGGATGCGCAGGACCGTAAAGTGCTGGCCCCCCAATACCACGACCTGTTGTATCGGGATCGTAAGGCAACCCAGAAGAAAAGGTACGATCACTTTGTTTCGCGGCAGAGCGAAAATCAGCACGATGGCGATGAGCATCGCCAGCGCCATCGCTGGATTCAGCATCGTTTCGGCAGCGCCGCCGCCAAATCGAAAGTGTGCTGGTTCCATTTGGTTTTGTTAGTTGCTAGCCAACAGATGGATATTCGGCGAACTAAGGCGCGCCTACGGGACGTGCTCGATACCGGAGTTAGGGATAGAGGCTTACGCCCGTGATCACTGCACCACCGCCGTCAGGCCTGTGGGCGCGTTAGGGGGCGGATCCTGCGCATCGAACTCATAAGCTCCGATATCCCACGCGCCAGTTTGCGGTCTCGCAGTAACAGTTCGTGCGGGACACACGGGCGGTGCTCCGTTACCGGCATAACTGCACGCGTAGGTTACATCGGACTGGCAGGCTGTCGCCGCCGCAGTGAGTCCTGCTGTCGATAGAGCACTGCAGTAACCCGAGTATTCGTTTGTTCCTGTGCCGACGGTGGGCGAATTCGACGCCGTAGGGGAATACGCAAAGGTCTCCGAAGAAGTGTATCCGTCCTTGGTCGCCGTTGAGTTGCTCATTAGAAGGGGCGTTGTGCTTGTTAATGTACTGCACGGGCCAAGGATGTAGTTTTGATTGTCGATGTAATGATTATTGGTGTCAATCACCGGACCGTTGGTGTAGAGGTTACAACGCAGGATCGGTTGAGAAATGTTGGTCTGGAAAGTGTTGTTGAAGAACGTATAGTTACCTAGTGCATTGTTACCCGCTGTTCCGCCGATGTTGAGATACTCTAGAGCTCCGACGTCGTAAACCACGTTGTTGAAAATATAATCGACTGTCCCACTCGTAGGCGGAGCGAACCATAAAGCGACGCCGCCCCCGGTACTGAGGTCGTTTTCTACGTGGCGAAAAACATTATCGTAAATCGCATTTGCTCCGGTCGACTCCCCGACGTCTTCAATCATGTTCGAGTGGCCATTTTCGAAAAAGTATTCATAGAGATTGTCGTGGAATAAATGCAGCGGATTTGGAAGGCAATTGGTAGTATACCGGAAGACATTGTAGGCTACGTTGTAAAATCCCGCGAAGCATAGCCCCTCACCGCCCGGGTCGGAATCTGAGAAATCGACAACGTTATAGGTTACAGTTTCCCCAACACTGCCGTTGTTCACACTACCATCAAAAGCAAAGATGTTGGTGCAAACCGTGCTTGAACTGCATCCCGGGTCTCCATTTTTAGCTGCAAACTGTAAATGGCTTGCTCCGTGCAAGTAATTGTTCTGAAAATAGTCTGGACCCTGAGCACTTCCGTAGCTGAAGTAATTGTCGTGGTGTGCCGGCTGACCAACATCGCTCTGGCAAAGGCCTGTCATCTCAAAGTTGTCGATAATGAATCCGTGAACCCAACTCACATCAAAGAAGTCATTAGTGCTTCCGATCTGATACTGGCAACTTGTAACGTAGTAGCTGGGTTGCCCATACCAGTCGGTGGTCGAAATACAGGTTGATCCATTGGCGGTCGTTGCGTTGCAAGCTGGATTATCCGCATTGAAGATTGGCCGTGCCCAAGAAGAACCGGAATACCAGGACGTGTCAAACCCCAAATAGATTGGGCTGCCTGGGAGTGTTCCGCTCGGAGTCGTGCCCGTGTTCCACTCCCATGTTCCGCCGGTATATGGAGTGGCGCCGCTGTTACCGAAATGCCAGGTGTCACCGCCGCGAAAAATGATTCCTGTTCCCGGCCACAGGCTTGCGCTCTGGGTCGTTACAGTCGCACATTTGCCGCTGCAATTCGGCATAAACGGTGCGTGTTGCCAGGGACTCGCTTCGCTGGTTCCATTGTTGGAGTCGGAACCGTTGGCTGCCACATAGTAACAGTTGGTAACACCAAGGCTGGACAGAGTCACTAGCGTATTCGTCGATGGATTCAAGTAGGCCGCACCGGAAGGGCAACTTCCTCCCGAGGCGAACGCGGGAATAGCGACCAGCAGAAAGAGAAGCGAGAGACTTACTCTCCCATTAAAAAACTTCGTGCTTAAGCTCCGCCACGTCCGCTTGGATGACAACCTCATCGATTCTCCCATTCGGCAACAACGCGTACGAGTTTGTGGCTTACTCATTGAAAATCCATGTAGATAGGCCACAAGTTCATCGTAGGGATGAGTTGCAGGCGAGCATAGGTCTCGAAAGGGCATATTCCGGGTCTGTCGCTAGTACCGTGCCTAATTTGTTCTTTAGGGTACTGTCAGCCAAGTCTCAGATGCACGAAACGACGGCGGCTGAGGGTAAGAGGCGTCGCTGAAGCCTTTTGGCAAGCCTCAGCACGCTCTGATGTTTACTTAGGTGATTGTCTCTCACTTCGGAAAGCCTTCTCCGCAGAAAGGCCTTGGCATTCCATTGAAAGCCGAGGCTCTCAGCGGTCACGTGACCATTCCTACAGACCAGAGAGAATGTTTCAGAACCGCCGGGTGGTAATTCCACTACGGCACGAACGCCTGCGTCATCAGCTTGAACACCAGAACAAGGAGTTCCGTCCCGAAGTACCCGTTCTAAAGGAACGCATCGATCTGGTTTGCCCCACTCAATGGAAAATTGCTCGCCCGACGGAGAATGGTTGGTAATCGTAACTGTAGAGGAGTAAGGCTTGATTTTTACAGGTCCGTCTAATGCACGCCTTTGGAGAAGTGATCTGCTGAAGGCCGTCGCCAGATTTGACCACGAAATACGAGGAGCAACGGCATTGATTCTCTGGACGGCTTCCACTAAATATTGCACATTTTCGAAGCTGTCGTGATGTTCCCCTGTCATAGTGGGTTTCCCGAAGAAAACGTTGAAGGCAACATCCTGGCTTCGGGTAGACCGGGCGGCATTGCGTCCGAATAAAGGGAAACCCTCATACTGGAGCATCGCCGGCTGACAAAGGTCACTCAAGAGTGGAAGAACTGGCTGTCCTAGAGGGTGCCAGGCTGAGCTTACGGCGCCAGCGAAATTTCGCGACTTTAGAACCTGCATGGCTTCAATCGAGAAATCCGACTGCGGGAACACCATTACCTTATCGCAGCCAAGTCCCGTCCTCTCGTATTGCAACCTCATCCGTTTTTCGGCGATCGCCAGGGCCGTGTTCAAAAAGTCGACATCGTGGCATGCGAACTCTGACGCTGTATGATCATTCCCGTGGTAGCAGATTGAAAAGTACCGGGGATTCTCCGTGAATTGGCGCAGGATTTCTTTCGAATTTCTTCGATAATTGTGAGGAATAAATGCGATGCTCGTATGAAACTTGTGCTCCTTCGCGAGGCGAAGGAGAGTGTCGAAATTCAGAAACCCATAGTTCGGACGCAGGAGAGGATCGTCCACGATGATCGACGCATGAGATTCGCAGGGATGCCAACACTCTTCCCCAAAAACGTAGCGCAGAGCCATAGCATGGGGCATGAAACGGGAAAAATGGTCGTCCACTGGTGCATAACCGGAGTGTGCGTTGACGTCTGCAACGTCTTCACTGCCAATGAACAATATCTTAGCGGTGTCGCCCGCCAGCTCTGCCATCAAAGGCTGGCCACCAATGCAAATAAGTTTGCGAACTGATTCGCTGGTAACAGTAAAAACGCGGTCGTTGTCAGGGTTCACACGGCCGAACGAGAGTCCCGAGAACGCCCCACAAATATCGTTTGAGTTTACAGCGATCTCGTACGGTCGACCGACATCTTCTACTGGGCGCACCGATGACAGTTTGCCGCGCGACAGGGACGCGACGATCCCACATGCCGAAGAATCTGACGTGACCGCATGAATAATCAGGTATCGAAAATGTGACACCAAGCACCTAACTAGGTCGCTTGGTAGCACATCTCTTCCTAACCATTCGCGCATAAGTTGCGGGTTGATGACCAAACAGGAATGCTCATCCGTAACTGCTCTTTCAATATATTCCGCAGGCTGCCGAACGTGTTCCTCTAGGCGAAGCGATTCACAAACTATCCCAAGAAACTCGGCCAGACTCACCAGACGCCGATCTACCGCGCGCATTTCACCCGTGTGCGGGATGACCAGCTTCATACGCAATCGTGTGATTCATCGGGTCGCCCGTTAACGGGCTCTGCGACTGTGGCCGTGGGTCTAATACGGGTGCGAAATGGTTCGAGACGCATGGAAAACTCTTTCAGTGTCACGTCGGGAGTAAGAGGTATTCCACATCTAGCAATGGGAGCCGCCGGATTCCCCTGAACGAACGTCATAGGCGGGACGGAGCGTGTCACTACGCTGCCTGCTGCCACGACAGCGCCACGTCCGATAGTGACATTCGGTAATATGACGACGCGTGGTCCAATAAAAGCGTCACTCTCAATTTTGACGCCTTTGCGCATTTCGTGGAAATGAGCAATGATCACGGTCCCCAAGCCTATCCACGCACGATCTTCGAGCGTTATTAGATCCGGATACGCCGTTTCGAGGATCACGTCCTGACTGATAAACACGCCCTTTCCAATGCGTACTCCGCGCGCGCGGTGCAGTGCAACACGTATTTTCTCGCCACCAGGGATTATCCTCGCCACTAATTGGAGAGAACGCTGAATCAAACCACGGAAAAATGTATCCTTCATCTAAGTGCCTGAGTCCGAATGATTAGTGGGATTCGTCGCGTACACATAGCGGAGATGCTGAAAGGCTTCCAATAGGAGATTGTAAGGGTACGTTCCGAGTTATCTGATGTTGCGGGGTTTCATCGCGTGTCCACAATACAAGCGTGCGTCCGGGGAGCCTGAATTTTCTAGCCCAACCCAACTGGCGAAAGGCCGCCAGCGCAAAAGATGAAAGCGATGCCGCGTTCCACTCCGCGGCTTCTCCGAATGCACGCGAGCACCCATCCACAGCCAATTCGTGGAGAATGTAAGTCATCAGAAACCAATCCATTGCTCGGCCGCGGTATTTTGCAAAGACATGGAAATCCAGGAACTGCACATCGCGTTCCCCCAGCGGGAAATAATGGGGCTCCACCGTGCGTCCCTGCAAGGTCCATCCGTAGCCGGCTAGGCCATCGTCATATTTGATCAGCCACAATGACGCGCCGAGTGCAAACCGCTCCATCAGGTTGCGCTCCGCGAGTTTCGGATTCCAGGCGCTGACAATTTGCTTGAAATCTGCGGTACTGAGATCGGCCCGACTCCTGCGCCGCTCCACTTTGAGCGAGTTCGGCAGAACTGCCGTCTGTGAACGCAGTGCAGCGAGATCACAGTAAAAGAGCACCATGCGGCTCGTGAACAATGCGCGTTTGACGGCTAAACCCATGCGGCGAAAAGTCGCCCGCATTCCGTTGCGCTTGTAGAAATCCGCCATTCGTGCGAGTGAGTTAGAAAAAATCATTGGGGGTTACGCTTTGTGGAGAACGGCTTCGAAGACCAGCCCCTTCAAGCAGGCTCCGCTCACTTGCTTGCGCACTTCTCGTTGTTCGCCGGCTTTACCCGGCGCGAGACCGGAGATCACTGCGACGCCGTAGCGCAAGAGATGGTGGAAGAGCATAATGCTGCGAATTCCCATCTCGCCCAGGAATCCATGATGTTTGCGCCAGTAATATAAAACTGAGCGCTGCTGAGCGACTGCAAAGCGAACGGGATATGGAGCGGTGATCTTGCCCCGGTCATGAATGGCTCTGCCACCAGGATAGAAAACTACCTGCCATCCCGCCTTCCAGGCACGCCGGCACCAATCGACGTCATCGCCATACATGAATAAGTTTTCGTCGAGCAATCCCACTTCGTCGAACGTTTCGCGGCGAATCATTGAGAAACACCCGACCAAAACATCGACCGCCAAAGTCCGATCGTGCGGAAAGTAGAACATGTGCTCCCCGGCGAAGAACTTCGAGTTCTTAAATCGCGTCGCCAGGCCAACTGACGAGCAAAAGTTGTTCCACAGTGTCGGGAATCGGCGGCAGGTACTCTGCATGGTCATGTCGGGGTTTAACACGCGAGGTCCAACATCTCCGACTTTGGGGTTTTCATCCAGAAAGTCTGCTAGAGCATCGAGACACCCAGGAAACACGATCACGTCAGGATTCACCAGCGCGATATAACGTCCCTGGCCTTGCCGGATGCCAACGTTGTTTCCTTTTGCAAAACCGAGGTTTTCTTCACTTCGGATGAGCTTCACTTGGGGAAACTGAGCTTTGATCATCTCCGAGGAGCCATCACTCGAAGCGTTGTCTACTACGAAGACTTCCATGCTGCGGCGCGGTGGCGCGTCGTAGAGACTCTTGAGACATAGTTCCAGATAGTGCCTGGCGTTCCAGCCGACGATGACTACAGAGATATCCATTGCTAGAGATCTTTACTTTGTTTGGCGTTCGAGCAATTCCACCAGGAGGCGGGTCTTCGAGCACACCCAAGCGATTCTGCGGCCGTGAAAAGCTACCGCCGGCGCTGGGAGAGACGCGATCGCCCATCCCTCATGACGTGAGTTGTCCAAAGCGATTTGCAGGTCGTCGACTTGATAACAGACATGATGCAATCCCCCGCGCTTTTTCAGGAAATTGCTGACTGGCGAAGTTTCGCTCGCAGGTTCCACCAACTCGAACACAGGGTTTCGCGAATCGACAGGGTAAAAGAAAGCTACCCGAACCCGCTGGATGGGATCATGAATTACATCGCCATCCCATCGCGCCGACATCGAAGCAGCAAACGCTTGGCCGGCAGACGAAATAGATGGAACAACGAAACCGACGTGATGAAGAACGGCATTCGAGCTGACTAAGAAGCCTGCCGAGTGCTCAGTACCTGGCTCTTTATCCACTGCGTTTAAGATTCCTTGTTCCATAGATACAAGCCTTGCGTTATGTTTTAGGTAGCCGATTGGACGGTGCGTCCGGAATTGTAAGCCTTCAGACGGCGTACCACACGACTCACGGTCAGGCTAGCTTTGACGCTTACTGAAGAAAGAGGGCTATTGCATGCGACGAATGGCCTCAACTGACAAACATCCGTACCTGAAAACCCTTTCTTGAAGTGATAAACTCCCGGGTTCTTCTCTGGATCGATCCCCCCCAAGTCGTACCACCTGATGCCATCCTGCTTGAGCCACTGAATTAATGTCCACTGAAGCAGATAGGAGCCCTTGGCATTCAACCCATCGTCACCTGTTGCACCCAGCAGATAAATTGCAGAATCACCCATTGCTGAGGCCACCAATCCTGCAACCGGCCCCCCGCCCTGCTCACAAAGCAAAATTCGCATTCGTTGGCTTTCAGCCAACTGCTCCTGGATGCGTGCGAACTCCTCAACATCAACCGAGGTGTCAAATGTCTTGCGGCTACGCATCTGTTTGTACGTTCTGCAGAAGGTTTGGTACGCCTCTATTCCCCTACTTGCGATCACCTTAAGTCCGTTTTTTTCGGAGCGGGTCAGCTGATTCCGCCATTTCTTGTCGAGGTTTCCACGCAATTCTTCGAGCGACGGCGAAAGATCGAGAACAAAGGTCCTATAAGTGTTCGCAGGCCCCGGAGCTTCCTGTAAAAATTTTGAGAATGCCGATTCAAACAGTTCGGCACGGGTAGAACCAACAAAAGCATTGGGAATGACTTGCAACAGAAGCCTTCGTCTTACGACGTACTCCTCGTGCAATGCTTCAGCCATCCGCCTAAGAACTGCGGCGTCAAGTTCGCTTCCACGACGATGGCATATCGGGCCCCACCGCAAATACGCCATCCCAAATTTTAAGCTGGTCGGTTGAACGATTCTCAGTTGTGCTATGCCCACCACTTCGTCATTGCGCTTCAAAACCAAGTGGCTGAGGTTCTTTGCCCCCCAGCGGATGGCACCGTAGGAAAAGGTCTGATAGATATTGGCATCTGCGAAGAGGTCGAGTATCCTGGGCCATGCGGCAGGCGTCACCTGATCAACCTCAACCCGCAAAGCGGAACTCGAGGATGACCTTTCTACTCTGTCTTGGTCCAACGTGGCAATCGCAGTGGTCATGACTACGCTAGACTCCGGACGAAACAGCTACGGGTTCCTCGCCTGCGGCTGCAAGAACGGTTTCAGTTGTTCGGCGAATATGTCGCGTTTTTGCCGAATACGTTTGTGGAACCGCAAAATTCCAAACATCTGGACCTCCGGAAGCAGTATCAACGCGGGTAAATCCCAGGGTGCCATAATGCTTCGCGACCATGCCGTTCTTCTTGGAAGGAACATAAGTTCCGACAACCCTGTGAATCCCTCGCGCCTGGCACTGCTCGATCAGAGCATCAAACATCGCCAGTTCCATCTCGCGATTCAATACGCGGCAACTCATTAACCACACATCGATCTCGACGGCCTCGCCAACTACATGCCCAATCAGCACAGTCACTAAGCCGTTATCGCCAAACTTGTCTGTCAGGCGGCCATACAAAGTGACAAAACTTGGATCTTGTGCAACCGCCTCAACTTCAGCGCTCGTATACCGCCGAGTTGTGAGATTGAACTGATTGGTTTTATTGATCAGCTGCGTGATTCGTTCCAGATAAACCGGCGCAAATGGACCGATCTCCGCCGTCATTTCGAGCGAGGCGAGAAACTCTCCATAATTCTTGAAGCTCGACTCAGCTCCTTTCCTTTGCGCATTGGAGCTATAGAATGCTGCGCGATTCAGATCTTCCTCAACCAATTTGTCCATTTCAAAATACTGCTCGCGTTCGAGTATCTCGGCATACATAGAAACGTCCGACCCAACATCCGGAACGGCTACTTCCGGCAACTGCTCCGCCACGAACGCTCTCTCCGCGGGGTTGTCATCGACAAACACCAAGCTATCAAGACCGATGTTGAGCTCTTCGGCGATTTCACGAATGTTCCCGGGTTTCGGATTCCAGTTGGCCTTGAATGCCGCGAAATCCTCGAGCTTGAGTATGCTGTCCGGGTGGGAGAGACCTTCCTTGGCGTTCTCCGGATCATTTTTCGAGCAGACCGCAAGAATAATTCCCCGCCTCTGGAGATTCTTCACATAGCGCTGGAAGTCAAGGAATGCTTCGCCCACGGCGTGGTCTTTCCCGAGAATCAGATTCTGCAGGCCGTCATCGCCGATCACGCCGCCCCAAAGTGTATTGTCCAGGTCGAGAACCAAGCACTTCTTTGATTTTCCGTAAATCGATTTCACGATCGCGGCAACATTGCGCGCCAGAGCGACGGTTGCGGTCGGGCTTAGCGCCATGTGAAAGCTATACCAGTAGCTGTTGCCAAACCACTCGGTTAAGCCGACCTGGGCAGACAGATAGTGGATGTCGTTAATGAAGAAACGTGAGTGAGTGTGGGAGTAGTTAGCAAACTCGGCATTCAACCTCATTAAGAAGTTAGCCCGACCAAACGGTTGTGAGGCTTCGAGGTTTCCGAGGGGGCGCAAGCGAGGCATGTCGAAATTGTTTTGAATGATGACTGCGCCCAGTTCAGAGTGTATCTTCTCCCATAAACTCCGGAAGCGAGTCATTTCGTGATCAATCCGCTGCTCCACTTCGGACTCGGTCTCCATCAATTCTGGAAAATGCGATACGTTGTGCCAGGTGGTATGGACCAAAACAATGTCAGGCTTGAAATTCCAGAGATCTTGATTTTCAAACAGAACATCTTCGTAGTAGCGGTTATACCCGGACTCATAAAACGTTGGTTTGATTCCCTGCGCCAACAGGAACAACTCCAGCATGCTCTTGACCTCGGTTGTCGTGGAACCGCCGAGAATCGCAATACGAGTGGAAAGCAGATTCGGTTGCTCAAGCAGCTCGTTTTTCAACTTCTTGCGATTCCGCAGAAGATCCGCTAAGGCAGTTGGGAGTTGTGGTGCTCTCCGGGCGCCCGGCCGCAGCGTGTTGGCTTCTGATGTCATGGGTGGTACCTCGGATGGTGACGCCTGTCTAGTTCGAATGGTTCTCTACCCGAGCCACTCGGAGAAGATCGGCAACCGTCGTGCAGTTCACGACTTGGGCAGGAGAAACCGCGACTCCGGCATTGGAATCCGCGAGGGCTATAAAGGTGATGAGGGAGGTGGAATCCCAGTTCTCCAGCTCTTCCAGTTTCTCGTCGCCGCGAAGCGTGCCGGGCTGAAGACCCAAAATGTCGTCGATTTGCAAAAGGAATTCGTTACGTGTCATACGTTCTGGTTCCTGACCTGAATTTATACAATATATAGGTTAAAACAACGTTACATTCTCTGGCTTACAGCTTCTTCGGACCGGTCGGCTAGTGCAACTCCATTTAGTTTAACGCGACTCGAAGGATGCTCCGATTTCAAAAGTGCCTGTAGCCCGTCCTTTGCAGCGCGCAAGCGCGGTAATACTTCAATCTCGGAAAACAAAGCAGAATCGTTTGTGGCATGGATGCTCACCCTGTCCAGCCTTGAGTCGTGAGAGTGCGCAGAGTTTGCACGGCCTTCCGCGAGAAAGGTCGCTTCGTATCCTGATTGATCAAGGTGAGCTGCCAGTTCGGGAGTAAGGTCTGCTGAGGAACCATATGGCACGCTGAACGACCGGACCTTCTTACCCGAGACCAGTTCCAACGTCGAGCGGTTCCGATCGATCTCCTCCGAAAATTCTTCCGGCAACAACGACCGGCAGTTTACATGGCTGTAGGTGTGATCACCAATCTCAACATCGAGCGACACGATATCGCGAAGCTGTTTACTACTCAAGTAAAGTCCGGCTTCCGATGCCAACTCACTCTCGCGAGCACGAATCAACTCAACTAGTCTGGCACGAAAGGATTTCCTGACCGACAGCGAAATACTTGGTAGAAACCGGGCGAAAACTTCAGCCAGCGACTGTACTTCGTAATCGTCCTTGCCTTCTACGCGCTGAATTGCTGTGTTAATGGTGTCTAACCCGAACACATTGGCCACATAGCAGACCAGATTGTCGAGGGCAAGCTCCCGATTATCTAGGCACGAGGCATTCACGAAGAAGACAGCCGGCACACCAAACTTGGCGCATAGTGGCGCCGCGACTTCGCTGACCGACGCGTATGCATCGTCGAAAGTCACGAGCACCGGGCGGGGCGGAAGTGTGTGGCCCTCAAAACTTGCTAACACGTCACGCAAGCTGACCGGCGTGTAGTGCTTGGTTAAGAACTTCAATGCCGTTTCGAAGTTCTTCAGCGTAATCGTGCCACCAAGTCCCCTAGTGAATACAGACTCTTTATCGGAAACATCGTGAAACAGAACGCATCGCAATGAGTAGCGAGGCCCTAGCGCCTGAGCGATACCAAATGAACCTGGAACGTACCACAAGCTCCCTGCAGCCGCAGTCATCGCGGCGCGCCGGCCATTTACCTGTGGGGTTGTATTCTGACCTTGCATCGACATTACTGGAGCGCCATTTGACGGGCGTTCTCGATCGGTTGCAGCAAACCGCGGTGTAGGGTCACTGTCTCGCCATCAAGAAACATCCGATGCCACAGCTCGAGCGTGACCAGCGAGAATACTTCTTTCGCATAAAGACCGTGTTCGACGTTCGCCTTGATCAGTTGCTCTATTCCCTGCTTCTGGAAGTACCCCCTCTCAAGCGTCTTTCGGTCGGTCAAGATGTCCCGAATATCGTCTCGAAACTCGTTTCTCAGCCAAGACTCATACGGAACCGGGAATCCCGCTTTCTTTCTTTTCAGAATCGCCCCTGGGATTCGCTTCGACAGCGATTTCTTCCAGATATATTTCATCGTGAAACAGTTCAGCTTGAAGTGCGCTGGCAGCGAAGCGGCAAATTCGAGAAGGCGGTGATCAAGCAACGGCACCCGCAGCTCAAGGGAATTCGCCATCGTCATCTTGTCGGCTTTGATAAGCAAGTCATCGGGTAGCCAGGTCTTCGTATCGATGTAGAGCATCTGGTTCAGAATGCTCTCGTCCTTGACGGCTGCGAATAATCGCCGAAGCGGCTCGACCACGAACTCTTTATCGATTGAGCTCGAGAAGTCTGTCGAAAATAACTCCCCGATTCCATTGCCAGAGTAACGAAATGGCGTCGAGGTGCGGCTGTAGTAATACTGCGGGAAGATCGCACCGAGAAGCGGCGTATATTTCGCCAGTCTGGTGGAGTGCAGGTGCGAATTCAGCTGGGACAACCCCCACGCCATTGTGCCGTTCAAAGGAGGACAAATCCTTTTCAGGCGCTCCATCCAAACGATGCTGCGATAGTTGTTGTAGCCGGCAAAAGCTTCGTCTCCGCCTTCTCCTGAGAGCAAGACCTTTACATAGTTCCGGGCCATCTTCGAGACGTAGTACATGGCGATGGCAGGAGGCTCGCAAACGGGCTCCTCCATGTGCCAGACATATTTCGGAAGAAATTCCGCGAAATTAGCCGCCGAGATCGTCATGTCGCGATGGCGGCTGCGGAATTTCTCGGCGACTAATTTCGCGTACGGCCTCTCATCGGCAAAACCGGACCCCGAGAAACCAACCGTGTAAGTGCTGATCTCTTTCTCAGTTCTTTCGGCGGCGCAACTCAATACTGCGGTCGAGTCCACCCCACCGCTGAGAAGAATACCCACCGGAACGTCGGCAATCATGTGGAGTTCGACAGATTCGGCTAACAACTCCGATAGTTTCCGCTCAGCACCTGCCAGAGTCCATGGCTCCGACGGTTTGGAAAACTTGAGGTCCCAGTATTGCCGGACTTCGACCTTGCCGCCTTTAGCCATCAGATAATGCCCTGGCGCCAGCTTGCGAACCGATTTCAGCAGCGTCTCTTCCCCTGGCACGTATAAGAAGGTCAGGAACCGATCAATCACCTCTGGCGCAAGCTCTCGCGTAACAGTTGGGTCCGCCAGAATCGCCTTCATCTCCGAAGCAAAGATGATGGCTTTATCAGTCAATGAATAATAAAGAGGCTTGATTCCAACTCGGTCCCGGGCGAGTAGAAGCGATTTCGTTTTCTGGTCCCAGATAGCGAATGCGAACATACCGCGTAGTTTCTCGACGCAGGCAGCACCAAACTCTTCATAGAGGTGAACTATGACTTCCGTGTCGCTCTGGGTCTTGAGTATATGTCCCTTTTCCAGGAGGAACTTACGCAGTTCCCGATAGTTGTAGATCTCGCCGTTGAACACAATCCAGACTGTGCCGTCTTCGTTCGACAGCGGCTGATGACCCGTGGCCAGGTCAATGATCGCAAGCCGCACAAAACCCAAGCCGACCTGGGGCGCGAGAAAGACGCCTTCATCATCCGGGCCGCGATGGCGAATGGTGTCAAGCATATCGCCAATCAGAGCGCGGTTTACCGTTGCGTCCTGCTCAAACCCGACTTTTCCGCAAATTCCGCACATATTAATGACTCTACTTGCTCGCTATCTCCAGATCGTTTCCTGCCCGACGAGGCGTCGCAGCTGTTGGGTCCGCAAATACCGAATCAACTGTGTGTCGTTCACACGGGGCACGTGAGTCCAATAGCCTTTCAGGAATCCATAGCCCATTGCGACAGAACCGGTGATGTAGGGCCTCTGCATGAGTCGCTTTAAGCAACTCGCGACGAGAAACAGCGGGTGATAGCCCGAGATGTAGCAAGCTAATCCATGCTTGACCCGGTCGCGGAAAAGACCGTCCGCGGTTCCGGTGAGACGATGATGAATCAGATGAAGGTCATTGAAACTGTAGCTCTTCCAACCGAGCATATTGGCTTTGACTTCGTCGATCGTGTCCCAGCCCGGGGCCTTGAGCAACCCGCCGATGGCTTCCCAGCACGCCCGCCGGTAAATCTTAGTCGCTCCTCGGACGTGGAATTTAGGGTTGGACTCGACTTTCGTTTCCCCATCGAATTCGTGATAAATGTCGCCGCCGCCGACGCCGAGCTTCGGATCGCTTTCGAAATGTTCGAGGCATTTCTCAAAGTAGTCCGAGGAAAAGGTCAGGTCGCCGTCAAGCTTCACAATAAATTCCCAATCGCAACGTTGGAGAGTGTTGTACCCGTCGTAGAATGCTTCGATCACGCCGCCGCCGGACTTGCGGGAACCTCGGTTCGGCCTTTGGACTAGGCGCATCCAGGGGGTTGAGGCTGCATATCGTTTCACGATCTCGGCGGTCTTATCGCTTGAGCCGTCGTCGACGATAATCCATTCCAATGGAACGATCGTCTGCCCCATAACCGAGTGAATGGTCGATTCGATGTGTTTCTCTTCGTCTCGTACCGGGGTGACGACTACGTATTTGATCTCGCGAAGCATCGTGAACTCAGTCAGGCCGGAGGCGGCTACCCCATATATTTGTAGAGCGCCCGGCCGCTGGCAGCGAGCAAACTGTCGGGCATCCATGCAAAGAGAAGCTTCGAAAACATAGGGTGAGAAGTCGACCGTGCCGCCTCAGAATTTCTGGGCGGATATACCTGGTAGGCCAACCTCGTGCGGGTTGCGCCCCAGCGATCTTTGAAGGTGATCAGTCCATCCTGGTCGATATCGGAGCGGCCCAAGTCCAGGTCAAGGCACTGTTCTCTTTTCCCGTCCTGAATCGCGCTCCACAGCAGCATTTGCATGCCGCCTAGCTGATTGAACTTCGCATCCGAGCAACCGTACTTGTAAACCAGCGACTGCTTGTGGCGGAGCGTAAGAATGCCCGCGACTGGACGGTCGGCTTTCGAGACTATGTGAATTTGTGCCTTATCTCCGAGACAAGCGACCAGATTGCGAAACCATGTGTACGGTTGCGGCGCCAACCCATGGCGACGCCGAGTCTTCAAGAGCAGGTGGTAGAACTTGTTCAGGAGTTCTTCCGACCTTCCCTGTTCTTGCCGCAATTGTTCTCGCTCGGCTCGTTGAATTTTTCGTTGGATGCAATCCTTGTGGAAGTTGTCGAAAATTTGATCCAGGCTCAGCCGCAGATCAAGCTTATGCCACCAGAAGGTCGAGCCTTGCTCGAAGGATAAGCTATCCGGAATGACGGTATCTCCTGCTCGCAACTCAATGTTCTTCCATTGTTCGCGCTCGCAATTTTCCTTCAAATCGGTCAGCACTTCGATCATCTGATCGGCTTCGTCAACTAGGGGCGAACAGTGATCGGAAAATGGCAGTGACACCAAGCGACGCCTTCCGAGCCAATTTGAAACCTGGCAGAAAGGAATTCCATTGGTCAATGGAAAGCCCGGTGGCGTGGTCGTGAGGACAAAAGGCTCAAAACGATAGGTCTGCCGCAAGGTTTGCAACCACTCCGACGTGTGAAAGACCGTAGCGGCCGGATGTCTCTCGACAAGCTCGCTCCAGCGAGCGTCGGTGATCGGATTGATTCTGTGAACGGCCATGATGTGTCCTGAAATCTAATTGCGTCGAGACGGATCGGCAGAACTAGGGCCAGCAAACGCGTAGAGCAGCCATCCCAATTCGTAAGGGCGGCATTCGTACAAAATCTCAAACGCTCCTTGGCGCGGCTCTCTACCCATCAAGGTGCGAACTGCCTTAGTAAAGGAGCCCGCATTGGGTGGGGTGATGCATCTCCACACCACGCCGGCATCGGAGTCTTCGAGATCCTGCTTCATCTCATTGGCTCCGTTAATCCACTTCAGCCCGCGGTGAATTGGCGCCTGAAAATCCACATCGAATGCCTCTTCTGCGGCGAGCAGCGCCATCGGCCCCATTGCATGCTGATGGACGGAGTAAACGGGGAAATGTTCGACCACGCGGCCATTCGCCGAGTCGTAGTGCCACCACCACTGTCCTAGCGTGCCCTGGCGCTCGCAGATCGCGTTGGCACAGCGGAGCGCATTGTCGCGCGCCTCTTCGTCGCCGAATACTCGCGAGAAATAGCTCATTGCGATGATCGGATAGACCTGGTCAGCAAAACTTCCCACTCGTCCGCGGAGAAAACCGGTTAGTGACTGCGAGGTTCCCATATGGCCAAATAGCCCAAACGCGCCCTGATTCTTCCGAACCAAGTCATACGTCTCTCTGGCAAGCATTTCAAAATTGCTTTTGCCTTGTGCCTTACTAGCTTCGGCCAGTCCAGTCAGAAACCAGGAAAGTTCCATGGTCAAGTAATGACGCGCATCCGGAAAACGCCGCAGAGCGGTCGAAAGATCAAAAGTCGAAGTACAGCGTTTCAATCGTTCAGGAGAACTCACTGCGCACAGCCAGAGCAATAATCCCAGATCACCGATATTGTCGACCCAGCCGGTGTCGGCAAGCAGCCGGTCCGTGGTCTCTTCCACATCGATCGGCGACTCTAGGCCGGCGGCTTCAGCACGCATCAGGCCAAGCAATGTCATGATTGTGTACCGCGGAGAAATTCCTTCTCTCACCATTCCACGCGAAGTCTTGACCAGGCGATGGCAGAAGAACCGCTTTTCCGGGTCATACATCGCTGCAAGACCTTTTAGAGCGAACTCCACCAGGTGCGAAGTTCGACTTGCTGGAGCGGCGGTAGCGGTGTTTTGCATGCGGGTCAGTTGCTTTTTGCGAGTATGGCTTCGACGTGGTCGACGATTGTCTGCAGCGCGGAATTCCCCGCACCATTTACGACCTGATCGCGTTCGCACTTTTTTAATAACAGCTTGGTGGCAACTTCTTCTGGACGTTCAATCAGAGTGAGCCTTCCCGTCGACGCCAGATAGCGATCTACGGCTCCGATCTCACCGCGGAAAATGCTGTAAACGGGAACACCCAGCGCCGCAGCTTCGCGGTTCATGGTTCCTCCGCCGCTAATGACCAGATCAGAATGCCAAATCAGGTTGAGGCCATCAGTAACATGGTCGGGAATCATCGCCTGTCCGCTTGCAAACAATTTGCTCCATTTTGAGCGAATGTCAGATCCCTGGTTTTGATTTCGCGGCAGCAGGACCATCTTCACTTCGGGCTTGCTGCCGAGAAACTGCAGGACTGCTGCGAATAGCACGTCAGTTTCCGGCCGGTGGTAATGAGCTTCCGTTGCCGGTGGCCGGATCACCACGATGATCTCCGACTCCGGCTTCAAGCCGAGTTCAGCAAGAATTGAAGAATCCGGCTTGAATCTTGGGACATAAACGTCTTCCTTAATGCCGGGATACTTCAAAATACGGTCGGGAGCGCAGTGCACGCGATCGCTCGGAATGATCTCCGGCGTGATGACCCAAGTCGGCCGCACCCCCATCCAGATTTTGGCGAACTCATAGTCCGCGACCGTAACCGAGGGAATGCGGAGCAAATTTGCCGCGACTAATTGGGAACGGGAGCCGTGAGAAATTGCAAGATCGGGCCGATTTCGCAGTACGGCCGGGATGAGTTGCATGGCACGCCAGCCAAGTCCAGTCAGCTTCCAGATCGTATGCTTGCCGTAGTGGCGGCCAACGCGGCGATAGTTCACATGCAAGAGGTCGGCAAGATCGCAAACCTGAAAGCAGTCTCGAGCTGTAACGAGAACGGAGTAACCGGCCTTCTCGAGTTCTTCAATAATAGGTGCGAAGAAAGGTACGTGCGGAGAATTATCCAGGTCAATCCAGACCGTTTTAGCACGGACCTCTGTTCTCGAAACATCATGCGGAACCGGTTGCAGACTTGTTGTAGGTTCCGTCTCTGGCTTGACTGCTAGGGGTAACATAAAGTTATCGGCGAGAACAGACCTATCAGCTTGCTAAGACATCGGCGGGTTGATTTCGTACTCCAGCGACCGTGTGGCGGTCATCCGTTTCCGAAGACGATTCTGCAGGTGAAAGCGCCTGGCGACCGACGCTGACATAATGAAATCCTTGCCGCGTAACTTCTGCCGGTTCCAACACGTTTCGACCATCGATAATGAGCGGGCGTTCGATTGACGATCTGAGCCGATCCCAATCCGGCCGGCGGAACTCGTCCCATTCCGTAACGATTACTAAGGCATCCGCGCCTTGGGCCGCTTCGTAAGGATCCGCGCAGTAGGTGATGTTCGGAAGTACCGATTTCGCCTTCTCCATCGCTTCTGGGTCGTAGGCGCGAACCTCCGCACCTTCCTGGAGCAGCGACGAAACTAGGGCAATCGAGGGAGCAAAGCGTATGTCGTCGGTGTTGGGTTTGAACGCCAGCCCCCAGAGGGCGATCCTCTTGCCCCGCAGCACCCAGAGCTCATTGCGAAGCTTCTCCACGACGTGCCCGATCCGGCCCTGATTGATCTTCTCGACTTCCTTGAGCAACGAGAAATCGCAGCCGGATTTTTCAGCGATGCGGATGAACGCCTGCACATCCTTGGGGAAACAGAATCCGCCAAATCCAATTCCGGGGCTCAGAAAAAACGATCCGATGCGCGCGTCCAGGCCCATTCCCTGAGCAACCTTGGTTACGTCGGCTCCGACGATTTCGCACAGATTCGCCACCATGTTGATGTAAGAAATCTTCATAGCCAGGAAGGAATTGGACGCGTGCTTGATCAATTCAGCCGATCCGATATCGGTCACCAGGAAGATTGGCTCACCGTTTTTCTCGCAGTCCGTGTGAATCGGGCAGGTGAAGGTCTGCTTAACGATGGGCTCGTAAATTTCCCGCAGAATGCTCTCCGCTCGAGGCGAATCGACCCCGACCACGATCCGTTCGGGGTGAAGAAAATCCTCAACCGAGGTTCCTTCGCGAAGGAACTCTGGATTCGACGCCACATCGCACTTCAAACCCTTGCTGCGATGTAAAGACAGATGTTTCTTGAGTTGTGAACCGGTCTGGACCGGCACCGTACTCTTTTCGATGACCAACCGATATCCGGATGCTCGCTTCGCGATGGCGAGTGCGACCGCCTCGATGGCGGATAAATCGGCATCCCCGTTGGGCAGCGGAGGAGTACCTACGCAAATGAAGATTGCGTCGCCCCATTCGATTGCCTCTTCGGTCGACCCGAAGCGCAGTCGCCCGGCTTCTCGGGTAGATTGGATGACCTCCTCGAGGTGAGGCTCAAACAAGGGCATAACCCCGCTTTGCAGTTTGCTGAGCTTCTCTTTGTCGCTTTCACTGCAGAAGACGTCGTGCCCGACCTGTCCCAGACAGGCAGCGGTTGTAAGACCGACATACCCTGCACCGATTACTGATATTTTCATTGAAAGTTCCTTTTGACGGAGCTCGAGGAAGATTTGTGACGACTAGATGCTACTTTCCCGCGGCAACCAGAGAATCGGGCTCCGTCTTCTTGCGGAGCCGACTGAATGCCTTCATCCCTTCAACAACGCGGAACTGCTGTTCTTTCGTAAGTTGCGGAAACATCGGAAGGGATACGATCTCGGCCGCAATTCTCTCCGTTGCCGGAAAATCGCCCGGCCGGTAGTTCAGCGACGCATACGCTTTCTGCAGATGGAGCGGAATCGGATAGTGAATTCCCGTTCCAATGCCGGCGTTCTTCAGGTGGTTCATCAAGCCTTCGCGGTCGTCGGTGCGGACCACATATAAGTGGTATACGGCTTTCGACCACTCCGGCTCATACACCGCCTTGATGCCGCAATTTGCCGCCGTCAGCAAAAGGCGATACTCGGCAGCATGTTCGCGACGCTGTTCGTTCCACTTCGCGAGATGCGATAGCTTGACGTGCAGCAAACCAGCCTGAATCGCATCCAGCCGACCGTTATAGCCTTCGATGTCGTGGTAGTACTTTTTGGCCTGGCCGTGATCGCGCAGCATTTTGATCTTTTCCGCGATCGCGGAATCGTTAGTCGTGACTGCTCCGGCTTCGCCGCAAGCTCCCAGGTTTTTCCCCGGATAAAAACTGAAGGCAGCCGCTTTGGCCATCGAGCCGGCTTTCAGCCAGCGATTATGTTTCTTTGAGAAATATTCGGCCCCATGTGCCTGACAAGCATCTTCGAAGACGATCAGCCCATAGCGTTCGGCAAGGTCGGAGATCGCATCCATGTCAACGCACTGTCCGTAGAGATGAACCGGAAGGATCGCGGTAACCGGACGACCGTTTCTGCGGCTGATCGGTCGGCCGAGACCATCCGCCACGCACTGATTTTCGAGATAGTCCTGCAGCTTGACCGGATCCATGTTGTAGGTGCGCTCGTCAATATCGACAAACTCTGGTAGAGCGCCCACTTGAGAGATTGCCTCTGTCGTCGCAATAAACGTGTGCGGCACGGTGATCACGACATCTCCGGGCTTGACACCGCATGCCATCAGGGCAAAACGCAATGCATCGGTTCCGCTGTTGATGGCCACTGCATGCTTGCTATCGCAAAAACCGGCAAACGCTTTTTCGAAGTCTTCCACCATCGGGCCACCGATAAATCCGGCCGTACGCAGCGCTTTTTGAAATACCTGGGTGAGTTCTTGCTCGAGTTCTACATGAGGAGTGATAAGGTCGAGAAACGGAATATTCGAATTAAGGCTCACTTTGTGACCTCCAGGGTCTGGTCCATATAACGCAAAACTTTTGCAGGATTTCCCGCAACGATGCTGTTGGCGGGAACATCTTTCGTGACCATGCTACCGGCGCCGACGATCGCATTCTCTCCCACCGTGAGGTTGGCGAGAATTGTGGTTCCCGAACCGATCGACGCGCCTTTCTTAATGACGGTCCGTTCGACCTTCCAATCCGCTTCGGTCTGAAGGGTGCCGTTCGTCGTGGCGCGCGGATAGCTATCGTTGATAAACGTGACGCTGTGTCCGATAAAGACGTTGTCCTCGATGGTGACGCCTTCACATATAAAGGTGTGGCTCGAAATCTTGCAGCACTTGCCGATCTTGGCGTTTTTCTGAATTTCAACGAAGGCGCCGATCTTGGTGTCATCGCCCACTTCACAGCCATAGAGGTTGATGAACTTCGATAGCCTGACGCCTTGACCCAGCTTTACGTCTGGCGCAATGCTGTTGAATGAGTCCATGAGAATGGGTGTTACCCGGCAACTTGCGTGTTTGCAGCAGTGACAAACGACTTGTCCTCGTGCGATGGCTTGATGTGGGGTGTATCCAGGTACACTAAAGCTCCGCGTTGACGAAGGGATTTGGTAGCGGATTCGAGAAGCTTAACGACTCGGAGTCCAGCAAGTCCGTCGTTGAACGCGACTTTGTCGTTTTTAATGCAGTCTGCAAAGTAGGCCATTTCCTGGCTCAGCGCCTCACCTTGCTCAACTTTTGGCGACCACATATCGCCGGAGCGATAGTTCACAAGGAGGTTATACAGACCTTGTTGGTTTGTGACGTTGATGCCCTTGTCATAGATCTTGATTTTCTCGTCCGCCTCGAGATCGTTCCAAACCAGCATCTTCTTTTCACCGCCGATCAGAGTCGTGCGGACCTTCACCGGCGACAGCCAATTCACGTTGATGTGGGCGATAATTTTGTTTGGGAAATAAATAGTAATGAAAGCAACGTCTTCTAAACCGTTCAGGTGCGTTTGGCCGGTGGCCGAAACAGCTTCCGGATTTTCGGCAATTAGGTGATCGATAATCGATAGATCGTGGGGCGCGAGGTCCCAAACAACGTTCACGTCGTGCTGGAAAAGTCCGAGATTAACGCGGGTGGAATCGTAGTAGTAGACGCTACCGAGCGTGCCGTCCTTCAATAGCTCCCGGATCTTCTTGACCGCCCCCGTAAACAAGAAGGTGTGGTCGACCATGATCTTCAAGTTCTTCCGGGCAGCTAAATCGATGAGTTCCTCCGCTTGGGCGGAGTCGCTGGTGAAAGGTTTTTCCACAAACACATGCTTGCCATTCTCCAGGGCTGCCTTTGCTAGGTCGTAATGCGTCCAGACCGGCGTGATGACGGCAATCGCGTCAGTTTCGCCAGATGAAATCAAATCTTCCGGTTGTGCCGTCACCGGAATCGCAGGGTGAGCTTTCTGCGCACGCTTGCGCGAAGTGGGGCTCTTGTCACAGATGCCGACGACCTTGCATCCGTCGGTATGCTCGAGGTTCCGAACCACGTTCGGACCCCAGTAGCCGTATCCAATTACGCCGAAATTAATCATTGTTGGCCGCCCTTCGAAAATTGCCGTTAGTCGATTTAAGTTGGGAGCGTTCTACAGGGAGGGCGTGAGTTCTTCAGACTGCTCAGTTATTTTTAGAGGGCACCGGTGCCTGTGACGACAGCACGCGGTGTGCGCATCAGGATTTGGAGATCGAGCCAGGGTGTCCAGTTCCTTGCGTAGCGCAAGTCAAGCCGAACCATGTCATCAAACTTCACCCGGCTGCGACCGCAGATCTGCCACAACCCGGTGATTCCGGGCTTGGCTTCGAGCACGCGGCGCCGATGCCAAGTGTCATAGGCTTCTACTTCGTAGGCGATCGCCGGACGAGGGCCAACCAGCGACATCTCGCCTTTGAGGACGTTCAAAAACTGCGGAAGTTCATCCAAGCTGGTCTTACGCAGGAACGCGCCGACCGGCGTGATTCTGGAGTCATTTGTCAGCTTGTAAACCACTTCTCCATTGCCGTTGGCAGGACGTTGCTCAGCCCTTCCGGCGATCAGCTTGGTTACAAATTCTTTGTGCCGGCTTGCGTCGTTGTTGACGTGCATCGATCTGAACTTTAGAAATGTGAACGAAGCCCCGTGTTGTCCTACTCGAGGCTGACGAAACAGGACCGGGCCTTTCGAGGTCAACTTGATCGCAATCGCGATCACCAGAAAGATTGGCGCCAAAACAATAAGCGCCAGCAAGCTGCCAGCAACATCCATTGCGCGCTTCATCGCCCGAAACGATTTGCGCACCTCATCGCGCTTCGAAAGGTCAGGATAGAGCGCGGGATTGCTCGGCCTTTGCGGTGAATCGTGATCCCACTCTTCCGGATAGACATGGAACGAGATGCTCACCCGGTTGAACTGCTCAAGCGTTAGCTGGCTGCGCAAGGTTTCACTGACGCGGCTGATGAGCGTGCTCAGGATCGTCGCTTTGCCCTCCACGCCAATATCCGTGAACATGACGCCAACTATGGCCTCCTGCTTATACCAGCCAGTAACATCAGTTTCCCGCGTGGTGATCGCAAGCGCGGCTTGAATCTGGCCCAGGGTCTTCGAAGTCTTTGCCGAAAGCGGATGCTCGCCCATATCCACGAGCATCAACAGAAACGGATTGCCGGAGCGTTCCGTCCTTTTTCGCTCGAGCGAGATCATTCTCTTAAAAGACGGTTCGTCCAAAATCTCGCGCTCCGCCGTCGCTTTTCCTTCCAGCGCGAGCGGGCTGAGAGCTGATCCGTTACCTGAGCGTCGCAGATTCACGACTTCCTCCTGTTTTGTGCTGCCAAGGTTTTCCCAGTGGGCAAAAACGACTTTGTTCTGAGTTGTTTCAGTTTCGAAATGTTTTGGAGGGATGTGTTGCAGCCTTACGAATTACGAACGAGCAGAATTACCGACTTCGACTGGAGTCTCCGAAGTCTCCTTTGTGGATTCTTGCGACTTCGGACCATACCGGTAGTAGTAGTTGCTGCGAGCTACATTCGCAGAGCTATTGATCAGTGCACCGAGAAGTTTGGAACGGTCGAGTGCCTCGACACCCCGCTGAAGATGGTGCTTCTCCGTTTTTCCCGGCCTTGCGACGATAAGAACGCCATCCGCCACCCTCGCCCAAACGCTGGTATCAGCGAGTGGCAGCACGGGAGGACTGTCGATGACGATCCAGTCGAACCAATTGCAAAGTTGATCCATTAACGGTGAGAGCTTGCCAGCCTGCATCAATTCCAGAGGATTTTGTGGTGCTCTGCCGGCGGGCAAAATCCACAGCCCCAGAGCATCGAGGCGATAGATGCTATGAATGACATCGGACTCGCCCTGCAAGTACTCGCTTAATCCAGGGACTCGGCCCAAACCAAACTGCTTAGCCAAGGTCGGGCGCCTGAGGTCTCCTTCAAGGATCAAAGTTCTCTGCTGCTTCCGTCTCGCGAATGTACAGGCGAGATTCGCGGAGACTGTTGTCTTACCTTCTTCCGGAATCGTGCTGGTGATCAGCAGTTTCTTGAGCTGACGGCTTTGCTGAAGTTGCCGCAAGCGCACTGCCAGGAATCGAAACTTCTCGGCAGCCAAACTGTCTTTTTCTGTTATTGACACCAGCTTGGAATTTGCCGACATTACGATTGGAAGATTTTCAAACTGCTCGAAATTGATTTTCGGCGGAATTATGGACTCTACGAGCCGGCTCTCAGTCATACCGCGCTCGGGAGTCCCGGCCGCATGGGCTGGCTCCGCTGTGCGCGCTTCTGGCACTTGGATTGGTGGCGGCGGTGCTTGACGCTCAGCAATGGAGGTTGCTTCCGCTTCAGCGAGCTTCAGCAACTCATTGGCCAGAGCAAAATCGTCGAGCTCAGCCCCAGAGCGTTCCGTTTCCGCTCTTTGCAATGCGTCAAAAATATGGCTCATTGTTTGCGCCCGGTAATGGGTATTGGAAGCACGTTCCCACGGTCGGAGGATTTTTGCAGATACGCGTACAGGTCTAGCAATGTTTTGGCTGCCCTCTGAGCGTCTGTCTCTTCAAGTAGCGAGGAAGGCGTGCTAAAGGATTTTTGCACCACGCCAAGCCGGAAGTCTCGCGCGATGTCCTCGATAATGTCTGCGGTCACGACGCGGGATTGCTTGGCATAAGCCCCGATCAAAGCGTTCTCGCAGACGGTGTTGATCAGCCTCGGGATTCCCCCGGTGTGATGGTGCACAGCCGCAACGGTTTGCGGCGGAAAGATGGCGGAAACATGGGAGTCGGCTCCAGCAAGCTGCAACCGCCGCTCGATGTATCCCTGAGTTTCGTGCAAATCGAGCGGTGCGAGCTGAGCCCGAAACGCAATTCTCTGTTTCAGTTGCCGCAACTCGACTGAGTCTAACTTGTCGTCTAGTTCTGGCTGTCCGACCAACAAAATCTGCAGCAGTTTTTCTTGGGCCGTCTCAAGATTGGTTAACAGCCGGATCTCCTCAAGAATGTCGGCCGAAAGATGATGGGCTTCATCGACGACCAAAACAGTCGTTAACTTCTTTTGGCTGCGCCCGATCACGTAGCCCGCAAGCTCCAACAAAAGGTCGGCTTTGTTCTTGCCCGCGCTCTGCAGCCCGAAGTCGCCCGCGACGTATTGCAAAAATTCGACTGGCGTCAGCCGACCGTTAAAAACATAGGCGTAACTGACGTCGTTGCTTCGCTTGAGAAGCTGCAGTAAACAACGCAGCAGTAAGGTCTTCCCTGTTCCGACTTCGCCGGTCAGAACCACAAATCCCTTATGCCGGCGCACGCCATAGTAAAGCGAGGCCAGCGCCTCGTTGTGTTTCTTGGTTGGAAAGAGAAACGCGGGATCGGGCGTGATCTCGAATGGATTTCGTTTCAGGTTGTAAAAAGCTTTATACATTTTGGTCAGCCGCGCAGGTAGCTGATTGCCGAACCTGCAAGAATTACTACGCAGACTGCGCCGGTCGCAGCCCAAGTGAGCCACAAGTGCTTACGTTGCCGCTGCTCATCCTGTGAGCTGATCACATCGGGAATCTCCGCGAGTACTGCAACCGGTAACAGACTTGCGATTTGCTTTTCGTCGAACAGACGATGGTCCATCATTTCAAAAGCACCGGCGACCACAACGCCTAACGCAAGCCCCACTCCCAAACCGATGCCGCAGAATTTCAGCCGGTTTGGAAAATCGGGCTTGAGCGGGAGGCTCGGCGGATCAATCATGCGGAAGTGTTCACCCTGCTGCAGCAGTTCCATGCTGGTGGCCATGGCCGATTCGTTCTTTTTCTTCAGCAGATCATCATAGTTTGCCTTCGACTGATCATAGCCGCGAGTCAAGTCTGCGAGTTGTTGCTCCCGAACCGGTTCGTCATTCAAGCGGGCCTGATATTCACCAATCTTCGCTTGAAGGGACTCAATCGAACGTTCGCGATTCTGAATCTCGATCTCGTTCGACCTCAACTGGCCTTGTAACTGCGCCATGGGTGCGGATTGTGCATTATCAACGCCATTTCGAGTCACCGCCGAAGTGTCATCGGATTGAGCATTGGCTTCGGCCTTGGCTTTCAGATCGGCCATCAGCTGGGCTCTCATCTTTTCTGTCTTGGCGATCTGGTCTTTCAATTTGCGCACGTCAGGGTGCTGGTCAGTGTAGCGGGAGCTGAGATCCGCTAGTTGGTTCCTCAATTTGTCGAGCTCTTGATCAATAGCTGGAAGACCCAATGGTGCAGAGTCAGATCCTTTAGTGGTGGTCGAAACCTCCATGGTTCTGTACTGACTGAGTAGGGTCTGAAGATAAACGTGTTGCTGTTTGGCGGTATTGAGGGCGTCGTTTTCTGCTTGCAACTGCGACTGCAGCCCACTCAGAATCTGCAGGTTGCTGCCCAACTGCGTAGGCAACTCGCCCACGTGTTGCCCTTTATACTCTCGAATTTTTTCCTCTTGCTCGGACAGGCTCTTGCGGGCGGTTTCGACCTGGTCTTCGAGAAACTTGGTCGTGCCTTCCGACTGTTGCTGCCGCACCTCGTTATTTTCGCTGATAAACAGATTCGTCAGCTCGCTTGTGACCTGCTGGGCAATATTGGGATCACGGGAGGAGTAATGAATATTAAATGCGGTGACCCGTTGCTGACTGGCATCGCGAACCAACTCGATCTCGATATCTTTGCGCATCTCCTCAATTCTTCCATCGACGTTGGTTCCCGGAGTCGCGGGATAGAGATTCAGTTGTTCGATAATGTGCAATAGACGAGTACGGCTCAGAATCTGCTGGGTAATGCTCTGCACGCGTTCTTGCAGGTCGTCGTTGACGTTGGGCGTGACGTAGTCTTTCGGCATGGTGGGCTGTTCCACCAGAATTAACGTGCTCGATTTATAACGTGGCGGCAGGATCCAGCTTGCCGTCCAGACCGCCAGCCATCCAATGAAAAAAGGAACCAGAAATTGCAGATGACGGCGGCGAGCCACTCCCAACCAATGTTGCAGATTAAACTCGCCTGCACCCTGCTCTTGGAAATCTTCAGCCATGATTATCTTCCCAGCGCTCTTGTGACCTGATACGAGAGGGAGATCCACTCGTTGTTTGTATCGGGGGCATTGCTGATCAACGGAATACTGCCATAACTCTGATGTAAGCGGGTATATCCCACTGAAGCGTTGAAATGCGTATTGAAACTGTGTTGCAGCGTTGCACTCCCCGACAGAGTATGCCCGCCGGGAGTGGTCAAAAAGGAGAATGGGGTTATGTCCTTGTAAATCGAGTACGACGCCGTCGCTCCGGCGCTCCATCTCGGTGCTAACTGCTGACTTACGGAAGCGTTTGCCGAGGTCGAGTGGAAAGCGCCAATTAATCCACCACCACCCGAGACAATGCGCGAGTAGCTGCCGGCGATATTTGTGTGGCGGGCATGCCATCCAATGCTTGCGCTCCCCGCAGGATTCCAGCTATGCAAGCTCGGCAAGGGAGGCTGCGGAATCTCGGCATATTGCGGGCCGCCGGAGACTGATATTGTGAGCGATGGCTTGAGATATACGGTATAGAACAAGTAGATCGTATGTGTCTGGGTATTGTATTGCCCTGTCGCCTGATAGCCACGATAGGTCTGGTATTGATAATTCGCGCCAACGTACTGTTTTCTCGACAGGCGATGATTGTAGAAGGCCGATCCTCCGAATGAGTTCGAATCGAAAAGTCCCGGAACTGGGTTGATGTAGTGCAGGTTAGAAAATGTACCGCCGACACCAACCATGCTGCTAGGGCTCAACTGATAGCTGAGAGTCGCCCCACCGTTGTTGTTCAACTGATCGGCCGTAGGAGCCACAACTGCTACCGTCGGGGCTTGAGCTGAGCCAGGGACAGGATTCGCCTCAAGCGGATTTGGCTGATTGAAAACGTTTGAGGTTTTGACCAGGCTGTCCCGCAAGCTGAGCGTCACGTGAGGACTCAAGCGATATTGGAAGTTGATTCCGAGATTTTGATTGGCTTGGTCGAGCGAACCGGTTTTCTGATAAACGGTGAAACCGGGGCTGTAAGTAAACACGAGTTGCATCCGGCCGGTTCGCTTGTCGAGGCTGATACTCGGCCAGATGTTGTAGCTGATATCACTCACGTGGTTGGTGCCGCCCAGGAGGTTGTCGGTGTACTGCGTATTGAAAGATAAGCCGGCACGCAAGTAGTTGGAACGCTCGGCTCCGGCATAGGTGCTCGGATAGGATTCGCCGCTAACCGGCGGCGGAGTAGCCATTTGCAGGTCATTACCGGCATTCGTACCGGCGCCGGTTTCGTTATCCTGCGACCAAAGTGGAATCGTGGCGAAAGAAACCATGACTAATAAGACGGCTAACTTGAGCATGGAAGTTACGGGACGACGATGGTATCGCCCGATTGCAGCTTGATATTCTGCGTCATATTCTTGCCCTTAATGACCTTCTTGTAGTTGAAGGGCAGTCGCGACTCAGTTCCGTCCGGATTCTTCCGCAGCACGTAGATTGATTTCTGTTTCGCGAAGTCACGAAAGCCCCCAGAGAGCGCGATGGCATCCAGTATTGTCGAAGCGCTTGTCAGCGGAAAGGAACCCGGCTTAGCGACCATGCCGAGGATGTTGAACTTCTCGCTGTTGATCTTCTCAACGATCACCGTGACTTCCGGCTCCGAGATGTAGCTTTTCAACTTGGCCGTAAGTTGCTGCTCGAGTTGCACAGGTGTTTGCCCACTCGCCTGAACTTCACCTGCCAAGGGCAACGAGATTTTGCCGTCGGAGCGGACCGGAACAGTTTTCGAAACTTCCGGTTCTTTCCACACGCTGATGGCCAGCACATCGTCGACACCAATAACGTAAGAGTTGTCGTGAGCTTTTCCGCCCGGCGCAACTGGTGATCCGGGAACACTCTCCGTTTGCGCCAACGCGCATGTCGCTGTGAGAACGAAAACCAGAATCAAAATCAACCGGCCAAAACCGATCTTGGTTATCCTCATTCTCATTTGGGCTCCGTACACTTCAGCTTTGATCTTCGCGAACTAGACTTAGCGATGCTTCTCGTTATGCTTCAACGTGCCCCCGTTGCCGTTGAAGCCATTCCCCGCGAGCGGAGTAGAGTACGCTTCTGGAGATTTCATGCGATATTGCTCGATTTTATACAAGATAGTCCGATAACTTACTTTCAATAGTCGGGCCGCGGCTTTGCGGTTCCAGCCGGTTTTCTCGAGCGCAGCGGAGATCGCATTCCGTTCGGCCTCTAGTTTCACGTTCTGAACCAACGATTTTAGCGAACTCGGTCCGGATCCGTTAAGACCGCTTACGGCTGATGCAGATGCTGATCCGTTGATCTTGGTAATCGTGAGGGCTGGCTCCTCGGCTTCCTCTTCTAATTCGCTGTCGTTCCTAAAAGAAAGCTCGGGGTCTCCCATGAGCAGATAGCGCTTCACAAACTCTTCGAGCTCTTTCATATTCCCCGGCCAAGTATAGTCGCGGCAGGCGTCGATCACTGCCGGCGAAAACGTGCGCGAGGTAATTCCATACTGCTTAGCCAGACGATGCATGAAATGTTGCACCAAAACTGCAATTTCTTCTTTGCGTTGCCGCAAAGGCGGCACAGAAAGTGTGAATGTGCTCAGGCGATAATACAAGTCTTCACGAAGCTTCCTTTCCGCTAGCGCACGCTCCAGCTGATTCCCGCAAGTCGCCAAAACTCGCACGTCAACCGCGACGCTATGCTTTCCACCGGGCCTTATGAAGGTTTTTTCCTGCAACAGTTGAAGCAGCTTTGCCTGCAAGTTGTCGGGCATCGCCGCAACGTCCTCGAGCAGGATCGTTCCTTTACCACACACATCGAACTTGCCCAATCTCGGGCGCGTCGGCGTTCCCGGAGAAGATTTGCCTTCGCTGCCGAAGAGCTCGACCTCGAGCAGTTCCCCAGGAAGCGCAGCGCAGTTCACTCGAAGAAATTTGCATCCGGAGCGAACGGAAAGCTTGTGGACCAAGCGAGCGACGGTGTCCTTGCCACTTCCACTCTCGCCGAAGATGAGCACCGGCACGTCAGCTTCGGCCAGTAATTTTGCCTGGGCCCGCAACTTCTGCATGGCTGGACTCATGCCAATAAAGAACGCCCCATCCTCGAGTTGCTCGATTTCTTCGCTATTTGTCTCTGCCCATTCCACCTCGTGAGAGTTGTCCAAGAGGCGCCGAATCGTGTTTTCCAATTTGGCTTCGTCGAACGGACGCACCAGATAATCCTGAGCCCCAAGCCGAATTGCTTCCTTTTCTTGCGAGGCTCCGTTCGGGTAGGAAAGGACAATGATCGGCAGATCCGGACGCAAGCGGCGCAACCAACGGACAACGTGCAAAGCATCCGCGTCGCCGCGTGGTACGTCTAGCAGAAGCACGTGAGGCGCTGCACCTGATTGCAGCCGCTCCAAGGCTTCCCAGCCGCTGCCAGCAGTCTCGAGCTGCCAGGAGTTCGTTTCTCCGATTGACCACAGCGGACGAAGAACACCGGGCTCTCGGCTGACAATGAGTAAACGAATAGTTTCGATTGCGTTTTCAGCCACGGATTTGGGGGCTCCTTTGAAAGCGGTGAAACTTTCTATTGGAGGTAGCTAGAAAGGAACTACAAGATTTCTTGCTGTGAGGTGGATTGCGATCTTCACAGCTCCGCCCTCTGAGTCACATGTGCAAAATCGACCCGAACGAAGGCATAGTTTTTCGGAGGTATTGCTTGAACCCTTGACCCCTCGGGCATTGGGGGATGAGAAAATCACTGGGGGAATATTTGCCTGAGATTGCAATCAGACTAGGTGGAAGTGCAGAGCGCTGCAAGAGGTAGAGGCACTCTGCGACGCATTTCTCATGAGTGCTAGAGCGTATCGTACCGTGATCACGGGAAAACAGAACTAGAGAAGGATTTCTCTAGTAGCAGAGAACATCACCCTCCAAGATGCAACCGGGCGATGCGCTACTTGAGATGGCGGCTGGTTCGGCTCACGTCAACCCAAGACTGTTGTAACCCATTCATTCGTAAGTTCGTGACTGCGACCCCCACCTCTTACCTACGTTCCGCCTCTTTGGTGCCATTGACGAATCTGCCCCTTGCCACGAGACTGGACGTGCAATTAAACGAAAGAAAGTCGCAAACGGTTTCGACAGTTGCAGGCCGATGCGCATGCTGCAGTTTTTTGTCACCTGCAACCGGTAACCTAGGGTAATATGTTACCCACTGTTTTGCGGTAAGGCGTTGAGTATCGAGTAGCGCCGGTTGCCACTTCGTCGGTAGTGATCGGTAGCGCAATGTGGTCGGAATTTCTCGGCCCCCACCGAGTGAGCGAGTTCGCCCCCCAACAGGCTGGTCAGCTGCAGCCTTTTAAGCTCCCGGCGCATTGGAGTCACTCGGTTTCGACCCCAGGGACAAAGTGAAGTAGTCTCGCTCGGAGGAGCGCTATGGAACCCGGACAAACCCTGCGCGGCCACGCGGTTCGTGTTCTCGTTGCGGACAATACGCGGATTCACACTCAATTGCTGGCAGACGCGCTCAAGCGCGATGCCGGGCTCGAGGTAATAAGTGCAGACCCCAATTCTCACGCGTTGTTAGCCGCGGCGGAACAACATAATGTCGACGTCTTCTTGATCAGTTCCACGCTCGAGGAGGAACCCAACGAGGGTCTGAAGGTTTTACGGGAACTGCGCGCCTCGCGCCCCGATCTGCGCGCCGTCATTCTTCTCGATTCGTCCAAGGACGAAGTGATTCTCAGTGCTTTCCGCTCGGGAGCGCGAGGCGTCTTTCGCCGCCATGAATCGATTGAAACCTTGAGGAAGTGCGTGCGCTGCGTTTATCAAGGCCAAGTTTGGGCGAACAGCGAAGAGATGTGCCTGGCACTGAAGGCCCTTGCAGCTTCACCGACGGTGCACGCCGTAAACGCGAACGGAAGGGCCTTGCTATCGAAGCGCGAGCAGGAAGTCGTCCAGAGCCTCGCCGAGGGCCTGACCAATCAAGAGATCGCCGAACGTCTCGGTTTGAGCCAGCATACCGTCAAGAATTATCTTTTTCGTGTGTTTGACAAGTTGGGAGTCTCGAACCGTATCGAGCTTCTCTTCATGACATTGAGTGAAGGAAACGGTTCGGCTTCCGCACCCGGAAATGGCCTGAAGGCTTCCGGACATCTGGCCTGGGAGAACTCGACCCTGGCAGAGTGTGAGAAAGCGGCTGCTGAAGGCTTGCCCATGGCGCAACTGGCTCTCGCTCAAAAAGTGAGCGCCAAAAATCCGGTCGTCGCCTACACCTGGTACCTCCTTCTCGGGGAACAGATCGCGAGAGTCATGAAGGACCTGCATCGCAGCATGACGCCGGAACAAATTGTTGAGGCGGAACGCCGAGCTGCAGAATGGCTCAACCGTCCGAAGAAGAGACCATCAGCCCCGATCGACCGCGTAGCCGGCCGACTCGCGGCAGGAGCCGGTGCGGCAGCTGCTGATTAACGGCATTCTTTTGGGATCGCCCATAAGCACGTATTCCTGAAAGCAAATCTTGCCGGAGGCGTCAGTTTGCCTTGTGTGTAGTCGCCTGATTCAATCCAAGTCGTGCGCGCTCCAGAGATTCAGCGTGCTTTGCTGAAACTTCAGCCTCCACTTGCCGTCCCGCTTCACCCAGGTGTTGCTCAAGTGCTGATATCTCTCCAGTTGGCTGCCTGGAAATACCGCGTTATACGTGACCACCACGCACCCTTGGTCAAGTTCTATGACCTTGAAATCGTACAAGATCGGCGATGGACCCGGTCGCTCCGGTGGATGAATGTCGCGCACGTATTCGTTTTTTCCTGAGCTGCCGCCATTGGTTTCGATCGACGTGAAATCGTCAGCAAGCGCGTTCTTGACATACTCGGTATCGCCTCGTTCCTCGGCGTCCCTAAAGGCTTTTTGCAAATCGATCACTTCCTGCCGGATCGAAGACGCCGGCTGGGCCGCGACATCTTGCGCGCATGCTGTTTGACTCGAGATACAGAGCAAGCCGGCGGCGCAAACGGACAGCATAACCAAGATGCGATTTGGCATATCGATTTCTCCCTTTCCCTTTTTCGAAGTTAGAGTATCATCTGTAGTCCAGTATTAAAACGAATTAATAGACTAGCCGAGAGTATCGACTGATTGTTTATCGAACGGCCCCGGTGCCAGGAGTTCAGATAATGAGGATTCGAAGCTTTGCTTTTGTTTGGCTGCTGGTTATGTCGCTTTTCGCTGTCTCAGCTTCTTTTTCCCAGATTCATCCCTCCTCGAACTTGCGCTTAGCCGAGGGATGGACATTGCAGTCGTCCGGCAAAGTAGCCGAAAGTGGCGAGGTTATCTCGGTGCCTTCATATCAGCCAAAGGGCTGGTACTCAGTGACCGTGCCGACCACGGTCGTGGCTGCATTGGTTAAACAGAAGGTGTATCCCGATCCGAACTTTGGAATGAATTTGCGAGAACTTCCGGGGATCAACTATCCCATCGGCGGCAATTTCTCGAATTACGCCATGCCGCAGGACAGCCCGTTCGCGATCGCCTGGTGGTATCGCAAGACATTCACGCTCCCCGCGACCGACAAAGGAAAAACGATATGGCTGGATTTCAACGGAATCAACTATCGCGCAAACATCTGGCTAAACGGGAAACAGATTGCCAACATCCAGCAGGTGGCTGGGGCGTGGCGTAGATACGAATTCAACATCACGAGCAGTGTGCATGTGGGCGCAGAGAACGTTCTCGCAGTTGAAGTTTGGGCTCCAGAGAAAGACGACCTCGCGATCACCTTTGTAGATTGGAATCCCGCCCCTCCCGACAAAAATATGGGGATCTGGCAAGCCGTAAATGTTAGAACGAGCGGGCCGGTCGCATTGCGATATCCCGCGGTCTTGTCGCACGTCAATTCGCCGGCGAACGATAGTGCGGCGCTAACGGTAACTGCGCAGGTGAAGAATGCTTGCGACAAGCCAGTGCAAGGCATACTCAAGGGAAAAATTGAAAACATCCAGTTTGAACAGCAAGTCCAACTCGGGCCAAACGAGGTCAGAGATGTGGTTTTCAGCGCTGACAAGTTCCCACAACTCCAAATGGCGAACCCGCGTCTGTGGTGGCCGAAGCAGATGGGCATCCCGAACTTGTATCCCCTGCACCTGGAATTCGAGATCGACGGGAAAATTTCCGACGCATCCGACTCGCAATTCGGCATTCGCGAAATCACCTCGCAACTGAACTCCAACAACAAACGCTTCTTCACGATCAACGGCAAGAGGATTCTGATTCGCGGGGGTGGTTATAGCTCCGACATGCTGCTCCGCTACGATCCGCGGAACATCGATGCCCACCTCAGGTACGCGCAGGACATGGGGCTCAATACAGTTCGTCTCGAGGGCAAACTGGAACCGGATGATTTCTTCGAAAAAGCCGATCGCATGGGCATTTTGGTGATGGCCGGGTGGTGTTGCTGCGACCACTGGGAGCATTGGTCGAAGTGGTCGAATGCGGATTATCAGATCGCGAAGGAATCGCTCGAGTCGCAGATCTATCGTCTGCGAGGCCATCCCAGCTTGTTGATGTGGCTGAACGGCAGCGATAATCCGCCTCCGCCGGATGTCGAGCAAATGTATCTCGACGTAGAAAAGCAGGCGCTGTGGCCGAATCCCACCGTTTCTTCAGCTACGGCGAAGCCAGCGGGCTTCTCCGGCGTAAGCGGCGTAAAGATGACCGGGCCGTATGAGTACGTCGCACCATCTTATTGGTCTCTCAATTCTCCAGCGAATCCTTCTGCCACGCCGTGCGCAGAAGGGGAGTGCGGTGGCGCCTATGGATTCAACACAGAGACCAGTCCCGGTCCTGCTGTACCACCGATCGAGAGCCTTGAACGATTCCTGCCAAAGGATCATCTTTGGCCCATCGATGACTACTGGAATTACCACGCAGGTGGCGGATCGTTTAAAGACATTCATGTGTTCACGGATGCCTTGAACGCGCGCTACGGCAAAGCCGAGAACGTTCGGGATTACGCCTTCAAGTCACAGCTGATGACTTATGAAGGGATTCGGGCCATGTTTGAGGCGTACAGCCGAAACAAGTACACCTCGACCGGCGTCATTCAATGGATGTTGAACAATGCCTGGCCCTCGTTAATCTGGCATTTGTACGACTACTATCTGCGGCCGGGGGGCGGGTATTTTGGGGCGAAAACAGCCATGCAAGCGCTCCATCCGATGTATGGTTACGACGATCACGCCGTTTGGCTGGTCAGCAGCCAGTACCAAGACGCGAACGATCTTAAGCTCACCGTCAAGATTTACAACCTGGACATGAGCGAGAAGTTTTCCAGGGAAGAAAGCGTTAATGCTCCTGCCGACAGCACAGCTAAGATCTTCGACCTGCCAGAAATCCAGGGGCTGACCCCGACTTACTTCCTTCGTCTCACCGTCCAAGATTCGACCGGCAAAATCGTTGGCTCGAATTTCTACTGGCTTTCCACCGCTCCGGAAACGCTGGATTGGGAGAAATCGAATTGGTTTACGACTCCCACTGCCGCGTACGCTGATTTCACCGCGCTAAAGCAGCTGCCGAGGGTGAGGCTGAACATCCGCACTACAAGCGATCGCAAGGGTGCCGATGAAATCACCACGGTCCGCCTGCAGAATCCCAGCAAGGCTCTGGCTTTCTTTATTCGTTTGAAAGTCACCAAGGGCAAGGGCGGCGAAGAGATCCTGCCGGTGTTGTGGCAGGACAATTACGTTTCTCTGTTGCCGGGCGAAACGCGACAGATCACCGCAACGTATCGCGCCACTGAATTAGAGACCGTCAAGCCGGTAGTAGAGGTCAGCGGCTGGAACGTGGAATGAGCTTTTGGAGAGGCGCGTGCACTAACCGAGGCTAATACTGCTATGAAGAGAGTGGTCACGATGCGAGACGTTGCGAAGAAAAGTGGTTTTTCCTCCGCGACGGTTTCCATCGTTCTGAACGATGCGCCCCTCGCACGTTACATTCCCGATAGCACGAAGAAACGAATTGAACGCACCGCCAAAAGCCTAGGCTATCGGCCTAACCTTTTCGCCCGTACCCTGCGGAGTAAGCGCAGCCACACGGTCGGCGTCATGGTCTTTGACATGACGGATCCATATTGCACGCTGGTGCTGCGCGGAATCGAAAACTCCCTTTACCCGTCGTCTTATCTGCCGATTCTTACGGACGCGCACAATGAGCGCGAGCGTTTCGAGCGCTATCTGGAGATGCTCCTCGACCGCAGGATCGAAGCTCTCATCGTTCTGGCGAATTGGCTCTTCGTCAACATCGATGTGCTGGCCGATCTAGAGAGCAGCAGTGTGCCAACGGTAATGATTGGCCGCGAGTTGCAAAACCCATCGGTCAGTTCCGTAATGGTTGACAACGAATTAGGCGCCCAAATAGCCCTTGAACATCTTTACTCGCTCGGACACCATAAAATCGCCTTCATCCGTGGGCCAAAGGCCTTGGCGGACAGTACGCAACGCTGGAAGGGCATCCGCGCTCTCGCGAAAGCCAAGCTGCTCGAACTGAACCCGCAATTGATTCTCAATCTTCCCGAGTCCAGCGATCCGATGTCCAGCTTTGAAGCGGGCTATCAGCTAACCGAGGAATTGTTGAAACAAAGGGAACCCTTCACGGCACTAATGGCATTTGATGACATGACCGCATTCGGCGCAATACGCGCATTGGCTAATTCCGGACTGCACGTTCCCAAGGACTGCTCCGTGATCGGCTTCGATGATGTTGCACCTTCCAGCTTGTATACACCAGCGTTGACTACGGTACGTCAACCGATGGAGGCTATGGGAGCGTTGGCGGTCAGCATCGCGCTGGAGGCCATCAACGCCGTGTTGGACAAGCGCGAGATCAAGGCGGTTCACCGCCAGATTGCGCCGGAACTCATCATCCGGGAGTCGACTCGCAGCTTGCTGTGAGCTACCTCACAGACTTCTTTTTTATGTATGGCTACTTTTCTGCTTGACTAGAATGGTCGACCTGCACCAGTATTAATACGTTTTAATAAGCCACTTTTTTGGAATGCCGTCGCTCGATCGATGTTGTGCAATAGCAGGACGAAAGCGAATATCGACAACCGAGGAGGGATCCCATGATTCCACAGGCGTTCGTTACGGGGCGTGTCCGCTCGTGCTTCTGTGTGTGTCTTCTGATCCTTTTCGCCGGGGCAGCTGCGTTTGCCCAGGCTGGAAGAGGCAGCATCAGCGGCACAGTCACCGATCCGGGAAAAGCTGTCATTCCCGGGGCCAAGGTGGTGTTGCTTAACCCCGCGACCGGAGCAACGCAGCAAACCGTCACGAGCGCCGCCGGAGTCTACAGCTTCATCTCCCTCAATCCTGCCGTGTATAAGATCACGGTAAGTCACGCCGATTTTGAGACGGTAGTTCAAGACAAGATCACGGTGACAGTCGATCAAGTTACCGCGGTTAACATCACTCTGCCGGTGGGCGCTGTCTCAGAAACCGTAGACGTTACAGCGGCGCCCGCCTTGGTCGAGGCCACCAACTCCACAGTAGGCACGCTTATCCCGTCGGAGGCGATCGACCGGGTCCCGTTGGTTTACCGCAACGTTTACGACCTGGTGCAGTTGAGCGCGGGAGTGATTCCGGTCAACGGTTCGCCCAACTCGAGCGACTCGATGCAGTCCGTTCAGAACATTTCGAGCGGCCGCCCCGGAGTCGACGTTTCTGCCGACACCATCAACGGCGCCATCGTGGGATCAGTCTATTACATGCTCGATGGCAGCCCGATCGGAGTTGCGGAAAATAACTCCGCTGCCATCATCCCGGCGATGAACATTCCTGAAGACGGCGTTGAAGAAGTTCGCGTCGAAACTCAAAATACGCCGGCGACTTATCAAAGCGGGGCCGCGGGCGTCATCAGCCTGGTCAGTAAGTCCGGCACCAATAAAATTCATGGCGACGTTTTCGGGATATTCCGCCCTAATGTTTTGGCAGCGAACGATTATTTCAACAAGCAGAGTGAATTGAGCCAAGGTCTACCGAACACTCCACCGTCCTTTTACCGTTATCAGGAGGGTGCCGCGATCGGTGGACCGATCAAGCGTGACAAGCTGTTTTTCTTTGGCGACTACGAGGATACGCAGCAGCAGCAGTTTGAGGGTATCGATAGGTTTACCGTCCCGACCAGCGCCGAAAAGACTGGGGACTTCTCCAAGATGGGCTTTACCATTTACAACCCCCTGTTGCCCGACGTCGCTTGCCCTCCGGGGACCCCGGGCTTTTGCCGGCAGGCGTTTACGGGAAACGTAATCCCCAGCCCGAATCCAATTGGCCTGTTATTTCTCTCTAAAATGCCACACTGTAATATCCCAGACCCGGTCACCTGCGATTCAGCGACGACCGACGTTGCCAATAATTTTGGCTTGCCGGGCTTAGATCCGTTCAACGCACACCGGTTCGATGTTCGCGTGGATTGGAACGCAAGTGATCGGCAGCGCATCTTCACGCGTTTTTCCTATGACAAGCTTATCTTCTCCACGGCCAACGTCTTCACCAACGGATTCGATGCCAACTATGCACAAAACACGACCAACGCGCGCAACGTTATCGTGGCTGACGACGTGACCCTCAATTCCACCACGGTCTTAAATTTGCGCTACTCTTTTACGCGGCATTATGAAAATCAAGGAAATCCCGCGAACAGCAGCATCAATATTACTTCCCTCGGATTTCCCGCCTCCTTGGCAGCGCAGCAGGTCACCAACCAGCTCCCCTTCATGATCTTGAACGACTACCCTTCCCCCGGAAACCAAGTGGGTGGCACCGCCAACTACAATATCTTTCGCTACGCGAGCATGAACAGCGATGCTAGTGCAACGATAAATAAAGTGTGGGGCAAGCACCAGATAGCGACTGGCTTCGAGTGGATGAAGCGCTATCTCAATGTCGGCCAGCCGCCGGCGCCCGCGGGCGCGTACGGTTTCGACCTCAGCGCAACGGATCAACAGACTTCGCCAGTGTCGGGCGTTCCGGTAGGCGGCAGCGATTTTGCATCGCTCCTCATCGGCATGGGAATGGCGCCAGGTTCCGAAGCCAATACCGGCTACCCGAATTTCACCAAGGATGTCCTCGCAGCCGAGTCCAACCCCTACTATGCGACGTTTATTGAGGACACGTACCATGTCTCCACGACGCTGACCATCACCGCAGGCCTTCGTTGGGACATCTTCGCGGGCCGGAATGAGCGCTTCAACCGACAGGAGTTCTTCAACCCGAACGTGACCAGTGCGCTCAGCGGCGTATCATTTACCGGTGCGGAAATCTACGTCAACGGAAGTAATCGGTCGCCGTTTACAACCAATCTGCGCAACTTCGGACCTCGCCTGGCTGTCGCTTGGCAGCCGATTCCCCGCTTCGTGGTGCGGGCCGGCGCAGGCATCTATTATGGGCCGAGCACGCACAATGTCGGCAGCGCCTTGTTGAATACCGATGGATTCTCCTCACAAACATTTTGGAACGGTACCTGCTTTAATGCAGACGGCAATTCAGTGATCGGATTGAATGGGTCACCATGTACTGCCCCAGGTACGTTCACGGGGCCTTATTCTCTCAGTAACCCCTTCCCTACCGCGCCTGGCACGCCGGGAGGAATAGTTCCGGTCTTCACTACTGCGCCGACGGGCTTGGCCAACAACTTTGGAATTACGTTGAGCACCGTGCTCCGCTCCCAGGCCACCCCAACCGTCTACAATTACAACTTCGCACTGGAGTACGAGCTGCCGCATCAGTTCGTGGTGACCGCCGGGTATGTCGGCAGCCGCGGCCTTTTCTTACCATTCAGCAGCGTCGATCTGAATCAGCTGAGTCTGGGCCAGATCCAACACTTCGGGAGCTCGCTGTGCATGATCCCTGCACCGAGCTGCATGGTGCCCAACACGGGACCAGTGAGTTTGAACCCAAACTTCAGCGGACAAGCTACGGTTCCTCAGTGGGCGACCGTCCAACCCTTCCCGCAATATGGGAACGGCAGCTACGGCACCGGGAACGGCATCATCTTGAATGGTTATCCAGCCGGCGATTCGGAATACAGTTCTTTGCAGGCCAAAGTGCAAAAAAGGCTGACCGGCCATTTCACCACGCTTACCACTTTTACCTGGGGCAAGCTGATGACAGACGATGGATACCCTCCGCTCGGCTTCGTCGGCTCTCACAACCCGGGCGGACCCCAGGACTGGCGGAATCTGCAGTATGAGCACTCGATCAGCCCGCAGGATGTGAAGTATCAGTTCACCGGCCAGGTGTCCTACGATTTGCCGGTCGGCAAGGGTCAGCGGGTGAATTTGAACGGTTTCTCGAACGCCGTCCTGGGCGGCTGGACCACCAATGCCATCCTTTATCTTAGTACCGGTGTTCCCATCCCGTCCCCGTCGTCAGGCATTGCTCCCGGATACTTCAATCAACGGGCGGATATGACCTGCAACCCGGCGGCTGGCTTTCAGCGTACGGTGAACAACTGGGTCAACAATGCTTGCTTCGCGGTCCCGGGCACGGAAAACGGGGGGCCGGGGAATCCGTTCATCCCAGGTGATGCCCCTGCCTATCTCGCCAACGTTCGCACCCGGGGAGCGCGCGAGCTGGATTTGTCGCTTTACAAGACGTTCGCTATCGGGGAAAGTAAAAATCTTCGCTTCGACATTTCCTCCTACAACGTGGCGAACTGGGCGCAGTATGGACAGCCATCCTTCCAGGACCTGACATCGACTGGGGGGCAGCCGTTCGGCCCTATCACAAACAACGTCAATACACCGCGACAATTCCAGTTCGGCGCACGTTTTACGTTCTAATACCTGAACTGCACGAAGAGCCTGAAAGACGCGGATCATCTTGCGAAGGAAAGACGGTCGTCCAGGTTCCGCGTGTTGTCGAACCCAATCCTAGCCAGGCCCAGACCATGACATACTGTGCATTGAGCACATAGTGCGAATCTTCCAGAAGAGGTGCGTCGTGGCCCGACGACTCCACAGATCGTTCAAGATCTTCACTCCAGGAAGTTCCTTAAGGCGAAGAGTGGCCTATGCCCTCGCCATTGTACGACTCATTCTCGTCCCGGTAATCTTCCTGGCGGTTTACTACTTGTATGAGATGGGCGTGATCGTTGATCGTATCGTGAACGTTGACGCACCGGTAACGACACTGGCGGAGCAAGCTTCAGTCCAGATGCTGGATGCCCGGCGCGCCGAACGAAGCTATTTTCTCCTCCGTGATCCGCAGTATCTCCGGGCCAGTCAGGATGCGCTCACTCAACTGAAGGAAACCCTGGACAAGATTCGGACTCTGGCACCCGATGAGGAACCCGCCACCGAGGAAGCATCAAAGACCGTCACCCTCTACGAGCAGAAATTCGCAGCTGGCGTGGCCCTCTTGGGCGAACCCGGCAGCACGGCGATTGAGCGAGTTCAAAAAGTTGTGCGAGATTACGAAAAAGACCTTAATGACCTTTTGAAACAAGCCAGGTTGAAGACCCGCGCGCAGATCATTGAAAACCTTCGCGACCAGATCAATTCTTTCGACGCCCAAATCACCAGTACGGTCGAGGCCGGGGATCCCGCGCTGCGCGCAGTCGCACCCATTTTGCAAAGTTCCAGCCAACAATTACTGGAGTTAGCATCCGGGCTCGAGACTCGAGCCTGGGCACGAGTGCAGGGCGATCATCAAGAAGCTCGACATCTTCTTTACCGCGCCGAGTGGGTGTTAAGTGTGGTGTCCGCGCTCACACTTCTCCTCAGCATCTGGATCAGTTTCGTGCTCCCGGGGCAGGTCGTTAAACCTTTGGTGGAATTAAAAGAGGCCGTGGATCATGCCGCGTCGGGTAATTACCTGGTAGATCTCGAACTGCGCGGCGAAGGTGAGGTTGTCGAACTTGCAAAAAGTGTGCGTAATTTGATCGCGCACTTGCGGCAGGCGGTGTGAACATCTGGCCAACTGCGTTGGGTTCAGGCATCTAGTCAAAGATCATCTTTGATGCTTATTTAGAGCCTCCAGAACAAGGGTTTCGAGTGCACGAATCTCTTTGAGAATTTCGGAAATAGCACGGCAGCAAGGACCGCATTGGGTGGAGTCGTGGCAAAGGTCAGCGCGCAAAAGAATGACCTGGAGCTTGTTGCGAATGACATCGAGTGCGGCTTGCGGGTTTTCAGCCATTTCGGACGACTCCCCGCGCAATTCATTTGTAGCGCAACTCGCCTACGAAAGTCAGTGACCGGACGCACTTGTATATGTATCAGCCGTATCGCCAGATTGTGGCGCCCCGGACAGGACATTCTCTCGCTGGCCTCGACAGGATGCGCCACCCCCCCAGCGAGATCGGTTAGCTCACCCGGCAACGGTTCCGATAGAAATTATTTTCACGCTGCTGGGACGCGAAACCGGTGTACTATAGTGCCATTTCGGCCTCTAAGGGGAACCTTCCGTGAAGACCAATTCCAGCAAGTTGTCAATTTTTATTACAGTTTTTCTGGCTTTCTTCACATCTGTGGTTTTTGCCGCTGACCGCACTGCGGTTTTCACTCGTAACGGTGCCAAGCCGGAGCAATCTGGCCTTGAGATGATGTACGCCCCTCCTATTGCAGGCTTCATCAACACATTTCCCGCAATCGTGATCGACCCAAATACTGGAGGCTTCAGCTCGTTCTCAGACATTCCTAATATGTTCGCTTGCACCGGTGGCGTGATCGCAGTCGACGGGCAGTTTTTGTATGTCTCGGCACCTCCGAATTGCGTTCAGAGCGGCGGCCAGATCTTTGGCTATACGCTCGATCCAAGCACAGGGGAAGCCACACCGCTCCCTGGATCGCCATTTTCGTTTGAAGGTGTAATTTCTCCGCAGGGCCTGGCAGCGACGCCCAATGGCGACTTCCTTTATTTGGCGGACACCGGCCAAATCGACGCGTTCTCCATCGACCGCGAGACCGGCGTTCCTACGCCAGTCAAGGGCTCTCCGTTTGCCGCGGGAAACGTTCCGGAACTCACCGTCGATCCCTCGGGAAAAGTCCTCTACGCCGCCAATGATAACGGAGCCGGCAGCGTCCTGGCTTTCGCAATTGGATCCACTGGCGCGTTGAAAAGAATCGCAGGGTCGCCATTTTCGATAAACGCGCCAACGGCCATGCCGAGTGAGCCAACCGGTATCGTGGACACCGGTAAATTTGTTTACACCGCTCTGTATGGCTCGAATGCAGTTGCTGCATTCTCGATCAACAGCAGAACCGGCGCACTTTCTTCGGTGCCGGGCTCGCCATTTCCCACTGGAAACGGTCCAGGTTACCTTGCCTTGGCAGGCAACTTCCTATATGTAGTGAACGAAAATGATGGAAACGTCTCCGGCTTCTTAATCAACTCATCCACGGGGGCGCTTGCCCCGGTTCCGGGATCACCTTTCGGCTCAGGTGGGTCAACCCTCGCAACCGACGTCTCGGGGCAGTATCTTTACTTGAGCCGATTCGACGGTATCCTGGGCTACGACATCAATCTCGAAACCGGAGCACTCAGTCAGGGGGCAGGATCGCTAGATAACGACGGCGCTCTGTGGATGACGGTTGTACAACTACCACCAGCTGGCGACCAGCGATAACGTCCTGACGTTTCGGTGGCGTCCTAAACTTGTGTTGACAGCTTTAGGACAAGACCGACGTTTCGGAAAAGACCGTGTAAGGTGGTGTCTGCGGTATAATTCGCGAACATACACGACACCGTCACCACGAGTGGGTTAAGCGAAAATTCCGCCTGGCATCCACCTATCCGGAGAACGATGAAATGCCTGCCGAGCGACAATTGACACAGCTTCTGCAGCAATGGGGCAGCGGCGACAAAGAGGCTCTCGACCAGTTGATGCCAGTGGTTTATGAGCAGCTTCATCGGCTGGCTTCGCGCTGCCTTCGGGATGAGCGTCGAGACCATACTCTGCGAGCTACGGCCCTGGTTCATGAAGCTTATTTGCGATTGATGGGAAGCGACGTTGTCTGGCAGGATCGTGTGCATTTCTTCGCGGTTTCCGCGCGCGTGCTACGCCGGATCCTGGTCGATTACGCTCGCGCTCAGGACCGGCAGAAGCGAGGCGCTGGCGCAGAGAAAATCACCCTGGATGAAGCCGTCTTGATCGGCCCCGATGCGGACGCAGGTATTGTAGAGTTGGACGAAGCATTGCAGCGGCTCGCCAAACACGACATGCGCAAGAGCGAAATCATCGAACTGCTCTTTTTCGGTGGCATGACCTACGATGAGACAGCGGCCGCGCTCAAGATTTCTCCCGCAACAGTGCATCGCGAATTGACTCTGGCGAAAGCATGGCTGTACCGTGAGCTGAGTCCAAATTCCGCCTAAACCGAGGTGCGCGCGTGACAGCCCCTGGCAGTTCGGATCATTGGGCTCAGATGGAAAAGTTGTTCTACCAGGCTCTGGATCTTGAGCCTTCCGCACGTCCTGCCTTCCTCGATCAGGCTTGTCCCGACAACCCCGAACTCCGCAAAGAAGTGGAAGCGTTGTTGGAATCCTCCGGCAAGTCTATCGACTTCCTGCAGAAGCGTGTCGATCATGTGGCGCAGCGACTGAGCTTGGACGATCTCGGGCAGAGGATTGGTCCTTACCGCTTGATCGGGCGGCTGGGCGAAGGCGGCATGGGTAAGGTGTATCTGGCGTCCCGAGCCGACAAACTGTACGAACAAGAAGTCGCCATCAAACTCATGCACCCGGGTCTGACGGAAGCTCGCGAGATGCTCCTGCGTTTCGGAATCGAACGGCAGATCTTGGCGAATCTCAATCACCCCAATATCGCACGCTTGCTCGATGGGGGAATCACGCAAGACGGCGCGCCGTATCTGGTGATGGAGTATGTAAAAGGAATTCGGATCGACGCGTATTGCCGGGAGCAGAAACTCACAATCGAGGAACGTCTCCGATTATTTATTGCAGTTTTGAGTGCGGTCGAATTCGCTCACAAAAATCTGGTCGTCCATCGCGATATCAAACCGGCCAACATCCTGGTGACTCCTGAAGGGGTGCCGAAGTTGCTCGATTTCGGGATCGCGAAACTCCTGACTCCTGACGATGGCCAGACCCTGACCCGCACGACCGAGCGGCTGATGACGCCCGAATATGCCAGCCCCGAACAGATTCGCGGTGATCAAATCACCACTTCGACCGATGTTTATGCGCTTGGCGTGCTGCTCTACGAATTGCTGACCGGCGCCCGTCCTTTTCACCTGGAAACGAAGAGCCCGTTAGAAGTTGCGCGGATCATCTGCGAGCAGGATCCGCAGCCTCCGAGCGCGATTGCGCTCGCACGTACCGGCGGCGATCAGCTTGCGCGGCAACTGAAAGGCGATCTCGACAACATCGTCTCCACGGCAATGCGCAAGGAGGCCGGGCGCCGCTATGCCTCGGTGGCTGCTCTAGAAGCCGACCTTCAATCCTACTTAAAGGGCTATCCAATCCACGCCCGCACCGACACCTGGCGATATCGTTCGGGAAAATTCGTTCGCCGGCATAAAGCGGCGACCATAGCCACAGGGCTGCTAGCTCTCTCGCTCGTCGGATTCAGTATTGGCATGAGCTTGATGGCGCGTCGCGCGAATCGCGAGCGATTGACCGCCCAGCGCGAATCCCAGTTTCTAGCCAGTATTTTTCAAGCGGCTACACCGGATCAGGCGCGGGGCAAACAAATCACGGCACGTGAATTATTGGATGCGGGCGCGTCACGAATCGATCGCGAGCTCGCGGATCAACCTTTATTACAAGCAAGCATGGCCGACAATATCGGCCACGCCTACATTTCTTTAGGCGCTTACGACCAAGCGCAAAAATTGTTCCAACGCGCTTATGATCTGCGGAAACAGAACTTGGGACCGAATGCATTGGATACGACTGCTAGCCTTTCAGGGCTTGCCATGGCGCTCCGGCTACAGGACAACTATTCCCAAGCGGAACCATTGTTTCGTCAGGTTCTGGCGGTTCAGCGTCATGCCCTTGGCGAAAATGACCCACAAGTTGCGGACAGCCTGGAGAATGTCGGGGAGTGCCTCTACCTTGAAAGCCGATGGATCGAAGCCGAGCCGCTGCTGCGGCAGTCTCTCGCTATCAAGCGCAAGTTGAATCTTGAGGGCGATAACGGAACACGGAATTTTCTCGCTCTGGTGTTGGAGCGCAAAGGAGAATATCCAGAAGCGGTTCAGTTACTGCATGAGGCCGTCGACAAAATGCGCCGCACCGAAGGAACCGATGGGCCAAATTATGTGGTGGCACTCCACGACCTCGCTGGCGCAATGATAGATGAAGGGGATCTCTATGAGGCAGAAGCCATGGAGCGTGAAACGCTGCAAATCCGACGTCGAATTCTAGGCGATCAACATCCCGACCTGTACTACTCGCTCAACAACCTCGCCTGGATTTTACTGCAGGAAGGAAATTGGAAGGCTTCGGAGCCGTTCCTGCAGGAAAATCTGGCGTTAGTGAGTAAGGCATTCGGAGAGCAAAGCCTGAAAATGGTCAGCGTCACGAAGAATTGGGGACTTTATCTGCAAGAGAAGGGAGACTATGCCGAGGCGGAAAAAAGCGACAAGGAGGCCCTGGAGAGTGCGATCGAGATCGGTGGACCCTCCACATATTATGTAGAGCGAATTGAAGTGGGCCTGGGTGAGCTAGAATTTGATCGGGGCCGGTATGCCGCGGCCGAGACGTACGCGAGGCAGGCGCTCGAACTGACACGTAAGCTTGGGGGCGAGGACAGCCCCGACTTCGCCTCGGTATTGATCGACCTGGCAGAAGATCGTGTTTTTCAGAAAGATGCTGGCGGCGCCGAGCCGATGTTGCGAGAAGCACTACGCATTCGTAAAGAAAAGTTCAACCCAGGAAGCCCACCCCTGGTTACGGCCCAAGTCAGACTGGGGGAAGATCTCACGCTCGAAGGAAAGATGGTTGAGTCCGAACCGCTCTTGCGAAATTCTCTTCAATCTTTGAAAGCGGAACCATTCCGTGTGCCCGCCTGGGAGACGGCCGAAGCAGAAAGTGCGCTGGGGGCCTGCATGGTCGCGGTGAAGAATCCAGAAGGAGAAAAATTGCTGCGCGAAAGCCAACCAGATCTGGCCGCTGACCCTCATCCCGCTTTTCGGCATCCCGCTAACGCTCGCACCGCTCCGCCAGCACATTCCGCCTGACAAAGCCAAAGCCCCGTCCAGGTTCGAACAGGGCTCCGCTTGTGAATCTCTCGCCGACGATACTTACTGGTTCGGTATCGGCTTGACATTCATTTTCGTATTGCCTCTTCCCGGCAGGGTCGAGTTGTTGGAATTGTTGACGAGATTTGCGTTGAATCCTCCGTTAGAGAAATAGGATTCACCGATGCCGCTTTCACAAACCAACTGAAGCTGGTCGCCGGCATTCAGGTAGGGGGCTGCGCTGACGCTTAAGGACTGGACTCCGGGACCGGCAGTTTGAGCGAAACCGAACGAAAGGAATCCGAGTTTCGCACTGTCGATCCAGCATAAAACGTTATCGCCGCTGCCAACAACAACCGTTGCATTACCACTCGCGTAATAGAACCCAGTGGTCGAAAGCACGGGAGTACTGGCGATTACGACCTGTGTCCCGGGGAGCTGGACTGTGTTGAGGTTGTAGGCAGTGTAGCCGACACTGATGCCAGCCGGGCCTTGCGTGCCCTGCGGACCCTGGGGCCCCGTGGGACCAGCGGGACCTTGAGGACCTTGCGCGCCGGCTGGACCTTGTGGGCCTTGCGGTCCCTGCGGACCAGAAGTGCCAAGCGTGAGCACTAACGGCGAAGTTGAACTTCCAACGGTTACCGTCAGCAGATAGCTTCCCGGTCCGAGCGTGGGAAGATCGGCAACAATCATGGTTGAGCTGTGTGATACAACCGTCAGTGGCTGACCGTCAAGGTCAACTTTTGGAATGCCAGAACCGAACCCGGTTCCATTGATAGTGACTTGATTAGTCGTGTAATTGGGGACTGCACCTTGAGCGTTGAATCCAACCCCAGCTAGCGCAGGCACGCACAACGCCAGCGCGAGAACACAAGAGAGAACGAACTTACGGCTTTTCATGTGAGCTTCTCCATTCAAAATTGACTTTTTTCGAATTGAGCGGGAGCTGTGAATCTCATCCCGGCGCTCACGTTTTGCAACGCTGACCCGGATCGATCAACTTCCCCTCTCACTTAGGAAAAGCGGTGTTTTGCAGGAAATTCCCTCATCAGATCTGGTTCTTCACTTTTCCCTTTAAGGAGAGGTGAGACTGCGTGCTTACAGGAAATGTTCGTGCGATGAGGGTTTTTCCACAGACTTGTCGCTGTTGAGTAATGAGGGCGGGAGTCACAAGCCTTCCGGGCTTAGCCCGCAATTTAGATGAAATAACAAGGAGAAAGCCATGGCCCGGATTAAATTATGGTTCACCGCCTGCCTGATCGCGGTTTGTTGCATGTTTCCAACGTCCGTGCAATTGCTAGCGCAGTCGTCGGTAAGCGGAAAGATCGGGACGAACGCCGTTGTACCGCCGCTAGTGAAGTTCATCGGCACACTGACCGATATCAATGGGAAGCCGCTAAGCGGGATGGTTGGCGTTTCCTTTTACCTTTATCAGGAACAGCAAGGCGGGTCGCCTCTGTGGATGGAAACGCAAAACGTTCGGGCCGACAACAACGGCCGTTACACGGTGATGCTTGGATCCACAACCAACTACGGATTGCCATCCGATTTATTTGTCTCTGGAGATGCTCGATGGTTGGGAGTCCAGGCACAGGGACAGCCGGAGCAACCACGAGTCTGGTTGTTAAGCGTACCTTATGCACTAAAGGCGGCGGACGCCCAAACATTAGGTGGCCTGCCGGCGTCTGCATTTCTGCTGGCAGCACCGAACGGTTCCAACGGGGTCAATGCACCAGGAGGCGTACAGAATAATGGCAACTCTGCGAACATCGGCGGTTCCGGCACGCAGGACTTCATCCCGATCTGGATGGACGGTTCTGGCGATCTGGGGAATTCCATCTTGTATCAGTCGCACGGCAATGAAGTTGGCATTGGCACAACTACCCCGGCTGCAACACTGGATGTGAACGGTGGCATTATCTCCCGGGGCTCGCTGCAGCTGCCCAGCACGGGCACTGCCAATGCTTCTCAAGGATTCAACTCTCAGCCTCTTGACTTGCAAGGGTCCGCTTTTAATAGCGGCACGGAAGAAGCGATCAGCCCGACATTTCAATGGCAGACGGAACCTAGCGGAAATAACAGCTCCAGTCCTTCGGGCACTCTGAATCTTCTTTATGGCAGCGGCTCGGGTAAGCCGAGCGAAACCGGGCTGAATATCGCGAGCAATGGCCAGATCACGTTTGCTAGCGGCCAGGCATTTCCGGGGGCCGGCACGATTACGGGAGTGAAAGCAGGTACTGGCCTCAGCGGGGGTGGCACGAGTGGAACTGTGACGTTGAGCATCAACACGAACTTTGCGAATCAGTTTTACGCCCAGCTCGGCGCAGCCAATACTTTCACCAAGAACCAGACGGTGAACGGGACGATGACCGCGACGTCATTTACTGGAAACGGCTCGTTGCTTACCAACGTCAACGCAAGCGAATTGGGCGGGTTGCCTCCCTCGTCTTACCAACCCGCTGGTTCGTATGCGACTACCGGTGCCAATAACTTTACCGGCAATCAGAATGTCACCGGAAATATCATGGCCACCGGGTCGATTTCCGGCGCTGCCGGAAACTTTACCGGGCTGGTGACTGAAGCGGGCGCATTGCTGCCTGCGGCCGGAACGGCAACTGCTTCGCAAGGTTTCAACTCACAACCTATGGATTCTGTCGCCTCATCCTTCAATAGCGGCACGGGAAAGGCGGCGAATCAAGACTTCCGCTGGCTGGCAGAACCGGTTGGCAACAACACCAACTCACCATCTGCAAAACTCAACTTACTGTTTGGCGTGAATGGCGGAGCCCCGAGCGAGACCGGACTTTCCGTCGCGAGCAACGGACAAATCGCATTCGCCAGCGGTCAGACGTTCCCCAATGTCGGCACAGTCACCAGCGTTGGCACCGGCGCGGGTTTAACCGGCGGGCCCATCACTGGCACCGGATCGATCAGCATCGCCCCAGCTGGGATCACGAATGCGATGCTCGCGAACCCTTCACTGACGGTCACGGCGGGAACAGGCTTGACCGGTGGTGGCACAGTGGCGTTGGGCGGCAGCACGACGTTGAACATCGATCCCACTCAGGTACCGCTCTTAAGCGCGAACAACGTGTTCACCGGCAGCGAAACCGTGAATGGAAATCTCGCTACTGGCGGTGTGGTGATTGCGAGCGGCTTCGAAGTAAGCAACTATCCCGGGTTTCCGTTCGCCTTCGCGAACTCGGCCCAGAGTACCTACCTCGGGCTTGCGGGGAACCCCACCACTCAGGCGGCTGGCAATGTAGGTGTCGGCGCGAATACTTTATTTGTCGACACCACTGGCCAGGGAAATACGATTGTCGGTGCCAACGCAATGACCTCCAACACGACCGGGAGCACGAACACAACTCTCGGCCAGGGAACGATGGCATCCAACAGCACTGGTTCTCAAAACGTCGCCATTGGCAACCTTGCCCTGACCTACAACTTCTACGGTAATCAAAACACCGCGGTCGGGGCTGAGGCCATGCCCAACAACAATACCGGGAACAATCTTACGTGCATCGGAGCTAAATGCGACGTCGGAGCCGATGGTCTAACCAATGCCACTGCGATCGGGGCCTATGCGCAAGTCGCACAGAGCAACTCCCTGGTGCTCGGCGGAACCGGCACGAATGCGGTGAACGTCGGCATCGGAACCGCGTACCCGTGGTCAACTTTGACCGTGCAAGCGGACGATAATGGATCGACTCGCGGTGGACCGCACCAGTTCGTGATTCAAGGAGCCTCGAGCACTGCAAAGCAGTTACTCGTCGGCTATTTGTCGGATGGCGGGTCCGATGCTGGCTACGCCATGCTCCAGGCAACCGACCAGGGTGCGCAAAACACGCCCATCCTGCTCAATCCGAACGGCGGCGGCGTTGGCATTCAAACCACAACGGTTACGAATTCCCTCACTATCGGACAAGGCCAAGGTGCCGCTCTGGCCGACGGGTGGAATACTTACAGTTCCCGCCGTTGGAAAACGAACATCAAGACTTTGCCGGACGCATTGAGCAAAGTCGAACAGTTGCGCGGCGTTTCCTACGATCTGAAAGAGAGCGGTAAACACGAAATCGGCGTGATCGCCGAGGAAGTTGGCGCTGTGGTTCCGGAGATCGTGCAGTGGGACAAAAATCGCAAAGACGCCAATGGCGTCGATTACACAAGGCTCACTGCCCTGCTGATCGAGGCTGTGAAACAACAACAGAGGGAGATTGCGCATGCTGCCCGACAGATCCGGCAACAGCAGGCTCTGCTGCGGCAACAAACATCACGTATTCGAGCCTTGGAAGCAACTGTTTACTCCGTTGACACAAGCCACGCGAAGACAACTTTAGCTTTGGCTCAACCGATGAGTCTCCCTGTCAAATAGAGAATGAATCTGGCTGCAGCGCAGCTCCGATGAAAACCAGCATCGGAGCTGCCATCTTCATCCTACTGATGGGGCCGCATAACACGACCCTGACGAGTCCACCTATTTCTGCGTAGGCTTTTTTGCAGGTGGAGGCGGCGGAGGCACAGGCTTCTTCACAGCCGCTGCCGGCTGCAGCGGAGCCGTTGTTTTGGCAGCCGGTACGGGTGCGGTCTTTGCGGTCGGTACGGGTTGTATCACTACTGCTTTAACAACACCTGGTTGCGCGCGAACTGGTACGGCAGCTTTGACCACCCCCTGCGCGGGAGTCACTGGCGCCGTTGTCATATTTCCAGTCGCCGCTCCGGTAGTCACGTTGGAAGGCGCTACGTAACCTCCGGATGGCGGAACGTAGACATTATTCGGTGCGACGCCACTTACTGGGGTACTCACTCCCGAGGGGTTACTACTGTTGACGCCATTGATTACACTCGCGGCTCCAGACGGCATGTAACCACTACTGTTGACGCCATTCATCATATTGTTCACCGACGAAGGCATCGCATATCCGCCATTCGTCGCACCGCCAGTAGCTGGGGTTTGACCTGACATATAGGATGAACCTGTCCCGGGACTCATCCCTCCGGAAGAAGGCGAGAATGAGGAGTCGGCAGGTGCACTGATCCCGTTCGCTAAGCCTTGGTAGTGCATCATCGTTTCGCTGCCCAGCGTCCACTGATTCCCTTCGACCCGATTCATTTCTCGGATGTCGAGATCCATCTCGTAATTCACACCTGCAACGGCATTGGCAGGAGGATGCCATTGCAACTCGAATCTGACATCGCCAGTGCCGCCCGGACCCAAGACAAACCTCGGATCCATGTTGTTGCCATTGATGATTCCCATTCCCTGAACTCCGTTCCACTGGGCATAGAGGCCGTAACGGTTTCCGCGGTCATCTAAGCCCGATCCTGAGCCTTGGACGTAGCCCAAACTCAGCGCCTGATTCGTCTTGTTCTGAAAGTGCAAGATGGCATCCAGGATCTTGGTGCCATTGCCGTCCACGCTGGTGCGAAATTGGGTGACAGTCGCGGCAAAATCTGCCGACTCATAGCAGAGCGGACGATTGCCGCAGAACCCGCCTTGTCCCGCGGGCGCTTGCATCTGACCTGTGTTCTGCTGTTGCTGTTGGTATTGCTGCTGTTGATATTGTTGCGCGAAGGCGGGCATGATCAAGGCAACGGTCATCGAAAGAACGTACAACCTCAACTTGCGGACGATGGTTTCCATGGTGTTCTCCTGAGTAAGAAAGTCTCTCTCGACCTTGTAAAAAATCTTCACGCGGCTGCGCGATGAGCGCTCTTCCGCTCTGCTTTCGGTTTTTTAGTCCCGCGAATTTGCTTGAAAGCGATTACTGCTAAGCAGAGGATCGCCAATCCCGACAAGTAAGCTCCAAGGCCAAGAGATACAGCGGCCATTGCCTCGTCTCTTATCGGTTTTACCGCAGGTCCTAAGGGTCCGGAGGCATCGGCAAAACTGCCTTCGAGGTTGCTGCGTAGCATCAACCCTACTGCCGTCATGAACAACAAAGGCAGCACACCACCGAGAGCAGCACGCCTGTCCTTCCAAAAGTGGCCCAGCAGCGGCCCGCATATGGCAACCAACGCGAGAAGACCATAGGACCCGGCTCCCGCCGGATTGCTGCTTCCTTGGGGGAAGGTTCCTAGGGAACTTCCGGAGTGTAGGTAGGCCAGGACTTGCCAATAGGTGAAATCCAATCGGCCCAACGGACTCTGAATGGAAACAGAGTTTAAGAAAAACCAGGCAATAATAAGGAGCGCTACGGCTGCGAGTTTGAGAGTTTCGAGGTTCGTTCCCACGCCTCGAGTGGCTTCCGGGGACTGGTTGAGAGCCCGTTTTCCTGCAAGCTCAAGTTCCCCTACCGCATAGATGGCATGGATCTTCCCATACTGCTCAAACTCCACCTCGACCGCCATGCCAGACCTGGGCGCTACCTCCGATCTCCACACTTCTGGGATCGAGAATGGATACTGCTGCCCGTCTACCATGAGCAAGCCCGAGCCAGCAGCAACATCCCGCAAAATTTTGCCTCGTTTTCTCATGTCCTTCCGCAGGGTTAAGAGACTAAGTTGTTGTAGACGCCCGGGCTCAGTGATAGCATTTCTGACGTTTGGGAAATGCCGTCGTTCCCCTCCCCGACCCGGCTCCCTACAGTTCCTCACCTCGCATTGCGCAAAGGACCGTGAAAAACCGTCATGCCGACACAAAATTTGCAAGGCGAGCTCATCAGCAGCATGAATGAGGCGGGCAGGACCATGGAGCGACGGGCGCTGGACCAGCTTTTCAGCTTGACGTATGAAGAGCTGCGAAGGCTGGCAGCAAGCGTCAGGCGAAGTGATCCGAGTTGCACCCTCAATCCCACGGCTCTGGTGAATGAGGCGTGGTTGAAGCTGGCCAAGTTACCCGGTGTGGAAGCAATGTCGTTGATCCATTTCAAGCGCATTGCTGCTCGCGCCATGCGCCAACTCTTGATTGAGGCTGCCCGCCGCCGTCATGCCCGCAAGCGTGGGGGAGCGGGTGAGGTTGGATTTGTCACCTTTGACGACTCGATGGACGGCGCAGCCACTTGTTCGGAGGACTTGCTGGCTCTAGACACTGCTTTGGAGGAGCTTGCGCAACTCGAACCGCGCCAGGCCACGATCGTGGAAGGCCGTTTTTTCGGCGGGTTGGAAATGCAGGAAATCGCTTCTCTGCTTGGCTTGTCGGAGGCGACGGTTCTGCGCGATTGGCGCGCCGCAAAGGCTTGGCTAGGACATGAGCTGCGCAAGAGCCGTTAGGCGGGCCAGTATCATTGAACGAGACTAGAAATGGACAGCGCCCGTTGGCAGCGAATGCAGAAGTTGTTCCATGAGGCGGCCGACCTTGCTCATTCTGACCGGCAGACTTTCCTGCAATCCGCCTGCGCCGATGATCAGGAAATGGTTTCCGAGATCCTCTCCATGCTGGAGCAGGATGCCGAGGAGAACTCGCTCCTCGATCAGCACCTGGCCGAAGTGGCACACCAGACACTGGCAGCTCCCAATTATCTTCCCGTCAAAGAATTTGGCCCATACCGGGTTCTAGGCGTGCTGGGTGAGGGCGGCATGGGCGTGGTTTATTTGGCAGAACGAACCGACATTGGCAACCAAGTGGCCATCAAGGTTCTTCGCGACGCCTGGCTGTCGCCGTCTCGTCGCGAGCGCTTTGCTAGCGAACAACGCACCTTGGCGCAGCTCAACCATCCATCGATCGCTCAACTTTATGACGCCGATACTCTCCCTGATGGAACCCCGTGGTTCGTCATGGAACGAGTGGAAGGTCTTCCGCTCACCGAATACTGCCGGAAGCACAACAGTTCGCTGGAAGAACGCCTGCAACTGTTTCGAGCGGTCTGCGAAGCAGTACAGTACGCGCACGGAAATGCTGTCATTCACCGCGACTTGAAACCCTCCAACATCCTGGTGAAGAACGATGGCGCCATCCGCCTGCTCGATTTCGGAATCGCGAAACAACTTGAAAGTCTAGATGTTCCCGTCGATCAAACCATGACCGGTCTACGGTTAATGACTCCTGCTTACGCCGCTCCGGAGCAGATTCGCGGCGATCGACTAGGAATTCACACCGACGTTTATTCCCTCGGAGTCATTCTTTATGAATTGCTGACGGGAGAGCTTCCGTTTGATTTGTCAAATCTGACTCCGGCGGAAGCTGCGGCGGTTATTACAGAGCATGAGCCAGGCAAACCCTCGGCCGCGGTGAAAAGACCAGGAAACAAGGCGAACGGGTTGTCGCTAAGCAAAACTGCATGGGCCGATCTCGATGTGCTCTGCCTCACCGCGATGCACAAGGATCCGCAGCGCCGGTACCGTTCGGTAGAAGCACTGATCCGCGATGTCGATCATTACGTAAATGCGGAGCCGCTTGAGGCCCGTGCCGACACGCTTCGCTACCGCATGGGAAAGTTTGTACGCCGTCACCGTCGCGCAGTAACGGCGACAGCTCTGGCATCGGCAGTCGTAATTGGTCTGGTGATTTTCTTCACATGGAAGCTCGCGAAGGCGCGAAATACTGCTTTGGCGGAAGCGGCGCGAACAGAGCGCGTCCAGCAATTCATGATGAACCTGTTTCAAGGGGGAGATGAAGCCGTTGGCCCTGCGGCCGACATGAAGGTCCTCACCATGGTGGATCGCGGCGTGCAGCAAGCCCAGGCGCTCAGCACCGATCCCAAGGTGCAAGCGGAACTCTACGAGACCTTGGGAACCATCTATGAGCAGCTGGGCAAGCTGGATCAGTCGGAGGCTTTGCTGCACCAGGCAATTGAGCAGCGCAAATTGCTTTTCGGCTCGGATAGCGCTGAGGTTGCCGAAAGTCTGGTAGCGCTCGGGCAACTGCGCGCTGATCAAGCACACCTAGATGAAGCCGAACAGATGGTTCGCCAGGGACTTGAAATGAGCAAGCGCCATCTGCCGCCGAACCATCCTGCAGTTGCGAAAGCCACGAGTACGCTTGGAAAGATATTGGAGGACCGCGGCCAGTACGCACAATCGATCCAGGTTCTCAACGAAGCTGTACGACTGCAATCCGCTTCGGGCGCTGTGACACCGGACCTAGCTGCAAGCCTCAGCGAGTTGGCGAACTCACATTTTTATGCCGGTGACTATGACATCTCCGACGCCCTCAATCGTCGCGTGCTGGAAATGCACCGCCAACTCTATGGCGAACGTCACCCTCTGGTCGCAGACACTTTGATTAATCTCGCCGAAATTCAAGTGCAATCGGGAAATTACGCCCAAGCTGAGCAATTTGATCGTCAGGCCCTCGACATCACGCAGGCTTGGTATGGACACGAGAATCCCGAAACTGCATCAGCAATGACCACCCTGGGCCGCGTCCTGGTTTATGAGAAACACTACGACGAGGCAGACAACTATTTACAGCAAGCCCTCGCCATCCAGGAAAAGGTTTACGGGCCGGTACATCCGCGCGTGGCCTCCGTCTTAAACGATTTGGGCAAGGTCGCTCAAAATCGAGGGAAGCTGGACGAGGCAGAAGGAGATTTCCGTCGAATGGCCGAGATTTATCGCACGGTATATCACGACCATCATTACTTGATTGCGGTAGCATTATCGAATCTGGGCAGTGTCTACCTCGAGGAGAAGCAGTACGTTCGGGCGGAGAAGCTGTTCCGGGAAGTGATTCAGCGCTTCACCGATACGCTCTCGGCCGATCACGTAAACACTGGGATTGCACGCGCCAAATTAGGCAATGCGCTTTTGCTTCAGCATCGGTTTGTGGAGGCTGAGGCAGAAACGTATGCGGGGTACCAAATTCTCGTTCAGCGGAAAGCGGCGTCGACATGGATGACAAGAACATTGCAGGATCTGGCGGAGGAATACGACGCTTTAAAGCAACCAGAGAAAGCCGCAAAGTTTCGGGCCGAACTTGCTGCACGAGAAAGGCCGCCACGATAGCGACGAAGAACTGATCCGGTATTCTATAAATCACTTAACTTGTGACCCGCAAACCGGTACACTCACTGGTTCCGCTGAAGGATACTCGTGAAACGATTGTCTGCCATTTGCGTGCTCTTCGTTCTTGCTCTGTGCCCGCAAGGGTTAGTTGCCCAACAAGCTGAGTCCGATCCGGTCCTGACGGCGATGCAACAGGAGTTGGCTCGCTCGATGCAAGACCTCAAGCACACAGCCACCCCGCCTTATTTTCTCTCCTATCAGTTGACCGACAATCGCGGCATTCAGATCGCTTCATCTTTCGGGGCCGTTACAAACATTTCAGATCAGACGACCCGACTGCTCGATCTGGATCTTCGTGTCGGAGATTATTCGATCGACAACACTCACCCTCTACGTGACGGCAACAGCTTCGCAGAAATGAGCGACCAGATCGAGCGCCAGAAGATTCCTCTCGAAGACAATGTCCAAGCTTTACGGGTTGCGCTTTGGCGTGAAACCGAAAGAAAGTATCGAGGCGCCATTGAACGGCTGCGGCAGGTCAAGGCCAACGTACAGGTAAAAGCGGCAGCCGAAGACCAGTCTGCCGACTTCTCTCACGAAGGTCCTACCACGGATTTCGAGCCGATCGCTCCCTTCTCGTTTGACTCGGCCGCGTGGCAACAGAAAATGCGCAAGTTCACTGCGCCCTTTGCCAATCATCGGGAAATTACAGAGAGCAGTGCGGAGGTGATTGCCGAAATCGAAACCCGCCGTTACGTGAACAGCGATGGCAGCCGCATACGAATTTCTTCGCCGTTCTACCGCCTCGTTATTTCAGCTACGGCCAGAGCGGACGACGGCATGGAATTGCCGCTCCACCAGACGTATATGTCGTTCCGTCCGGACGGTCTCCCCAGTGATGATGCCGTCCTCAAAGATGTGAATGACATGGTTAGTATGCTAGCCGCTTTGGCGAAGGCGCCGTTGGCTGAGCCTTACACTGGACCGGCAATCCTGTCCGGCCGCGCCAGTGCGGTTTTCTTTCACGAGATCTTTGGGCACCGCATCGAAGGACAGCGGCAGAAAAATGAAGATGAGGCCCAAACATTCAAGAAAAAGGTCAATCAATCGGTCTTGCCGGACTTTCTCAGCGTCTATTCCGATCCCACTCTCAAGGTTTACGCCGGGACCGAGCTTGTCGGTTACTACCCTTACGACGATGAGGGGGTAAAAGCCAGACGTATCACGGTCGTTGACAACGGCATTCTGAAGACTTTTCTCATGTCGCGGACTCCGATCGAAGGCTTCCCACAGTCCAACGGCCATGGGCGACGACAACAAGGCTACAAAGTGGTGGCCCGGCAGTCGAACTTAATTGTCGAATCCTCCCGGAAGGTATCGCGAGCCGATCTAAAGAAACAGCTGATCGAGCAAATCAAGGCTAGCAATAAACCCTATGGCCTTTTCTTCGACGACATCGAAGGCGGATTCACTTTCACGCAGCGTGTGCTGCCCAACGCGTTTAATGTTCGTCCGACGGTTGTGTACCGCGTTTATCCCGATGGACGAGAGGAGTTAGTACGCGGCGTTGATCTCATCGGCACGCCGCTCATCGCTTTCAGCAAAATCACCGCGGCCGACGATCAAGTCGCAGTCTTCAACGGCATCTGTGGCGCAGAATCCGGATGGGTTCCAGTTTCGGCGTCCGCACCCGGCCTGCTGATTTCACAAATCGAAGTGCAGCGCAAAGAAAAGTCGCAGGAGCGGTCCCCGATTCTTCCGCCTCCTCCGGCCATTCAGTCGAACTGAAAGTATCAGATGGAGAAAGCGATGCAGTCTGAAAACACGGTGCGAACTCGAGAGAGATATCAGTCTCGACGGGTGCAAGAGACGATTGCGCTGACGCTCTGCCTCCTTGGCATGGCTTCAATCGCATATGCACAGAATGACGTCCCGCTGCGCGCTATGAAGGACGAACTCACGCGCTCCATCAGCCAGCTTCGATTGCAGGCGATGGATAAACCGTACTTCATCGCATACCGCATGGATGAAATCGATCAGTTCGCCATCTCTGCCATGCTGGGGAGTATTACCCAGGAGCAGCCTGTGCGCACGCGGTTTATCGGCGTTGAAGTCCGTGTGGGAGACTACGCGCTCGACAACACCAACTACCTTTCTTTGCGTAACCTGGCGGGGGGCGCGGCAGGGATGTTGAGCGCCATCGCCCAAGGTCCGCTCGACGATAACTATCAGCAGATTCGCCGCGACTTCTGGCTTGCGACCGACCGCCAATACAAAAAAGCTCTGGAGGATCTCTCAGCCAAACGTGGCGTTCTTGAATTACACAAGCGTACCGACGACACGCCGGATTTCAGTAAAGAACCTTCCGCCACCGACATGGAACCGCCGGTCAATAGTAAGCCGGCAGCCGATGAGCTGAAAGATCTCGCCCGGGACATCTCAGCGGTTTTCGCGAGCATGCCAGATATCTACAGCTCTTCTGTGGACCTCACCTATCGGAACTATTACACCCGATACACCAATAGCGAAGGCTCGACTTTCACTCGCGCTCTCCCGGCGCTCAAATTGCAAGTAACCGCCCAAACCCAGGCATCAAACGGCTTACCGATTTCGGATTCACTGCAAGTCTTCGGGTCTGCACTGGCTGACTTTCCAAGTAAAGACGTCCTGGTTTCCCGCGCCCGAACCATGGCTGAGCGCATTCTGAAGGTGCGTTCCGCATCTTCATTCGATAGCTACAACGGACCTGTACTGTTTGAAGGCGATGCCGCCGGAGAAGTGTTTCTGCAGCAGTTTGCCACGGGACTCATGGCCGTTCGTACGCCGTTGAGCGATGATCCACGCTTTGAAATGTTTTTCAACCAGATGATGGCGCAGCTCGGTGGAGGATCGTTCGTCGATAAGATCGGCGGGCGCGTTCTACCGGACTTCTTGAATGTTTCCGACAATCCTCTACTCACGCAATACAAGGGAACGAGGCTATTGGGTTCCAGCAAGATCGATGACGATGCGGTAGCTACGCGCGAAACCAAGTTGATCGAGCATGGAGTCTTAAAGACCCTGTTGGCCACTCGAGATCCAGTGCACGCCGTTCTCCACAGCACTGGAAGCCGTCGCGGTTGGGGGCCGTCTCCCGGCAATCTGCTCGTGACCTCGGATAAATCGCTCAGCAGGGATGAGCTTCACAAAGAATTGCTTCGCCGCGCCAAGGATCGCGGCCTCGACTATGGAATCTTGGTACGGCGGAGTGGAGGCGGAGCTGCGTCGTCATTCATGCGAATGGCATACAGGATGGCTCAGCAGGGCGGACAGGGATCGGGCGCCATGCCGGAAGTGTATAAACTTTATCAGGACGGCCATGAGGAACTGGTGCAAGGAGTTGAACTGGCAGATTTGAGTGCCGGCACATTTAAAGACATCGTCGCCGTGGGCGACACGCCGGTTGTCTTCACCGATGAATTCATCCCGCGAATTGGCGCCCTGTTTTCTGTGGGCATTTCCGGTTCGTCCGACGTGCCCGTCGTCTCCTGTGTTGTTCCCTCAATGCTGTTTGATGATGTGTCGATCGTCAAGAGCCCAGGGCCCTTCCCAAACCCTCCCATCTCGGCCTCGCCGTTGGCACAGTAGAGAAATGAAGAAGGCAGACCCCATGTAAATCATCTTGTCGTTTTTGTTGACATCCGTTATGATCTGAGCCTTTTATGTCCATCCAGCGCGCAGCTCGATTTCTTATTGTGTCATTTTTCTTATGCGGCGCGATTCCATCGTCATTCTGCACAGATAAGGTGCATGCTGGGGATGCCAAAGTGACTGCGCTCTCGGCGGACGACTTTGATTGGCGAGAAATTGTTCCTTATCTCTTTACAGCGTGCAGTATGCCGGGACAACAAGGGATCACAATGGTGCTGGAGAATTTTAAGGTTCTTCGCACCTACGTCGCCAGTGAGATTCAGGCCGAGTGCCAACCGGCTCGAGGTCGTTGCCCGGCAGAGGACGATAACGGTGAAATCAGTAAAAGGATTGCCGAAATCGTGCAGGAGGAGATTGTCCATCGAAATAAGAATGCTGTGGTTGACCACAAGCTGACCCGGCAGCCTTTTCCCTTCTCGGAGATTGCGGCGGTCGAGAGTGAAAAAAGACCGCAAGCCTATTTAATGCTAGCCCTCAGCGACCGCAGCTACAAGGCGGCGGACGTGCAGGACAAATACGGCACTCCCTTCGACACCAACATTTTTCAGTGGTACAGCGTCTTCAAATACCGAATTAAGAATGCGGACTACACGAGCGACGCTGTCTTTGAGATTGATCCTGTAGATGGAGCAGTGATCAAGGTGGCGATCAGTTTGAAACCCAAGAAGCACTAGTCCTGCTAACTTTTCGGTCTGGAGCGACTCTACAGAAGAAATGGCGAGGTGCTGAGATGAGGCGATGGTTTGGACGTCAGACAATGTTATTGCTGATCGTCGCATACGGCGGTACCGCATTGGCGCAATCGGACCGTAGTACCGGCAAATACTTCCTGGTGCTTCTACGCCGACCTTCTTCTTCTCCACAATTGAGCAAAGAGAATGCCGATCGCTTGCAGGAAGAGCACATGGAAAATATCAGGAAAATGTACGCTGAGCATAAATTGGTAATTGCTGGGCCCTTCATCGATGACACCTCTCTGCGCGGCATTTTTGTGCTGAGAGCGGACGCAATAGCTCAAGCCCAAGAATGGGCCAACAGCGACCCGGCGATTAAAGCTGGACGCTTAGCGGCAGAAATACGCGGCCCATGGCTCATCGAGACAGCTGCCATTCATCAACCCGCCAACCCGGAAGGAATGGACAAATACACATTCGTTTTGCTGAAAAGTGTCGACAGATGGAATCCCGGATCGCCGACCTTCATGACACTGATGAACGGTCATTCCGCGTTCCTTAAAAAAATGACAGACGACGGCAGCGTCGCGGTTGCTGGAGATTTTCCATTCGACGATGCCAACTCCTTACGAGGAGCCGCAATCTTCCGCGTCGGCGAGCAGCAAGCGGATAAAATCTTAGGGCAGGATCCAACCGTCAAAGCTGGACTTCTTAAGCCGGAAATTCATCCCTGGATCACAGGCAAAGGTGTGCTCGCGCCGGGAATGCCGATGCAATAGCCGGCATCGCACGAACGCGTAACCTGCTGAATTCTCCACAAAGACATATCGCCGAGACAACTCTTGTCTCCATGCTGTCAGCCACGGAACAGCTTTAGCCCTGGTGACATTCTTGCTCGTACAACGTCAACTCCGTGCGAGCGGCCCGCACGAATCGAGAATCCGATGTTTGATCCCACAAGCCCTGTCGTTCGGACCGTCATCGCTGACGACGAAGAAACAGCGCGCAACAGATTGTGCTTGCTTCTCGAGCGCATTGGAAGTTTCGACATTGCCATGGAATGTGCGGACGGACGTGAGACCATCGCGGCGGTGCGCAATGTCAAACCCGACCTACTACTCTTAAATGTTCAAATGCCCGATCTCGACGGTTTCGAAGTTTTGAAAGCCATCGACCTCGATCCGGCGCCGGTGGCAGTACTCACGGCCAACCACGATCAATTTGCTCTGCGCGCGTTTGAAACCAATGCACTGGATTACGTTGTGAAACCTTTTGACGAGGCCCGTCTACGGCGCACTCTCGCGAAAGTGCGCAACGAGCTTGAGAAAGAGCGCGCCCGCTCGCTTGCGCGGCACATGGCAAGTCTTTTTTCTGAAGGCGTAAACCCGGCGTTGGAGCCTCTAGAAAGCCATCGTCTGGCCATCAAATCGGGTGGAAAAATCATATTTCTCAACCTGCATGACGTCGATTGGATTGAAGCTGCTGGAAATTATGTTCGCTTTCACATGGCGAGAGAATCGCACGTCTTTCGCGAGAATATCAGTGTGGTTTCGACCCGCCTGAATCGCAAGCGATTTGTACGCATTCACCGATCGGCGATCGTAAATATCGAGAAGATCAAAGAACTTCAGCCTTGCAACAGTTGTGAGTACGTCGTCGTACTTGAGAACGGGAAAGAATTGCCTTGCAGCCGCAGTCACCGCGAGAATCTTCGGCAAATCATTGACGCGGTTTAATTGTCTCTGTTCCCGCAGAATAAGTAGACGTGAATGACTGGGACAAACCAACAGTCCGCTGATACGAAATGCCATAGGGTCGAAACAAAATTCTCTCCGCAAAAATATAACTCACAGAAAACAAACCTTTGTTGATTCGTGTTGGAACGGATGTAACAGTTCGCGAATCAGACTTGATGCCCGTGTTTTCAAACCGAGCTTTTGTGTGTTCGCACCGAAATCGCCTTATCCCTCTGCCCTGGTAGTGAAGCTGCCTTTTCTTGCATGGATGGAAATTGGGCTCCACGGCTCGCTCCGTCCCTATTTTCAAGGAGGCACGAATGCGGATTCGAAATTTACTCGTCGTTCTCGCGATGATCGGGGCCACTGTGATATTTCTGACACCGAACACCGTCGCACAAAATGTGGTGACAGGCGGCATCTCGGGCACAGTGACCGACCCGAGCGGCGCGGTTGTGCCAAACGCCACGATTAACCTCAAAAGCAATAGCACCGGTGAAGCACAAAGCACGACAACCAGCACAACTGGTTTGTTTAACTTCCCACTCTTGAAGCCGGGTTCTTACAGCGTGACGATTGCGCAGAGTGGCTTCAAGGGTGTCAGTCAAAAAGTAGACGTGCTGCTTGGTCAGATTACGACAGCGAATATCAAACTGTCCGTGGGCAATGCTTCCGAAACCGTCGAAGTGACGGGAACGGCGCCTCTGCTCCAGACCGAAGACGCCAATATCTCAACCACCTTCACACCGACCCAGATTGAGAACCTTCCGAACCCTGGCGGTGACATCACCAGCTATGCGCAGACTGCGCCTGGCGTCCTGATGAACACCCAGGCCGGTTTCGGGTTTGGCAACTTCAGCGCCTTCGGATTGCCGGCAACATCGAACTTGTTCACCTTGAACGGCAACGACGAAAACGATCCCTTCTTGAACCTCAACAACTCCGGTTCTTCGAACCTGTTGCTCGGCCAGAATGAAGTGCAGGAAGTCGCCGTTGTCAGCAACGGTTACACAGCGCAGTATGGCCGCCAAGCCGGCGTGCAAGTGGACTATGCGACCAAATCCGGCAGCAATGCCTTCCATGGCAATGCCAATTACTGGTTCGACAGCAGTGGCTTCAACGCCAATGAATGGTTTCTGAAGTCCGGCCAGGTCGCTTCCGATCAACCTAACGTGGCACCCTTCGCTGTCGCCAATCAGTGGGCCGCTTCGTTTGGCGGACCAATTATCAAGGACAAGCTGTTCTTCTATGCGGATCAGGAAGGCTTGCGCTACTCCTTGCCAACCGTGCAGCGGATATTCTTGCCGACTACGAATTTCGTTGATCAAATTAAGGCAAACATCGCTGCTACTCAACCGGCCCAGTTGGCGTATTACACGCAATTGATGAACCTCTACCAGGGTGCGCCGAGTTATGCGGCTGGCGCGGCAGCGCCAAACAACATCGCTGCATTCGACTCGACGGGAGCTGGCGGTTGCGGGGATTATGCCGGAGCAGCTAGCCTGGTCGGCGGATCGCCTTTTGGCGGGGCAGCGGGACAACAGCCGTGCTTATTTTCTACCGACACGTCCGGCGTAAACCACAATAAAGAGTGGCTGCTCACCACGCGCATCGATTACAACATCTCCAGTGCAGACAAAATCTATGGCCGATTCAAGGTTGATCACGGCTCGCAGCCGACCTCGACTGACCTAATTGACCCTCAGATTTTCAGTACGCAGAGCATTCAGCCGGAATATGAAGGCCAAATCAACGAGACCCACGTGGTTTCGCCCACTATGGTCAACAACTTCATTATTTCGGGGCTGTGGTACAGCGCGGTGTTTCTCCCCGATAGTGGCCAGGCCGCCGTTATTTCAACCCTGGGCATGAGCTCGATCCTGTTTACCGGAGACAACCTTTTGTCGACACTTGGAGGAACTTCTCCTAACGCTCCAGACTATTTCTTTCCCCAAGGTCGCAATTCGACCATGGCGCAGATTACAGACGATCTCTCCATCACCAAGGGCGCGCATACCTTCAAGATGGGCATCAACTTCCGGCGCGATGACATCTCCGATCGTGATGCACAAAGTGCAACTGGTGGGGTGATGAATTTCACGAGCTTGGCTGATTTCGTCAACGGCGTACCCTGCGTCTCCGCGGCGCTGGGATGCAGCTTGAGCCCGAACGCCGGCGACAGTTACTTGCAGGTCTTCACGTCCGCTCCCGATGCGCCGTTGGCGTTCTACAGCATGGGTCTGTATTTTCAGGATGAGTGGAGGGTAAACTCGAACCTGAAACTGACTCTGGCATTACGTGGAGATCGCAACTCGAACGCGGTTTGCCAGTCGAACTGTTTCGCTCGCCTCGACAATCCGTTCTCGCAGATCAGCCACAACCCTGATATCCCCTACAATCAGTCGATCCTTGCCAATCAGCACAGCGCTTTTCCAAACATTGAGAAAGTCGCGCTCCAGCCGCGCCTCGGTTTCACCTACAGCCCGAAAGGACTCAGCAACACGGTGTTCCGCGGTGGCATTGGCGTGTTCTCGGATCTTTATCAGGGGATACTGCTGGATAACATGTTTGAGAACTCTCCGACCACAAACACTTTCCTGGTGTTCCCAGGACTTACCGGTCCTGCAACATTGGCGCCGGGAGCTCCGGGAAGCGTAGTCAATACAGCCGCGGCAAACAATGCGTCCTTCTTGAGCGCGTTTGCTTCCGGTGGAACGTTAGCGTCCATAAGCGCGGCGAATCCGGCTTTCCAACCACCAGGCTATTTCTCGATCGCAAATCAGATCAACAACCCGAAATATCTGGAATGGAACTTCGAAATCCAGCAGGCCTTCGGCAGCAAAATGTCGCTGAATTTGAACTATGTAGGCACGCATGGATATGACACGCTCATTCAAAACCCAGGCTTGAACGCATACCTTGCTCCCGGTTCGCCGGCATTCGGTGGCTTGCCGATCGGGACCGCGCCGGATCCGCGGTTCAGCACCATCAATGAACTGTCAAGCATCGGTCGCTCCAACTATGACGGAATAACGGCGAGCTTCACACGCAGAATGTCTTATGGCTTCCAAATGAGTGCGAACTACACCTTCTCGCACTCCTTGGATGACCTGACCAGTACGAACCCGGGCACGCCGTATAGCGAGATCACCAGCATTTTGCGCCAGGTGAATCCCTTCACTTTTGATAGGGGCACGTACGGTCCGGCAGACTCGGACGCACGCCATAACTTCACCGCCAACTATGTTTGGAATATGCCGCATCGTTTCCAGAACCGGTTGACGGAGTTAGCGCTGGGCGGGTGGGGAGTTGCGGGCACCTTCTTCGCGCATAGCGGAGTTCCTTACACCGTGACCACCAGCGAACCGCAGATCCTCAACCTGGGGACCTTCGGGGGACCAATCGCCGAGTTCCTCGGAGGATCGATTGGTGCGGGGTGCGACAATCCCGGATCGAACTATGCGGTTTCTCCCAATCACTGCTTGACGGCATCTCAGTTCGCGCCTTTTGGACCGGGCGGGCAGAGTGTCTTCAACAACGTGGCGCGCAATTACTTCCGCGCGCCGCAATACTTCGACACCGATTTCACGCTGATGAAGAACTTCCTGGTAACGGAACGGGTGAAGTTGCAGTTAGGCGCGAACATGTACAACGTGCTCAACCATCCCAACTTCTTCCAACCCTTCGCCAACGTGTCGAATCCTGCGTTCGGACAGCTGTTCGCTACGGCGGCTCAGCCCACCACCCCGTACGGCGCTTATCAGGGCGCGGGCGTGACCGGCAGGCTGATCCAGATGCAGGCAAAGCTGATCTTCTAGTGCAGAGGATCTTCCAGCGGTGGTCTCGTAATGAGGCCACCGTTTTTTGTTAGGGTGATACTTCATGCAAGTGGGGTGTCCGAGCAGCTTACTTTTGGCGCGAGTTTAACTGATCTAACTTTTGTTTGAGTTGTTGCAGCTTCTGTCCGGCTTCTGCGAGCTTGCCTTCGGCCGTGAGCCGCTGATAGTCAGCCAGGTCTCGGGCAGCTGCCGAAATTAAGGCTCTTTGATCCTCGGGCTGAGTGGTTGTGGTCGATACTGTTCCTGTTGCCCCGGGTTGGGCGGGACGGGCCGCGCTGGTTAATGATGGCGCTTCCTCGCCGAAAAGGGCGTTCATCGCCGACTCAAAAGTCGGGCCGTAAGCCAGCTTGTCCTGCAGGGCAAGGACGACGAGGCGTAACTCCGGCATCGGACTACGTTCGGCTTGCAAATAAATAGGCTCGGCATACAAGAGCGCGCGTCCACAAGGAATCACTAGCAGCGTTCCGCGACGGACGTGAGAACCTTGCTGATTCCACAGCGTCAATTGCCCAGACAATTGTGCGTTCTGATCGATTCGCGCCTCGATCTGCAAAGGACCATCCACCAGTTTGGTTTTAGGAAAGTCGTATGCGATCGAACTCCCATAATGGTCGCCATCGCTCCGGCCGGCTATCCAGCCGATCAGATTATTTCGATTCGCGGGCGTAAACGGCAGGATCGCGACAAACTCGACGGCGGTCTCCCCCGGCAGTTTCATGAGTACATAGTTTGGCTCCATCGACAGTGTCTTCTGATCACCGGCATCGCTCATGCCGACTTCGGAAGCCACCGTCCACAAATCTTCGCGGTTATAAAAAACCTCGGGGTCGGTCATGTGATAAAGACCATAAGCCGCTGCCTGTAATCTCAGCAATAACTCGGGATAGCGAACATGTTTGCGCAGAGCGGCAGGCATGGCCGATGCATCTTTAAATAGTGACGGAAAAATCTGTCGATAGGCGGTAATGATGGGGTCCTGCAGATCAAACACATAAAATGTCGTGGTCCCGTCGTAAGCATCGATGACCACCTTCACGCTGTTCCGCATGTAATTCAGCGAATTCCCGCCAAGTGAATAGTGACTGGAGTACGGATAGTTGTCGGAAGTTGTAAAGGCGTCCAACATCCAGGAGAGTCGGCCGTCCTCACCAATGACGATGTAGGGATCGGATTCGAATGTGAGAAACGGCGCCAGCGTCGTCACTCGATCGCGTACGTTGCGACGCATCAAAAGCCGGCTCTGCGGGCCAATGTCGTCGCTAAAGGGCAGCTTCGCGAGATCGCCTTCGTCGAAGGCAATCAGAATACGGCGCAGAAATCCGCCGAGAGGGATGCCACCAGTGCCTTCATACGTAGTGAGATTGTTGGTCTGACCCTGGGGATAATTAAATTCCTGTTGCCGCGTTTTCACGTATACGTCGTCGTTGGTCATTTCACCGAAATAAATCTCCGGACGTGTGACACTGATTCCAGGCACTGTGCTCTGAACCGGCATATTACTGAGAATCAGCGTCGGAAGCCCTTCCGGAGTAAAACCGTTCACGGGATTCATGGTGATGCCGTAGCCGTGGGTGTAGATCAGTTTCTCGTTAATCCAATTGCGGCTGCTCTCTGGAAGCTTATCGACGCTCAGCTCGCGCGTAGCCAGCATCACTTGACGCATCACGCCATCGATTTCATAACGATCAATATCGATGTCGGGAAAATCGTAGTAGGTACGGATCTCTTGAATCTGTCGCAAGGTGTCTTGCAGGGCCCGCCAATCCCACAGCCGAATGTTCTGCAACGTCGCCTGGTTATTTGACGGATCGGTAGCCTCGACCGTAGTTTCAGCAGGAAATTCGCGACGGGTGATGTTGTCTAATCCATAGGATTTTCGTGTCAGATCAATATTATTGGCGATGTATGGGCGTTCCCGAACCAACTCATTCGGCTTAACGATAAAGTTGCCGACATACCAACCCACAATCTGTAAACCAAAATAGACGAGGATCGCCGGAGCCACCGCCGCTACAAGCCAGCGCACGCGCGGCGGGGAAACGACATTTATCATCGCGATCGCAGCACCCAGAACGAGGGCGACGCAGACGATGAGTAGGCCGGGTAGAGTCACATGTGCGTCGGTGTAGGTGACACCGCTAAAAATCGTATGCTCCTCGAAAAGCGAGTCGAAGCGGCTGAGATATACGCGCATCGCGAGAATCAGAAGCAAGAATGCGAAGGCAATCGAGAAGCCACGCCAAGGCATGGGTATGGATCGCGAGCGCTGAGAGAGCACGTGAGTGCTACCAGTAATCAAGATAAAGAAAAAAGCCACTACGCAGGCAATCACCGCCAAGGTCAAAAGCCAACCTGTGATGAATTGCCATACGGGTAGCGTGAATAAATAGAAATCCAGCGGCCTACCAAAGATTGGATCGGAAATTCCGCCCGCCGCTTGCGGCGCGTACCAATAAAGCGCGTATGTCGTCCATTCCGCCATCATGCCCGCGCCCGTCGCCGCCGCGATGATCAGCGAGATGATGAGTGCGATCAGGCTCAGAATGCGTGCTACCGGCAACTTTACCGGCTGCCGCCCGATGTAAATCATGCCCCCGAAATCGGGCGGATACGCATGCCGCAACGCGAGGAACCACCCGTAGAGAATGGCAAATGTGGCTGCAAAGAACGACGCGAACACTACCCACTGCAGGCTTAAGCTTTTGCGAAAAACTTCACCGTAACCGAGCGAACTAAACCAGAGAAGATCGACGTAATACGAGATCGCGGTGCGGCTGCTGAAAACCAAGAACAGGATTACGGCAAGGACAATGAAGAAACGGCGCCGTGGCGCCCGTGGCGGCTCTCTCCGCCACTCGATCGAGTCGGGCATTACGCTAATTCGCGTTCACCTGCGCTTTCGTTGAGAATCTGAGGTATACGACATTGTATCGCTTCTGCCTCTGTGCGACCGGTTAAACCCAGAGATCGGCACTTAACCTGCGGCACGCCATGAACCGGCATTTCGTTATGACACACCGCAATGTGACGTAGATCACATTCAGCCTCCCAGCCTGCGGCTTAAGCTAAGATCTGCTGCAACTGAAAGTGACTTTAGCGAGCTCCGGAGGGGCGGGCCGTGTCAAAAAATGGAAATGGGAAAGGTACTTTAAACGGGCACCATCTGCTTCGCATTCACAAGCGCCACCTGGGGCTTTATGCCCGGGTTGCAGAAGAGTTAGGTGTTAGCCCGTCGTACGTGAGCCTGGTGGCTAACGGAATGCGCCAATCCGAAAAGATCCGGCGTACTCTGCTAACCGAGATCGCAAAGATTCATGCCAGTGTCCGATAAGGGGTTATCGGTCACTCCGCATCGTGGTAAATGACACCCAGCGTGAAGCGGACTCCGCGCCGTATCGGGCTAACGCCATGCCTGAGGCCGGTGCGGTAGAGCCCCCGCTTGCCTTTTACCGGGCGGTATTGCGTTGCGAAAATGACGATTTCGCCTTGGGCTGGCACTATCACTTCGGCCTTTGATTGAGCCCGAAGCTGCTGATCTACGAGTACAAATTCTCCGCCCTCATAGTCGGCTCCCGGCTGGCTCAAAAAACAAGTGGCCTGCATGGGAAAAGCTATCTCTCCGTACAAATCCCGATGGAGGCAATTGAAGTCACCGGCCTCATAGTGGAGGAGCAACGGAGTCGCTCTCGTCTGTCGATGCTGCTTGCAGATCGCCAGAAATGCCGCATGCTTTTCCGGAAATCGTGCGACCTCACCCAGGGCTTTATGCCACTCGTTGGCCAACGGTGCAAGGTAAAGGAAGCTGTGCTCGCGTAACTGTTGAACGAGTGGCGGCAACGGATAGTCAAAATATTTATAGTCGCCACGGCCGAAGCGGTAGCGCGCCATGATGATTTGACTGCGAAGTGTGCATCCTCGCCGTATAACCCGATTAATTTCTGACATTCGTCCCTTGTCAACACGGCTGGAACCAGCGCGTAACCCCGCTCCCAAAGAGATCTCCGTATCTCTTCCCAATCGAGGGAAGCTAGGCGTGCCGAGATGGTAAGTTCCGTAGTCGTCCCGCCCATCTCTCAAGTGTAGGACAGCCAAGCAGGGCGAGCTATCCGCTTCTTGCGATGAATTCAACGAGCACACAATTCTTCGATGAGAGTGGCTTTGATTTGTTTCTGCTGAGCAAAATCCAGCAGCGCGCGTTTAGATGTCAGATAGAAAACGTCAATCGCCATCTGTCCCTCGGTATCAATCAAAGCGATGTCGATATTGCAATTTTGGCGCGCAAGTTGCGCAGTGATTCGGTAAAGAAGTCCGGGGCGGTCCTGGGCAATAACTTGCATCAGCGTGCTGTGATTCGACGCCTGATTATCAAATTCGATGCAAGTTTCAACTTTGACTTGGGCAGCGCGGTTCGCACCGGAACGTAACCTGTCGTGTAACAAGCGGTCCAGATCAGCTCTGCCCACCAGGACGTCGGCGATGCTGCACTGAAAACGATCCCATTCAGGAAGATTCAGTTCCAGCGTCCGAAAACGGTCGGTAAAATAAAACGTATCGACCACAACTCCTGCGTGATTTGAAAACGCATTGGCCTTCACGATGTTCATGCCCCACGCGGCGAGGGCTCCAGCCATGGTGGAGAAAAGAAATGGACGATCGGCAGTCACCAGCGTGACCTCGAACCAATGACGGCCTCGCTTCAACGTTGTCTGCACTGATTCTTTTTCCAGCCGTTGCGCCATTTCACAATGCCGCAACACCTCTTCGGCTGGGTAAGTGCGCAAATAACGCTTGGGAAAACCTTCGAGGAAAGACTTGATTTTCTTCCCCGCAACCGGTGCCAGAGTGTGTACGCGGTCAAGGTTTTCGTCGTCGGTGTCGGGCTGCAAGGGCTGATCTGCACTGCGATTCAGGTAATTCGAGGCCGCAATGTAGACCTGCCAAATACTATCGGCCTTCCACGGCGTCAATGCCTCGGGATTGACTGACTTAATGTCGGCGTAAGTCAGCAAACAAAGCATCTTGAGCCGCTCCGGGGTTCCACTTTTTTCTGCAAAACTACGAATGGTTCCTGGATCAAAGATATCGCGGCGCAGTACTGCTGAGAGATCGAGATGACTCCCCACCAGGAAAAGAACTGTGTCCTGATCCGCCGGGTCTAAGTCGAGGCGAGCCACGCAGCCGGCGGCGATGTCAAGGCTGCTCTTAACATGATTACCGTCCGGCGCCCCTTTTCCCGTGTCGTGCAGAAGCAGGGAGAGAAAAAGGAGTTCTGGTCTTTCCAATTCTCTAAAGATCTCTCCGAAGCGCTGCTCCCAATCCGATTTTGGCTCACTCAGGTGATGCAGACTCTCGATCGCTCGAAAGGAATGTTCATCCACGGTATAGCGATGATAGAAGTCCCGTACCACAAGCGAGTCGATCAGTCTCAACTCCGGAAGCAGTAAGTTCAAGACTCTCAACGAGTGCATGGTTCGCAGCGCATCCGCAGCGTATGGCTCGAGCAAGATCACCTGCAGCGACTGCCAAAGTTCTGCGCCATTGGGAGGGGTCGTAGCAAGAGATGGCAGCATTTGCTCGATGCGGTATTCCGTCGTCGTACTGAGCCTCACTCCGTGGTGCGCGACAAAGTCGAACAAGCGCAAAAGAAGCTGAGGATCCTGCACATCGCCGGGCTGACGAAGAAAGACAAGTCCGTCGACGACGGAAAAGTCAGCGTTCGAGACGCGTGAACGCCAACTTTGAAAATGCCGATAAAGTGACGAGCGTGCCGCGGGGATCTCCTCCAATAATTGCGTTGTGATACGGTGAACGGAACGAGCGCGCGAGAAGTAAAGTCTCATCCACTGGGCAGGCTCAAAGCTTTCGGCAGTGCCAATACCCCGCATGGCTGCTTCGTCCTGATCTGACCAACTGAGAGCATTGTCATCTCGTCGATGACCATAATGCAGAAAGCAGCGCAACGAAATAAGAAACTCCAATGCTGGATCCAGTTGACGACGGGCGGAGGGAGGTAAGAGCGAGCTCATTTCCGGCCACTCGCGCAGCTTGTCGATCGCGGAAATCAGGGTCATCCAGCAGACCACGTTATAGTCACGCAGGCCGCCGGGAGCGTCCTTAATATTTGGCTCGAGGTGGAAAATGGTGTCGCCATACTTGGCATGGCGGTCGCGTGTCACTTCGGCCAGGCGCTGAATCAGGAGCTGCGATTCGCGAGCGATCAGCTTGGGTATGACTTTGTCGTGGAGTCGGGAAAACAGTTCTCTGTCTCCCGCGAGAAAACGGCAATCCAAGAGCGCCAATGTGAACTCAACATTGTCGGGATCAAACCGGTCACACTCGGTGAGCGTACGCGTGGCTGGACTTAACTTCAGGCCCAAGTCCCATATCTCTTGAGAAAACCGCCGAACCGCGTCCTTCAATGTTTCTTCCGTCGCGTGCGATTCGTGAAGGAATAGAAGATCGATATCGGAAAACGGAAAAAGCGAACCACGGCCGAAACCACCCAGAGCAATCAAGGCGAAGCCCTGGTCTGTGTGCGTAGAGAGGTAATCGATCCAAAGACGTCGAATGATCTCTTCCAGCAAACTGGTCCGGCTCGCTACCCCAGCACGTCCATCAGTTCGGGATTCAAATTCACTCCGGATTCGCGCTGAGGTTTCGTCGTAAAGCGTTTGCAACTCAGCGCGCACGGACGGCATGGTTGTCATCGGTAAGGAGAACCCTAAAGAGCACGTTCGCCGCGTTCGTCATTGCGTATGCGGATCGCCTCATCCACGCGAGTAAGAAAAATCTTGCCGTCGCCAATCTTGCCGGTGCGCGCGGCGACCGTGATAGCTTGCACGACTTTCTCGACCATGGTGTCTGCCAGCACGAGCTCTAGCTTGATTTTCGGAATCAAATCGACGGTGTATTCTCGCCCGCGGTAAAACTCAGTGTGTCCTTTCTGACGTCCGTGGCCGCGAACTTCCAGCACCGTCATACCCTCCACGCCGATCTCGTGGAGAGCGTCCTTAACGGCGTCTAACTTGGAATTCTGAATGATGGCTTCAACTTTGGTCATCGTGGACTCGATTCACCGTTCACGCTGGAACTTCCCAGTAATACCCTTCTTCTCCATGCTGCGAGAGGTCCAACCCTTGAATTTCGTGTTCCTCCGTTACCCGCAGACCGATGGTTGCGTCGACCAGCTTCAAGATGACAAGCGTGCCAACGATAGCGATGGACCACGCAATTAGCACACCCACCAACTGATTGACGAGTTGATGGCTGTTGCCCTCAATCAGACCGGATGGCAATACGTTGCCTTGAGCGTCTTTTAACATCGGATTGATGACGCTGGAGGCAAAAATACCGGTCAGCAAAGCCCCCAGTGTCCCGCCGGCTCCGTGAACACCGAATGCGTCAAGCGAATCGTCGTACCTAAAACAAGCTTTGACTTTCACAACCATGAGGTAGCAAACGATTCCCGCGATCAACCCGATAACCAAGGCTGCCATAGGCCCCACAAAACCTGCAGCCGGAGTGATAGCCACCAAGCCCGCGACCGAACCGGAAATTGCGCCCAAAGCGCTGGGCTTGCCGTTACGCAACCATTCCGCGCCGCTCCAACCGACCACTGCAGCGGCAGCGGCGAAATGGGTTGCAACGAAGGCACTGGTCGCCAGACTGCCCGCGGCTAGCGCGCTGCCTGCGTTGAATCCGAACCATCCCACCCACAACAAACATGCGCCAATGAAACTCAACACGACGCTATGAGGCGGCATCGGTTGTTTGGGATACCCGACGCGGCGTCCAAGGTAAAGTGCGCACACCAGAGCGGACACCCCTGACGTAACGTGTACAACCGTGCCGCCGGCAAAATCAAGAGTCGGGAAACGTCCGCCGAGCGAAGCGTTCAATAGTCCACCTTTGCCCCAGACCATGTGCGCCATGGGGCTGTAAACGACAATCGACCATAGAATCATGAACAAGGCCATTGCGCTGAACTTCATGCGCTCGGCAAATGCGCCGGTGATTAACGCGGGCGTAATCACGGCGAACATGAGCTGGTAAATCATGAATGTCTGTTGCGGAATCGTCGGTGCATAGTCGGCATCGGGCTGGGCGCCCACGCCTCGCATAAACGAATGCTGGAGACCACCAATGAAGCTGTTCCCTGCTCCGAACGCCAGGCTGTAACTGAACAGTGCCCACAGCACCGTAATGATGGCCATCATGGCGAAGCTGTGCATCATGGTGCCGAGAACGTTCTTCTTCCGCACCAGGCCGCCATAGAACAACGCTAGGCCGGGCCCCGTCATCATCAGGACTAACGCGGCGCTGGTCAGCATCCAGGCGTTGTCGGCGGAACTCCTGGCATCGGCGACTTGCTGCTCTAGCTTGGTGAGACGTGCGGAATCGCCGGGCGACGATGCTTGCGCCGTAAGTGCAGGAGCAAACGTCGATAGTAAAAGGGAGAGAATGAAGACGCGAACAACAAAACGCTTTCCCATCCATTCCACTCCTGCAAGCAAAGTCATATTCAAGACGATTCACTTTACTCGCCGGTTGGCGTCGGCGGAAATCGAAAGTATTTATGGAAGGTATTGGGAATTGTTATGCGGAGTTCCGAACTGATTCGAGACCTTTGCTCAGCCTTTGAATTTGCTTGCCTGTGAAAACAAACGGCGCATAATGAACGGTAGGATTCTTTTTCGCGAAGGAGTACGCGTGGAGTCCGGTACTAAGCTGCGCTGTTGCACGCTGACCTTCCTCATTTTTTGTCTGCTGCTTCCCGCCTTCGGCCAGCAAGACGAACCGTCAATCCCCACCAATTTCAAGTTGGACTTCGAAACCGCGACACGGTTGCGTCCGCAGTTGATGGCGCTGAGCAGAGAGCCCAAGGACGGTAGCCCCGGGCGTGTCGTGCTGGAAAGACTGATTCGCCAAGTACTGGACTTTTCCTCCCAAGAATTTTCGTGGGAATTGCGAATCGCGGAAACGAACGATCTGAATGCCTATTCTTCGCCGGACGGCACCATCTACGTTGACAACCGCCTTGCCCAACTGGCCAGCCCAAGCGCTGGACTATGGGCAGCTATCCTTTCGCATGAGATTGCACATGTTTTGCGCCGCGACTGGGCCCGCCGCTATCTGTATCAGAAAACATTGGAGCGCGACCGATCGATCCCGCTTCTGCTGGGCGAGCCCGGATCGCCTTCCGGCACTTGGAGCAGTTCGCAGAAAGCGTCGCAGAGCCTGGCTCAGTTTTGCCGCCGCTTGGAGGTCGAGGCTGATCGCGACGGTCTCATGCTGATGGCACGGGCGGGATATCATCCCGATTTTGCTCCTGCCCTGCACCACTTGCTGCACGCGCAAGGCTCCGCAACCGGCAATACGTCGCTTTATGCGATGCACCCGTGTTGGGAAGAGCGGGATCTGGAGTTGATGCGCGACTACGTGGCCGCTAGCGTGGAATTCGAACACCGATGGCAGGAATGGTATGCGTCGCCGGGGGGCGAATCCGCCGATCATCGTGTTCATGGAAACCCCTACGGTTCGGAAGGTGGGATCAAATCAATGGGAGGTTCGTGTGCCGATGCGCTGCGAGAATCTGGCTGGTGCCCTCGAGGTCGTCTTTCGACCGAATGCGGTCTGGGAAAAAGAGGAACATCTGTCCTTCCGGCAAGCTTCCGGCTTCGAAATGCGCGAACTGACGGGTTGCACTTCGCCGCGAACGACAGTGACGTTCTATCTTGCGGATAGTTCTGGGAAGAAAACGAACTCCGGCAGCGCGGATGTCGATGTCCTTGACGCGTGGGGAAATGTGTTAGCACGCGCGGCAATTCCGACACTACCCCGCTAGCCACTACTTCTTTTCGGCAACTTCAATCCGAGTCTCGGCACGCTTTAGGTCAGCGCCGATGCGATTGAAGTCTTCTTCGGTTTGACCCTTAGAGAGCTCGGTTTCGGCACGTTGCTTGGCCGCCTGTGCGCGATTCACGTCTACTTCGTCGGCGCGTTCCGCAGTCTCGGCGAGGATAGTGACCTTGTCGGGTAATACTTCGGCAAATCCCCACGCTACAGAAAGATGATGCGTGGTCGCCCCATTGCGGTAGGTGATTTCACCGACCGCCAATTCGGTGATAAGCGGTGCGTGGCCTGGCAAGATGCCAAGATATCCATTCTTACCGGGAATCTGCATTTCCTCCGCGCTGTCGCGGACGACCATCTTCTCGGGAGTAACGATTTCGAGTTGAAACGTATCTGGCATGTCTTCGTCGCTCGTTCGTCGTTGGTCGTGCGAAAAATCAGCTTGATCCATCCCTCAATGCCAAGGACAAAGAACCAAGGACCAACGACGGAGTTATGCCGCCGCTTTCAATTTCTCGGCTGCTTCGAGTACTTCCTCAATTCCGCCTTTCATGTAGAAAGCCTGCTCGGGAATGTCGTCGTGCTTGCCTTCGACAATTTCTTTGAAACCTTTCACCGTGTCAGCGATCTTCACATAGCGGCCTGGCGCACCAGTGAATTGCTCAGCCACGTGGAACGGTTGCGAGAGGAAGCGCTGCATTTTCCGCGCACGTGCCACGGTCAATTTCTGATCTTCGCTTAGTTCGTCGATACCGAGAATGGCGATGATGTCCTGCAAATCTTTGTAACTCTGGAGGGTCTTCTTCACAGCCTGCGCGACATCGTAATGCTCCTGGCCAACGATGCGCGGATCAAGAATCCGCGAAGTCGAAGCTAGGGGATCAACGGCTGGATAGATTCCGATCTCTGTCAAGGCACGTGACAAGACCGTGGTCGCGTCCAGGTGAGCAAATGTCGTGGCGGGCGCGGGATCGGTCAAGTCGTCGGCAGGAACGTAAATCGCTTGCACCGATGTCACTGATCCTTTCTTCGTTGAAGTAATTCGTTCCTGCAATTCGCCCATCTCCGTCGCGAGATTAGGCTGGTAACCCACGGCGGACGGCATGCGGCCGAGAAGAGCAGACACCTCGGAGCCGGCCTGCGTAAAACGGAAGATGTTGTCGATGAAGAGCAGCGTGTCGGCACCTTCTTCATCGCGGAAATACTCGGCGACCGTGAGCCCGGTCAGCGCCACGCGCAGACGCGCGCCTGGCGGCTCGGTCATCTGGCCATAAATGAGCGCGGCCTTTGATTTTGAGGGGTCGCCCGGCTTGATGACCCCCGACTCGGTCATTTCCAGCCAAAGGTCATTGCCTTCGCGAGTACGCTCGCCGACCCCGGCGAACACGGAGAATCCGCCATGCTGTTTGGCAACGTTATTGATCAATTCCATGATGACGACGGTCTTGCCGACGCCGGCGCCACCAAACAAGCCAATCTTGCCGCCCTTCAAAAATGGCTGGATAAGATCGACGACCTTGACTCCGGTTTCGAACATCTCAGCGGTTGTGGCTTGCTCATCGAAAAGTGGAGCAGGACGATGAATAGGTTTTGTCTCGGTGTGTTGGATCGGACCGAGTTGATCGACGGGCTGTCCGATGACGTTCATCACGCGGCCCAGCGTGCCGCGGCCGACGGGAACGGAGATCGGCCCGTCGAGGTCAATGGTCTTCATGCCACGGACCATGCCATCGGTCGCCTCCATGGCGACGCAGCGCACGCGGCCCTCCCCCAGGTGCTGCTGCACCTCGAGAATAACGTTGATGGGGACCGGAACCGTGAAGCCGTCGCTGACAACGCGCAACGCCTGGTAAATTGGCGGCATGTGGGCTTCTTTGAATTGCACGTCTACGGCGGGGCCGGCGATTTGAATAACGTGTCCGATGTTTTCTGGCATAAATTTCGCTTTAGCTTTCGGCTGTGGACCTTTCAGCTACGTTGCTGCTGCTGCTCCACTCACGATCTCAATAATTTCCTTCGTAATTTTTGCCTGACGGGCCCGGTTCATGGCCAGCGTCAGCGAATCGATCATGTCGCTTGCGTTGCTGGTTGCGGCGTCCATTGCCGTCATGCGGGCCGCATGCTCCGCGGCGACCGATTCGAGCAGGGCGTGAAAAATCTGGACGCCGACATATTTCGGCAGCAAGGAAGCAAATAATTCATCGGCTGGCTGCTCGTAAATATAGTCGACGGGTGCGGTCGCAAACTTTGCGGCTGCGGCATCAATCTCTCTTGTATCCGCGGGACGAATGCCGACACCTGCGCCCTTGGCGGCTTCCAAGGCACGTTTGCGTTCTTCTTCGCTCATGCCCTCCGCCTGGGCTACAGTTACTTCGCCGATTTCCTCGATGGGAAGCACATGCTCTACCACCAAGCGCTGCGCGATTACCGACTTAAACTCGTTATAGACGAGATAAACCGAATCGATATCGCCGTTGGAGTAGCGTTCGATGACACGCGCGGCAATCTCTCGAGCCATGGCATAATCGACCTTATTCAGCCCTCCCACCAACTCGCCGATGAGTGCTATGCGGGCGGACGCCTGCGATTCCGAGTTACGCGGTGCATCGGCTGGAAATCGTCGCTTGAAAAAGTCACGCCCCTTCCGTCCGATGGCTTCGATCTCAATATTCTTCCCCGCTTTCGAATTCAGGAAGTTCATGGCGGATTTCAGAATATTTGAGTTGAAGGCCCCAGCCAGGCCTTTGTCACCAGTTACGACAATGAAGAGGATGTTACGTTCCGGCCGACGGGCCAGAAGAGGATGCTTGGGCTCGCCCGTTTCGGGGTCGTAGATTTCGGCTCGTGTAACCAACGACTTCAAGACATTCGACAGCATCTGGGCATAAGGCCGCGCGGCCAAAGCGCGCTCCTGCGCTCGACGCAGTTTCGCCGCTGAGACCATCTTCATCGCCTTCGTGATCTGGCGCGTGTTGGTCACGCTGCGGATCCGGCGCCGAATATCGAGAATGTTTGCCATTGAAACCCAGATGCTAGCTATTAGTTCCTGGTCGAACCCTTGTCATCCTTCGGGCCTTTAGACCCGAAGAGCCTGTGCATTTCAACCAGCAGTTAACAGCTATTTTGCTACCGCCTCCCTCTGCTCTTTAAACGCCTCTTTGGCTTCGTTGACCACACGCGTCATCTCGGCTTTCATGTTCTCGTCGAGCACTTTCTTCTCCATGATGGAGCGCAGCAATCCGGGATTTGACGCATCTACGTGCTTATACAACTCGACTTCGAAATCCTGCAGTTGATCGACCGCGAGATCGTCCAACAATCCCGTCGTTCCAGCGTGGATGATCAAAATCTGTTTGGAGAAAGGCAGGGGAGAAAACTGTTTCTGCTTGAGAATCTCGACCAGCCGTTGTCCGCGATTGAGTTGCGCTTGCGTAGCTTTGTCGAGATCGCTGCCAAACTGCGCGAACGCCTGCAATTCTCGGAACTGAGCGAGATTCAACTTCAAACTTCCTGCCACTTGCCGCATCGCCTTGATCTGCGCGCTGCCGCCGACGCGGCTAACCGAGAGGCCAACGTTCACAGCCGGCCGCACACCCTGGTTAAACAGGTCGGTCTCGAGATAGATCTGGCCGTCGGTGATGGAAATGACGTTGGTCGGGATGTACGCAGAAACATCACCCGCCTGGGTTTCAATGATCGGCAAAGATGTTAGCGAGCCACCGCCCTTCTTGTCGCTCATTTTGGCGGCGCGTTCGAGCAAGCGCGAGTGGAGATAGAAAACGTCTCCGGGATAAGCTTCGCGGCCGGGCGGACGGCGCAGCAACAAAGAAATCTCGCGATACGATGCAGCGTGCTTCGAGAGATCGTCGTAGATAGTCAGCGCGTGCTTGCCGTTGTCGCGGAAATACTCGCCCATGGCGCAAGCGGCATAGGGCGCAATGTACTGCATCGGTGCAGGCTCAGAGGCAGAGGCTGCAACGACAATGGTGTAATCCATCGCGCCATAATCGGCAAGGACTTTTACCACCTGCGCAATCGAAGACCGCTTCTGGCCAATCGCACAATAAATGCAAACCAGGTCGCCACCTTTATTGTTGATGATGGTGTCGAGCGCCACGGCAGTTTTTCCCGTCTGGCGGTCGCCGATGATTAATTCGCGCTGGCCGCGGCCGATGGGGATCATGCTATCGATGGCCTTCAGTCCCGTCGCCATCGGCTCGCGCACGGGCTGACGATCGATGACGCCCGGCGCCAATCGTTCCAGCGGAATGAACTTATCGGTCGCAACGGGCCCTTTGTCATCAATGGGCTGGCCCAGCGAATTGACCACACGACCGATCAACGCATCGCCGACCGGCACGCTCATGATGCGTCCGGTGCGCTTCACCTCATCGCCCTCTTTGATTTCGGTGTAATCGCCCAGCAGCACCACGCCAACCTGATCCTCTTCGAGGTTCATGGCGATGCCGGCGATGTCATGCGGGAAGGAGAGAAGCTCGCCAGCCATGACTTTGTCGAGGCCATACACGCGGGCAATACCGTCGCCCAGGGTAACGACCGTCCCAACCTCATCGACGGCAATCTTCGATTCGTAATTCTCGATCTGCTGCCGGATTAATTGTGTGATCTCGTCTGCTTTGATTTGGGCCATAGAATCAGCTACCTACTAGCTATTAGCTTTTAGCGCTTAGCAATTGGCATTTAGCAAGTAATGGACTGTTGGGACCAAGTGCTAAATGCCAAGTGCTAAATGCTATGAACTCAGTGCTTCTCTAATTCTCTCTAATTGTCCACTCACCGAACCATCGTAAATCGTGCTACCGACTCTGATGACCGCGCCGCCGAGAAGCGCAGCGTCACGTCGATAACGAGCCCGCGCCTTTTTCCCCGTCAGTTTCTCAATCCGGCCCAGGAGGTTTTGCTTTTCAGGATCGCTCAGTTCGCGCGCACTGGTGATTTCCACTTCTTCAAAACCCATCCGCCGATCCAACTCCAACTCGAACTGCCTGACGATCGCCGCCAAGAAATTCGTACGCCGTTTATCAATCAGCACTGCGACAAAATTCCTTACAATTGGCGAAATTCCCTGGCGCGACACTAGCGCGTCGAGGACTGCGCGTTTTTGCTCCGGGGTGATGGATGGCGTTTCCCAAACTTCACGCAACTCTCTGCTCTCGGCCACTAATGCAGACAAGGCTTGGGCTTCCTTCAAAGTCTTTTGCGGGTCGAGATGCGCGTCGAAAACCGCATCCGCAAAAGCGCGAGCGTAAACATTCGTGACCGAGGCCATCTATTGCTTCCTCCGCTCGTCGCCATTGGAGAGTTGCTGGGCGAATCCACGCACTAACGCTTGATCGGTGCCAGCGTCGACCTGAATCTGTTTCTTCGCCAGCGAGACTGCGAGATTGGCCGCGTATGCGGTCAACTCTCGGCGTGCGCTCTTCGCCACAGCTGCAATCTCCTGCTCAACTGATTCCACGATCTTGCGAGCGTCTTCGGTGGCAGCTGTCTTAATCCGCTGCTCTTCCTCGGCCGCCTCTCTCTCGGCTGTCGAGCGCATTTCCCCAATTTCGACATCCAACTTTGAAAGGCGGGTCTCAATATCTTTCAGCCGCCGGTTCGCGTCTTCGCTGGCTTTGCGCGCTTCCTCCATCGCCTTTTGGATCTCGGCGTTGCGCTGACGGAACAAACTCGGCAAATTCTTCTTTGAAAGCCAAATAATGGCGAGCGCGATTACGCCAAAGTTAATCAGTTCGCTCAACCAATCCGCAGCTTCCACACTAAGCCCGGTGTGCTCCGAGATCCATTGCACCGAGACTGAATGCTTGAACTGACCCTTATCCTCGCCCGCCGCTTCGCGCGTTTCTTTCACTAGTTGCTGCGCGGGAGAATCGCCCGAAGCCTGAAGAAAAACGGCAAAGTTCGTACGTCCGGCAGCGGGTTTCGTCGCAATGCCAGAAATTACGATCAGCAATGTCATGAAAACGAAAACGTGAGCGCCGCGTTTACCGCCTTGCGAGAATGCAGCCTTCACTGGCCACCTCCCGTTGGAGCTCCGGCAGGCTGCAACACGACTCGAATGATCTCAGAAGCTAATCTGCCGCTCTCAGCCTGAAGCTTTTCCTGGGCGGCAACTTTGTCTTCTTCCAATGCTGTGCGTGCCTGCTCGACCTGGGCATGAGCGCGGCGGCGGGCTTCTGCAACCGCCGTTGCCCGGGCTTGCAGCGCTTGCTGACGGCGCGCTTCCTGCTGCTTGAAGATGGCTAGCCGCGCTTCGCGCAGGCGCTGTTCGTATTCCGCAGTACGAGCTTCCGCGGCGGCGATATCCGCCCGTGCTTTTTCTACTGCGCCCTCAGTTTTGCTGCGACGTTCGGCCAGCACCTTAGTCAAAGGCCGGTGCACTAAGACGGAATACGCTCCCCAGAGCAGCAGCATAAAAATAATGGTGGGGATGGAACCGAGCAGTAATTCCCCTAGTTGTCGAAGCGTCTCTTCCATTGTCTTGATAGATCGTAGCGCGAATCTAAGAGGGCTTTAAAACCAATAAACGTAACATCCTGCGAAGCTTAGTGTCAATGAGAAGCGGGCAGTAGGCAAGCCTACGAAAAGTTCTTTGGGAGCGCGAGAAGTGGCAACATAGAACGATGTCGCTCCTTCGGTCTCCCGCTCCCATGAAGATCTTCCTGCTATGCGTCTTTGTGCTCTGGCTGCACGTGATCCCGAGCCTCGGCCAAGCCCCACCTCAAGATGCGGTTCCGGCTTCCAGGCTGCAGCATCTTCGCCACGGCACCAATGCCAGTGGATGGTTTGCTCAGGTTTACGACAGGCAGGGCTACACCAAAGAACATTTCCAGACTTGGATTACGGCGGAAGATCTTGCATTGATGAAAGCCATGGGATTCGATCATGTGCGGCTCAGCGTGAATCCCGAGCCGATGTTCACGATGAACCATCCCAACGATATTCCGGCGGAATATCTGGGTTACCTCGACGCGGCGGTGAAGATGATCCTCGATCATGACCTGGCTGTGATCATCGACATTCATCCCGAGGATGATTTCAAGAAGCGCCTGACTGATGACAACTTTGTTCCGCAATTTGCCGATTTCTGGCGTGCTTTAGCGCAGCACTACTCAAGTTGGGATCCCGATCGGGTTTTCTTCGAAGTGCTCAATGAGCCGGAGCAGGAGCGGTACCGCTGGTACGGAGTTCAAGCGAAGCTAGTGGCCGCAATTCGCCAAGGTACGCCGCAACACACGATCATCGCGGCAGGCGCACAGTGGTCGAATGACGATGAACTTGTTTTCCTTGAGCCCATCCGTGATCCCAACGTGATTTACAACTTTCATTTTTACTCGCCGTATTTGTTCACGCATCAGGGCGCAACCTGGGGAGTTTATTACTGGCGCTGGGTCAAGGGACTGCGTTATCCATCCACTCTCGAATCGTCGCAGAAGGCTGCTTTGAGTGTGCCTGAAGCCGCAGATCGTCTGGCAGTAATTCGCTACGGATACGAGCACTGGAATGCAGATCGCATTGATGGTGAAATTTCGCAGATCGCACAATGGGGACAGCAACACAACGCGCCAGTGATATGTGACGAATTTGGCGTCTATCGCGATTATGCCGACCCCCATGATCGGGCGGAATGGATTAAAGATGTGCGCACGTCGCTCGAGCGACACGGCATCGGCTGGACCGTGTGGGACTACAGCGGCAGCTTTGGCGTGGTTACGAAGAATAATGGGCACGCCGTTCCCGATGAGCGGATCGTAGGTGCACTCGGGTTGAGCCTGCCGAAGTCAAGGAACTGACGCGTCGCGGGTCATCCTCCGAAAGGCGTGGGAATCAGTTCAGGAACCTATTTCTCTTTGCTGGTGTCTACCTAAGCAACGCAGAGGATGGGATCCGCCGGATTGGCGCGCCTATCAATGCGCCTCTGCGAATGCGCATCCGTTCTGGAGCGGCTAATGCTCGAAGCTTCGGGTCTGACGAAGTGCTACTCCTCGATTCCAGCAGTGCAGAACCTCAGTTTCTCACTGGAGCCTGGACAAGTTCTCGGTTGCCTCGGACCGAACGGTTCCGGCAAAAGCACGACCGTCAAAATGCTGACCGGACTTCTGAAGCCAACGCGAGGCGAAGTTTTATTCGCAGGGGCCGATATCCGGCGTGATCTCGCCGGCTACCGCAAGCGTCTCGGCTACGTCCCAGAAGAACCCATGCTTTACTCCTATTTGAGCGGTCAGGAGTATCTGGAGCTGGTCGGAACGCTGCGCGGAATGGCCGCCTCCCAGTTGTCAAAAAAGATTTCTAACCTGCTTCAGTTTTTCTCTCTCCATTCCCATCGCCATGCCACGCTGAGTTCTTACTCCAAAGGAATGCGGCAGCGAATTTTGCTGATCGCGGCGCTGCTCGACAACCCCGACATCTTCATTCTCGACGAGCCGTTATCCGGCCTGGATGTGACCTCTGCACTCATCATAAAGAACCTCATTCGCACCCTAGGAGAACACGGAAAGGTCGTCTTTTACTGCTCGCACGTTCTGGAAGTAGTCGAGAAAGTTTGCAGCCACATTCTTATCTTGCGCAAAGGCAATGTCATCGCCCAAGGACCGACGGAAAAGGTTCGGGAAACCGCCGACAGGTCCCTCGAAGATACGTTTTTGCAACTTGTCGATGAAGTGGACACGGTGCGGGTGGCGCGCGACATCTTCGACGTTATGAGTGCAGCCTGATGGACTCCACACGACGGCTCTGGCGGCAGCTCTCCGGTCGCCCTTTCGGCCGACTCGTGCGTGTGTTTCTGTTCCGCGTCTTCCATGGCAGCGGAGAGGATTCCGACGATCTCGATTTCGGACTGGGCTTGATCCTGGCGCTGCTGGCTCTCCCAGGAGGCTTCTCGTCCATCCTTTTGTTCGGCAAGTATGCCACCATTCTGCAGTGGATGGGGGGGATCAAGAGCTTTGACCCCCTGGCCGCAGCCATGCCGGACGAATATTTCTTTATTGTGCTTTCCATGTCAGTGGCGGGAGCCGTGGCCGTATGGAAGTGGGAAGCTATTCTTCCGGACCGGCGAGACTACATGAACCTGGTACCCCTTCCGATTCATACGTCGACCATATTTCTGGCGAACTTGCTGGCCGTGCTATTCCTGGCCGGTTTGCTCGCGGTGGATGTGAATGCCGCGTCGGCGGTTCTCTATCCGACTGTGGTCTCAGCATCGCAGCAAACCTTTCAATTCTTCTTTGAATTTGCGGGGGTTCACGCGGTGACGGTCACGCTGGCCAGCATTTTTGCATTTCTCGCCGTGTTCTCGATTCTAGGAATTTCGATGGCGATTTTGCCGCCGGCGGTTTTCCGCAAGATGTCTTCCTATACTCGAGGCGCTGTGGTCTTGTGCTTGTTCGCGTTATTAGCCACGGTCTCTGACGTGCCCCCTCGGCTAACCAGTCTGTCGCCAAATTCTCTGCTGCGATTGTTGCCATCGGCGTGGTTTCTTGGGCTATGTCAGTTACTGAGGGGGCGAGCTGATCCGGCGATGACGTTGTTGGCACACTCCGCAATTCTTGGCCTTGCTGTCGCGCCGGTGGTCGCCACATTGGCGTTCGCCGTCGGGTATCGGAGGCATTTCCTACGCATTCCGGAAATGTCCGGCACGGGTTCGACAGAGGTTGGAAATCGCTTCGGCTGGCTCGGCAAGGCCCTTAATCACACTATTTTTCAGACTCCTTTTCAACGGGGCAGCGCTCGCTTCGTCTGGAAGACTTTGTTTCGCAGTGAACGCCACGCCTTGATCATGGCGGGCTTGGGCGGCTGGGGAGTGGTGTTGGCGTCGCAAGCAATGCTGCGGGCAAGAGAATCGACTCCGGTTCCGGGCGATCCCATCATTTCGGCAGACGCCCTTTCCGTGCCACTCATTCTGGCCTTCTGCGTAATCGTCGGGATGCGCCTTGCCTTCGAAATTCCAATAGAGTTGCGGGCCAACTGGATTTTTCGGTTGCTGCTCGATAGCGACCATCACGAGTCGAAAGTGGTGGCGCGGCAGACGATCCTGCTGGCTGCAGTTCCGCCGATGATTTTGGTGGCCTTGCCTATTTACGTACATTTGGGCGGCTGGACAACCGGGCTGCTTCATACCCTGCTCGTTCTGACTTGGTCTGCCATCTTGACGGAAGCGTTGCTATTCCGCTTTCGCAAAGTTCCGTTTACTTGTGCGTTGCCGGTGTTTCGCCAGCACACACCGGTAGGCGTAATTCTGGCGGCTCTGGGATTAGTATTCTTTGCGTTCGTGACTTCAGACTTTGAGCACTGGGCGCTGGCGCATCCGGTACGAATGCTGATGTTTGTTCCTTGGCCCGTGGGAATTCTGCTGACGCTTCACCATTTTCAGTCGGATTCGACTGAATTTGATCGACGTCTGGTGTTTGAGGAAACACCGCAGAGCGTCTTTGATGGGCTGCTGCGGTTGGAGGAATAGTGTGATTCCGCCTTCTTTACGACGCCCGTATGATAAACACGAAAAAAACTGAGGAGCGCGTCGCGGTGCCTCAGTTTGAATGTTTCGATCTTAGGAACATGAAAACTGACATCCCTAGGGCGACCACAGCTACAATCGCGTAGCCGACGATTGATTTCCACACGAAAAAGACAGCGAACAAGAGAAAATAGGCAATTAACCCAATCTGTAGGAAGCGCCACCTTGGTGTTCTAGCCAGGGGTAGCCATGCCGAAACAGCGCCAATCGCCATCGGTGGGCAACAACAGCAGTTGTAGCCACAGCGGCCAGCTCTCTGGGTCGGTCATGCCGCTTCTTCGCGTTTCTCGTACGGGCCGCGTTCCTTTGGCACTGGCGCATAGCTGTCGGCCATTGTTACGAGGTCATCCGGACTCCTGAGACACTACCAGAGTCCCCGCTTTCTTGACACTCCCCTTTACCGCCTTTATTCTAAATCTTGCTCCCGAGGGAACTTACGCCTCTGAGCGTGCTCCGCGTTGTACGCGGTTTTCGAGGGGGGCGCGGAGGTTCCGATGTTCATCGAAATTCAAGAATTGGAACGCCACCCGATTGATTTTGCCGAGGATTTTGCTCCCGGCGAAATTGATCTTGGGGGTGATCTGCGGCAACGGGCAGGCTTGCACACAGAAGGCCGAGCGCAACTGGTCGAGGAACATCACGGGAAGCACCAGACGATCAAAGATATCCGCTTAGGCGGCCGGTTGAGCACCACGCTTGAACTCCCCTGTGCGCGCTGCCTGGAACCGGTAGTGCAAGATGTGAAACGTGACTTCGAGTTGCTTTACCGTCCCCTTGGGGTTGATGCCGGCCGCGAAGAGCTTTCAGTCACTGGCGCCGAAGCCGAGATCGGCTATTATTCAAACAATGGGGTGCTGCTCGAGGATGTCCTGCGCGAGCAGGTCTTGCTGGCACTTCCACTCAAGGTTATCTGCCGGCAAGATTGCAAGGGCTTGTGCCCGCATTGCGGCAAGAATTTGAATGTTGAGACATGCTCTTGCGCCGAGCCAGCAGAAAATCCGCGATGGTCGGCGCTGAAAGATTTAAGAGAGAAGTTGGAGAACTAAATTTTGTAACAGCAGATTCCTCGACACGCTTTCGCCGCTCGGGCGGCTGCAAGCGGCTCGGAATGACAACCTACAGAAAAGGATTCCAATGCCTAATCCAAAACGGCGACACTCGAAAGCGCGTACCGGCAACCGGCGTGCCCATGATTCCTTGAAGAGCACTTCCCTTTCGGAGTGCCCGAACTGCCACGAACGCAAGCTGCCGCATCGGGCCTGTCCCAAGTGCGGTTACTATAAAGACCGCGAAGTTCTGGAAGTCAAGGAAGCCAGCTAGTACCATCCTGTCATGCCAAGCGTCATTGCTCTGGACGCAATGGGTTCGGATCGCCGGCCAAAGCCTGAGATCGAAGGCGCGATTCAGGCCGCGCGGCACTACGATGTCCGCGTGCTTCTGGTCGGTCCGGAGCCGGCGTTGCGCCAGGAGCTAACGCGCCATTCCGCTGCCGCCGGACTCCCCATCGAGATCGTCCACGCCGGCGAAGTCATCGGCATGGACGACAATCCGGTGCAGGCAGTTCGCTCCAAGCGCGATTCCTCGATCCGCGTAGGGCTGCGTCTGGTGCGGGAAGGACGCGCCGTGGGATTTGTCACCGCCGGTAACACCGGCGCCGCGATGGCGGCAGCCAAGATGGTGTTGGGCGCAATTCCCGGCGTAGATCGTCCGGCGCTGGCCGCGGTCTTCCCTACCGCTCAAGGAACGGTTGCAACTTTGCTCGACGTTGGTGCAAATGTCGATTGCAAGCCGCATAATCTCGAGCAATTCGCCGTAATGGGTGACGTCTACTTTCGCGCCATGTTCGGCACGCGTTCCCCACGGGTTGGGCTGCTGTCGATCGGTGAAGAAGCGAGCAAGGGCAACGATCTGACGCGAGAGTCGTTTCAGTTGCTCAAACAGCTTCCCTTGAATTTCATCGGTAACGTGGAAGGACGCGATCTGTATAACGGAAGCGTCGACGTCATCGTTGCCGATGGCTTTGTCGGCAACGTCGCCCTCAAGATTTCTGAAGGTGTGGTCAATCTGGTGCGAAACACGCTAAAGGAATCGTTGCGGACAACGATCACCCGGCAAGTGGGATATCTGCTTTCCCGCAGCGCCTTTGCCGATTTCAAGAAGCGTCTCGATCACACAGAGTACGGTGGCGCGCCTTTGCTAGGGGTGAAAGGCATTTGCTTTATCACCCACGGATCGTCGAATTCGAACGCGATCAAGAATGCCGTGCGCGTGGCGGCGGAATTTGCCGAGCACAAGATCAACGAGAAGATCGAAGAAGGGCTGGCGGGGATCAGGCCTGCTGCTCTGACCACATAGGCTTCGCGTTTTTCCATTAACATTGTCACTGCGAGCGAAGCGGGACGTTTCGAGCAGCGAAACACCCTGCGACTCGAGAAACCTGCTGTCGGGATTGCTGAGAAAGCAGGATCTTCGACTACGTTTGGTGATCGGCAGCGCCGATCATCAAATCGCTCGTAAATGCACAGATCTTCTTATCAACATTTATGACAAACACCATCGCTTTTCTTTTTCCCGGCCAAGGCTCGCAAGCCGTCTGCATGGGTAAGGACCTGTGCGAGAAATATTCCGTCGCCCGCCAGACTTTTGAAGAAGCAGACGCCGTCCTCGGCCACAAATTGTCGCAGCTTTGCTTCGAAGGGCCGGAAGAACAACTTCGGCTCACCGAGATCACGCAGCCCGCCATTTTGACGGTCTCGGTCGCTGCTTTTCGGGTTCTCGGCGAAAAGGGCATCAAGCCGAATTTCGTAGCCGGTCATAGCCTTGGGGAATATTCCGCAAACGTCGCAGCCGGAACCCTCAGCTTTGCAGATGCCGTCCGCACCGTGCGCAATCGCGGACGATACATGCAGGAAGCCGTTCCAGTCGGTGTAGGCGCCATGTCCGCAATCCTGGGCATGAACCTCGACCAGGTTGCAGCGATTTGCCGGGATGCCGCGCAGGGCGAAGTTTGCGAGCCGGCCAATATTAACTCTGCCGAACAGATTGTTATTTCCGGCAACACTGCCGCAGTTGAGCGTGCCACCAAGCTCGCCGACGAACGCGGCGCCAAGCGCGCCAAGATCCTGCCGGTGAGCGCCCCTTTCCATTGTTCTCTCATGAAGCCTGCTCAAGATCGACTCGCCGTCGACCTCAAAGCGCTCGCCTTCTGCAATCCAACCGTGCCGATCGCGTGTAACGTCGACGCGGCACTCATTCGTGATGCCGAAAAAAGCCGAGACGCGTTGATACGCCAAGTCACAGGTGCGGTGAAGTGGGAGCAATCCATGCAACTTCTCTTCGGACAGGGCGTGCAAATCTTCATCGAGGTTGGGCCGGGCAAGGTGCTAACAGGCTTGCTACGTCAGATCGATCGCGCGAAGACAGGACTCAACGTCGGCGATGAAGCCTCGCTCGCCAAAACCTTGGAACAGATGACATCAGTTAGCGCGTGATGCCGAACTGGATCATGCCCTAAGCAAACAAAAAGCCTCGGATTCAACCGAGGCTTTCTTCCCCCGACTACTTTTCGAAATTACCGGTGCGCGCCAACCGTCTCGTGGTGCGACTTGAAGGTCTCAACCCGGCGATTGATCTCATCCCAATTGACAACGCTCCACCACGCCGTCAGATACTCCGCGCGGCGGTTCTGATAAGTCAGGTAGTAAGCGTGCTCCCAAACGTCATTCCCGAAAATCGGGAACAGGCCTTGGGAGATCGGATTGTCCTGGTTGGGAGTCGTGAAAATCTTGACGCCGCCACTCGATTCGCCCACAAGCCAGACCCAGCCGCTGCCGAATAGCTTCGTTCCGGCTTCGTTGAATTTGGTTTGAAAATCCTTGAAGTTGCCAAATGTACTCTTAATCAGCTGGGCGATTTCTCCGCCGGGTTCGCCGCCGCCTTTGGGCTTCATAATCTTCCAGAACATACTGTGATTGGCATGCCCGCCACCATTGTTGCGGACTGCGGTGCGAATGTCTTCTGGAATTGCGTTGAGATCCCGCAGGAGCTCTTCTACGCTCTTGGACTCCAGGTTGGGGTGTTTTGCCAAGGCGTCGTTCAGGTTCTTTACATAAGCTCCATGATGGCCGTCGTGATGCACCTTCATAGTTTGAGTACTTATGGCGGGTTCAAGGGCTGAATAGTCGTAAGGTAAAGGGGGTAACTGATGTGCCATTAGCTTCTCCTCCTCGGGCTGAGATGCACTAAATCCAGGGTGGGATTCAGCGTGTCGCGGAAGGAAAATTATAAGGCAGGTCGCGATTTTTCGCGCGATAAGCGGATGAATTTTGGGTTGCGAGTCTAATCTGCTATCTTCTTCACTTCGTGTGCAATAGAAGTAAAGCCGGTACCTGAGGATTTTGCATGCCCGATTCGCTGCGTCCCGAACCCTCCCGCCTCTATCGCTGGATGGTGCTCATCTTCCTGAGCCTGGCGATGTTTGGGAGTTACTACGCCTACGACGCGCTCAGCCCCCTGGCCGATGTTCTCAAGCAGCAACTTGGGTTCTCCGATTCCAGCATCGGCTTGTTGCAGGCCATTTATAGCTTTCCCAATATTTTCACGGTTGTAATTGGCGGTTTGATCATTGATCGGATCGGGCTCAGAAAGTCGCTGATGATCTTCGGCGTCCTTTGCCTGATTGGCCCGGCGATTACAGCCGCAGCCGGCGTTCTTTGGGTTATGGCGCTGGGCCGCTTGATCTTCGGAATGGGCGCGGAATCATTGAACGTTGCCGTGACCGCTGCCTTGGCGAGATGGTTTAAGGGCAAGGAACTCAGTTTTGCTTTCGGCATTAACTTGACGATTTGCCGGCTGGGGACCTTCGCCGCGCTCAATTCCCCGACTTGGGCTCGCGCTGCCTATGCCTACTGGCGATGGCCCTTCCTGATTGCGCTGGGTTTTTCGATCCTGTGTGTCTTAGGCGTTATCGTCTATTGGGCTATGGAAGTCCACGCCGAGAAGACTTACCACTTGGGTGAGGCTTCTACCGACAAGGTGGTTCTCGGGGATTTGTTTAAGTTCGGGGTGAGCTACTGGTACATCGTAGCCCTGTGCGTAACTTTTTATTCCGCCATCTTCCCCTTCCAAACGTTTGCCGTGAAGTTCTTCATTGAGGCCCACGGGACTTCGAGGGAATTTGGTGGTTTCCTCTCGAGCATGTTGACCTTATTCGCCATGGTCGCCACGCCGCTGTTTGGGCTGTTGACTGACCGTATAGGCAAGCGCGCGCTGCTAATGATGGTCGGTTCTCTGCTGCTGATCCCCGTCTATCTGATGATGGCTTATACGCAAGTGAACCTGTATGTGCCCATGGCCATGATGGGCGTGGCTTTTTCTCTCATTCCGGCGGTCATGTGGCCCTCCGTGGCGTATATCGTGGATCAGGCCAAACTGGGCACCGCTTATGGGTTGATGACCATGATCCAAAATATTGGCCTTTTTGGATTTAACCTGCTCATTGGCTGGGCCAACGACTTCAGCCATGCGAGCGCCGAGAACCCGGCCGGATATCGGATGGGCATGTGGATTTTCTCCATTTTGGGCTTTTTGGGGGTCTTTTTTGCCTTCCTGCTCCATGAGCGAGAGACTGGCCCTCGCGGCCATGGCTTGGAAAGCATAACGACGGCCTCGGCCAAGACATAGGAAGCGGTAGACCCAACCGGTTACAAGCCCGGAAACGGCAGACAACCGAGATTTATGGGTCTTCCGCGGGTGGGACGAATCTATAAAAATACGCTTGTTTTACCAGACACGGGGTTCAAATAACCACTTTCTCGGCAGGAACTGAGGGCAAGAAATAGCTAAGAACAGTTACTTTCGGGAATGCCCTGAATGCCGCAAGCAGTACAACGAAAAGAGAGTTACGCCGCATCAGATGGAGTGCGGCCGGAAAACGCAACTTGACGGGCGCGAGAAAACTACAGGGCGACAAGCTTTCTGAAGCGGAGGCCATCGAGCGGGCGAAGCAGGGAGATGCAGAGGCCTTTGAGGCCTTGTACAACCTGCATAAGCGGCGCGTATATTCCTTATGCCTGCGAATGACGGCCAATACGGCCGCCGCTGAGGATCTGACTCAGGAAGCATTCCTGCAGTTGTTTCGAAAGATTGCGACCTTTCGTGGCGAATCCGCGTTTTCCACCTGGCTGCATCGCATGGCAGTGAATGTCGTGCTGATGCAGTTGCGTAAGAAGGGCCTTCCGGTGGTTCCACTGGAGGAGACCTTCGAGAACGAGGAAGAATCGTCGTCGAAGAAAGAACCTGGGGCGGAAGACTTAAGATTGACGGGTTCCATCAATCGGCTGCAATTGAAACGAGCGATTGATGATTTGCCCCAGGGTTATCGTACAATTTTCTTGCTGCACGACGTGGAAGGGTATGAACACAACGAAATTGCTACGATGGTAGGTTGTTCCATCGGCAATAGTAAATCTCAATTGCATAAAGCACGAATGAAATTGCGTGAGCTCCTGAAGACGAGCAAAGCTGAAAAAGCTACGAAGCCGTGAGGAGCCAGGACAGAGGCGGGGAGAGCGGTCGTATGAGCTGTGAGGAGTTTCAGCGAACGTTGGTCGAGCTTGGCGGCAGCCACGATCCGGAACAGGCAGAGCATCTGAGAATCTGCTCTTACTGTTCGGAATTGGTGGCGGATCTCAATGTGATCGCTCAAGAGTCGCTTCTGCTTGTTGAGGATGAAGAGCCCAGCCCCAGGGTGTGGAACCGTCTGGAGATTGCGCTGCGGCAAGAAGGACTGATCCACGAACCGCAACCTTCGCCAACCCCTGTCAGAATTCCGCGATGGAAATCTGCTTGGCTGGTGCCTGTCGCAGCTTGTACCCTGGTAATCTTCAGCCTGCTTGTGTATGAGAGGGGCGGAATCCAACCGCAAATGGCGCGGCAGAAATCTGCGACATCCACCACCGTCGCCCGCCTGAACCCGGAAACCATTCCTCCGGACCAGGCCGAACTGCTTAAGATCGTGGAATCCCGATCACCTGCCCTGCGAGCCGGTTACGAAGCGGAATTTAAGGCGGTCAATGCCTACATTCGCGATGCCGAGTGGTCTGTGCAGCATAATCCGAACGACGAAATTTCACAGCAATACTTAACCAATGCCTACGAGCAGCGAGCCATGGTGTACGAGATGGCGATGGATCATGGTCAGCCATAATAGTCGGGGCCGGTACGACGGTCGTGCCGGCGTTGGGGGAGACGGTAGTCATGCGTAGGAGTTTCCGTACCACGAGTCTGGCTCTGCTTTTCGTGCTCACGCTCTGCATTCTAGCCAGCAGCGAGGTTCGCAAAGAATTCCATTACAAGGTTCACCATCGGGCCAGCGTCTCGCTTTTCAATCAATATGGAGCGATTTCGGTCAAGCCCATTGGCGGCCATCAGGTTGTTGTGACCGCAGTCTTGCACTCGGACAAGGTGGTAGTGGATCAGAGTCAGGGCGGGAACCGCGTCTCTGTAGCGTCCCGTCTTCTTCCCGGCGCGGATGCCGAGAGCGGACGTGTGGATTATGAAGTTTGGGTTCCTTCAAACGCGAACGTTACCTTGCATGCCGGCACGGGGCCGATCCATGCTGAAAAGCTCCATGGCGACGTCATTCTGGAAGGGAACACCGCCGATGTCGATGTGCGCGATCTGAGCGACGGCCATGTGCACGTGAAGACCCTCAAAGGGCCGGTCACTCTGACAAATGTCACCGACGGCCACGTGGAAATCACCTCGGTCAGCGGTGACGTCGCTTTGAATGCAGTAACCGGGCAACTGGTTCAGGTGAATTCGACTACCGGAAACATCCACTACGACGGTGACTTCGGCGAGAGCGGCGAATACTCCCTTATGACCCACACCGGCGACATCGAGGCCATAACACCAGCCTATGCTTCCATTGATGTTTACGCCCATTCCGAGGAAGGCAAAGTCGAGAACGACTTCCTGTTGCAACCTTCCCACAGCACCCTGATGGCGCGAGCAGGCAGTGCCTTTGCAGGTACTGTCGGCAAAGCCGCATCTTCGGTTAAGTTGTTGTCCTTCAGTGGTAAAATCCATCTCAAGAAACGCTAAATCCTCTGGCTGGATGGGTGAATTCTAGCGCTGGTGATTGCACCGACGAAAACTGGATCGCTTTTCCTCGTAGGTTTTATGGGAGCGGGCAAAACCACCGTAGGGCGAATTTTAAACCAGCGTTTCAAGTGGCCGTTCGAGGATCTTGACGATCGGATTGAAGCACGGGAGAAACGCTCGATCGCAGAAATTTTTCGTGACTCCGGCGAGGAAGCGTTCCGGCGGGCGGAAACTGCCGCGTTGCTGGAGTTGATTGCTGAATTGGGGTCGTCGCCGCGAATTGTGGCTCTTGGCGGAGGAACACTGGGACAGCCGGAGAATGCCCGTTTAGTGCGCGACGCTGGTGGAACACTGGTCTTTCTGGATAGTTCGGTGGACGAACTGTTTCGGCGTTGCGAAGCGGAGCAAAAAACGCGGCCAATGCGGCGTTCTCTTCCGCAGTTTCGCGAGCTTTACAATCAGCGGCTGCCTTTCTACATGACGGCCGTACATCGCATCGACACCAGTGGGAAGGACGCATTTGCGGTAGCGACGGAGGTGGCATGCAGTCTCGGTTGGGGATAGGAAAGCTTTATCCGATTTTAAGTTTTCTCTTCACAGCGATATTTTTGTTTACGCTCCATCCCACTCCCGCGAGCGCAGCCGAGAGTGGACAAGTGGATTCCGGCTCCTTCGGCGTGTTCATGGGCGGAAAACGGGTGGCCACAGAAACCTTCTCGATCCGCCAGAGCAGTACCGGAAGCTCGGTCACTTCCGAATTCAAGGCAGAAGCCGGGACGAATAAAGCCGTTCAATCTTCCGATCTCCAACTCGACGGCAACGGCAATCTGAAGAGCTACGAATGGAGTGAATACAGCCCAGGGTCCTCCCACGCTAGCGTCGTCCCCGACCAGAATTTCCTGCTTGAACGATTCAGCAAGAGTGCGCAAGACAAACAACACGAACAGCCGTTTTTGCTTCCCGCATCGACCAGCATTCTGGACGACTACTTCTTTGTTCAGCGAGAGGTTCTCGCCTGGAAATATCTTGCGACCTCCTGCAAGCAGGAGAACGGACAAATTTCCTGTCCCCTGAAGCAGAGCGCACAATTGGGTACGCTGAATGCCCATTCCCACGAATCTGCGCCGATCAGCATTCAGTATTCCGGGCGAGAGAAAGTTTCGATCCGCGGTGCCGGGCAGGATTTGATTCGCTTGGATGTGAAGAGCGAGAGCGGCGACTGGACGCTTTGGCTGGACAATCAACTGAAATTGCAGCGAATCGTAGATCCTACGAGCGGCACAGAAGTCATTCGAGACTAGGGGTGAGCCGTGGCCCTTATTGACGCCCGCACAGCCCGTGTTTTGACGACAGTGTTGATTTTCACACTGGCGCTCGGCTTCCTGTACGTTGCCCGCGAGACCTTGATGGCATTTCTGTTTGCGATTTTCTTCGCCTATCTGGTCGACCCTGCCATCTCTCGAGTGCAACACTGGACGCGCAGCCGGGGCGCGGCAATCGCGGTGATCTATCTCCTGATCGTCGTCGTGTTGGTCACCGTGTTTTTCTTCGTAGGGCCAAGAATTGTCCATCAGGCAGAGAAGCTCTCGGCTACTTTGCCCGCGCTGCTCGACCAGGTCAGCTCCGGCAACATAGCCGTTACGATTGGGACGGAACACGGTTGGAGCGCTGCAACCATTCGAGAAACCCAGGCCATCCTCGCCAGCCACCGCAGGGAGCTTTTGGCGATCACCCAACGAGCTGGCTTGCGCGTGGCGGAAGTTGCCAAGAGTTCCTGGCTCATAATCCTGGTGCCTATCCTGGCGGCATTTTTTCTCAAGGATGGGCGCGAGTTCAGCGAGGTCGGACTTTCCCTGGTCCAGACTCGTCCACAGCGGGAATTTCTCGAGGGTGTGCGCGCCGATCTGAACCAGATGCTGGCGCATTTTATTCGCGCACAACTCACCCTTGCCGCTCTCACTCTGGTGGTCTACACCGCCTTTCTTGGAATCATGCGAGTACCCTACGCTGCCGTGCTCGGCACTGCCGGCGGAATGATGGAATTCATTCCTGTGGTCGGTCCTCTGGTAGGGGCTATCGTCATCATCGGAGTTTCTGTGCTTATGTCCTACCCCCACTGGATCGCACTGATCGTCTTTCTGGGTTTGTGGAGATTGGCGGAGGACTATGTAGCGTCGCCGCGAATTATGGGAAAGAGCATGGAACTGCATCCGCTCGCGGCCTTGTTTGGCGTTTTGGCGGGAGGAGAGATTGCCGGCGTGCTCGGGGTGTATCTTTCGATTCCGGTGATGGCGAGCCTGCGAATTGTAGCGCGTCGCTGGCGATTGTACGCCGAGAAAAAGCGCTTCGGCCCGCTGAACGAATATTCCTTCGGGACCGAAGTGAATCGCCAGTCCTGATTCGGCACTCACCGTGATTCTTGCCGGCATACCCCCTCCCCCCTGCGGTCTAGCGAAATCCTCGGTTTAGCAGGAAATTCCCGCCAAATCTTTGAGGATAAATAATTTAGAGCCAAAATCTTGAACCACAATGGTTTATATCTTATAGCCAATTCAAGTTTAATACTTATAGCTAAATCGTGGAACGATTGGGAGCCGTGTGTCAAGGAAGAAGTGGATGGAAGAGCGTTCGCAGTTCCGAAATGGGAAACCGGTGGCGGCGTGGTTTTAGGCGGGTCCCACGTTAGCTCGCAAAATCGGCTCGCGAAACGTGGGCCACTAACCCGGGCCCCTTCATTGCGCATCTGCTAGTTTTTTTGTGGCGATCCTAATCTGTCGTTAGCTCTACGGCGCGACCTCGAACACGGCGCCACAACTGGAGTAATCGCACCCCGAGCCTGTGCCGCCCAAAAAAGTTGTACCAAAAAGAATCCCGTCCGGGCTCAATGTTAGGCCAGAGGTAGGCTCTGCGCCGTCGGGCGGACCAGAAAAGCCATGGAGCGTCACAAGCTCCGATACGCTGCTCGATTCGGCTGACGAGTACAAACAGTAGACGCTTCCCAACCGCGAGTTACCGTTGCCCACCGAAGTCGTTCCGCATAGATTTCCTGCAGCGGTGAAAATAACCGAACCCTCGGGATCGTATCCGTTTTCATCACTGCTGAATCCATACATAAGGGTTTCTTTCCAGAGATCTGAGCCCGACTGAGGCGATAGACGGAACACAGTACCACCGGATCCGGGTCCCCAGGTTAATGTCGTGCCGTAAAGATTCTTATGGTTGTCGATCGTAAGGCCCCCCCAAGGATTCCTGCCATCGGTCACATCCGCTAGGAAACGGTGGAGCACGGCCTCAGACCAATTCTGGTTTTGGCCACTTGGTGGGCTTAATGCAAACACTGTGCCGCAGCCGTGGTATTCATTGTGGGAGCAATTAAAACCGCCAATCTGGGTTGACCCGTAAAGATTTCCGCTGCTGTCTATGGCCAGACCACCGTTTGGATTTGCCCCGTCTCCGATCAGTGCGCTGGCGGCTATGCCGCTAAAGCTGTACAAAACTTTCTCGCTCCAAGGTGCGCCCCTCTGCTTTGGTGGGCTCAGTTCATAGATCGTTCCGCAATACTGATAGAACGCATCGCCGCAGTTGTTGCCACGCCCGCCCCCGAACAGCGTCGCACCATAGAGGTTGCCAACTTGGTCGAAAACAAGGTCACCATAGGGTACGAATCCATCCTTGCCACCTTGGAAGTTGTAAAGAACGGTTTCAGTCCACGAGTCTCTTTTTTGCGTGGGAGGCGATAGTTCATATAACGTTCCGCAACCGGTTTGTTCGCCGAGCACAGTGCAATTGCCGCTTCCTCCATACTCTGTACTTCCGTAAAGATTCCCGGCTTTGTCAATTGCCAATCCGCCTTGAGGCGAATTTCCATCTCCGAATTGGTAACCTAGGAAAACGTGCAATACGCTTTCCGTCCAAGCCCCGCCCGGTTGACCCGGGGGTGTGAGTTGATAGACCACCCCACACGAACCGCTCCAGCACTCAAGCGAGCCGCCCGCTTGGGTTGCCCCATACAGATTTCCCGAGGAATCGAGGACTATGCGGCCCACTGGCCACTCTCCATCCGTTCCACCCTGAAAGCTGTACAGCACACTTTCTTGTGATTGCGCAAATCCGAGTAACGCTAGACCAATCACAACCAAGAATCCTTGAAGCGCTCGGCATAGCAATCTTGTACCAAATGAGTTCGAAACCACCCGAAGCGCACGAAATGGCACCACGTCCATGGCAACGAACCGTAATCCCACGCTTGGGCCACCCTGATTCGATCTCACAATGGTAGGCATTTTACAACGGGCCGTGGATTTTTTGTGTTGCGGGTTAGCGCCCCTGCCTGGTGCCTGGTGCCCCAGGTGCCGCGAGCCGGTTTTGCGAGCTCACCTGGGCAAAACTATGTTCAACCGTCACCGCCATAGGGCCGTGAGAAATTCTATCTTCGTTTGGTGCCCCGCAGCCTCAAGCGTTTTCACCAGTCAAGGCAATCCCACTTTCTTACCTTCAGTTGTTATCGCCGACGCCCTTATTTCGAGTCCCCTGAAGCTTACGAATTGTTTCTACACTGTCTGGACAACACTCGTCGCCGTTGCGCGTGGCGCATTTACGCGTACGTCGTCATGCCCGAGCACGTCCACCTGTTGGTCAGCGAACCTGATCGCGGTACCCTCGCCGGTGCCATGCGTGATCTGAAATTATCGTTCAGCAAGCGTCTGCGCCGAGAACGCGAAGGGTCATTCTGGCAGAAGCGTTACTACGATCGCAACGTTCGGGATGAGGGCGAATTCGGCAGCAAATTGCGTTATATTCACCAGAATCCTGTGAAGCGGCGGTTGGTGAAGGAAGCTGGCGATTGGAAGTGGAGCAGTTTTCGGCACTACGCATTGCGCGAAATGGGAGTGGTAGAAATCGAGTCGGAATGGACGGCGAGAGATCGTGAAGGGGGAGGACTACCGCGGACATTTCTTTGCCCCAGGTGAGCTCGCAAACCCGGCTCGCGGCACCTGGGGCACCGGGCATTGCGCGAAAAGGGAGTGGTGGAAATTGAGTCGGAATGGACGGCGAGAGATCGTGAAGGGGGAGGACTACCGCGAAAATTTCTTTCCCCAGGTGAGCTCGCAAAGCCGGCTCGCGGCACCTGGGGCACCGGGCATTGCGCGAAAAGGGAGTGGTAGAAATCGAGTCGGAATGGACGGCGAGAGATCGTGAAGGGGGAGGACTACCGCGGATATTTCTTTCCCCAGGTGAGCTCGCAAACCCGGCTCGCGGCACCTGGGGCACCGGGCACCGGGCAGGAGGGACAAGGGCGGGTCACCCCGAGTAAAGATGACCGCGAAAGGCCCGGCCACCCTCCGTATTTACATACATTACGGTTCTGGTATACTTACTTTGACGCTACTTACCACGGTTTGCTCGTCACGCGGTAGTCCTACCAGACTAGATTCATCTCCGCCTTTCCTGCCCGCCGTCAAATTGCGTGATATCCAAAGAAAAATGTGAGCGGCACGGCTGCTTTCGAAATGTGCGCTAAGGTGCACGTGACCAAGCCACCGCTCCAGAAAGAACCAAATTCGAATGACCACATTTTCCCAACTACCCCTGTCTTCTGCACTACAGCAGAAGCTGGCGGAAGCTCAATTCACCCACCTAACCCCCATTCAGGAACGTGCTCTTCCTGCCGCTCTTGAGGGGCGAGATGTTATCGGTACAGCTCAGACTGGCACAGGAAAGACGCTGGCGTTTCTCATCCCGCTCATCGAGACGCTCGAGCGGGAAGCGGCACGTTCGACGGTAGCCCTGGTATTGCTGCCGACACGTGAACTCGCGATGCAGGTTCACGAGCAGTACGAGCAACTGCGCACGAACAAAATGCCCAAGCCGGCGCTCGTCATCGGAGGCGTTCCGGAAAGGGCGCAGATTCAAAGTCTGCGAGCCGGCGCAAAGCTGGTGATTGCCACTCCCGGACGCTTGCAGGACCTGATGAACCGTAAATTTGCCGATCTGCAGAGTGTCAAAATCCTCGTGCTCGATGAAGCCGATCGCATGTTGGACATGGGCTTCCTGCCGGCGATTCGCCGCATTCTGGCAGCCTTGCCCAAGCAGCGCCAGACCCTGTGTTTCTCAGCGACCATGGAGCAGTCCGTCGCCGGCCTGGTAACCGAGTGCATGCTCAATCCGCTCCGAGTCGCTCTAGGCTCGGTGCTCAAGCCCGCCGAGAGCGTAGAACTCAAGGCTTACGAAGTGCGGCCGGGAGAGAAACGCGACGTCCTTCGTCAACTCCTCTATGAAGAAAAGGGACAAACGCTGGTCTTCACACGGACCAAGCGCGGAGCCGAACGGCTGGCGAAGGAGCTTGTGCGCGACGGATTCGCGGCGGCCATGATTCACGGCGGGCGCTCACAATCGCAGCGTAACGGAGCGTTGAGTGGCTTTCAGGAAGGCCGCTATCAGGTGCTCGTGGCGACTGATATTGCCTCGCGTGGCCTGCATGTCGATGACGTGGCCCACGTCATCAATTACGATGTGCCCAAAATAGCGGAAGATTTCATTCATCGAGTCGGTCGGACAGGCAGAGCCGGACTCCAGGGGCGCGCCTCGACCTTGGCCGCCGGAGCTGAGGTACTGGAATTGCGGCAGATCGAACGCACTCTCAAGTTAAAGATGGAGCGTTTGCAGGCGGACACCGCGATGGCAACTCCATCTAGGCGCATGGTTCAAAACACGCTGGCCTCGCGGACCCTAACCGCTTTGCCGGGAGAGATATTTGCGTAGGTAGATCGGGAATCTGGTGATTGAGTTTGCCGCGACTGCGGAGGGCAGAGCAGCACTGAGGGCCGGCATCTCGGCCAGTGTAGCGAGGCCTGCGTTTAGCAGCGTTTCAGCGCGCCCGGATGATGTCACGGGCAGGTGGGATCCGCACGCTCTAGTGCTCACGTAACAGTTCCTTTTGCAAATAGACGATCTGGCCAACGTGGTGGTAGGCGTGTCCGGCACAGGCCAGGATCTGCGCAAAGCGGGTCGAACCGTCACGGCGCTCAGATTCGTAGGGGGCAGACCAGTCGCGGTCGGATTGGGCCGAAACCGTGCGGACGGCTGTGGCAATGGCCTCGTCGAATTCCCGCAACAGTTGATCCTTGGGCTTGCCGTGATCGGTGAACTCCTGGTCTCGGTTGCGGATGTAGCCGGTACCGGCGATCTGCGCTCCAAGGTAATAGTTCAGGTTTCCAGTTAGGTGCCGAATGAGGTTGCCAATGCTGTTTCCGTAGGGAAACGGGCGCTGCCATATCTGCTCAGTCGACAACGGCTCGAGCAGTTCGTGAACGCTTGTCCGAACCCTTACCTCGAAGTATTCGACAAAGCTGGATTGGATCACGTTGAGCGAAGCCATGCCATTGTTCTCCATTCTTGTGGTCTGAAACAACTTGCCGAATAGATTAGGAAAAGGGCCAAAAGGCTCCTATTCTTTTCCTAAAATTTGCGATAACTTTTCGTCCCGCAGCTGAAGGACTAGTCTGCCGATGAATGACCAAGTCCCAGATTGGCTATTCTCTTTTGTCTACGTCGCTTCCATGTTTGCGGCTGCCGCATTCGTGCCCTTACTTGTGCTGCTGGTCACTGAACACCCACAGATCTGGTTCAATTCCCTGCTTGTACTGGTATGGGTTGCTTATGCGACGACGATCGTGTGGATATGGTGGAGGTATCCGCTGCGGGAAGTGCGGAGCACATTAAGAAGTATAGGAGTGATCGTTGTGATCGGTTTAATTTCCTATGGAGTCATTTCTCATTTCTCGTCTGGTCCAGTTATTCATTCGAGACGATAGTGCCCGCTTCTCATACAGCAAGCGAGAAAAGTGGCGCTTGGCGATCTAAGCTCCCTGCCCCGCTGCCGCTTCCAGCTTCACGTTCCGAAGAAATTCCGCCGCCGACTCCGGTGGGACGGTGTTGATGAACATCCCGGAACCAAGCTCGAATCCCGCCACACGCGTGAGGCGAGGAATGATGCTCACGTACCAATGGAAATATTTCACACCTGAGAGTTCTGCGGGAGCGCAGCGCAGAGTGTAATTAAAGTCGGGATCGCCCAGGCCGTGGTAGAGCTTGCCCAACATTTTCTTCAAGGTGCGAGCAAGGTCGGTAATTTCAACCGCACTGATGTCTCCGAAGCTGGCCATGTGGCGGCGCGGATAGATGTGAGTAGCGAACGGAGTCGGCGAAGCGAAAGGCTCGAGCGCGATGAAGTGCTCGGTCATGAGCACGACGCGATCTTCTTCGGCAATTTCCTCCTCAATCATCTGGCAGAACATGCACTCGCCGTAGTCATCGTGATGCTGCAGCGCGACTTGGAATCGGCCGCGCACCTGGCTGGAGATTACTGGCGTGGCGACTAATTGCGAATGGGGATGCTCAAGACTGGTTCCCGCATCAATTCCGTGGTTCTTGAAGATGGTGACGTGGGCGATGCGGCTGTCGAGGCTCAAGGCGTCGTAGCGCGACTTGTAAATTCGCAGCATGTTGGCGACGTGGGCTTCGTCCATCAGCGCGATGACTTGCGCGTGGTCAGGCGTTTCAACAATGACGTCGTGCACGCCAAACCCTCCGATGCTGTGGCGAGAGCGGTGAATGGTGCGGGAAGCCTGGGCATCGCGCGCGAGCGCAGCAAATTTGTTGGGAATGACGCGCACCTGCCACCCGGCGTTTTCCGACGGAACTCGCAGGATCTCCGGCGGAGTTTTATCTTCGTTGCCGGGACAGAAGGGGCAAGTCGGCACGTGGTGCGCCACAGCCTTCGGCGCAACTTGCCTCGCGAGCTCTTTCGGGCGTTTCGCGCGCTCGGTTGCAATAATGACCCATTCTTTCGTTAAGAAATTCTGACGTAATTCCGGCATATGTACCTCACCGTCAAAGATCGGCACTTCGGGCAACACTCTTCAGTTGCGGGTGGCCATTTTTCGATTGTGGAAAGTCGACTATTGTAAAATTCAACACAGGCATGCAAAGCAAAATACCCGTAGGGATTCTCGGCGCAACCGGCATTGTGGGGCAGCGTTTCGTCCAAATGCTGGAACACCATCCGTGGTTCGATGTAGCTTGGCTGGCGGCTTCTGACCGTTCTGAAGGCAAACTGTATTCTGAGGCTGCCCGCTGGCGAATGAAGACTCCGCTGCCAGGACAAATTGCGGAATTGCGCGTCTCGCCGGCAAAACCAGAAGGCGCGCCCAAAGTAATTTTTGCCGCGTTGGACTCTACCATCGCCGCGGAACTCGAACCGCGCTTCGCTGAAGCTGGATGCGCGGTGGTTTCCAACTCCAGCGCGCTGCGCATGCAGAGCGACGTTCCGCTGGTAATCCCCGAAGTCAATTCGGACCACATCAAGTTGCTGGAATGCCAGAAATGGCACCGTGAGTCGCGCGGCTTCGTGGTCACGAATCCTAACTGTTCGGCGATCGGCCTGGTCATGGCACTCGCGCCATTACAACAACAATTTGGGATCGAGACCGTGATGGCTGTCACCATGCAGGCGGTCAGCGGAGCGGGCTATCCCGGCGTGGCATCGCTGGATATTCTCGGCAACGTGATTCCCTATATCTCCAAAGAAGAAGAAAAGATGGAGGAGGAAACGCTGAAGCTGCTAGGTACGCTGAACAGCTCAAAGATTATTCCGGCTGCGTTTGGCATGAGCGCGCATTGCAACCGCGTCGCTGTCGAAGACGGGCACACAGAATCCGTCTCGATAAAGCTGGAGAAGAAGGTTGGGCAGGACGAAATCATCGGGGCATGGAGTGCGTATCGCAGCGTACCGCAGGAATTGAAGTTGCCCAGCGCACCTAAGCAACCTATCCAATATGCGACGGCTGCCGATCGGCCCCAACCTCGGTTTGACGTTGATGCCGGTGAGGGCATGACGGCGACCGTTGGCCGCTTGCGCCCTTGCAGCGTGCTCGATTGGAAATTTACCGTCCTTTCTCACAACACCATTCGCGGCGCAGCTGGCGCTGCTCTCTTAAACGCTGAACTTCTCAAAGTGAAGGGATATTTGGATTGAGCGATCGTTGGGCAATCGAAAGATCGCTGAGGCGAGTAGTGTCTCCATGCTCGACACCCGCGAGGTGTGTGGCGCCATGATCGTTATGAAGTTTGGCGGAACCTCGGTACAGGATTCGTCCGCGATTGAACGCGCAGCAAAAATAGTCAAGAGCCGCCTGGCGGATAAACCCGCAGTCGTCGTCAGCGCCATGGCTAAGGTCACCGACCAGCTTTTGGCTATGGCGAAGGCGGCCGGAGCCGGGGACCGCAAAACCGCTCTGGACCTTTCTCGCGCGCTGCGTGAACGTCACTACAACACCGCCGGTGAACTGCTTGGCACTGGAGTTTTTACAGAGTTCCACGGCGGACTAGAAGCCGACTTTGAGGCCCTGGACGAACTGCTGCGTGGCATTGCGGCGGTCGGTGAACTGACCCCGCGAACGACTGACCATGTGGCAGCCTATGGCGAGATGCTTTCCAGCAAGATTTGTGCCGCGGCATTCTCGGTGCATGGCCTGAACGCAACGCTGGTGGACTCCCGGCAATGCATTGTTACAGACACCACTCACACTCGTGCGGCTCCGCTGATGGAAGAAACGGAAGAGCGGCTGCGCTCGATGATGAAGCCGCTGATCGATGCCGGTAGAGTGCCGGTTATGGGCGGCTTTATTGGAGCAACCAAAGGCGGGGTCACGACGACCATTGGCCGCGGTGGCTCGGATTACTCTGCTGCGATCGTTGGCGCTGGGTTGAATGCCAATAAGATCGAAATCTGGACCGACGTAGACGGCATGATGACCACCGACCCCAATCTTTGCCCAGACGCTCATCGAATCAAAGTCATCAGTTTTGCAGAAGCGGCAGAATTGGCGTATTTTGGCGCGAAGGTTCTGCATCCAGCGACGGTTCTGCCCGCGGTGCAGAAGAACATTCCGGTTTACGTGCTGAATTCGCGTAATCCGGATTGCGAAGGCACACGGATTGCCGCGCGGACGCCGCATTGCAACAACTTCTTCAAAGCGATCGCGGCGAAAAAGCGAATCACGATTATCGATGTAGCTGCTCCGCGGATGTTGCTAGCGCACGGCTTTCTGCGGGCGATCTTTGAAGCATTCGATCGCCACCGCGTGCCAGTCGATGTGGTTTCAACCTCGGAAGTCAGCGTGTCGTTAACCGTCGATTCCAACGAGTCGATTCCGGCGCTGGCTGCAGACCTGGCGAAACTGGCCGACGTGAAGTACGAAGGCCGCAAGGCAATTGTCTGCTTGGTGGGAGAGAATTTGCGCGAAATTCCCGGAATTGCAGCCCGCGTCTTCGGTGAGCTGCGAGATGTGAAGATCCGCATGATTTCGCAGGGCGCATCCGAGATCAATCTGACGTTTGTGATCGAGGAGGACGATGTTCCGCAAGTGATCCAGCGCCTGCACAAAGTTTTCTTCTCGGAGTTGGATCCCAGCGTTTTTGCTTAGGAAATGAGAGTGATTCATGAACATTCTTCTTCTCGGCCGGGGCAAGACGGGATCGCAGGTAGCGGAAGTGGCACGACACCGAGAACATCGGGTTGAGGTGCTGTGCTCCACCGACAACCCCAACGGAAGTGCACTAACCTCAAGTCGCCTTGCTGCAGTCGACGTTGTCGTCGATTTCACCACGCCGCATACTGTGCTGAAGAATATCGAGGCCTGCGTCAACTGCGGAAAGAACATGGTGGTCGGCACGACCGGCTGGCACCAGGAACTGCCTCGCATTCAGGCGCTGGTCGAGCAGCGCGGAACTGGATTTCTCTACGGTTCGAACTTCTCGATCGGCGTGAATTTGTTCTTTGAGGTTGCTCGCACCGCGGCCAAGGCACTCCAGCATCACTACTCCGGGCAAATTTTTGAGCGTCACCACGCCCAAAAAAAAGACGCTCCCTCTGGCACGGCAATCACCCTACAGCACCTTGTGCGAGACACTTCGGGCACCGATCTAGAAATTACCTCATTTCGCGAAGGTGACGTCGTGGGCATGCACGAACTGGTGTTCGACTCTCCTGCGGACACCATTTACGTTTGCCATGATGCCAAGTCGCGTCGGGGTTTTGCTGAAGGCGCAGTCCGCGCCGCCGAGTGGCTGGTTGGCAAAAACGGATTCTTTGACTTTAAGGATGTGTGGCGGGAGTTGTAACCAACCGTATCCTCCCTTTTTTGGGTCGTAACATCTATATTTTCCGGAAAGCCCAACTTCTGTCATCGGCCTAGTTGACTTCGGTTATAAAATGTCTCGCATCCGGGGTTTTTAAAATCTATCGAACGATAGGAGTTCTGAGCCTATGAAAATCAAGTTCGCGTTGATTGCTGTCATGATGTGCACGTGTTTCCTGTTCTTGCAATTGACTTTCGCGCAAGATGGCGGAGCAGTTTACAAGACCAAATGCGCAGCCTGTCATGGAGCCGAAGGCCAAGGCAAGGTCGGTCCGGCACTGAAGGGCACAATCCTGAGTGAGGACCAGATTGTAAGCGTGCTTACGAAGGGCGACGACGCTAAGAAACCACCCCATAAGAAGCCCGTGAATGGTCTTTCTGCCGATGATGCCAAGGCGGTCGCGGCATATGTGAAGGGACTGAAATAAAACGGGACGGCCAGTAATTCGCAGAGTGCACCTGGCTGCCTCCCAAATCTCCGGGCGAGGGCGCCCTATTTTGCTCTCTCGCTCGTTCGCGTTATGCTTAGTTTCATGCAATTGCATGGCTGCGGTACAGCGCTCGTAACTCCATTCCTTGGGGACGGATCCATCGATGAACCGGCTCTGCGCAACCTGGTGGCATGGCAGGTCGAGTCTGGAATCGATTTCCTCGTTCCCTGCGGCACTACCGGCGAGACTCCCACTCTGTCTCACGACGAGTGGCTTTATGTCATTGATGTCACGGTTGAGGTAGTGGCTGGTCGAGTGCCGATCGTGGCTGGCGCGACGTCAAACTCCACTCAGGATGCCGTCAATAAAGCCAAAGAAATTGCAGCCCGCCCAGGCGTAGACGCGATCCTTAGTGCATCGCCGTACTACAACAAGCCGACGCAGGAAGGCCAATATCGCCATTTTCGCGCGATTGCGGAGGCGGTGGACAAGCCGGTCATTCTATACAACGTTCCTGGACGGACGAGTGCGAATCTCGAACCAGCAACCTTGGCGAGGCTCGCGGAAGTCCCGAACATTGCCGGCGTAAAAGAGGCGAGCGGAAACATGAGCCAGATCGCCGAGGTGTGTAATGCTGTGCCGGAACATTTCCTGGTCTTTTCAGGAGACGACGCGATTACCCTGCCGGTTATCGCACTGGGTGGTGTGGGAATTGTTTCCGTCGCCTCGAACGAGATTCCGCACGAAATGGCCGAAATGACGCGGGCAGCACTCAACAATGATTGGGTCACGGCGCGCCGCATCCATCGCAAATACCTTGCTCTGATGCAGGCAAACTTCATCGAATCCAATCCGCTGCCAGTCAAGGCCGTACTGGCGATGATGGGCAAAATTGAAGAAGTTTACCGGCTGCCGCTGTTGCCAATGCGCCGCGACACTCGTTCGAAGTTACAGCGGATTGCTAGCGAGGCGGGGGTGATTGCAAAGCCCGCAGGCGCTACCTCCGATTCTGTCACTTTTTTTATCTACGAGAATTGGCTGGCCGGACCGCATAAAGTTGTGGTGCATCGCTCCACTTGCGGGCAGTGCAACCACGGCAAGGGCCGACCCAGCGGCCATGACGCGAATCATGCGCGCTGGCATGGACCTTTTGGTTCGCTATCGGAGGCTCGTACGGCTTCCCATCAGATGACGGGTGTATTGATTCGCAGCGAGTGCAAGTGCGTTTAAAGCCAGAAGTGAAAAGGAAGAAGTGAGAAGTCAAAAGTGAGCAGTGGTTACTTCTGCCATCTCACGTTTCATTCTCAATTTCCCGCTTCTGCCTTTCCTTTATACTTTCCCTCTCATGCAATCCCTTAAGTCTTCCATTGAACGGTTGGCCTCTCTGGGCGAGGTGGAGCACAAGCCCGAAGCGCGAGAAATCTTTCTCCAATTCCGCGAGCAACTGACGCTTGGCAAAATCCGTGCCGCCGAAAAAGCCGGTGGTCGCTGGCAGGTAAATGCCTGGGTGAAACAAGGCATTCTACTGGGGTTTCGGATCGGCGAGTTAAGCCAGATGGGCGACAGCGCAAGCCTTTCATTCGTTGACAAAGACACATTTCCCGCGCGGCGCTTCACTGTCCAAGACCGTGTGCGCGTAGTGCCGGGAGGGTCGTCGGTTCGTCTGGGCTCCTATGTCGCGCCCGGCGTAATTTGCATGCCACCTATGTTCATCAATGTTGGCGCTTTCGTGGATGAAGGCACAATGGTAGATTCTCACGCGCTGGTAGGATCGTGCGCGCAGATTGGCAAGCGCGTTCACTTGAGTGCGGCAGCGCAAATTGGCGGAGTGCTCGAACCCATTAATGGTGCGCCTGTCATCATTGAAGACGACGTTCTCGTCGGTGGCAATTGCGGGGTCTACGAAGGCACCCTGGTGCGGTTAGGTGCGGTTTTAGGTGCAGGAACGATTTTGACGCGATCTACGCCCGTTTACGATCTAGTAAATAGCAAGATCTACCGGGCCAGTGGCGAGACGCCGCTGGAGATCCCCGAAAATGCCGTGGTTGTTCCGGGTTCCCGAGCGGTGAAAAAAGGCCAAGCCGCAGAGTGGAACTTGTCGCTGTACACGCCGGTGATTGTAAAGTATCGTGACGACAAAACCGAGAGCGGAATCGAACTGGAAGATTGGCTGCGATGAACTGGGTTCGCTAAGAAGGCAGCTTAGCCGCGCTGGGAACGATTGACAATTGGTGGGGCCGGGCATTCATCTGCTTGCGCAGCTCGAGGTGGCGTCGGCGGAAATGGGCTTGGGCCCGCTCGCCCCAAGCGCGGACAAAATAATAGTTCAGCCCGGCGCCTATCACAGAGCTGGCAATCGGGATCAGGCGGCCTGACCACTTCTCGACCGCTTCCCGGCTGGCTTGGACTGCGATGCGCTCTACAACCTTTGGCACAAATCGGTTGATTACCTGCTTTTCTAACAATTCACGGCTGATGTCAACGCCGGCGGCGCTTGCAGCGGCGATCCAAAGCTCGGCTGTCTCTTCATCGGTGTTGTACTCGAAGCCGTAAACCAAGCTGAGCTTTTGAATGGTGCGCAGCGTGATTCCGGCCAAAATGCTCAAATCCGGAAGCATGGTCAGCATTCCGCCCAACCCGAATCCTGCTCCCTCAGCCGCAGCCATCCGCATGCCTCCGTTGATGACATGGTCGGCCAAATCGTCCAGCAAAGTTACATCGACGGAGTACAAGCCTTGGAAACTGGTAATGGGAACACCGTACGCCATGCGAAGCTGCACAAGGAACTTCGAAGGGTCGACCTTGACCGTCTGGTACGCGTGCTGGAAGCCACGCCGCAGCGCATCTTCGAACCTTCGACGGAGCCAGCCTTTTCTGATTTCGCCCGCCATCTGCTTTCAGCTTACCTTGGGTAAAGCCTTGGTGAAAAGCCCGAAAACCCGCGCCTGTGCTAGCATCAATTCAAACTTCGATGCCAACTGGAAAGCTGCACGTTGTCCCGCTGGGCGGACTAGGCGAGTTCGGAATGAACTGCATGGCCCTGCGCTACGGCGATGACATTATCGTGATCGATGCCGGCCTGATGTTCCCTGAAGCCGAACTGCTTGGTGTAGACATCGTTGTTCCGGATATTTCTTACCTGCTGGAGAACCGCCAGTACGTGCGCGGGATCGTTCTCACTCACGGCCATGAAGACCACATTGGAGCTTTGCCTTGGATTTTGTCCGAGCTCAACGTGCCGGTTTGGGGGACGGAATTTACGCTGGCCTACGTCGAAGACAAACTTGATGAGCACGGCCTACTCGAAAACGCCGATCTGCGCGAGATCCGAGCGGGAGAGCGCTTGAAGATTGGACCGTTTACGATTCACCCCATTCAGGTTACGCACAGTCTGGTGGATTGCGTGGCACTCGCGATTCATACACCCCTGGGGGTAATTCTGCACACCGGTGACTTTAAAGTCGATCCCACGCCGACCGACAACAAGCTCTTCGACCTGCACACCTTTGCAGAGTATGGGAAAAATGGCGTACTGGCGCTGTTCCAGGATTCGACCAATGTCGAACGCCGAGGCTACACGCCGAGCGAACGGGCGGTGCGGCGGAAATTCGATGAGGTTTTTGCGCGGACCGAGCGGCGTTTGTTCATCTCTTGTTTCTCGTCATCCATTCACCGCATCAAGTTGGCCGTCGACCTTGCCTGGGAGCACGGTCGGAAGGTCGTATTCATCGGGCGGTCGATGGTGAGCTCATCCGAGATCGCAGAGGACCTGGGGTATATCGAGATTCCCGATGGCCTGCTGATTCATCCAGGGGAAATGAAAAATTTTCCGCCGGAAAAAGTTTGCGTTCTGATTAGCGGTACGCAGGGTGAGCCGATGTCGGCGATGTCGCGGGCTGCCGTCGACAACCACAAGCACGCGAAGATTGAAAAGGGCGATACCGTCGTGCTGTCGTCGCGCATTATTCCGGGCAATGAGAAGGCCATTTACAGGATGATTGATCACCTATTCCGCCGGCAGGCACATGTGATCTATGAGGACGGCTCTTCGCCGCCGATACACGTCAGCGGACATGCCAGCCAGGAAGAATTGAAGCTGATGATCAACCTGGTCAAGCCGAAGTATTTCATTCCTATTCACGGTGAATACCGGCAGTTGAAGCTCCATGCCGAATTGGCTTCTTCCATGCACGGCTCTGTGGGTTGCGTAATGCTCATTGAGAGTGGAGACATTCTCGAATTTGATGAATTGGGCGCTCGCAAAGTTGGAAAGGTTAATGTCGGGCGCGTGTGCATCGATTCTGGATCGCGGACCGACGTGGTCGAGGATTTGGTGATCAAAGATCGCCGCCATCTGAGTGAAGACGGCATTGTGTTGCCCATCATCGCGATCAATAAACTTTCGGGCCGGGTCGAAACGCCGCCGGAAATCGTGACTCGCGGCTTTGAGCCGGGCGAGAACGGCTTTATCGATGGTGCGCGCCGGCTGGTCATGCAAACGCTTGAAGTTTCCAGCGAAGAAGAAAAAGGCGACTACGGCGTGATCAAAGAAAAGATTCGCGCAGATTTGAAGCGCTATATTTCGAAGCAAACGCAGAAGAGGCCCTTGATTATGCCGGTGATCCTGGAGATTTGAACCACCGAGCATACTAGAGGGCTTTCTGATGGTTCGCCACTTCTGTGGGTATAAAGACGAAGTAAACTGCTATGGTTACTCTTTCCGACATACGCGAAGCCCAGGACCGTTTGCAGGGCATTGCCGTGCGCACACGGCTTATGGAATCCCACATCCACCTGAACGGCACACACGAAGATTCGCGGAAACTTTATCTCAAACCTGAAAACCTGCAGCCAATCGGCGCCTTTAAACTGCGTGGCGCCTACAACAAAATTGCCCAGCTCACGCCGGAGGAACGAACTCGCGGCGTCATCACGTATTCCAGTGGGAACCATGGTCAGGGCGTGGCATATGCCGCGAGTGCGCTCGGCACCAAAGCCGTAGTTGTCATGCCGAATAATGCTCCTATGAGGAAGCGGGAAGCCACGCAGGCTCTTGGAGCAGAAATTGTTCTGGTGGGGCCGGGAAGCGAAGAACGCCAACAGAAAGCCGAGGAATTGGCCAAAAAGTATGGCTACGTCATCGTTCCACCCTTCAACGACGAGAAGATCATTGCGGGGCAAGGAACGATGGGGCTCGAAATACTGGAGGATCTACCAGAGGTCGAAACTGTGCTTGTCCCCGTTGGCGGGGGAGGGATGCTGAGCGGGATTTCTGCGGCGATCAAGCTGAGCAAGCCGTCTGTAAATGTGATCGGCGTCGAACCGGAATTAGCCGCCGATGCGCAAGCCAGTTTTCGCGCCGGACGCATCATACAACTAGAGGCCGAACAGGTTTCACAAACCAGCGCTGACGGCCTGCGCACGCAAAGTTTGGGGGAGATTACCTTCGAGCACATTCGTCGCTACGTAGACGATATTGTGACCGTCAGCGAGTACGAAATCAGACAGACATTGCGGCGGTTGGTGGCCGATCCGAAGACGGCTGCGGAGCCAAGCGGTGCGGTCGCCGTGGCTGCGTTCCTGTTTCACCGCGAGCAGTTGCCGAGGACGACACTGAATGTGGCAGTGATCAGCGGTGGCAATATCGACTTGCAGGTGTTGCAACAGATTCAGCAAGAGGCCGCTCCCGCGGCTTTACACTAATGGCATGCCGAAGATCATGAAGTCTCGAGCCCTGCTTCTTCTGCTGTTTTTCGCAAGTCTTGAAACTTCTTTTGCGCAGAACCAACACGGCGGAATGATCCGCGTGGCCAGCATCTATATCTCGCCTGACTTGAACTCCGCCAGATTAGGGGAAGTCAAGCGCGGCCATGAGGTCGTCATCCTGGCTACCAACAGCGATTGGGTACAAGTGGAAGCCCTGCTCAGCGAAGACAAGGCTGTTACCGGCTGGATACCCAACAAGGGCGTAATTCAAGCCTCAACTCCGGATGGAGACAAGGTCTTGTTTGGCGAGGCGGTCGATTCGGAAGACCAAGCGAGCCAGCGCCATGGCAGGCGTGGCGCCGCGCAAGATGCCATGCGGCTTTATTATCGCGTGTACGACCTTTTTCCGAATTCCTCGCTGGCCGGAGAAGCACTCTACCGCTCTGCCGACATTCGCTGGCAACTGGACAAAGAGGACGTAAGCACTCTTCCCTCCTCCCATGAGAAAGAGGCCTACCTGCGGCCAAGCATAAATGAGGATTTGATGAAGCAAGTAATGAAGAAATTTCCCGGTACAAAATGGGCCGACCTAGCGGCTTTTCATTTGATTGAAAACAAGGTTTGCGGCGATTGGCAAGGTTCTGCGAAGTGCCCAGAGAAGGAAGCTGACATGTATGAAAAGTATGCCAGCGAACATCCACAGTCGCCCGCTGCGGCTGAAGCAATGTATGATGCTGCCTGGCGTCAGGCGGCCTTGATTGAGATTTACAAAACGGACGACAACACTAAGAAATCGGCCGAATCCAGAGCCAAAGCGATTGCGCTAGCACAGCGGGTCGTAAATCAGTTTCCACAGGGCGACTGGGCACCTCGAGCACAACTTCTGCTTTATATGATCCAGCAGGGCATGCCCACTTACGGAAATCAGCAGGATTGACCGCCCATGATTCACGCGGTGTCTAAGACGGTATGCAGGCTGTAAAGTTCAAATTGGCAGTTGTGAGTCTCTTGGCGGCGATTGCATGCCTGGAAACATTGTCAATCTGGGCCCAGCAAGCCGGGTCTCCCAGCGCCCGCGAGATTCCTCGACCACTCGTTCCTTCTCAAGCGCCCCCGAAAGCGACGCCCCCATTTGCAGAATTGTCGGACATACAGCAGCGCTGGGACTATTCCGATTTGGTTTGCACGGGGGCGGCAACGAGACCCAAACGCACCGAGATCGTGAAGCGAATTGGCGATCAAGATCGAGATCAATTAATCAGTTGGGTGACCGTCGAGGCGTGCTTTAAGGGCAAACCTCCGGCGAATCCGCTTCGCGTGATCGGATACGACGTACTCGCTCAGCAGGATGGTGCAAAGAACTTCATCTATGCTGGCCCTCCGCCGGGGTTTGTAACGGAAGGCCGAAATTTGTTGTTCTTGCGACGGACGAATGATGCCCAAACTTGGAACGTGACAGTTCCCGTGTATGCAACCTGTATCCCACTGGCCGCAACAGCCCCGGCATATCAGCTGGATGGATCTGCCGTTTCTATTCGCCGGGCGCTGGCGGCCGAATTTGAAGCCGTCCTGCCGGGAACATCCGAGCCAGCGTGGTATCTCGATTACTTGCTTGAGATTCTCGGCGAGTATCAAGGGCTAGAGGAACTGAAACGGCTGCCAACATCCGACGACAAAGATTTGCATGCGCAGATTGCGATGGAGCTTCTGCGACATCACGACCAAGCTGGCGAGCCAGATACCATTTCTCTGCTTGAAGATGATTCCGCTCCGACAATGCAGCGCGAGAATGCTGCACTTGCGCTCCGAAATGCCACCTCCCTCCGTGCTGAGCGGGCGCTCGAGCGCGTCATCACCGAACAGCCTCCGAATGAGCTCCGCACTGCCGCCGAGGAATCACTATCGTACATTCAACGCCGCCAGAATTAACTCCGTCTGTGTATTTCTGCCCTCGGATTTTCTGAGATACTTACACTTCGCGTTTGGGAGGAAACTTGAACGTCTATCTGCTTTCAGTTGTTCTGGGCATTGTTGAGGGCCTGACCGAATTCTTGCCGGTGAGTTCCACCGCGCATTTGCGCATTTCGGAATACTTGTTACACATCGACCTGGGCGACGGCTACTGGAAGATGTACACCATCGTTATTCAGCTGGGCGCCATCCTTTGCCTGCCAGTATATTTTCGCCATCGAATTGCCAAGTTTCTTTCGACTTTTCCCCATGGAGAACGCGGCGATCGCACCGCCCTAACCCATCCTTTAGGACTCACGCTGGTAGCTTTCGTGGTGACGGCGATTCCGGCATTCTTGCTGACCAAAGTGATCGGCAAACATCTGGAAAGCCTCTTCATTATGGGCGATTCCCTGCTGATCGGCGGCATCATCATGTGGATCGTAGATGCGATCAACTCCCGTGCCGAAGCGGCTGGCCCTGAACATCCTACCGGCAGAATTCATACCTGGAAGATGGAAGACATGAGCCTGGGACAAGCCGTGTGGATCGGATTTTGCCAGATTTTCTCGGCGGTTTTTCCGGGTACTTCCCGCTCTATGTCGACCATTGCGGGCGGACAGATTGCCGGTATGTCGCGGGCATCGGCCCTAGAATTCTCATTCTTCCTCTCGATTCCGACGATGATCGTGGCCACGTGCTACGACCTGTTGAAATCGCTGGTCGGAAAGAATGCAAATCCCATTGGCGTGTCGCAGATCGACGCGCACGGCTGGATCGTTCTCGGCATCGGCTTCGTAGTGTCGTTCATTGTCGCGTACGCCTCCGTTGCGTGGTTTCTGGCATGGGTGCGCAAGCACGGATTTGTGCCTTTTGCCGTCTACCGCATCATCGTTGGCGTACTGGTGCTTGTGCTCGCCAACCACGCACTGGCATAGGTTGTGTTTGTCAATCTGGGTACGCATCCGTTGTCTAACGGAATGGTTCTTGTCATAATTGAAAGGCTCTGGCGTAGCTCGGCGCCTGCAGGGGTTTAACCTGCACGGTGCGAAATGCGCCTATGAAGTACATCTCCCAGGTTTTTACGCCAACGGCGAACCGGCGCTTGAATGAGCTGATCGGTTTCTTGTTGTGCGTCTCCGCGATTCTCCTTTTCCTCGCGCTGGCTTCTTATTCGCCGCTGGATCCATCGCTGAACAGCGCTTCAGTGCTGACAGGCTCGCGCGCTGCACGCAACTGGATCGGGGTCGTCGGCGCGTTCTTCTCCGATCTGTTCCTGCAAACCTTGGGCATCAGCGCATTTTTGCTGCCGGTGTTCTCGTTTGTTCTGGGAGTTCGCTGGTTTCGTTCGCGAAAGATTGCTTCTCCACTGGCAAAATTCTTAGGCGCGATCTGTCTGCTGGTCTTCTTCTCTGCCCTCTTAGCTTTGCTTCCGGGACACCTGCGCTGGGTAGGAGCGATCCCTCTGGAAGGCCTGTTGGGCCGCATCGTCGGCGATTTCCTGATTCATTACTTCAATCCGGCGGGCGCAAATATTGTCTGCTTCACGGTGATCGCCGCAGCGCTGTACCTGTGCACGGCTTTTTCATTCTCGTCGCTGGAAGTCTGGGGCCCGACTCGCTTTGCTTTTGCGCTGGCTTTGCGGGACCGCTGGCGGGATTGGCGGGATCAGCGAGCCAAGAAGCGGATGCAGAAAGATCTCGAGAAGCGTCGCTCTGCGCCTAAGCCTGTGATCACCACCCAAATGGTTCCCGCGCGGCCCGTTGCGCAACCTGCTGCGCCGCCGGAGCCAGTTCGGACGGGCATTGAGCGAACGCTGGCCGAAGAAGAAGACGAAATTCCGGCTCCAGCGAAGCCGAGAGAACCAGAAATCGTGGCTCCGGCTGTCAACGAACGTGCCGACAAAACGCAGAAGGCGAAAACAACGTTGCCCCATATTGCCGGTGGCTTCAAGTTGCCGCCCAGTTCCCTGCTCCATCGTCCGGATGAGCAACAAGCCGTAGATGCTGATGAATTGAAGATTCTGGCCCAGGTTCTGACGGAGAAATATGCCGAATTCGATGTGACGGGACAAGTCACACAGATTAATCCTGGTCCGGTGGTCACAACCTTCGAGTTCAAGCCCGAAGCCGGGATAAAGTACAGTCGGATCACCGGCTTGACTGACGATCTATGCCTCGCATTGAAAGCGGAGAGCATTCTAGTTGAACGCATGGCGGGAAAATCGACCGTGGGTATTCAGGTGCCGAACCGAGAGCGCGAGATCATCTGGCTGCGCGAGAACATCGAGTCCAACGAGTTCATCGGATCGAAATCAAAGCTGACGCTGGCGTGCGGCAAGGACATCAACGGACGCATCGTGACCGCAGACCTCAACGCCATGCCTCATTTGCTGATTGCAGGATCGACTGGAACGGGCAAGAGCGTGGCGATCAACGCCATGATCATGTCGATCTTGTACAAGGCGACGCCGGACCAAGTGCGGCTGATTCTGGTGGATCCGAAACGCCTGGAATTAGGGAATTACGACGGCGTTCCGCACCTGTATACGCCGATCATTACCGAGCCGAAGCTGGCGGCGAACGCCTTGCGCAACGCGGTGCGCGAAATGGAACGGCGATTGAAACTGCTTGCCGAAAAAGGCGTACGCAACATCGATCAATATAACAAGGTGTTCGATGGCAACGATACTCCCAGCTTGTTCGGAGACAATCCCGACGAGCGGCCACTGCCTTATATTGTCATCATTATTGACGAGTTGGCCGACCTGATGATGCTCGATTCCGGCAATGTCGAAGAATCGATTACGCGGCTGGCGCAGATGGCGCGCGCAGTCGGAATTCATCTGGTTCTCGCGACGCAGCGGCCGTCGGTGGACGTCATCACGGGATTGATCAAAGCCAATTTTCCTGCTCGCATGTCGTTCCGCGTCGCAACCAAAGTCGACTCTCGCACCATTCTTGATGCGAATGGGGCGGAAGCGCTGCTGGGACGCGGCGATTTGCTGTACTTGCCCTCCGGTTCGGCTCGCGTTCATCGCCTGCATGCACCGTTTGTCACTGAGAAAGAAATTGCCGCAGTAGTCGAGTTCTGGCGTAGCCAGGGCAGCGCCGAATATGAACAGAAGTTCCTCGAGGCCCCAAAAGAAGAACGAGCGGATGGCGCAGCTGGCGATGGAGATGACGAGGAAGCCGAGCACGATCCGCTGTTCGAGGATGCGGTGCGATTGGTGGTCGAGTTCGGCAAAGCATCCACTTCCCTGTTGCAACGCCGTCTGCGGATCGGCTACGGACGCGCTGCCCATCTGATCGATCTGATGGAGCGCGATGGCATTGTGGGCGCCGCGGATGGCCCGAAGCCGCGCGAAGTGCTGAAGCGTCCGGATTGGCTATCGGAAGTGGAAGAGAGCCTGCGGTAGCCCGCCGACAGCCTTACCTAGTCTCCGCTTTTCGCCAGGCGCGGAGATTTACCCCATACAGAACCATGCAGAAAAGATTGGCAGGGATAAAACCTACCTGCGCGGTCTTAACTCCAATCACGCACATGATGACGGAGTTGACACCCGCCAGAATCCAGCCTTCCCAGCACCGTTTTCCCACCAAAATGGTTGAAATCACAGTCAACAAACACGACAAGTAATCCAGTCTGAGCACAGCGGCAAAATACCTCCGAACGCAATTGTCAGGGGTGAAGCTTGATTCTTCCGTGATCCACGTCATAAGACGAGATAACGTTGGTCACATGCCCGTTCGTGTGTGGGAATTTCGATAGAATCCGGACAGAGACCAACAGCGGAGTTCACGAATGAACGTTCTGACCGAATATCTGAAGTTTCATACCAAAACTCACCGTGCTTATGTGCATATCACGCCGCAAATCGAGGAATTCGTGAAGAAAAGCGGAGTCAAAGAGGGCATGGTGCTGGTTTCGGCCATGCACATTACCGCCGGAGTATACGTGAATGACAATGAGTCCGGCCTCATCGAAGATATCGACCAGTGGCTGGAGAAGTTGGCGCCGTTCAATCCGGATTACCTGCATCATCAGACCGGCGAGGATAACGGGGATTCACATCTCAAAGCGCTGCTGATTCATCATGAGGTGATCGTGCCGATCACGGCGGGAGCGCTGGACCTCGGGCGTTGGCAGAGAATTTTTTATGCCGAATTCGATGGCCAGCGGGATAAGCGGGTGATTGTCAAAGTGATGGGCGAATGATCTTAGTATTACTGCTGGAAGTGCTCAATCGTCGCCTGCGGGTTTGCATATAGCAGGTAGAAGTCGGTCGGCGAAGCCACAAAGAGATATCCGGTCGATGGCGTACCGGTGAGCGTGCACTGTCCGGTACTATCGGGATTGCAGGTGCCGCTGGAAGACTGACCTTGGCTTAGACCGGTGCCGTTCGTGATGTCGGTGGCGAAGATCAGACTTCCGCTCGAGTTAGTCACATAGTCAACCTGGTCTTTTGCACCGGATTGAACAGGGGCGATCGAGCCGCCGACATAAGGCGTGGATAATGTTGTGCCAGACTGTGATTCCATGAAGCCGAAAGTGACGTCGGAGTCAGTGCCTACGATGAAGGCCTCGTTTGTGCTCACGAGATAAAGCACGGGGTCGGGGCTCGCGATGCCTGAGCCGGCTTGAAATGTGACCCGTCCATTCGAGCCTACGCTATACACCCCACCACTGCTGTTTGTCGGGCTTACGTTTCCCCCGGTGTTCACCTCGCTCGTAAATGAGGATCCCCCTCCGCCGTTCGGCATGAATAATCCCACTTGCCCAACCGTCGATGCCCCGCTCAACGCTGTCGTTTCCAGCACACTTGTGCCGCTCAGCGAGGAATCGGTGAAGGGACCCGATTGTTGCAGAGCCGAGCCACTGACCAGCAGATTGCTTCCTGCAATGCTGTCAGTTTCCATCACCAACAACTGCGTGGGTGAGACGGCGTAGAAACTGTAATTCGTCACCGCCGTGCCGACGGTTAATGTAATCGTCCCGCGCCCATTGGCCGCATTGGAAACGGAATAAATTCCTGTGAAACTAACATTGGAGGTTGTGCCGTTCACTGAATCATCGGAATCCAGCGTGCCCGAGGCAAATTGTCCCGTGCCATCTGCAGCGAATATTCCGGCGAAGCCATACCGGCTTTGTACCGGCGCTGTTCCGTTTGCTCCCAGGAAACCGAAGGCGTAATTGCCGTCGATACTTCCGACCGAGAAATTAGTCAACCCACTCTGCTTTAGCAGCACGCCAGATCCTGTGGTCGTACCGTACTGGATAATGTTGCCGCCATTCCCACTGGGGCTGACCGCAGCCGCGAACGTCGACGTTCCGCCCCCGGTGACGTCCAGAGTGACAGTGCCTTGGCCATTGGAGCCGATGACGTACTTTCCGGTGAAAATTTGACCCACTTGCGCAGCGCCGCCGCCGTTCGAATTCGAATCTAGCAAACCGGCAGTGATGTTGCCATTCCCATCCGCGGTAAAGCTGCCGGCAGTCACCGAGTTATTGGTTCCAGTAAAACCGCTTACCAGGAACGCATAGGTTCCGTTCAGTTCGGAATTTCCCGCCGAACTGGGATTGATCACAATCGTTAAGTTCGCATTCGCGGTCTGCCCGGACGCATTCGTGACTTGGACCGCAAAGGTGAACGTGCCGACAGTTGTGGGCGTGCCCGAAATCACTCCTGCAGTGCTCAAAGAAAGACCGGGAGGCAAGGTACCACCGGTTTGCGTCCAGCTAAAACTTCCGCTTTGGTTGGTTTGCAGCTGCGTGCTGGGATACGTAATCCCCACCGTTCCCTGCGGCAAAGAGGCAGTTGTTACCGCCAAAGGCGGCGGAGGATTAATGGTAATGCTGAAGGTGCGGCTGACGGATGAACCGGCAGAATCCACCACCTGAATTGTGAACTTCGAGGTTCCGACCGTATTGGGTGTTCCCAGAATCGTCACCGAACTCGTCGAACTTGACGATAAGGAAAGGCCGGGAGGAAGATTGCCGCTGATTAAGTTCCAGGTGAAAGTACCGGTAGCCCCGACTGCGCCGATCACGCCAACGTACGGGACATTTACCGTTCCGACTGGCAGTGATGACGTCGAAATCCCAAGAACGGGATTTACCGTGATATTCAACGTGGCTGTGACGGTCGTACTCGCCACCGAGGTTGCCGTTACCGTTGAAGTGGTTTCGATGGAAATATCCACCGGGGCAATAAATGTCACAGAAGTGGAAGTTTGATCGATCAAGCTACCAGGCCCGGTTAGGCTCCAAGTTACGCCTTGACTGTGGACATCATTGGTGAGAGAGGCGGTAATTGCCTGGCTCTGCCCGGCATTGATCACCGGCGGAGTCGTCGGAGATAACGTGATCTGGATGGTACCGTTCGAGGAACACCCGGGAACGCTCAGGACAGAGAGCAGGGCAAGAAAAAACAGGCAAACTCTGAATTTAACCACAGCTTTCCTTTTTCCAGATCCTGGTCGTTGGTTTGTTAGGCAGTAACTTGCTAAAACGAGAATATCATCTGCAAATCAATCCGGCGAACCGCCCCCTCGGAAGAATAGGGCCCACCAGCCAAGGCAATCGATTGGGCGAATTGGGGGGAACTAAGGGTTCCAACCGGCGCTGCAAAGTTCACGCGATTGAGCGCATTTCGCGCCGAGACACCGAACGTCAGGTTGTAACGTCGATTGGTGTTGCCGGCGCTAAAGAAACCACCGCCATGGCCGCCTCCGCCGCCAGTGAGTCCACCAGGACCCAATCCGCCGCCCGGAGAGCCGCCGCGGCCACCGCCGTGGGGACCACCGCCGCCTTGCTGACCCGTTGGACCCTTCGTCTCCGGGCCAAACCCAAAGGTTTTTTGCAGTCGGAAGTTCAACGTAAACAACGTGGGCCCGGTGCCGGAGTTGACTGGAACGATGGACTCTCCCGCGGTCGGCAGGCTGTTAAATGTCCCTAGCGGAGTGCACAAAATCGCGTGGTTCGTGGGCTGCGGTGTTACGGTAGAACACTTCGCGTTCGATACGAACCCAGGACGATCATTAAAAATGGAATCGCCATTCAAATCCTGCCCGAGAACGATGTCGTACGGCGCGCCTGAACTTACAATCATGAACGGGCTAAGGCGGAAGTTGTACGGTAGCGCAATCGTTCCGCCCAGGAATGAACGGTCTCGAGTGTCGAATGTCGCGCGACCGTAGTCCGCCATGGGGTCGTATTGATTGGTTACGAAATTGGGAGTCGCGGTCGCGCCCCCGGTCGCGAAGCCCGCTCCTCCGCCTGAGCCTGCTCCGGCTCCCAAGTCGCTGTTGGCGTAGTTTAGCGTGTAGACACCAAACAGCGAGACGCGGGTTCCGGCACTTACGCGGAAGTTCGCGATTAACTGATTCTGCCGAAAAACCCCCTCCGAGTCGTACTGATAAATGTTCTCCGTGCCACCGAAGGGCCGCACGCCGCTCCCTGGCACAGAAGGATTGAATGTCCCAGGCAGCGGCGCATTCGCGTTCCGCAGAAAAAGCTGGTGCTGCCCGCTCGAGTTCACATAGGTAACCGATCCGGTGGCGCGCTTGGTGATCTGCCTCTCGATGCTGACCGCGGATTGCAGCGTCATCGGTGCGCGAAGGCCGGGCCCGAGCTGATAGATCGTTGGCGAAACCGTGGATCCCGAAATCGGTCCGGTCGGAATGGTGGGGTAAAAATCGGGATTGGTAACGATAGTCGTCTTTTGCGTGATCCCATTCAGCCGCTCCGACTGCTCGACCAGGTTGTAGGCAAACCGATCGTAGAAAATTCCGAAACCAGCACGCAACACGGTTTTGGGAGTTGGCCCCTTACCCTTCCCAAGTCCCCATGCGACCGAAAGCCGCGGCGCCCAGTCGGCGTGATCGTGAATCGCGTTCTGAGTTTCAAAACGCAATCCATAGCTGAAAGTGAGGTTAGGACGGACCCGCCAATCGTCTTCCGCATAAAGGCCGGCGTCCGCCACTGTGACGGAGAGAAATGGCTGCCCCGTGGTGATTGAGAACTGGCTCGGACCGCAGGTTGCACTGCTGCTCCCAGGCGGGCACTTACCACCATTGAGCTGCAGATTGCGATATGCCGTCAACGACGAGAAGGTGAATATGCCATTGAACCCGCTATTCGAGCTGCTTTGATCGTTGGTCGCGCGCAATCTTCCGCCAACCTTGATGAAGTGAGTGCCGTGCACGATCGACGTATAGTTTTGCAGTTCGTAGCGGTTTTCCGTATCGATGGGCGTGCCCGAAGAGTTGCCGCCGCCGGTAAATGCTCCCAGCACCATGGTGGTTGGCGAGAAGGGATCCTGCAGCGTCTGGGTGTTATGGTCGCGTACGAACTGGAAGCGAGTCTCGTTCACCACATTGGTATTGATGATTTGAGTATCGCTGATCTGCAGAGTGTGCTCGTCATCGATAGAGTTGTAGGCTTGCGATGGCAACGAGAACTGCCCGACGCCTTCACTTGTTTCGCTGTCACGGTAGAACTGATAGCGAGCCGTTAGAGTATTGTTCGGACTCAACTGGAAGTCGACACGCGGGCTCAAGTTCAATCGTGAACGCGGATTGGCGACCGCCTCGATCTGTTGCGTGGGCTCAAATGCCGAGTTCAGCACCGTCGCGTTCACCAGGTTCGAATCGTTGATATTTCTGCCTTCGACGTTGAAAAAGAACGATGCTTTTTTGCTCAAAGGCCCGCCGACGCTGGCGTTATAGAGCTCTGAATGGTATGGAGGAATGTCGGGCGTGAACGGATTGGTCGAATTGAAGGCCGAATCATTGCCATCAATGTATGCCTGCCCGTGATATTGGTCCGTGCCCGGCTTAGTAAAAATCTCGATGCGACCATAGCCTAGCTTGTCGTATTCGGCCGAGAATGGATTTTGGTTGATGCGAATCTCGCGAATGGAGGACTTCGGCGGAAGCTGGCCGCCGGTAAAACCATCGATGTAGATTTGACCCCCGTTGGGGCCGGCCGCCGGTCCGGCCAGCGCCTGGAGTTCCTGTTGCAATTCGTCCGGGTCGTCCGACAAAGCTTCCAGATCTTTCCCCTGCAGCACGATGGCGCTGGCATTTTCGGAGGGATTTACGCTGATGGTTGTAGGCGAGCTCTGAACTTCGACTTTCTCCTGTTCGACCGCGATATCAAGCGCGATGTCGAATTTTAGCGACTGTCCAGCAGTCACAGCGACATTTTGTTCGTTCGACTCGGCAAACCCCTTCGCATCTGTGATTACGGTATAGCTGCCCGAGGCCAGTCCGGTGATGTCATACGTTCCCTGCTGATTAGTTGTGGCGGTTGCTTTGGTTCCGCTCGGTCCGACGGCAGTGACCAGAGCGCCGGGAATCACCGCACCGGAGGGATCGCTGACCTTACCGTGGAGGCCACCGGGGGTCTGCGCTAACGACAGGGGCGAACAAACAAATGAGAAGAGTAGGAGGACAAGAAACGGAATCAGTTTATCCGTCCAACCCGTCCCATGGCGAAAGCGCGCTGCGAAAAAACTCACGGGTTGCCACCTGCAGCTTCGGCTCCGCCACCACCCAGGTTCCATGGAGAAAGCATCATGGCCGCGCCCTTGCTGTCCGGTGATGCAGTCAGGATCGGCTCGACGCCGGTGAGCAGCGTGATCGCGGTTGGCGCGGTTGTAGCCGAACCTTCGGTTGCCACCGCCATAATCACAGTTCCTTTTTGCAGATCAGCGAGGGTTACAGCCGGCATCCTTTCTAGAATCTGCTGAAAATCCGGCGTGCCTCCCGGCCTTCGGGCAGCCGCATTAGTCGAACTCTGGCCGCTGGCGGACTCTCGATGCTCAGCACCGGCGCCGTTAGCGCCCTGCTGCGTTCCGCCTTTCAAGCGAATCGCAATCCGCTGCGCCACCATGTCCGGCAGATTGCGAAGCTGCGAATCCGGGGAAACCTTGAGGGTGACCTGGCTCTTGCTCAATAAATCTTGTACCGTTACCAAATTTGCGCCGGCATCGGTGGCTACGACTTTGCCCGCTACATTGCGGAACTTCCCCGAGACAATTTCATCCGCGGTCATCTCGGTGCCATCGGAATTTTTTGTTCCACGCGCCCGAAGTTGATCGCCGGGCTGAATCTGATCCAACGTACCCGGCTTAGCGTCATCGAACTTCACTGAGTCGGGAGCATAGCGGCGAATGGCCGTCTCTTTCGAGACGTGAATCAGAGTAGATTTCGTCGCTCCGGCGCTGGAAACCGCAATGGTGATTGTGCCAGCCGCAGCATCCACAGACTTGACCAGTCCGCCCGTGCCGCGCTTGCTCCAGTCTTCCCTTTCCTGTTCCTGCTTCGCAGCCACATCGATCCCGGCCATGATAAAGACAACCGTGGCCTCCATCGACTTGCCATCCGCCGACATGTTTCCATGGGCCACTACCATGCGATCACCGACCTTTAAATCTTTCAACGTGATCTGGGTGGCTCCTTGCAGAGTTTTTTGTCCAGGCTGCGTTCGCAGAATGCGCGTGGAATCTTGAATGGTGACTGTAAGGGTCTGGCCGGAGTCGGTTCCCAGAGTAACGTCATTGCCGGAGATGGCTTTCACCGTTCCAATCGGCTTCACTTGAGAAGATACCGGTTGCGACTGCACAACCGCGAGGCATGGACTCGCTGTAAAAGCGATCGCAAGCATGATCAGCCGCACCCAAAGCGCCAGATTTTTGGCCACAGAAATCATGAAATTGCCGAATAAATTATTGCAACATGCACAACCGCTGGAAGCGGTAAAGAATCGTCAAACCAGTGTAAAGTTCTGTGGAGGAATTTGTCAGGTGTATATGAAGAGTGTCGTATCGAACCTGGTGCACCGATGATCGACTTCGAGCGTTCGTCTCTTAAACGCTCAAATGCCTCGACGGCGTACTGGAAGCAATAGTCAACTTCCGAACGTAATGGCACGGTAACCATGCCTGGGGCATCTAGGCCGGAGGCCTCACGGACCGTATAACGTAGAAGTGACCGCAGAGAAAGGAACTTCTCCCGATGCTTTGTCGGCAACTTATACGCATGAAGACTTACGCTGGAATCCGCACACCAAAGAATGGTTCTGCGCCAGGTGCGGCCTGACCTCGGATCATGCGACGCGAGAGGAAGCGCAGTCCGAATTGGCTGGACGGGCGTGCGAGCTGCCTAGCCCGCCAAAATATTCTTCTTAGGTTTCACACGCTTGGCAATCGGGCCCGCCGGTCGGGTAGAATTGCCGTATCCATTTGAGCGGGAGTAACTCAGTGGTAGAGTCACGGCTTCCCAAGCCGTTGGTCGCGGGTTCGATCCCCGTCTCCCGCTCCACTTCTTGAGCGTTGCTGAAAGAGATTAGACTTCCTAAAAAGAACGACCCCGCCAGTATTGCGCTGCCGGGGTCGCTAAGACGTTGGTCGCCACGAAAAGTTGGCGCCAGCGTAAGGTTGAACGTTGTTCGAGTACGAAGCTTCGTGTCAGTCCGCCAGTTTGAGGCCAGTGAACTGAACCTTATTCGCAAATCTAAGGCTGGAGCGCGATACCGGGATCGCCAATCACTCTGGGGACCGCGGCCTTTATCCTGCCTCCAGTCTGCGAACAGTGAACGAGCACGCTCCTTTCCGGCAACGCCCCAGATACGGTGGCGTAGCCTCAACTTGGCGGTGATAGCCCTACATTCCTTTACCTCCGCCAATACTCGATCTGGCTACTTTCTACTCTTTTTCTCTTCGCGATTCAGTGACGGATAGACTGTCTGGGTGTGACAACGTTGCCGCGCAAACCACTGATAGGACTGGGTAGAGGGCGATCATTCGAAGTTTCCACTTCAGAGCCGGACATGAAAGTCTGCTTTTCAAAATGCAGGGCAGAGCCCTCAGGGCTGGGGAAAGACGGTGTGTTTCGGAGCGGGGACAGGTGTGTCTCCTTTTTGATCCTTCCAGAGGATGGCGTTCAGGACCGCAGGATTATTAGCATCCGGCCGCGAAAAATCCATCTTCTTCGATTCTTCCGCTCCCGAACCTTTGGGCGGATTCGTTTTGTAGATGAAACCGTTATCGCGATTGCTCCAATCGGCTGTAAACGGCGGCTGATTGCCGGGCCCCGAAAACAACCGCGTCAGGATCGGCGCATAGGCGTCATTTTGATTCATCGGCGGCACTCCTAGCAGAGCTTCAATCGTATGGATGAGGTTCACGGTAGTGTAGAAGCCATGCTCGATGAATGGCTGCTCGGCCGAACCGGGCGAATATTTGCTGATCACGAAGGCGATTGAGCGATGCGCATCAACGTGATCGGCGCCATCTTGCGCATCATCCTCAAGAATCAGAATCGCAGTGTCATTCCAGTAAGGACTGTGTGAAACTGCCTCGACGACGCGGCCCACCGCAAGATCATTGTCCGCGACGGAAGCCGCTGGTTTTGGTTTTGAGGGAGTGGTGCCGTGCGTATGATCGTCGGGCAAGTAAAGAAGAACGAATGCCGGCAACTCTGTGCCGTTCTTTTCCTGCCTAGCTCGCACGAATCCATCGAACTCGTTAAGAAATTCGTCGGCACGAAGCTGGTCGGGATATTCTGTGTTGAATTCTGGAAAGTTTGGATCGAAGTGATCGCGCAGCGCTGCTTTTGTGGGCCTCACTCGTTTCATCATGGGCACGGGCCACGGCCATGGACTGGCTGAGCCATGAGGTTGACCGACATTCGCCGGCAAAGCTTCGCCTCTTTCGATTTCTGCTTGCGGGCACTTTTCTGAGAATGCCGAAGGCGTGCCTTCCTTTGGCGACTTCACCCGCTCCGGCTTGCACCAAATCGTGGCCACGAATTCGCCGTAGTCACGATAGCTGAGTCCATGCTTTGCAACGTTATCCCAGAGGTAGCCGGAGGTGGGGGCGTCGATATCGGACTCGTTGTTGTCGAGGGGAAACTCATCGGCAACCGTACCTTGAAAATCGTAAGTACGCTCCTTGCTTCGATAAGCGATTTGCCAAGTGTTTTCGTTGTAATCGGTGGTGATTGCAGCCGTAGACCATTCGTGTCCGTCGCCGGAAACCTCGCCGCTATCGTAAAAATTGTCGAGCACGCCGAACTGCAGAGCCAGCTTGTGCTCGTTCGGGGTAACGTCGGCACCATACAGAGTGAGAGACGGGTCGCCGTTGCCAACCTTCAGATCGCCCAAAACCTGATCGTAAGTGCGATTCTCCTTAATGATGTAAATAACGTGGCGAATGGGGTTCGAGTCTTGCGGAAAAGAGAGCTGTTCATGCTGCATGTTCAGCAAATTGTTTTGCGCCGCTTTTTGCGTAAGTTCCGGCAATTGCTTTTCGGTGTCATTGATGTCGACTCGGATCACTGAGCCGTATAACAATGTCGGAATATAGGCGTTCTCTCGATGGCGGCGCTCCGAACCGGTGTTGCTGGGAATATTGTTAGGACCAGTTCCCTGCCCCTTCGATGTCGCGATGAGAAGATCGTCGCCGACGGTCGCCAGTGCGGTCGGATACCAGTCCGTCGGGATGAACCCTTCTGCGGTATGGATCGGCATTGTCAAGACCGGCGTTCCTAGGAGTTTGGAAACGTCAAAGACCGCAACTGCATCGAGGCACGCATCGGCCGTGAACAACCGCTTGCCGTCGGCAGAGACTGCGAGACTACTCGGGCAGCTCCCTGAAAACTCTTGATGGGGAAGGTTCGTGTTCAACGAATACATCGGGCCGGTGCCTTCGGTCGGTACGGCGATCACGCGATCGGCATTGGCGAGGGCGACGTAAAGCAGCTTCTCATCCGGACTAAGAAGCATGGCAGTCGGATGAGATCCCGGTTCTAAGGGATCGCTTGGCGGCAAAAGTGGAACCCATCGCACAACCGTGCCCCTCTTCAAATCCAGTTCAGTGATGCGCGAGGCGTTCCAGAGACTGCACCATGCACGCGCACCATCATGCGACGCGACACAGGTATACGGAAACGAAGATGGGACGATGTCGTTCGTGCTGAGGTCAAATGCGGCCAAAATGCGGCCTTTCGCAGAGTCGATCAGCACAGCGTTATCGGAATAATTATTGGCGACCAGCAACTGGTCTGGCTTGCCGTTTTCTGCGATCACTGCCAGCCCCGCGGGATAGGGAATCGCTGTCCCAGAAGCAGTCTTTCGCAGAGCAAATGCGACCTTCTTTGCGTTGCCAATCTTTTGCGGCGGGATTGCGAGGAAGTGCTCCGCTTTTATCTTGCCTTCTTCAAACTTGTAAACTGCGATGCCATTCCCGGTGTTTCCTGCACGTTCGCCGCTCGGATCGGTGATCGAACCCATAGAAGCGTACAAATGGCTGCCATCAGAACTAAAGGCCAGGCCGATGAAATAACTTTGGTGGGCTTCCTCGCCCAAACGATCATCGGGAAAATCGGTTAGCTGATTGTTGCCGAGATCGAGAACAGCGATGGACTGGTGAGCTTTGTTTTGCTGGCTCCCATAGCCGTCATTGAGGAACGCGGCATAGCGCCGGTCCGGGCTCACCGCGATTGTAGGCGTAAAACCGTTTAGTCGTCCGATTATTCCAGGAATCGGCCCGATTAGGCTTTTACTAGTCGGCAAGTGGATGTGACGGAATTGAATTTGGTTCTGGGCAAACAGCAGGCTAATCGCTATGACGAGAACCACTAGGACAAGGAACCGCGGGGTTCGACGCACCATTCCCTCCAGAAAATCCTATGTCAGATTATCGCTGGATTGAGGGGTAGGGAGATAGAGTTAATCCGCGTCCGGGGCCGCCTGGTGCATAGGAGCGTCGGTAGAAACATTGTGCCGGACATCGGCTCCTCGTACCCAGAAGATGACGTCTTCCGCGATGTTGGTGGCGTGATCGGCAACCCGCTCGAGGTTGCGGCTCACCAGCAGGGCGTCCAAGGCCTGACGCGTAACCGCTGGACGGTCATTCATCACTTTTACCAAACTGATGAACGCTTCATCGCGCATTCGGTCCACTACGTTATCCATCTCCAGCACCGCTTGTGCCAGTTCGGCTTGGCCCTCGATGAAGGATTCAAGCGCACGGCTCACCATGGCAGACACTGCGGCAGCCATGCGGCCGATATCAACCGGGAGGTCCACTATAGGGAGCTCGACCAGGTCCATCACGCGTTCGGCGATATTCACGGCTTGATCGCCCACGCGCTCAAGGTCGGAGTTAATTTTCGTAACTGCCAGAATGAAACGCAGATCCACGGCCGCCGGTTGCTGCATGGCGATCAGATCGAAGGCTAGTTCATCGATTTCCCGTTCGGCTTCGTTGATCTGGGTTTCGCCTTCGAGCACCATGTGGCAACGCGCAAGATCGCGATTGAGATATGCCTGGCAAGCACGATCCACGGCCTGTTCCGCCAAGCCGCCCATGCGAAGCAGCTTGCTGCGGAGTTCCTCCAAACTTTGCTGGAAGCGTGTGCGCATTATCCAAACCTGCCAGTAATGTAATCTTCAGTCCGCTTATCGGACGGATTAGTAAAAATCTTCTCAGTTTTGTCGAATTCAATCAACCGGCCCATCAAGAAAAACCCAGTGAATTCGGCAACCCGTGATGCCTGCTGCATATTATGAGTTACGATCACGATGGTGAAGTTCTCTTTCAGTTGAAAGATAAGCTCCTCAATTTTACCGGTCGAAATGGGGTCGAGCGCGGAACAAGGCTCATCCATGAGCAACACTTCCGGTTCGACAGCTAAGGCACGAGCGATGCAAAGGCGCTGCTGCTGTCCACCCGACAAGCTTGCGCCGGATTTTTTGCGAACCGTATCTTTCACCTCTTCCCAGAGCGCAGAAAGCTTCAAGGACCGTTCCACGATCTCATCGAGGTGCTGACGATTGCGGAATCCGTTCAGCTTGAGTCCGGCGGCGACGTTGTCATAGATCGACATTGTCGGAAAGGGGTTCGGCTTCTGAAACACCATGCCAATACGGCGTCGAATCTGCACCGCCGCAGTACCGTTATAAGCATCCAGCTCGCCGATACGAACCCTGCCATCTGCGCTAGCCTCGGGGATCGTTTCATGCATGCGGTTCAGGCAACGCACGAACGTCGACTTTCCACATCCGGAAGGGCCGATGATGGCGGTGGCGTGGTTGGCAGCGATATCCATGTTGATATCGTGCAGAGCTTGATGCTTGCCAAACCAGGCATTCAGATGCTCGACTTTGATGCCAACACCCATCGCTTAGCTCGCCCCCTTGAGCATACCGCGACCCGCGACAATCCGCACGGCACCGACCGAAGCCACGATCAGAATGATCAAAATCAGGGCCCCGGCCCAAGCTTGCCGGTGCCACTCATCGAACGGAGAAATTGCGTAAGTATAAACCTGCAAAGAGAGTGCGGCAGTCGGCTGGTTGATCTTCCAGTTCCAGTATTGATTTCCGAACGCGGTGAATAAGAGCGGCGCGGTTTCGCCAGCCACGCGCGCGAACGCCAGCATCACTCCCGTGATAACCCCTGAAGTCGCCGTGCGAAGTGTGATGGAGAGCGTGGTGCGCCAACGCGGAACTCCGAGACCGTAAGCAGCTTCGCGAATCGCTTGCGGAACCAGCAACAACATTTCTTCGGTTGCCCGCGTGATGGTCGGAATCATCATGATTGCCAGCGCGACTCCGCCCGCCAACGCTGAAAAATGCCCTTGGCCCAGGACTACGATCGAGTAAGCAACGATGCCAACCACGATGGAAGGCACCCCGTTCAGAACATCGGCGGTGAAGCGGACCAAATTCCCGAATCGATTGCGGCCGTATTCGGCGAGATAGATTCCGGCGCCGATGCCGACCGGAACACCCACGACGCTGGCGATGGCCAGAATCAGAACGCTGCCGGCAATCGCATTCGCCATTCCGCCGCCGGCTTCACCAACGGGCTTAGGCGTCTGGGTGAGGAACGCCCAATTGAGCGCTCCGACTCCTTTGTAAACCAGATAAGCGAAGATTGCGGTCAGCGGCACCAACACCAGGAAAACTGCAGCCCCGGCAAAAAAGGTGGCTGCGTAATTCTTAGCTCGCCGCCACAGGCCCATGCGCGGCAATCCCTGCGTGGATTTGCTCAGATCAGGCATTGCTCCTCGTCGGCATGCCCCGCGTCACGCTCCACACCAAGAGCTGGGCAAGAATGTTGACAATGATCGTCACCAGAAACAACGCCAGACCAACTTCGACCAAAGCGCTGAGATACTTGTCGGAAGTTGCTTCGCTAAATTCGTTGGCAATCACGCTCGCCATGGTGTAGCCGGGTGCAAGCAAGGATTTCGAAATCTCGGGCCGATTGCCGATGACCATGGTGACAGCCATGGTTTCTCCAAGCGCGCGGCCCAATCCCAAAATCACACCGCCGAGAATGCCGGCCCGCGCGTTTCGCAGAACCCCGGTGCGAATCATTTCCCAACGGGTTGCGCCTAACGCCAGGACTGCTTCGCGCTGTTGCTGCGGCACCGCCGTCATCACTTCGCGCGTGATCGACGAGATGATCGGCACAACCATGATGGCTAGAATGACGCCGGCAGCCAGCATCCCAATTCCGTAGGCCGGACCATCGAACAAGCCAGTCCATCCCAGGTATTTCATGAGAAGCGGCTCGACATATTGACGCAACAGCGGAACCAGCACAAAGATCGCCCACAGGCCGTAGATCACACTGGGAATGGCGGCGAGAAGTTCAGTCAGGAAGGCCAGTGGTCCGCGCAAGCGACGCGGGCACATCTCGGTAATGAACACCGCGACACCAACTGCCAACGGAACCGCGAGCAACAAAGCCAGAAGCGAGGAAACGACCGTGCCATACACAAACGGCCACGCTCCAAACTGCTCGTTGACCGGGTCCCACTCGCTGCGGAAAAAAAATCTCCAACCAAATGCGTGCAGCGAAAGACTCGACTTGCTAATCAACTCGTAAACGATGAGCGCAACGAGCCCGAGTATGCACACCCCACAACCAAGCATGGCGAAATAGAACAACCGGTCGGCAACTTGGCTGGTACCGGCCTTGCTGAGCGGTGCGGTCCGTGCCGTGGAAATTGAAACAACCTCTGATTTTGCAGCGGGTTGCGGTCCAGGCAAGCGGGGTGCTCCCAATGCTTGATTGGCCATCGATTTGACCCTAGCAGAAATGTGTTACAGCAGTGTTAAAATAGCCGCTTCCTGACGGGTGAGGGTTGCCGTAAACGCGCAAACCAAAGACATAACGCAGGCTTTTAATCAGACTTGTTTACAATTCTTATTTCGCAAGGTTGCTATGCCGATTGATCCAAAACGCAGCCGGCTGAGCTTTCAAAAGCTGGGCCGCGAGCTGACCAAGCTGACGAAAAAGCCTGCGCCGGAAAGCGTCCACAAATTCCGCACTTACAGCCGCCGGGTGGAAGCCGTTTTGAGCGAAGTCGCCCTCACGCGCCATCGCAACGACGAAAAATTGCTGCGGCTGTTGGCTCGACTCCGCAAGAAGGCCGGAAAGGTAAGAGATCTCGATGTGCAGATCGGATGTTTGCGGAATCTGAAAGTCCCTCAAGCTAATGGGCACAAATCGCAGCTCATGAACGCTCTACTCGATGAGCGTACGCACCGGGAAAAGAAACTCGTCAAGGCATTTGACCCAAAGACTGCCGAAGAGATTCGCAAGCGCTTGAGGCGCTCGGCCCACGAAATCCGCATTCCCAAGGATACGGAACCCTTGTCCCTGACGCTGAGCAAGTTGGCGCAGTTAGGGCGCGGAAACGGTTCGCTGAGCGAGAGGACGCTGCATCAGTACCGCATCATCGGCAAGCGGGCGCGTTATGTGGCGGAAATTGAAAATGACGACCCGCACACCCGAGAGATCGTCGAGCAACTGAAGCACATGCAAGACGTGATTGGGGACTGGCACGATTGGCTGAAGCTCACCGAGAAAGCCGAACGCCTGCTCGGCGACGTGCGCCAGTCCAGCCTGGTTGCAATGTTACGAAATGTGACTCAAGCTAAGTTCCGGCAGAGCGTTCAGGTGGTGACGGAATTGAGGAATCGTTTGTTCGGCGGCGCTGGCAAGCGGGAATCCGAAGGAACTGGCAAACCTGCAAGCAGAACCACTGCGCAAGCGGCTGTCGCGTGAGTCAACCGCTTCAGAACGACATTAATTGATCCGCTGCGCGTTGGGCTTCGTTCCAATCGGTTGTGAGCTGCCGAGCGCGGTCTTGCGCCACCTTCGCGGCCTCTAAATTCCCCGCTTGCTCCTGCGTACGCGCCAGCAGAAGATATCCGACCGCGGTTGGCTGAATCGTCATGGCATGAGAGAAGTAGGTGATCGCTTGCCCCGTGTCTGCATTTTTTAACGCTAACAGGCCCATGCCAATCAACGCGATCGGCTTGTTCGGATCCAACTGCAAAGCCGCGGCAAAGCTTTGTCGCGCATGTTCGGAATCGCGAATCTGCCGATAGGCTGTTCCTAAGTCGCTGTATGCGTCTGCTTTGAACTCTGGATCGGCAGCCATTCTTAATGCGATTTGATATTCCTCGATAGCTTGTGGGGCGGCGGCGTGCCGCTGGTCATAGATTCCCAGACCCAAGTGAATTTTCGGATCATCCGACCGAGGATCGGCGGCTTCCCGGAATTGCTGAATCGCCTCTTGATATCGACCCTGTTCGTCATAAGTGATAGCCAGATTGAAATGCGCTTTATAACTCGGCACGTCCGCAATCCGTAGCGCATAGGTCCATAGGGTTTCGCTATCGTGCCAATAGCCGATCTGACGATGCGTTAGCGCCCCAAGCGCTAACAAAACCACGATTGCGGGCCCCGCCAGTCGGTCCGGCAAAATGCGCCGCGCTTGCGCCCATTCCGAAATTCCCCAAACTGTCATCAGGAACAACCCGATAAACGGAAGATAGGCATAGCGGTCGGCCATCGCCTGCTCTCCCACTTGGATTAGCCCAATCATGGGCACCAGCGAGCCCAGGAACCAGAACCAGCCGGTGACCAAGTATCCGCGTCGACGTTGGGAAAGGACCGCGATAGTTATGGCAAGCAAGAGGACCGCCGAGACAATCACTTGCCATTCATGCAACAGGTCGAGAGGATGCGGATAGAGCGGAGAGAGCTTGACCGGCCAAAATGCTTTGCCAATGTACCGCGCATAGGAAACGATGGCGTTTTCCCACCGCAGCCGAAACGGATAGATGATGGCGGAGTGAATTGCGCCACCAGCTTTCTGTGCCTCCATAGTGATGACCGCGCTCGCGAGCGATAGCGCAAACAAAGGAACCTTTTCGAGGATCAACCTTAAGATCTTGGGCTTTGCGCCCGGGTCATGGAAATTTACACGCCCAAGCGGCCAATAATCCCACAACAGAAGGAGGAATGGCAGGGTGATCACCTGTGGTTTGCTCATCAGACCCAGCGCGAACAGAATCGCGACCGCGAGGTACCTTCCCGCCGCTGGTTTCCGCACGTACCATCCGTAGGCCTGCAGCGTGAGCAGGAAGAACATCATGCTGAGCACGTTTTTGCGCTCGGAGGCCCAGGCGACGGATTCCACATTGACCGGGTGAAGCGCAAAGAGAGCCGCGACCATCAGGCTGCGCCAGGTAAATCCGGTCGCCGACTGTAACAGAAGGAAGAGTAGAATCGCGTCGACCGCGTGCAGGACGACGTTCACATAATGATGCCCAAGCGGTTTTACTCCGAACATTTGGGCATCCAAAGCGTGCGAGATCCAGGTCAGGGGATGCCAGTTGGCTTCATGGTAACCATCGAATGCCCACTTGACGGTATCCCACCTGATCCCGGCAAGAACATGGGGATTGTGCGTAATGTAATGATCGTCATCGAAGTTTACAAAGGCATTGCGGTTGACCGGGTTGTAAACCGCGAGCGTCACCACTACGAGCAGAAGGCACAACACGAATGTGCGCCTCGCAGGAGAAGAGAACATGCCTGCCGAAAGCGGCGCAGAAGTAAAAGGTTGAGGTTTGGCGGCTGCGGAAGACAAAACTCTCTCCAACAACCAATTATATTGACGCGATGGGAATAGAGGTTGGTCCAGGACCACCAGGTCACACCTTGGTCACTGCTGCCGGCTCAAGCTGATCGCGAGTGGCGGCACAAACTAACGACCATCAAGGTTGCCAATCCGGCGATACTCAGCCAAGGGAACAGATACCCACCGCGGGAATAAAGAGTCGTCACTCCCCGGCTCGGCAATTGCGCTACCAGCACGCGATCGCCGGCGTGGTAGTGGTCCATAATGCCATAAACTCTGCCCTGATAATCGCACGCCAACGAAAGGCTTTGGCTCGCATGCAGCAGCAGATTGAAGCCATTTTCTACGGCACGGTACAAAGCCATCCGGGAGTGCATGGGATCGATTTCTGGATATTCATTTTCTGGCACCACCATTACGTCGACATGCTTTCTGCCCGCCTGGAGAAGGAACGCAGGAAAATCCATATCAAATGCGATCGCCGCGCCCAGGCGACCGAAGGGTGTAGAGGTTACCGGCAACTGTCCGGAACTGGGCTTTAGAATAGCGACTTCCAAACCCGGCGGTACTTCCGTCTTGAGATATTCCCAAGCGACCGCGCCGGATGGTTCAATCATCACGAGCTTGTCTTCCAGCGGCGGCTTGTGTCCAATGTCGAAGACTGCCAGTGGCAGCGCGAGATAGATGCCGCGCGCCCGCGCCAATTGTTCTGCTTCCGCGATCAACTCAGGCTTGAATTGTTCCAGCACTGGAAAATTGAATTCGCCAAAAGTTATGACCTTGGCACCAGCTTGTGCTTCGATGTCAGCGCGGCTCAGCAGGAAATTCGTAATTCCGATCGTCCTTTGCTCCAACTGAGCGGTCTCAAGATCGCTGAGCGGCTCGCCCATCATCACTCGGCGGTTCAGGTCGGCGCTGGGAGGATATGGGAACTGGCTCTCATCCGGGCGCGTGATCGAGGCCACGCGGATTGTCGGCGAATTCGGAGGACGCAAAGTCAGGCGGCCCTCGCCGTAGAGGCTGGCGAGCACAAAGACCACGCCAAACGCGATGAGTTCACGGCCCGCCTTGCGCGTGTCAAAATCGTTCTCCCACCATGCGTTCACCACCGCCGCAGACCAGCCGATCATGAACGTGATGCTGTATAAGCCTGCGATGCTCAGGAGTTGAAGAAATGGCAGGTACTCGTATTGCGAATACGCAATCGATCCCCAACTACCAAAAGGATTGAGGGAAGACAAATATTCTGAAACCACGAGCGCGGCCGGAAAAACCAAGCTTCGCGCCAGACCTTGACTTCGCGCCAGTATGTAGCGGTCTGCGAGGTACGGTAGCAGCAACATGATCCCGAAAGCAGCGGAGAACAGTACGTAGCCAATCCCGGCGAATGGGGTCATGCCATAAAATTGGTAACCGAATGCGAAGCTGAGTCCCAGATACGATAGCGGAAGACGAATACTGGCTTTGCCACGGCGGGTAAAGTGCAGCATGAAAACCGGGACGAGCCAAGCGCAGGTCGCGACGGGAAATCGCCCGTTTGAAAACATTGAGAAAACCACAGAGGCAATCAGGCTGGCGAACTCAGTCGCGCCCCACGAACGACGGTCGGAATCGGGCATGGCACTCCTCGGGCACACCTGTGCTTGCTCTCGGGAGTACGCAAGTGGGGTCTCTCCAGTTCCCTAAAATGAGGTGAGATTGTCGCTCCACCCACAGCCGCCTTGCATGAATGACCGCGCAAATCCCGGGGTGCTTCGCAGCGTGCTCAAGTGGTGGCGCGAGGCGCGAGATCGGGATGGCTGGATCGGCGCCAATCGGCGCATAATTGCGTTGTCCCTCGAATTCTTGCGTGATTCTCTGCCTTCTCATCGGCGGCAGCGTTTCGGTGACGTCGATTTCGACTGGGACCATCGAGTCGATACAACTGCCGCGACGGTCAACTGGCGGGATCGCTTGCTTGGGCTGTTACATTCGCCATATCAGCCGACTGAGCCTAGCCTGTTTCATGAAATGTTGGCAAGTCTGAACATCGACTTTCGCCAATTCGTGTTCATAGATGTCGGTTCTGGTAAGGGGCGAGTGCTCCTGATGGCTGCGGACTATCCCTTTCGGCGGGTCGTTGGCGTCGAACTGTTGCCTGCTTTGCACCGGGCAGCCGAAGAAAATATTGGTAAGTATAAAAGCGCCTCACAGCAATGTTTCCTCATTGAAACGTTTTGCCAGGACGCTGGCGAGTGGGTGTTTCCTCTTGAACCGTTGCTGGTTTATCTCTTCAATCCCTTCCCGGAGACAGGCCTGGTACAACTGCTGAACCATCTTGAGCAGTCTCTGCAATCACAACCTCGCCCGGTGTATGTTCTGTATCACAATCCTCTATTGGAGAGTGCTCTGGTCCGACGTTCGTGGTTGTTCAAGATCGGAGGCACGCATCAATATTCCATCTACCGCAATCGATTGGAAATGTAACGATTTTGACGACCTTAATTTGCGAGGAGTGAGTTTGCCGGATATTCTCAATTGTCATCAAAGAGGACCTCGTGCAAAAAACTAGAACGGTTCTGCTGACCCTTGTCGCTGTCGCTGAATTTCTTCTATCTGCATCATCTCCTTACGTTCGTGGGCTGCAGGCTCCGACCTCTCCCGTCGTTGAGCAGGGCAAGTTTCGCCTGCACAAAATGGAGCAGCCAATTGGGGAGGAGACCTATCAGGTTGTAAATGACGGTGACTGTCTGGCAGTAACCATGAACTTTAAGTTCACCGATCGAGGCACAGAGGTCCCGCTCACGGCGTCTTTTCGCGGCGCCTCCGACCTTACGCCTGAGCATTTCGAGATCAAAGGCAAAACCTCACGGCAATCGGAGATCGACGAGGAAGTCAAAGTCGAACCCGGCAAGATTCGCCTTCGCACCCGCGAGAAGTGGACGCTGACGCCGATACCACCCGAGGCGTTCTTCACTATTGCGGGATACGCTCCGGCTACGATGCAGATGCTCTTAGTGCGATATTGGTCGACTCACGGTTCGCCTGCGGAGTTGCGCACGCTGCCCAGCGGTAGTGTAAAAGTCGAGGCCCGCGGCCAGGACACAATTTCGATCAACGGGCAAAACAAGAAACTCGACCGCTACACCATCAAAGGATTGATTTGGGGCCGCGAGACGCTCTGGATGGATAAGCATCACAATCTAGCCGCAGTCGTTACTACCGACGCCGAATTCGATCACTTCGAAGCAGTCGGCGATGGTTACGAAAGCGCGCTTGGCGAATTTGTCGGACGGGCCGGAACCGATGAGATGGCTGACTTGGCGGCAATCTCTAAGGGCATTTCTGGAAGTCACGCAGAAACCCTGGCCCTCGTCGGTGCGACGCTGATTGACGGGACAGGCCGCGCACCCATCAGCGATTCTGTCATCGTCATTGACAAAGGCCGCATCGTCGCGGTTGGACCACGTTCGAAAGTGAAAATTCCTGACGCTGCCACGGTGATCGACGCCAAAGGAAAAGCTATTCTTCCCGGGCTGTGGGATATGCACGCCCACTTTGAGCAAGTGGAGTGGGGGCCGATTTACCTCGCCGCAGGCGTAACCAGCGTCAGGGATTGCGGCAATGAGTTTGAATTCATCACATCAGTCCGCGACGCCATCGCACAGGGCCACGGCCTCGGGCCGCGCATTCTCGCTGCCGGCATCGTAGATGGTTCGGGACCATCTTCGATCGGAGTACAACGTGTCGACACTCCCGAGCAGGCACGCTTGTGGGTCGACCGCTACCATCAGGCCGGCTTCCAGCAGATGAAAATCTATAGCTCGGTCAAACTAGAAGAAGTGAGAGCTGTAGCGGAGGAAGCGCATCGCCTAGGAATGACCGTCACCGGCCATGTCCCTGACGGGCTGAATGCTTTTCAGGTGATCGAAGCCGGGCAGGACCAGATCAACCACATCCAATACATCGCTGCGATTATGCATCCTCCGCTTCCCGTTGGGGCTAGTCGGCAAGAGCAGATGAAAGCGGTCATCGATTTTGACATCAATTCTACGACCGCGAAAAACGCTCTGGCATTTCTTAAAGATCATCACACCGTGATTGATCCCACGGTGGCGCTGTACGAGTTCCTCACGGCCACGACGGCGAAACCACCGGCAAGTTTTGAACCCGGCGTAAATAAGGTTGCGCCTGAACTTGCCGAGCAACTTACCGACGTCGGACCGCCCACGGAGCGTTCGGCGATGTTCGACAAAATGTTTGACCGGGACCTCGAAATCATTGGCGCATTACATCGGACCGGTATTCCCATCGTTGCCGGAACCGACCAAACGGTTCCCGGCTACAGCCTGCATCGAGAAATCGAGTTGTACGTCAAGGCCGGATTCACGCCCATGGAAGCCATTCAAGCCGCAACTATCGTTCCCGCGCGCGTTATGAAACTCGACAAGGAAGTGGGGACGGTCGAAACCGGAAAACGCGCGGACCTGGTGATTCTGGATGGCAATCCAATGGAAGAGATTCAGAACACGCGCAAAGTGGAATACGTGATCACGAACGGCGTGATGTATAACTGTGCCGAGTTGTGGAAGAGCGTTGGGTTCAAACCGTAAAGAGGGCAGGTGGCCTGAAATCAACTCGCCGCTTTGAGCGGCACTGGCGTCTGCAATGGAAGCGACGTCCGCACTTTCAAGGTTTCCAGCAAGAAACTGCTGTGCAGATCTTTCACTCCAGGGATTCTGCGCAGCCGTTTCAAAACAAACTCGGAATACTGATTCAGATCCGCGACCACGATTTCCAACAGGAAGTCCGCCTCCCCTGAAATCGCGTAGCACGACAATACCTGTGGCAATCGCACGATCGCACGGCGGAACCGCTCTGCCTCTTCTTCCTGATGGCGATCGAGCCCTACGGAGACAAAAACCGTTACTCCCATTCCGATCCGGTCGCGGTTGATTCTCGCAGCATATCCCTGGATGATCCCGTCGGCCTCAAGCCGCTTCACTCGCCGCAGGCACGGTGACGGCGACAACCCGATCCGGTCGGCAAGTTCCACGTTCGATAAGCGGCCATTGGACTGCAGGGCCTCAAGGATCTTCAGATCAAAAACGTCCAGGTTCGCTTTTGGCATAAGGAGTTACATTTTGCCACGTTTTTGGCAGAACGTGGCGTCCTTTTACGAAGTTTTGACAAACTACGCAATCGCGAGCCCTAATCGGCTTGCTAGAATCCGCTCGATTCGCGGCGTCTGACCGTACTCTCGTGTAGGAACGACTCGACTTCTCGCACCGCGTTGAACTCTCAGGGAGGAAGTATGCGATTTTCGCGTTTGGATCTCATCGCAGTAGTTCTTCTTTTATGTTCAGGTACCCTCTTCGCCGGTAACGAGTCGGTGCTGCATGGTTTCAATGGAGGCGGCGACGGCAGCTATCCCGTCGCCGGATTGATTGCCGACCGTTCCGGCAATTTGTATGGCACCACCCGCTACGGAGGCGCAAACGGCCAGGGGATTGTTTTTGAGCTGAGCAAATCGAATGGCGCCTGGAATGAAGCGATTCTTTACAGCTTTGCCGGTGGCAACGATGGCGCTTCCCCGGCCGCTTCTGTTGTCATGGATGCGAAGGGGAATATCTACGGCACTACTCGTCTTGGTGGGCCCGACAATGCGGGCACGGTTTTCGGACTGCAGCTCGTTGATGGAACCTGGCAAGAGTCCATACTCTGGGCATTCACTGGAGGAGACGATGGGGGTGCCCCTCAAAATGCGCTGACACTCGTCGGGAGCGCTCTCATCGGTACTGCACCTCAGGGTGGCACCCACGGAAACGGGGTCGTTTTCGGCTTGCAGCAGGTGAACGGCGAGTGGAGGGAGGAAGTGCTTTATAGCTTCGCGGGAGGAAGCGGCGACGGCGCCTATCCTTACAGCCAACTGGTGCTCGACAAAGCGGGCAACATTTACGGAACCGCGGAGTCAGGGGGCCCTAACCAGGAAGGCTCGGTCTTCGAGCTTTCGCGCTCTCACGGCACATGGACGGAAACGACGTTGCACTTCTTCACTGGCAATTCCGATGGCGCCAGCCCGAACAACGGAGTGATCTTCGATAAGGCTGGCAATCTTTATGGCATGACCCAGTCGGGCGGCAAATATACAAGCGGCACGATTTTCGAATTAAGTCCCTCGAATGGTTCTTGGACAGAATCGATCCTCTACAACTTCACCGGCGGGAATGATGGTGGATTTCCCGCTGCCGGCGTAACTATCGACCCGAATGGGAATCTGTTTGGATCGACCTTCAACGGTGGAAAACAAGGCTTCGGCACCGTATTCCAGCTGACCCCGTCGGCCGGAGCCTGGACGGAAACGGTTCTTTACAGTTTCACTGGCGGCAGCGACGGAGCATTACCCCAGTCCAATCTTTTATTCGGTAGAAACGTCGTCATTGGCACGGCAACCGAAGGAGGACCAAACAACACCGGTGTCGTGTTTTCGGTTGGCCGTCTGCAATCCGTCCCGTCGTACTGCAAGCCTTGTCTCTTCTATGGGGGAGACTTTGACATTACGAGTCCTGCCGCCGACACCTTCGCGAACGAAAATATTTATCCTGGTGGCTTCCAGACCCTGTCGCAGATTTATTCTCCGTTCACAGTTCCTGCCGGAGAAACTTGGAGTGTGACCGGACTCTTCATCAACTCTATTGCTTACCCCACCGGGCTCGATCCTGTCGCAACCCCTTGGGAGATCCGCACAGGAATTCCGATCGGCGGCGGCAGCGGCGGGACGCTCCTGGCCAGCGGCGCCAATAACGCAACCATGACGCCGACCGGCCGCAGCCTCAACGGTACTCCTGAGTACACAATCGAGGTCACCTGGAACACACCCGTGATTTTGCAGCCCGGCACATACTGGGAGAACGTTACTCCGCAGTGCACGGACTTGAATAATCAGCAATGCATCGCCCAAGGGTTTACCGGCTTCCTCGAATCTGACAGCGAGACCATGTATGGACTGAACGGCTGGGGACCGCCGGAGCCCTGGCAGGATTCGTTCTGGAATGCGCCGGATTTCGGCTTGTTCTGGGCAAACACTTTTCAAGTGCACCAGCAGCGCGGTGAACCCGGCGGTGATGCGTTCTCCGCCGGCGTCATCGGCACGAGATAGCAGCACCGGTCTCGACTTTCCTGTCTCGCTTTCAGAGCCCACCCTTTGAAGGCGAGAACAGGCGTCCGCAGGACGGCCATCACAGCGGCAGCATAGCGTTGGGATGGCCGTCCCAAAACGAAAACCTCACTTTCGGGTGATTAAATATTTTTGGGTCATGAAGGAGATGCAGCAATGAAGCAGAAGGGCTTGGCACTATTGGCATTGATACTGGGGCTGGTGGCAACGGGATGGGCAAGCGACGAAACGGTGCTATGGAATTTCAGCGATAGCAATGGTGACGGCGCGTTTCCCTGGAGCAATGTGCTCATTTCCGACAGCAAAGGAAATCTATATGGTGTGACCGGCGGCGGAGGTAGCAACACGACGGGCACAGTTTTTGAGCTTTCTCCCAACGGCACTGGCGGTTATAACGAAACCGTCTTATACGATTTCAAGGCTGAAGGAAGCGGCGACGGCTCGACGCCGTACGGTACCCTGGCGCGGGATGCGGCCGGCAATCTCTATGGTGCCACGCAGGGAGGCGGCGCTAATAATACAGGCACGGTTTTTATGCTGTCACCCAAGGCGGGCGGCGGTTGGTTAGAAAGAATTCTTTACAGCTTCAGTGCAAGTGGAATCACGGACGGACAGACTCCTTCGGGAGGCGTCATTATCGGCAAGGATCGAACGCTGTACGGGACGACGACTTACGGCGGAACTTATTCCGCCGGAACCGTATTCCAGATCTCCAGGACGTCGGGTGGAATCACGGAAAAGGTGCTGCATAGTTTTGGCGCGTCGGGTGACGGAGAGTTTCCCTATGATCCTGTCGTCGCTGATCCTCAGGGGAATCTGTATGGTGCAATCTCAATCGGAGGAGCTTCCGGCGCGGGTTGCATCTATCGGCTCACTCTACAAAACGGCTCGTGGACCGAAAACCTGCTCTATAGCTTCACCGGGCAAAATGGGGACGGCAGTGGCTTGTATTACATCGGACTGATCGGCGACAAGTCCTACGACATCTATGGCACAACCTCATTTGGCGGCACCAACGGTACGGGCACGGTATGGGAGCTGGTGTACTCCAAAGGGTCGAACTCCTACTCGGAAAAGATTCTTTACAGTTTCGGACCAAGCAACAGTGGTGACGGCAACTACCCTTATGCTGGACTGACCATGGATGGTGCTGGAACGCTATTTGGCACCACAGAACAAGGCGGTTCGACCCAGAACAGCGGTACGGTTTATAAGCTGACGAAGTCAGGATCCACCTGGACGGAAAGCGTCGTGCACAACTTCACCGGTGGGGTCAACGATGGCCAGGATCCGTCAGGAAACCTTCTGCTGGGTGGCGATGGAAACCTTTACGGAATGGCGCAGTTCGGTGGCAGGTCGAATGACGGAATCGTCTACTCGATAGCCCCGTAACGAAACTCAACTTCTTCCCCCAGAAACTCCCTGTCCTCGTCTTTCATACTTTCATAATCCAAAGGCGAGGATGGGGACATTACATGCAAAATGCCCCAGATCGCAGCAACTGCTATTTGACGGGTTTCAAGGTCGCGAATTCTGGGCCGCTTAAATGCAGGTTCCGATCCTCACGCTTGGCTTGATCAATCAACGGAGTGCCTAGGTCGGCATCCTTCCAACGGTCGAGGAACTGCTGATAGGCATTGTGTGCTTCTTGAACATGATCGGTGGACCGAGCGAAAGCACGCGCCCGCTGCAATTGAGCCAGGCTCGCAATGGGAAAATTAAATATTGTGGTCCGGTGGTCGATAATCTTTTGGAATTCCGCGGCCGCTCGGTCGGCATCGCCTTGCGCTAGAAAAGCTTGCCCTCGAACGTAAACTGGATAAAGGCTCGGCACGGAAGGAACATGGGGATAAGCGTAATCAAGCGATCCGAACCCACTGAGGAGAGCAACTGCGTCGGACGGCCTTCCCGACTGTAGATCGATTACCGCACGAATTGTTGGGAGCCAGTAGCGTTGGATCATGGTATCTTGCGGGTGGTCATGATCCAGCTCCTGGCTAATCGCACGCGCGCGGCTTGCATCCCCGACTCTGGCCATCACGACGGCGGCAAGCGCCAACACGTTTTCACTATGCCCTAATCGGAGGGCGGCATTGATCGAATCCCTCGCCAGTTTAGGCGCTCCTTCATCCGCCTCGCGAAGACCGGCCTCAGCCAGACAACTCGCCGCTGACCCTTTATCTCCGGCGTGTTCCATGATGTCAGCCGCCGCAACCGAGAGGTCGTGCGCCCGACGTACGTGTCCGTAGTAGGCCTCTGTATTTGCCTGGGCAGTTACTAACAACGACTGCGCACCCGCAACATCGGTCGTCTGCAAAAGATAACGATCCATAGCGGCCTTGTCATTCTTAAGAAAAGCGCTGAGATATTCGACGAGGAGCACCCCGTCTGTACGAATCTTCCGTTCCTCAGCTTTGGCCAGCCAGGCGTCGGCTTGATCGCCTCGACCCAGCACCATCAGGACGGTAGCCACATTGAAATACGCAGCGGCACGGGTCGGGTCAAGTCGAACTACTTCGCCAAAATCTTCGGCAGCTTCGTCGTAGTTTCCCAACTGGATTTCGATATTGCCGAGATTAGTCAGCGAACCCGGCAAATTCTCGTGATTTCGGATTCGCAATTCGTACACATCCGCCGCTTTGTAGAGGTCGCCGGTCACGTAAAGATGGTAGCGGCCCTCGAGCGAAAGCCTTTCCGATAAAGGCAACCGGTTGCGCAATTCATAGGCCTTTGAAATCGTCTGCTGAGCCAACTCATCTTCGTTCAGGTTGTGATAGACGGTAGCCAAGCCCCCATAGGCTGTGGCGAAATTCGCATCTAATTCAATCGCCCTCACAAACAAGGGCACGGAGGGCACATCGCCTTTGCGGTCCCAAGTCGTAAGCGCATGGTTGTAGGTTTTCAGGGCCTCGAGAGAAGATGTGGTTGCCAATTCCAGCGGTACGTCATTGTCGTGAATGGAAGGCAGCGATTCCCCCAGTTTCGCTCGCAACTGAGTAGTTGCTTTCCCCAGGGCAGCGACGACGTCTTCTTTGCTCCTGACCTGCACTTGTTCTTGAGCAACTGGATCGCCGTTGTCGCAACGTATCGCAGCCAAACCAATCAGGTAGCTGCTTCCCAGGCTAAGAATCGAGCCCTGCACTTCTGCTTTGCTGCTGGCTCGCTGGCAGACCTCGATCGCGACGCGCCCCGTCATTCGATCATCAGGCGTTCTGCCCATTTGCATAAGAATCGCGCCAGTCTTCCGCTCCGACATCACGTTCAGGAACGGGGACTGTCCCAAACCGACTTCGACGGCTTGCTTCAGCGAGTCGTCAAAAACTGGATCGCCAGTGGTATTCTCAAAATCCGCCACCACGACGGTGTCCTTGGCGCTAAGTACAGAGGCTCGATAATGCAGATAGAAACGCGCACCGGCAAACGTGGCGATCGTCAGTGTGGCGAGGATAGCTAACGCATACCATGCTTTAAGCTTCTGGGCCGGTTCTTGCAATGAGGCTTCGACGGTCGGTGCTGCAGGACTGGGCAAGGGATCGATCTCAACCGCTTGGACGGGGGCGGGGTGCGGCGGCTCCTCGGTGACAGTAACCGGGGCGCGGAAGCGATAGCCACGGCGAGGAATGGTTTCGATATAGCGTGGAGTCTCGGGATTGTCGCCGAGGCCATCCCTCAACTTCCGGATGGCCACATTTACGCCGTTGTCGAATTCGACAAAAGTATTCTCCGGCCACAGCCAAGTTCGCAGGTCTTCGCGGCTAACGACCTCCCCAGCTCGCTCCAAAAGCAGAATCAACAGCCGGAAGGGTTGTTCCTGCAAGCGGATGCGCTCCCCTTGCCGCAGCAATTCACCCTTTGAGACGTCGGCTTCAAAAATGCCGAAACGATAACGACGAGGTTTGAGAACTGCTGGCATGAGGGAGCACGGCCCGAATGCGCACGAGTATATCACCCATTTTCGCAATTAAGGAAACCCTGCAAATTTAGGCAGAATAGCCACTTGCCTGTTAAGGAAGGGTTCACCGTCGGTTTTGTTGACGGAGAGCGTGATTGCTGCGAAAGTGTGCGCTCATCGGCGCCATTCAGCGTCACAGGAGGAAAAACATGGGACGACTTCCAGCAGTTATGCACGCCCTGCTAGTCACTTTGCTGTTCCTGGGCGGATATGCTCAGGCACAAACTGCCAGCTTCCAGGTAAATGTTCCTTTCGATTTTGTCACGGGCCATAACACCCTGCCTGCTGGTAACTACGTCTTCGAGCGGCTTCTAGGCAAGCCGAGCAAAGGCGATACCGTCGGAATCATAGTCGTACGTAACCCAGACCAGCGGATCTATCGAGCCATCGTTACTTCCGTGAATGCGCAACCTTCTGATCCACAAAGCTCGGACTCCAAAATCGTTTTCCGCCGCTCTCGGGGTCGTCATTACCTCGATCAGATTTGGATATCGGGCGATGAAGCGGTTCACGTTCTAACCACTGTCCCACGCGGGCCGGAGATCGCGCTAGATAGCACCACTGACGTCATCACCCTGGCGCGATTGCGTTAGCTGTCCGGAGTTAAGGCTCGGTTTCAAGAATTCAAGTCCTATAAGGAGGCTGTCATGAGGTCAACCAAATGTCTATTCGTTTACTTCGCCATCGTCTTAGGGCTTTGCTGCGCTTCCCAGGCACAGCAAACAGCAGCACCATCACCGAATACCGTGGTGCCGCAACTGGTGAACTTCTCCGGCCGCGCCTTGGATTCACAAGGCAAGCCCATGGCAGGGTTGGCCGGGCTCACATTCGCGATTTACAAGGACCAATTCGAGGGCGCGCCGCTTTGGCTTGAGACACAGAACGTCCAGATCGATGGCAAAGGAAATTACACGGTTCAGTTGGGGACGAGCCGATCCCAGGGCCTTCCCTTGGATCTGTTCGCATCGGGTGAGGCACGCTGGCTGGGTGTGCGCATCAATGGAGGGGAAGAATTACCGCGCGTACTCTTGCTCAGCGTGCCTTATGCTCTCAAAGCCGCCGATGCCCAAACCCTCGGTGGCCTGCCGGCGTCGGCGTTCATCCTGGCCGCGCCTTCGGCTCCGGGAAGCGTGTCCGCGGGCGAGTCGACACCCGGTAGCGCGTTGGGTTCTGCAGCCAATGTTGGCGGAACGGGCACGCAAGACTACATTCCGATCTGGACGGACAACAGCGGCGATTTAGGAAATTCTATACTCTACCAGACCGGCTCGGGTTCCAGTGCCAAGATTGGAATCAATCTCACCAAACCACTCTTCACGCTCGACGTGAACGGCCAGGAACTCGTGCGCGGACTGTTCGAGATGGCGACGCAGAATTTCGCCAGCAAAACCAAAGGCTACAATTCCAACCCAATCAATTTGGAATCGTCCGCCTTTAACAGCGGGACGAACACGTATACGCTGAATCACTTTCAGTGGCAGGCTGAACCTGTCGGCAACAACACGACTTCTCCCGGCGCCACGCTGAACTTGCTGTATGGGCAAGATCCGGCAGCGCCTACCGAAACCGGATTGTCATTGAACAGCAAGGGAGTGTTTACTTTTTCCGCGGGACAAACTTTTCCCGGCGCAGGCACAGTCACCAGTGTTGGCTTTAGCGCTCCAAGCTCGGATTTCACGGTAAGCGGTTCTCCCATCACCAAGAGTGGCACGCTTTCGCTGGCGTGGAAGGTGGCTCCGACGAATGCTGATACTGCCAATGCCATCGTGAAACGCGATAGCACCGGCTCTTTCAGTGCCGGCCAAATTTCCGGTGCCACTCTCGCTTCAACCGCCGCGCTATACGGCTTAAACCAAAATGACAGCGCATTTGCCCCTGGCGTGCAAGGCGAAGCCCCTGAGGGAATCGGCGTTTACGGCCTCAGCGAGGGCAACATCGGAGTCTACGGCAACGGAGCGTATATCGGCGTAAACGGCGTCACTCCGGATGGGTATGGAGTCTGGGGCGATAGCGGAACCACATGGGGCGTGTACGGCCACAGCAATACCGGGCAGGGCATCGTTGGAGAGGCTGGCACCAACGATGGGGAAGGTTTCGGCCCCGACGGCGTGGATGGTGTTTCTCACTTTAGCGGCGGTTCTGGCCTCGCGGGGTTCAACTTCAGCAGCGGCGACGGAGTTTACGCTACGAGCGACTCGGGTTACGCCGGCTACTTCGCTGGGGACGTGCATGTAAACGGAAATCTCTCGAAAAACGGCGGATCCTTCAAGATTGATCACCCGCTCGACCCGGCGAACAAGTATCTCTATCACTCCTTCGTCGAATCGCCGGACATGATGAACATCTACAACGGGAATGCCGTGCTCGATGCCAAGGGCGAAGCGACCATTCAGCTCCCCGACTGGTTTGAGACCCTCAACCGGGATTTCCGTTACCAACTCACCAGCATCGGCGGATTCGCGCCCGTCTATATCGCGCAGAAGGTTCAAAACAACTCTTTCAAAATTGCCGGCGGCAAGCAGGGCATGGAAGTTTCCTGGCAGGTCACCGGAATCCGTCAGGATAAATGGGCTAACGCACACCGCATCCCTGTAGAGCAGAAGAAGGATGCGCGCGAGCGCGGGTACTACTTGAATCCTGAACTTTACGGCGCGCCGATTAACAAGCGCGTCGACTTTGCCCGCCACCCGGGGATGCTGCAGGGAAGAGCTAGTCCCAAAAGAACGGTTGCCAAGGCGTCCGCAATGCTGCACCCGTAACGGTGCGGTAGCTTCATGTCCCTGTTCTCGCCTCTCAGGTTTTGTGGTCCAAGGCGAGGACAGGGACTTGTGAGCGCAGACTAGCAGCGATCTAATCAACCCTCGCGGCCCACTTCCCTAGAACATGGTCTTGAATAACCAGAACAAAGATCCCGCCAGCATCATAGCTACGGGCAGAGTCAGCACCCAGGCCATCAATAGATTGCGAACTGTGGCCCATTGCAGACCGGAGTGGTTCGCGGCCATGGTGCCGGCAATGCCGGATGACAAGACGTGCGTGGTACTGACAGGCAACCCGAACCAGTCGGCAGCGCCAATCGTCGCCATAGCCGTGATTTCAGCGGCCGCGCCCTGGCCGTAGGTTAGATGGTCCTTACCGATCTTCTCTCCGACGGTCACAACGATGCGCTTCCAGCCCACCATCGTGCCTAGCCCCAAAGCCATCGCGACCACAACCTTGACCCACAGTGGGATGAACTTGGTCGCGTTGTCGACATGCTTTTTGTAGTTGGTCAATCCCTGCCAATCGGCAGCAGCGATTGCAGGTTGGTGGGTCCTCCCCATCAACCGCAGCGCTTCGCTCACTACATACAAATCGTTGCGGAAGTTGCGCACACGATCGTTGGGAATCTTGTTCAACTCGCCGAACAGGGCGGTCTCGTTGCCGATGTCGGTAACCAACTGCCGCAGCCCGAGCATGGTATTGGGAGTGAATTCCTTGGTGCGAATGTAAGCCGTTACTTCCTCGCGGTCATCCGAGATAACCGCATCCGGGCTGACGTACTTGTCGAGAATCCCGGCAGCTTGCTGCGAAACCGCAATGAAATCCTGGGATTGTTTCGCGGTCACCGCATGATTCAACGCATAAGCGGTTGGAACCGTGCCGATGAGGATCAGCATGATCAGGCCCATGCCTTTTTGTCCGTCGTTGGAGCCGTGGGCAAAGCTAACTCCTGTGCAGGTAAGGACTAGGAGTGCGCGAATCCAGAACGGAGGTGGTTCAGTGCCCTCGGGCGCTTCATAGAGCTTGCGATTCTTCACCACCGCCTTCAACAAATAAAGTAGGGCGAAAGCACATACGAAGCCGACCAAGGGCGATAACAGTAGCGACCAACCGATGTTTTTCGCTTGTCCCCAATCCACGCCGCTGGTGCCACTTCTTGCCGCGGTGAGTTGGTTGGCAATGCCGACGCCGATGACCGAGCCAATCAGCGTGTGCGAACTCGAAGCCGGCAATCCGAAATACCAGGTACCCAGATTCCAAATAATCGCCGCCACGAGGAGGGCAAACACCATGGCGAATCCGGCTTTACTGCCGACTTGTAAGATCAGTTCGACAGGAAGCAGAGAAATAATTCCGAAGGCCACCAATCCGCTCGACGTTACCACGCCAAGGAAATTCCAGAAGCCGGACCATACCACGGCCAAGTGTGGCTCAAGGGAGTGCGTGTAGATGACGGTCGCGACCGCATTCGCCGTGTCATGAAAGCCATTCACAAATTCGAATCCTAGCGCGACCAGCAACGCCAGACCTAACAGCAAGAAAGGCAGCACGGAAGTGGTATGGACCGTCGAAAGGTCGGAGATCAGGTGCGATCCCGCATAAACCACCCCCACGATGAGCACGACCCCGAAGATGAGCATAGGGATCGCGCCCGGGCCTTTGCTCAGCTTTGCGTGAACGGAGGGAACAACAACAGGTCCTGGCTTGGGTTCAAAAGATTGCGGGGCAGACGCGGTTGCCATCAGGAGCTCCTAAATTGAAACGAAACATTGCAGATGAAAAAGCAGGCGTAAGTCTACGTGGCGTCTGTTACGGGAGTGTTACAGCCGTGTTACAGATTCGTGTCATTTTTCTTGACCTATTTTCCCGGCTCAAACCGGTATCCGACCCAAGGTTCAGTGAGAATATAGCGGGGAGTTGGCGAGTCCGGCTCCAGTTTCTTGCGAAGCTGGCCAACGAAGACGCGCAGGTACTCGACTTGCTCTGAACTTTGTCCGCCCCAGATTGCGCTCAGCAGCGCACGGTGGGTCACAACTTTCCCGGGGTGACGGGCAAGGTAAACCAGCAGGTCGAACTCTTTGGGAGTCAGGTGAACTTCCCGCTTGCTCACCGTGACCCGATGGGCCGCTAAGTCAATGTCGAAATCACCGATTTCAATCTGCGAAACTTCTTCCGTCGCCGGCGCCCGGCGCAAGTTGGCGCGAACGCGAGCCAGCAGTTCCTCGATGCCAAACGGTTTGGTCACATAGTCGTCCGCGCCCGCATCGAGCGCCTGCACTTTTGTTCTCTCCTCGCCCCGCACGGAGAGGACGATGATCGGAATCTTATTGGAGAGCCGCAAACGACGGCACAACTCCAACCCGTCCATCTGTTGCATGGACAGATCGGTGATGACCAGATCTGGCGTCCAGTCCTTCATGATATCGAGCGCAGTCTCGCCATCATTGGCCACGCGAATGTCGTAGCCCTGGCTGGAGAGGCTGGCACGCAGGACCCGCGTTATCTGGGGCTCATCGTCTACCACGAGAATGCGCCGATGGTCGGCCATGAAGAGTTAGGAAGGTTCCTGGGTCACGATGTGGACATCGACCGGGGGCGCGTCGCGCAGAAATTTGTGGATAGCGGACAGATAAAGATATTTCTTCACGCCTGCGCTCGCCGAACGGCCAAACACCATCTGGGTGATGTGCTTTTCACGCACGACATTGGCAACCGCTTCGGCCACGCTCTTGCCTTTGATCTTAGAGATTTGCGCGCCTACATTCTCCGCGAACTGCAGATTGGCAGCCAAGGTGCGCTGATTTTGTTCGCTGGTATCTTGTCCCATGTCGACATAAATTACGTGGAGTTCGCCGTCCATGCCTTGTGCCATGCGAGCACCACGGGCGATCAGATACTTCGCCGTCGGATTGGAGCTAACGGCCACTCCGATCCGCTCGCGAATGGGGACCGATGTTGTCGCCTCGTCTTTTTCGCGGTACGACTCCAGGCTGCGATCGACCGCCTGCGCCACTTGGCGTAACGCCAGTTCACGCAAAGCAATCAAGTTGCCGGGGCGAAAGAAATTATCCAGCGCGCGGCCAACCCGCTCCAGCGGGTAAATATCGCCACGCTTCATGCGGTTTTGCAGCGCTTCCGGAGTCAGGTCCGACATCACAACTTCATCGACACGCTTGAGCACCCAGTCCGGCACGGTCTCACGCACGGTGATGCCGGTGATGTTCTGAACCAGCGGCGTAACGCTCTCCAGATGCTGAATGTTCATGGTGGAGAGCACTTCGATTCCGGCGTCTAACAACTCCAGGACATCTTGATACCGCTTACGATGCTTGCTGCCCTCGACATTGGTATGAGCCAATTCGTCCACGAGCGCTACCTTCGGCTTCCTCGTCAGAACGGCGTCCACGTCCATTTCTTCAAAGATCGTGCCCTTATATTCAAGTTTTCTTCGAGGAACGGATTCCAGTTGAGCGGCCAGATCGGCCGTGGCTTTGCGGCCATGAGACTCGATCACGCCGATCACAACATCCTGGCCACGACTATGCCGGCGAATTGCCTCGCTCAGCATTGTGTAGGTCTTGCCAACTCCAGGCGCATAGCCCAGAAATAGCTTGAAGGCTCCGCCCGCCTTTGCGGGGGCCGTCTCTTCCAGCCATTGCTCGGGAGTTTTGGTCATCGCGGATATTTTCCTAGCACAAACGAAAATTGTCGAGGTCAGCTACAATGGCGCGTGACTCCAGGCCTTCTCAAGACTGTTGGCCCCTACGCAGCTGCGACGGTGGCGGTGGTCTTCGTCGGGTTCGCGTATCACGTGCTCATTCACGTAAACCCTACCACAGCAGCCCTAACCTTTTTACTGGGGGTTCTGGCAGTTTCAGCGCAGTGGGGATTGCGCCCCGCCATTTTCATGGCGATCCTCGCCACTTTGGTCTTCAACTACTACTTCTTGCCACCCATCGGAACGTTCACGATCGCCGATCCGCAGAATTGGGTCGCACTGGTAGCTTTCCTCGTCACTGCGGTCGTTGCCAGCCAATTATCAGAGAGAGCTCGACGCGAGGCCGAAGACGCAAATGCGAGGCGGGCGGAGACCGAGCGGCTGTATCGATTCAGCCAACAATTGTTACTGGATGACAACGTAGCGGCTCTTTTGAACGCTATTCCCCATCACATTGTGGAATGTTTTGGCGTGGACGCTGCGGCGATTTCTCTGGTGAGCCGGCCGGACATCTACCGCTCTGACACGGTTCGCGATGTCCTTCGAACCCATGATTTGCAACTGGTCGCCATGCGTGGCGAGCCGCAGGTCGATCCCGGACGGCGTGTGGTGATCATGCCGTTGCGAATGGGCCTGAGAGTGGTGGGCAGTATGGGAGTTTCGGGGGTGATGCTATCGCGCGAAACCCTCGATGCGATGTGCAGCCTGATCGCGATTGCCATTGAACGTGCAGGCGCGGTTGAGACGCTGAGCAAGGCCGAGGCCGCGCGCGAAAGCGAGCAACTGCGTTCCGCGCTGCTCGATTCGGTGACCCACGAATTTCGTACGCCCTTGACTGCGATTAAAGCTTCGGCCACTTCCCTGCTCTCAACGCTGACGATGGATGACGCTCAGCGCAAGGAATTGCTGACTGTAATCAACGAAGAAAGTGACCGGTTAAACCGCCTAGTGGGCGAAGCGGCCGAAATGGCCCAACTCGATGCCCATCAAGTCGAATTGCAGTTAGGAACGCACACGATACCGGAGGCCGTCGAGGATGCGCTGGAGAAATCGAGGATGCTGCTGGCCAACCATCCCGTGCAGATTTCTCTGCCAGAGGATTTGCCCGCAGTTCACATGGATACAGGCCGCATCTCTGAAGTTCTCGGGCATTTAATCGAGAATGCCGCCAAGTATTCCTCACCGCAGACCCCGATCCATATCACCGGCGAACTACGAGGACGCATGGTTATGACCAGCGTCGCCGATCTGGGGCCGGGCATCGATGATTTTGAGCAAGGATTAATTTTTGAGAAGTTTTACCGCGGCCGAAACCAAAGAATGCAGGTACAAGGCACGGGAATGGGTTTGGCGATTGCGAAGGCGATCGTGGAAGCTCATCGCGGCGAAATCGGGGTGACCAGCCAGTTGGGACACGGTTCGGTGTTCTACTTCACACTTCCAGTGGCATGATGAATCGGTTTGAAAAAGTATCGGGTCTGTACAAAACCGCATAAGGTCTGAGCATCTCAGCTCGTTGCTTAACTTGAAGTATTGTTTGTCTGGCGGAGGAATCTGCTTCGCCAAAGATTTTCTGCAGGAGCGCCGACGGCGAGCACGCAAATGTGGCAAACTTTATGTTCCGAACTCAATGAACATTTTTGAATTAACCATTCTGTTGGCGATGGGATCTTTCGTGGCCGGCCTGCTCGGCGCGCTCACCGGTCTGGGTGGTGGAGTAGTACTCGTTCCATTGCTGACCATCTTCTTTAAAGTGGATATCCGTTACGCAATCGGCGCCTCGCTAGTTTCCGTGATTGCGACCTCATCGGGTGCCGCGGCCGCTTACGTGAAAGAAGGCTTCTCCAACATACGCATCGGCATGTTTCTGGAAATCGCGACTACGATCGGAGCGCTGTGCGGGGCGTTTCTGGCAACGATTATTTCCACAAAGGCTCTGTCCATTATTTTCGGGCTGGTGCTCGTCTACTCTGCATACCTGTCGCGCAAACCGCGTCCTCCGGATCAGAGAAACATGCCGCCCGACCGTCTGGCCACGCGTTTGAAAATGAATGGCAGCTTTCCATCTGAAGAGGGGATCCGGCATTACAACGTACAAAGCGTGCCCACAGGCTTCAGCTTGATGTTTGGGGCGGGAGCGCTTTCCGGCTTGCTTGGCATCGGCTCCGGCGCGGTCAAAGTGTTGGCCATGGATCAGGCCATGAAAATTCCCTTTAAAGTCTCGACCACCACCAGCAACTTCATGATTGGGGTCACGGCTGCCGCTAGCGCTGGCGTCTATCTGGGCCGTGGCTACATTGATCCGGGCCTGGCGATGCCGGTGATGCTGGGAGTTCTGGGGGGATCGCTGCTGGGAGTGCGGATTCTGTTGAAAGCCGAGACCAAGGTGTTACGGATTGTGTTCAGCATCGTGATTCTCACGCTCGGCGCACAGATGCTATACAAAGGTGTCACCGGAAATATATAACAATGGCCAAGGCGGGGTGGACCGACCAACAAATTGAGAATGTAATTGGAAACCTGCTGCGAACCGGAGTGGGCTTATCCGCGGCCGTCGTCTTCGCTGGCGCAATCGTTTACCTAATTCGCCACGGCACATCACTGCCTGACTACCGGGTTTTTCATGGCGAGCCAGCCGACTTCCGCAGCCTGCCCGGCATCATTCATAGCGCCTTCACCGGGCACGGCCGCGGCATCATCCAGTTGGGGCTTGTGCTGCTCGTCGCCACACCTGTAGCCAGAGTGGCTTTCTCGATCTGGGGATTTGCGGAAGAGCACGATCACATGTACACGGTCTTTACCCTAATTGTGCTGGTGATCTTGCTGTACAGTCTGCTTGGCTCTGGCTGGGCTTTCTAGGTTCCTAAGCATTCTTTTAACAATCATTTGACAAAACTGTACGATCCCATTCGCCATCTCATACGTATAAAGAGATAGCAGCACTCGTGAGGAGGCCGCAAATGTACGGAGACTATCTGGTGATGTGCGGTATGGCATGGGCGCAGTTTGGAAAACAAGACGCCGGACTGGAACTGATTCGTGCTCTGGATTCACCCGACCAAGACGTACGTGTGCTGGCAAGAATCTTACTTGAACAAGCGAGCGATGGAGCAAAAGAGTTGATCGGGGAAGCTCTCGCGCAGGATGAAATATCACCCAGCAACGCCAAGCTATGCAGTTTTCAACAGGGACATCGGTCGGAAATGCGCGAATTGAAGCCCGGCCTTTGGCGAACTCTTGCCTCGGCATAATTTATTGCAGCCTGGCGAATTCAGCCCTGGCTTGTTTCAGGATAGGAATGTCGGGGTCGGCATCCTTCCATAAGGCAAAGAAATCCTTGTAAGCCGCAAGCGCACGGACGCGCGCTGCGTCCGCCTCCGCACCTTGAGAGCTTTTCGACTCCAGAGCGTTCGCTTGCGCAACCCCTAGATGTGCCAGGGCCCCGGTCCAGCAATTCCATACGATACCGTTGTGGTCGAGAATCTTCTGAAATTCGGCAGCCGCAGCACTACCCTGCCCGGCAGCCAGATATGCCTCGCCGCGAGTGTAGATGTGATAAAGGCAAGAAATGTTCAGCACGAATGCAATCTGCCCGAGCTCCAATGGAAAAACAGGGGGAGGGATCGCCTGCTCGCTCAGGTGACTCTTTTTCGGAAACGCTAGCTCCATTTTGACTGCAGGCAGCCAAAGCGCCTGCATTTGCGTATCGAGAGGGAAGCGTTTATTCAAGTCATCTGCTAGCCCTTCCGCTCGGGGTACATCGCCGGCGATGGCGAACGCGAGGGCAGCCTCGACCTGTGCGCCTTGACTTGCCGGAGCCAGCTTGAGGCCCTCCGCTGCCCGTTCTTTGGCCTCTATCGGATTCCCGAAGGCAGCCTCGCGCAGCGCGGCGTTCTCCAGCCAGATTGCGCCATTCTCTTTGCTGTCGGCCCGAATGGCCGAGTCGACTGCTTGCTTCGTCAACTCCCGGGCTTTATTCAGATGACCAACGTATGCTTCGCTGTCGGAGGCAAGAGCCAATCCAAAGTTTTCGAATTCTGGCTTACCCACGAGCCACTGTTGGTTCTGCTGCATGGCTGTAGAGTCGTTGCTAAGAAAGGCCAACGCATACGACGTGCTGTGCATCGCGAAATTGTCCAGCTTTCTGGCCTGCAGTTCGCGAATCACGCGTCGAGTTTCGTCGAATTGCTGCAAGGCAAGACCATAGTTGGCGAGGTTTTCGTAGACCTCGACCGCGTCCGGCTCAATCTGCAGGGCCTGACGCGTAATTTGCACCGCCTTTTCATATTGTCCCTGCGGAGCGAAGATAACCCCCAGATTCGAATACGCCGCGAAGTCTCGAGGGTAGCTTTCGATGACCTCCTGATACGCCTGGGCAGCCTTATCCAACTCGCCAGTCACATTCTGATAGTAGTCCGCTGTGATATTCAGCTTTTCGCGTTCGCTGGCGTGGTCACGCAACTGGAATGCTTTGGTCAGGTAATCGCTGGCGCGGCTCACCTCGCTGAGCGTGAAGTAAAGATCACCGATCGCCCGGTAGCCCATGGCAAAGTTCGGATCAAGCTCAATGGCCCGCTCGAAATAAGGGAGAGCCGCGATCGTACCTTTTTCCGTGTAGGCCGTTCCGCCCTGACTATACGCTTTTAGCGCCTCCAGCGACGAGGTTGTGGCTTGCAGGAGTGGAACGTCGAGCCTTTGCACCGTTGCCAGAGACTCGCCCAACTGGCCGCGCAATTGCGAAGCCAACCTGCCGAGCTCGTTCAACACTTTCTCCTTCGACCCAACCGTAATTTGGTTCTGCGAAAGCGTATCTCCGCTCTGGCAATCCACCGCCTTCAATCCGAGCACATATTCACTGCCGAGGCTGCCAATTGCGCCCGCGATATAGGCCTTGCTTCCGCTACGCTGACACACCTCACGGGCGATGTCGGGCGAAACAGGCGTGCTCGGCGGCCGGGTCATCAGCTTCAAGGTTGCGGCTACTTTGTTTTCGGAAAGCACATTCAAGAACGGTGATTGATTCAGAGCAATAGTGAGCGCAGTCTTTAATGTGTCGTCGAATATCGGGTCGCCCGTACTGTTGCTGAAGTCAGCCAGAACAACCGTATCTTTGTCGGTCAGACGCTTCGCGCGATGCGAGCGGTAATAGAGTCCGCCGGCAACGATAAGGAGGGCGACGATTAGGGCAATAAGTGCGCTGGCGAGCTTCGCCCGTCCCGGACGGAAGAGAGCTCCTGTCTCCACATGGTCTGTCGATGACTTGGTCCAGCGACCACTCGCCGTCCCCGCTGCTGCAGACGAACCGGAATCCGTGTCCCGCTTCAATCGTTGCAGGTCCGCTCGCATGTCCGTGGCATGCTGGTAGCGCAGATCGCGATCCTTTTCTAATGCCTTGCGAATGACCGATTCCAGATCTGACGAAATCTGTGGATTCAGGGTTGAGGGTGGCGCGGCTTCCTCGTGGAGGATGGCGCCATAAATTTCTCCGGCGCTGGAACCCCCAAATGGCATTCTGCCAGTTGCCATTTCATACAGCACCGCACCAAACGAAAACAGGTCCGTTCGCACATCCAGGTCTTTGGCACGCACCTGCTCCGGCGACATATAAGCCACCGTCCCCAGCATGGCGCCGGGCTTGGTTAGATACACGGCTTCCGAGTCGGCAACGGTTGTTTCCGATCCACTCGTACCATCGGCAATCTTATCGGTGACCTTAGCGACGCCGAAATCCAGAATTTTGCCATGACTGCGCTTTGTGACAAAAATGTTCTCCGGCTTGATGTCGCGATGGACGATGCCGGCGGCATGGGCCGCCTCGAGCGCGTCAGCGATTTCGACCGCCAGAGGCAACAGAATTTCCATTCCCAACGCGCGACCGGCGATTTTGTGTTTCAGCGGCAACCCATCAAGAAATTCCATCACGATGAAAGGGCGCCCTTCGTGCTTGGAAATCTCGTAGATGGTGCAGATGTTGGGATGGTTCAGCGCCGAGGCGGCGCGGGCCTCACGGCGGAAGCGCTCCAAGGCCACCGGATCACGGGCCAAGTCTTCGGGAAGAAACTTGATGGCAACGAAACGGCCGAGTTCCAGATCCTCGGCTTTATAAACGACACCCATCCCTCCGCCGCCGAGTTTCTCGACGATGCGGTAGTGCGAGATGGTTTGGCCAATCATCTCTAGGCAAAGCTGGCGCGCTCTGCTGGGCAGCTATCTTAGGAGTGCAGCAGGCAGCAAGTCAACGCTGGGAAGGGACAATATCGCTGATTTATCTAGCAATTCAGACCCGCAGGAGTTCGCCAACACTGCGATGGGAATACCTGGTAGACACGTCGGTAGGCATGCCTGCTCCTTCTACGCTTCGTCACTTTCTTTCAGTCTTGAAATGACACTGAAATCTTCGAGCGTCGTCATATCGCCCTTGACTTCGCCGCTGGTCGCCAGCTCGCGCAGCAGGCGACGCATGATTTTTCCGCTGCGGGTTTTAGGAAGCGTGTCGGTGAAGCGAATATCGTCGGGACGCGCGAGTGCGCCGATTTCTTTGGCAACCCAGCGCCGCAATTCTTCTTTCAGCTCTGGCGTGGGCTTCTGGCCTTGTTCGAGGGTAACGAATGCAGAGATCGCCTGGCCTTTCAGGTCATCCGGACGGCCGACCACGGCGGCTTCGGCAACCGCCTCGTGTGCCACAAGCGCCGACTCTACCTCCATGGTGCTCAGGCGGTGGCCGGACACGTTGATGACGTCGTCGACGCGACCCATGATCCAGAAATAACCATCTTTATCTTTGCGGGCGCCGTCGCCGGTGAAATAAGCCCCGGGAATGTTTGACCAGTATTGCCGCACGTAGCGATCCGGATCGCCATAGATCGTGCGCAGCATTGCAGGCCAGGGCTGGCGGATGATGAGAAATCCTCCGGAGCCATCGGGAACAGGCTTGCCGTCGATGGAAACGATTTCCGGCACGACACCGGGTATGGGCCGCGTCGCCGAGCCGGGTTTGGCCGCAATTGCGCCGGGGATTGGACTGATCATGATCATCCCGGTCTCGGTTTGCCACCAGGTATCGACGATGGGACAGCGCTCGTGGCCGATGACTTCGCGGTACCACATCCAGGCTTCGGGATTGATGGGCTCCCCGACGGTGCCGAGGAGGCGCAGGCTATCGAGACGATGCTTGCGCGGCCACTGCTCTCCCCATTTGATGAAGGTTCGGATCGCGGTGGGCGCGGTGTAAAAAACATTGACTTGATGACGGTCGATGATCTGCCAGAAACGGTCGGGCTCGGGGAAGTTGGGCGCGCCTTCGTACATCACGCTGGTGGCTCCATTCTGCAACGGGCCATAAATAATGTAGCTGTGGCCGGTCACCCACCCGATGTCGGCGGTACACCAATAGGTGTCTTCTTCTTTAAGATCGAAAACCCACTTCGTGGTGAGATAAGTTCCAACCGAATATCCGCCGGTCGTGTGAACCACGCCTTTGGGCTTACCGGTCGTTCCCGAGGTGTAAAGGATGTAAAGAGGATGCTCGGAGTCAAGGGGTTCAGCGGAACATTCATCCGAAACAGATTCCATCAGCTCGTGCCACCAGTGATCGCGTCCGGGTTGAAGATTGATGTGCGAACCCGTGCGTTTGTAGACGACTACATTCTTTACCGAGGGACAGGATTTCAGGGCCTCCTCAACTGCAGGAAACAATTTTACTTCCGAGCCGCGGCGGTAAGCGCCGTCTTGGGTAATCACCGCGATGGCTTGCGAGTCGTGGATACGATCGACAAGTGCGTTCGCGGCGAAGCCGCCAAAGACGATCGTATGCGGAGCACCGATGCGAGCACAGGCAAGCATTGCAATGGGAAGTTCTGGTGTCATGCCCATGTAAATAGCGACGCGATCGCCTTTCTTTACCCCGAGTGACTTGAGGACATTGGCGAACTTTTGCACTTCGCGCAGCAATTGCTGGTAGGTCAGGGTGCGAACTTCGCCAGGCTCGCTCTCCCAAATGAGCGCGGCTTTGTTCTTCCGCCAGGTTTGAACGTGGCGATCGAGGCAGTTGTAAGACAGATTGATCTGGCCGCCGACAAACCACTTTGCCCAGGGATTGTTCCATTCGAGGACTTTGTCCCACTTCTTGAACCAGTGCAACTCCTCGGCGATGCGGCCCCAGAATCTCTCCGGCTGCTCGACGGACTCGCGGTAGATGCGCTCGTACTCTTCCAGGCTCTTGATGTGAGCATTCTGGCGGAAATGCTCAGGGCAGTCGAACTGGCGCTGCTCCTGAAGGACGGAGTCGATGTTGCTTTCGGGGACCTGGAGTGGCGCTTTGTCAGGCATGGGAATCCTCGGAATTAAACTCGCGTTTGCGCCGTCATTCTAACATCCTGAGTTCGCAAAGCAGACTTCGCGCAGAACGCAAAAGTAAGAAATATAACGTGTCTTTGGCAGCGCCATGTGATTCTCGTCACATCCCCAAGTGATCTTCATCCCCGACGCGAAATTCCCCAACGCGCATGATTTAGTTACGGTGAGTGGCGCATAACTGGTTTGTGTTCATAGCCCTGCCGTAGAAGGAAGATCATGAGCCGCAAGTTCAAGACCATGGACGCCAATGAGGCGGTGGCGCACGTCGCTTATCGCGTCAACGAAGTGATTGCCATTTATCCGATCACGCCCTCCTCGCCGATGGGCGAATGGGCCGACCAATGGGCGTCCGAAGGTTTGCCCAACGTTTGGGGCACGGTGCCTCAGGTGACCGAAATGCAGAGCGAGGGCGGGGCAGCTGGAGCGGTGCATGGCGCGCTACAGACTGGATCGTTAGCGACGACGTTTACCGCATCGCAGGGATTACTGCTCATGATACCGAACATGAACAAAATTGCCGGCGAACTTACTCCGACGGCATTTCATGTTTCGGCTCGAACCGTAGCCACCCATGCGCTTTCGATTTTCGGCGATCACAGTGACGTGATGTTTTGCCGCAGCACGGGATATGCCATGCTGTGCTCGAATTCGGTGCAGGAGGCGATGGACCTGGCACTGATCGCTCATGCCGCTTCCCTCGAAAGCCGAATTCCTTTCCTGCATTTCTTTGACGGTTTCCGGACCTCGCATGAAGTCAGCAAAATCGTGGTGCTAAGCGACGATGAGATTCGGAGTCTGATCAACCCAGACCGCGTCATTGAACATCGGCAACGCGCTTTGTCGCCAGACCATCCGGTACTGCGTGGCACTGCGCAAAATCCTGATGTTTTCTTCCAGATTCGCGAGACGGCCAACCGGTATTACGAGGCGTGTCCGAAAAAAGTGCAGAGCGTGATGGATAAGTTTGCTCAGGTCACACAGCGCCGCTACAACCTGTTCGATTACGTCGGCGCGCCGGACGCCGAACGTGTCATCGTGATGATGGGATCAGGCGCGGAAGTAACGCATGAAACGGTCGACTATCTCAATGCCCACGGTGACAAAGTCGGGTTGCTGAAGGTTCGATTGTACCGGCCGTTTGCGGTTAGCCATTTCTTGAATTGCTTGCCTGCGAGTGTTCGGAAGATCGCCGTGCTGGATCGCACGAAGGAATCGGGAGCGATTGGAGAGCCACTTTATCTCGATATAGTAAGCGCTCTGAATGAGGGAACGAAGCAAGGAAGACCAAGAATTACGCCGAAAGTGATCGGTGGGCGCTATGGGTTGTCCTCGAAGGAATTTACGCCCGCGATGGTCAAGGCAGTTTATGACAACTTAAAGCTGGACGATCCCAAAGATCATTTCACGATTGGCATCAATGACGACGTTACTCATACCAGCCTGCCGTACGACGCCGAATTTTCAACTGAACCGGAGAATGTGGTTCGCGGGCTTTTCTACGGATTGGGCGCGGACGGGACAGTGGGCGCAAATAAAAACTCGATCAAGATTATCGGCGAGAACACTGACCACTACGCGCAAGGATACTTCGTCTACGATTCCAAGAAATCCGGCGCGATGACGGTTTCACACCTGCGCTTCGGACCCGAGCTGATCCGCTCCAGTTATCTGGTTTCAAAGGCGAATTTCGTTGCCTGCCATCAGTGGATTTTCCTCGAGCGCTACGACATGCTCAACTCGCTCGTCTCCGGCGGGACGTTCTTACTCAACAGCCCGTTCGGGCCTGACGAGGTTTGGGACCATTTACCGCGTCCGGTGCAAGAGCAGATCATTGCCAAAAAGGCGCGGTTCTTTGTCATCGACGCTTACACGGTTGCCCGCGACACCGGCATGGGCAGCCGCATGAATACCATCCTCCAGGTCTGCTTCTTCGCGATCTCCAAGGTCCTGCCGAGAGATCAAGCCATCGCGGCAATTCGCGAATCGATTCGTCACACTTACGGCCGCAAAGGCGAAGAGATTGTTCAGAAAAACCTGAAAGCGGTCGACGAAACGCTGGCACATCTGTTTGAAGTAAACGCTCCCGCCCAATCTACGAGCGCAATCGAGATGCCGCCGCCTTTTTCGCCTTCGGCCCCGGAATTCGAGCGCAACGTACTAGGCCCAATTTATGCCGGCCGCGGCGACGAATTACCAGTCAGCGCATTTTCGGCAGATGGCACATTTCCCACGGGCACGGCGAAGTGGGAGAAACGCAACATCGCACTGGAAATTCCCGAGTGGGACAGCAAGATCTGCATCCAGTGCGGCAAGTGCGCCATGGTTTGCCCACATGCAGTGATCCGAATCAAGGTTTACGAGTCGAAAGAATTGGCCGGGGCGCCGGTAAATTTCAAATCTACCGAAGCCCGCGACAAAGAGTGGCAAGGCTTGAAGTACACGATTCAGGTTGCGCCGGAAGACTGCACCGGATGCGGCATCTGCGTCGATATCTGCCCCGTTAAGAACAAGGCCGAAACGCGGTTGAAGGCCATCAATATGGTTCCGCAACCGCCGCTACGCGTGCCGGAACGCGAGAATTGGGAGTTCTTCCTGAAAATTCCAGAACTCGATCGCCGCAAGATCAAACCGGGCGCGATTCGACAGCAGCAAATTCAGGAGCCGCTTTTCGAATTCTCTGGCGCTTGCTCGGGATGCGGCGAGACGCCATACCTCAAATTGATGTCGCAGCTGTTCGGTGATCGCGCCATCATCGCTAACGCCACAGGATGCTCGTCGATCTACGGCGGCAATCTTCCCACGACGCCATGGACCAAGAACGCAGACGGCCGTGGTCCAGCCTGGTCGAATTCGCTTTTTGAAGATAACGCCGAGTTCGGCCTCGGATTCCGGCTGTCGGTCGATAAGCAGACCGAATTTGCGAAAGAGCTGGTGAAAAGACTTGCGGTAACGATTGGTGGAGAGCTAGCAAACGCCCTGATCGCTTCTCCACAAAAAGACGAAGCCGACATCTACGAACAACGCCAGCGCGTAGACGTCCTCAAGGAGCGGTTGGGCAAGCTCAATTTCCCTGAGGCCAAACAACTGCTGGCAATTGCCGACATGCTGGTCAAGAAAAGTGTTTGGATCGTGGGCGGCGATGGCTGGGCCTATGACATCGGATATGGCGGCTTAGATCATGTCATCGCCAGCGGACGCAATGTGAACCTGCTCGTTCTAGATACGGAAGTTTACTCAAACACCGGCGGACAATCATCGAAATCCACGCCTCGTGCCGCGGTTGCAAAATTTGCAGCCGGCGGTAAACCGGGGCCGAAAAAAGATCTTGGCTTGATGGCGATGAGCTATGGAAATGTTTACGTCGCCAGCGTAGCCATGGGCGCCAAAGACGAGCACACCCTGAAGGCCTTCCTCGAAGCGGAGGCTTACGACGGGCCGAGCATCATCATTGCCTACGCGCATTGCATCGCCCACGGAATCAACATGACCACGGGGATGCAGGACCAGAAGTCCGCAGTGGATTCCGGTCAATGGTTGCTTTATCGCTACAACCCAGAGCGCACAGCCCAAGGGGAGAATCCGCTGATTCTGGATTCGCGGTCTCCAACGAAGAAAGTCCAGGATTTCTTGTCGATGGAAACGCGCTTCAAGATGCTCACCACCAGCAAACCGGAAGATGCCAAGCGGCTATGGGCGGAAGCGCAACACGATGCGGAATCGCGTTATCGACTCTACGAATATCTGGCGCAGCGCAAGTTCGAACCCGCAAAACCTGGCGAGTGAAATTCGCCGAAACGAATGTTCGTTAGAGGAGGAACTTATGATCGATCTGACCACGACTTATCTAGGCCTCAAGTTGAGAACGCCCTTGGTGCCCTCGGCGTCCCCACTCTCCCACGAAATCGATAGCATTTGTCGCCTAGAGGACGTTGGTGCGTCGGCCGTCGTCCTATATTCACTCTTCGAAGAGCAACTCCGCCAGGAGAATTTCGAACTCGATCATCATTTGTCGGCGCACACCGAAAGTTTTGCTGAAGCCACCAGTTACTTGCCTACCCCGACAGAATTTCGCATCGGCCCCGAAGGTTATCTCGAGCACATTCGGAAAGCAAAGAAAGCCGTACACATTCCGATCATCGCCAGTCTGAACGGTACTACCGTAGGCGGATGGATCGACTATGCCAAACAAATCGAGCAGGCGGGAGCCGATGCTCTCGAATGCAATATCTATAGCCTTCCGGCAAATCCGGATCTGACCGCAGCCGAAATCGAGCAAACTTACGTAGACATCGTGAGAGCCGTCAAGTCCGCGGTGCAGATTCCGGTCGCAGTCAAGCTGAGCCCGTTCTTTAGCAACATGGCGAATATGGCTAAGCGTCTGGACCAGGCCGGCGCTGACGCCATGGTGCTGTTCAACCGCTTTTATCAGCCGGACATCGATCTCGATGAACTGGAAATCAAACCAAATGTGCTGCTCAGCACACCGCAAGCGCTACGTCTGCCGCTTACCTGGATCGGAATTCTATTTGGTCGAGTTCGCGCCAATCTGGCGGCGACTAGCGGCGTACATGGCCCGGAGGACGTGATCAAGTTATTGATGGTGGGCGCGGACGTGACCATGCTTTGCTCCACATTACTAAGAAATGGGACCAGTCATGTGCGGTACATCGAAGATGGTTTGCTCGAATGGATGGAAAAGCACGAATACGAGTCAGTGCAACAACTGAAAGGCAGCATGAGCCAGTTACGCTGCCCAGACCCCACGGCGTTCGAGCGCGCACAGTATATGAAAGCGGTCAAAAGCGTTCAGCACGTCATGGTGACCAGCCGAGAAGCCTGGAGAATTTTGACGGGGGACTAGCTCCGAAGAGGACTTACACCGCCGCCTGCAGCGGCTCCGTTCCGCTCTCCTCCTCTCTTGAAGCCTCTGCCGCTAGCGGGACGGATACCAGGATTCGAGTGCCGGAGGCGTCGGATTCGATCATTAGTTTGCCCCCGAATTGACGCAATCGCTCCCGCATCCCTTGAATCCCCACGCCCGAACCATACGATTGAATCTCTGCCAACTTCTCTGGCGTCATTCCCTTCCCCTGGTCGCGGATTTGGACAGTGATCTGATCCGATGCGCGATCAATGTGAATCGAAGCAGCCTTGCTTCCGGAATGACGATGAATATTGGTCACGCATTCCTGCACTATGCGAAAAACCAGTAACTCCAAATCGCGCGGCAACCTCCCAAATTGCTCCGAGAGATGAAGGCTGATATCGAGTCCGCTGCGCTCGACCAGCCCCTTCGTATACCAGTTCAGCGCAGAAGATAGTCCGGCTTCGTCGAGCAAAGGCGGGTGCAGTAAATAAGAGGTCGTGCGTATCTCACGGTGCAATTGGCGCACCGTTTCCTCGATCATCTCCGCGTCGGTGGCGAGTTCGGGCGCACTGCGGGCCGCCTTTTGTGCTAGTTGCGCCAGGCCTATGCTCAGAACAGTCAGGGTCTGACCCGCACTGTCATGCAATTCCCGGGCAATATGACGCCGCTCTTCATCCTGCGTTTTCAAGAGGCGTTGTGAGAGTAACCGAAGCTGTTCAGTCTGTGCCGTCACCTCGCGATTACGCTGTTGAAGTTCCTGAGTGCGATCCCGCACCTGGTCCTCGGTAAATTCGATACTTTTGCGCAGCGCTTCTTGCGCGTCGCGAAGCTCCGTAATGTCGGTGTTTGTGCCAAACCAACGCGTGATCTTTCCGGCGGCATCGCGGATGGGAACAGCCCGGGACAGGAACCAACGAAACTCGCCATTCTTACCGCGCAGCGGAAAGGTGTCTTCCCACACTTCGCCAGATTCAATATGCTTTTTGAATTTTTCAATCACCCGGCCTAGATGCTGGGGATGGTGCACTTTCTTCCAGCCCCAAGCTTTCATCTCTTCCATTGTGGTACCCGTGTATTCGAACCAGCGGCGGTTGTACCAGAAGATCCAGCCGGTGCAGTCGGCCATCCAGGCAAACTGGGAAATGTTATCCGCCAGCGTCCGATAGTTCTCTTCTGCGCGCTTGAGATCGGTAATGTCTACGCCTGTCGGGTGCAGAAACAGAACTTCGCCCTTATCGTCAAGGATGGGATACAGGGCAAAGTCAACCAGCCGCTCGGTCCCGTCGGCCCAGGAATAGTGGAGAATTTCGCGGAAGCAGATTCCCTGCGCCGCCAGCGGTGTCGCGGCCCGGATCTTATCCCGTGCGTCCGGATGATTTCGCCACCAACCAGTCTCCCAAAATGGCTTACCTAAAACGTCCTCGGCGCGATATCCGCAGGCCTCCAGACAGAGCTTATTGGCCTCGACCAGGATTCCGTCGTTCGTCATAATCGCCGCGAAAACAGTAGTCTGTTCGAATACTGCGCGGAATTTGGCCGTGGCCGCTACCGCCTCCGCCATGGCCTTCCGTTCCCTTTCCTCGAACCGCTTTTGCTCGGTGATGTCGCGAGCAACTTTGGAGGCTCCAACAACACATCCCGAAGCATCTCTCACGGGCGAGATCGTTAACGAAACATCGACGCGACTACCGTCTTTACGTACACGAACCGTCTGATAATGATCGATCCGTTTGCCCATGCGAAGGCGATTGATAATTCCGATCTCTTCCTCGCGCCGCTCAGGAGGAATGAGCAGGGTTATATGCTTGCCAATCGCTTCTTCCGCTGTGTAGCCAAAAATCCGTTCGGCACTGCTGTTCCAACTGGTGATCACGCCGTCGAGGTTTTTGCTGATAATGGCATCGTCAGAGGACGCAACGATGGCAGCGAGCAATTCGGCGTCAAGACGGAGCTTGTGTTCCAGTTCTTGACGCTGTTGCCTTATTTCCAGCATCTTCAAATGCGATCTGACTCGGGCCAGGAGTTCGCGCGCAGAAAAAGGTTTGATCAGATAATCGTCGGCGCCCGCCTGAAGCCCCTCGACTTTTGCTTCTTCGCCAGCGCGCGCAGATAGAAGGATGACCGGAATGCTCTTTAGCGTATCGTCGGCGCGAAGGGCTTCCACCAATCCGAATCCGTCCATCCCCGGCATCATAACGTCGGAGAGAATCAGACTCGGACGGCGCGCTCGTACGCTGTTAAGCGCGGCTTGCCCGTCGCTTACCGTCTCCACCTCGTAATGCTCCTCCAGCAGTCGCCGGACGTACTCCCGCATATCCGCACTATCATCGGCGAGGAGAATACGCTTTCGCGGCGGTCCTGAACCAGGGCGGGCGGGGTAAACAGATTCCGCAGGCCGGGCGAAACTATCGTCTTGAAGACGCTCCGAGGTTCCTTCGTGGCCCGAAAGCCAGCCCAGCGCTTCTTGCACGTAGGCCTTTCCACTGATACCCGTGGAGGCCAGAGTCCGTTCGGCATTGATACGCTCCAAGGGCAAGTGATCCTTGCCCATCGGAATAGAAACCGTGAAAGTGCTTCCCTTGTTTAGCTCGCTTTGCACCCGCACGTTACCGCCATGCAGCTTCGCCAATTCCTGTACGAGCGCCAAGCCAATGCCACTTCCCTCAAACGTGCGGCCCCGTGCGCCTGCTACTCGGTAGAAGCGTTCGAATAAATGTGGCAGGTCATCAGAAGAAATTCCCACTCCTGTATCCCGCACAGAGAGTTCGACAGCATTGCCTGTCTCCCGAAGCGAAACATCAATCTCGCCAGCGAGAGTGTACTTGAAAGCATTCGAGAGCAGGTTGAAGACGATCTTCTCCCACATCTCGCGATCCACATACACTGGCTTCGAAACTCGCGGGCAATCCAGGATCAACCGCATTCCGGCGCGCTCAACTGCGGAACCGAACATGGTTGCAAGTTCTGCCGTGAAAGTGCCTACGTCCGTAGGTTCGTAAGAAGCCTGCATCCGGCCCGCCTCGAGCCGCGAAAAATCCAGCAGACTGTTGACCAGTTTGAGCAAGCGCAAGGAATTTCGATGAGCCAACTCCAGGCGCCCCCGGTGTTCCGGGGGCAGGCCGTCGCCGGCCAAAACGTCTTCCAAAGGACCCAGCATTAAGGTGAGAGGCGTTCGGAATTCGTGACTGACGTTGCTGAAAAAGGCAGTCTTCTCCCGGTCAACTTCAGCTAAGGCCGCGGATCGCTTCCTCTCCTGATCGTGAGATCGTGCATCCGCGACGCTGGTAGCGATTTGACGTGCGACCAACTGAAAGAAGGTGTGATAGCGATCACTCAAGGCCTTCTGTGGACTTACCGCTGCTAGCAAGACCCCGCGAGCATGTTCATTGCCCACGTCGCCAACTGGCAGCAGAAGTGCGCTTTCAGGGGCCACCTGCCAGGCTCCGGTGGGAAGTTCGTCATCCCAGTCGCGCAGATCTCCAATTTCCAGCCTGTCGCGAGAGTTGGCCACGGCTTGGAGCTGCTGATAGAGGCTCGAACCCGACGCGCCCAAGGATTCGCAGAACGGATGTGTGCTCTCAATTCCCGCTGTTCCCAGAACCCGAACCGATTTGTTTGCTCCCCCTACTTCGCACAATACCGAGAACGGGATGTCACGCAGGTTTTGGCCGAGGATCGTAGCGGCAATGCGTAACGCGTCGGCCTCGGTATTTGCGTCCACGGCATGCGCAGCCAGATCACGCAAAGTTTGCAGGCGGCGCTCGCCAATTACGTTGGCGGTTGTCTCCATAACAGCGGTGAACACACCGCCTACTCCGCCAGTCTCAATCCTGATCGGACTAAATGAGAAAGAAAAGTAACATTCTTCCGCATAACCATGGCGCTTCAGAAGGAGGAGAAGATCGTCCGACCATGTGGCCTTTCCGGAATCGACGACCCCCTGAAGCATAGGACCGATCGTGCTCCAGATTTCGGCCCAACACTCACGGCAAGGCTGGCCTAGCGCCCAGGGATGCTTGCTGCCCAAAATCGCCCGATAAGCGTCGTTGTAAAGAACGACGTATTCGGGTCCCCAGTACATCACAATCGGAAAGCTAGACGCGAGGCAGATGCTAACCGAGGTTCTTAGACTTTGTGGCCACTGCTCGATGGGTCCTAGGTGGGTTTGCGACCAATCCAACGATCGCATGCGCTCTCCCATCTCTCCTCCGCCCACTAGCCAGGGCGGAGCATCGGTCGAATCCGCCAAACCCGAGACACCTTCGACCTCAGAGTCTAAAGTGGAAAGTACTCGGTTCCGGTTCTCGACCTCCGGACCAGAAGCTAATGGACGCTTCCCATTCGCACCATCAACCTTCTCGAGGGCGAGAAACAGATCTCGCGCCAATTTTGATTTCTGTATGAACCCTTTCGCGCCGACATGTACAGCCGCTTCCTGCATGAGGCCGGGATCATTTTGGCTAATGATGAGAACATCAATCTCAGGAATTTCGCGCCGGATAATTCGCGTCGCCTCGACTCCATCCATGCGAGGCATAGAGACGTCCATGAGAATGACGTCTGGACGAAGGGATTTCGCTTTCTCAATTGCTTCCAGCCCGTCGACAGCTTCGCCACAGATTTTCCACTGCGAATGAGACGTGAACAAAGAGCGTATTCCACGTCGCACTGCCTCGTGATCATCAACAATCAAGATCTTTTTAAGACTCAAGGATTACGCTCTCTGTTTTTGCACTGAGTAGGCTAGCAAAAATCCGCGTTGCCCGAAGTTCTCGCCCAAAAGAACCGACAAACGCGAACCAATCACATCATTATGCACCACGACCTTGCGGCTCCCTCTACAGTCTTTGATGTAGGAAAGCCGGATGACTTCCCTTGTCAAAGCTGAGTTTACTGGTAGGCAAATTCCGGAACGTAATCCTCGATGCGCCCTTTTTCCAGTAAATAGACACCCGGCCCTTGCTGCCCTCGCACACTTCGGCAAAACTCGGCCACAAAAAAACCGGCGTCGAGTGCTTGGCCGAATCCCCAACGAGTTGCCTCGCGCCATTCTCTTGCGAGACCGGCGTCGTCCTTCTCGACCAATGCGATTTCGCTAGGGATCTCTATGGCAACTCTCTGCCGCTGTAAGGCCCCGGCCAGATCTGTTCTGGTCGGTTGCGCCTTCGCATTGAACTGGATCAATGGCGTAATGGTACGTAGGGCATCCAACACCTCCGCGCGATTGTCCCTGCCCTGGAGCCGATCTTGTGCGCGCCGACTGGAAATTGGCCATCGCACCCAGAGCCGGTCAGTGCCGTTGCGATGCAACACACTGGAGGTTTCCGGCCCGTAGAAGTCCGGTTTGTAATCTGACGAGATCACCCCCAGCCGTGAGAAATTGAAATGGGCGTTCTTGCTTTGCAGAGGATCGAATGTCCACGTAATCTCGTTAACCCGGCCGCCATTCATCCGCATCCCCAGGACACGTTCACGTTGAGCCAATTTCAGCTTGTAACCCAGATGTAGATTTCTGTATGGTGCAAGCACGGCCAGCATATGAGAGTGGACGATCGCGTGTCCTCGCTCGAGTCCCAAGAAACCGAAAGCAAAGCCCACCAACTTCTTGTCTTCAAACGCTCCCAGCCAGATACTGCCGGCAGCCTGGGTCGCTATAGTAAGAGTAAGAGGCGTGGTATCGAGGTCAGACAGCTGCCACACTTCCCTTTCAACGGCTTCGACCTGCTTCAGATCATCAAATGTTGCCAGATCACGAATCGTAACCACCGGCTTGGGGCGCGGCTCAGGCATGAGATGAGGCGAACAATATACGCGAGAATTGCCCGCCATGCCAGAGCAGATTGGGGCTTCTCGCTCTCTAAACCTTCATCGCAACGGCAACACCATCGCGGATGGGCAAAATCGTAGCGAACAAGTCTGATGAACTGTACAACAGGCGATTGAATTCCCGAATCGCTTTGGTCGATGGATCGGAGCTTTTCGCATCCGCCACTCGCCCGCTCCACAAGACATTGTCCGTTACAAAGAGTCCGCCTTTCCGTAGTCGAGGAAGTGCCAGGCGAAGAACGCGAGGATAATCTTCCTTGTCAACATCGTTAAAAATGATGTCGAATTCTTCTTTCCTCTCGGACAAAAGTTCCAATGCATCGCCGACTTCAATTTCGATCCTATCTTCGACACCCACCCGCTTAAAATACTTTCGTGCTTCATCGGCATTCTTGCGGTTGCCATCGGTGTAGAATACGCGTCCGCCCTTGCCGACAGCGCGTGCCCACCAAATCGTGGAGTAACCAATTGCCGACCCCATCTCAAAGACAGTCTTGGCCTCTATCATGCGAGCCAACTGGTAGAGAATTCGACCGACAGCCGGTCCGACGATCGGTACGTCGCGCCGCGCAGCTTCGGCTTCAATTTCTGTGAGAACCTCATCGCGGACGGGAAGCAGAGAGTAAAGATAATCGTCTACGCGATCGGCAGTAATGCCACCCATGCGCCAGTCAGGCTTGATTTCCTTCGGTCTAGGCAAGTCGGTTTACAACAGGCGACAGCGCCCGTCCTCCATCGTATCGATTGCTATGCAATTGTTTCGCCCGGTTTCAATTCCCTGACTTCGATTCCAGAGACTAACTTTTGTAGATCGCTCGGCTTGCCCGTTAACACTGGAAACGTACCGAAATGCATTGGGATCACAGTTTTCGGTTGTAAGAGCTTGCAGGCATAGGCAGCCTCACGTGGACTCATGGTGTAGTGGTCGCCAATGGGAAGCATGACGATGCTCGGGCCGTAAAGTTCGCGAATGATCTGCATATCGCCGAACACATTCGTGTCGCCGGCGTGATAGATCTTCACGCCATTGGAAAACTCCACCACATAACCACACGCCTCGCCGCCATAAACCAGCTCATCCCCATCTCTGATTCCACAAGAATGGTCGGCATGCACCATGGTGACCTTAATGTCTTCGACTACTTGCGTTCCGCCTTTGTTCATTTCCGCAGTTTGTTCGACGCCCTTCTTTTGAAGCCAACCGCAGAGTTCGGGAATGCCTACAACTTTCGGCTTGTGTTTCTTTGCAATCTCGACCGCGTCCCCGATGTGATCGAAGTGCCCGTGCGTGCAGAGCATGATGTTCACTTCCTTGACAGTCCTCTCTTTCTCAGGGCATGCCGGGTTTCCCATCACCCACGGATCGATGAGAATGGTCTTCCCGCCGGGAGTTTCCACGCGAAACGTGGCGTGGCCAAGCCAGGTAAGTTTGATTCCGTTAAGATTCATGTCTGTTTTCGGCTCCTGAGTTCGGCAGTTAGCACTTGGCCCTTGGCTACGAGGATGTCGCTAATCTAAAGAAAAGCTGTGCTAGCTGAATGCTACGTGCCAATTACTAAGTGCTAGTTTAAACTGTTTCGCCATGCCGGAACTAAAGGTCCTCATTTCACGCGAGCAAATCGCGGCTCGAGTAGCTGCCTTGGGGGCAGATATCACTCGCGACTTCTCCGGCGAAAGCGTCATCTTCGTTGGCGTATTAAAGGGTGCAGCGATTTTTCTCAGCGACCTGTCTCGCCAGGTAGAACTCGATGCGACCTTCGATTTCATCGGCGTTTCCAGCTATGGCAACCGCCCCAGCCCCGCACAAGAACTGAAGCTCGGCTGGGATTCAACCAGAGAAGTTCGCCTCACCAAAGACGTCGACCAATCCATGAAGGACCGCAACGTGATTCTGGTGGAAGATATTCTTGACACAGGACTAACCCTCACATACCTGAGGCACATCCTGCTGGCGCACAAACCGAAATCTCTTCGCATTGCAGCTCTTCTCGACAAGCCCTCCCGCCGCAAGCAGCCGATGCAAGCCGATTATCTCGGGTTCACTATTGACGACCTGTATGTGGTTGGTTACGGCCTTGATTACGCCGAAAAATACCGTAACCTGCCGGATATCTGTATCATGCCTCGGGAAGGCTAGGTTTCGCGTGCCCCTGCGAATCATTCCTGATAAACCGACCCTCCGCCAGCGGCTGATATGATTAGAGAGTGGAAACGGTTCTCGCCCAATCGGACAGTCAATCCAGAATTGATCCGTTACTGCTTGAAGTAGCAGACGTGGTCAATACCACTCTGGACCTGGATACCACGCTGCACCGCGTGGCGGAACTTGTGCGCAAAGTCATCGACTACGAAATCTTCAGCATCCTTCTTTTGAATGAAAAAACGCAGGAACTGCGCATCCGCTTTCAGGTGGGCTACGCCAAGGAAGTTGCCGAACGCGTCTGCATCAAGGTCGGCGAGGGTGTAACTGGAGTCGCCGCGCAACGCCGCGAGCCCGTCCTTGTTGGGGATGTATCCCGCGATCCACGCTACATTTCGGGCGTTCCCAATGTTCGTTCTGAACTGGCTGTTCCGTTGATAGTCAAGAATCGTGTCATCGGCGTGATCAATCTGGAATCGCCACAGGCGGATCACTTCACGGAGGAAAACAAGCGGTTGCTGATGCTGATCGGTTCGCGCATGGCGGTTGGCATTGAGAATGCCCGCCTCTATACCCGGACCACCCGTCAGGCGCGGACTCTAGTCTTACTGAACGAAATTGCGCGCGAACTCACATCGATTCTGAACCTCGACGAGTTGTTGAAGCGCATTGCGGAATTGCTTAGCCGCTTGATCGATTACCAGATGTTTAGCATCCTTCTGCTCGATTCCAGCGGCGAGAAGTTGCAGCACCGCTTCTCTCTTCGGTTCAAGGAAAACATTCATCTGAAGCACGACATCCCCTTAGGTCACGGGGTGGTCGGCTATGCAGTACAGCATAAGGAAGCCGTGCTCGTGCCGGATGTCCGCAAGGATTCCCGCTACATCCAGCTGAATCCGGAAACAAAATCCGAATTGGCGGTACCTCTCATTTACAAAGATAAAGTCATCGGCGTGCTCGATCTCGAGCACACGCGCCGCGGCTTTTTTACCGAAGATCATAAGCGAACCATCACCACGCTGGCGGCTCAGGTCGCGATTGCCATCGAAAACGCCCAACTTTACGAACAGATCGCTCGTCAGGAGCGAAAGCTGGAACGCGATCTTGCGTTAGCTCGCGAGCTCCAGTTCAGGCTGCTGCCGCCGACTCTGCCCAGTGTCAAAAATCTTGACATTGCCGCGAAATTCACTCCCGCCCGCGCCATCGGCGGCGACTTGTACGATTTCATGAGCTATTCCCTGTCGCGCATCGCCATCGTGATCGGGGATGTCAGCGGCAAAGGCGCACCGGCCGCGATTTACGCGGCCTTGGTCAGCGGCATCCTCCGATCGCATGCTCCGATTGAACCGGCGCCGGCCGAAATGCTCTCCGCGGTGAACTTCTCGCTCGGAGAGCGCCGCATCGAAGCCCAGTTTGTGTCGCTCATTTACGCTGTCTGGGACGACGAGAACCGCACCTTACGCGTCGCGAACTCAGGTTTACCACGGCCGATTCACTGCAGTGATGGCAAGATTGGAGTCGTGGAGGCCACCGGCCTGCCGCTCGGCTTATTCGACGACGCCGAATACGACGAACTGAATTTCAAGGCCAAGCCGGGAGATATGTTCGTCTTCTTCAGCGATGGCATTCTCGATGCCAGCAACAAAGCCGGAGATTTGTTCGGAAGGCGGCGTCTCGATCAAGTTGTCACCAGAAATTGCAACGCTTCTGCCGATGCCGTGGTCAAAGCCATCTTCACGGCAGTTACCGAACACACCGCGGGTGCGGACGCCTTTGACGATGAGACAGTGGTAGTAGTTCGCGTGAAGGGCACGCCCGGAAAGCGCAAGTGATCCCGGCTGCAAGCAAATCTCAGGGATTTACCTATCGTCCCAAGAGCGGACTCGGGGTTCACGGTTCTTCATCGATTCTTTCTTGCGACAACATCTCTTTGACGCGTCTTGCCGAGCGTTTTGGCACGCCGTTGTATGTCTATTCCGCCTCGACAATTCGCGAGCGGATGCGCGCCTTCGATCGCGCCTTCCGCGGAATCGCTCACACGGTTTGTTATTCGGTCAAAGCCAATTCCAATCTCTCGATTCTGCGATTGCTGGCGAAGCTCGGTTGCGGGTTTGACGTCGTTTCAGGAGGAGAACTCGAGCGTGTGCTGCGAGTCAGCCGTGCGGCGGCGAAGAAAGTAGTGTTTTCCGGCGTTGGTAAGACGAAGGACGAAATGCTCGCTGCTTTAAAGTCAGGCATTCTGCTCTTCAACGTGGAAAGCGAATCGGAATTGAACGCGCTGGCCGAATGCGCCGCACGCGCTCGGAAAGTAGCGCCGATCGCACTGCGCGTGAACCCTGACGTGCCGGCCGAGACGCATCCGCATATTTCTACCGGCCTACACAAGCACAAATTCGGTGTCCCAATCCCTGCGGCGATTCGGCTCTACGACGAAGCGTCCCAGAGCAAGCATTTGAAAGTTGCGGGCGTGAGCGTGCACATCGGCTCGCAAATCACCGACGTTCAGCCGTTCACCGAAACCATGCAGCGAGTGGCTGACCTTGTGCGCACGTTGCGTGCAAAAGGTCACACGATCTCATACGTTGATGCAGGCGGCGGGTTGGGAATTGGGTACGACCAGGCGGCTGCGCCAGAGTTCAGCGAATATGCTGCTGCAATTTCCAAACCGCTGCGCGGATTGAAACTTCATCTTTTGCTGGAACCCGGCCGTTGCATCGTTGCCCCGGCAGGCGCGTTGGTCACGCGCGTTCTGTACCGGAAGACCAACGACGGTAAGAGATTCCTGGTCGTGGATGCAGCCATGAATGATCTGCTGCGACCGTTGCTCTACAACGCGCAACATCGCATCGTTCCGGTTGTCTGCTCACGGAATTCGGAATCGGAAATCACGGATGTTGTGGGCCCAATTTGCGAGAGTGGAGATTTTCTTGCTCGCGACCGCGAATTGCCGATTGTGCACGAAGGCGATCTGCTTGCGGTGCTCGATACGGGTGCCTATGGAATGGTATTGTCGTCGAATTACAACAGCCGGCCTCGTGCGCCGGAGGTGTTGGTGGATGGAAAATCGGTAAAGCTGATTCGCAGGCGGGAGACGATGAGGGACTTGCTAAGGGATGAAGGCTAGCGCCCGCCATTTGACCAACTTGTAATTCCGACCGGAGCGAAGCGGAAGGATGAATCTGCAGATCGGGAACCTCGGCGCAGCATCAGGGAGTAATCTCGAACACCACACCGTTGCCGCTCGACCCTCCGAAGCTTGCTGTTCCATACAGATTCCCATTGGCGTCTGTAATCAGGTCGCCCATGGGTGCTTCGCCGTCCACACAACCAGGTTGAGAACAAAAGTTGTAGAGAACACTTTCGGTGCCTGATGCCATAATCCCGAAAACCGTACCCTCTTGGGCAGTACCTCCTGCCGAGGTCGTTCCATAGATCTTTGCTGTCTTCGATTCCAGAAGTACGCCAGCACTGGGGCCCTGCCCGTCATTTCCGTCGAATGAAAACGTTTTTGGCGGGTTTCCTTTCTGGGACAACCTAAAAACTCCTCCGCAAAAGGTCGCTCCGCCTGACGAGAACGTGCCGTAGATATTGTCCAGCTTGTCAACCGCAACTTCGCCTAGCGGGCCGCCATCTTGGTCAAGCATGTGGCTGGAAAGTAATGTTTCTGTCCATCCGTCAGCACCTGGAGAGAGTTTGTATACCGTCCCATTTCCCAAACCGTGAAGAGATCCACCGGCCTTCGTTGTTCCGTAAAGATTTCCGATGTCATCGAAGGTCACTCCTGCTTGAGGTGCGGAACCATCCGGGCAAACGTAATCGTGGCCATCAGCGCAAAAATTGTATAGAAGCGCATATATCCAGGCATTGTTTCCCGGCGACAACTCGAAAACCGTACCACCAAGACAGCAACCATTGACGAACCCACCGGCTCCGCCTGTAGTTGTCGTCCCATACAGCTTCCCGTCTCGAACCGTCAGCTGGCTGGTTGGCTCCGCTCCGTCCTTGCATCCTCCTTCGATCCCATCGGAACAAAAATCATAGAGTACGGCTTCAGTCCAATTACCGCCCGGAAGCGAGGGTGGCGACAACTCGAAGACTGTGCCGCATCCAAAGAATCCGTTTTCACAGTCGTTTGCTCCGCCCGCATAGGTTGTGCCATACAGATTGCCTTTAGAGTCAAAGACCAAACCGGCCATCGGCACGGCTCCGTCCAAGCACGCGGTAACCGAGCAGAAGTTGTACAGAACAGTTTCCGTCCAGGTGCTATCAGCCTTTGGAGATAGTTCGAACACTATCCCATATGGAAGGATACCGCTGCCGCCGCGCGATGCCGTACCGTATAGGTTGCCACTACCATCAAAAACCAATCCGCTTACGGGCTCAAAACCGTCGTTAGGTGTCCCAAGAAAGCTCCACAGCACCTTATATTGCGCTTGCCCTAAGGCGAGCGTGCAACACAGGCCGATCATCACCACACAGAGAATCGCTTTCATAATTGCTCTTCCTGCTTCAACTGCGGATTTTTCGTCGCTATGCTGCTCGGAACGACAAAGCACTTACGCTCGGGTCGCCGAAAGCGGCAAAAGCATACAACAATCAGAGACGGGATACATAGAGCCGAACGGCCCATGCGTTCGGGCACGCGCGGGACGCGCGCCCACACCAATCGCAGGAACACCCGCCGCTACATCACCCCAAACGTCGCATAGGGCTGCTTGCGCGAAGAATCCCACACGACTTTCCCGCCGACAATCGTCTTCAGCGCTTTTGCGTCACGAATCTTGACAGGATCGATGGTGAAGATGTCGTCGCTCAAAAGAACCATGTCGGCGAGTTTCCCCGGCGTGATCGATCCCTTTTCCTGTTCCTGAAATTCCGCGTAAGCCGAGCCCACGGTGTACGCTTTCATTGCTTCTTCCACGGTTAACTTCTGCTCCGGAAACCAGCCGTTCGGATTCTTGCCGTCGAGCGTGGCCCGAGTAACCGCCGCATAGACGCCGAGCAGCGGATCGAGTGGCGCCACATCCCAATCCGTTCCGAAAGCCAGGTGCACACCATAATTCAGGAAGGTTCGAAAGGCAAAGGTTCGGCTGGCGCGGTCGTGCCCGATGCGCGCTTCAGCCCAGCGTCCGTCATCGATTGCCTGATACGGCTGAACCGACGCAATCACATCTAACTGCGCGAAGCGGGCGAAATCTTTCTGAGCTATGTGCTGCGCATGTTCGATGCGGAAGCGCCGCTCGGAGCCGCGATTGGCTTTCACCGCTTCGGTGTACATGTCCAGCACGGTCGAGATCGCCTTGTCTCCGATGGCATGAATGCAAATTTGCAAGCGATCCGCGTCTGCATCGGTGATCCAATCCTGCATCTGCGAGAGCGGCTGCATTTGCTTATTCAGCAAGCCAGAATTATTAGGCTCGTCGCTGTACGGCGCAAAGAAATACGCGGTGCGCGATCCCAGATCGCCATCGGCGAATCCCTTCAGGGCGCCGATGCGAAGGAACGATGATCCGAAGGCGTGACGAATGCCCATATCGGCTTCTTTTTTCCAATCCACAATGGAAGCTGCGACATAGACCCGTGCTGTGAGATCTCCGCTCTGCAATAGCTCGTCATAAGCGCCAATGTCAGCGAAACTATCCGTGTACTCGTCGTTCATCTCCTGAAAGCTGGTCACTCCCACGGAGGCGGCGTATTCCAGGCCACGTTTGATGGCAGCAATTCTTTGATCGTGCGTAATCGGTGGAATAATCTTGATGACGAGTTCCGCCGCGGCATCTTTCAACGCTCCGGTCGGGTTGCCTTGTGCGTCACGAACGATTACGCCACCGGGAGGATTGGGAGTTTGTGCAGTGATCCCCGCCAGCCGCAAAGCTACCGAGTTCGCTAGCGCCATGTGGCCGTCATAACGATCAAGAAAGACCGGCGTATCCGGGGTGAATGAATCGATTAGTTCTTTGGTTGGAAGCTGCGGCGGCCTCCAGTTAGTTTCGTCCCAGCCCCCGCCAAGCACCCACTGCCCTTTGGGCGTCTTTTTCACTTGTTCACGGATCCGGGAAACGAATTCCTCCACGCTGGCTGCATCTTTGAGATGAACATTGTCCAAGTCCATGCCGCCGCCCACGAAGTGCACATGTGCATCGTTGAATCCCGGTACCAGCAATTTGCCGCCGGCGTCCATGACCTTGGTCTCCGCGCCCCTCAGGTCCTCCATGTCATGGTCAGAGCCGACCGCCAAAATACGGTCTCCCCTCACGGCCATAGCTTGCGCTCGCGGATGAGCATCGTCCCCCGTCCAGATTTTGGCGTTGGTAATGATTAGATCAGCGACCGGTTTCGATTGCGCCGACATCTTTAACGAAAGAACTAAGCAGAATGAAACTATGCAGGAAAACCAAATCCGAAACATTTGACTTCTCACTATCTTTGTCCCCATTTCAGTTTCGCGCGCAACACATCGAAGAAGGTTCCGTGGGTGCGCAGCAGCTTGACTTGATGTCCAGACTTACAACATTGCACTCGGTCGCCGTCATACATCGGCATACCCACTTGGCCATCGATGCTGAGATAAGCTTCTTCCTGCCCGGTTCTGACCACAAGGTCAACCTTCGATGTATCGGGCACGACCAGCGAGCGATGGGTAAAGGAGTGCGGTGAAACCGGGTTGACGATCAGAGCGTCAACGCTCGGCATAAGAATCGGTCCGCCGGCGGCAAGTGAGTATGCTGTCGATCCGGTGGGCGTGGAAACGATCAAACTGTCGGCCTGATAGCTGGAAACAAAAGCGCCATCGATGAAGACATCGCAATGATTCAGGCGGGAGATCGTGCCTTTTCCCACGACAATGTCATTGAGGGCTTCATAGCGCGCGACCAGCGATCCTTTGCGGAGCACCTCGCAATGCACCATGGACCGCGATTCCCAATAGCACTTACCGGCGTCAATCTCCTCGAGGGTCGGATAGAGGTCTTCTAGCCGCACATCCGTCAGAAAACCAAGCGAGCCGAGATTTACTCCGAGCACTGGAACACCGGCCTTGGCAACCGCTCGCGAAGCGGAGAGCAAAGTGCCATCGCCACCCAGGACGATTACGAAACCAAGTTCTCTTGCCGAGAATTGCTCGCGATCGATTGCCTCCAGGCCACTCACGTATGCAGAAGTTTCACGGTCGATTACAACCTGGTAGTGGTGAGTGCGGAGCCAGCTGAGGAGCTCAGGTACGACGGCGGCAAGTTCGGGCTTATCGGGCTTGGAAACAATTCCGGCGGATTTGGGTTCGGACACGGAAAATCTGGTGCTGGCCATGAAATTTGAATTGTACCGAAATCTAAAAAGGAAAGACTAAAACAGAGAGGGCAGCACGGAGGACGCAGAGAACCGAAGGCTAGCGGTAAATGTGGTTGGCATGAAATCAGAACTGGCCGTACAGCAGGAATTCGCGATTCCCTTCTGCTCCCAAGATTGGCGATTCGATGACATCAGTTTGCGCGCATCGTTCCTCCATCAGCGCAGTCCGAACTTTTTTCACTGCGGCTCGTTGCGCAGCTTCGTCGCGCACGATGCCGCCTTTGCCGACGAACTCTCGGCCTGCCTCGAATTGCGGCTTCACCAGAACCACGATCTGACGTCCCTGTCGATCGGCAAGGGGCAAAGCCGCAGCAACCACGGCCGGTAAAACCAGTGTCGCCGAGATGAACGAAACATCCATGGCGATGAGGTCGATGATCTCGCCAACTTGTTCTCGCGTCAGATAACGCGCATTGGTTTTTTCGAGCAACCGCACCCGCAGATCCTGGCGGAGGCGATAGTCAATTTGTCCCTGGCCCGTGTCGACAGCGATTACTTTGGCTGCGCCATGCTGCAACAGACAATCAGTAAATCCACCAGTGGATGTTCCGACGTCCAGGCAAACTTTTCCCGACACATCAATCTGCCAATGTTCCAGCGCCTTTTCCAGCTTGAGTCCGCCACGGCTTACGTATTTCAGATCCTCGCCCAGAAGCCGAATCTCTGCCTCAGGTTCGATCCCAGTACCTGCCTTGGATATCTTTTGCCCGTCCACCAGCACTTTTCCCGCGAGAATCAGTGCCTGGGCACGCTCGCGCGAAGCAGCCAGGCCCCGCTCAAAAAGCAATTTGTCGAGCCGTTGTTTCAGGATTCCCTCCCAGTGCCCTGCTAACAAGAAAGGCCGCTCCGGAGAGCGGCCTCAGTCCGAACGCGAACTATTATCCGGCCACTTCCTCCAGCAGCTTCTGATCGATGTCGAAGTTCGAGTGCACGTTCTGCACGTCGTCGTGCTCCTCCAGCGCCTCCATCAACCGGATCATGGTATTGGCGGCCTGGCCTTCGAGCTTAACGTAGGTATCGGGAATCATGGTCACGCTGGAAGAAAGGGGCGTGATGTTAGCCTTCTTTAAGGCCTCTAGCATGCTTTCGTAAGAAGAAGGCGGGGTCAAAATTTCCCAATTCTCGCCATCGTCAATCGGTTCTTCCTCGCCACCCGCTTCGATGACAATGTTCATCAGATCATCCCCCGTTGCCGCTGATTTCGAGATGACGATGTCACCCTTCTTATGGAACATATACGCAACCGCGCCCGCTGATGCCATGTTGCCGCCGTTTTTGCCGAAAACATGGCGAATTTCGCTGACGGTCCGGTTGCGGTTGTCCGTGTTGATGTCAACCAGGATTGCCACCCCGCCCGGCCCGTAACCTTCAAGCGAGAATTCTTCGTAGGTTGCACCGGGCAGTTCGCCGGTGCCGCGCTGGATGGCCCGCTTGATATTGTCGGCCGGCATGTTCTCAGCCTTAGCCGCGGCGATTGCGGTGCGCAGCCGGGGGTTAGTGTCGGGGTCGCCGCCAGCCTTCGCGGCAATGCTGATTTCCTTGATCAGACGGGTAAAAATCTTGCCGCGCTTCGCGTCGAGCGCGCCCTTTTTGTGCTTAATTGTGGCCCATTTTGAGTGGCCGGACATGGATATACCTCGTATTCAGTAAACTTTCATTGCGTTCGTAATAATGCAGGATTCGCCAGTAGAGGAGATCGTAGAATTCACCAGATGCCTCGAAACAAGTTCAGGCGAATGTAAATTATAGCACGGCGACACCCGTCACTTTCCCTTTCCAGGCCAGGTAAGTATTGCGCCCAAAAGACCTCCACTTACGCAAAAACCGAGCCCGCCAATCTGAAATGGCAACCAGAGTTGAGGGGCTAGAGTTACATGGAGGATGGATTTTAGGCTCGGCACGTCTGAGC
>DATJOJ010000010.1:0-4997 GCA_035507035.1 Terriglobales bacterium | reverse complement strand
CTCGCTGCGATTTCACGAAAAGCAGATTCCTCGACCCGCGGAATGATTCGCAAGCGAATCATCCAGCTTCGCTCGGAATGACAGTGAATTGACGCCTGAAGCCTAGTATTGGCTGTACGGCACGCCGTCTGAACCGACCTCATCCGACGCGCTGAACACGTCGTCGATGCCGCCTTCGTCTTGCTCATCGGGAGACATGATCTCATCCTGATCGGCGGTATGCCAGTTCCAGTTCGCCTGGCCAGTCATGGGATCGGTTGGAATCTGCTTCAGATATCTAGCCTGGACGAGGTCATCGCCGGATTGCGGCATCTTTTGTTTGTCGAGCGTGTACTGGGAGATCACCGAGCGCATGGTGAACAGGTCTTGTCGCAGTACGGACTCGCGCGCCCGCTTCACCGATTGCGTGTACTGTGGCACTGCGATCGAGATCAGGATCAGCAAAATGCTGACCACGATCATCAACTCGATCAACGTGAAGCCGTGGCTGCTGTGCCGCTTGCGCCTCGACAAGATGTCTTTTCTAGTGGATTTCACGGTTACCAGTCTTTGTACTTCGTGCCATCGAGCGCGGTCCCATCCGATTTCGTATAAACGTCAAAAACGTTATCTCCGCCCCATGAGTCCGAGTCCGGATCATCCTGCATCGAGCGCAGTCCCCAATCGGTGCCGCCCGTCATCGGGTCTGTCGGAATTCGGCGCAGAAACTTTAATTTCTTTCCGCCCACATCAACCCCATTCACCAATGTATCGAGGTCCGGGGGATAACCTTCCGAGCCTACTTTGATCTGAAACGCCCCCCGGTCGGCGGCATCTTTGTAGCGGTCGATAGCGTCTCGAAGTTGCCACAGCCCGGCCCGAAGTTCCTTCTCCCGCTCGCGCTTGATGGTCACCCGCGCCAATGGAACTGCCATCGTGCTCAGAATCAGCAGAATGCTGGTCGCCACGATCAGCTCGACCAGAGTAAATCCCTGTTGTTCGTTCCGCTTTGGCATCTCTAGTGAGAACGCTTTTGCCGCCAGGATTTGCACGGAATCTGCCTGCTCAGTTACTAGTCTTTGCGGTCAGCTTAAGCCATTGAACCACAGTAGCTTGGGGAGGATAGAGGACGGGCGAGATGCCCGTCCCACCGAAATTCAAGACTCAGTTCCTACTGAATCGTAACTGCGGCGCTCGCCCCGCTAACCGAAAGCGCCTGCATCGCGGAATCACGAACCCCGCCTTTTGCAATCGCCAGCAGGGCCTGACCCGGGGCCTTCGCCACAAAGGTCAGCGTGACCACCGTTCCCTGGCCGGAGATGCCCGCGGCGCCCGGTGGACGCGTGGCTGTCACCTGAATACTGCCGTCGTCCTCGCGATGAGTGAGCGTCACGATCTGCCCGTCTTTCGAGAGCAGGCTGCCATTCGAAACGTTTGCCACTTCAAGCAGCTTGGGGTCGTACGTGATCTGCATCGGGACCTGGAAGACGTTTTGCCCGCCATTCAGCAGTACGTTCACCGTGAAAGTCGATCCCACATGCTGGGTCATATTCGCCGGATCGAACGAGAAACTCGCCTGCGACGGGCGCTCCATCAGCTGCGGCGCGGGCTCGAATGAACTCGTCGGCGTGGGTTGCGGAACGCTGACGGGGGCTGCACCAGACGATGGTCCAGTCGTGGGCGCGGATGGCGTGGGTGTTGCTGTCGAATGCTCCACCCGACGCAATTCAATTTCGCTGGCCGTACCTACATCAATGGCTTCCTCATTCGCGGCTGTCAACACCTGCCGCCGCACGATGTGAGGAATCAGCACGAAGACGGTTTCGGTTTGCGAATGATCAGTCGACTCCTGGCCAAAGATGTACTTCAAAATCGGAATCTGCGCCAGGCCTGGGATTCCGGTCAGGTTCTTGGTTTGGGAATCTTCGAGCATTCCGCCCATCAGGTTGGCTTCGCCTTCTTTTAAGCGGACGACGTGCTCGATCTTTCTCTGCCCGATGATCGGCTGGGTAATGCCGCCGATATTCGTGTTACCCGTAACCGAGGAAATATCCATCGTGGTCTTGAGCGTCACATCGCCATTGGGATGGATAGTAGGCGTGACGTCAATGTTCACGCCGACGTCAAGGTACTGGAACTGCGTGTTCACCAGCGGGTTGATGCCGACTCCGCCGATGCCCGGCTGGAACGAACCGGACGCGATGGGCACGCGCTCGCCGATTTTGAGGGACGCCTTCTGCCCATCCAGTGCGCGAATTTGCGGGTTCTGAATCAGCTTGGTGTTGTTGTCAGAAAAGAGCGCGCTCACGTTCGCCTGGCTGATCGTGACCTGAAAATCGGTCGCGTTCAGGTTCGCCAGCGAATTCAAATTGATTCCACCCGTCGAAGTTGTTCCCGTGGTGGTTGTGGTGGTTCCGGTTGTACTCGTGGGCGTAGTGGTGTTGGTGACATTCGGCTGCAGCTGCACGCTCATGCTGGTAGGCGGGCTAATACCCAGCGTGCGGCTCTTATCTTTCGTGATCTGCAGCACGGCCACGTCGATAACCACTTCCGGTTTGGCTTTATCGAGGTCGCTGACCAGCTTCTCCGCCAATGCGACCTGGTCCGGTGTCCCGCGGACCACAATTGCGCCTTCCGAAGGCAGCGGCTGAATGCGCGCGATTTCTAGAATCTGACGCATCGCGTTCACCACATCCTGCAGTTCGGTGGGCTGCGAAAGGTTCGAAAGGTAAAACGTCTTGATGACGCTCTGTTCCAGCTCTTTGCGCTTTGCGGGATTATCGGCAGCAACGAAAATCGTATTCGGAGTTACCGGGCGCCAAAAGGTTTTCGATTCCAGGGCCACGATCTCGAGCGCCTGCTCAAGAGAAACCGAGTTGAGATCAACCTTGATGCGGCGCGAGGTGTAATCCGGATCGAACAGGACATTAATGCCGGCGAGCTTCCCGATCGTCTCGTAGATGATCTTGCTGTCTTCCGTTTGCTTCATCGTCATCGGGATGTTCGGGATGGATTCGAGTTCGACTGGACCCCCGGCCTGCTGGACGAGCTTTTCCAGTTCGTCCGCCTGTGGAGCCGCAGCTTTTGGCGCCGGAGACTTGGCGCGCTCGATCATCTCCTGGGTGACTTGGATTTCCTGCTTGGCGATGGCGCTCGAGGGATCAATCTCAGCCGCCTTCTGGAATTCGGCCAGGGCTTCCTCTAAACGGCCCGCTTCGCGCAGTAATTGCCCGCGATGAACATGCGACGCGCCCGCTAAAAACCGCAATCGTTCGAAAGCTGAACGGTAGTCAAGGTCGGTGGGGTTCTTGTCGTAAGCCTGCTTATAGAAATCGTAAGCCTGTTCGTAGTTCTGGCGTGCTTCCGCAATTTTTCCTTTGTTATAGAGTGACTTAGCACTCTCAGCCGCCAACGGGAAAACCAAGGTAAAAGCCAGGAGGATGGTCAGGGCGGGCCGGAATGAACGTTTCATCAATGAAATCATCAAAAAACTACTCCCCTGCGGGCCATGCTGACCCTACCGCTTTGGGCTGTGGGAGAAGCGCGATTATAGCATCAGCCGTAACCATGTCGAAGTTACTGTTCGCGTTGTACTTACTCACAAGTGCTAATACCCGGGAAAGGGCCTGACGAGCCGCGTTTCAAGGTGCCAAAATTTCAATGTTTCTACCCTGTAGTCGACGTTGAGGAACCTTGAAACCTTCCAGCATTGAAACCTTGAAACGTTCCAGCATTGAAACCTTAAGACCTGTTGAAACCTCGGAATCCTGAACTCGTTTCGCCGCTTGCGTTACCCTATCTCCATGCCCCGCCAGGCGACTCACCAAACCAAAGCAAACGCGGAAAAGAATCCGCGCCGCGACCCCACTGCCGCCGGGCAGAGAGATGCTGCTGTTAATAGGATCGCCTCTCATAACTATTTCTTGCTGGAAAAATTTGAGACCGGCGTTGCCTTAACGGGTACCGAGGTGAAGTCGGTGCGGGCCGGCCTGGTGCAACTGAGGGACGCTTACGGCATTGTCAAAGACGGCGAGCTCTGGCTGCTCAATTGCCATATCGGCGAATACGAGCACGGCAACATCTACAACCACGCGCCGTTGCGCACCCGCAAACTGCTGGTGCATAAAGAAGAGATCCGTAAGTTGATCGGCAAAACGCAGCAAAAAGGCCTCACCCTGATTCCCACACGCATGTATTTCAAAAATGGAAGGGTGAAGGTTGAACTTGCCCTGGCAAAAGGGAAGCAGCTTTGGGACAAGCGCGAAACCGAACGCCGCCGCACCGCAGACCGGGAGGCAAGGGAAGCGATCGCCAGATCCCGCAAACGGTAGCCGTGTGGCGCGGACACTCTTGTCCGCGAATATTTATGGTGAGGTATCCGTGAGCGGTTGCCCCACCCTTGTCGCGTTTTTCTGCGACAGGGTGGGGGTTTTTGACTTTCGGTATGAGCAATTACTTCTGTTCTGGCTTTTCCGGCGTCACTACCTGGGTCGTTTCAGTCTGAGTTGTCGGCGCAACTGGCTGCGTTTTAACAACTGGAGCTGTCGTCGTATCCGGAACAACGGTCTTGTCGGCATTCTCCTCTCCCGGCAACTGAACATCCTTAATCCGCGCCGTGGTGAGAATCTTCTCCAGCCGATTGAAAACCTGTCCGCGATCAACCTGCGCCAAGTCCTCATCGCCCTTGCGGAAAGTTTCCACGTCGAGCGCGAACTCGTAGCAGGCGCCATTCTTGAACAGATGGAAGTACTTCAGATCAGACTGGCTCTCGCCCGCTTCCTTCATCTGTTCAACTTCGCTGAACTCGTTCCTGCCCAGCTTCACCGCAGCCGGCTTAACAGCATCGGTCTTCAGTGTTGTCTTTACTGAATCCTCGCTGCTCGCCGGAGTTGCGGCATCTTTCGACGTTGGCGCAAACTGTCCGCACTCTTCCGCAGTCAGGCCCTGATTCACGCTGACGTTCAGCAGGGCAGAGGAGAAATCCGTGTCAGGATACCCGCTGTCCGGCATATCGACTG
>DATJOJ010000009.1:0-2114 GCA_035507035.1 Terriglobales bacterium | reverse complement strand
GGATGCGAAATAGGTAGGAGAGATTTCGCCTCTCATCTGGTGTTCGGGAGATGCGGGGAAATGGGCCAGATACCAGCCCAGACCGCGGCGAAAATGGACGTCGAAGAAACGAGTTTCCTTAGTGGGAAACGGCAGGTTCGCGTATGGCGCGAGCACCTGGTGCAACCATGTGGTTCCGGTGCGTGGCGGACCAATGACGAAGAACGCAGGAAGAGCGGCCTGGTTTTTACGTCCATCGTTCAAAAACCCTAAGTTGCCAATCACCGAACCCGATCTCCCAGGGTGCTTCTGGCCGAGCAGTTATGAGCACGAACCGGAACTTGGATGGAAGCTAGCGTAAGCAGGTTTGATGTTAGCTGCTTTTTAACCGACTTTTAACGTCCGAACTGCAGCAGGGCGAAGATGTAGATCCAGAGAATGCTCATGAAATGCCAATACCAGGCGCTAATTTCTATCACGATGCGGCGGTGCTCGATCCTGCGATGCAAAAGCGAAATCACTCCTGCATAAAAGAGAACGGCCATTCCTCCCATTAGGTGCAGCGCGTGCGCGCCGGTCAGGATGTAAAAGAATGGGCTGGGCACGCCGGAAAACATGTGAAAGCCGCGCGATTGAACAGCGGTCCATGCGGCCCATTGTCCGCCGAGGAAAAGCAGCCCCAGAATAATCGTGATGGCGAGCCAGGGAATTCCGATCTCACGATCGAAGGCAATGCCTGGTATTGAGCGTACCGGAGCCAGCACCATCTCGCGCGCGATGGCGCGGCGGGCCATTTCGATGGCGAAGCTGCTCGCCAGCAGAACCGCGGTGTTGAGCAACAACAGATCCACGGGAAGGGGAATGGGAATCCATTCTCGAATATAGTTGCCGGTGCGGGCGTCGAGCACCACGCTGCCGTGGCGCAAGAGAAGGAAGGCCGCCGTCATGGTCACGAAGAGAATGCAAATGGAAGCGAGCGCGAGCAGCAGACCCAGCCGCGCGCGATAGAGACGCCGGCCGTAATTGGAGAAACCGTCACCCGGGCCGTTGTCTCCGCCGCCACCGTGCGCCGGAGGATGCACGCCGCCGCCGCCCCAACCAGGTTGCGGTTTCTCTACCGTGAATGGCGGAGATACGACTGACATAGCGACCTGACGCGGTTATTTCTTTGCTCCCTTGCCGAATGTCCGCACGTACTTAATCACTTGGTCGATCTGCGCGTCGGTCAACTGCTCCGCGAAGGCCGGCATGTTCGTCTGGCCATCGTGAATCACTTTGTGCAATTCGGCATTCGTCTTGCCCTGCACATCTTTAGAGCGGAGATTGGCGGCCTGCAGTTGTTTGCCAAGAGGCGTGTTTCCAGTGCCGTCCGCCCCGTGGCAGAGAATGCATTTGGATTTAAAGATAGTTTCACCCGGACCGGATTGCGCTTCGGCAAAACTGGAGACTGCGAAAAAAAGAATTACAGAAAAAGAAATGAACAGCAGCCTGCGAACAGCCGTAATGTGCCTCACTAAGTCCTCCAATATCAATTAAAGATTCAAATATTGCGACCAGCCACTGAAAATCTGGTTCAGGGTAGTTTTAGATAATACTTGATGCCCGCCGGTTTCCGCTCTCGGATACAATTCACCCTCTATGGCAAGACGCACGTCGGCAGCCGGACACGGAAGCAAGGCGCATCCGCTGAAAAAGAATTTGTGCTTCGGGTGCGGGGTCGATAACCCCGAAGGCATGCACTTGAAGTTTTTCGCTGATCGCGAGCGCGGGAGTTTTTTTTGCCGGTTTCGGCTGGGCAAGCGCTTCACCGGGCCTCCCGGATACTGCCACGGTGGGATCATCGCGACTATTCTCGATGAAGCGATGAGCAAGCTGAACAAGAAGCGGGACATTGTTGCGGCCACGGCACAGATGAAGATCGAGTACCTCAGGCCGATACCGCTGCGCCAGCCATTGCATGTGCAATCACACGAGATCAGCAAGCGTGGGCGCCGGCTGACGCGTGTGGCGGAAATTCTGGATGAAAATGGAACCGTGCTCGCCCGCAGCCGGGGAGTGTTTGTGATCGTCGATCCGCATCGGGTCTTCAAGCGCAAATAAAGGCGTCACCCGATGTCATCCCGAGTTCGTTCGCC
>DATJOJ010000008.1:0-4527 GCA_035507035.1 Terriglobales bacterium | reverse complement strand
GATGTGTGACGCTCCTCCAAGCCTAACCGCCTCGGGCAGCATGTCGAAGAGCGCGACCGCTATCACTGCTCCAGAACTGAACCCGAGCATCAGGTGAAGGTTCTCGCGAAACCTGAAGGCCGTCATGCCTCCCAACCCGGTCGAACAGAGTGTAAGGGAGGCGAGAATTATCGGCATGAACGCTATCAAGGGGCACTTCATTTTGGTTTCAACGCCAGGCAACTATCGCCGAGCCCATATACGAGCATCACGAAGGGTAAGTCGTTTCTCATCTGACCACGCAGGCGTTATGGCGTGCGATAGAACCAAAAGCGCAGCGAAGCTTGATCACGAATTTCTCGCCTGTTTCGGGCATCGTTAAAGTATTGAAGCCACTTCAAAAGCTTCTCAATTTCGGCGACATGGTGAAGGGATGCTCCGTTTTGTTCGGAAAGCCATCGTCTTGGGGAGGCCGCACTTGCACCAAGGCCGATAATTACGCTTCGCTCGTCCGACGGATTTTCCAGATGAAGACCGAGCATGCCCATCCGAGAACAAACAGCGCTACGATAGCATAGCCAAGCGACGCGAAATCGAGTGTCACAAGGCCATCGGCAAATCGTCCGCGCAATTTGAGTTCGCTCAACGCAACCCGCAACAGCTCAATCGTCCCGACTAGCAATGCGACCGCCACTGATAGGCTCGTGGTCGTGAGGTTGTACGAAATTTTGCGAAGGGGGCTCGAAAAGGCCCAACTATAGGCCTTGACCATGAAGATGCCGTCGGCAGTGTCCATCATGCACATGCCAGCAGCAAACAGCAGCGCAAGCGATACGGAAGCGAACACTGGAACAGTGTGGGCCGATAATCCGGCCGCCAAGGCGAGCAATCCGATTTCAGACGCGGTGTCGAAGCTCAAACCGAAAAGCAAACCGACAGGGAATGTCTGCCAGCTATGCTTGATCAAGTTCTGAAGGCGATTGCCGAGTATTCGCCGCATCAAGCCGCGTTGCGCCAGTAGTTGGTCTAGCTCTTCGTCTTGATAGGCGCGGGACCTCGCCATGCGCTTAAGGTGCAGCATTTCCAGAAGGACCGGCAGATTCAGAAGACCTACAAACCACAGAAAGATTCCGCACAAAAGCGGACCAACGACTCCTCCGTAGGTCTCCAACTGCGGTATTACATGGCGAACGTGCTGGGCGGCCGTGGCCACGGCGATGGTCATCAACAGCACAATGGAGGAGTGACCAAGAGAAAAAAAGAACCCCACGGACAAAGGATTTTTGCGTTTCTGAAGAAGGAAACGGGCCGTGTCGTCGATAGCCGCAATGTGATCGACATCGAACGCATGACGCAGGCCCAATCCATAGGCCAGCATTCCCATCCCGGCCATTGCTGGAAAGAGCGGCACATAAAGTAAGAACATCCCCCAGCCGATCACATGTATGATGCCAACGCAGCCGAGCAGTGTTCCGATCTCAGTGCGATCTCCGACAATTCTCATTCTGCCCAACAACGCTTTTAATACTCTCTTTGCTTTCTAGTTTTTGCCCGGGTTGGAACTGACCCCCCTAGGCTTGCCGGGACTGTATTGATAATGATAAGTCATTGTCAAGACTACGATCAGGCTCAAGCCATCAAGGTTAAAGCGAAAGGAAGGTTCTATGCCTGGCTTATTTGCTGCGGGGCGGCCAACCAGCATGAGTTCAAATACCGCACGGATTAAGCGATGGGTCGGAGAGCTGTTCGCTCTTTCCGACGATGCAGCGGTAATGGTGACCGAATTGCACTGCTCGGAACCGGGCTGCCCGCCGCTGGAGACCGTGATCGCGATCCTGAGCGAAAACGGCAACCGGCAGCACAAGTTGCACAAATCAATTGAGGAAGTGGCGGAGGACGACGTGCGGCGGCTCGCCGCGGCCACCGCGCGCTCAATTGGAGCGGCCAAACCGGAAAAGGGAGAGAATTGAGATGAGCGATGTTCAGAGCAAGGTTCCAATCACAGTCCTGACGGGCTTTCTGGGCGCCGGAAAGACCACGCTGCTGAATCGAATACTGAAAGAGGAGCACGGCAAGCGCATTGCGGTAATCGAAAATGAATTCGGCGAAGTAGGAGTAGACCAGGAGCTCGTCATCGGCGCCCAGGAAGAAATCTTCGAGATGAACAACGGCTGCATCTGTTGCACAGTCCGCGGCGATCTCATTCGCATCCTGGGCAATCTCATGAAGCGCCGCGACAAATTCGATTACATTCTGGTGGAAACGACCGGACTTGCCGACCCGGGGCCGGTTATCCAGACCTTTTTTGTCGATGACGAAATGCAGGCAAAGTTGAGGCTCGACGGAGTGGTGACCGTGGTCGACGCAAAGCATTTCTGGGAGCACGTCGATGACTCCCCGGAGGCGCGGGAGCAGGTGGCATTCGCCGACGTCGTTCTCCTCAACAAGACAGATCTGGTTTCGGAAGACGAGTTGGCGCGCTTGGAGAACCGCATCTGCAATATGAATGCGGTGGCGAAGGTGCATAGAAGCCGCAACGCGGATGTAGCGATCGAGTCGGTGCTGAATGTCGGCGGCTTCAATCTCGACCGCGCTCTTCAGGTCGACCCCAAATTGATGGAGGCCGAGTATCCGTTCCGTTCGGCTGCCGTCTACGAGCTGAAAGACGAGTTCTACGATCTGCGACTGAGTGGCGCGGACTTCCCCAGAATGAAAATGGTCATGCTGCCGCTCCCTGCAGACTCCGATGGTCTCGACGAGTTGCGGGATGAAGCGACGTTTCTCTTCTCGGGGAAAGAAGTGCGCGTGTCTCATGGCTCGCGTTTCCGGCCCGGACGTAAACTGTTTCAACTCCAGACCAAGGGAGGAAGTTCGGCGTTTCAAGTCGAGATCGATTCGCCTGGGCGCTATGCGCTGTTTACGGAAAGAAGCTTCGAGGAATTTCAAGCCGCGCTTTGCGGGCCCGCAGGAATGGTTGAGTTACAGCAGCTGCAGGCCTTCAAACCTGGTCACCAGCACGACGAACAGGTGACTTCGGTGGGTATTGAGAGCAACGGCGACCTCGATGCTGACAGGTTCAACAGATGGATCGGCGAGCTTCTCCGTACGCAAGGCACTGACATCTTCCGCACCAAGGGAATCCTGAGCATTCGCGACCGGCCTTGCCGCTACGTGTTCCAAGGAGTTCACATGTTGCTCGACGGGCGTGAGGACCGTCCATGGGGCGACGAACCGCGGCGGAACCAGCTGGTGTTCATCGGGCGGAATCTCAAGCGTGCCAAGCTGCAAGAAGGATTTCGCAAATGCTTGCTATAGGCGGTGTCACGAATGCCCCGGTATCGGTTGCCAGATCCTGGCAGCACGTAATCGGCGATCACGTGATCGCTCTAGCCTGGAGTCCGCGTGGCGACATGCTGGCGGCCGGCTCGATAAGTGGGAACGTCAGTATTTTTGATGCGCAGGATGGAACGCTTCGCCATTCTCTGGCGGCGCACGCCTTCGGCCTCACCGCGCTCGCTTGGCGTCCTGGCGCCTCACAATTCGCAACCGGCGGTCAGGACGGAAAGGTGCGGCTGTGGGACGCGGACAACGCACATCAAAATGCCTGTCTGGAAGGCGGCGGCGCATGGGTAGAGCATCTCGCCTGGCGCAGCGATGCCAACGAACTCGCAAGCGCAGCTGGAAAGATATTACGACTGTGGCGGAGCGACGGAAGCCTTCTGTGCTCCCACGTCGCGCATCCAAGTACCATCGCCGACATTAAGTGGGTGCCCGGAAAAGACGAAGTCGCGGCAGCCTGCTATGGCGGGCTCATCTGTTGGAGCTCAGATCGAGATAAACCGCTCCGCAAATTCTCCTACAAAGGATCGCTACTGACTACCGCGTGGAGCCCGAACGGCAAGTTCGTCGCGGCCGGCAATCAGGATTCCACGATTCATCTGTGGGTCGTGGAGACTGGGAAAGACCTCTACATGTCTGGTTATCCCACCAAGATCAGAGAGCTGTCGTGGCATTCAAGCAGCCGCTACCTGGCCACGGGTGGCGGATCGTCGGTTGTGGTGTGGGATTTCGCCGGCAAGGGCCCAGCGGGAAGCAGGCCTATCTCACTCGAACATCACCAGAAATTTCTAACGCAACTAGTCTATCAAAACTTCGGGGAAATACTCGCCTCGGGGTGCGAAGATGGAGTTGTTGCGCTGTGGCATCCAACCACCAAGGCGCCGCTTCTCACTTCGTTGCGGCTGCGTGCGCCGGTGGCGCAACTTGCCTGGTCGCCGGACGATCGCGCTTTGGCGGTCGGAGCAGCAGACGGCCTCGTGACGGTTCTTCGAGTATTTTGATTGCGCTAGTGGAGCGTCCCATGATCACGCGATCCGCACTCGCCATGGTCTGCCACCGGCTGGAAGGCGAACTCCAAAAGGCGGGATTTGCCTTCGGCGACATCCAATTTGACGAGGCCGCTGCAGCTCTCCGCATTACTCTAATCAAAAGGCCATCCGCTGGCACCGGCGCTTTGGTCCAGGCGGAAGCCGCGGCTACAGATACTAT
>DATJOJ010000007.1:0-179503 GCA_035507035.1 Terriglobales bacterium | reverse complement strand
TGGCGGTGGGGCCGATTGTCGGTTATACGGATCTTAGCGGCCTGTCGACGGTTGCCAAGGTGAGCTTAGCGAGTGTTTGGGCAGGGCTCCCAGTCATTTTTTCCGGCCTTATTTTCTCATCGAGAATCGACAGGATGTCATCCCTGGCATCTGGTTTGAGCGCAAATCTTCTTGGTGCTGTGTTAGGTGGCATGCTGGAAAACGTGGTGCTACTTGTAGGCACACCAGCGATGGGCTGGGTTGCATGTTTCATCTTTGCGGCGGCGTGGGCTTCTGGGGCGCGGGGAACTCGCAGTGTCGCCAATGCTAATCGGGAACTCTGGGAAGGCGCGTAAGCAGAGATGCTGCTCATCGGAGTCGGCCCCGCGAAGTAGCTAAGGGTCAAAACGCCGGGTGCCCCGTTCCTTGCCGGTTTTGCAAAGGGCGGGAGTAGACGTTTGGCCACCCAAGTCCTCATCGTCATTTTCATGATGTCGCTGTCGTTGACTCGAACTAGCCCCGGCTCCCCGAACGCATAGCTGCGATAGCTACTCCAGCGCCATTGTTCCGGCTCGGCGACCAATCCGCGCTTTACTGGATTGTTGTGGATGTAGTCTAACTTCTCGACCCGCTTGCGCTCGGTCCAGACATTGAAAATCATAGAACCGCGGCTGCCAGATCGGGACGGATTCGTTGGCCCGCCCCTTGCAAAAGCGGCAAGGAGCGGGGCACCCCCGTGAGCGGTTTTCCTCTCGGACACACCTCACACCTCTGCTCCACCTCAACTTCGTCTTTCATCTTTCCGTCTCTCGGACATGCCATCAAACACCAGGCTTCGCGATATTTCTCGTACTCCGAGGTCGGGCTGCCCGGATAGAAGCGGATTTGCTTTGCTCGGCGGAAAACGTCCACGGGTACGACGTACCACACATCTTCTGGCACCGCATACGCCACCAGGAAGTCGATGTCATCGTGGGTGTATCCCCTTCGTCGAGTGCCGCCAAACAACGACGTCGAATATCCTCCCTCATTCTTGACGTAGGCGGACTTTACCTGCACTCGCCAGCACTTGCTTCCGGATTGAACGATGAAGTCGTATGGATCGCTATCACCCCAGGGCTTGGCTACGCTGAAACCCATGCTGCCGACTTTGTGGAGAAATGCGGCCTCTGCGACCTCGCCCCGGCGCTTTAGAGACAAGCGCGGCGAGATACCATGAGACCTGATAAGAGTGTTTTTCATGACAAAGCAAAAACGCGGACGTAGAGTCCGCGCCTGGAGATCTTTTTTCTTTGTACAGCTATAAGATGTTTGCCTTATTTCTCCATCTACTTCCAGAATATCAAACCGGAGGGGGTGAATGGCCATTTTCGAGAAGTTTATTTTCTGATTGGAATCAGTGGTATAGGGGAAATTCAATGAGAAACACCTCTTGACAAGATTTGGAGAAAATCCCCACCCTTAACGTCGTGGTAGAGCACTCCGTTAAGAATGGGGCACCCCGATTTGATTACGGGACGAGCAGCAGATCGGCGAAGGCGAATTGCTCGCGGCGTACGACTTCTCCGACGGCGAGCGGGAGCGGATGACGGAACATGGGTCCGGCGTAAACGAAGGTATGAAACTCTCCGTTCTCGCCGCAGGGATCGGTTTCCGGCGGAAACTCGGAAAGTAATTTCTCGTCGAAGTCGCGGCCGGCGAAGCTCGCGCTCAAGCGCTGGCAATCGATGCAGGCGAGCTTGGCCTTCACGCCGGCGGCGATCATGGTATGAGCCAGTTCGCGCGTGGGCAGGCCCCAGACGGGAAAAATCGGTTGTAATCCCGAACCCTGCAGCTGCTTCTCGCGGTAGGCACGAATGTCGGTGAGGAAAAGATCGCCAAAGGCGATGTATTCGATGCCGGCGAGGACCGCAGCTTTGCAGGTCTCCCGCATGATGGCTTCGTAGTCGGCGTTGGAGCAGGGCGATGGCAGATCGACTTCCCACAGAGGAACACCGACGGCAGTGGCCTGCGGCTCGACCAGCTGGCGGCGCACGCCGTGCATGGCGACACGATCGAAGACCCGATTGAATGTGGTCAGCAGGCCGACGATTTCGTATTCGTTTTGCTGGCGGAGAACGTGGAGGGCCCAGGCGCTATCTTTGCCGCTGCTCCAGGAAAGTAGAGTTCGTTTCATCGTAGTGTGATTATGAACGATCCGCCCCTTGCAAAAGCGGCAAGGAGCGGGGCACCCCGTTTATCTACTTTGCGAAGACCTCGCGGAATAGGGCGATCATCCGGGCGAAAGCCAGGTCGGTGGCTTCGGGATCGAAGCGCGGACCTTCGTCGCGGGTGAAGGCATGCTCCGCGGGGAAGAGCGAGGTGTTGTAGCGAATGCCGGAATTTTTGAGAGCGCGGTCGATGACTTCGCGGCCGGACTCAGGGACGTGAGGATCTTTGGTTCCGAAAATCATGAGCAGTTCGCCGCGGATTTCGCCAGCGCGGACGAGGGATCCAGCGTCGGCGTCTTGGCCGAGTTTGCCGTCGTGCAGGCCGGTGGCGTAGTAACAGACGGTCACACGGACGTCGGGTTGAAAGGCGGCGCGAAAGGCGAGATGGCCGCCGATGCAAAATCCCAGCGCGCCGATTTTTCCGGGCGCAACCTTGGGATGTCGGGATAGCCAGTCGAGACCGGAGCGGCAATCGTCGTCGAAATGCGCCGCAGAAGTCTTGGCGGCATCGTTGAGGCCGCGAGTGCGCCCGGCGTCATCGAAGGGAATTACAGTCCCTGGCGGCTCGATGCGGCGATAGATTTCGGGAGCGGCTACGACGAATCCGTAGCCGGCCAGGCGAACGCAGGTTCGCAAAGTGGGCGACGTGAGCTGAAAAATATCGGAATAGCACCAGATGCCAGGATAGCGGCCCTCGGCTTTGGGAGCGGCAACGAAAGTACGCATGGGCGAACCGGGGAGCGGGATGTCGATGGAATCGGTGGTGACAATCATTGCGGTGTATCGGAAATCGGCGTGGTTAACGAAAAATCGGAATCAGGATGATTTACCGAAGACCAGCGCCTGGCGCATCCCCTGGAAATGAATTTCGAGGAGCGTGTGCGAGCCGTCGGCGTTCCGTTTGTAGACGTAGGCATCCCGCGGATATTTGACGTCGCGTTTCACCCACTTTGCATTGGCGGTAGCAACAACCAGGCTGTTATGCAGGAACTTTACGCTGGCATTGCCGATGTAAGACTCCCAACTGATGACGTATTCTCCCTCGGGCAAGCGCGCGCCGCCGGTCGAGAGGGTGGAGGCCACGGTTAGGTCGCGAGACCCTCTCTCGAAAGTTCGTGGATTGTAACCGTCGGTGACCAGGCTGTCGTGCGTGGTTTTCGCGAGTGACTCGTCGCCGTAAGGGCCTACTAATATGTGGTAGGAGCTGGTCCAGAGAAAACCCTTCTGCACTGCCGTCACAGGAAAGCCGAGCTTGGCGACTTTATCGACTTCGTCGTGGGCCTGCAGGGGATTCTTGAACTTGCCGACGTCGAAGAAAGTCTCCGAAATCGCCGGTGCGTTCGTCGGTTTCGATTCTTCCGTGCTGACCGTGGGTTGAGAAACCGGCTCAGGTTTCGGAGTGGAATCGAGTTTAGCCGCAACCAGGCTGGCTGCGACCGGGGCTGAAGTCGCGGGAACAGAAGTCGAAGGCCGGGACGGGGGCGGTGTGACGACGGCAGGCGTATCAACTTTAGGCGCGGGATTACTCGCGGGCCTTGTGCTGGTCGCGACGGGTGGGTCGGGGGGATCGAGCTTGGCGATTGTTTGAGGCTTAACCGGATTTGGGGGAGTTTGTGCCGCAATTCGCTCGGGTTCTTTCTGAGCTTTGTCAGCCTTGCCGGTCGCAGCTGGCGAGAGTGCGGCATTCTTTAACTCGGGAACTTTTGACTCGGAAGGCTTCGCCTCGGCAGTCTTTGGCTCAACGGTCTTGGGCTCGGGCACCACGCTCTGCTTAGGGAGCGGCACGACTTTTTGTGGCGGCGATACCGTGGATGGCTCCGCTGTCGCGGGAGAGGCCGTCGCCGGCGGGGCTGCGAGGGCTACGGATTGCGATTGTGGCTTGGCAGCGAATCGTTCGCCGGTGCGGATCAGCCACTCGCCGAATTCGTGGCGATAGCCGTGAAAAACAAATCCACAAGTCACAAGAAGTGACACGAGGAGGCCGGTAGCCAACCCGCCCGAAAATCCGTTCAGTCGTACGTGGGGTCTGGGTTCAGGAGACGCAGCGGTGAGTGCCGAGGGATCGACGGGATGTAACACATCGGGGGCACTGTGTCCGTTGCGGGCTGCTGGCCGGGGCAGAGCTCCGGGCTGGGCGAGCCAACCGCGGACGCGATCGCGGGCCACGGCCGAAAGCGAAGTAAAGCGTACGCCTGCCTTTTGAGATTCATCGCTCCATACCAGGACCCCTTCGGCTTCGACCCGCCGTTGCTGGTCGGAGAAGCCAAAGCGGATCGTCCCGTTGGGCTTGATGGGATCGATGGAGTGGAAGCAAAGTCCACCGGAGGAGACGTTCAAAACGATGCCGACATTGTTCGGCTCAATACTGATATAGGCGTGCTTCTCTAAAGTGTTGCGTTCAGTTTGGCGGCGCTCGAGGGATGCCATGGCAATATCAATGAGTTGAAACGTTAGACAAGTGGCTCACAGCGTTCGCTGCAATCGAGTCCATCGGGAAATTAGGAAACTAACCGGCGGTGGTCGTGCGTCGGAGTTTCTATTTTCCGATTTTTCGACCGAGCGGTAATATACACCCGTCCGGGCCGTTGCACAATATCTGGTTCAGTTGAAAAAAGGGCAGTATTCTCTGGAGAACCGGGTTGCGGCGGTTAGCCGCCAGTTCAAAAGTCTGTAGTGGATAACACGGGGTCGCTGTGAGATCCCTTGCCCCGCTGGATAAGGCGCGGGGCTTCGGGATGACGCCGGAGATGGACGGGCGATATAATCCGTCGGGTAAACCCAGAACGCAGAGTTGTCATCTTCATGGGCATGAGGCCTAGAGCATGAGCACAACCCAAGAGATTCCTGCTGCAACGACTTTGTCTGCCCTTCATCCGCCAAAAAGGTATTTGTTCGGGCCGGGGCCGAGCATGGTGCATCCGCGGGTGTATGAAGCGCTATCGAAGCCCATTGTCGGGCATCTGGACCCGTATTTTTTTCAGATCATGGGCGAGATCGAACAATTGCTAAAGATGGCGTATGGCACAACGAACGGCGTGACCATGGTGATTTCGGGGACGGGCAGCGCGGGCATGGAAGCCTCGGTAGCGAATTTTGTCGAGGAGGGCGCGAAGTTTGCGGTGTTTGCCAATGGATACTTTTGCGACCGCATCAGCGAAATGGGCAAACGGCACGGGGCGAACCTGGTGCGGTTCGAGAAACCGTGGGGTGAGACGTTTGACGATCAGGAGGCGGCGGACTTTATTCGGCGGGAGAAGCCGCAGGTGGTGGCTTTTGTAAATGCGGAGACTTCGACTGGGGCTTTGCAGCCGGGTAAGGCGATTTGCAAAGCGACGCATGAGGCAGGTGCGTTGGTCATTGCGGACTGCGTGACCACACTGGGATCGATGCCGGTAGACGTGGACGAGACGGGAATCGACATTGCCTATAGCTGCTCACAGAAGGGCTTGAGTTGCCCCCCCGGGCTGTCGCCGATGTTCTTGTCACAGCGGGCGATGGATTGGCTGGGCAAGCGCAAAACGCCGGTGCGAAGCTGGTATCTGGATATAAAGATGATCCGCGATTACACCACGGTGTCGCATCGGTATCATCACACAGCGCCGATTTCGATGTTCTACGCACTCCGCGAGGCACTGGCGGTGATCGCTGAGGAAGGAATTGAGAACCGGTGGGCGCGGCATCAGCGCTGCCACAAAAGCTTTGTGCAGGCGATCGAGGCGATGGGCTTGAAGATGCATGTGCGCGAAGGGCATCGGATTTGGACGCTGAATACGGTTTGCGTTCCGGATGGAATCGATGATGCGAAAGTGCGAGCAAGATTGCTGGCGGAGCAGGGAATTGAGATTCCGGGTGGATTCGGTCCGCTGGCAGGGAAGGTATTCCGAATCGGAATTATGGGGCCACTGGCAACGGATGAGAATTTGCAGTTCCTGTTGAGAGAGTTTAAGAAGGCGCTCGCGGCGGAGGGATACAAGGGGTAGCGCTCTTCGCCACTGTTATTTGGGAGAAAAGCAGATTCCTCGGCGCGGCGCTCCTCGGGTTAGGGTTTAAAAGGTTGCTCGATTCAAGCTGTGTTAAGGACCAAGTGCGCGGCAAAAATATCTTCAACTGCCAATCCTAACGACTTGAAGATCGTAATCTCGCGATCATTTTCGCGGACCGGAAGTTCTCCCAGTTCGGCTCGAATGTGATCGGCTGTCCAACGGCCTTCGTTCATTCCCATGACGATGTCGCCAGCTTCTTTCAGAGCGGCTGCGCGTGAATCCACGATCAAACGCGTACGCAAGACCAGCGCGGGGTCGAGTTCGCGATGTGTGGGTATACAAGAGCCGACCCCAATAATATGGGCGCCGTCGGAGACCCAGTCGCTTGTAACGACCGGCGTCGGCGATGCGGTTACGGTCACAACAACGTCAGCGCCGCGGACCGCAGCTTCGGCGGATGAGACGGCGTGAATTCCGGTTTCTCTTGCGAACTGACGAAGGCGCTCAGGATTCGGACTCCAAGCGCGAATCTCGGAAAAATGCCGCACCAGCCGCAGCGCCTCCACGTGACTGCGAGCCTGAACTCCGGAGCCAAGAATGGCAAGCACGCGAGCGTCTCTCCTTGCCAATAGCTGAGCAGAAACTGCCGAGACCGCGGCGGTGCGCACTTCAGTGATATAACGCCCGTCGAGTATGGCTTTGACGATGCCGGTTTCAGGATCGAGCATGGCGATCATCGCCTGATGAGTCGCAAGCCCGCGCTTAGCGTTTGCGGGACACAAGGCCACCAGTTTCGCGCCGAGAGCGGGAAGCGAGGGAATATAAGTCGGCATCAGTCCGAAAAAAGCTTGATCGCCGAACGGAAGCACGGTGCGGACCGGTTGTTGCACCTTGCCGGAGGAGAACTCCACCAGTGCACGCTGCATGGCCTCGATCAGATCCGGCATTTTCAATCGGGCACGAACGGCGGTTTCATCGAGAAAGAGCGGGTTGGGCATGCGAGTTCGTGGGAAACGTGAATCTTCCTCGGGTAACTATACCAGCGGCACTGGGCTTGCCAGGGCAGGGTTCTAGCGAGGAACATGAGGCTGTCGTCCAGCATCCAATCAAAATCGCCGCACTTGGCGTTGAGGAGTGACCTGCGTAATGCCGGGGATAGAGATTCCTCTTGATAATCTTTCCTGTTGAGTCTTTTCGGCGTGGCCGCAGCATGTCGCGGCGCACCGCCTGTTAGTCTTGAGCGAGATCACGTGGAAGAAACGGAAACATCGAAGCCGGAAGCGCAAGACATCCTCGGCAGGCGCATACGCGACCTGGGCCTGAAGATTGAAGGCTCGCCGATCGAGAGGCTGGTGCAGCAACTGTATCGCGAATTGGCAGCCAAGAAGTTGACGAAATTCCACCCAGCGATTTATTTGACCGACGAATGGGGATGTCCTTCGGGCGAACCGGTCATCGGCGTGCCGTTTTATTTGGCCGATCCGGCGCTGATGCAGTTGGAAAGAGATACGAACGATCTTGAAGATCTGCGCGAGACCATGATGTATCTGCGGCACGAAGCTGGACACGCGTTCAACTACGCATACCGGCTGCACCGGACCCCGGAGTGGAAGCATCTGTTCGGACCATTTCGCAGGCCATATCACGATATTTACAGGCCGGTGCCATTTTCGCGGGAGTATGTCCGGCATTTGCCGGGGTGGTATGCGCAGAAGCATCCCGACGAAGATTTTGCGGAAACATTTGCGGTGTGGCTGACGCCGCGGTCGTCGTGGCGCAAACGCTATCGCGGCTGGGGCGCGATGGCGAAGCTGCGCTACATGGACCGGATTGCGCGGGAGTTGGGCCATGCTGATCCAGTCAGGCGGCGTGGAGAGACCGACCTTACGGTCGACGAAATGGAGATGACCGTTGGCGAGTTTTATCACCGCAACGGTCAAGAAGTTGCGCTGGGCGATCTGGCGCTGGATGCGGATTTGCAGGACATCTTCGACACGTCGAAGAGGCGGAAGGGAGCGAAGCCGGCGCAGCAATTCTTGCATGATCATCGCAAGACGGTGGTCGATAAAGTGACGTATTGGACGGGAGCTCAGCGGCCGCTGATCAAGAAGCTGATCGAATCGATCGAAAAGAGAATTGGCGAATTGAATTTGTTTGCGGATGCGAAGCGCGAGGCGGAGCATTTGATTCAGATCAGCGTGTACGCGACGGCGCTCGCGACGAATTATGTGCATCGAGGAAAGTTTGTGCAGCCGTGATGCTTTTTATGATTCCCGCCCCTTGCAAAACCGGCAAGGAGCGGGGCACCCGGCACCCGGCTTGTTCAGGATGACAACAACATTTGACGCACCGAAGTTAGTGGTAGTGAGGCGACGAGAAGGAAGATAATAAAGGTATCGGCTGGAGGCCGAATGGTTGGCGCAAAGCTGAAGGTGGCGGTGCTCTACGACATCTGGGGCGAGGACGTGCCCACTCCGGAAGCCGTCGAGGAAAAGCCCAAGAAAAAGAAAAAACCGCAGAGCAAGAAAAAACGCGAGAAAGAAGACCGCGAAGAGATCTACGAAGCTCTCACCAAGCTGGGCCATGAGGCTTCCTACCAGGTGATCGATGGTACCCCACAGAGCCTGACCTCGCTGGCGAAATGCGGCGCGGACCTCGTATTCAACCTCACCGAATCCTTTGCCGGCGACGACACCAAAGAAATGAACGTCGCTGCGTACATGGATCTGCTGAGCATTCCATACACTGGCGCCGGCCCGCACGCGCACTTTCTAGCTCAAGACAAATCCACCGCGAAGAAAATGTTTGCCTTCCACGGCATCAAGACGCCTTTTTTTGCCATGTCGTATCGCGGACGCATCGATCATGCGCACGATGTTTCCTTTCCGCTGATCGTCAAACCGGTGTGGGAGGATGGATCGATCGGGATTGATGCCGAAGCCGTGGTGAGCAGCGTGAAGGAATTGATGGAGCGAGTGGAATATATCCAGAATGAGTTTGATTCGCCGGCGCTGATCGAGGAGTACATCGAAGGGCGGGAAATCTACGTCAGCGTACTGGGAAGTTATGAGAAGGCGCAGGCGCTGCCGCTGGTTGAGTTGGATCTCTCAAAGTTGCCCCATGGCACGCCGAAAATTGCCAGCTACGATGTGAAGTTTGAAAAAGATACGCAGGCGCACAAGCTGACCAAGTCGCATCTGGTTACCGAATTGGACGAAGAAACGACGAAGCGCCTGCAGGAAACGGGATTGGCTGCCTACCATGCAGTAAAACTTCGTGATTACGGACGTATTGATATGCGTCTGACGCCGAAAGGCGAGGTGTATGTAATCGAGGCCAACCCGAATCCGTGGCTTTCGAGCAAGCAGGAATTTGCTATGGCGGCCAAAGCTTCGGGTCGTTCCTATAGTGAGCTGATTGGCGAAATTGTCGAGATGGCGATGGCCAGAACTAATGAAAGTAAGGTCAACGGCAAGGAAGTTTCTTCCACTTGATTAATTTCAATCCTACCTAGCCTGACCCGTCCTGAATCGGTAAATTCCTTTATCAGACTGCCTCCCCCCACCGCGTAAATCCTGCAAATTGTGAAGGTAAGCGTTGTTCTCCGTGTGACCTGTGGCATATTTCTGCACTCCGTAGGTCACGCCCAAAAGTGACTCGGGTCACAGCAGTTAATCCGGTACAAAGCAGAAAATTTCATCAGTTGCAGCTTTGGGCTGCTGAGTTTGTTTACAGGCCAAAGTAGCCGAAGGGCGAATTTCGCAACGGTTACGAAAGGCCAGCAAATCCATATGGAGAGGAAAGCAATTATGAAGATGACGAAACTCGCGATCGTGATTGTGACTATTGCAGTCGCTTTATTCATTCTGATTCCCAATCTATCCTGGGCACAAGATGCCGGAGCCACCTTTAAGGCAAAGTGCGCGATGTGCCACGGTGCGGACGGTGCGGGCAAACCGGCAGCCAAGATTCCCAGTTTGGTTTCCGACGAAGTGAAGGCGAAGTCAGACGCCGACCTAACGGACTTCATCGCCAATGGCGGGCCGAGCAAGAAAGCGACCCATGCATTTGCGACCAAAGGATTGACGCCGGACCAGATCAAAGAAGCAGTGGCTGCAATTCGCGCACTACAGAAGAAGTAGTTTCACTGTTCCTAAACGTGCCCGCCAGGGCGAGAGAAACGGTTCGCCAGTGGCCTGCGACGCGCGGGAGTCAAACATGAGCACCGGCATAATTCGGCGGATGGGAGGCGACATCCGCCGAAGCCTAGCCCGCCGGTCTCCTGCGAGGGGTCGTGCGCGTGGGAACAGTTGCGCCGGGTCCGGTACTCACCGCTGGATCCGGCATTTTTTACGGCTTCGTGGCTGTTTATGCGCGCACTGGCCAGGAGTGCTTCGGCATCCTCATCGTTTGATTCCAATTTCATGCCGCCGGAGCAGAAGTCTCGCTGGCCAAGTGCGAGGAGAAGATTATGAGCAAGGCCCTGCTATACGACTCGACCATGTGTATCGGCTGCAAGCAGTGTGAAGCTGCGTGTGCCGAACAGAACAAACTGCCCTATACGGACGCGATCGCTGCGGAAGAGAAGCAATCGGAGCATAAGTTCACCGCCATTCTGACTCGCGGCGATAAATTCATGCGGCGGTTGTGCATGAATTGCCAGGAGCCGGCGTGCGCCTCGGTGTGCCCGGTAGGCGCGCTGCAGAAGACCTCGCTTGGCCCGGTCACCTACGACGCCGACAAGTGCATGGGTTGCCGCTATTGCATGGTAGCGTGCCCGTTTGGCGTTCCAAAATATGAGTGGAACAAGCTGGCGCCGAAGGTGCGCAAGTGCACGATGTGCCCGGATCGCGTAGCCAGTGGAAAACCGACGGCGTGCGCGGAGATTTGTCCGACGGGGGCGACGAAGTTTGGCGAGCGCGATGATCTGATCAACGAAGCGCAGCAGCGGATTCGCGATAACCCCGGCAAATATGTTCCGCACATTTATGGACTCACGGAGGCAGGCGGGACGTCGGTTCTGTTGCTCTCGAGCGTACCCTTCGAGGACTTTGGTTACAAAACCCCGGACTATGCACTGCCCATGCTGACTTACCGCATTCTGTCGCGCATTCCGGACTTCGTGCCGTTGTGGGGCCTGGCCCTGGGAGGGGTGTGGTGGATTACGCATCGGCGGGAAGAAGTCGCGGCCAGTGAAGGGCAGAAAACTCCGGCGAACGGCCATAACGGGAGGAAGCAATGAAATTTAAATTGACGTTCTGGAAGGCGATCTTCTTGGTCCTGATGGTGGCCGGTTTCTACGGAACGGTGGTGCGCTTCACGCAAGGACTTGGAGCCAGCACGCATTTGAGCGATCAGTTTCCCTGGGGAATCTGGATCGGCTTCGACGTGCTCTGCGGAGTGATGCTGGCGGCCGGCGGATTCACGCTGACGGCGGCGGTTCACATTCTTAACATCAAGCGGATGCATTCGATCGTCAGACCAACGGTGCTGACGGCGTTTCTCGGGTACGTACTGGTGTGCGTCGCGCTGATGTACGACTTGGGCAAGCCGTACAACATATGGCATCCGCTGATCATGCGGAATCCGCACTCAGTGATGTTTGAAGTCGCCTGGTGCGTAATGCTGTACACCACGGTGCTGACGCTGGAATTTTCGCCGGTGGTGCTGGAAAAGTTCAACCTGACCAAGCCGCTGAAAATCATTAAGACGATCTTGATTCCCCTGGTCATTTGCGGCGTGATCTTGTCGACGCTGCATCAATCGTCGCTAGGCACGGTTTACCTGATCATGCCGGAGAAGCTGCATCCCTTCTGGTACACGCCGTTGTTGCCGGGATTCTTCTTCCTGTCGGCAATTGCCGTGGGTCTGGCGATGACGATTTTCGAATCGTCGATGAGCGCGAAGCATTTTGGCCGGCAGCTCGAACTGCCCATCTTGCAAGAACTGGGACGGGTGCTGCTGGTAGTTCTTTGCGTGTATGCAGTCTTGAGATTTGAAGATCTGCTGCACCGGGGCATGTTCAAGGTGGCACTGCAGCCGGGCTACGAGATGTATCTTTTCTGGCTGGAGATCACGATGGCCCTGATTCTGCCCATTGTGCTGCTTTTGCAGCGCAAAGTGCGGAACAGCCCGGATGGGCTTTATCTGGTGGCTGTGCTGGTAGTGTTAGGTTTCATTACGAACCGCTTGAATGTGAGCATTACGGGAATGGAAGGAGCGGCGGGGACGCACTACATCCCAAAGTGGACAGAACTTGCGGTGACGGGCGCCATCATTGCGGCGGGTTTTGCGTTGTTTGGGCTGGCGACGAAGTATCTGCCGATTTTCCCGGAAGAGCATAGTCAAGCGAAGAGTCAGATCGCAGAGGAGAGTGAGTCTGTGGCAGGCGCCGTACTGAGTCATGCCGGAGACTGAACCAAATCGTGGCGGCTGGAAGCGTCTGACGCATAGCCTGAGCGCAAAGCTGATTCTTTTGTTGCTCAGCACCATGGTAGTGATTTTTGCGCTGCTGGGATATCTGAATATCCGCTTGCAGCAGCAGCATCTGGAAGCTGCCACGCTCGCGAGCGCAGAGCGTATCAGCGACGTCATCCGACGCAATGCGACCTATTACATGCTGCGGAACGATCGTGAGGGTCTCTATCACACGATCCAGACCATGGCCGACGAGCCGGGCATGGTCAAGGTCCGGATCTTCGACCAAGAGGGCAGAATCAGCTACTCCACTGATGCGCGAGAAACTGGGCAAGTCGTGGATAAGGCGGCTGAAGCCTGCTACGGCTGTCATTCTCAATCACAGCCACTGATCAAACTGGACCGGCCGGACCGCTTCCGCATCTACCGCAATGGCGGGGGAGCGCGGGTGTTAGGAATCATTACTCCGATCGAAAATCAGCCAGCTTGTGCGAACGCCGATTGTCACGCGCATCCCGCGAGCCAACGAATCCTGGGCGTGCTGGATGCGGATTTGTCTCTGGTCAAGGCGGACCAGCAACTCGCGGAAGGGAACTTGCGCACCCTGGCCTACACAATGACAGCCATGCTGCTGATTGCTGTGCTGAGCTGGTGGTTCATCCTGCGCATGGTGGATCAACCGATCAAAGTGCTTACCGACGGCACGGAGAAGCTATCCAATGGAGATCTGGGATACCAGATTGAAGTGCAATCGGACGATGAAGTCGGAGAACTGGCGCAGTCGTTCAACCAGATGAGCCTGCAATTGCGCGCGGCCAACGAGCAGATCGTAGGGTGGGCGAAAACATTGGAAGACCGGGTTGAGGAAAAGACCCACGAACTGAAGAGCGTTTACGACCACATGCTGCAAGTGGAGAAGATGGCATCGGTCGGCAAGATGGCGGCGGTAGTAGCGCATGAAATCAACAATCCGCTGGCCGGGATTCTGACATACGCGAAGTTACTGCGGAAGTGGATCGATGCAGGAACGCTTGATAAGAGCAAGCTGGACGAGGCCAAGCAATGTCTGGATTTGATTGTAGGAGAGAGCCGGAGATGCGGAGACATTGTGAAGAATCTCCTGGTCTTTTCGCGCGCTGCCCCCATGAATATTGAAAGCACCGACATCAATGCAGTGGTCGATCAATGCGTGAGGCTGGTACGCCATCAACTCGAGATGGCGGGGATCGAGGTCCATCTCGAACTGGAAGATCACTTGCCAATGACGCAGTGCGATCCGTCTCAGATCGAGCAGGTGCTGCTGGCGTTGGTGATGAATGCGATTGATGCCATGCCGCGCGGCGGGACCTTGTGGTTAGGGACGGGAATGAATTCTGCCGGAGACGAGATGCAGATTGTGGTGCGCGATGATGGAATGGGAATCCCGCCAGAATTTTTGCCAAATATCTTTGAGCCGTTTCAAACCACGAAAGAAAAAGGGCATGGAGTTGGCCTGGGGCTGGCGGTGAGCCGCGGCATCATTGATCGGCATCATGGCCGGATTGATGTGCAATCGGAATTGGGGAAGGGAACGACGTTTACCATCGGGCTGCCGCAGAATGCCTCGCAATTTGCGATGGCGGGCAGCGCGATGGCTGGGAGCGTGAAAGCGAGGTGATGGACGTGAGCGCACAGGGAAGATTGTTGATTGTGGATGACGAGCTCAGCGTACGCGATTCGCTGGGCAAGTGGTTTCGTGAGGAGGGTTACGAGGTTGGAACCGCGGAGAGCGCGAGTGAAGCCTTGTCGCGGCTGGCGGAGCAGAGCTGGGATGTGGCGCTAATTGATATCAAGATGCGCGGGACCGACGGTATCGAGTTGCAGAAACGAATACACGAAATCGATCCTGAAATCATGGTCATCATGATGACGGGCTATGCCTCGGTGGAGACCGCAGTCACAGCTCTGAAAAATGGAGCTTATGATTATGTGACCAAGCCGCTTGATCCGGACGAGATTTCGCATCTGGTGAAGAGGGCGTTGGGGCATCGGCAAACCCAAAAAGAAAATGTTTTGCTGCGGGAGCAAGTGGCCGAAATCGCCAAACCCGGGGACCTCATCGGGCAAAGCCTGGCGATGAAGAGTGTATTCGATGCGATCGAAACGGTCGGGCCGACTGAGGCCACGGTGCTGATCACCGGCGAAAGCGGTACGGGGAAAGAATTGGTGGCAAAAGCAGTCCACCAGGCCAGTCCACGGCGTTTTCATCCCATGGTTGCAATTCATTGCGGTGCATTGACGGAGACGCTGCTGGAGAGCGAATTGTTTGGTCATGAGAAAGGCGCGTTTACCGGCGCGCAGTATCGCAAGAAAGGAAAGTTTGAAATTTCCGAAGGCGGAACAGTCTTTCTCGATGAAATTGGCGATATCAGCTTAAAGACGCAGACGGATTTGCTGCGCGTGCTGCAGGAGCGGGAAATTGTGCGAGTGGGAGGAAATCAGGAGATCAAAGTGGATTTCCGCTGTGTAGCTGCGACCAACAAAGATCTGGAGCAACTCATTGAAGAAGGGAAGTTTCGACCTGACCTATTTTATCGGCTGAATGTTTTTCATATTGAGCTTCCGCCGTTGCGTGACCGGCGGGAAGATATTCCATTGCTGGTGAATCATTTCGTGAAAAAGTTTTCACTGCAGATGAACAAGCGGATCAATCGAGTTTCGCCGGGGGCGATGAATCTACTGCAGCAACAACCTTGGCCTGGAAACGTGCGAGAGCTCGAGAATGCCATCGAACGCGCCATGGTGGTCTCGCAAGAGCCGGAGATTCGCGAGTCCGACTTCGTGTTCAAATCGGCGGTTGCGAATGGCGGGCCGAAGAGCCTGGAAGAAGTGGAGAAGGCGCACATCCTGCGTGTGGTGGAATCCTGCGGCGGGAATCAGAGCCATGCGGCGGAAGTGCTTGGCATTGACCGCGTCACTCTGCATCACAAGTTAAAGAAGTACGGCTGGAGCCGGCAACTCGTCGAAATCCGATGAACCTGCAATTGCTGCCGATCGGAAAGCTCGATGGCCGGCTGCTGCGGGACCTGGCGCCTGCCTTAGCCGACACCTTCGGTGTGGCTTGCCGGATTGCCCCCGATCCCCTGGACCCGGAATTCGCATTTCACGGCGAGCGGCAGCAATATCATTCGTCGGAGATTTTGGCGCGAATGGGGAGTTTGGTGACGCCCGATTGCTGGCGCGTACTGGGTGTTGCTGCTGTAGATCTGTATATTCCCATTCTGACTTTTGTCTTTGGCGAGGCGCAGATGGGCGGGCCTTGCGCGGTCGTATCGTTACGCCGGCTGCGCCAGGAATTTTATGGATTGCCGGACGATTCGAGCGTGCTCCGCGCTCGGCTGCTCAAGGAAGCGGTTCACGAGATCGGGCACACCATCAATCTGATCCATTGCGAGGATTACCGTTGCGCGATGGCGCCGTCGCACGCTGTGGAATGGATCGACCTGAAGGAAAGCTGGCTGTGCTCGACGTGCCATGGCAAGGTGTTTCAAGACACACCGCGTTAGGGTTGGAATACGCCGAAGGTCAGTTCAGGACGGATCTATGGAATCGTCAACTTTTGCATTCCGCGCTCTTTGGATCTCCTCCATTGCCGCCAACAAACTAGCGGCGCAATTCACGCAGCAAAATCCGTGGGCTGACTGAAAATTGGGGTCATTACTCCTGAGATCGTATTCGAGAACAGCTGTGCGGTAGCGGCAACGCGAACAGACTTCCGCCCCCTTGTGTTCCAACGGTGCCAGGGCCGTGAATGTGACGCTGTCAGGGCATATCTCAGACTCACAGTAGGCACAATTGCTAGATAAATTGCTGTGACGAGTGGACGCATTGCGTGTGATGAATGACCGAAGGAAGCGTGTCGCACCCGGAGCGTTCCCGTCACTTCTTCACTTGCTTGAGGATTTCTCGCGCGGCATTGGCTCCCGAGCCGCCGGTCAGCCCCGCTCCGGGATGGGTTCCGGATCCACATAGGAAGAGATTTTTGATCGGTGTGTGGTAGCGCGCCCAGTCGAGCAAGGGCCGCATGGTGAAAAACTGATCGAGCGCCAGCTCTCCGTGAAAGATGTGGCCTCCGGTGAGGCCATACATATCTTCCAAATCTTGCGGTGTGATGATTTGATGAGTGAGGATCAGTTCCGGCAAGTTCGGCGCATATTGCGAGAGAGTTTTGATAACCGCATCGCCGAGCGGAACGCGCTGGCTTTGCCAATCGCTGTTTTTCAGCTTGAAGGGCGCGTACTGCATGTAAATGGACATGACGTGCTTGCCCGAGGGAGCCAGCGAGGGATCTTCGATCGTGGGAATCGTGATTTCGAGATATGGCTGCTTCGAAAAGTTGCCATATTTGGAGTCGTCGAAGGCGCGTTCCAGGTAGTCGATCTCGGGGCCGATTTGAATGCGGCCGGATAGCGCACCATTACTGCCATCCAGCGCTGTAAATTTCGGTAACCCAGAGAGGGCGAGATTAATCTTGGCCACGGTTCCCGGCATGCGGTAATGCTGGAGCTTCATGACGAAATCAGGCGAGAGATGAACCGGATCGAGCAGCCGCAACAGGGTGCGTTTAGGATCGGCGTTCGAGACGATGGTCTTAGCACTGATTTCCTCGCCGCTCGAAAGAACCACGCCTGCGGCAGCGCCATCTTTCACCCGAATTTCGATGACCTCGGCATTGCTGCGAATTTCGGCGCCCGCTTGTTGCGCAGCGGAAGCCATGGCCTGGGTGATCGATCCGATGCCGCCTTCGGCAAAGTAGGCTGAGCCTGCGGGATGGGCATCCCCGGCGGCGCGGATGAGTAAAACCATGCTGCTGCCGGCTGACCAAGGCCCGAGAAATGTCCCGAAAATTCCACGCGCAGCGATGGTGGCGCGCAGCAGTTCCGTCTCGAAATATTCGGAGACGAGATCGGCGACTGCCATGGGCCCCCAGCGCAGCAGACGATACATATCTTTTTTGCCCAGCTTGCGCATGGAGCGGCCGGTTTGCAGCATCCCCCACAAATCGGCTTTGCTGGGATGGTCAATGTTGGGCGGGGGAAGAGCAAGCGCATCGGCGATGACTTTGCCTAGCTTGCCGAGAGATTGCTCGAATTCTCCATATTTGGCGGCGTCTTTCTGGGAGAATTTGGCAATTTCCTGCGCGGATTTTTTCGTGTCGCGATACAGGATGAGTGCCCGCCCGTCAGGCATCAACGACGCGACCGCGACGTCAGGAGTAATCAGTTTGAGGCCGTGTTTTTCAAGCCGCATGTCGCGTACGACATCCGGACGCAGAGGGCCGGCGCTGTGCGCGAGAATCGAAGTACGAAATCCGGGATGAAATTCTTCCGTGATGGCGGCGCCGCCGGGCTGCGCGCGGCGTTCGAGAACCAGAGGCTTAAATCCGGCCTTGGCGAGATAGAAGGCTGTAACCAGGCCATTGTGGCCGCCGCCGATGATGACTACGTCGCGCGCGTCGGGCATGGTCAGGCGGCTCCTTTGACGTCCTTTAAAATTTCGAGCGCGGCGAGACGACCCGGGCCACCCATGATTCCGCCGCCGGGATGCGTGGCCGATCCGCACATATAAAGATTCTTGATTGGCGTGCGGAATCGCGCGTATCCCGGCACCGGGCGCAGGAAGAAAAGCTGCTCAAGCGAGAGTTCGCCTTGGAAAATATTGCCTTCGCTCAAGCCCCACTCGCGTTCAAGATCAAGCGGGGTGACGACCTGCTTGTGAAGAATGATGTTTTTGATGTTGGGCGCATATTCGGCGATGGTGTCGATAACGGTGTTGCCGAATGCTTCTTTCTGATCGTCCCAGTTGAGGCCGGGGCGAAGTTTGTAGGGCGCGTATTGCACGAAGCAGGAAAGAATATGCTTTCCTGGCGGGGCGACGGAAGGATCGGTCAGCGTAGGGATGACCATATCGATGTAAGGACGGCGGGAGAAATTGCCGTACTTCGCGTCGTCGTATGCGCGCTCCATGTACTCGACGCTGGGCGAGATGGAAATCGCGCCCCGAAGATGGGCACCGGGACCCGGCAGACACTTGAAATTCGGCAGCGCATCGAGCGCGAGGTTGACTTTGCCGGAGGAGCCGCGGAACTTGTAGCGCTGAATTTCTTCGATGAAATCCCCAGGAAGCTGGCCGGGTTCGATGAGATTGATAAACGTCTGACGCGGGTCGATGCTGGAGGAAATGATGTCAGCATCGATTTCCTCGGCGTTCATCAGCACGACGCCCTCGGCTTTGCCGTTCTTGACGAGAATGCGGGCGATGGCCGATTTCGTGCGGATCTCGACGCCGGCTTCGCGCGCGGCATCGGCGATTGAATTTGAAATGGCTCCCGTGCCGCCACGCGCGAATCCCCACGAGCGAAATGCGCCGTCGATTTCGCCCATGTAGTGGTGAAGCAGAACGTAAGCCGTGCCAGGCGAGCGGACGCCGAGAAATGTTCCAATAATTCCGGAAGCCGACATGGTGGCTTTGAGCACATCGGTCTCGAACCACTGATCGAGAAAGTCGATGGCGCTCATGGTCATGAGTTGGACCTGGTTGTACTTGTCGTCACCGGTGAGGCCCTGGAAGCGCTTGCCGATGAAAAGCAGCTTCATTAGTTCACGAGGATTGAGCGTCGTGGGGTCGGGGGGCACCATGCCGAGGATGGGTTTGACGAAGCGGCACATGGCTTGCATGGCTTTGCCAAATTCGTCGTAAGCCTCGGCGTCGAGCTTGGAGTGGCGGGCGATTTCGCGATGAGTTTTGCCGTGATCGTTGACGCGCCAGAGATAGTCGCCGCTGGGCATGGGAGTGAAGGTGCCATCGAGCGGGAGAATCTCGAGGCCATGGCGCGGGAGATCGAGGTCACGAATGATTTCTGGGCGGAGCAAGGAGACGACGTAAGAGCAGACAGAAAACTTGAAGCCAGGAAAAACTTCGTCTGTACACGCTGCACCGCCGAGGATGTGCCGGCGTTCGAGCACGAGAACTTTCTTCCCGGCTCGGGCGAGGTAGGCCGCGTTGACCAGGCCGTTGTGGCCGCCGCCGATCACGATGACATCGTATTTAGCCATTAGCTGCTAGCTCCTAGCTTTCACCGAAGAGAGTACTTAACAGGCCGGAACAGAGCGGATCAGAGGCCGCTGGGAAGATCGCGCCATTGAATGAGGCGGTGCATGGGTCGGAATGATTTTACCCGAGGTGGGAGCGGATTGTCTCGTGGCTGTGAGATCCCTCGCCCCGCTGGTGAAAGCGCGGGGCTTCGGGATGATGCGGGCTGATGGCCGTGACCCAGCGGTAAGGTGCGTACTGGTGAGTTGCTACTCCCCTCGACCGCTGCATATAATCCCGCTTTGCTCTGTGCACTCTGTGCTCCCTGCGGCTAAACACAGAGATCACAAAGGAACACAGAGGAATCGAGGTCACTACTTTGCCGGTTGGAACTGCGTTTCACGAGAGAACGTTCGCGCTTTGCCAGAGCCTGAATTACCGCGAGTGGTCGGGATATTACACGGTCAGCGTGTACGAGGTGCACCATGACCACGAGTACAACGCGATTCGCAACGCTGCCGCGCTGATCGATATTACGCCGCTTTACAAATACCTGGTTAGCGGAAAAGATGCGACCAAGCTGGTCAATCGTGTCATCACTCGTGACATTAACAAAGTCGCGGTCGGGCAGGTGATTTATTGCTGCTGGTGCGACGAAGAGGGCAAGGTCATCGATGATGGAACGATTACGCGGCTGGAAGAAAGCAAGTATCGCTGGACAGCGGCTGATCCCAGCCTGCGCTGGTTTCGGCAGAACGCCAGCAACATGGATGTGCAGATCGAGGACATTTCGGAGAAAGTTGCTGCGCTGGCGTTGCAGGGGCCGACGTCGGGAAAACTGCTGAAAGCCGTCGCAGAAGCGGATATCGCGAACTTGAAATATTTCCGCAAGACTTCCGGAAAAATTGGCGGTGTGCCAGTGGATATTTCGCGCACGGGATACACCGGCGATCTGGGGTATGAGATTTGGGTGCCATGGAGCGACGCGGTCAAGGTTTGGGATGAATTGATGGTCAAAGGCCGGCAATTCGATATTCACGCCGCGGGGATGCTGGCTTTGGACGTGGCGAGGGTAGAAGCTGGATTGTTGCTGATTGAGGTCGATTACACGAGCAGCAAGAAGGCACTGATTCCATCGCAGAAATATTCGCCGTTCGAACTTGGCTTCGGGAAGATGGTGCATTTGAACAAAGAGAATTTCGTGGGCAAGGCGGCGCTGGAACGTGATCAGAAGGATGGTGTCGCCAGACAGTTCGTTGGCCTTGAGATCGATTGGACGGAAGTCGAGGAGCGTTACGAAAAGTTCGGCCTGACGCCGGCCGCGCCGACCCAGGCTTCGCGCGTCGCCGTGCCTGTGTATTGCGGCGAGAAGCAAGTGGGGAAGGCCACCACCACAACGTGGTCTCCAGTGCTGAAGAAGATGATTGCGCTGGTGTCGGTTGAGACGGATCATTCGCAACACGGCAGAAAGCTACAGATGGAGATCACGATTGAAGCTGTGCGGCAAAGAGTGAGCGCGAAGATCGTGCCGATGCCGTTCTTCAACCCGAAGAGAAAGACAGCTGTGCCGGTATAAATTGCGGCTGATTAGAGATCCAACTCAGCGATCAGTTTCAAGAGACGTGCGAGTGTGGACCTTTCCTGAGGGCTCATCTCTGCGCTGAGCTTGGCGTCGGCTAAGCGGCGCTGTTGGATCAGGAACTCGCGATACCTTTGGCCCTTCGCGGTCAGCCGAATCAGAATGGCCCTGCCCGATTTCCCCTTCTTCCTCGCTACCAACCCGTCGTGCACCATGGTTTGGATCGACCGATGCACAACCGTGCGGTCGAATCCGAGTTGGGTGGCGATCTGGTTCTGATTAAGTTCCGTCCCATCGCGCAGCGTAGACAGAATGAACCCGCGCGTGGCCGAACAGCGAGTCTTCCGTTCCAGCTTTTTCGCAACGGAGAAGTAGGCGGCCGCGATGTGGGCGAGCACGGAATCCTGCAGAATGTTTTCGGGAATCGGCTTTTGGACGATCATAAGACAGTCACCGTTGCTTCAAGAGGTCTTCGCCACTGTGGTTCATCCACGTGGAGGGTTGACTTCTTGCCAATGGCGATCACCATCACAATCTCATGACATTTGGGGGAAAGTCCAAGAAACTTACCCAGCCTTCGCCCGTCGAAGCCTTCCATCGGACAGGTGTTGAACCCCAGCGCTTCCGCGGCAAGCATGAGATTCTCGCATGCCAGCGAAGTGCTCTTCATTGCCCATTTGAACTGGCTTCGGCGGGAGGTTGGCGGCATTCCCATCGTCTTGAATACGTTCAGTAGACGGAAGAGTAGCCACTTCATAGCGCCGAGGATTCCAAACCAGCCTGGCATGAAAAGCCATCGGCCAATCTTGGCTTTCGTCTCCTGATCGGAGATCTTCTGCCGGCTGAAGCCGGATTCCCGCATCCAGGCCAACTGCTTTTGTGCGGTCTGATCAAGCGCTCCGATGTCGGCCACAACCACGACTAAGGCCGATGCTGTCTTGGCCGGCATCTGTCCCATGCAAAGCTGTGCAGCGGTCGTTTTTGATGCGCTGGATTCGATCCAGTAGAAGCGATAGGGCTGGCTATTGAAACTGGAAGGAGCCAGCCTCGCAGCGTCGAGGATTTGGCCCCGCACAGTTAGCGGGATGGAAACTGGTTCAAAAACCTTGATGGCTCGTCGGCGGGAAATAGCATCGAGAATCGCGTCCATAATCTCTTTTCCTATGTTGCTATTACAACATATGAATGTTGCATATGCAACATTAAAAACACCCGAATTTAAGACGAAGTGTAATCTCCGAATAATCAGCAGGTTAGAGTGACCCGTCCGCTGGGGATTTGCGTCTGCCGAACCAGTAGATCCAGGCTCCAACTGCGATCAGCACAATGGATCCTCCGACGACTTTCAATACAGCCAGCGGCTTGTTGACCTCGTCAGATTGTGGGATGAGGGATAAGAGAATCGTCAGGGTTGTTGTGAGAAAGCCGACGATGGCGACTAAGGTTGCGACCGGTTTTCCGCCGGGGACGCGAATGACTTGAGGCCCGGCGGGTTCGTTCTGCAACTTGATCATGGCGGCGAAAACAAAAAGATACGGAATGAAATAGGTGATCACCGTCATGCTGGCCATGACGTCATAGGCGCCCTTGACGGTGGTCCCGGCCTGCCCGAGAAAAATGAACAATGCGCCGATGACGAATTGGACCAAAAGCGCGACCCAAGGAGTCTTCCATCGCGGATGCAGCGTGCCGAAGGCCTTTGGCAGAAAGCGGTCGATGCCGGCGACAAATGGCAAGCGAGCGACGGCGGCGAGATAGGCTCCGGCGGCGCCGACATTGCTGAGCGCGATCAAGAAAGCCGCGACGGGAATGATGGAATCGAAACCGATGCGGCCGGCGGTTTTGGAGATGGCTTGCATCAAGCCTTGCAGGTTGCTGACTTCGGATGGTGGGAGCGCCAGCATGACGCCGACGGTGCCGAGGATGTAACAGAGAGCGACGGTAACCCCGGCGACAAACAATCCCCAGGGCAGAATGCGGCGAGCGTTCTTGATCTCCCCGCCCATGAAGGATGCGGTTTCACAGCCGCCAAAGGCGAAGGTCAGCAGCGACCAGAAAATGATGTCGTTGAAGTGAAGACTCGGAGTCATCGCGTGAGCGGTGAACGAAGTTGCGGGGCTGAAGCGATGCCAGGCGATCGCACCCATCGCAATGATGATGATGACGGGAATCCACATGGCGAGCGCGCCGACATTGTGCAGCCACTTGCCGACGTCGAGGCCGACGAGGTTAAGCACGGTTGCGGCGGTTAACGTGAGAAGAGAAAAAACAATGTAGAACGTCGCGTTGTTTGACAGATGTCCCCAGGCGGATTGGCGGATGAAAAGCGCATTGCTGGCGGCGAAGTAAAGTACAGCAGGGAAGTAAGGCAGATTGCTGGCCCAGTACGTCCAGGCGGAGATGAATCCGAAAAAGTCGCCGAAAGCGTGCTTGCTCCAGACGTAGAGTCCGCCTTCGTCGGGATAACGCGAGGAAAGCTCGATTACCGAGAGCGCGAGCGGCGTATAGAACGTGAGCCAGGCGCCGATCCAAATGATGACGGAACTGGGGCCGGCAGCAGCGGCAGTGGCGATCCAGCGCAAGCTGATGCCGGTGACGACGTAAAAGAGGACGAGGTCACGAAAGCCCATGACGCGCTTGGGGCGGTTGGGGTCGTCGCTGGCGAGTGGGACGAGTGTTGCCGCGGTCTGGGCGCCGTCTGACACGGCGTTATTTAAACACAGAGAACGCGGAGAACACAGAGGCGACTGGATTTAAACGCAGAGGGCGCGGAGAACGCGCAGGGGAATCGAAATCTGACACAGGGGCACGGGGAACACAGAGTCAATTCGCGTTAAGAACGCTTCGCAGTGCGCTTCCAATACCAATAATGCGGCACGCCAACGAGGATGATGGCCATTCCGGCGAGGGCTTCTTTGGGACGAGTGAAAACCGTGTTCAAGGTCCACGCACCCGCGACCAAAACGTAAATTGCCGGAAGCCAGGGATATCCGGTGCAGCGATAGGGACGCGGAGCGTCCGGACGTGTGCGACGCAGGATGAATAATCCCACAACGGTCAAGGTATAAGACAGAATCATGCCGAACATCACGTAGGTGTAAAGCTGATCGTAGCGGCCGCTGAGGGTCAGGATGCTTGCCCAAATTGCCTGGCCAATCAAGGCGAACGCCGGGGTGCGCCACTTGGGATGAACTTCACCCATGCGGCGGAAGAAAAGGCCGTCAAGGGCCATGGCGTAATAAATACGTGGGCAGGCAAGGATTGCACAGGCGAGCGCACCGAAAATGGAGAGCGCGATGAGCGCGGAGAGCCAAGTCGCAGCGGCGGGCGAAAAAAGCGCTATAGCAACGTCGTGCGCGATGGTCTCGTGTTGGGTAATTTCGCCGATCGGCATAGCGTACAGGTAGGCGGTGTTCATGGCGATGTAGACGACGGCAACGATCAATGTGCCGACCACCATGGCGAGCGGAAGATTGCGGCGCGGTTCCTTGACTTCGTCGCTCACCCAGGTGACGTAGACCCACCCGTCGTAAGCCCAGAAAACCGCGATGAGCGCGACTCCGAAGGCGGAAAGAAGCTGGGTCGAGCTCGCACCCATCATCAAACCGTTGGGAGGACTCGCGGTGAGATGATGCCAATCGCCTTTGCCGACGGCGAATCCCAATACAACGAAAGCCGCGATCGCGCAAAATTTAGCCCAGGTGGCGGCGTTTTGCAGCAATGCGCCGGGGCGCAGGCCGACGATATTGATCCCAGTCACCCCGGCGATCATGAGGAGTGCGACCAGGTGCGCGCGAGTCAGTGTGACGCCGGCCAGGGAAAGGACAACGTGCTGTTGCGAAATGGTGGGAACGATGGCGCCGAGGTAGGCGGCTGCGCCGACCGCCAAAGCCGCGATGGCACCGCAATTGCCGACGGCGAACATCATCCAGCCGTAGAGAAATGCCGGGAAATCGCCGTACGCTTCGCGCATGTAGACGTATTGGCCGCCGGAGTGCGGAAACATGGCAGCCAATTCTGAAAAAGCAAAACAGGCAAACAGAGAAATGACAGCGCCGAGGACCCAGACCAGAAGAAACAAGACGGGATGCGGCAGAGGGCCGGCTATGTCTTTGGCAGTAAGAAAAATGGATGAACCGATGACGCCGCCGACGAGCAGCAAAACCGTATCCAGCAGCGAGAGGCCGCGAACCAGGGTGGGCCGGGATTCTGCAGCGAGGGACGGAGTCGTGGAGACGGTTGTGGTGGCCATGAGCTATCCGATTCCCAATTCGTCAGGCGATTCGAGGGGAGTGCCACAGCGGCGGCAGATAATGGCAGAGCAATCGCCGCAAGTTAGAGGATCGGCGACTTCGACACCGCACCTCGGACAGTAAAGGATGACCGGGGAGGGTTCCGGCGGTGGTTGCGGATTTGAAGCCATGCGGGAAGCAACTGTAGCATAGGTTTGGTGGGGTGAGTAGGCCTCTGCGGAATCCAAACACAGGGGACACAGAGGCCAGCAGAGAATTACGGAGGAATTCATGCCTGAAAAATCCCAATCTCCTGACGAGCGTCTACAAACCGAATTCAACCGCTGGGCCCATGAAGGTGAGGGCGAGAAGATGGAAAGCCATCACCTCGATATCACCGAGAAAACCATTCGTCTGATGGGGCTGCGGCCGGGAGAGCGGGTGCTAGATCTGGGATGTGGCGCAGGGTGGGCTACGCGGCTGCTGGCGCGGATCGTGGGCGAAGGCCCGGAGGGTTTCGGGCAGGTGGTGGGGCTGGATGTGTCGGACGAGATGATTCGGCATGCACGGGAAGCCTCGAAGGATTTTGACAATATTCTGTATGTCTGGGGATCGGCGCAGCAGATTCCGTGGGAAGAAAATTTCTTCGATAAGGTGCTCTCGGTCGAGTCGTTTTATTACTATCCGGATCAAGAACGAGCGTTGGCGGAGCTTTTTCGCGTGATGGCGCCGCACGGGCGGCTGTTTATCTTGATTAATTTGTACAAGGACAATCCTTATTCGCTGCAATGGGTCGACAAGCTGAAGGTGCCGGTGCATGTGCGGTCCGAAGCGGAATACATCGGGTTGCTGCAGCGGCATGCGTTTGAGAATGTGGAAGCGAAGCGCGTTCCGGACGACACACCGACGCCCGATGACTACAAGACCAAATCATTCAATAGCCTCGAAGATCTGCGGGCTTTCAAGCGCATGGGCGCACTGCTGCTGATGGCAACGAAGCCGGATGTGCGGGTTCCGGCGGCCGGATACACAATTTACTAGCCAGGCACGAAAGATTGGGTTTGTGGTTACCTGCGATTCATCCCTTCCGCAAAAACCCTGAATCCTCGGTTTCCCCCGCCGATGTGAACGCTGATGGGTGTACTGTCTGCGGGTCAACTATCCTCAATTGTCGTCATAGCCCCTGTCCTTCACCAGGTTGCCGAAGCCGCTTTTTGGTTGCTCTGTCTGGTGCCCATTTTCGTAGCCTACCAGCACCTTCGTATGGAGCATTTGAGGCGGAAATTGCACCAACGGGAGGAGTTGTTTCGGCTGATCAGCGAAAATGCCGCGGACATGATTGCCTTGGTAGATGTGAGCGGTAAACGGCTGTACAACAGTCCGGCGTATGAAAAAGTGCTGGGCTACTCGGCGAAAGAGCTGGCGGTCACATCGGCCTATCAACAGATTCATCCCGACGACATACAGAGAGTCATGGCCGCGGCACAGGAAGCGCGGATCACAGGCGTGGGGAACCGGCTGGAATACCGCATCCGGCACAAGGATGGGCATTGGCTGACGCTGGAATCGACGGCCAGCGCCATTCGCAATGAGAAAGGGGAAGTAGAGAAGCTCGTCATTGTGAACCGCGACATCACGGAGAGAAAGCAAGCGGAAGAAAAATTAAAACATAATGCCCAGCACGACGGATTGACGGATTTGCCGAATCGTACGCTGTTTCTGGATCGATTGCAGCGCGCTTTCGAGCGGGCGAAGAGAAATCCGAACTATAAGTTCGCGGTGTTGTTCGTGGATATTGATGGTTTCAAAGTATTCAATGACACCCTGGGACACAGCGTGGGGGACGAGATTCTCGTCGAGATTGCGCACCGGCTGGCAAACTGCCTGCGGTTTGAAGATACGCTGTCACGGCCTTCCGGCAAGGAGAACGAAACCTACCATAAAGGCGACGAGGTGCTGGCGCGATTAGGTGGAGATGAGTTCACCATCCTGATCGGGTCGATACAGGACCCGAGTGATGCGATGCGGGTGGCGAACCGCATTCAGGATGCACTCGGCATTTTTGTGGTCGAGGGACGAGAGGTATTCATCTCTGCGAGCATCGGCATTGCGCTGAGTACGACGTCGCGAGCGAGAGCCGAGGAGTTACTGCGCGATGCGGATATTGCGATGTACCGGGCGAAGACGTTGGGAAAATCGCGCTGCGAGTTTTTCGATGAAGAGATGCACACCAAGGCAGTCAAGTTACTCAACCTGGAAAACGACTTGCGGCGAGCGGTCGACGAACAGGATTTCCGGGTTCACTATCAACCGATCGTACAACTCGAGAGTGGCAGCATTGTGGGTTTTGAAGCCTTGGTGCGATGGCGGCGTTCGCCCGATTGTCTGGCGTCTCCGGATACGTTCATCGGGGTGGCCGAAACCGCGGGCTTGATTGTTCCTTTGGGGAAATGGATTCTGCGCGAGGCTTGCCAGCAGGCGCAACGCTGGCAGGCGAGGTATCCGCGAGATCCGGCACTGAACGTGACGGTCAATGTTTCGCCGAAACAGTTCGCGCATTCCGAGCTTGTGAATGACATTAAGGAGGTTCTGGAAGACACTGGCATCGACCCTCGGCGACTGCATCTGGAGATCACGGAGAGCGTGGCGATGGCGGATCCGGCAAGAACGAACCAGGTTTTGTGGCAACTTAAGAACTTAGGCGCTGGTGTGTGCCTCGATGATTTTGGAACCGGACATTCATCACTCAGCCGCTTGCGGCGGTTTCCGGTCGATGTCTTGAAGATCGACCGCTCTTTCGTATCCCACATGGACAGCGATGCAGAAGCGCGACAGATTGCAAGATTGATTATTGAGTTTGCGCATACCGTGAATCTGCAAGTGATCGCGGAGGGGGTTGAGACGAACGCTCATCTCGAGCACCTGAAAAGGTTGGGATGTGAATTTGGCCAGGGCTATTTCTTTTCCAGACCGGTGGATCCCGAGGCGGTGGAGCGTTTGCTGGTTGCCAGTGAGGACAGATCGGCAGGGCCATTCGAAAGTTTGAAAGCCAAAGGGCAAAGTGCTGGGACGTGAGCCCGATTATTTCGTCAGCCGGTTGTATTTCTTCAGCACTTCCCGCAGACGATCATGCGGCAGGGCGTAGATCGTGTGATTGTCGACGCCGGTCATGGTTTCCGCCGCGACCATAGCATTGACCACTGCTTCCTCGGTGGCTTGAACCGTGGCCAGAAAGATGGGATCGAGTTGGTCGTTGGGCAACATCGCGATTTGCCGAATACCACTGGGATTCGCAGCCCCGGGATTGGCGGTGGAGAACGCGATAAAAATGTCACCGGAGCCGTCACCAGAATAGCCGCCGTCGCGGGCCAAGCCTAATGACACATGTTTGGCTACCCGTTTCAACTGGGTGGAGATGAGCGGAGCATTGGTGGCGACGACTACGACGATTGATCCCACATCTTCTTCTGGAAAGACGGCGTGCTCCGGAATCTCTTTGCCAACAGGCACACCGGCAATGCGAAGCTGGCTTCGCACGCCGTAGTTGCACTGTACGAGCACACCGACGGTGTAGCCACCGTATTTGGCATCCACAACGCGGGAAGAGCTTCCGATTCCGCCCTTGAATTCGTTGCAGACCATTCCGGTGCCGCCTCCCACGCTGCCCTCTTCGACTGGCCCGGTGTTGGCCGTATCCAAGGCATGCCAGGCGTCTTCAGGTTTTACGTGAAAGCCGTTTACGTCGTTTAAATAGCCATCCCAGTTTTCGGCTACCACTGGTAAAGACCACCAATAACCCTCCTGATCGGGTTGGCCATGCTTGATTTTCCAAGCAATGACTGCATCGCGAACCACGCCGACGCTATGAGTATTCGTGATCATCACCGGCCCGTCGAGAAATCCGGAATCTTCGACCCAAGTTGTTCCGGTCATTTCGCCATTGCCGTTGAGGCTGAACCATCCGGCGAAGACGGAGTCGTTGGAGTTTTTTCCCCGCGGCAGAATGGCGGTTACGCCGGTGCGAACTGGTCCCACCCCGACCTTCAACGCGCCCTCCCCCGAAATCAGGGTAGTGTAGCCGACTTCCACGCCCTTGACGTCGGTGATAGCGTTCAGCGGGCCGGGATTACCGTCGAAGGGAACGCCGAGATCACGAGCGCGAGGTTTGGTTTGGGCGATGGCAAAGGAACCCAGTAGCCAGCAAATCAGAAAATGGGTAGCTACCGCATAGCCAGATTTATGCATCAGATTCCTCCGAACAGAGTGCAAGCAGTGTAAGCGAAGCTGCACTAAAATCAATTTGATTTGGTCGGAGGACGGAATGCCATCGTGGAAGCGGGTGCTTTTAGGCGGATCGGCCGGAGCTGCGGCGGTTATGTTTCTGAAAGGGAAGCCGGGAGCGGGTGTGATTTTGGCGGGAATTGGTCTGGCGACATTGGCCTCGGAGTATCCGGAGCAGTTCGAGGAATTTCGCCGTCAGTTGCCGCGGTACGTTGAGCAGGGGACTTATTACCTGGAGACAGTTTCTCGCTTGGGCGAGCGCTTAGCTGTGGCAGCGCAGCGAGGCTCGTCCTGGTATGAGAGCCTGGTCGAGGGCTAGCTACTCGATCCCGAGCTGCTTACGGGCTTCGGGGCTGATGCGATCGGGCGTCCAGGGCGGATTCCAGACCACGTTGACCTTGGCGGTGCGGATACCGGGCAACTGCTCCAGCCGCGATTTTACTTGCTCTCCGATCATCACGTGGGCCGGGCAGCCCTGCGCCGTGAGCGTCATGTCGACAGTTACGTCCTGCTGCTCTTTTTCCTGAGCGTCGGCGATGGGCTCAAAGCGCACGCCGTAAATCAATCCCAGGTCAACGATGTTGACAGGAATCTCCGGATCATAACATTGCTTCAGAGCGCTAAAAACTTCATCTTGGGTGACTGCGGGCATGCGGCTCTCCAGCTAAGATTTTACCTCACGGAAGCGTAGACTTCATTTCATGACCGACGAGACCAGGCAGAAAATCCAGTTGGTGCTGGCGGTGGCGATTGCAGTGGCAGCGGTTCGCACTGGGTACATTTTTTACGAGCGACACAAGACGGAGTCTGAGACGGCGGTGAAATCGGCGCCGCCGCTGAATCCGGACTACTACGTAATTCCCAAGAAGCTGTATCCGTACGATCTGAAATCGGCTAAGCAACTCACGCAACAGCCGGTTTGGGTGAAGGAGGGTTACCGCTACAGCCTGTATCCGTATCGCGATCATCGCACCGATTTTTCGCATGAAGCCGGACAGTTGCTGCCAATTCAGGAGCTGCATATCAAGGACGTTGTGCTCGATGTAACGCCTGGGGCGCCGGAACAGAAGCAAGTGATGGCGGTGATCAAGGATCAGGGCAAGGAGTATGCCTTTCCCATCGGGTCGCTGAAGGATGGAAATTATCAGATTTACTCCGATGAGATGCTGTACATCCAGGATCCACATGAGCTCTATAAACACTGGCCGGCCGAGGTGTGGCAGGCGATCGACAAACATGAAGTACAGCCTGGCATGAATGAGCTGCAAGCCGATTTTGCGATCGGCATGGGCGTACCGGAAGCGGGCAGCGGAGAAACGAAGGTTGTCAATTATCCTAACGGCGGCAAGCCGCTAAGAATTACGTACCGGGACGGGAAGGCGGTAGAGATAAAGGCGGGCGGGTAGAGAAAAACCTTCAACACAGAGAGCACAGAGAATCGCAGTGTCTATGTCTTAGGCCAGCTGTCCGAAGAACACCCGCGTGTCATACCTCAGCACCACCTGGCCGCCATGCTGATGCAGCTCGAAAATTCGGCGCAACTCCCGCAGCATGGGCTGGTAACTCGAGTGGTCTGGCCCGGGGGTATAGGAAGATGACAACAAACGCCCTTCGAGTCCTGAGTAATCGCACTCCTGATCGTTTTCAAACGTCTGTGTGCGGAACTCCGATGGCGCAAAGAAATCTGCGATCTCGTCGGTAGTGCGCTCGTGGCGGACTTCCTGATAATCAGTGCCGTACTTCAGCAACAGGGCCTCATAATCCCGCAGGAAGGCGGTGGAGTCCGTTTGACGTTCGTTCCAGATCAAGACCGTCCAGCCTTGCGGTTTGAGGATGCGCATAAATTCGCGGCGGGCTTTTTCGCGATCGAACCAGTGCGCGGCCTGAGCGGCAGTCACGAAATCTACACTGGCGTTGGCTAGCGTCGTGGCTTCGGCGGTTCCGGCAACGCTGGAGAAATTGGGATAGCTCGATAAGAATTCCTCGCCGGCCCGGCGCATGTCCGCATTGGGCTCGACGCCGAATACATGGTTGCCGTTTTCCAGGAGCAAGCGGGTAAAAATGCCCGTGCCGGAAGCAATATCGGCGATGACGGAAGCTGCGGTAAGCGCACAATCGCGTTCGAGTAATTCGATTACTTCTTTCGGATAACCAGGCCGGTAACGGACATAGTTGTCCACTCGGGAGGAAAAGCGCTGGGTCGCGTCCTTGACAGCCATGAGTTTAGTTTAGCGGATGCATGAGAGTTCAGAGCGCTGGCGAAATCGACGCGATCCGGCGAATTCGCGCGGATTGCGTTACCATGATGCCTTTATGGTTCGATCCTCGAAGCTGACGGTCGCAGGAGTTCGATGAAAGTTCTTCCGGCATTAATTCTGACAATTTTTCTATTGGCTGCGGTCGCCACGGAGCGCAGCCAGTCCTCGGAACCAGCAAACACCTTAGGGATTCTTGGATTTCGCGATTGGGCGAGGGAAGGGACGCTGGAGACAAAATTTCTCGCCGTGCCAGATGCCAAGCTCGCCGAGGAACACCTGAGAACGTTGACCAGGGCCCCGCACGTGGCGGGAAGCCCGGAAGATAAAGCGACTGCAGATTACGTGGCGCAAAAATTTCGCGCTGCCGGGCTGGATACGGAAATTGACGAGTACCGCGTCTGGTTCAATTCTCCGGTGGAAATCAGCGTGGACGTGACCGCCCCCTCCAATGTGCACATGCATGGACCGACGCCGGAGCGGGTGGAGGCTGATCCGCTGGCTTACGATCCGCGAATCATAGTGCCGTTTTCTTCGATGTCGCCGTCGGGCGATGTCGAGGCCGACGTTGTGTATGTGAACTATGGAACGCTGGAGGATTTTCAAAAGCTCAAAGAATTGAAAATCGACGTGGCCGGGAAGATCGTGATCGCGCGCTACGGTCAGAATTTTCGCGGAGTCAAAGCATTCCTGGCGCAGGAGCGGGGAGCCGCGGGATTGATCTTGTATTCCGATCCCGCAGATGATGGTTGGCGGCGCGGGGATAAATATCCCGAGGGCCCGTGGCGTCCGGCGACGGGCGTGCAGCGCGGATCGATTGGGTACATGTTCGAATTTCCTGGCGATCCCACAACGCCCGGAATTGCCTCGGTGCCGACACTGGCAGAGAAAGACCGCATTCCGCCGGATCAATCGGCGCAGATGCCGAAGATTCCGACGACTCCGTTGTCTTATTCCGACGCATGGCCGATTCTTGAGCACCTCGGCGGGCCTGACTCACCCCGCGACTGGCAAGGCGCATTGCCGTTTACGTATCACCTGGGCCCGGGACCGGTGAAAGTCAAGTTACATCTCAAGCAGGACTTCGAGCTGCACACGATTTGGGACGTGATGGGCCGAGTGCGAGGCACGGACTCGCCGGATGAGTGGGTGGTGGCGGGAAATCATCGCGATGCGTGGGTGTACGGGGCGGTAGATCCTAATAGCGGAACGGCGGCGATGCTTGAAGCCGTGCATGGCATCAGCGAACTGCTGAAGACGGGATGGAGGCCGAAGCGGACAATCGTATTCGGAAGCTGGGACGCGGAAGAAGAAGGAATCATGGGCTCAACGGAATGGGGCGAGCAGCATGAGAAAGAGCTGGCCAAAGCGGTAGCTTATTTCAACACCGACACGGCAGTCTCGGGACCGAAATTTGGCGCCTCTGCGGTGCCGAACCTGAAGCAGTTTGTTCGCGATGTCACCAAAGCGGTGTCCAGCCCAAAGGGTGGCACGGTCTATGAAAACTGGATGCGGGAGAATCAGCCAGGCGCTTCGCCGGGGCAACCAACCGAGTCGATTTTCGAGAGCAGGAGGGTTCCGAACGCGCAGGTGCGCCCGGATGCGCCGGTGGGAGATTTGGGCAGCGGTTCGGACTACAGCGTTTTTCTTCAGCATCTCGGAATACCGGCGAGCGACGTGTCTTCGTCGGGTTCGTACGGGGTTTATCACTCGGCTTTTGACAATTTCAACTGGTTCAAGCGATTTGCCGATCCAGACTTCACTTATGAGCAGGAGATGGCTCGGATATTTGGCCTCGAGGTGCTGCGCATGGCCGATGCCGATGTTTTGCCGTACGACTATGAGGAATATGGGAAGGAAATTGCGGTTTACCTCGAAGCCGCGAAGAAGAGGGCGGAGACAAATTTTGGTCATGGGACAATCGACTTTTCCGAAGCGACTCAGGCGGCCAACCGCTTTGAGCAAGCCGCAACCAAAATGCTGCGGCGGGAGATGAATCCGCCGCGGGATGCTTCAAAGATGAACGAAGCTTTGCGGCAAACCGAGCGAGATTTCCTGATACCGAGTGGATTGCCGAGCCGTTCCTGGTTCCGGCACGCGATTTATGCCCCGGGACAGTACACGGGATACGCCGCCGTGGTGATTCCGGGAGTGAATGACGCGATTGATGCTCGCGATCGTGACCGCACGCGACAGCAAGTTGATGTGCTTGCGGAGGCTTTGAAGCGTGCGGCGAATACGCTGGAAAGCGGGCGCTAGGCGGTATGAATGGTTCCTGATAATCTTTTCTGCGAATGATGGAGAGCCCACTGCCGCATTTTCTTCGCAGTCTGCCGACGGCCGCGGTGGAGACTTTTCTCGCGCTGTTTCCGATCCTTAATCCCTTTGGCGCCGTGCCCCTGTTTTTCTCGCTGACCTCGGATTTCCCTGCACCTGAGCGCAAGCGAACGGCGCTGAAAACGGCGGCATACGTGATCGGGATTCTTGTCCTGTTCTTGTTCTTTGGCCGGTTTGTGCTGGTTTTCTTTGGAATTTCTCTGCCAGTGCTGCGGATTGCGGGTGGGCTGATCGTGGCGAACACGGCGTGGAGCATGGTCACCGGCAATGCTCGAATGACCGCCGCGGAAAGGACGGAAGCCAGCGGGAAAGAGGACATTTCGATGACCCCAATGGCGATGCCAATGCTGGCCGGGCCGGGGTCGATCGGAGTTGTGATGGGGCTTGCGGCACACGCCGACAGCATGACCGCGTATTTAGGGATGGTGATCGGGATTGTCGTGCTGGGATTGGTTGTTTATTTGTTCTTGTGCCTGGGCGGACCGATGGTGAAACGCTTAGGGCCTGGGGCGGAGGGTGCGATCAATCGCATTTTTGGATTTCTGTTACTGGCGATTGCGGTGCAGTTGGTGTGGGATGGGGTGGCGGAGTTTAAAGCGTAGGATTTTTGCCACGGGCCCTTCGCCAGCGGTATGTTGGATCACGTGGGAATAGTCGTGGGCAGGCTGACGAAGAGTAGAGTACAGGCGATAGCGACGCGCTTGTGAGGGACGGTCATTGCCTACCCAGCGGCGGGCTGGGGCGCCGGGTCAACGCATTTTATCCGATCTTCACCAGCTTCTCCACCAGCCCTGAGTAATCTTTCTTTTCCAGACCGTGGACTTCTTTGTTGTACTCGTCCACTTTGCTCGAATAATTCATGGAACAGAATTTCGGGCCGCACATGGAGCAGAAAGCCGCTTCTTTGTAGTGCTCATCGGGCAGGGTTTCGTCGTGCATGGCGCGAGCGGTTTCCGGATCGAGCGATAGTTCGAATTGCTTCTCCCAGTCGAACTTATAACGTGCATAGCTGAGGGCGTCGTCGCGATCCTGAACTCCGGGACGGTGGCGAGCGAGATCGGCGGCGTGAGCGGCGATTTTGTAGGCGATGATGCCATCTCTCACGTCTTTGTCATTCGGCAAACCCAAGTGCTCCTTGGGTGTCACGTAGCAGAGCATGGCAGCGCCATGCCAGCCGATCATGGCGGCTCCAATGGCGGAAGTGATGTGGTCATAGCCAGGAGCGATGTCGGTCACGAGCGGGCCAAGCGTGTAGAAGGGGGCTTCGTAGCAAAGTTCTTTTTCCTTATCCACCTGCTCTTTAATCTTGTCGAGTGGAATGTGGCCGGGCCCTTCGATCATGACTTGCACGTCGTAGTTCCATGCCATTTTGGTTAGCTCGCCGAGAGTCTTGAGTTCGGCAAACTGGGCTTCGTCGCTCGCGTCGGCGATGCAGCCGGGCCGCAGACCGTCGCCCAGGGAGAACGACACGTCGTGCTTGGCAAAAATCTTGCAAATGTCTTCGAAGCGGTCGTAGAGAAAATTCTGCTTGTGATGATGTGCCATCCACTGCCCGAGAATTGCGCCGCCACGGCTCACAATGCCGGTGATGCGCTTCGAGACCATCGGCAGGTACTGAATTAGAACGCCGGCGTGGATGGTCATGTAATCGACGCCCTGCTCGGCTTGTTCTTCGATGACCTCGAGCATGACGTCAGCCGTCAGATCTTCCAACCGCTTCACCCTCGCGATGGCTTCGTAGATCGGCACGGTACCGATAGGAACGGGCGAATGGCGGAGAATGGCTTCGCGAATCTCATGAATATTGCCGCCAGTCGAAAGATCCATCACGGTGTCGGCGCCGTAATGAACAGAGGTGTGCAGTTTCTTGAGTTCTTCGTCAATGTCGGAACTGACCGCAGAGTTTCCAATATTGGAGTTGATCTTGCAAAGCGACGCCACGCCAATGCACATCGGCTCGAGTTCTGGATGATTGATGTTGGCGGGAATGATCATTCGACCGCGGGCCACTTCGTCACGGACAAGTTCGGGGGTCAGCTTTTCGCGCTGCGCGACATACTGCATTTCTTCAGTGATGATGCCTTTGCGGGCATAGCGCATTTGCGAGAAATTACCGTCGCGATTGTCGGCTTTTCGGCGAGTAATCCATTCGCTACGAGGCTTGAAAACACCATTTCCGTTGCTACGATTCGAAGATCCGTTCGAAGAAGGCATGCATCCGCCTTTATGAGATGAAATTTGTCAAAGATAAATTATACGCCGCAAGCTAGCCGAAAACGCATTTTCTCACGCTACGGGTGATTGCCGGAGTTGGCAATGCGTTACTTTTTGTTCCCTTGTCCGTCCAACTGGGTCGGGCTTACAATCGCGGGTTCGATCATAAGCGAGGAAACTATGCGCATCTTCCGTCTACTGCCGTTTCTGCTGGTGGTTTCGGCTTTCACCTTTAGCCAAACCGCTTCCCAGCCCGCGCCAGGATTCAGCGTGGACAACATTGATAAGAGCCTGGACCCTTGTAACGATTTTTATCAATACGCTTGCGGAAATTGGCTGAAAGCCACCGAAATTCCCGCCGATCGAAGTTCGTGGGTAAGCTTTACCGAGCTCGATGAGCGCAATCTTGTAACTCTGCGTGACATTCTGGACAAGGCTTCAGTCAACAATCCCAACCGCACGCCGGTTGAGCAGAAGATTGGCGATCTTTACAGCTCCTGCATGGATGAAAAAGCGGTGAACGAGAAGGGTCTGGAGCCGCTCAAGCCGGAATTGGACCGGATCGAAGCGGTTCAAACTAAGGAGGCCCTGATCGATGCCATTGCCCAGGTTCACATGATTGGGCCGAATCCGCTATTCAATTTTTATTCCAACTCCGATATGCACAACGCGGACCAGGTGATTGCCTACATCGATCAGGGCGGATTGTCGTTGCCGGACCGCGACTACTACATCAAAGACGACGCACGCATGAAAGAAATGCGCCAGCATCTGGTGGAATATGTCACGCAGGTTTACACGTTGGCGGGACAGTCGCCGCAACAGGCCAGCGAGTCGGCGCAGACGGTTTTGCGGATCGAAACAGAATTGGCCAAGGCTTCGATGGACCGAACCATGCGGCGCGACCCCAAGAACCGCGATCACAAGATGACGCGCGAAGCGGCCGTCAGCATGGCGCCGAATTTTTACCTGGATCGTTACTTCGCGGACGTGAAGACTCCTGCATTCTCAGAGCTGAACGTCACGAATCCCGAGTTCTTCAAGCAGGTGAATGGAGTGCTGGAATCGGAGTCGATCGATAGTCTGAAGGTCTATGTGAGCTGGCATGTGCTAAGGGGCGCCGCACCATGGTTATCGCAGCCGTTTGTGGATGCGAATTTCAAAATGCGGCAAGCGCTCACGGGGCAGAAGGAAATCCAGCCGCGCTGGAAGCGCTGCGTGGAACTTACCGATGAGTCTCTGGGCGAGGCGCTCGGCCAGAAGTATGTAGAGGTAACCTTTGGCCCCGAGGGCAAGCAACGAATGTTGAAAATGGTGGCTGCTCTTGAAAAATCGTTAGACGAAGATATTCAGGATCTTTCCTGGATGAGCCCGGAGACTAAAAAGCAAGCTAAAGTGAAGCTGCAGGCAATCCGGAACAAGATCGGATATCCCGATGTGTGGAGAGATTACAGTTCGTTGACCATCGTCCGCGGCGATCTGATGGGAAATGTCGAGCGAGCCAACGAATTCGAGGCGAAGCGCGAGATCAATAAGATCAGCAAGCCGCTCGACCGCAATGAATGGGGGATGACCCCGCCGGAAGTCAACGCCTATTACAGTAGCAACTATAACGAGATTGTTTTTCCGGCGGGCATTTTGCAGCCGCCATTTTTCGATAAAAGCATGGACGATGCGGTCAACTTCGGCGGCATCGGCGTGGTGATCGGGCACGAGTTGACGCACGGCTTTGACGATCAGGGGCGCAAGTTCGATCCACAGGGAAATTTGCGGGACTGGTGGACGGCCGACGATGGCAAGGAGTTCGAGAAGCGAGTCAGCTGCATTGCGGACGAGTACAGCGGTTTTACCGCAGTGGATGATCTTAAGCTGAACGGTCGGCTGACACTCGGCGAAAATACTGCGGACAACGGGGGCGCGCGCATCGCACTGGCTGCGCTCAAGCAAATGATCGCTGACGATAAAACCGGAAAAGAGGGCCAGAAGATCGACGGCTATACGCCCGAACAGCGATTCTTTTTGGGGTTTGCCAGGGTGTGGTGCGAGAAACGGCGGCCGGAGTACGCTCGTGCGCAGGTGACCACTAATCCGCATTCGCCCGGCAGGTGGCGCGTCGATGGCGTGGTGCAGAATATGCCTGAGTTCCAGCAGGCGTGGGGATGTAAAGCCGGGCAGCCGATGGTGGCGGCCAATGCGTGCCATGTGTGGTAAGGCGATTGGCGCCGAGAGGCCGGATTGAGTCTGGGTAACGTCACAGAGTAGAAAAATGGCATTCCGTTAGCCGCACTTTTTTGCGGGCCCGACGTTCGGAGGAACCGCATGCCGCACGTTTCCGGAAATTGCACCTTCTGCGAGGGCTCGGGGAAGTGCGAGGAATGTCAGGGAAGCGGCGTGAATCCGCATATCAACTCCCCTGAGGCGAAGTGCTCACACTGTTCGGGGACCGGCGTGTGTCCTGAGTGCGACGGCACCGGCAAAGCGGGGAGAAGGCATAAAGGCAACGTGCTCTTCTACGGCCTGGCTTGGGCGTCAGGACTCATAGTGTTTTTTGGTGTATTCGCCGCCGTCAGCCATACTTCGCTCAAGGTCGTCTTGGTTGTGGCATGGACTGTGTTCTGGTACGCAGTCTTCTATCGTGATTCGCAACGGAGGAAGCCCGCGCCTCCGTCTCGGTTTTAGTTGGCGATAAATGTTTCATTGGCATCATCAGGGAACGGCATCGCCTGACCGGTTATTTTCCTGGCGACACTTAAAATGTCTCGTCCTCTGTCTCTTCCGTTTGCAAACCGTTGACACAAAATTGACCGCGAAGTTACCAGACTCTTACCGCACCATGACAACCGATCGTCCTGCATTGCCTAAGTTGGAGCTATCCGACAGAACTTGACGCCGGATTACTCCGCAGGACTGAGAGGTTTGCAATGGTAGGGAGCAGTCAGAAATCGAAAATCGCGAGAAATCTCTTTCTAGTAATTACCCTGGCATCAACAATGATTCTTTCCAGCCGGTACACCCTTCATGCGGGAGCGCCGTCAGCGTCAGCCAGTGCGGGATCGGCATCCGTGAAGGGAATTGTGACATTTACGGGCACGGTGCCGGCAGCGAAGACGATCAACATGGCCGCCGATCCCAGCTGTGCGAAGCAACATGCGGCACCAGCTGTTATGCAGGAAGTCATGACCGATAAAAAAGGCGATCTGCAAAATGTGATTGTTTTCATTTCGGAGGGTCTGGGCGACCAAACATTTGACCCACCATCACAGCCAGTTGTCATCGAACAGAAGGGCTGTCTTTATCAGCCACATGTGCTGGCGATGCAGGCGAATCAGCCGCTGGAAGTCGTGAACGCCGACCCGGTTATGCACAACATCCATCCCATGCCGAACAATAACCGCGAGTGGAACAAGGCGGAGGTTCCAGGTTCCAAGATCGACGAATCGTTCCCTCGTTCCGAGGTTGCGATCCCCGTGAAGTGCAATCTCCATCCTTGGATGCGGGGATACATCGCGGTGTTCAAGCATCCGTATTTCGTGGTGACCGGCAAAGACGGGAGCTTCGATCTCAGCAATCTGCCGCCGGGTTCGTACACGCTCACGGCATGGCACGAAAAACTGGGCACGATGACGCAGAAGATTACGGTTGGGACGAATGAAACTAAGAGCGTCGACTTCGTCTTCAAGTCGATGTGACTGGCCGGAGCGATTCCAGTAGTGGTGCAGTTTGCCTAGTAAGGAAGCGAGCCAAACGCGCGGTTATAGCCTCGCAAAGAACGCGCGGCTCGCCCCGGTCCCTCGCGGCGCGAAGATGGCTTGCTCAGGATGACAAATCAGGCTGCACCACCACCCGCGGTCAGGCTTGACCCGCCTTCACCTCCGGACTAGATTGAGTAAGGTGGCTGGGGGTGGTGCAATGTCTAATCAAGCCAGCAGATACTTGAAGTTTGGCGGCGCGACCGTCGTCATTTTACTGGCGCTCGGATATCTCGCCTATACGGGCGTGCAGGAAAGCAAAAGTTACTACGTTACCATCAAAGAACTTCGCGGCATGGGCGACAGCGCGTACACCAAGCGCCTGCGCGTGGCCGGGAATGTGCAGCCGGGATCGATCCAACGGCACGGCACCACCGTCGAATTCAAACTAATGGAGAACGACCAGATTCTGCAGGTGGTTTATAGCGGAACGGAAGCGCCTCCCGATACGTTCAAAGACAACTCGCAAGCCCTCGCTGACGGCAGCTTTGGGAGGGACGGCGTTTTTCACGCCAAACAGTTGCAAGCCAAGTGCGCGTCGAAGTATGCGCCCCAGCAACAGGGAGCTCCGGCGAATGAGCCAGCTAAGAGCATGACGCAAATCCAACCCAGCGGCGCGAGTGGGATGTCGAACTGAACTTCTCCCGAGCCTAACTTATCGCAACGTGGCTTCGCTTGTAGATGGAGTCTGCCCGGCGGTTAATACCGAATCAATCAGATCACCGACTTGCGACCAGACGTTGGGGTCGCATTCGATCGACGTGTGTCCCTTGAACAGAAAACGGTTGAGCCATGGGTAGGCCCGGCATTCGCTGGGCATCTTGGGGTAGTCGAAGTGGAACTGGCCAAGAATCTCGGTGTGAGCGGGGTCTGCGGCGGTCATCTGAGCGTGGCCGTGCAACAAGCCACGAGTCTGATAGAAATTTGCCGCTTTGGACACGTTCGCGGGAACGGTATGGTCGTCTTCCCCGATTTTGTGAATGCTGTCGACTTGCACGGTCAGCAGAACGGGAATGTTGGCCTGCTGGAGTTCACGGGCCAGGGTTAACGCCGCAGACGCGCCCCAGCTGTGTCCATAAAGGATGATGCGGGACGCCTGCCGCTCCGTATTGGAGAGATCGCCGTCTCCGTCGGTATCGAGCCAGCGACGGATGGCGAGGTAGGCCGCTTGCTCATGATGGTTATCAAAAATTTCAGAGTGAATGCGGCCGCCATAAGTCGCGCTTAACTTCCTGGCGAGCTGTACCTCGGCGTGGCGCATGTCATCCGCATGAACGAAGCCGCCGACAAAGCCAATGACGATCGCCGGAGAAGGTCCGTGGACGACGGGGGCAACGGCGCCTCCAGACTTCTCAGCGGCAAAAGCAGTGCAGGTGAGGCAGAGGAGCAGAAACAACGGGGCTGACCAGTGGAGGGCGGAAGTTGTCTGAAACGGCGCAGCCGGGTTGTTGATGTCAGGCTTCACAGGCGGCGATCGGAGCAACATCCATCTACAAGCAAAGATGCACAATGTGCAAACTTGGTGCCATCGGTGTAAAAAATTGTTGCCGCTCCGAATTGCTTGAATGGGCGAGGGATAGATGCATTTCCTGGATGGCAGGGAATGAACAGGTAATACGCCGATGTGCTGCAGTTTAGTCCAAAGTTGCTGATTGTTACAGCTTTGGCGGTTCTTGATGATGAGTATTCAGGTAAGAGTGCGATTGCCCGGCCCTGCCGGCGGAATCCCCCGCGCCTCGACTTCGCGGTTGGCTTCCGCTATCTTCCTTGGTGGTGCAACCGGCAACCGTTCCTAATCCTGGAGCTACATCGGCGAACTCGATCGTCGCCGTCCACAATCTAGTCAAACAATTCGGACGGTTCGCCGCCTTGCGGGGAGTGACGGCGGAGTTTGGAGACGGACGGCTTTATGCCGTTCTCGGCGACAACGGGGCAGGGAAGACGACGTTGTTGCGCTCCTTGGCAGGCCTGACGCCGCCAACTCGCGGAACGATTTCCATCCTTGGAACAACAAATTTGCGCGAGATCTGTGCGCAAGTCGGATATATGGCCCATGCTTCGCTTCTCTACGACGAGATGAGCGGCATGGAGAATCTGCGATATTTCGCCCAGCTTTATGGGATTGGCAATGATCGGCGCTGCGCGGAGGTGATCGGGATTGTGCGGCTCGATCCTGGGCTAAACCGTCCCGTTGGGCAGTATTCACAGGGAATGCGGCAGAGGATGTCGCTGGCGCGGGCGCTGCTGAGCGATCCCAAAATTCTGCTGCTCGACGAGCCTTTTTCTAACGTGGATGTGCGATCCGCATGGGAGATGGTGGGGTTGCTCAAAACGCAACGGCAACAGGGCAAGACGATTTTTGTGGTGACGCATCAAGCGGCTTTGCTTGAGGGCGCAGCGGATGAGTTTGTGTGGATGGAAGCGGGGCAGATTGTGAAGCGGACGCGAGAACTGGAACGCGCGGAGGCGGAATGAGCACGGTGGGCCTCACGCGCGCGACGTTGGTTAAAGACATCCGGCTGGAGTGGCGCTCCAAAGACGCGATCAATGCCATGCTGTTCTTTGCGCTGCTGGTAGTAGTTATTTTTAGTTTCTCGTTCGATCCCACGGCCGAGCAGTCGCGGCAGATTGCCGGCGGTTTGATATGGGTTGCGTTTCTGTTTGCGGCTGTCGTTGCACTTAACCAAACCTGGGCGCGGGAATTGCGCAATCAGGTGCTGGATGCGTATCGGGTGTCGCCTGCCCCGGCCAGTTCTTTGTTTCTGGCGAAGGCGCTGGGCAATTTCATTTTTGTTTCCGTGCTGGAAGCGCTGATGACGCCGTTATTCATCATTTTTTACAACTTGCGGGCAATCGGTCCGGCCTATCAGCTTATCTTCGTGGGAGTTCTCGGGACCTGGGCGTTGGTGGTGAATGGAACCTTTTTTGCGGCCATGTCGGTGCGCACGCGCAGCCGCGAAATCATGCTGCCGCTGCTACTTTTTCCGATCTCGATTCCGGCGTTGCTGGCCATGGTGGAGGGAACGACTTCGATTCTGACCGGTGAATTCTCGGCGCGCTTTTGGATGGTCTTGCTTCTGGCCTACGATGTGGTGTTTACTACTGTAAGTCTGCTGCTATTCGAATTGGTGCTGCACGCCGAATGAAGCGAGCTTTCCCCATCCTCGCAATTCTCACGGCTGGTTTGTTGAGCTGGGGTCTGTATGCCGCGCTGGTTTCCGCTCCGACGGAAAAAACCATGGGAGATGTGCAGCGCATCTTCTACTATCACGTGCCTTCGGCCTGGACGGCATTTCTGCTGTTCTCGATAAATTTTTTGGCCTCGGTATTCTACCTGGTGAAGGGCAAGCCGTTCGCGGATCGCATGGTGAATGCCGTGGTCATTCTGATCGCCGTGGCTTGCTGCGTGATACCGTTTTTCGTGAAGCCATTGCCATTGGGAGTGGAACCGGGAGCGGTGGGAAGCACGGGGATCGGGATCGCGATCTTGTATTTCGGCATTCGCAAATATTTTGCGGAAAGAGCGGACGTTCTGGCGCTGGTTTCGGCGGAAGTGGGTGTGGTTTTCTGCACAATTGTCCTAGTGACCGGGCCGCTGTGGGCTCGCCCGGTCTGGGGAATCTGGTGGACGTGGGATATGCGGCTCACTTCTACCCTGCTACTTTGGCTCATTTACCTGAGCTATCTTACCCTTCGGCGATTTTCGAGCAGCAGCCAAACACCCACGCTGGCAGCGGTTCTGGCGGTATTCGGCGCCCTGGATGTGCCGCTGGTTTACTTTTCCATCTGGTATTTCCGCACCCAACATCCGCAGCCAGTGATTGGCGGCGGAGGCTCGATTGATCCACGCATGTTGAATGTGCTCCTGCTAAATTGGCTGGCGTTTTTGTGCTTTGCATTTCTGGTGTGCTGGTCACGATACCGGCTGGAGATTTTGCGGCGCGACGTGGACGAAGCGCAGGCTTTGGAATCGCTGCTTGCCGTTGGGGGTGGTCGATGAACTACCTGTACGCTGCTTACATCGCCACATGGGTGATCCACATTGGGTATCTCGGACACTTGCTACGCAGTTACAGCCGCCTGCAGGATGAAGTTGAAGAACTGAAGAAGAAGTAGCGGGCTTCCACGTTCTTGTCGGCATCTTTCGAGCGGATTCAGTGCATCTGACTATGCCAAGCGGATTGCGGAGCCAGTGCCCATCTTGACAGGCTATCCGTCAGATGTTTAAGTAGTTAATTACTTTTGCGCAGAAAAATTTCAGCTCACAGGCAGGCCGGTTCGCGGCTGGTCGCAGCGGACTGCGGTTTGTGCGCGGTTTCTTTTTTCTCTCCATAGAAATCGGGAGGCCCCCGAGGAGGTCCGGAGATTGAATCGTCGTCGATTGGGGAACACTCGCTCGCGGGGCTTTGCTGTGGGCGGAATCGCTTTGCTGGTAGGGCTGGCGGTGGTTGCGCTGGCGGTAGGCTCGCGGATTCCACGGGGAACAGCAGTTCAATCAACTCGTGCCGACGCTCGGCCCATGCCGACCGGACTCACGACGCACGTGCCTGAGGTTCGCGCAGCGTATGAACACCTGCCGCTAATCTTCGAAAAAAATCAGGGACAAACCGACGGGCGCGTCAGGTTCGTGGCGCGTGGCGATGGGTACGGTCTGTTTCTTACTTCTCAGGAAGCCGTTCTGGCTTTGCGGCATGCATCTCGGGGAAAACGAGATTTTTCAGTTGTGCGGATGAAGCTGGCAGGCGCAAATCCCAGGTTTGAGGTGGGTGGCGAGCGGCAACTTCCCGGCAAAAGTAATTATTTCATCGGGAATGATCCGGCAAAGTGGCAGCGAAACGTGCCGCAGTTCGCCGGGGTACGCTATCGGGATGTTTATCCCGGCATCGATCTGGTTTACCACGGCAATCAGGGAAAGCTGGAATACGATTTCGAAATCGCGCCGGGCGCGGAGCCTGCTCGTGTGGCGATGGAATTCGAAGGCAGCCGGCCACGGCTCAGCCCAGACGGAGACCTGATGCTTTCGCTTCCTGGAGGCGACGTGGCCATGCAGGCGCCACGGGCTTACCAGAAGGTCGCAGATAGAGAACATATTGTTCCTAGCCGCTTCGTGCTGCGCAACGGCGAGGTCGGTTTTGAAGTTGGTGATTACGATCGCAGCCGAACGCTGGTGATTGACCCCATTCTCAGTTATTCGACCTACCTTGGCGGTAGTGGCAACGAGGCATGCACACTGATTCTGGGTACCTCCACACCGATTTCGGGATGTCCGGCGGTGGCGGTCGATCAAGCCTCGAATGCTTATATTGCCGGTTCGACGGAATCGACGGATTTTCCGATTCCGGCGGGAGGCACGCCTTTTCAGTCGACTTTGAAAGGCACGGCCAACGTTTTTGTCGCGAAGTTTAACAGTACCGGATCGACGGAAGAATTCGCTACCTACATCGGCGGGAGCGGCGTCGACACAACCGCCGGAATTGCAGTTGATCTTGCCTTCAACGTAGTTGTGACAGGCAACACCAGCTCGAGTAATTTTCCGACCAAGAACGCTTTTCAAGCGAGCCCGCTGAATACGACCAACAAGCATATTTTCGTAAGCAAGCTCGACCCGACGGGAAGCACGCTACTTTACTCTACCTACCTTTCGGGGCTTGGAGTCGATGTGGCGACGGGCGTGGCGCTGGATCCAGGAGGGAACGCTTACGTTACGGGGACGACCACATCCACGGAAGTGAGCACTGGGTTCCCCTCGACAACGGGCTCTTTTCAAACTGCGCCGGCGTCGGGATCCACGATTCAATTCTTTCTGACCAAGGTGAATCCGAATGTTGCGGGTGTTGCGAGTGTTCCGTATTCGACGTATTTCGGAGGCGGCAACTCGTTGAATACCGGACCCGCGGCGGTGGGCGGCGGCGTCGCAGTAGATGTAGACAGCAACGTGTACATTACCGGCGGCACCAGCTTCCTGCACGTCGGCTTATCAAACGATTTTCCGATCTTGAATGCATACCAGGGATGCCTTGATCAGGCCGGCTCGACGTCGGACTGCTCGACGACGGTCTCCGCCTACGACATTTTTGTGGCTAAGCTCAATCCCACTGCAATTACCGGCACGCAGCTGTTGTATTCGACTTATGTTGGTGCAGCCGGCGATGACATCGGTTACGGAGTCGCCGTGGATTCGTCGTTAAATGTCTATGTAACGGGTTCGACGAGTTCCAACCCCTTCGTTGTGGCCGGCACTGGCGTTTTCCAGTCGACGTACGGCGGTGGTGCTTCCGATGCTTTTATGGTGAAGCTGGGACCGCCGACGACAACCGGCAATCTGCAGGGTTATGTGCCGCTGTTGTATTCCACCTACATTGGCGGCGGTGGAACGGATGTTGGATTGGGGATTACTGTGGACACGATTCAGGGAGCGCGACTCACCGGATGGACGAATTCGGGTGAGACCATAAATGGGGTTACAACAACCCCGCTCCTCGTTCTCAACAATCCGGTGCAGGCTGTGTATGGTGGCGGGGCAGGTGATGCCTTCGTCGCCCGAATTGACACGACCACCACGATTCAAAATGCAGCCGGACACTATCTTACATATCTAGGCGGAAGTGGCGCCGATTACGGCACCGGCATTGCGGTGGATCCGCAGGGCGCCAGCTATGTGGCGGGAGAGACGCAATCTCCAGCGCCAAGTTTCCCTCTCGCGGCTCCGTTTCAGTCGATGCTTGACGGCTCGAGCGACGCTTTCCTAAGCAAGCTAGGCCCAATCCTGAGCTTGGGAGTTACGGTGACGGCTGCGCCGACGCCAGTGGGCGTGGGGAACCAGGCGACGTTTACTTATACGATCACGAACAATGGCGATGCGACCAACAACGTAACCTTTACCGATTTTCTGCCGCCGACGGGAGCGAGCTTTGTCTCCGCGACCTCGAGCCCGGGTACCTGCGGCTCGGCGAGTGGCGGCCTGGTGCTTTGCAACGTTGGCACGATGAACTCGAATGCGACCGCGACAGAGACGGTCATCCTGATTCCCAATGCCCCGACCACACCGGCGGGCAATCCGGTGCCGCTGACCAATAATGGTTCGGCGGGAATTGGAGGGTCGAACCAATTCAATGCCCCGCCGGCCACGGTCACAGTCAATGACTACACGCTGACTGTGTCACCCGCTCAAGCCACAACCCCGGCAGGAGTCCCGGCAAACTTTACGGCCACACTTACGCCGACGGGGGCCATTCCAAATAGCGTTTCCATTGCGTGTTCCGGCCTGCCGACAGGCGCCACGTGTGTTGAGACGACAAATCCGATTCCGAATCTCAATCAAGGCCCGGCCAGCACAGCTTTGGTGATCAACACGACCATGCGGGTGACGACAACCACTGAGCTGCTGCGCAGGGGAGTCCTGTACGCTGTCTTGCTGCCAATCGGTGGATTGACCTTCCTGGGTGTGGGCATCGGTAGTGGATCGAAGAAGAGACGGGCATTGATGGGACTGCTGCTGGGTTGCTTCTTCGGGCTGGTCCTGCTTCAGGCGGGATGCGGTTCGTCGAGCACGACCAATACGACGGGAACTCCGGCGGGAACTTATGTCGTCACAATCACGGCGAGTTCCAATGAAGCGTCGCGCAGTACCACGGTCAACCTCGTCGTGCAGTAGCGATGGACCGCTCGGCTTATGCTCCTGCGGACAGTTTGTGGTGGCTCTTGGCCTCGGCGATGCCGTACTGGCGAATCTTGTAGAGCAGAGCTTTGTAGCTAATCTTCAGGAGTGACGCCGCCTGCTTGCGGTTCCAGTTGGTCTGATTCAAAGCCTTGGCGATCGCCTCAGCTTCGGCTTCGTCCTTGGCGCTCCGCGCCAGCGACTTCAAACCTCCGGCGCCAGATTCGTTCGCAGCCGCAGACGCGAATTGCGCTCCATTGCTGTCGCTTTTTGGGCGCAATTCATTGATTGCCATCTTCTCGTCGCCCAAGACAAGATAGCGCTTAACGAAATTGCCCAACTCGCGCAGGTTGCCGGGCCAATGATAGTCCATGCATGCTTGCAACAGTTCCGGCGTGATCGGCAGCGGAGCACGAGCATACCGCTCGGCCTGATGCGCCATGAAATGCTTGAGCAGAATTGGAATTTCTTCTTTGCGGTCGCGGAGCGGCGGAACATGCAAAGTAAAAGCGTTCAACCGGTAGTAGAGATCCTCGCGCAACGTCTTGTTGGCCAGAGCTTCGGGAATATTGATGTTGGTTGCGGCCAGGATGCGAACGTCAGCTTTGATGACGGAGCGGCTGCCGAGGCGCGAGAATTGTCCGTCCTGCAAAATGTGCAGAAGTTTGGCTTGCAATGAGGTCGACATTTCGCCGATTTCGTCGAGCAGGATGGTGCCCTTATTGCAGAGTTCGAATTTTCCGGGCTTGGCATGGTTCGCACCGGTGAAGGCGCCGGCTTCGTAGCCGAACAATTCGCTTTCCAGCAGATCGTTGGGCACGGCCGCGCAATTGACTTTCAAAAAAGTGCGATGCGCGCGCGGAGAAAGCTTATGAATCAGCCGCGCCATGACTTCCTTACCGGTGCCGCTCTCACCCAACATTAAAACCGGGATGTCAACATTGGCGACTAATGCCGCTTCGGAGCGCAGGCGGCGCATGGCCGGACTAGCGGCCACGAAGAAAACGTCATCGGCGAGCTCTTCGACTTCGCCGGGATAGTTCTGCTGATTGCTGCCGAGACATTGATCGACGACCGCATCAAGTTCTGCCTTTTGGAACGGCTTGGTCAGGTAGTCGAAGGCGCCGAGGCGCATGGCCTGCACGACTTTTCGCGTGTCGCCGACGCAGGAAAGCATAACGACCTTCACGCCGGGCTGCATCTGGCGGAGCTGCTCAAGGGTCTGCAAACCGTCGATGCCGGGCATCAAGAGATCGAGCAGAACAAGATCGGGGCGCAAGCCTTTCTGCACTCGCTCAACCGCTTGCTCGCCGGTGTTGGCAGTTTCAACTTTGTACTCTTCCACTTCGAGCAGAGTGCGGATATAGCGCAGCATTCCGGGTTCGTCGTCAACCAGAAGAATGTTGGCGGTATCTTTCATTGACTTTGTCCTTGATTGGCTGAAATTGGTGGGCGAAGGGGAATGATGAAGGAAAACTTACAACCCGCGCCAGGATCGCTTTCCACCCAGATTTTTCCTCCCATGCTGCTCACCAAACGGCGGGCAATGGCCAGACCCAGCCCCATCCCGGATTGCGGCTCGGTGTAGGGCAGGCGGAAGAAATCATCAAAAACTTCGATGTGATATTCGGGCGGAATTCCAGGGCCGGTGTCGGCGACACTGATCTTGACGGAGTTCGGCGAGGTACTGGCGGAACGGCGGCGTTCTGCCATAACGCCCTTCTGGTCGACATTTCGCCGCTCCCACATGTAGGGCTCGGCATGCAGCCAGACGGTGCCACCAGCGGGCGTGAACTTTGAAGCATTGTCCAGGAGATTGGAGACGACGCGCTCGACTTTCGCGGAGTCGAAAACAAAATCCGAGAGCTTATCGTTGCCAAGAAAATACAGCGCCAGCCCTTTCTGCTGAAACGGATGCGACCACAGGCGGCAGACCTCGGACAGGCAGGTGTTAATATTGCCCGTCTCGAAGTGCATCTTGACTTCACCGGTCTCGAGGACGCTGAAGCTCAAGAAATCCTGAATGAAGTTCTGCAGGCGGCGGCCGCTCGAACTCATGTCCCGAAGAACGGCGCGCTGACGTTCGTTAAGCTCGCCCAATTTCTCACTCTGAAGTAGTTCAACGTAGCCATTCAGGATGGAAAGCGGCGTTTTGAGGTCATGCGCTGCCGACGCCAAGGCATTGGTGGTACGAGCGAAGCGGTCCCTGAGCTGGGTATACAGCTGTAACAATTCCTCACTACACGCCGGTTCCGGACAAGGTTTCTTGACGTCGGGTTTGACTGGACATAGCCCCGAATCGGTCGCGCGAACGGTGGCCGAAGTTGTTAGACACGGATTTTCTGGCGCCCAGGCCATTGTCGTCGGTGGTTCTGCTGAAGAGGGAGGGGAACTGATCCGATGGTAAGGCAGAGGGTTTGGGCTGTCAATTGAAAAGGCGCAAGTAAATTACCACTCATGGGCAAAAGTATGCAGTCGAAAGTACTTATCGACTTACCCAAAGTCGAAAATCAAAGCGAACAAACGACGAAACTAGTGTACCTAGAATCTCGCAGTTATCGGCCATTTCTGTAAAAATTTGGCATTAACCCCCGAGATAACCTGAGAAAACCGAAATATTCGTGTACTCATTTGGCCCAAGAGGTGCGGTAAAGATCGCTAATCGTAGTGTGGGGAAGATGATAAGCCGCCACAAATCGTCTGAAGATGAGCGTCGCAAGTGGCCGCGCCTGCCCCTAGCGATCCCGGTTTTTGTTCGCACAGCGGATGAAAACGGCAAGGATCTTCTGGAATTTGCGACGGCGCTGAATGTGTCGGCCGGCGGTGCGTTAATCGCGGTGCGCCGCGCCTTGCCGGTCACGGCGCTGGTTTCGCTCGAAATCCCCAGTGCGCCATTGATGCCTACCTCAACCTTACCCAAGGCTGCCAGGAACTTACGGGCTAAGGCTATGTGGGATGCGCACGCAAATGGTTATCAGTTGTTGGGGGTTAAGTTCTCCCATCCACTCACCGAAATAAGCTCCGATCGACGAAGGAAAGTAACTTCTTCGATGTGAAAAAGTTTTCCTATATTTTCTAAGTTATCAGAGCCGTTTTTCCTCTATCCCTCAAGCCCGTTTGAACCGCTCAGAATTCCATACAAAGTTATGAATTATAATGACTTAGGTGAGATTTACGACCGAAAAACGACGTGTCTTGGGCTTTGGTGCTCGGGGTGCACTTGGAGGTAGGTGTAGTGAATTGTAAATGAGGTGAAATGCCTTTACCGACAAGCAATACGTTCAGTTCGCTGGTTCAGTCCCTTGGGGAGTTTCCGCCGGAAGCGGTGATTTTTGGTAAATCGGAGGCCATGCAGGCGCTGCGCAGCCGCATGGATAAAGTGGCCAGCGCCAACGTCCCGGTGCTCATCCACGGCGAGAGCGGAACCGGCAAAGACATCATTGCGCGCATGGTTCACGGCCTGTCTCCGTGGAAGAGCGGCCCGTTTGTGAAGGTGAACTGCCCGGCGATTCCCGGGACGCTTCTGGAAAGCGAGCTTTTCGGATACGAAAAGGGAGCCTTCACCGGTGCCTACGGCTCGAAACCCGGCCGCGTCGAACTCGCCCACCGCGGCACACTTTTCCTCGATGAAATTTCCGAGCTCGATCTGGCCCTGCAATCGAAGCTTCTGCAACTGCTGCAAGACGGACAGTTCTGCCGCATCGGCGCACAGGAAGACAAGAAAGTCGAAGTCCGCATCGTCTGCGCCACCAATCGCAATCTGGAAGATGAGATCGAAGGCGGCACCTTCCGCCAGGATTTGTACTACCGCATTAACGTCGTGAATCTGCACATGCCGCCGTTGCGCGAGCGCCGAGGCGACATCGAAGATCTCGCTCTCTACTTCCTTGAGTATTACAACCGCAAATACAACTGCCGCGCGCGTACGCTGTCTCCGGAATTGATGGGCGTGCTGCAGAAGTATCATTGGCCGGGGAATATCCGTGAGCTGGAAAATCTGATGAAGCGGTATGTAATCCTGGGCAGTGAAGATGTGATCAGCAACGATCTCATCGTCCGCAAAGATGACGAATTCTTCAATCCCGAGATCAATCTGGATGGGCCAATTTCGTTGAAGAAGTTGACTCGCCAGGCCACGCGGGAATTAGAACGCAAGGTGATTTTGAAAGTTTTGCAGGCGCATCACTGGAACCGGAAGCAGGCCGCGCGAGCATTGTCGATCAGCTATCGCGCGCTGCTGTATAAGATTCGTGATGCCGGCTTGCCTCCGAACCGCACGATTCGTCGGCGAACGGACCCGGTCGTAGTTGGCCAAACTGCCGCAGCAGATTAAAAGTTCTCTTCTCGCTCCTCATGCCCCGTTCCAGCGCAAGCTGGGACGGGGTTTTGATTTGTGTAGGCGCAAGCGTCCGCGCGCGTGCGTTCGTTGTTTACCTAGCAATTTCGTACACCACGCCGTAGCCATTCATACCGCTTGCTCCACCAGTCCGCGTCGCGCCGTACAGATTTCCGACGGCATCCTCGATTACGCCTCCGCCAGGATCTCCCCCGTCGGCGCAGTTCGGCTGAGAGCAAAAGCTGTAAATGACAGTTTCGTGCGCAGGCGGAGTCAGTTCAAAGACATTTCCCGACCCGTATTCGCCGCCGAGGCCGGTGACGCCAAGAAGCTCGTGTCGCCTCAAGTCCAACAGGAGGCTACCTCCAGGGTCCGCTCCGTCAGCGCCATCGAACTGAAATTCACTCGCTCCTCCGCGAGGGCTCCATCTAAATACAGATCCGTCGTTATTCTGCGGTCCCCACGATGTGCCATAAATATCGCCTAAAGGGTCAAGCACGACACCACCGACGGGGAAGCCAGTGGACGCACGGAACTTGAACAGGACTGTTTCCGTCCACCCCCCCGAGCTAGGCGACAACTCGAAAAGGACTCCACCTCCAAGCCCTCCGGTGCCGCCCCTTTCGGTTGTGCCAAACAGATTGCCAAACCGGTCAAAGGTGACACCGTAGAAAAGGTCGTCCCCATCTGGGCAATCATTGCCCTGGCCGAGCGTACAAAAGTTGTAAAGGATTGTCTCGTTCCACTGACCTTCGCCTGGTGTAAGCTCCCATACAACGCCGCCGGCCCCTTGGCCATTTCCACCACCGGCTGTTCCGTACAGATTGCCCACGGAATCGAAGATAGGCTGGTCGTAGGGGTATGCTCCGTCAAGACACTGATTGTTCACAAAATCCGAGCAAAAATTGTGGAGTACGGAATACGTCCAAGATTCGCCCGGCGCAGAAGGCGGCGACAGTTCGAAAAGGAGGCCAGAATTGTTTGTACCGCCGAATTCAGTCGTTCCATACAGATTGCCTTGCGGATCGAGATTGAGACCTCCCTCGGAACCTGTTCCGTCGAGGCATACCTGATTGACATAATTCGAACAAAAGTTGTACAGGACGGTTTCCGTCCAAGCGCCATTGGAACCGGGCGACACCTCGAAAACAGTTCCCCCGCCGTTAGCTCCACTGCCCCCGCCCAGCGTTTCTCCGTAAAGGTTTCCAGCATTGTCAAGAATCAAAGGGCCTATTGCGTTCTGTCCGTCGGTTGGTGGGCCGGCGAAGTTATATAAAACCTTATATTGCTGCGCGGCGGCGAATGTGCAACAGGCTACGACCGCGGCGGCGAGTAGGAAGAGACGTTTCATGACTGCCTCCTGAATTGCGATACAGAAAACGGCGCCCACCCACAAAGTTGGGGGAGATGCGAGCGGCTGCGAGTAACGAGAAGTATCTGACTGGCCTCGAGCAACGTCAAGAGATTTACTTCTCCCTGTGCGGAAAGGGTGAAAATGGGGTGGACCGGCGGCATTTACTTCTTACGCAAGCTGTAGCGCCATCCTGCGGCGCGACCGAGTGACCGGAATCCTCTCTGTATAATTCACACAAATGGATTGGCCCCGCGCCTACCGCTGGCTGTTTGATTGGCAGCATGGCGCCTCCGAACGCCTCATCCCGCGCTGGATTTTTCTGCGCGCGATAGGGCTGATTTATTTCTCGGCTTTCTATTCGCTAGTCTTCCAAATTCGCGGCCTCATCGGGCCGCAGGGAATTCTTCCCGCCAACGAATACCTGGACGCAGTCGCTCACGCTCTCGGCCACTTGGCCCGCGTGTGGTACGTGCCTAGCGTGCTGTGGTTCTCCAGCGGTTCGCCCATGCTGATTGCGATCTGCTGGATCGGCATGATCGCATCGCTGCTGTTGGTGCTGAACATCTGGCCGCGAGGCATGCTTGTGATTTGCTTCGTCTGCTTCCTTTCGTTTGTCAGCGCGGCGCAGGATTTTTCCAGCTATCAATCTGACGGCATGTTGCTCGAGGCCGGATTCATCAGTTTGTTCTTTGCGCCGCCCGGATTTCGCCCTGGGCTCGGGCGGGCGCATCCGCCGTCGCGCGCCAGCTTGTTTCTGCTGCAGTGGGAGTGGTTCCGAATTTATTTCCAGTCAGGTGCGGTGAAGCTCCTGAGCGGTGATCCCGAGTGGCGCAACTTTACCGCGATGGACGAGTACTACCAGAATGGCCCGCTGCCCACCTGGATCGGTTGGTACGTGCAGCACTTGCCGCACTGGTTCCACGCCTTCGCCACCGGCGCAACGCTGGTAATGGAACTCGGCTTGGTGTGGATGGTCTTTCTGCCTCGCCGCTGGCGAATCCTGTTGTTTTTTATTGTGACCGGTTGGCAGATTCCCGTCATTCTCACGGCCAACTACACGTTCCTGAACTATCTGGTGTTGTGCCTGGGATTTTTGCTGCTCGACGACCGATGCTGCGCATGGATTTTGTCGAGGCTGCATATTTCCTGGAATGCGCCCACAATCGAACCGGTCGAGCATCGCAACCCTGCACAGCTTGCAAGACCGGAAGCCGAATGGCGAAGAAGCTATCGCGTGATCAAGCTTGCTCTTTCGTCGGCAATGCTGCTCTGGATTTTCTACGTAACTACTACGGAGCTGATATGGATGTTTACTCGCTTGCCGCTGCCCACGTCGCCGGTTGCGGCGCTTGAGCCGTTTCGAATTGCCAATCAGTACGGACTGTTCGCTGTGATGACGCGCGGCCGTTATGAAATCGAATTTCAGGGATCGGACGATGGCCAGAACTGGATGCCCTACAAGTTTCGCTACAAGCCGCAAGAGTTGAATGAGGCGCCGCGAGTTTACGCGCCCTATCAGCCACGCTTTGACTGGAATTTGTGGTTTGCTTCGCTCGGCGGATGGCGCGAATATCCGATCGTGCCCAACACCGAAGTGCGTCTGCTTTCGAACGATAAAGATGTGCTGTCGCTTTTTGCGGGAAATCCCTTTCCGCAGAGGCCGCCGGAATATGTGCGCGCGGTGCTGTGGCAGTATTGGTTTACATCAATGGAAGAGAAACGGCTGACCGGCGCGTGGTGGAGAAGGGAATATCTTGGACTTTATGCACCGGAGCTGGTGCGTGAGCCGGATGGAAAGATCGGCGCCGTCGCCATGCCGGATGTCGCGCCAAGGCAGTGACGGCTTATGTGTGCCGCGGACTCCGCCGGACAGCCGAGGGCGGCTGTCGCTACGTGCTGTGAGTTTCGCGCGCGAGGATTAGAAAACATCAGTGACTCGGAAAGCCTGCATCATCGGAGCTGGCCCGAACGGCCTTGCGGCTGCGATTGTTTTAGCGCAGGCGGGCCTGCAGGTAGACGTGTTCGAAGCCGAGACCATTCCCGGCGGGGGGGCACGTACGATGGAACTCACGTTGCCCGGTTTTCTCCACGATTTCGGATCGGCCGTGCATCCTTTCGCGGTGGGCTCGCCTTTTTTTTCGTCACTGCCATTGCGCGATTACGGCCTGGAATGGATTCATTCTCCCGCCCCGCTGGTTCACCCTCTTGACGATGGTACGGCTGTCGTTTTGGAGCGCGATTTCGGCGAAGCGGCGAAGGCGCTTGGGCAGGACGGCCGCGCTTGGCGAAGATTGATGGAGCCTTATGCGGAAAGGTGGAATGATCTTGCTTCTGGATCACTTCGTCCGCTTACTCTTTTTCCTCGGCATCCGTTCTTGATGGCTAGCTTTGGATTGCGCTCGCTGCATTCAGCCCGAATGATGGCCTATTCTCGTTTTCGCAATGAGCGAACTCGTGCGCTCTTTGCCGGAATCGCGGCCCATTCGGTGATGAGCCTGAATGACCTGCTAAGTGGCCCTTTTGGCCTGCTGATCGCAATCAGCGCTCACGCGGTCGGCTGGCCGATTCCGCGCGGTGGCGCGCAAGCGCTCACCAATGCGTTGTGCGGCTACTTAGCCAAGTTGGGCGGTAAGGTTCACACTGCAATGCGCGTGGAAACTCTCACTGGTCTCCCCGGGTACGACCTCATTCTCTGTGACGTTACTCCTAAACAAATACTTCGCATCGCCGGACACAAGTTTTCCTCGGCATACAAGGATCGGCTGGCTGCTTATTCCTACGGCCCGGGAGTTTTCAAAGTTGACTACGCTCTGCGCGATCCCATTCCGTGGAGGGCGAAAGAATGTTTGCGTGCGGCTACAGTTCACCTCGGCGGCAGCTTTGAAGAGATCGCTGCTTCCGAAGAAGCGATGGCGACTGGCCATCATGCCGAGCGGCCGTTCATGATTCTGTCGCAGCCAAGCTTGTTCGACCCCACACGCGCTCCCGCAGGTAAACACACTGCTTGGGTTTACGCTCACGTGCCCAATGGATCGAAGGAAGACATGCTGCCGCGCATCGAGGCTCAAATCGAGCGCTTTGCGCCGGGTTTTCGCGATCGCGTGCTGGCGCGGCGCGCGTTTTCTCCAGCCGATCTCGAAGCGATGGACGCTAATTTGATTGGCGGCGACATTGGCGGTGGGGCAATGACGTTGCGGCAGTTCTTGTTTCGACCTACGCGGCGTCACTATGCAACGTCATTCCCAGGTCTGTACCTGTGCTCGTCTTCCACGCCTCCCGGTGGAGGAGTGCACGGGATGTGTGGGTATCACGCAGCGCGAGAGGCGCTGGCGACGCTAAAGTAACATCCGAAATGCATAGGTCCTTCGGGCCTGAAGGCCCTCAGGATGACAAAGTTTATTTAGCCTTTGATCGTGTGCGAAGCCGTTGGATGTAGGCCGAGACGCGCTACCAGTTCATCCGCCATCAATGGCCCGGAGGCGATGAGGCCCTTGAGCAAGGGGTCGCGATTGTTGCAGCGTAACGAAGTCCCGTCGAGGGTGCAGACGAAGCCTCCTGCGCTCAGGACCAAGGCGACTCCAGCGGCGACGTCCCATTCATTTTTGGGTACGAGCGTGAAGGTTACGTCGGCGAGTCCTGCTGAAACCAGCGCGAGCTTGTAGGCCACCGATCCCATCGGGCGAATTTTGAGATTACTGCCCTCGAACTTCTTCCATTCTCCGCGTTTCACTTCGCTGCGGCTGGCCAGAACCAGAGCGCCATCCAGTTTGCTACGATTGCTGGCCTGAACTGGCTTGCCATTGCGGGTGACTCCGGAGCCCACTGCCCCAAGAAAAATCTCGTCGGTCGCCGGATTGCAAATTCCCCCGACCACCGGCTGGCCGTCTTCGACCATGGCAACGGAGACACAGAACTCAGGTATGCCGGCGACAAATTCACGTGTACCATCCAGGGGATCGACCACCCACACACGGCTCTTGTCGAGGCGGGTGAAATCGTCCACGCTTTCTTCGGAGAGCCAGCCTTCGCCGTCGCGCAAAAGCTCTTTGCGTAGGGCAGCGTCGACTGCACGGTCAGCTTCGGTGACAGGGTCGTGACCGATTTTATATTCGGCGTCGATGGCTCCGGCGGTGAATCGGCTGAAAACCTGTCGGGCGGCTTCGAGCGCAGATTGGATGCGCTGCAGAGTTTCGGTGTGAGAAGGAGAAGTCATGATTTTATTTGGAAGTTTCGGGTCACGCCCACAGCATCCGCGCGCCCGTTGCCAGCAGAACGGTGCAGAGAATGCGTCGCAGCCAGGGCACCGGCATGCGGGTACTTAAGTACGAACCAAAGATGCCGCCAGGGATGGAGCCGATAAGCAGGGAGCCGATGAGGTATGGGTCAACGTTGCCTAATCGCCAGTGGAGAAGGCTGGTGACTCCGGTCAGCAGGACAGCGTGAACAATGTCGGTGCCAACCATGACCTTGGGCGAGAAACTGTACAAGAGAAGCAGAAGCATCATGATGATGCTGCCTGATCCAACCGACGTCATGCCGACCAAAAAGCCCGCCAGCAGGCCAATGGCAGTTATGCCCAGCAGCGACTGCATGGTCGGGGGGCGGTTGACGACGTGTTCTTCGATCCGGCTCTGGAACAACAAGAGCGTGGGAACGCAGATCAGCAGAACTCCGACGGCGGTTGTGATGAAGGTATTCACCCCGCCGCCGTAAACCGTCCGGAGATGGCCGAGCAGACCTACGCCCATGATCGAGCCGGGAATGCTGCCACAAGCCAGGGCGACCACGATTCTGCGTTTCACCGTGCCTTTCTTGATGTGCACGATGCTGGAGCCAATTTTGGTGACAAAGTTGAAGAGAGCGTCCGATCCCACGGCGATGATGGGCGGTACGCGAAGGACGAAAATAAGAATGGGCAGCAGCAAGACTCCGCCGCCGACGCCGGTCATGCCAATCAGCGTCCCGACCACAAAGCCCACCAAAATTTTTTCCGCAATCATAAAATCACTTACCGGAAAAACCGAGCTCTAAGCGTGATTGCCATTGACTCCGATGAAGCCTTCGCGCTCCAGGTGCAGAATGATCTCCTGCGCTGCCTCTTCTGGAGACAAGTCACTAGTGTTAATCACCACTTCCGCATCCTTGGGTACCTCGTAAGGATCAGAGATGCCGGTGAATTCTTTGAGGATTCCAGCACGCGCTTTCGCGTATAAGCCTTTGCGATCGCGCTGCTCGCAGGTTTCAACCGGAGTGGCGATATGGACCAGAATGAACCCACCCACAGCTTCGACCAGCTCGCGAACGTGCTTGCGGGTGGCGTCGTACGGAGCGATGGGGGCGCAGATGGCGATGCCGCCATTCTTGGTAATTTCCGAAGCGACGTAGCCGATGCGGCGAATGTTGATGTCGCGATGCTCTTTGGAAAAGCCAAGTTCGGATGAAAGATGCTTGCGCACCAGATCGCCATCGAGCAGCGTGACCGGACGGCCACCCATTTCGAGGAACTTGGTTACCAGCACGTTGGCGATGGTGGATTTACCGGATCCCGAAAGACCAGTAAAGAAAATTGTCAGGCCTTGCTTGTGCCGTGGCGGGAAGCTGCGCCGCAGTTCCTGCACAACTTCGGGATAAGTGAACCAGGCGGGAATTTCACCGCCATCGTTGAGGCGGCGACGCAACTCGGTGCCGGAGATGTTCAGAACGCGCGAGCCATTAGGAACTTCACTGTCGGGCACGTAGCGATCCTGATCTTCGAGGTAGACCATCATGTTGAAGGGAACCATGGTCACGCCGATATCGTTTTCGTGCATCTTGAAAAGTTCCTGGGCCTCGTAAGGGCCGTAGAAGGGCTTGCCATTGGCGTCGTTGCCGGGGCCGGCGTGATCGCGGCCAACGATGAAATGCGTGGCGCCGTGATTTTTGCGAATCAACGCGTGCCAGATAGCTTCGCGCGGCCCGCCCATGCGCATGGCGAGCGGCAGCAAAGACAGCTTCACCGTGCCGGCAGGGAACTTCGACAAAAGCAATTGATAGCAGCGCACGCGAGTGAAGTAGTCGACGTCTCCGGGTTTCGTCATTCCGACCGAAGGATTGATTAGGAGATTGGCTTCGACTTGCTTCGCCGCGCGGAAAGTCAGCTCGACGTGGGCGCGATGCATGGGATTGCGAGTCTGGAATGCCACAATGCGCCGCCAACCAAGGCGTGAAAATTCTGCGCGCAGCTCCGCCGGAGTAAGACGCAACGAGCGGAAATCGTAGTGCGAAGGCGTCTGCGTGCCTTCGAGTCGCCCACCGACGTACCAGGGGTTTGCTTTGTTCAGCAGATAATCGACACCGGGATGAACCGGGCTGGTGGTTTTGAAAACATGTTCGGCTTCGGCTTTGCGATCGGGCTGCCAGACATCTTCGACGTGCAGAACGGCCAGCATGACGCCCTCGGGATCGCGCAAGGCAATTTTGCTGGAACCGGGCGTCAAGGTTTTTGCAAATTCCTCTTTCACGTCGAGCGTTATAGGCATGGGCCAGAGGACGCCGGAAGTGAGCCGCATCTTATTGCAGACGCTGCCCTCGTAGTCTGCCTTCGTCATGAAGCCTTTCAGAGGAGAAAAGCCGCCGCTCAGAAGCAGCTCCAGATCGCAAATCTGGCGGGCAGTTAAATCCCAGGATGGCCACTCGCGCGAGTGCGCCTTTAGTTCGGCCGCACGGTCTGGAACTGCCATGAGATCGATCAATTCGCCGCCATGCGGCGCAATAAGATGACTGGTCGCAACGTTCAAATGCGTGAACCTCCCACTTTCATGAATATGTCTATCAACTTACTAGCTTTTGTCTGGCTCTCAACCGAGTACAGAAAAAATGAAGCTGGGTAATGCGGACTGCCGAAGTGCGGTTACCCCGTACGTTGCGCTGCCAGAGTACTACGCCAGAGAGCGCTGGAACAATTGTAGTTAGGGCAGAGCCATCCAAGCCGTAGACGCTGCAATTCAGGTTCCGTTGGGGCGCCTTTGGCAGGGTGCAACTTATTTAGAATAAATCGCTTAATTGTCTATGTCCAGAAAGCCTATTCAACTCATAGACAATATGCAAATGTTTGCGGTAAAAGTGCCCCGAATTTCGGGTCGAGACAACCAAGATTAAGGTCGAGAATCGGAAGCGGGCTGGCTTTTTGAATCGGCAACGCGAGCCGGATCGGGGTGGACTTGCACGGCGCTATCCTTAAACGAATACTTGAGGAGACACCACAAAGCTCGCACGCCATCCTTCCAATTAATCTTTTTGCCTTCTTCGTAGGTGCGGCCCCAGTAGCTGATGCCGACCTCATAAATTCGCAGCCGGCGTTTTGCGACCTTCATCGTGATCTCGGGCTCGAAGCCAAAGCGATCTTCTTCCAGCGGGATGGCTTGAATGACCTCGCGGCGAAACACTTTGTAACAAGTTTCCATGTCGGTCAGGTTGATGTTGCTGAGGCAATTGGAGAGTAGAGTCAACATTTTGTTTCCCACCGAGTGCCAGAAATAAAGCACGCGATGCGGCGCGGCTCCCAGGAAGCGTGAGCCGAAAACCACGTCGGCTTTTCCCTGGATCAAGGGATCGAGCAGTGCCGGGTAGTCGCCGGGATCGTACTCCAAGTCGGCATCCTGAATAATAACGAAGTCGCCGGTGGCTTCCTGGATACCGCGGCGCAGAGCTGCCCCTTTTCCCATGTTTTTGGGCTGAAGAAAGATCTGGAGTTGGGGATGCTGTTTCTGCAGTTCGGCCAGGATTTCGCGGGAGCCATCGCGCGAACCGTCATCCACGCAAAGCAGTTCGATGTCGAGCGGCACTGCAAGAACGCGCTCGATAACCTGGCGCAGCGTCCTGCGCTCGTTGTAGACCGGCATGACGACCGACAGTTTCATCGCAGCAAACTGCTCTAGTGTAAAGCATTTCTCAGCGTAGCTGAGCGAGTCGCGAAAGCGGAAGTAACTATCGCGCAGCCGTCAACGCGCTCTCTTCCATTTCCGCGGCGCGAGGGAACAAGATATTGTTCTCCAAGTGGATATGTTGGTGCAGGTCTGCCTCAAACCCAGCCAGAGCATGGTATAGGGTCTGATAACTGACGCAAGCGTCTTGGGGCAGTGAAAAATTCCGGCTTGCCTCGCGGATAGCGCGCAACGCGTCCCCGGCGCCATCGTGCTCCTGCACCATCATGCGAATCGGATTTTGCACGGTGCCAAACGGTCCGGGAAGCGGTGGCTCATTCTGAAAGAGCGCTTCTTCCGTGCGCACGATGTAAGGAAAAAGAACGTTTTCTTCTTTCATTAAGTGCAGGGCGAGTTCCTGATCGAGGGCAAGGAACGTTTCCTGAATGGCAAGCAGTTCCGGATGGTTCTTGCCGTGGGCGGAGCAAACCTTGGCCAGCAGCGTTTTGAGGCGGGCAGTTTCCTCCCGGGTGAATCTATGATGAGTTTTGACAATGTGGTTGATCAGTTCTGCCAGAGATCCGGATTGCAGGTGACCTTCGTGGGAAGCCGAAGGCTTGGCGGCAGCCGAAAGGGCCTTAATCACCTCATCGACAGGCAGGTTGGCTCCGGCGCAAGCCTCGTCGAGGGGGCGCTTGCCGCCACAGCAGTAATCGATGCCAAAGTTTTCAAAAACGCGGGTGGCGTTGGGGATTTCAACCGCTAACTCGCGCACCGTCTTATGAGAACTGATACTCATGACTCCTCCTGACGGCTATGATTGGTTCGCCGCCACAGGGATCACAATACGAGTTTCGGACACGCGTGCATGTGATCTTTGTCACAGTCTCAGGGCGCGGAAGTGCTTTGTGTCACGGGGATGTTGTGGAAAATGACAGGGCGGGCGAGGAGGGAGGCCATTCCTCGCTTGCCGACTCTGCTTCCAGGGCCATCAGGTCGGAAGTTATGGCGTGCCTGCCTTCGATTTGAACAAGCCCAACGGATTGCAGCCGGCTCAAGGTTCGCGATACGAGCTCTCGCACGGGTGCCGATTTGCGAAGCTAGCTCTTGACGAGACGTGACAAAAGGAGCGCCGGTCACCCGGAATTTGGTTGTAGAATTAGTTAGTAACGGGTGGAGTGAATGTCGCTTAATCGGCTACTCGGAATCGGGTGCCACAAGCGGACTGGTATTCGGCTTGTGCTGGCACTTGCTACGTTGTCTTCGGTTTTGGTGGCGCGTGATCGCTTCCCTGATTTTCCCCATTCGGCATCGTCCCAATCGACGGTCAAGCTGCTTGCTCATCACGATGAGCGGCCGCGGTTTGACTATCATGGTCCGCGATGGACTGCTCCTTCGGTCTGCTTCCTGTCGCTTCCGCCGCTGAAGGAAACTTTGCGTGTTTCGCCCCGGTACAAGCTATATTCCACGCTCCAGGCTACCGGTTTTCATTACAATCGTCCCCCTCCGCTTAGCTAATCCCTTTGGGCGCTAACTGATCCGTCTCGCAAGTTTGAGGCGTGAGTGCTCACGCGCTTCGACCGCATGGACTACATCGGTCTGATGCCCATATCCGAAATCAACGATCAATAGGCGATCGATTTCATTACGGAGGAAGGATGAGTGGAATGAAGATTCTCTGCGTTGAGGATGAACCGGAATCCATGGCCAAACTTACTTGCATGCTGGAAGGGATCGGGTACGAGGTGATGCCCGCCTCCAGCGGAAAGCAAGCGATCGACGTACTTAGTCGACAGACAGTGGATGGCGTCCTCTTGGAAGACAACCTGCCGGATGCAGCCAGTTCGACGATACGAAGTCAACTTAAAACCTTGCGGCCTGACGTGCCGGTTCTGTTGTTTTCCGGAGTCACGCGACAGACGCCCTTCATGCTGCGGTTTTTCGATGCGTTTTTGCGTAATGCTGATCAAGCGGGAAACGGACTGGGGGACCTGGATATATGAGAGGGTCTGCCAACCAGCTACAGAAACTACGTGAGAAGCCAGAGATTCGACGCTTCCGGCGCATCCTTGAGGCGCATCGCGATGATGTCCTAAAAGCTCTGAGCCGACTGGAAAGTGAGAGGCTCACGGTGGATTCAGAGGAACCGCAAGACAGCGCCGATCAAAGCATTAATAGTATTTCGAAAGAATCGCTGTTCCAGCGCAGCAGCGATCGACGGCGCCTACTGCGCATGATCGACGCAGCAGTGTTGCGAATTGAAAATGGCACGTTCGGACTTTGCGTCGGTTGCGGGGACGAGATCAATCCTCGCAGGTTAGATGCTCTCCCCTGGACGCAGTATTGTCTGCACTGCCAGGAGGACCTCGAGCGAAACAAAGGACGTGGATCTTACCCGGAAGAAGAGGACCAAATAATGAACTGGAGGAAGGCGGGATGATGGCCGCTTTCCGGACGATGCCAGCGTCAACTTTCCGCACAGAGTTATTTGGGAGGGCGAGATGGGATCATGCTAAGCATCCAAGTGTCGGCCACAGCATTGTTGTTGAGACGGAAGCTTGCTGATCTACGCGCAGTTCGATTTGAGCTACGATGACGAGGGGAGGTCGGTGCGAAAGGCTTGTGTCTGAAGGCAGCCTTGGTTGGGTTTCTCTCCCACGATGAAGATTCTTCCAGTAACGCTTTGTTTGCTCGCTGCCATACTCCTGCCAGGGTGGCGATGGCTGAGCGTTAGCAGCGGCACACACCCCACACCCTCCGATCTCGATCTATTGCTGAAAGAGAGAAGGTATCTGGACTTAGAAGAAGCATTAGTAGCAGCATCGCCGGAACTTTCTCCGACGGATCGAGCTCTTTTTGAAGGGGTAATGGCGAATCGCCGGAACCGAGCATCGGAGTCGATCAAGTTGGTGCAACCTCTGCTCCCGGCCCTGGCAGTGGCCAACAAGGAAAGGGCAGTAATCGCCTTAAGCGTGCTGGCAGATGATTATGAAAAGACCTTTCAGTACTCGGCCGCTGCGGATGCTTACACGGAATTGGTGCAGAATTTCCAGCCCTATATGAGTGCGGAAGACTTTGGGAAGGCGAAGCAAGAGGCCCAGCGATGGAATCTGCTGCGCGGCGCACCGCCGCAAACATCCGTAGTGGATGGGCCGTTTACGATAAAAACCGACCGAAATCGCATGGGTCTCCTGCAAACCTCCGTGACCATTGCAGGACAAACAATTTCCATGATTTTGGACACTGGCGCCAACCTTTCTGCGATCAGTCGAAGTATGGCCCAACAGCTGGGATTGAAGCTTTCGACGGGAGAAGCCATGATCGAGGGCATCACCGGGAATCCCGTGCCGGTGCATGCGTCGGTGATCCCCGAGCTGCAAATTGGGAAAGCCATATTTCGTAATGTGGCGGTAATCGTGGTTGACGACAAGGATTTGTTCGTGAAGCCCTTTCAATATTCACTGCCGGGCAGCCTGGGATTTCCTGTGCTCTCGGCGTTGGGAAAGATCACATTTTTTGCCGACCAACGATTCGGAGTTGAGTTGCCGCCGACGCAAGGTAAGCGCTTGAACGGGAACCTATTTTTGCAACGGCTTACACCGATTGTCGCCGGTGGTATTGATGGAAGGCAGGAGCTGTTCACGATTGATACCGGCGCCGGGGGCTTTTTCTTGTCCTACCACTATTACAACGACCATCTTCACCAATTCGACTCCCAACTTGTCGATGAACTCATTCTGACCGGTGCCGGGGGCACGCGCACCCTGCCGGCCTATTATTTGCGTCACCTCGATTTGAGTTTGGGCGGTGCCTGCGTGGGCTTGAACGATGTGGCGGTCTTACTGAAACCGCGTGGCGTTTCAGACGACTATTTCTATGGAAATCTGGGACAGAAGGCCTTCCGCCGGTTTTCCAGCTACACATTCGATTTTCGGAACATGAGCTTTACCGTGGACGGCCCGGCGTGCCGATGATAAATAGGGTTCTAAGAGGGATTGTGGTCAGACGGTAACAGGCCGACGATCTCTTTCTCGATGATGGCGGGGTCAGTTGCGCCAATATGCCGCACGCGGATCCGGCCATCGCGATCGATCAGGAACGCGATCGGTAATCCGAGAACGCCTCCATAAAGATCGCCGAGCTTGGCGTTCCCCATCACCACCGGATAGTTCATCTTGAATTGCCGACAGAAGATCTGGACCGGCTCAAGTCCATCATCCATCGAGACGCCGATGATCTGAAGGCCTTGAGCCCCGTACTTATTCTGCAGGTCGACAAAAGAGGGAATCTCTCGCCGGCAGGGCTCGCACCACGTTGCCCAAAAATCGAGGAGGACGACTTTTCCGCGATACGAGGAGAGTTGTAATGACGCACCACTTAACTGCGGCAACGAGAAATCCGGTGCGGGATTCCCCGGCGTCACGCTGCTCTTGCTGGTGTGCGGCGATCGCTCAAAGACAAAGACTAAGACTGCAAACGCAGCACAGACTACGACGACGATGAGTAATGTCCTTTGGCTCACGGGAAGCCTGATCTAATCGCCTTTCGCCATCGGGTAACCTTTATCGACCCAATCGGTGCCGAAATTGTTAGCGATATAAAGAACTTTGAAATTGGTGAAGCCCATTGCGTGCAGCGTGTCGTATGCCGGTTTCACGTTGGGGCAGTGAGACCAGGGACAGCAGCCGCAATAAAGGATGATGAATTGATTTCTCGGCAAGGACTCCACTCGCTCGCGCAACTGCTGCAGCCCGCTTTCGCTCGATGCCGGACCAATGTATTCTGAGCCAGGGATGTGCGCCTGCTGATAGAGCACGTGCGAGCCCACCTGGATCATCAGCGGCTTTGGGCGCTTCGAGTCGTGAAGAATTTTGACTAAGTCGTTCGGTTGGATGAGGCTTGAGCTGGGAATCATGCTGGCTTGTTGGGCAAAAACAGCGACGCAAGTAAGCGCGAGGATCAGAACGGCGGGGTACGACCTGAGGTCCTTTACAAAAGTTTTCATTGGCATGTCTCAATGCATTATGAGTTGTGGATTGGGCGATTCGCAAGGCGAGGAATTCCGCAATTCGGTCTGCAGAGTCTCTTTGACTGGAGTATCATGGTTTGCTATGTCGAAACCAGAGAGCGTTCCTGTCGTCCGCCGCAGACGCGGCAATCCGAACTGGGGGCGTCCCATGCCTCCCACTCCCAATACTGCGACAGAGTTCGAGCAGCAGGTGGGGAAATTACAACTCACCGCCGACGGGTATGTCTACTCCGCAGAGCTTCGCCACTGGTGCGAGCGCAATCGTAATCGCTGCTACATTCCCGAGTGGCTGTTAAAGGCATGGAATATCCCGGTCGATCCGAACTTCAGCGACGCGGCGTAAGCTAGCGCGGCACAACAATAATTCCAATCCATTGACCGTTGCTAACCTGGCTGTAAACGAGTTGTCCGCCGAGCACGCGGGTAGCTGATACGGGCGGCAGGTCGCGATGGTACCCGAAGTATTCCGTCTTCCACTCTTGCCATTGCCGCCAGCGTGCGAGCCAGGGATCGGGCGGCTGATACTTCGTCGAAAATACGAGAGCCACGTCGAATTGCGAGCTTAACTGAGCCGCTGCCGAGAGTTGCTCGATCGTGAAGTCTTCAATCCGAAAAGTGCGCATGGGGCGTGTCACATAGCCAAGGTATGGGCGGCTGATTTCGTCGTTGGCCGGCCAGGCGGTCAAAACGCGAGCCATGGGATCGCGGGCCTCAAGGAATGTTTCGGCTCCCTGATGGAGGAGAACGTAATCGCGGTAGGCGAGATTGTCTTCGAAGGAAAATCCGTAGTTGGGATTTACGAACAGGGATACAACGAACCCAAGAGCAATGATGGCTACGACCGCGCGCCAGTGACGCATTCTGCGGCGCAGGGTTGATACGAAAATTATGATCGCAAGGGGAACGACCGGAAGCATGTACCGGGCCAACACCGCCCCGCCGATCAAAGCCAGGGCAAACACGTAAGCGATGATTACTGCAAAAAAGGAGAATTGCACGGGAAGCACGATTCTCCGGCGTTCAATCCCTTCGTCGACGACAGGCGGCATCCAGAGCGCCGCGACTGTTGCCAGCGTGAGCAAGTACATCCCCATGTACGCTAGCAATTGCCAAAGACGCAGACCGAAAGCCAGCAGAATTCGGAGAGGATGCAACGTCGCCTGCACGTTGTAACGAAGGAATTCAGGGTTACCGAAGATGAAGCTGGTGCGATGCCAATGATAGGCGTACCACAACACGAGCGGAGCGAGCGGGAACGCGAGAGCGACGAGGCCCGCAACGGCCGGCGTTTTCTCTTTTCTAGAGTCTAAGCGGTGCGAAACAAGCTCAAAAATAAGTAACGCCAGGGGCGCCAGGATCGCTGTTTCTTTCGACAGCACTCCCAAAGAAAACCAGATTGCCATTGGCAACGGCCGATGGTCGACATAAGCCAGCAAACCCCAAAACGTAAATCCGGCTGCAGCGAGGTCCAGATGCGCCAGAGAACTTTGGGAAAAGAAAACAGGGTAAAGCGTCGTGCAAATCGTCGCGGCGAAGGCAACCTCGATATTCGCAACACGCTCTGCCAAGCGAAAAATTCCGGTTAACGCAAATGCCGCTATTCCGAGCATGGCGGTGCGGGTGACGATTGTTGCGAAGCCCAGGAGCTTCCATGCCAAAGCGAGATAAGCCAGGACCAGTGGAGGATGGGCGTTCGACGGAGTTGAATAAGGAATCAAAGATCCGTTCAAAAAAATGTCGCGCGCCGCAGGCACATAGTATCCGGCTTCGTCCCAAAAATATGGCAGACGCAGCAGCGGAATGTGCAGAACGAAGACCACCAGAAAAAACAGCGCGAACCAAAGCGCTGTCGGATACCGGCGCGAGTCGGCGTCTGGCGTCACCGGGAGTTAGTGAATGGGGCCAGCCGTGGCCATGCGCGGATCGAGCTTGATCTCGCCAAATGCACTTTCGTATCCGGCAATATTTTGCTGCAAGATCGACATCAGCGCCTTGGCTTGCTGCGGACTGAGATAAATTCCCTGAAAGTTCTTTACCTCAACCTGCGTTTCGCTCTGCTGCTGCAGTGTGCCAAAGACAAGAAAGAAATCCCACACGTTCACACGCACTTGTACGCTGTTGGCATAGTTCTCGCGGTACTCGGGGCTATTGACTAATTTTATGTTGGGCTGAGTTGGAATATTCATGGGCATCAGTGTAGCGGCAGAAGCCCTGGGAAAGAAAGGGCACAAACCGGCTGGGTTACAATTTGTCGACATGGAGGATGGGAATGAACGCGAAATGGCTGAACATTGTGTCCGATGGTTTGGTACTGCTGGGCCTGATTATTCTTGCTTCGGGCTGGAAGGGCAGTGCGAATGTAAGAGGCGCGATTCCGTTTCATGCCAGCTCTGTTTCGTTCAATGGATCGGCGACCGGGGCCTACGCTCTGCTGGGCACGCCTTGCTTAGCCATTGGTCTGATCTTGATGGTGGTTGCGTTGATCTGGACGACTGTCGATGTTGTTCAGCGATGAGTTGCTTGGTTGAAATCGCTGCTGCGGGCAGCTAGAGTTGAGTAGTTGCCGATCACGAGCCGGGATGGCGGAATTGGCAGACGCGCTGGACTTAGGATCCAGTGCCGAAAGGCGTGCAGGTTCAAGTCCTGTTCCCGGCACCAAATGTATGCCCCACTGTGCCGAAGCGAGTGAGGTCCCTCGCTCCGCTCGGGATTTTGCCAGCGAGCTCTCGCTGCACTCACGCTCGCTAAAACGGCTCAAGTTCAAGTCCTGTTCCCGGCACCAGATTACTTTGATTTCATCACGTACACTCCATCCCAATCCGGCTCCGGTGCGGCTTCCATGAACTCGATGGAGCGCTGAAGCAGAATCTGGGTGGGGCCGTCGTCTGGAAATTCCGCCAGCAACTCTCCCAATGTTCCGGCAGCGCTCCGCCAATCCTGCGTGCGATATGCGGCGAGCGCTTGGTTGAACTTAGTAAGTAATGCTTGGTGACGAGGAAGCTCCGACATCGGTCCCATTAATTCATAAATCGTGACCGGCTGAGATTTGCCCTTGACGCGAATCTTATCCACTTCGCGGCAGACATAGTGATCCTTCACTTCGCGGTAGGTGTTTTCGCTGATGATGACCTGGGTTCGATATTGCTTGGTCATTCCCTCCAGACGAGAGGCCAGGTTCACGTTATCTCCCATGACTGTCCAGGAGAGGCGCTTGTCCGATCCCATGTTCCCGACGTTGACAAGTCCGGTATTTAAGCCGATCCCGAAAGCAATCGGGCGATGCCCGTCCGCGACCCATTTTTGATTTAGCCCTGTCAGCGTCGACTGCATTTCCACTGCGCAGGCACAGGCGCGGAGAGCATGATCAGCCTGCGGATAAGGAGATCCCCAAAAAGCCATGATGGCATCGCCGATGTATTTATCGAGCGTGCCCAGGTTCTTGAACAACACGTTGGTCATGGCGCTGAGATACTGGTTCAACAGTTCCACCAGTTCGTCCGGCGTTAAACCTTCGGACAGAGAGGTGAAGTCGCGGATGTCACTGAACATGACTGTCAGTTCTTTGACTTCGCCGCCCGGGCGGATGTATTTCTGGGGGTCTTCTTCGATCAGCGCAATCACGCCCGGCGAAAGATATTGCGAGAAGGTCTTGCGGATTCTGCGTTTTTCGCGTTCTTCAAAGATTACGCGGTAACTGGAAATCGTGGCGTAATTCACCACCAGCGTGCCGGCGGGTATCACAAAAGCGATCCAACGTCCCCATTCGGCGAAGGAGTAGTAGCTGAACCAGCCAAACGCAGCCAAGAGGATGACCACAGAAATAGTTGAGACCAGTGGGCGGCTGCGTCCGAACCAGAGAGCCACGCCCAATCCGAAGAAGAGAATGAAGCCAACGTCGATCAGTTCTTCACGGAAGCCACGAATGAGAAAACTGCGGCCCTGTTCGCCACTATGCAGCAAGTTGTCAAGAATATTGGCATGGACCTCGACGCCCATGTACCCGCTGTCTTGCTTTTCGAACGGAGTGTTCCGGAGTTCTCCGATGCCAAGAGCAGTTCCGCCGATAAACACCATCTTGTCACGAAAAGTTCCTGCCGGTGTCGCACCGGTGATGACATCCCACATCGAGTAATGCGGGTAGGTGAGATATGGGCCCGCGTAGTTAATCAGCGCGCTGCCGTCGTGTGCGGGATGCAGTTCGTGACGGCCGAGCTGAATGCGCTCCAAGCCATTTTCAGAAATGTAGGCCGCCATCTGCTGATCGGGAATCTGCTCATATTCGCGCAGCACTTCCATGGCCAGTGGTGGAAAGAAATCCTGGTCCTGGTAACGAATCATCAGGATGGCATGGCGCAGCGTGCCGTCGGGATCGGAGCTGATGTTCAGATATCCATAAGAAGCCGCTGCTTGCGCCAGTTCAGCCATATTGGCCTCGACTCCTGACGCGACCGAGCCGCCACTCTCGATCCAGGCTTTTGCCAAGTCGAAGTTTTGTTTTTTCGATTGGACTTTCAGCACCTGCGGGAAAGCTTTTGCCCAAATGATGTTGAAGTAGGCTTCCGCGATTTTCGGATCGGCGGTCTTCGCCGTGGCAGCATTGAGAAAAATGTGTCCGAGAACGACATTTCCGGCTGCTTTCAACGAGGCCGCAAACTGCTGATCGGGGTCTTTCTCCTGCTCAAGGGTATGAATTCTTGCAAGGGTCGACGGAGATGCGGTTTGTCCGAGTTCCTGGCTGAGTTTACGCAAGACTTCCCCGGCGGGGTCGTGTTCTGGCGTGGGAAACGTGGCGTCAAAGGCGATGACACGTGCGCCGTCGTGCTTCAACTTATCGACCAAGGTCGCATAAGAGTTGCGCGGCAGCGGAAAGGCGCCCAGATTCTGCAGAGTTTTGTCATCAATACCAACAATGGCGATGCGCGGATCAGGAGCGCGCGCGCCACGAATGGCGAAACGCAAATCCAACGTGCGCTGTTCAATGTTCTGGAGAAAAACGAAACCGGCGCGCTGATTGCCCCCAATTCCGGCAAAGGCGAAAAGCACCAGACCGATGGAGGTTACCAATACCGCGATCGCGGCATCGGCGTGACGCAAAGCAAATTGTGTAACGGTTCGCCGGAGTTTGCTACGCCTGATCACAAAACCTTACTCACCGGCCGCACTTCACCCTTGAGTTGGCGCCGCAGGTCACTGGAGGCGGAATCACATTGAACTGGGTAACTTGCGTTCCGGAAGCCGCCACTCCAGCAGTCGTGCCGACGGCGCCTGCGACTACGCCGTAGAGAAGAGTGTGCAACAAAATGGGATGAGCTGCGGCGAAACCCAGCGAGGTGATGGTTACGTTGGTTTCGGCCATCGAGGTCTGGATCATTTCTGATTCTGTCGGGAAGCCGCCGGGAGGAATTTCGTTGCCGATCACCACCATTTGCCGGGGGCCAAGGATTGTCTGCTGCCCTTGAGTCGTGGCCTGGTTGGACTTTTGCACTGGCTTAGCGGTCCCGATCGAGGTAACCGAAACCTGCCCGACATAACAGATGACGGTGGTTCGACCGTTTTCAAAGGCTACGTAGAAATCTGTGCCAATAACGCCGATGACGGCGTTCGGAGTCTTCACTTCGTACTTGCCGTTGGGTTGAGTGATCTTGACCACACGGTTGCGGAGCTTTCCGTAATCCAACTCCAGGGAAGTTTGCTGCGACGCCGCATCGTGCTGCACCACGCGCAGTTCGCTGCTGGATCCGAGGCTGAGCATGGAGCCGTCGTTGAGGCCGGCGCGAAGGCGGCCGGTGGAGGTGGTTTGTAACAAATCGTTCCAATCGAGCGTATCGTGGGCCTGAGCAGGCTGGGTGTTGCGAGTGGCGGCGGGAATCAGCGCGGTGATCTTTCCGGCGGTCTGATCCGCGGCAAAGGCCGGCAGTCCGCACAAACTAATAGCGAGCATGATCGCGAGAATGCGTCTCACCAAACACCCCCAGAGTTCAGAAAACAACCTTCACATCGCAGAGTGGCAAAGTCGAAGCGATTCCCGACTTCACGTCCCGCCACAACGCTCACTGCACGACCAAATCGAAACTAACTTTCTCGGTGAATGCGGTTCCGCTGCCCGATTGGAACGTTGCGGTAACGGTCAACGGATATGTGCCCGCTGCCGTACCCGGCGGATCCGGTGGCAGGCCGCTTCCGCAGGACGACATCGTCGCCACCGTCGAGATCAGGCACAAACAGAACAGAACCGCCCACAACTTCCGCGCCTGTTTTGCGCGACGTGTGCCGGGAAGCAAGACCAATCCCGCAAGTCCAGCCATGCCAGAGAATCCGATCACGCCAGCGAGCCGGTTGGTTCGCTCGGACGGCGGCAGCAAATCTGCCGTGGGCGGCATTGTAGTCGCCGTAACTTGTGCTTGGACCGTCGTGGCTCCATCAAGGGTGATGTTGTTCGGATTCACCGTGCAGGTTGCAAGCGCCGGAACGCCGCTGCAAGACAGAGCTACTGATTTCGTGAATCCTTGAGCGGGAGCCAAGGAGACGGTATAAATCGCGCTTTGACCGGGAACGACGGTAAGGCTGGTGCAGTTGGTGGTCAACTGAAAGGGCGCTTGTCCGGTAGCTGAGAGGGGAATGTTGTGCGGGCTGCCCGGAGCATTGTCGGTAATGATCAGCGTGTCGGTCGCGGCGCCCGAACCCGTGGGCGTGAAGACGACGTTGATGGTGCACGACTGCCCAGGCGCAAGGACGTTGGGCTTGATCGGGCAGTTATTTGTCTCTGAGAAAGCGTTTGCGTCGGTGATACTGGTGATGAGCAGATCATCACTGCCGGTATTGGCCAGCGTTACGGGCATGGGCGAGCTGGTACCGCCGATCATCTGAGTGCCGAGATCCAATTTCGTTGGAGTGGGACTGGAGGTTGGACCAAGCTGCATGGTGCGTATGCGGTTGTTGCCGGTGTCGGCGATGTAAAGTGTCCCTGCGCTGCTGACGGCTACGCCGAACGGAGACAGAGTTGCGCTGGTCGCTGGCCCGCCGTCTCCGGCGAATCCGTAAACCTGAGGCTGCGCCGGATTTCCCGCAACAGTTGAGACCGTGCCAGTGGCTGCATCGATTCTGCGAACGACCGGGTTGAAGCTGCTGCCAACGAAGAGATTTCCTGCTGCGTCTACAAAAACCTGGCCAGGATTGTTCATGCTGGCGAGCGTCGCCGGTCCGCCGTCGCCAGAGAAAGTTGCCTGGCCGTTGAAAGCTACGGTGGTGATGATCTGGGTGGTTGCGTCGACGCGGCGAATACGATTATCGAACGCATCGGCAATAAAAATATCGCCGGCTGAATCCACAGCTACGCCGCTGGGTACTGACAGATCAGCTAGTGTGGCGGGGCCACCATCGCCGCAAGCAGTTGTGGGTTGCAAACAGAACTTTCCTGAACCCGCGACGGTGGAAATGGTTCCGACGTTGTTAACGAGCCGAATCTTGTTGTCGCCGGTGTCGGCAAGGATGACATCGCCAGCCAGGGTGCCTGATCCCAAAGCGACGGCGCCCGGCGTAGTAAGGAAGGCCTCGGGGCCCATTGCACCGTCCCCGCAAGGCGAAGTCGGGGAAAGACACGGTTGAAACGGAAGGCCAGCGTAGGTGTTGATGACGCCACCTTGCACGGTGCGAATGACATCAGTTTGGGTGTCAGCGATGAATAGATTGCCGTTGGTGCGATCCACGGCCACTCCCTCGGGAAAATTCAGCGTGGCCAGCGTGGCTGGGCCACCATCGCCGCTATAACCGAGAGTGCCACTACCTGCAACCGTTGTAATAACCTGTGTGCTGGCATTCACTTCGCGGATTCGGCAGGTCGCATTGTCGACGATGAACTCATCATTAGCAGCGTCCAACGCGACCTGGTAAGGGACACCGATGACGGCATTCAAGGCTGTTCCGCCGTCGCCGCCCGGGGCATTGCTGCCGACGGTGCCACCGCCGCCGGCGATTGTCGTCAGTTGTCCCTCGGTAATCACTCGAACGCGGTTGTTCCCGGAGTCTACAATCAGCACGTTTCCGGTGAAGGGATCTATGGATACGCCGGTTGGACCGGCGAGGGAAACCGAAGTGGCGGGACCGTCGCCGTCGAACCCGAGCTGTCCGTCACCAGCCACAGTGAAAATTGTCCCGCCGTCGGAAATCACTTCCCGCACTTTTGCGTCGTAATTGTCGGCGATATAGATATCGCCGATACCGTCTACAAATATCCCGGCCGGGCGGTACAGGCTGGCAAGCGTGGCCGCATTGCCGTCCCCGCAAGCTGATCCAGGGGGATTGCAAGGGGTGCCGTTTCCGGCTACGGTCGTGATTTGTTTCGTCGTAGCGCTGACTTCGCGAATTTCCTGATCTAGCGTATCGGCGATGAACACATCACCGGCGGCGTCGACCGCAACACTTTGGGGATCGTTCAGCATGGCTGATGTAGCAGGGCCGTTGTCGCCACAAGCAGGGGGCGTTGTGCAAGCCGTGCCGTTGCCAGCAAAGGTCGAGATCGTTCCATTGGTGGCGACCGCGCGAATGACGTTGTTTCCCGAATCGGCGATGTACACAGTGCCGTCGGGCCCTATAGCCACAGCTGCGGGGACATTCAGCTGGGCTTGAGTCGCGGGGCCGCCGTCACCGCTGTACCCGCCGAATCCCGACGAGGGATTCGACGCACTGGCGCTGCCCGCGAAATTAGTCATCAGGAAGGGTGCTGTCAAACTCATTTTGAAGACGTGGTTACCATTGATCCCGTCTGCGATGTAGAGATTACCCAAACCGTCGAGCACCAAGCCAAGGGGAGAAGTTAACGCGGCGGTCGTCGCGGGAGCAGTGTTTCCGCTGATGCCGTACCCCGAATATCCTGCTCCGGCTAGAATTGTGGTTTGATTGCCGTTGGTCGTGCTGATCTGGAAAACATACTCTCCGTCGGCAGAACTGACGTAGATGTTTCCGCTGTTATCTGCAACGGCTGACCAGGGAGCCGCTAGCGATGCCGTCGTCGCTACATTACCGGGAGCCGGATTTCCGCCGCCCGCGACCGTATTGATGACATTCTGCGCGGGGCTGGCGATTGCCGCGATCAAGATGAGAAAGAAACACCCGAAAAAGCCCGCCAACGCTGCGATTTTGACAGGTTTCTTCCACGGACCTTCGCTGCATAGGTCGAACGTCATGGACTCACCCTTAAGGAATTACGAGATCACACATTTTCCCCTAAAACTGGAGAAAGTCAACACTTACTGTGTGGCTGATGGTCAACAAAATGGTTCGGGGCTAATCGGTCGGGTTGCGCGGGAACTTGAGGTAGGGAAGGCGCACGTTGCGAATCACGACTTGGTCGGCGCGAATGTTGGTAGGCGCCTCGAAATTGGGGATGTTGCAAGGACCGCCGTATCCGCAGGCTTCATCGACAGCGCCAGCGGTGACGAAGTCATCCTGGCTGACGCCGTCGCCGCTTACACCCAGGCCGCCAACTAAGACGCCATTCCGATAGAGCGGCAAACTGCCAGGGAAAAAAACGATGCCGCTCATGTTGTTGGTGTTGGGCGCGCCGGGGTCAGACCCCTGAGTGCAGGGATTGGCAGTGTCTTTGAGGTAAAGCTGAAAGAACGGCCCGTCGCCGGAGCCGTCGATTCCCGGAGGAAACAAAGGCTGCGCGCCGAAACTGACGGTGCGATTGGTGACGGCAGTGCCCCCGGGCACCGCCGGCAAGTCGCGAACGCCTGCAGTGCTGAACCAGACGACATTGCGGGCCTTACTGGCCGCGACGTCGGCGCTGAACACAGTCCCGTCAGGCATGCGATACAATGCGAGAATGGTGCCGTCGAGATCGGCGACTGCAATAGACATTTTTGCGCGCGAACCCGGAGGCAGACGGATTACTGCGCGCGTAATTTCCGCGGTAGAGACGGCGTTGCTGATGATGCCTGAAACATCGCTCTTCGAAAGTATCGTGCCGGCATTCGGTCCGACCAGGTAACTTTCCGGCGGAAGAGCTCCGGCGACCGGCGAGTGACCGGCAAAATAAGTACCGGCAAAAGTCCCAGGGGTAGTGCCGGCCGGTTGTGTCGTCTGATTCACGAACGGCAGCGCGATGCCGCTGATGATCACCACGCCTGGCGGGGGAAGTTGCGCCTGGCTGGGAAGCAAACCGGCATTGGTCGCACCAGAAAACGCGGCATATTCGGCAATCTCGGGCGAAGTGCTGACAACGCCAACCCCTCCGACTGCACCACCCTTGAAAAGCGGCACGCCGCCGGGATTGACCGCCATCGGATCGCTATCGTTAGCGTCGGCCTTTCCGGTGAGAATTCCTAGCCCGGGCTTGGTTCCGTCGATGGAGCGCGAAGGGTTCAGCGCTTGTCCGGGCAGGAACTTCGTGCTCAACGTGCAGCCGCGATTGGTGTTTTCGATACCGTAAAGGTCGCCGTTAGCCGTGCCCGCGACTCCGGGAGGAAAGTGGATGCCGCTGATAAAACGCACGGTGCGCGAAGAAAGCGGCGCCTGATCGTTGCTGAAAAAGGCGGCGGTTCGCGCCAGGGCGACCGCGACTTCATGGGCATCCTGCACTTGATTGAAATTGCCAGTTGTTGTCGCCGGCGCTCCCGGCGTGTCGAAGATTGCAAGAATATTGCCGCCGCGATCGGCCACCGCAACCACCATGGGAGCATTCACCGATTGCACGGCATCTTCGACCACGGCAGTCACGTCGCTGGCAGTCAAAGGAGTTGGACCGGAAGGCGGGGGGTCAGTCGAGTTCGCGAACGATGATCCGCTGCCGCTGCCTCCGCCGCAGGAAGCCAGCCAAAGGATTGTCGCGGCGCACAGGAAGACACACAGAACCCAAAGAATGCTACTCACGGCGCGGTGGACGTTCCGTGCGCGGCTTAGCATGACAGTTGTGTTTATTTCAGAATCACTTGCTTGCTGCTGATACGGATTTCGGGTGCGAATTGTTGTTGAGTCGCCATCTGCGGCCATCGCGCGCCAGCAACTCGTCGGCTTCCTTCGGTCCCCATGTACCGGCGGGGTAGTTCGGGAAGTTTCGCGGTCGCAGCGCTTTCCACACGTCGAGCACGGGCGTGACCACGGTCCAACCTGCTTCGACCATGTCGGCACGCTGGAACAGCGTCTGGTCTCCGATCATGCAATCGTGCAGCAGCCGTTCGTACCCGGTGCTGGGTGCGGAGCCGAAGTAATCCGAATAAGCGAAACTCATATCCACGTTGCCCAACTGCATGATGGGGCCGGGGATTTTTGCCCCAAAGCTCAACGAAATTCCTTCTTCCGGCTGAATGTTCAGGACCAGCACATTGGGTGTGAGGTGTTCGACCGGCGTGTCACGAAACAAAACAAATGGGGCGCGCCGGAACTGGATGGCGATTTCCGTATGCCGCTGGGGCATGCGTTTACCGGTACGGAGATAGAAGGGAACATCGGCCCAGCGCCAGTTATCGATGTTGAGCTTCATGGCGACAAAGGTTTCCGTGCTGGAGTCGGGATCGACTTTCGGTTCCGACCGGTACGCCGGTACGCGAGTCTGCCCATCGAGACCTTCGCCGTACTGACCGCGAACGGCGCGGCTGAGCACGTCTTCCGCACTTAGCGGCTGAATGGCGTGCAGGATTTTAGCCTGCTCATCGCGCACGGCGTCGGCCTGGAATGAAATTGGCGGCTCCATCGCAGTGAGGGAGATAAGCTGGAAGATGTGGTTGGGCACCATATCACGCAGCGTGCCCGACTGATCGTAATAGCCGCCGCGCTGTTCGACCCCGACGGTTTCGACTACGGTAATCTGCACATGATCGATATAGCGGCGATTCCAGATGGGCTCAAAGATTCCGTTGGCGAAGCGGAACGCCAAGATGTTCTGAACCGTTTCTTTGCCGAGGTAGTGATCGATGCGATAAATCTGTTTTTCTGTGACCACCTGCAGAAGCTGGCTATTCAGGGTTTTCGCCGAATCCAAGTCGCGTCCAAAAGGCTTTTCGACCACCACCCGGCGCCAGTGATCCTCGGTGTTGCATACCAGGTTCGCCGCGCCCAGTTGTTGCACGATCGGAGCGAAAAAGGTTGGAGCGACGGCCATGTAGTAAAAATAATTTCCTTGCGTGCCGTGATCTTTATCGACTTTTTGCAGTAAATCGCGCAGCGTGATGTAGGTCTGGCTGTCGCCGAAATCTCCCGTGTGATAATAGAGGCGGTTGTTGAACCACTCGGTGAGATCGTTGTTCACTCCTCCAGTCGCGAACTGCTTAATGTCCTCCCGAAACTTCGCGCGGAACTGATCGGTGCTCATGGATTCGTGGGAAATGCCGATGACGGCGAACTCACGCGAGAGCAGGTTAGCAGCGGCAAGATTGTAGAGCGCTGGGAACAGCTTGCGGCGGGTCAAATCGCCGCCCGCGCCAAAGATCACCATCACGCAGGGATCGCCCGAACGCCCCATGGTTGGTTCCGCAACTTGTGTCATGGTTGAAACCGCCATCGCAGATTTTCTCCTTCACTCCAAGGCCTGAGTCGAGCCCGATCTAGTCGGCGGCCGCAGTTTTTTGTTCGATGTGCCCGCCAAACTTCTGCCGCATGGCAGACAAAACCTTCTCGGCGAATGTATGGTGCTGACGCGACCGGAAGCGCGTGTACAGCGCCGCAGAGAGCACTTCGGCCGGCACGGCTTCCTCAATTGCCGCCATCACTGTCCAGCGTCCTTCCCCCGAATCTGCGACCACGCCAGTGTATTCGGCGAGTGTCGGATTTTCCACCAGCGCCATCGCCGTGAGATCAAGCAGCCAGGAACCCACCACGCTTCCGCGCCGCCACAGTTCCGTGATGTCGGGAAGGTTCAAGTTATAACGATACTCTTCCGGAAGCGATGCGCTATTGGCATTGAAGAAAATGTCTAGCCCTTCCGCGTAAGCTTGCATCAAGCCATACTCAATTCCGTTGTGAACCATCTTTACAAAATGGCCCGCACCGGATGGACCGCAATAGAGATAGCCATCCTCCGCCGTGCTCGACATTTTTTCGCGGCCCGGCGTGCGCGGCACATCGCCGCGACCCGGGGCTAGAGTTTTGAAGATGGGATCGAGATCGCGAACAACTTTCTCCGGACCGCCAATCATCATGCAATAACCGCGATCGATTCCCCACACGCCGCCGCTGGTGCCGACATCGACGTAATGAATATTTTTTTTCTGCAGAAGTTGGGAGCGGCGGACGTCGTCCTTGAAATAAGAATTTCCGCCGTCGATGATGGTGTCGCCCGCGCTTAGCAGTTGGGAGAGAGCGAGGACGGTTTTTTCGGTGGCATCCCCGGCGGGGACCATGATCCACACGGCTCGGGGAGTTTTCAGTTTCGCAACAAGATCGTTTAGCGAAGAGGAAGCCGCCGCGCCTTCACTCGATAGTTGCTTCACATGGTCAGCGCTGAGGTCAGATACGACCAACTGGTGGCCGCCGCGCATCAGCCGGCGCGTCATATTGGCGCCCATTTTTCCCAAACCCACCATTCCTAGCTGCATGTTCGGCTCCTATTTGCCAAAGCTCGGCTGTAGGCCAACGTCTTCTCCGTGATTGCGGTCAATTTTATTAACCGTCCTTTAGCTTATCGTAAGCTTCCACCGCAGGGTAGACCGGTTTGCCGCTAACCATGAGGACCATTTTCGGCTTGACGTCATCGGAATCTTTCACTGTCCCGATTCTTGGCAAGCTGATACGCCGCGAGGCAAGCTGGCCTCGATCTGTGGTGCTTCGGACAGGAAACAGCAGTGCCAGAGTCGAGAGTCGGGCGTTTGCCCATTATTGACAGACTGAACCCAAAGTCAAGCAATGCTTGCTACGAAGGCGACATTGTGATACGACTTATGCCCCATCCGGTTCGGGTCATAAGAAAACGATTCAGGTCTGGTCATGCGAATAAGGCCGGCGCGAGCATTGCTTTTTGCGAAGAGGCGACGCCCTCCCTTGGCGTGGTTGTGCTTGCTCGCAATGACCGGCGTCTCTTGGGCGCAGGAGACGCCGCCAGTCAATCCTCAGGTCCAATCCATGCAGAGAATTCCCGGGCGTGCGCCACGCAGCACAGGAGCGCTGCAGGGGACGGTTCATAATTCGCAAGGGCAAGGAATACCGGGCGTGAACGTCACGGTCACCGGACCTGGAGGAAAAGTTGTCGGCGTCGTCAGCGATGCCGAAGGGATTTTTCGCTTTCACGATCTAATACCCGGCACGTATGCCATCACTGCCGAAAAGCCAGGGTTTACTCTGCTGAAGATTCCCACCCTCCAATTACAGAGCGGAGAACTTATCACCGTTGATTTGCGATTAGAACCAGAATCTGGCCAGCAGCCAACCTCCAAGGGTCCTTCAGGCGTGCCGGGTGCGGCCCAGGCTCCGGGAACCGAGCAGGCAACGCCAACCGGTGCTTATCCCGGTTTACGGACGGCCCAGTCGCAAAATCCGCCCGTGCCGCTCGGATTACCGCCCGAGCAAATTCCCCCAGAGTCGGTGAACTTTTCCAAAGAACCGTACCGTTGGGATGTTCCTATGCCCGCGTGGGATCGCTACGGCAAGCCGGGAGAATTTCCTTACACCGAGCATCATTGGTACGACCCATTCAATCGCAACCGACTTAAGGGCGATGAGCCGCTCTTCGGACAGACCTGGTTTTTCGATTTCACTGGGACTAGCCTGACCGGTCTCGACGTGCGACGGCTGCCGGTTCCCAGTGGAATTTCCGCCGAACAGGAAGGCGAGAACCAGTTTTTTGGAAGAGGAGAACAGGGATTTGCCTCGCAGAGTTTTCGCCTGTCGGCAGACTTGTTCCAGGGAGACGCCAGTTTTCGGCCGGTGGATTTCCGCATTAAATTCACTCCAGAATTTAATTTGAATTTTCTGCAGACGCGGGAACGCGGCTTAGTGAATATCGACCCACGCAACGGGACCAATCGATACTCCGAATTCATCGGCCTGCAGGAAGGCTTCGTCGAAGCCAAGATTCACGACCTGAGCCCGAACTTTGATTTCGTATCAATCCGAGCTGGCATTCAACAATTTGTCAGCGATTTTCGCGGGTTTATTTTTGCCGAAGAGCAGCCCGGCGTTCGCATTTTCGGAAATTTGCGTTCCAACCGGATCAATTACAACCTGGCTTATTTCTATTTTCTGGAAAAGAACACCAACAGCGGTCTGAACACCTTCGATCCACGCCATCAGCAGGTTTACATCGCGAACGTTTACATCCAGGATTTCATCGCGAAAGGCTATACCAACGAGTTCAGCTTTCATTACAACCGCGACGATCCGTCAATTCATTTCGATGACAACGGTTTTTTAGTTCGCCCTTCGCCCATCGGCGACGTTGTCAATGGCAATATCCTTCAGCATGGCATTCGTGCCTATTATCTCGGCTGGACCAGCAATGGCCATATCAAACGCTTGAACGTGAGCCATGCTTTCTATCAGGTGTTCGGCCACGATACGCTGAACCCGATTGCCGGACGTCCGCTGGACATCGACGCGCGCATGGGGGCGGTAGAACTTTCGATGGATAAAGACTGGGCGCGTTTTCGCACGTCTTTTTTCTATGCGTCCGGCGATTCCAGTTTCGCCTTTGGCAAACAGCGCCGTGACGGCGAGGCACGCGGCTTCGACACGATTGTGGACGAGGATGCCTTTGCCGGAGGGGCGTTCAGTTTCTGGGATCAGGAAGGGATTCGCCTGACGAGTACGGGAGTCGCGCTGACGAACCCGGGCAGCTTGCTCGCCAGTCTGCGAAGCAACAAGGAAGAGGGACAAGCGAATTTCGTGAATCCAGGAATTTATTTGTTCAACGTTGGCGCGGATTTCAAAGTTACGGCCAAGCTGCAGGCCTTCGTGAATGCAAATTATCTTCGCTTTGATCGAACCGAGCCGCTGGAGATTTTGTTATTCCAATCGAACATTCGGCATAGCATCGGCACGGATACGGGCTTGGGGATTCGTTACCGTCCGCCGCTGACAGAGAATATTGTGATCACCGCAGGAGCTTCGGATCTGGTTCCGGGCCTGGGGCTGAACGATATCTTCAACAAAAGAGTTTTGATTTCCGGATTTATGACGGCAAAGTTAACGTTCTGAATTGAGCAAAGTTCATATGGGATGCACTCTCCGCGGGGCGGTTCGAATATCGACAATGACGGCGGTCATCTGCGCGTTGGTGGCGATGTTCGATTCGGCGGGGAAGACCGCGCCCCAATCTGGCATTCCTGCGCAAGCGGGTCAATTCTATGGCCTCGGCGAATCGCAGGAAGAAGTCGAGCAACGTTCGGCGGGCTGCATCAGTTGCCACACCGCGACCGACAGCGCAACCATGCACACCACGGGAACGGTGCGGCTGGGATGCACGGATTGTCACGGCGGCAACGCGCAAGTGAAGTTGCCTTCGGGCGTAGCGCAGGGGTCGGCTCAATATCAGGATTTGACCCATCAAGCTCACCCGAAGCCTCGCTATGCCGAAGACGCGCGGAGCTCCGCCAACCCGGTTCGTTCCTACACAAAGTGGCTGAAAGAAAGCCAGGAGTATGTAAAGTTCGTTAACCCAGGAGACTTGCGAGTTGCGGCGCAGACTTGCGGGCAATCCGGTTGCCACGCAGCCGAGGTGCAGCGCGTGCGCATGAGCATGATGACGCACGGCGCCATGCTTTGGGAAGCAGCGCTCTACAACAACGGCGCTGTGCCGGAAAAGAATGCAATCTTCGGAGAAAGTTATGCCCCTGACGGAACTCCCCAGCGCCTGCAAACTTATCCGCCGCCGACTGCCGAGGAAACTCGTACGAAGGGAGTGTTGCCCTATCTTGAGCCGATTCAGCGCTGGGAGATTTCGCAGCCGGGTAACGTTTTGCGCGTTTTCGAGCGCGGAGGAGAGAAACGGCCGGAGATCGGCAATCCCAATCCCGATGAAGAACCGGGAAAGCCAGAAGTCAAACTCAGCGACCGCGGCTTCGGTACCGAACTGCGCACCGATCCAACGGTGCTCGGTCTGCAGAAAACGCGCCTGCTCGATCCTCTGCTCTCTTTTCCGGGAACCAACGATCAGCCTGGCGACTATCGCGCCAGCGGCTGTAGCGCCTGCCACGTGATCTACGCCAACGATCGCTCGCCGGAGCATTCCGCAAGCTACGCGGTTCATGGAAATTTGGGACAGACGGCGACCGTTGACCCGACGATTCCGAAGAACGAGTCCGGACACCCGATCAAACACGAGTTCACGCGCTCCATCCCGTCGAGCCAGTGCATCGTTTGTCACATCCACCCAGGCACGAACATGGTGGCGACCTACTTCGGCTATACGTGGTGGGACAACGAAGTCGATGGCGACAAAATGTATCCGAAGGAGCAGCGGAATCCGAGCGCGAAGGAGCAGCAGAGAATTCAAATGCGGGATCCAGAAAGAACTACGATCCGAGGATATTGGTCGGACGTGAACTTCCTGGAAAAGACCGGAACGCCCGAGTTTAACGCCCTGCTTAAGCAAACACAGTTCGCGGACTTCCACAGCCACGGCTGGCTTTTCCGCGCCGTGTACAAACATGACCGTCAGGGCAACCTCCTCGATAGCGATGATCACAAAGTTTCTTTCGACGATCCCGACAAGTTTAAGAAGGCTGTGCACCTGCAGGACATTCACCTGGAAAAAGGCATGCACTGCATCGACTGCCACTTCGAGCAGGACAGCCACGGCAATGGCAAACTCTATGGCGAAACGCGCAATGCGATTGAAGTTGACTGCATCGATTGTCACGGAACGATCCAGCAACGGGCGACGCTGAAAACCTCGGGCATAGCGGCACCCGAGGGTGGAACGGATCTGTCGCGACTGCGAACTCCCTGGGGGGAACGCCGATTCTACTGGGATGGCAATCGGCTGCTCCAACGCTCGATGCTGGATAAAGCCCAGCAGTGGGAAGTGGTGCAGGTGCTCGATTCCATTACGCCCGGCAATCCGCACTACAACGAGAAATCGCGGCTGGCAAAAACATTGCAAAAAGATGGCGCATCCTGGGGTAGCGCAGACGCGGATTCCTCTCAACTCGCCCACCCCAACAGCCAGATGACCTGCTATGCGTGCCATAGCTCCTGGGCGCCGACTTGCTACGGCTGCCATTTGCCGATGGTCGCGAACCAGCGCATGCCCATGTTGCACAACGAAGGCTTGATGACGCGAAACTGGACTTCGTATGACTTTCAAGTTCTGCGGGACGACGTTTACAGCCTGGCGATCGATGGCACAGTTACCGGACATCGGGTTGCGCCCGTGCGCTCCGCCTGTGCCGTGCTGGTGAGTTCGCAAAACTCCGACCGAGATTGGCTCTACTACCAGCAGCAAACCATTTCGGCTGAGGGCTTCAGCGGGCAAGCCTTCAGCACGTTCGTTCCACATACCGTGCGCGCCAAAGAGACGAAAGGCTGCACCGATTGCCACATCTCGAAAGCCGGTGACAACAACGCCTGGATGACGCAGCTCATGTTGCTCGGTACGAATTACATGAACTTCATGGGCCGCTATATCTACGTGGCAGATGGCAAGAAAGGCTACGACGCGGTCGCCGTCACCGAACATGACGAGCCTCCGGCGGTGATCGGCAGCGATCTGCAGCGGCTCGCTTATCCCAACGACTATAAGAAGCACCTTGCCAATCATTCCATGCTGAAGGAGTCCTGGGGACACGAAGGTTCGGAGATCCTTGATGTTCAAGCTCGCGGCGAATATCTGTACGCCGCAATGGGTCGCGGTGGACTGCGCATCTATGACATTGCGAATGTCGATGACAAAGACCTCTCTGAGCGGACAGTCACTGCGCCAGTTTCGCGGCTTGGGCAGAAGTTTTATGTGAAGACAAAATTCGCCGCTGCAGTGGCTACGCCCACAACTCTTGGCGTTGATCCGCTGCGCACGCACCGTCCGGAGAACGAAGAGCAGCCGATTCATCTCATTTATGGATTTCTTTACGTCGCGGACAGGGAAGAGGGCTTGGTCATTATTGGTGACCCGAACCTGAAAGCTCGCAGTCCTGGGGTAGGCACGCTGCTCAACGGCGACCCCAATGACAATTTTTTGAAGCGCTCGCTGGCGTTCAATCCGAATGGCGCGTTGAAAGGTGCCCATCGCATTACCATCGTTGGAACCTACGCTTACATTCTTTGCGACGCCGGGCTCGCCGTGGTCGATCTCAACAATCCACTGAAACCGGTGCTGGTAGCGCAAATTGGCGCTCCTTATCTCGCCGATCCTCGCGGCATCGCGGTGCAGTTTCGTTATGCTTTCGTTGTCGATAGCCTCGGCCTCAAAGTTCTCGACATCACGCACCTCGATCGGCCCGTGCCCGTGCAAAATGCCTGGGTTCCCATCGCCGACGCGCGCAACATCTACGTCGCCCGCACCTACGCGTACGTTTCCGCGGGGAAACAGGGAATTGTCATCGCCGACATCGAACATCCCGAGCAGCCGAAGCTCGATCAAGTTTTCGACGCCAAGGGCTCGATGAACGACGTAAACGATGTGAAGCTCGGCATGGTCTCATCCGAGTTGTTCGCCTACGTGGCCGACGGCAAGAACGGCCTACGCGTGGTGCAGTTGTTCTCTCCGACCGACAATCCTAACTTCGCCGGCTTCAGCCCGCGTGCCACGCCGAAGCTGATTGCGAGCTATCGCACGCGTGGACCTGCGCTGGCGGTTTCCAAGGGGATTGACCGCGACCGCGGCGTCGACGAAAGCGGCAACCAAGTTGCCGTGCTTGGCCGCCGCGGTGCGCGTCCGTTCAATTTGCAGGAGATGCAGCGCATGTATCTTCGCAACGGCGCGGTGTACACGGTGACGGATGATCCGCCGGGACCGGCACGGTAAGTCCCTTTATCATTTTGTCATCCTGAGGAGCGCGTTCTTTGCGCGACGAGGGACCTGTGCATTTCGGCGGAATTGCACAAAATACATCGGTCCTTCGTTGGAAGTTCAGCGCTTCGTGCAGACTTCGCTGCCTCAGGATGACAAGCGGGAAGACCACAGAACTTCTACCAGAAAAGTAACCAGTTAGATTCCGTAATTCACGCGACGCAGGCCATCTTTGTAGGCTTCGCGCGCTTCCCCGGCTCTGGTATGCGCGTCGTGCTCTTTCAAGTGGGCGGCATCCCAATGTTCCATGGCGATCATGGAATGGTCGGAAGTGGCTAAGGCTTCTTCTGCCCGAATGGCATCAACCCATTCGTCAACGGCTTTTTTGTAGGCAAGACGCAGTTCATCGAGATCGGCATCACCCATAACGACGGCAGACTACGGCGATCCAAAAGAGCAGTCAATAATCAGTTGCAAGAATTAACGGAAAATTAATGCGCCAGCGAGGCCGTCTACCTCGCCGCCCTTAGCTGCATGATCGTGTAGGTCCCCTTGACCGGCCTTTCTTTCGTCCAGTCGTGATAGCTGTGGCATTCGGAGCAGCGGGCGCTGGCGGCATCGTGGCGCACGCCGCGATCCTGATGGCAACTGCGGCACGAAGCAATACCCGGGACAAGGATGTCGGCGGTCTCTTTGCTGTCCGGTGTACGCGTGTGGCATGAAATACAAGTCAACATGCGGTGGGCGCTGTGATCGAAATCGGCGTGCGGCAGCCAGCGCGCAGGAATCGAAGACTTGGCAACCATGGGTAGCGATTCACTGCCCGCAATCATGACATGGCACAACTTGCAGCCTTTGTCGAAGAGCAGCCGATCGGCGAGCATGACTTGCAGGTTGATCCATTCTTGGCGGTTGTGCGGCAGAGGCATCGGCACCGGCATTCTCGTCGAGATGATCCGCTCGGGCGCAATTGGTTCTGACAGCGCGCCAGGATGCGTCGAGAAATATTCGCCATACTTCTGAATTAAGAAAGCTTGTACAACTTCCGGTTTGTCATGTGGCGCTGCCTGACCGAAGCGCTTGTCGAATTGCAGGTCTTTGACATGGCAGCCGGCGCACTGATTGGCGTATAGAATCGAGGCCATGTAATCGCGCCCGCGGGAGGGTCGCGGGTCTCCGGATATCGTCATTGCAGCGGCCTTGATCTCCATCTGCGGTCCTGCATAGGGCCAGATTTCTTCCATGCCGCTCATACGATGGCAATCGTGACAATCCATTTGCACTGGTCCGTTGGGGCCGGCCAGATTGGGCCGAAGATGCGCATAGTGATTGAGCTTGACTTGTCCGGGATCGGTTGCTCCGGGGCGCAGCGGAGAAAATTCTGGGTGTTGATGGTCGAAGTTGTTTATGTTGCGTACGTATTGGACCGTTCCAGTTTTGCTATGTAGATCTCCGTGACACTGGGTGCAACTAGCGTCAATCGTGCTCGCGAGTCGAACCGAGCCTTTGTGCTCGAGATGACACGAGCCGCAACTCGGAGTAAACGTGGCCTGTTGAGGATGGTGCGCGGGTGCATCGTGGCACTTCAAGCACGCGGCGTCAGTGACTTCGTTGCGGAAGACTGCCGCTTGTGTGACGTGGCAAACCTCACAGCGTTTGCCGAGTACAGCATGCGAAAACGAAAGTGGGCCGCTGCTGTAGACCTTTTGTCCGGTTGCACGCTGCGCTACAAACCATCCTAAGGCTACGACCGGAATCGCGACAGAAAGCCAGAGCCGCCAGCGGCGGAAGGGATGCGGCCGGGAGAAATACTGCAGGTCGATCCGCTTGGCCAGCGTTTTGGTTGTGCGTACGCGCCTCATTTGCCTAGTATTTCAATGCCGTCACTGCGTGAATTGCTCCCAGCAATAAAACTGCGTAAGAAAACGGGATATGCACCAGCAGCCAGCCATGCAAAATGCGGTGATAACGCGTCTGCTGATCGAGTTCTCGTTTTTCTTCGCAGATGTTTTCGAGATCGTCGACGGCCGAATGCAGATTCGGCGGCAGCATCAGGCGTAGCTGCTGAAACATGCTGCGCGAACGATCGCGGTTGCCCAGGGCAAGACCTCTCGATCCAGCGGCGTTGAGAAACGGCTCCATTTCTCGACCAAAGAATTCGCGCAGCTCGTTGTTGGCGCTTTCGTCCACCTGCAAGCCGGAAGCGACCGTCAGGCCGCCCATGGTCCCGGCGCTGGCAGCCGTGGCTCGTTGCAATTCGCTGGCTTCTTCGACGCTCCCCAATAGGGCCGCGCTCGTTTCCTCGACAATGGCTGAAGCTTCTTTTACGAGTTGCTCGCGAACGCTGCCGATTTGCTCGTAGATTGTTTCCATGGGGACGCGTTGCGTGGTCACCCGGGGCATGTAGTGTTGCAAGACCGCGCCGCAAATTCCGCTGATAAAAACAATGACAAACAACCACATCAGAAATCGGGTCAGCCCCACGCCGAAGTGAAATCCCGAATGGAAGAGAATGATGGGGAAGCTCAGAGTGCCCAGCCAGAGATGTCCACGCATCCAGGATTGTGCGCGACCCACGCGCCAGATCGGCTTCTTCTTGCGCGCGCCCAACAGTCCGGCAAAGAGCATGAAGGCTGAACCAACGCTGCCGTAAATCAAGCCCATGGCGCTGCGCCCGTCGGGGCCTTGGGGGGAACTGCGCACATACGGGATGTAAACAATGGTTGCAACGAGCAGCGCGGCCACGCTGCCGATGAACCATTTCCGATGAGTGTCGTCGATGCGCAACTTATCTCCGTTTCATCATCTCTGGCTGTTTCAGCAGCCCGGCAAAAAACTCCGGCGGATTTACCCGATGCGCAGCATCATGGGGACAAGCGTACACACAACTCGGCTCGGCATGATTCAGGCAAAGGTCACACGAAGTTGCCTTAACCTTGACGCTGGCCATCTTCCGTCCGGGATGCGAGGGATCATCGAGTTCCACCGGGAAGGGATGCATGTTGATATTTCCGTATGGGCAATTGTTGGCGCAGAGGCCGCAACCAATGCACCAATCTTCGATGATGACCTCGAGCGAGTTGCGACGGCGAATTGAACCGACCGGGCAACCCACCATACAAAGCGGATCACGACACTGGCGACAAGAAGTTGCCACTAGATAACGATCGAAGCGCAAGCCTTCGCGAATGAGTCGGCTGACGCCATCGTGCGCGTCGGCGCAGGCGCGCACACACTGGTCGCAGCGGGTACAGCGGTCGAGATCGAGAATCAGCAGGCTTTGCGCTTCCATCAAGCCCTGGTGGAGGAATTGATCGACTGGCACATCAGCGACCTGGCGCAGTCGCATGCGGTTTGCTTCCATGTGCTCGGCGGCTGCGTCTTCTAGCTTCTTCCGGATGTCCGGAAAACGTTCAAGCATGAGGCGAAAATCTTCCCCTGGAACGCGAACGACTTCCACGTGATCGAGCGCTGTGCAGGTGGCCATGCGCGGCGTATTAGTGAGAAATGCCATCTCGCCGAAATACGAGCCGCGCGCAAGATAGGCCAGCACGATATCGCCACCGGGGTGGTGCTGCGAAACTTTTACAAATCCGAGACGTATTAGATAAAAACTGTCGGCAGGTTCGCCCTGGCTGCAGATGATCTGGCCCGGCTGAAATCGTTGCAGCTCCACGCGGTCGCGCAGGTGCTCGATGAAATCCGGCGTCAGCGGTGCGAGCACGGGCACACTGCGCAGGTGCGAATCCAGCGCGCGCTTTTTGTAGTTGCGCTCCAGTTGCTCGCGGAAAGTTTTGTTACGCTGCATGATATCAAGCACGTTGCGCAACATTTCGAGCATGGTGCAATCGGTCTTGGCGCGCACGGTTGCCGAGCGCGGATAGTAGCTCATGCAGGTCATCTCGCCGAACAGTTCGCCTGGCCCGAGTTCGGCGATGGGATTTTGATAAGGAAGATCGACGGAGGCATCGATCGGAATAAACGGGCGGCTGCTTTCTTCGGAGCGCTGATCTTCTTGCCGGGAAGTCAGCATGCTGCGCAGCTTGCTTAGAAAGCCGTGCGATCCGCCCTCCGTCTTCACGTGCGCGATCGGACTTTGAAGGAAGACCTCGGCTTTGCCTTCGGTGATGTAGAAGGCTGTCGCACCGAAATCGCCCTCTCTGCAAATAATGTCTCCCGCTCGGAAGCGGCGTTCAACGATGGCATTGCGATTGAGTTCAAGGAACGTTCCGGAAACGTTCTTGAAAACCGGCAAAGTCAGGAGAACTTCGGGATCCACCGACTGGCCTTCGAGTTTTTGTCCAATGACGCGCTTGTTGGTTAGCGCACCCGTGGGACAGGAAACCATGCACTCGCCGCAGGAATGGCAGGAGGAAGTTCCCATGGGCAAGTTGTTATCGAAGGCCACGCCAGCTTGATATCCCTTGCCGCGGCGCGATAGCACCTGAAAGTGACGGATCTCATCGCAGCCCCGAATGCAGCGGTCGCATAGAATGCAGGCTTCATGGTCAACTGCAATGACAAGCGACGAATCGTCGTGTCCGCGCGGAATCGTGCGCTTGGGAAAGCGGGGTTGCGTGACTCCCGCTTGTGCTGCTCGACGCTCCAATTCGCAGTCCCCAGAGTGTTGCTGGCGGGCGCAGGGCGACGGGTGATCGGCCATTAGCAGCTCAAAAAGCGTGCGGCGAACATTGAGTACCGGCTCGGTGTTCGTCTTAACCACCATGCCGTTGTCCGCCTGGCGAATGCAGGATGCGGCATAGACTCGTTGGCCAACATCGACCACGCAAACACGGCAAACTCCGGCGGGGGTCTCGTTCTGCTGATGGCAAAGGGTAGGGATCTCGATGCCGTTGATGCGGGCAGCGTCGAAGATGGTGGTGCCTTGCGGAACCGACACGCCGACGCCATCGATCGTCAGTTGCACCTGTTTTGCAGATGTTGAAGTGCCCGCCCCATCCGGACTCATCGCCGCCCCTTTTACTGGCTGAAGCAAACTCCGCCGGGACAATGCCGGCGGCTCAAATGATCATCTACCACATTCGGAAAATGTTTTAACACCGATGCGATTGGAACCGGCACGACTTGGCCGAGTCCGCAGATCGACGCCAGCTTCATGGCCGAAGAAAGCTCGTCGAGCAGAGCCATATCTCCCGGTGAGCTCCGGCCCTCGGTCCAGCCCTTCAGCATCTCGACCATCTTTTGCGAACCCATGCGGCAGGGAACACACTTGCCACAGGATTCGTTGCGATAAAAGCGGGTGGCGTTCAGCGCCATATCCAGCATGCAGCGAGTTTCGTCGCAGACTACGATCGCCCCCGAGCCCACCATCGAACCGGCTTTGGCAACTTCGTTCCAATCGAGCGGGAGGGTCGCCATCGACGCCGGCAAATATCCCGAGGATGGTCCGGAAGGTGCGAAGCCCAGCAAAGCTTTGCCTCCAGGAATGCCGCCGGCCTTTTCGAACAGCAGTTCGTTATAGGTGATTCCCATGGGAACTTCGAAGATCCCGGGCCGAACCACGTCCCCGCTGATGCCGACGAATTTTGTTCCGAAAGCTCCGTTCTTGCCTTGAGCCTTGAACCACTCGGCGCCCTTGGTCAGAATCACCGTCGCCAGGCAGAACGTCTCGACGTTGTTGATCACGGTGGGCTTGCCCCACAAGCCGACGCTGACAGGGAAGGGCGGTTTATTTCTTGGTTCTGCACGTTTCCCTTCAATCGCCTCCAACAGCGCGCTTTCTTCGCCACAGATGTAGCCCCCGGGGCTGACGAAGATTTCGAGATCGAATGCCAAATCGCTGCCGAGGATCCGTGAACCCAGAAACCCGAGCTCATAACAGCGGTCGATTTCTTTCTGCAGAACTTCTTTGGGATATTCGTACTCGTGCCGGATGTAGAGAATTCCCTTGCGCGCTCCGGTAACCAAACCTGCGGTGATCATGCCTTCGATCACGAGATAAGGCACGTTTTCCATAATGCCGCGATCTTTAATCGTTCCCGGTTCGCTCTCGTCGGCATTGCAGACTACGTACTTCGGCGTCGCCGGCTCTTTGCGGACCAAGTCCCATTTGCTCCAGGTTGGAAAGCCCGCGCCGCCCATACCGCGCAACCCACCCTCTTTTAGGGCCGCGATAATTCCTTCCCAGTTGCGGGTTTCGACAAAACGACGGACCACGGTATATTGTCCGGTTCCGTCGTAGGGGTCGGAAACGACCGCCATGCGTTTGCTATCGTGAAAAGGCTCAGGAAGAGGTTTCCCTGACCGCGCATCCTGCGCCAGGGCTACTGCCTCCTGACTTTTTACGTGCGCGTAAATGCGGTCATTGATCATAACCGCGGGTGCTTGATCACAGCGGCCGAGGCAGGAAACGTCACGAATGCTGACTTCCTGGGCATCGACGCCACGAAACGACGTTTCCAGATGGTGCTTAACGGCGTCACCGCCAAGCAGATGGCAGCTCATGTCGGCACAGACGCGCACATCGGCTTTGGGCGGTGGGGTGAGATGAAAGTGGGGATAGAAGCTGGCAACCGCGTGGATGTGGCTGACCGGCACTTTAATCTGTGTCGCCAGCGCCTGCAATTGCTCGGCCGGAAGATAGCCGAAATCCCGTTGTATGGCTCTCAGTTGTTCAAACACAATGCCAGAGGCTCCGTTACTCTCGGAGTTCGAACTCTTCGAGGCAAAAGATAGGAGAGCGCGAATCGTATAGCAAGAGCCGCCTTCGTGTCCAGAGTAGATTGGCGATTGATTTCTTGGCGAATTCGTCGTATAACCATGCACCCCGGAAAAATTCAGTAAAGGGAAAGCGGCAGTTCCGGCCAGGCACCGTCAAGAAATGGGCGCGGTCTGCTGGCAGGGTTTCTCGAATCGGCGGAAAGGCACGTCCGGCAAGGAAAGACCGAGATCCGCGCGGCAGAACGCGAGCGCAAAGGAGAAGCGTGATGCACAAGCCCCAGCGGGCAGTGGCAATGGGACTGGTTCTCATCGTCTCGACTGCGGCTGCAGCCTTGGCTTCCGCCCCGATTGGGCAATCCCAGTTGCAAAGAGTGGATGTGTCGGATCAGGCCCAAGGGATTCAGGTACAAATCACGGCTCAGGGTCCGCTAGCCCCAAAATTGAGCACTCTGGATTCACCTTCGCGCGTGGTGGTCGCGCTTCCGGACACGGTCATGGCTACGCCGTACAGCCATATAGCCGTCAATAGTCCGCAGGTAAAAGCGATTCGCATCGGCAGCGACGGTGGGACGCCACCCACGACGCGGGTGGTCATCGATTGTGTTCAAACCTGCGGATATCAACAGTTGCCGGGCAGCACAAATCAAGTTGTTCTGAACGTCCGGGCGAATTCGCAAAACTCAACAGTTGCCCGACGGGAAGTTGCTGAGAATAAGCTCCCTGCCAACACGCCGGTAGAGGAAAAGCGATCGCTGCCAGATTCGTCTTCGGCGGTGCCAACAACTGCCGAGATCGCGTATTTTCAAAAAAGCGCGGTTGCCGGAAAGTACAACGGGCCCGGCGGTTGCGCGGCCAGCAGTTGTCACGGAAGCGTGCAGCCGAAAACTACTACCCGCATTTATCAGAACGAATACAGCATCTGGATCGGCCAGGATAAACACGCGCGGGCGTTCAGCGTGCTTCGCAATCCGACTTCCGTTCGCATCGGGAAAATTCTAAATATTGGCCCGCCGGACCAAGCGCCAAAATGCCTGGTCTGCCATTCACTTTACGTTCCAGCCGATCAGCGAGCCCAGACTTTCGAACTTGACGATGGGGTGAGTTGCGAGAATTGTCATGGCCCGGCGTCAGGCTGGCTCGGCCCGCACACAACCAAGGATTGGCCATATGCCAAGTCCCTTGAGTTGGGCATGTACGATACCCGCAATCTGGAGAAGCGGGCGGAGAAATGTCTAACTTGCCACCTGGGCACGCCGGAAAAGTTCGTCGACCACGAGATGATCGCGGCTGGACATCCGGACCTGACTTTCGAATTGGGTGTTTTCACCAATGCCATGCCGCCGCACTGGAAGATGCCGGAGCAGAATGATCCATGGCGGCAGGCGCAGGCTTGGGGCGTGGGGCAGGCTGTTCAGCTCAGGGAATCTCTGAATCGACTGGCCCGGCGCGCGAATGGTCCAGTCTGGCCGGAGTACGCGGAACTGGATTGCTTCGCCTGCCATCATAAGCTCACCGCACCGGAAGATAGCTGGCGGCAGGAGCGTGGCTATGCCGGACGCCGTCCCGGCAATCCGCCGTGGAATGAATCACGGGTGGTGGTGTTCCGCGATCTGATCGAAGAAATTAATCCGGGAGTGGTCGCGGAGTTCAATCAGGAGATGACGCAGCTCGCCGGGCTGATGAACCAGCTGAATGGGAATCGCGAGCAGATCGCGGCATCGGCGAACAAAGCGGCTTCACTGGCGGAGCAATTGAGCCGGTCGATTGAAAATCAGAATTATGATCAGTCACTAACTTTGCGGCTCATGCGGCGGGTGGCGCGGGATGGTGGATCGATTGCGTTCGAAGGAGAGCGCTCTGCCGAGCAAGCCACGATGACTCTGGACTCGTTATTCCGCGCCTACAACCAGAACGCAAAACCCGCGAATGCAACCGAAGTACGGGCGGCGATTGACGGTCTGTTTCAGCAGTTGCAGCAGGATCCTTCGGGGTATTCCGCGCCTCGATTTGCCGCGCAGATGCAGCGGGTGAGCGAAGTACTGGGGCGCTAAGGCGCCTGAACCGAGAAAGCGTGTACCTGATACGGGTCCAGCTTCACATAAAGGCCTTCTCGCATAATCGCAGCACGATCACTGATGAACTGCTTGCCAGTCAGAGCGTCGCGGTAGATACATTTCTGCGATGTTCCGCTATCAGTGCCTTGAACCATCCCTTGTGCTGCGCGATTGCCAAGGTTGACAACGATCACCGAACAGCCGTTCGCGTTGCGCCAGCGATAGGCGATCAGATCGTTGTTACTGTCATCCCCGGCAGGTCGTATCTCCAGAAGCTTCCAGTCCGCGTTGTGAAATATGTCGTCGTTGGCAAGGCTGAGGATCTGCTGATAAGCGACAAGCGTTCCGTGGTCTACCGGTTCCTCTGCTGCGCGAGCCAAGGGCATAGGCACGCGGATCTTTCTTCCTTCCAATTGGCCGTGGTGGTAGAAACGCATTCCGGGCAATGTGGATAGCAGCAGCGCCGCGGCAGCGCTCTTCCCACGAGGAAACGTTGCCGCTGCTCGTGGCTCGTCGTGGTTCTCCAGGAACCGAGCCAGCTTGTTCTGGTAGCCGACATCCGCAATCAGATGAGCCCGCACCTCCCTCGGAGATGAACCGACTAGCCGGTCGTAGAGGCGCTTGTCGTAGGTGAAGTTGAAGCCGAGTTGCTGCATCTTCCATTCCATGTCCCAATACACTTCGGCCAGCCACAAAAACTCCGGCAGTTGGGCAACCGCCTCCTGCCAGAACTCAGTTGCCGGCGCCGGCCACGAGGTCAAGAAGTTCCCCCAGGTCCGGCTGAATACTTCATTGGTCACCAACATGGCCATGTCGCAGCGCACGCCATCACAACACGAGGCAATAGTTTTAAGAACTTCGATCATTCCCGTGCGGCAATCGGGATTCAAGTAGTTGAGCTGGGCGACATCGCGCCAGGGCGCAAAGTAGGGATCTTTGCCGCGTGCAACACACACACTTCTTCCGTCGTCATTTTCCACCAGATAAAATGCGTCGGGATCGCGTCGAAAATCTTCCTGGCTTCCCAGAATGTAGCGTTCCGGATGCTCCCGCACCCAGGGATGATCGAAGCCAGTGTGATTGGGAACAAAATCGAGAATCAGCCCCATACCCCGGGACCGCAGCTTAGTCCGAACCTCGCGCAGATCTTCGAACGTGCCAATTCGCGGATCGGGAGTGTAGTCCTGAACCGAGTATGGTGATCCGACCACATCGTTTATCTCCCAACCTGGCAGGGCCGCATCAAACGCCGAAAATTCCGCGGGATTGGTGCGGAAGATGTTTCGTCCGATGGGGCTACGCCGCCACACCCCCATGAGGTAGACGAAATCGAAGCCCAGGCTGCGTAGCCGGTCCCAGTGCTCGTCCGGCACATCGCGAAGCGTGATTCGGCGGGCCGAGCCGGCCGAGAGCTCCTCCAGCCAGACCCAGGTGTTGATCTCGTAGAGATGGGGATGGGGCCGGTAAGAGAGTTTGCCCAAATTCTCAGTTTTGCGCATTGCTCAGTTTATAAAGGGATCAGCTCAAGAGTTTAATCGCAGACAGCGGATCGTGCCGACTAATTCCAACCTGTGAACCTCCAGCGTAAAACTTGCTGAATCGACCACCATGAGTCGGATACAATTTCGCACTCACGGTTCGGAGACCTCGAAATGCTGGCTACGAGAGCTTAGGAGGAAGGTTGCCAACTCGCAAGGCCACAAAATCGCGTGCACCAAGGACCAAGTCTAACTTGCCGAGTGCAGAACACGCTCGTCTCGCAGAGTTCCACGAGGGTGGTGTGCCGCCGTGGCGGAAATGGGGTCCGTACGTCAGCGAGCGTTCCTGGGGTGGCGTGCGGGAAGATTACAGCGCTGACGGAAATGCATGGGATTATCTCACCCACGATCAGGCACGCAGCAAGGCGTATCGGTGGGGGGAAGATGGCATTGCGGGAATTTGTGATCGCTATCAACTGCTGGTTTTTGCATTGGCGTTCTGGAACGGCCGTGATCCAATTCTGAAAGAACGGATGTTCGGGCTTTCGTGCAATGAAGGCAACCATGGCGAAGACGTAAAAGAATACTGGTTCTATCTCGATAACACGCCGACGCACAGCTACATGAAGATGCTGTACAAGTATCCGCAGCGAGAATATCCCTATTCGCGCCTCATTGAAGAAAGCCGCCGCCGGCAAGGACAAGCAGGCGAATTTGAGCTGCTCGATACCGGCATCTTCGACGATGACCGATATTTCGACATTTTCATCGAATATGCCAAGGCGTCGCCCGAGGACATTTGCATTCGGATTGAGGCATTCAACCGCGGCCCGGAGATGGCTGAACTTCATGTTCTGCCGCAGCTTTGGTTTCGCAACACCTGGGCATGGGCGGATCCGCCGAGCCCGGAGCCCCACATCAAACTCGGTCCTGCCGCTTCGAATTATCTCTCGCTCTTTGCCGACGATTCCAGCGCATTGCCGCTCACCAATCTACAACTGCATTACAGCCTCGGCCAGCGCTACTTGTACGGTCCGACTGGGGGGCGGGCATTGTTTACAAATAACGAAACGAACAGCGCTCGGCTTTACGGTCCTTCTGCCGTCAACCGCACGCCCTACGTGAAAGATGCGTTTCATCGCCACATCATTCACGGCGAACCGTGCGTGAATTTCCAGCATTTGGGCACGAAGGCATGTCTGCATTATTGCCTGCAGGTTCTGCCGTCCGAGTCCACCGTACTTCGCTTAAGGTTGAGCCCAGACGAAATCGCCCGGCCTTTGCAAGACGTCGACAAAATCGTGGCGGAACGAAAACACGAAGCGGATGAATTTTATGAGACCATCCATCCGCCCCGAGCTACCGAAGAAGAAAAGCAGATTCAGCGGCAGGCGTTTGCGGGCATGTTGTGGGGCAAGCAAATTTATCTGCTTGATGTCAATCGTTGGCTGGAGGGCGACAGCCATCCGCCGCCCGAGGGACACAAGCACATCCGCAATATTCATTGGCGGCACTTGAATTCCATGCGTGTGCTGTCGATGCCCGATAAATGGGAGTTCCCGTGGTTTGCCTCGTGGGACTTGGCGTTTCAGTGCACGACGCTCTCTCTGGTCGATCCGGAATTTGCCAAGGAAAATCTGTGGGCGATGTTGTTTGAACAGTTTCAGCATCCGAATGGACAAATTCCGGCGTATGAGTGGGAGTTCTCGGATCTAAACCCCCCGGTGCACGCGTGGTCGGTGTGGCGGGTTTATCAGAATGAGAAAATCCGCACGGGCAAAGGTGACCTGGCATTCCTTGAAAAATGCTTGCACAAGATGCTGATGAATTTCGCCTGGTGGGTGAATCGCGTAGACAGTGGTGGAAACAATGTTTTTGAAGGCGGATTTCTTGGCCTCGACAACATCACGGTGATCGATCGCAGCGAGAAATTGCCTGGCGGAGCTGTTTTGGAGCAGTCCGATGCGACCGGTTGGATGGGTTTTTATTGTCTCTATCTCATGCGCGCAGCGCTGGAGCTGGCGAACTTCAACCCCACTTACGAGGTTCTCGCCACTAAGTTTTTTGAACACTTCATTTATATCGGCGCCGCCATGAAAAAGATGGGCGGCCGCAACTACCAGCTATGGGATGAAGAGGAAGGATTCTTCTATGACGTGCTGCGCCTGCCGAACGGCGAGTTCAATAAGTTCCGGCTGCGATCGATGGTGGGATTGATCCCCTTGTATGCGGTCGAGGTACTTAATCGTGAAGATCTCGATCCTCATCCGGAGTTCCTGGCGAACGTCGAGTGGTTTATCCGCAACCGCCCCGATCTTGTCGGCAATGCGTGCTATACCGTCGACGACAAACGCTTCGTGCTGGCGATTGCAGACTCGGGACAGGTTACTCGCGTTTTGCAGCATCTTTGGAATCCCGACGAATTCCTTTCTGCACACGGCATTCGCAGCCTGTCGAAATTTCACGAACAGCATCCGTTCTGCTTTCACGGCCGCTGCATGGGATACGAGCCTGGGGAATCCAACGAGAAAATTAAGGGCGGAAACTCCAACTGGCGCGGTCCTTTGTGGTTTCCAACTTCGTATTTGCTGATTCGAACTCTGCTGAAATTTGCGCGTGCGCTAGGGCCGGAATTTGCCGTGCAAACGGCAAGTAGCGGTGGTGAATCCATCACTCCGCTGAAGATGGCTGAGGAAGTTGCAGATCGCATGATTGGACTATTCCGGCGGGACGCCAGCGGGCGTCGTCCCTGCTTTGGACCTTATCGCAAGTTTCAGGAAGATCCGCACTGGCGGGATTATCTTCTGTTCAACGAGTATTACCACGGAGACACCGGGCAGGGTTTGGGCGCAAGCCATCAGACCGGCTGGACCGGACTCGTGGCCAACCTGATTGATGAGTGGCGCCGCTGATGCTGCCCAAACGCCTTATTTTCGCCGGGGTTCTGTTTGTTCTTCTGGTCACTATCAGCGTGACGGGTTATCTCCTGCTGGGTGGTCCTTCGGTTACGTTTCTTCAGGCGCTGTACATGGCGGTGATCACGCTTGCGGGGGTTGGCTACGGCGAAATTGTGGAGACCTCGCATAATCCCGCGCTTCGCATTTTTAATATGGGAGTTGTTTTGTTTGGCGTCGCCATTACCGTGTTTGTCTTTTCGGTGGTCGCGGCGTTTCTGGTCGAAATCGAAGTCACCAATCCTTTCTGGAGGCGCAGAATGCAGACGCGGATCAAAGAGTTGAGGGGCCATTACATCGTCTGCGGCCTCGGGGACACAGGACGCCACGCGGTCGAAGAACTGCAAAAAACCGGCACGCCCTATGTGGTCGTCGACCTGCAAGAAGATGTCATCAAGAAAGTACGGGAGAACCACTCCCACTTGCGGGAGATGCTATTCATGGTTGGCGATGCTACCGAAGAGGAAACGCTGGAGAAGGCGGGCATCGAGCACGCTCATGGAATTATCACGGTATTGCCGGAAGATAAAGACAATCTGGTCGTGACTGTGGTGTCCCATCAGCGATTTCCGAATCTCCGTATTGTCGCGCGCTCGGCCGAGGAAAAATTCTCCGACCGCATGCTGCGCGCCGGCGCGAAAGCTACCGTTTCGCCCAGCCGAATTGGAGGGCTACGCATGGCGAGTGAAGCGATTCGGCCGCACGTAGTGGGGTTTCTCGATCTGATGTTGAAGAGCCAGTCGCAAACCTTGAGAGTCGAAGAAATCGAAGTTCGTGAGCATTCGCCGTGGGCCGGGACTGCGCTGAGCGATCTCAAGATTCATAGCCGCCACAATTTGTTGGTGCTTGCGATCAAGAGCGCAGGGGCGGGTGACGCCAAGCTTTGGGTAAACCCTCCAGAAACTTTGAGGGTTCAAGGAGGGGCTGCGCTGATCGTAATGGGCGACGTGAAAGATATCCATCAGGCGCGGCACGAAGCATCAGCTACGCAAAGAACAGGGAATTAGCCATTCTGATGCGAGAAATATTGGCGAAAGGCTTTCGCGGATATCAGGCATGCGCTGCACAGTGCGTACGATGCCAGCAACAGCATGACCGGCTCGATGGGCTGCCGATAAGTCGGGAAGGTATGAGTGGCGTAGTAAACCAAGGGAAAGACAACCAGCACGATCAAATAAGGCAGCGCTCTCGCTCGCTTTCTGACCAGCGCCAGAATTGCACCTATCCAAGCCAGCGCGCTTATGATCGGCCACTGCATGTCGCTAGGTTCGGACCAAAAACGACGGAAGCGATCTAGGACCGTATGCAAGTAGTGCAGCGGGTAATCGCGAATAAACTGCGTGGACAGACGGGTCCTGCTATCCATGAAGGCCAACTCGCCCAAACGGTTGTACTCGGTTGGATTGCATAACGGGAAATCGAGGGGAAACGGCCGATTCCCTGGTGGCTTCAGGTTCGAGTCAAGTTCGACGCCAACCCAGAGTTCGAGTCCAAAGTTGTCGCGAACTGGGATGAGCCGGTGAAAAACCGAATAGTTGCGAATCGTCCAGGGAAGTATAACTAGTACACAGGCGGCCATGGATAGTAACAGGACGCGCGTACAGGATTCGCGGCGCTTGCGATAAATCAGCCACAGAGACAGCCAGAAAAGCGGCAAAACTGACAGCAGAGTCGTATTGGTTAGGGCGGCCGCCCCTGTCAACAAACCGAAGAGAACCCAGGGTCGAAAGTTCTGGGAGTTCTCCATCTGTGCAAACAATAAAATTCCGAGCATCAGCAAAAAAGTGGCGAGGGTGCTCTCCCAAAGACGAATGGATACTGTTGCCTCATACACCCAGCATGCCCAGATCCATGCGGCCAGCACAGCGGTTGGAACGCCGAAATCGCGACGACCGATGCGAAGAATTAGTACCCCGGTGATAGCCGAAAGGAGCGCGTTCAAGCCCAGAATCAGCCAAAGCGAGGAGTAGCTGTATATTCCCGCCAGTTTGAAGATTGCTGCCACCACGAGGGGGTAGAGCGGCGGCTGCTGAGCCGTTGGCGCTATTGGGGTATTGGGCCAAGGAGAGCTGAAACCCAATCCGGCGGCTAACTCTGAGGCGATGTGCGAGGGCTCGTTGTATTGGTAGAAACCTGCCCACATACGCGCCGGCAGAAGTTCAGTCAAAACCTTAAGTCTGACGACAAACCCGACCAAGAATACCGCGACCGGCGAATGAAAGACGCTGCGTACCGCGCTCCACCAGGGGCGCACACGGCTTGGAGCGCTCGTCTTTTCGAGAAGTTCTGCCGCCGAAGATAAGCCGCTCGATTCCGCCACGCAAACATGATAACCGTCGGGCCGGATTCGAGCATGCAGGGAAGATGACGAAAGAGCAGGCAGAGGCCGGGCAAAAAATTGATCAGGAGTGAACTCTGTTCCGCTCTGAGCCGACTTGGAGCGCCAACGTGAGAATAAACAGCAAAATCACGGGATAGACCAGGTAGATGCGACTGTTCCAGAAGTAATGTCCGCCGAGCATCAGTAGAACGGCAGGCCATACAAAGAACAATCCGCAGGAAAGCAAAATAAGACTACGCAGTCCGCTATGAATCTGTGCGCCGATGGCAGCGTCGGTTGCCAAAACGATGGCTGGAAAAAGAACAGCAAGATCCTGGAAGTGATCGTATGGCGTAGCCGCGAGCGCAATGCCGAGAAACAAAGAGAACCGCAAACCCGTAGCCTCGACCTGCGATTTCCGCAACGCATAGATAATTCCTAATCCAAGTAGGCAAAGCGAGCCAATTGCGCCGAACAGCTGAAAGTGAGAAGTCAATCCCATGGCTTCGAGGAATGACGACGGGCCCATTGCCATCGGATCCGAGCCTGGAGGTTTGTGGCCGTGACGCATTTGGAAACTCTGCAAAAAATGAGCGTATTGCAAAAGTCCGGCCGGCCCCGTCACACTCACCCAAACCGCCGACAGCATAACGCAACCCAGCGCGAAACCCGCGATCAGCCGAAACTTGCGGGACACGAGCAGAAGCAAAGCCAAAATCAAAACGTATTGAAATTTGATCATAGCCAACGCCAGCACCAAGCCAGCCACGAAGTCGCGCTTACGGGTCAGCGAGAGGTAAGCGGCAGCGACCACAAACATCACCAAGATCGAGTCCTGACCTAGCGTCAGGGCGGCAAGCACCGGCGGAAACGCGAAGGCCAAGAGACCCAGATGCGGCCGACGTGCTATCAACGGAACGAATCCCGCGAGCAGAAGTGGCAGCAGTCCAAGCAATCCAATGTTGATCAGCGTCCACACGACAAACGCATGCTCGATTCTCAGATAAGTCAGAGGAACAAAAGCCGCAGCCTCAAAGGCGGGATGGAGGAAGTATTGCGCGGCTCGGTATCCGAGAATTGCTTTGAGTGCTTCCTGTTGTGCACCTTGAGTGTAGAGATTGCTGCCATGACCGTCGCGAACGATCGTGGCCGCCGCATAGAAGTTTACGAAGTCAGTGGTTTGAATGTGGGCGTGATCTACCAGAGGAAACAGAACCAAGGCCATTACGATCTCAATGAGCGCCACTCCGGTGAGCACCAGCTTCGGTTTCATCGCGGTCGTAGCATCGTAACATCAACCGCATCAAGGGTTAACGCAAGGTTCATGGCTCACCCCGGGTTGTGATTCCCGTCACTGGAGAGCCGGACGAGCCCTTCCATAATGGATTTGGAGCCAGGAAAACAGATCGGTTGCTCCTGGCGAGGAGGACCGTCATGAAAACTGGTTGGGTAATTTCCCTGATTATCGCGGTGCTCGTAGGCATCGCGCCGCTGTTTGCTGGAGAGAGTTCTGGGACGGTCCCAAAGTACAACCCGGCGACCGAGGCTGTCTTCAAAGGCTCGGTTGTGGAAGTTCGCGACCGGGAATGCCCAGTGAGCGGGGGAATGGGATCGCATGTCGTTCTCAAGCTCGAAAATGGCAGCACGATCGAGGTTCATCTCGCCTCGACCAAATTCGTGAAATCCTACGATTTGGTCTTTGCTCAAGGCGACCAGCTCGAGGTGACCGGCTCGAAAGTTCAGTTCGAAGGTGTGGAGACGATCTTTGCCCGCGAAGTCAAGCGCGGTAATGACACGTTTGTTTTCCGCGACAAGGATGGCAAGCCAGTCTGGTAATCGACCGTTTGCTTAGCGGCACGCAGGGATCAGCGGTGGGCGTAGAGTGGCCAACTGCGTCCGCCGCGGCGCACTGGGACGGTTTGAATCGACGTGAGTTTCTTCGTTAAGTGCCGAACAGAAACTGCAAGGCATCCGGAAAGCGTTTCGCCCATTCCCGCTCGTGGTGCACGGCACCCTCGTCGATATTGACGCGCAGCCGTCTTTCATCCATACGCGCACGTCGCAGAATTCCTTCCAGCTCGCGCACATCTTGTACCGCTTGCTGATCTTTGTCTTCGCGGCCGGTCTCTTTGGTTCCGATTGCTAAGAAGATTCTGTCGGGCCAGTGCAAGAAATAAAGGCTGTGCTTCAGGAGCTTTCGTTTGGATACGAAAAGCGACGGACTTTCGAGAAGCAGCCGGCTGCAGAGTTCGGGCTGGTCGATGGCGGCATAGAGCGAGATCAGAGCGCCAAGTGACGAGCCGCCCAACGCTGTATTCTCCCGTCCTGGTGCCACGCGATAAAGCCGCTGCACGAACGGCATGACTTCTTTCATCAAGAAGTCCGGATAGCGTTTTCCTTGCGGCCGCAGGACCGGCGGGTTCAACGAACGATAGGGCAGATATTCCTTCATACGCTCGCTTTGCGCATTATCGATGCCAATGATGATCAGCGGCGGGATCACTTCCTGCCGGATTAAGCGGTCAGCCGCCTCATCCACTGCCCACTTCACACCGGTGTAGGAAGTGGCATTGTCGAAGAGGTTTTGCCCGTCGTTGAGGTAGAACACGGGATACTGTCGCTGCCGGTTTTCTGGCGCTTCGTAGCGCGGCGGCAGCCAAACCCGCAGCATTCGCGTATTGCGAAAGATCTTGCTGGTAAATTCATGTAAGCGAAGGTCGCCGGTGATGCCCGGGTAGGGCTCTGTTTGCGGTACTCCTTGCGAAATTTCCGCCTTGACTTCGCTCATGATCGGAATTCTTCTATGCCCTGCGTCTGGAGCTGATCAGCAATCCCGCCGAGGTTACAGTGATCAACGAAATTAATGTCAACGATGAGAGACATAGGATGCACCACGTGGCCAACACGTATGCCTCGACGTAAGTCAGATAGAGTGCGAAGGCTAGCCCAGCAAGGGAAGCGGTGAGCAGAATCGCTGGAGCCTGAGCGCGCCTGCGATAAAGAGTCGCCAATCCCAGCAGAGTGCCATATCCGAGGATGCCGATAAGAGCATCCGGAATTCCGAGCACAGTCGAGTAGGTGCTGCGATTCACAACGTCGCAATTGAAATTTTCGCCGAAGTCACAATAGGAAGTTTTGGAGGTTGCGTAGTGGTGCTGAAGGGAAACGCTGGACACGACCATGCCCGCGACTGCCAGCACCGCGATCACGACAAACAGCGAACGCGACGCGGTGGTCATGGCAAGGCGCATCCAGTTTCCTGGCTGAGGAAGTCGAGCGGGTGCTCGCCTTCTACACGGGCCCCATCGGAAAATACCCAAGTAGGGAAGTGCTTGATGTCAGCGTCCGTGCAGACCTGCGCAATGCCCCGCGAGCCTTTGATGCCGCATTCCACATAGTTGACGTATTGGAACGAGGAACCAAACAGCTCCTTTTGCTCGGCGCAGTGCGGGCACCAAAATGCGCCGTACATCTTCGCACCCTTCGCATTCAGACATTGTGCGAAGCCGTTCAATCGCTTGCTTTGTTGATGGTGGACGAACATGAACAAACCCGCCACGATCGCTACAATCACAATGAAGATTCCGATTTTCGCAATCCATGGGTTAGGTTGCGATTCCCGCGTTCGTTCCTGCTGTTTTTTTCTTCTCTCGTCTGACATAGGCGATAAATTCTTATACCACGACGTTGAGTGCGGATGGCAAGACATCGAGTGTCTGGCAATGTAAGGTCATGACTTCGCCATCGACCATCACATCCACCGGTGCATCGAGATAAAATTCAATGCGTTTGGCGGCATGCCGTTCGGCGAGCGGGTGTTGGATATGGGTTCCGTCATATAGAGTTGGCAGGTTGCGAATGAGCCCGATCCGTCCGATCGGCCCCCAGCGAACGTATTCGATCAAACCATCATTGGTCTCCGCGTTGGGAGCGATCATCATGGTGCCGCCGGTGAATTTGCTGTTGTTGAAGGTCAAAAAAAGGCATGGCCGGCGGTCGATTTCGGCCTGCCCGTCGACGCGCAGAGGAAAGGGACGGCGCTTAAGCCGTGCCAGTGAAATCAGGATGGACGTTTGATACCCGAGTTCTCCCCAGCCGCTGAAGCTGCGCGCGCGTAACATGGCAACATCGGCGGCAAATCCCACGCTGAGCAAGTTAATGAAATGAAGAATGCCGTTTGCATGTTGCATTCGTAGGACGTCACAGGAACGTGATCGTCGAGCCAGCAACGATTCGAGAGCATGCTCGACGCCCCGATCGGAAAAGTCGCGCAGAAATGAATTGCCGGTTCCCAGAGGAAGAAGCGCGAGTACGGGAACAGTTTCGCCTTCGCGAGGGAAAAGTCCATTCACAATTTCGCAGGAGGTTCCATCTCCTCCAACCGCTATGAATTTTCGATAGCCGCGCGACCAGCCGTCGCGGGCAATTTGCGAGGCTTGGCCAGGGCCGCTGGTTTCGGTCACATCGACGCTGATCCCACCAGCGCGCAACCGCTCCAAGGCCGGCCCAACCAACTTCCGTCCGCGGCCGCCTCCCGCCGCCGGATTCACCACTGCCAAGAATTCGCCGCTCACAGTTCGATCACCGCGCTACGGTCAAAACGTCTGCCAAGTTCTTCGGCAAGGAGATTGCGTTTGATTTTCATGGATGCCGTGCGGGGGAAATCCTTGTCGTCGATAAGGTATCCGCCGGCTCGCTTGAAATCCGGTAGCTTGCGATTGCGGGTCAGGATCTCTTCTTTCAGCGCGTCAGTTAACGACTGGTTTTGCTCCAACCGCAGCAGCAACACGAGCATTTCTCGGCCGAGCGCCTTTCTTGGCCAAAGATAATTGGCGGCAAAAACGCAGTATTCTTTTACCGGCAAGCCGTCAAAAACAGTTTCAATGTCCTCGGGATAAACGTTCTTGCCACCCTCGGTGACGATCATGTTCTTCTTGCGTCCGAAAAGCTGCAGATGCCCGCTGGCATCGATGCGCCCCAGGTCGCCTGTCAGGAGCCATCCGCCGTCAATCGTTTGCGCCGTCAACTCCGCATCGTTCAAGTAACCGGCCATTACAGTGGCGCTCTTTGCAGCGACTTCTCCGATTCCTTCCGAATCCGGACTCAGAATGCGAAGCCCCACTCCCGGCAACGGCTTGCCGACGGTATCGGCTCGAAATGGCTTTAGATCGTTGACCGTCAGGACTGTGCAGGCCTCAGTCAGCCCATAACCATTGGCTACGGGAATCCCGAGATCGTAAAAGAACTGGGCCGTCGCCGGTTCTAAAAACGCTCCACCAGTGATCAATGCCAGCAACTCGCCGCCGAAAGCCTTGTGCACCTGCGGCAACAATCGGCGGCTTAGCCAGGCCTTCGGACGATTTTTCGTCAGCAGCTTATTGAGCGCGACCGAGGCGTTGAGAAGCGATCTTTTTGCCGGAGACAGCTGATCGAACTTCTCGCGCAGTCCTCGCTCGAGGTTCTTCAAAATCATGGGAACCAGAGTGACGTAGGTGATTTTGTAGCGCACGAAGGCGTCTCGCACAAATTCTGGCCGCAAAGTACGCAAATGGACCACGCAGGCTCCGCAAACAAAAGGACCAATGAATCCAACCATGAAGTCAATCGCGTGATTCGTCGGAAGAATGCTGAGATAACGCACGCCGGGCCAGAAGGGATACCACGCAGTGAGTGACTTGCACTGCTCCAGATAATTCTGGTGCGTAAGGATGCATCCTTTGGGCCGCCCACCGGTGCCCGAGGAATACACGATACAAGCCGTGTCAGAGCGCTGGCGCTTTACGAATTCAGGCTCGCCAGTTCCGTGAAATTCTTCCCATCGCTTGGCTCCAGCGAGGTCGGCCTTCGGCGGCGCTTCTGTTACCAGAACGGTCGTCAGTCGGTGATTCTGGAACTCCGGCTCCTGCATGATGGCGCGCCACAAATAATATTCGACGACGAGAAGCTTCGCGCCGGAATGTTGGAGCAATTGAAGATGCTCCGCTGCGGTCAGCTTGAAATCCAGGGGAACAAGAATGCCACCGGAGTAGAGGATGGCATAGGCCGAGATCAGCCACTTCGACTGATTGCTCATGATGATGGCGGCCCGGTCTTCTGCGTAGAATCCCGCATCTCGCAAGGCGCGCGCCAGGGGCAGTGCAATCTTCTTGAAATCAGCGTAGGTCAGGCTCGCCTTTTCTCGATCGCGATCGGTTTCGATCAAACACACTTCACTCGGCCAACGATCCAGCGCATCGCGCAAGGCTTCGCCCAAACAACTGTATTCGTCGAGATTCAGCATGAAAGGGTTATTTCATCACAGAGTGGGTATTGAGGCTCTCGCGACTTGTTGTTTTCTCCGTAACTCCGTGGTGAGTTGCTTACAACCTGGCCTGAATTTTGCCAGCCAGCGTGCGGAAATCGGAGACTCCCTGCAATTCATAGTCCGGCAATTCAATGCCGAAGTGATTCTCCAGCTTGGTCAGCAGATCGAGCGCCTGCAGACTGTTGATGCCAAGTGTCTTGAAAAAATCGTCATCGGGAGTCAGCTTGTCGCGCGGCACTTTGAACTGGGCCGAAGCCAGGCTCAGAATCTCATCCAGCGTTTGCTCAGAAGTAGGCATGACCTAATTTAACTTATCGCTGACAGATGTTCACGGCAGGTACGGCTGCGCATCCGTGCTCTCCACAAATTTTCGCAATCCCGCTTCCACCGCCGGGCGCATAAACAGCTCACAAAAGATATCGATTTCGTGCAGCAGTTCACTGTAGGGAATCGGCTTGATAAATTTCTTTGCCGCTGCAACGGTGTCGCGATCGAATTTCGCCAACTGCGCCGCCGTTGCACGTGCAGCTCCGAGCGCCTCGCCTTCTCCTACAAGTTGGCTAACGAGCCCCGCCTGCTGCATTTTGGTGGCGTTGAAACTTCGGCCCGTGAGCAGCAAGTCCCGGACGACCGCATTCCCTAAATCCCGCTTCAGACGCGGAATTCCACCGAACCCGGGAATCAACCCTAATCGCAACTCGGGAAAACAAAAACGCGCCATCTTGTCGGCAATAATCAAATCGCTGACCAATGCCAGCTCAAGTCCACCGCCGAAGCATACGCCGTGCACCGCTGCGATGGTGGTTAGGGGGCACGCATCGATCGCATTCAACACCCGATGAATCCGCTCGAGATACTCGCGTACCCCTCTTGCCGCCTCGGTCCGTGCCATCTCTTGCGATCGGCGATAGAGCTCCCGCAAATCGGCGCCTGCGCAGAACCCGCATGGGAGCTGGCTGTAAATAATGAGTGCATGGGCCTGACCCTCCAAACCCCGCAGCGCATCGACAAATTGCTCGAGATCCGACAACGTGGCTGAGCCGATCTCGTTGCAGGGATCGCGATGCAGCGCCAGCTCGATAACGCCGTTCGACAGCTCCCACGAAAGAGTTTTGCCTGTGAACTGGTTCATCGTGTCCGCAGCAGCGGATCCCTCACTACCTTCGGGATGAGAGAGCAAAGTTTTGCTGTTCATACTGCTTGCTTCACTCGGTACAAGTCTTCGATTTCCTGGCTCAGCCGGCTCGCGATCAAATCGCGCTTCAACTTTCCGTTCGCGGTTAGTAGACCATTTTCAATGGAAAACGGCTCAGCGTGGATATGAAAGGCGCGAATCTGCTTGTAATGCGGTAAGCCAGGATTCACCGCGTCGATCGCCGCCTGGACCACAGCTGCACTCAGGTCTCCGGTCAAAATTGCTGACAAATATCCCCGGCCGTTTCCAATCAAAACCACTTGCTGCGCTCCCGCCAAATGGCGCAGGAGATCATCTTCTATCGGCTCGGGCGCGACATTGTGCCCGGAGCTGAGAATCACCAAGTTTTTAATACGTCCGATAATTCGCCAGTTTCCGAAGGCGTTCACTTCCCCTTGATCGCCGGTATGAAACCAGCCATGCCGCAAGACCTTGGCAGTTTCTTCCGGACGGTTCCAGTAGCCGGGAAAAATATTCGGTCCGCGAACAATGATCTCGTCGTTCTCGCACAGCTTCATTTCAATGCCGCTGATGGCAGGGCCGACCCGGCCAGCGTCGACATGTTTTGGATCGTCCATGGTACAGATTGCGGTGGTTTCAGTCAGGCCGTAAACCTGCAGAACCGGAATTCCGAGCATCATGAAGAAAAGTTGCGTCTCAACATTGAGCGGCGCGGAACCGCAAATTAACGCTTTCAGATTACCGCCAATCATCTTCCTTCGGATGGCCGGGAAGACTAAGGCCTTAGCCAATCCAAGCCACATCGCATCGCCAAAGTTCGCCTTGCCCTCTTGCTTTCGCATCCACGCGTTCTTAGCACGAGAGTAAATGCCGAGGATGAGGCCGCCGGTCTTCCACAATTGTTCATCGACCGCTTTCCGCATGCGTTCGAGCAATTGGGGAACGTTCAGGAAGTAGTTCGGAGAAGCCCTTCGCATATCGGCTGCAAGTTTCGTGAGATCGGTATTCAAGGTGAGCTGCGAGCCGCGCAGCAGGCAGGTCAGCAACATGATCCACGATCCGGCAAAACAGAAGGGCAGGTAATGAAAAACCTGATCTGGACCGGAACGCTTGTCCATTAGCGAGTCGAGCCGCGCCGAGGTGCAGCTGAGCATGTGAGCGACATTTTCGGCGGTGAGGATCACACCCTTGGCTTCGCCGGATGTTCCGGATGTGTAAATGATAGTGACTGGATCGGAGCCATTCATTGAGTCGCCCACTCTTTGCCTAGCGTCGCTTACGAGGTCAGGTTGGGGACCATCCTCCCGGGTGCCGAAAACTTCCTCGAACAAAACCTGCGGCGGGGCCTCTGGCCAATTCTGCTTGATTCCATCCCGCAAACCGGCATCGCCACAGACGATCAGCCGAGGAGAGCAGTCTTTCATCATGGCCACGAGTTCCGCCGGTGCCTGGCGAGCATAGAGCGGAACGACGATCAGACCCTCGGCCATGAGGGCGAGATCGATGGCAGCCCAATCAACGCTGTTGGGCGCTAATAGCGCGACCCTACTTCCTTTGTTCAGATTCTGCGTTGCTAGAAAACGCCGAGCCTGCGCGATTTGCCGTAACAAGCCACGCCCCATCAGTCCCCAATTTGCCTCGCCTGCTTCCTGGTCATGTAGCTCCAAAAGAACAGTCTCATCAGCCACCTCTTCCAGCCGCGCGAAAATGTCGTCGAGAAAACTCATGTAATAGGCTAACTGTTAGCCTCGATCAGGCTGTGCAAGCCGTGACTCATCGGCGGCAAATAATCTTCCCACGACCATTCGCCGGTGCGCGTCGGGAAATCCGGATAGCGCCGCCGGACTTCTTCTTCGAAATAGACGCCCATCTGGGCCATCACTTTCAAATTCCGCACCACAGTCCGCGCGATTCCGTCGGCGATGCGCTCGCCATCGCCGGCCAGTTTCTCCAAAGCCGAGAGCAGCTTGGGTTCCAGGTCCACGTCGTCGACATTCATCAGTAAATCCTGATGTCCACGTTCGCGCATGAGGTTGCGAATGCGCTCGTCCATAGTAATGCCCGCCGACGGCACGAGCCCCGGCATCGAAGTCACGATGCCGTGATAACGGGACGATGCCATCATGTGGCAAGAACGAAGAATGCTGACTAGCTCATAAATGTTGTACTCCTCGGAAGTCAACACCGGCACGCCGCCGAGCTTCTCCGAAATGCGGTTCGCCGGACGCGCATCCAATCGCTCGGTGGCTACCAGGATGACGAACACATTCCGCCGCTTGCGGAAGGCATCGACTGCATTCGCGATGGCAGTCAGATAATAATCGTAGGCCCGCTGCGCATCCGGTCCGGAATTATGAAAATAGACCGAACGATAGTGACTGTCGTTGTAAGCTCCGGTTACACCGTGCGCGACGAACTTGGCTACCGATGCTCTGACCGGCCACTCAAAAGGATTGATCGGGCACACCACCAGAACAGGAGTTTTTCCGTCCCATCCAATGTGGCGCAAAGTCTTCTGCCCGTACTCGGCAGGATGCGGTTCGAAGGTCCAGGCCGTGTCGGTTCCCAATTCCGTCGGCACGCCCAGATCGCGGAGCAGGGTGCGGGATTCTTCATTGCGCGTGATGATCAGAGAGTTCTTGCAAAAGCGCGCGCACATCTTGCGGATCAACGGATCCATATGTCCGGCTTCCGCGCCATAGCCAACAGACAATTTGTTCTCCGCGGCTGCGATTCCAAGCGATCCGATCATCATCGTGGTCAGGGCGTTGGCGAACTTGCTTTTGAACATCGACCCTTCGCACGCCACCACGCCATGGTGTCGCGGCACCTCGTCAGCCAGGAACGGCGGAAAGATGTCGGGCAAATGCACTTGCCGCGTGCCCTCAAAATAGCCTTGGGAAAACTTGAAGTTCTGGGTCATCACGCTAAGGTCGGCCCTGTCTGCACCGAGGATGTGGCGAATCTGCCGCAGCATCTCCTCGACCCGCGCATCGGACCCCATGTTGCGCGTGCCGTTATATCCCGCAAACAGGAGCTTCAGCCTTTCCCCTCGCCGCCAGGGTTGGCCTCGGCCCAGGATCCATGCCACTTTTGATTTCTCGATCGAGGCGCTCACCCAGGCCTCGAGCAGGAAGTCCATCATGCCGCGGAACCTCCAGCCTTGGCCGGCCAGTCCTGATAGCGATAAGTGAAGTTTCCTTCGCGGCTGAACTTCAGGAGAGGAAAGCTGTATTTGGAAAATGGCACGGGCTTGCGGCCCAGCTCAGTCGTCACTCGCGTGTTGTCGAAGACCGTATTCCAGACCAAATAGGGCATGAACACCTTCATCAGCGCAGCTCCGCGCGCGATGCCACCTTTGCGGTTCGCCAGGAAGTTCACCGATCCCGTGAACGGCTTTTCGAGCGTGGGCACGAATACCGGTGCGCGCTTCTGCTGCGATGCTGCCAGCGCTTCGGTTAGTTCGCGAAACGTCTGAGAATCGGTTCCGGAAGAAAGATGATAGGTGTCGTATTGAGTTTCCGACTTTTGATGCAGCGTCGCGATGGCGTCGGCCACGAAATCCACATTCACAATGTCCACCTGATCGCTGGGCCGGAAGGGCAGCGCCGGCAATCCGGCAAGAAAAACAAACGCCCGCACCATGTCGAACTGCGTGGTTTCGGCTCGGCGGCTGTCGCCAAGAACGATGCTTGGACGAAAAATGGTGATGGGCACTTCCGGCAGAAGATGCCGGATCATGTGCTCGCAGAACTTTTTGGTTCGGGCATAAGGATCGTAATCCGAGCGATCCCAATCGATCGAACGATCCTCCATGACGACTTCGTTTTGCCGTTTACCCGCCACCGCAACCGTGCTCACGTGGCTGAAGCGGTGCAGCCCGTGATAGTGATGAACGCGCATGCCCAGTTGCAGGACTTCCAGCGTGCCGCGCAGGTTCACGTTCAAACAGCTCTTCTCGGATTTTCGGTTCAGGGACGCCGCGCAGTGAATGACGGAATCAGTGGTGTGAATCAGGCGATCATAATCGTCGCGTGCCAAACCGAATTGTTCGCTGGTCAGATCGCCGCGAAAAATTCGAACCCGCGTCTGCAGGTGCTCATAAAAAAGCGGAAAATCCATGTGCAACTGCAGCGCATGCCAAAGGCGCAATTCCGCTTCGTGCGGGTCGCGAGCACGAATCAGCAGATTCAGGGAAGCGCCATGGTCTTGCAGCAAGTTGGCGGCAACGTGCGCGCCGATGTAGCCGGTGGAACCAGTCAGGAATATCGCCACGATGCTCCATTTGTGCCGGTCTTGAGGGCGGCGTCTTCGAGTTCAGCCGGGGCAAGTTGCAGGTTGCGCGGTGGACGTGCTTCGAGCGGACGCCCCTCGATTAAGGGATAGGTCCAGCGACGTAACGCTGGCACGTGAATGTTGATCCAGAATTCCCACCAGTCGATAGATCGAGTCTCATAGCCAAACTCAGCGCGTTCTTCCGGCACTAGCGCCTCCGACAGCTTTTCCACGTTGTCGGCAATGAAATCATGCTCGTTCAGCAGAATGAACGGCTCAAAAAGCTCAATGAGCTTTTCCACTTTTTCCAGGTTTCGTTCGGTTCGCGCCAATGGCGTCTTCTTGAGCGGCAACGTCGACATGATTCGTTGAATCGATTGCACGATCGCGCGTTGCGCAGGCGCCGACATAAGCTGATAGCGTTCCTTCGAAACCGGAATCGCGTCAAAGCGTAAGCGCAGCCAGCCTTCCAGGCCCTCCTGTGCGCGGTAATGCTTGCGATGCGCCAGTGAGGTGAGTTCGATCGACCGCCGCATGTCGCATGGATTGGTGACCGAGGTCGCCAACTGATAGACGGAATCGTTTCGCCGCTCGATGATCGCCGCCGCGATCAAAGTCATGCCGGCACAGACGTGATCGACCGGAATGATGTCGAGCCGCTTACGCTCGTTGGTGGGAAGCTGGCGGAAATATGTTCCCAAGAGGTAAGAGAGCGAAGCCGAAGTGTTTATGCCCTCGTTCCATCCACGAAACGGCTTTCTGACGGAAGTCTCGACGATAGCCGGGCGCACAATGGCGATCGGCAAACCCGCGCCCAGTTTAGCAATTAGCGATTCGGCGAGCCCTTTCGAATACGTGTAGGTATTGGGCCAGCCCAATTCGCGAGCCCGTTTGGATCCGGCTTCGGTCAAATGTTGCCGTAGCCAACGCACCCGGTTTTTACGAATTTGATTCTCCAGAGCTGCGCCATGCAAATCTTTGGCGGCGTGCTCCCGTTGCATCGCCTGCTGCCGAAGCTCAGCGGTGACTTCTGGACCCTCGGCCTTGGCTTCCGCTTGCTTGATGAAATCTGGTAGGGACCGCCATTCGCGCTCGGCGTCAAAATCCGCGATGCCTGCGGGGGTATAGTTTGGCCGAAGTTTCTCGTTGACTCTGCCGTCCCGTGCCCCTGCCACATAGCAGGTGGAAAGATGCAACAAACCGGCATGATCCGATTTGCGCAAGAAGTTCACGACATTCACGGGAGCATCTATGTTGGCCGCGAGCGCGTCGCGCAGGTCGGGATTGAAATCGGTTAGCCCTGAGCTGTTGATGATGAGATCGAGCTGCCGATGAAGCGAAATGGCGACCTCCGGTGCGAGTCCCAACTCTGGCCGGGTCACGTCACCTTCGATGACTTCCACGTGGGCCGCGAGAAATTTCGCCAGCCCAGCTCCGTAGCGCGAGTACAGAGGATCAAAAACTGGCGAGTCTTCCACCATCTTTTCGAAACGACGCGCGGCCGAAACCGACTTTTGCCGGCGAATCAAAACGTAGATTCGCCCGATCTCGGGCAGATCCATCAACGTATTGGCCAGCCACACCTTGCCAATGAATCCGGTAACGCCGATTAACAAAACGTTCTTTCCGGCCAGCGCATTTCGCACTGAAAGCGGTTGTGGCGGACGAACGTCGGTAAAAGTCACCAACGGGCGGTCGATAATTTGCACTTCTCGCGCTGCCGGAATCACCGCCGACTCGAGCACATCAGCGCTGGACCATCCAAGATCGTGAATGAGTTGTTCCGCGGTTCTGCTCCCGTCAGGGCCTGCGCCGGTGATGCGGGCAAAAATTCCGCGCGGCCGCACTACCGGATCCAGCAAACGCCCAGTCGCCATACCGTCGCGAAATTCCAGCCGGTTGGCCACTAGCCAATTCACACCGAGAAAGTGAGCCAGCGGACGCATTACATGTTCCAGCCCTTGGCTGACCAGCACCAATTCCTTGCCGCTGGCGATTAAGGCTTTGAGCTGACTGACGCCTTCGGGCTTCAGCTTTGGCTTTAATTCGTACTGGAAGTATTCATCGCCCAGCAGGTCGAGCCGGTCGCGGCTCACGTGCCGCAGCACGCTGTGCACGACGCGCGTAGCAAATATCCGATTTAGCGCATATAGGAAGGGGCGAAGCAAGGCCATTAAGAAGACCAACCCGCGCCGCACCCAGCGCTCGGCGAAGGTCTGCGAATTCCAGGTAAAAAATGCGATGGGGCGGACGGTAGTCAGCTCCAGCAGACTGCCTTCCACACGCCAGTACACGCACGATTCTGTATCCCTGCAATTGCGGGTTGGATCGACTTGGTTCAAATTATGCTTTGGCTCTAGTCCTGGAAGTCGACTATCGATTCAGGAAACATCATTGTAAACAATCGGACCGAAACCATGAACAGCTAGAAGTGCTTGAAAAGCAAATAGTTCTCAATGACAAGAGTTCACTCGCCGGTCAAAAAGCCATATTGGGCAGGGTTGAGCGGCACAACACTCAACCTGCCTTGGCGCACCAGCGGAGAATCGGCAAATGTTTTGTTCGCCTTGACCTCTGCCAGGGTCACGGGCTTGCCTAGCTTCTTGCCAACTTTAATCTTCACTTTTGGATTCTTGGGGTCGGAGTCATCAACGGTAACAACGGTGGCCGTCCCCACCGCGCTTTTGTGATCTCCAGTTTCATAGATCACCAATCGCTCGCCAGGTTTCATGCCGCGCAGGTTCTTGAGAGCCACCGGATTCGAGACCCCGTCCCAGATAGTGGTCTGATCCCGTTGTAAATCGGCAAAAGAATATTCGGACGGCTCGGTTTTGAGAAGGTAGTCCATGAATTGTCCTCGTTCGGTTGCTGAAGCTACTGCGGCGGCTTTGGAACGTCTTTCTTTTCCTCGGGATGGTCTTCGTAGATCGAGTACTGACCCTCGGGACGCTTGAGCTTGATCGTGATACTCATTGTGGGCTGGTCAACTTCGTAATCCTGCCCATAGGTTTGCAGTCCTTTGGCCAAGACTTGAACCCGCAACTTGCCGTAGGGAATGCCATCGTAGCTGGCTTTGCCGTCTTCGTCCGTCTTGAGCTCGAGCCCTCCCTTTTCCTGCTTGCCCTTATCGCTGACTGAATGCATAATCACGGCCGCGTTATGGACTGGCTTGCCGTTGTAGTCTTTGACGATTACAAAATTCAGAGTAGCCGTCGGGCCAGGGTCATCACTGGCCCATAGCGTTCCGCCAAGAAAAGTTAGCCCAGCAAGAGCTAGCGTCCACCCCAAGACCCGCTTCCGCATCTTCCAATTCTAAGCGCGGTTGGCTCGGGTTGTCATCGCACTGCCATTGTCAATTTGCGGGAAACTGGGATAATCATCGCTTGCATTGCTTGCGCCGCACTGTCGGCGCCAGCCAGAGATGAAGCGCATTTTACGAATCTTGATTTGGGTGGCGATCAGCGCCGTGGGCGCTGTGGCACTCGGCACGATCGCGCTCCATCGTGGCGAGCAGATCAGCGCCATGTGGCTGGTGCTAGCGGCGGTGTGCACGTATTCGCTCGGGTATCGCTTTTACAGTAAGTTCGTCGCGGCAAAGGTGCTGGGTCTCGATTCTCACCGCGCCACACCCGCCGAGCGTCTCGACAACGGGCGCGACTTCGTTCCAACCAATAAGTGGGTCGTCTTTGGCCATCATTTTGCCGCGATCGCCGGCCCTGGGCCGTTGGTCGGGCCGGTACTGGCGGCACAACTTGGCTATCTGCCTGGAACGCTCTGGATTCTGCTGGGCGCCGTCTTCGGCGGTTGCGTGCAGGACTTCGTCATTTTAGTTTTCTCGATTCGTCGCGACGGCAAATCTCTGACGGAAATGGCGCGGGAAGAGATTGGCCGGTTGGGCGGGTTAGTAGCTTATCTCGCCATTCTCAGCATTATCGTGATTTTGCTGGGCGCGGGTGCGCTGATCATCGTGAACGCACTGAAGTCCAGCCCATGGGGCGTTTTTACGATCGCGCTCACGATTCCGATCGCGCTGCTCATGGGCTTTTACATGCGGCGAATCCGTCCGGGCAAAGTTCTCGAGGTGTCTGCGCTGGGATTTGTGTTGGTGATCTTGGCGATTTGGGGAGGACAATGGGTCTCGCAAACTCCAGGAATCGCCCGCTGGTTTACTTTCACCGCCCCGACGCTGGCCATTGTCTTGATGATTTACGGTTTTGCCGCCTCGGCGATGCCGGTGTGGCTTTTGCTGGCTCCGCGCGATTATCTAAGCACTTTCGTCAAGCTGGGCACGATCGGGTTGCTCGCATTAGGAATTCTCGCCGTCCGCCCGACTCTGCACATGCCGCCTCTCACGCGTTTTATCGATGGAACTGGCCCGGTATTTGCGGGCAGCGTTTTTCCTTTTGCGTTCATCACCATTGCTTGCGGGGCGATTAGCGGCTTTCATTCGCTGATTTCAAGTGGCACCACACCCAAACTCATTCGCCGCGAGCCCGAAGCCCGCATGGTGGGCTATGGCGCGATGATGGCAGAATCGATGGTTGCGATCATGGCGATGATTGCCGCTTGCGTGTTGCAACCGGGGACCTATTTTGCGATCAACAGCCCAGCCGGCGTGGTCGGAACGGCGCCTGAAGCCGCTGCGGCGACGATCACCAATTGGGGGTTTCCGGTCACTGCGCAAGGGATGCATGCTTTAGCGCAGGCGGTTGGAGAGCAAACTCTTTACAACCGTACCGGCGGCGCGCCGGCGTTCGCAGTCGGTATGGCACAGATTTTTTCCAGCAGCCTGGGTGGTGTCGTGATGGCGATCTGGTATCACTTTGCCATCATGTTCGAGGCTCTCTTCATTCTGACCACACTCGACGCTGGAACTCGCGTCGGCCGCTTCATGCTGCAGGATGCACTCGGGCATCTTTGGAAACCGATTGGCCGCACCAGTTGGTATCCGTCGATTCTTGCCACCAGTGCGCTGATCGTGGCCGCATGGGGATGTTTTCTATGGCAAGGAGTGAAGGATCCCCTAGGCGGGATCAATTCTCTCTGGCCCCTGTTCGGCATCGCCAATCAATTGCTGGCTACGGTGGCCTTATGCGTAGCGACAACGATCATCATTAAGATGAAAAAAGCACGTTATGGGCTGGTAACGCTCGCGCCGCTTGCCTGGCTGGGTTCTGTGACGTTCACCGCCGCGTGGCAGAAACTCTTTGATCCCAGCCCACGCATCGGATTTCTAGCGCACGCGCGGCATCTCGCGGCTACCGCTGCGCCCGGGCACGAACTTTCACAGCTCATCTTTAATGATCGCTTGGACGCCTTCGCAACCGGGACCCTGATGTTGCTGGTCGCGATTGTTCTGGCGGAATCGGTTGTGCTCTGGATGCATGTCCTTGCCGGGCGCAAAGAAGCCGCCGTGAAAGAATCGCCCTTTGTCATGACGCAATTTGCCGCCGAGGAGCAGGGATGAAACAGGCTCGCCTCACTGTTAGCCCACAAGGAGTTCGTACAGGCTGGCTGCGACGAGCGGCAAGGCTTCTGCTGTCGGCGGTGCGAGAGATCTTTGATGAGGCGGCTTACGAACGTTTTCTCACGCGGACTAAGGTGGCTTCATCTGTTAAAGCCTACGAAGCCTTTCGCAAGGATTACGATGTTTTGAAGGCTAAGGGGCCGCGGTGCTGCTAGCTTCCGATCGAGAAGAAGCCCGCCAAGCGTCATCGGTTTATCAACAAGGAACTCCACCAACCTGCGGTAGACTTCTCCCATGCGGGTATTGGGTATCGACTGTGGAACCGAATACACCGGCTTTGGTGTGGTCGAACTCGGTCGCGACGACAACCTGATTTGTCTTAGCTGTGGGGCAATCAAACTTTCTCCGCGCGATCCGCTTCCAGCACGCCTGGCGACAATCTTCGATCAACTCAATGCGGTAATCGCGGAACACCAACCTGACAACGTCGCGATCGAAGATGTTTTTTATGCAGTGAATGCGAAGTCAGCCTTGAAGCTAGGACAGGTGCGAGGCGTAGCCATGTTGGCAGCGGCATCAGCAGGGCTATGCGTCTCGGAATACGCGCCGCTCACAATTAAATCCGCCGTTGTCGGCTACGGCAGAGCAGAGAAGCCGCAGGTGCAACACATGGTAGCGCGATTGCTGAATCTGGCTGAGATTCCCGAGCCGCCCGATGCTGCCGACGCTCTCGCCATTGCTATTTGCCACCTACATACTGCCGCCACGCTGGGACGCCAGTCGGCGGTCGCTCGATAAATCGCGAATGAAGAACGCTCGCGCCGGAACTTCGGTATTTGGCATAATCCTTTTCATGCTCGTCAGCACGAAACGCAGGCTCCGGCGAAACATGCAACGGTTAGTCTTTTGTCTGGCTTGTTGTTCCTACGGGTTGAGCCAGGCAGGCCCGGCGTCGCCGAGCGTTTCATTCATTTTCGACTTTCCCGGTTCGTTTCCCGCGCACTACGGCATCAATGTATCCGCCGATGGCCATGCATCGTACGTTTCTGACGGCAAAGTTTCGAAGGACTCCGATTCCGATCAGCCATATTCTGTCGATTTCATGGTTTCGCAGACAACTGCGAAGCGCATCTTCGACTTGGCCCAGCAGGCTGACTACTTTCAAGGACACCTAGATTCCAAGAAGAAGAACATCGCTTCGACAGGCGACAAAACCCTGATTTACCAAGATGCAAACCGGAATTCGACTGCCAGCTACAACTATTCCTCGATTCCGGCGGTGCGGGAGTTGACCACTTTGTTCCAAAATCTCTCCGCGACACTGGAGTTCGGCCACCGACTCGACTACGACTACCGATACCAAAAACTGGCACTCGACGCCGAAAGCAAAGCAATGGAAGACGCGGCTGGCCGGGGAGAACTGCTGGAATTAAGCGCAATTGCTCCCACGCTACACAAAATTGTCGATGACCCTTCCGTGATCAACGGCGTGCGTGCCCGGCTCGAACGACTGCTCAACCATGCAGATGCGGCGGGAAAGTAGATTTGGGTACCTCAGCTTATCGAGCTTTCAAAAAGACAAGACTTTTACAACACTTTTCATTGAAAAGTGTTCTAATGATGACAGAGGGGCCGTCTCGGAGGTGGGTTATGTCTAAGCCCAGACCAATCTTTTCGTTCTTCCTTGGATCGATTCTTATTACGCTGCTCGCGGCATCTCCGTCCTTCGGAGACTCCAAGGCACGTGTCGTCCGGCTCAGCGAAGTGGCAGGCAACGTCGAAATTGACCGCAACAACGGTCAAGGTTACGAAAAAGCCTTCCTGAATCTGCCGGTAACCGAGGGAACAAAAGTTCGCAGCAACAACGGTAGGGTGGAACTGCAGTTCGAGGATAACAGCACTCTGCGTCTCGCTCCTCAGACCGAGATTGAAGTTACCAAGTTATCGCTGCGCGATTCCGGGGCCAAGGTAACGGCCGTCCATCTTGTGGAAGGGATGGCGTATGTCAATGTCGTCGGGACGAAGGGAGACGAGTTCACCCTGAACTTTGCCCGCCAGAAAATCGCTCTCACGCAGCCCGCGCATTTCAGAATCGCTCTCGGTGATGCCGATGCTGCCGTCGCAGTTTTCAGCGGCGAAGTGCAAGTCACAGGACCAGCGGGGACAGTCAGTGTTGCCAAGAATCACACCGCTCGCTTTGATCTGATCGATGACACCTACAAGCTGGCCAAGAACGTCGAGGAGAATCCCTTCGACGGCTGGGACAAGCAGCAGAATCAATATGAGCAGCGCTACGCCGACGCTTCCTATTCCAGCTACTCGCCGTACGCTTACGGCTCTTCCGATCTGAATTACTACGGAAACTGGTACAACTTGCCTGGCTATGGCCAAATGTGGCAACCGTATTTCACTGGCGCCGGTTGGGATCCCTTCATGGACGGGTCTTGGACCGCGTTCTCGGGCGCCGGCTATGGATGGGTGTCCGCCTATCCTTGGGGCTGGCTGCCGTACAACTACGGCGCATGGAACTACGTTCCTCTCTACGGATGGATGTGGCAGCCTGGTGGCGCTTGGATGGGCGGTTATTCGCTCCCAGTCTTCGCGGGTTATCCGCTCGGCTATACTGCGCCGCGCGCCCCGATGTTCCCCGGGCCAAGAGTGATTGCAGTCAACCGCGGATCGCAGTCAAAGGTCTCAGAAGGTTTCTTCAGCGCTCCCCGGCTCGAGATTCCCGCCAACTCCGCGGGTTTGGGAATTCCGCGAGGGGGCATTCAGAACCTTGCTCAGGTTTCAGGATTGGCGGCACAGCACGGCTTGGTGACTAGCCGCGTACATCTGGATCCGGTGATGAGTGCCTGGCATGAGAACGGCTTGGGGAATCCGCGTGCCTCGTCTTGGGGACCCCGCGGATCGTCATTGGGATCGCGAGGGTTCGCTTCCTCTGGATCGATGTCTGCACACAGTAGCAGCGGAGGCGGCGGGCATATCGGCGGCAGTGGCGTCGGAGGACACCACTAAGCTTAACCAGCTTGCGAGTTAAGGGCGGCTCGAAAGAGCCGCCTTTTTGCTGCGTAATTCCCGGTTGTTATGTTCTCCCGCCACTGAATGTCACCAATCATTTCCGCAACCAGCGAACAATTTTACAAAGCCTTTACCGCGCGATGACTTCATGAAATCGACAATTGGTTCTAATCGCTTACAACCCACGCTGCCACTGGCAGGTTCTCCTGGCGCGCGGGTGAAGGAGCGAAATGAAGAAATCTCTAGTGGTGGGCTTAATCACGATAATGTTGGCATTACTGTCTACGATTTGGAGCGGCGTGTCGGCGCAGACTCGACAAATCCGCCAGACTGATAGTGCTCGCGCAACTAATGCAGCCTATCGTGATGGGTTGTTCTTAGGAAAGTTGGACGCACGCTCAGGAAACAAACATCGGGCTTGTTTGGGGCGCTGGAGCGCGCAATCGGATCGAGTCGCGTTTGTGAGTGGCTATGAGGATGGGTACGCGCAAGCAGCGGCACCAAACGTTAGTCAAACCAGGGATTGAAAATTGTGCCTCAGCGCACTACGACGCCTGCGTATCCGACGACCATTTCGCGGTCGCCGGAGACATCGCCGGACGTCGCGTACTTGACGAGTTCGGCAGAAGTCGCGCCGAGCTTCTTGGCCGCGGTCAGCATCACTGTGGCGGGTCCGTAGCCGCACATGCTGACGTCATCCTTCGTGACCACGTCAAACAAACCACGGGGGTCCAGAGCCAGAATGCGATCGATGGCTTTGTGATCTTTTATTCGCGTGATGGCGTCGTTCTGATAGTGGTTCATGTCGCTGGACGCAATGATGAGCGTCGGCTCACTTTGTGCTCTTAATACGTTGGCGACCGCTTCTCCCAGTTTTTCGAGGACTTCGAATTGGCCGGTGCCCAAAGCAATCGGCACGAAGGTGAAGTGGGACCGCCGTAGCTGCAGGAAGGGCAGTTCAACTTCGATCGCGTGTTCGCTGCGGTGGGCCTCGTTGTCTTCGTTAAGCAGGGGAAATTGCTGTTTCAAAGAATCGGCCAGTTGCGAATCGATACTTACTGAGCCGATTGGCGTATTCCACGCGCCGCTGCTCACAATCGCCAGCGGCCGTCCCCGCCCGGTGTGGTTCGGGCAAAGCACCAGGCAATGCCGGGGAACTTCGATGTCGGCGAATACTGCTCCTGCAACCGGTCCCGAATAAATGTAACCCGCATGAGGAACGATGCAGCCTAACGCGGGACGAGGAGAAGCCGTGGGCGAAAGGTACGAGGACAGTTCCTCCAGCAGGGCATTGCGATCCCCTGGATAAAAGCGCCCGGCCACGGCGGGTTGGCGAACGGTTTCCATTCCGCTAGCTCATTCGCACGACTAAATTGTAATCCTGAATGGAGCAGGTCCGAGTTCTGTGCTCACGGACGGGTTCCATTGGATAACCCGCGGAATAACTCCGCCATCCGTTCCAGAGACAAGGCCTCTGCCCGCGTATTCGGCTTGACGCCCGCCTTTTCCATCGCCGCGCGCAGGGTCGCTGGCTTGTGTTCATCTTTTAGGTTGTTCCACAAGGTTTTTCTCTTTTGTCCGAACGATCGCTTCAAGAAATCGATGAATCCTTTTTCCGGCACTTGCAGGTTTTCCAACCGCGGAGCGATGGTCAGCCGGACTACTGTGGAATGCACTTTTGGCGGCGGTGAAAACGCGTTTGGCGGCAGGGTGAACAGCTTTTCAACCTTTGCGTAAAGTTGCGTTGTGGCGGAGAGCAATCCATATTCGCTTTTTCCTGGCGTTACGGCCAGACGGTCGGCCACTTCTTTCTGTAACATGAGAACAATCTGATTGAAGTATTTCCGCGCTTCAAATAACCGCAAAAGAATGTCGGAAGTGATGAAGTAAGGAATATTGCCTACGACCTGCGCTCGCTCGGGTTCGTGATTCAATCCGGGTCGAGTGCTGCCCGGCTTGGGGCCAAAGAGGGTGTTGAAATCTACTGTGAGAATGTCGCCTTCGATGATTTCGAGGTTAGGGGACAGAGCAAAATGCATCCTTAATTGTGCAGAAAGCACACGGTCGGTTTCGACGGCAATGACCCGTCGTGCGCGCCTGGCCAAAAGTTTGGTTAGAGCGCCGCGCCCGGGGCCAATTTCGAGCACGGTACTCTGCGAGATATCTCCCAATGCGTCGGCTGTGCGCTGGGCCGCGGATGCGTCGATCAGGAAGTGTTGCCCCAGTTTTGGTTTTCTTTTCGGACGCGCGGCTGAGACCTTCGGCACGTTGACCCTCTTTCTTTGTGACATTTACACTAAGAAATTGCCCGACAGATATTTCGTCACAGGAATGCTTTGCATCGAACTGGTGTTTCTATCATAGCCTGTGACGGGATTTTAAGCGGGCGCGGAGGCCGTTTTCATGCATATCGCTTTTGCTGCTTCGGAATGTGTTCCATTTTCAAAGACGGGTGGCTTGGCCGACGTGGTTGGCGCATTGCCTCGCGCACTGGCGACTGCTGGGCACCAGGTCAGCGTCTATGTGCCGCGTTACCGGCAGACCAAACTTACGGATGCCCAAACCGTGGTGCGAAGCATCACGATTCCGTTTGACGATCATTATCGTTTTTGCTCGGTGGTCAGCGCGGGCAATCAAGGGGGCGTGCGCTTTTATTTTGTCGAGTACCCGCCATTTTTCGATCGCGATGCTCTGTACGGCACCTCTGCCGGCGATTTCCCCGATAACGCCGAACGCTTTGCGCTGTTCTCACGCGCGGTGCTCGAGGCGTCCAAGATCCTGGGCGTGCCCCATGTTTTCCATTGTCACGATTGGCAGTCGGCCTTGATTCCGGTCCTGCTGCGCACGCAGTACGCGGAAGACCCGGCGTTCCGCGACGTAGCTACAGTATTTACGATTCATAACATGGGATACCAGGGCTTGTTTTCGCCCGATACTTTGCCTTTGCTCTCGCTGCCTTGGGATCTGTTCACCATGTCGAAGATGGAATTTTTCGGCAATGTGAATTTTCTCAAAGGCGCGTTGGTTTATTCGGACTTCATCACCACGGTTAGCCGCAAATACAGCCAGGAAATACAGACCACCGAATTCGGCTTCGGACTGGAAGGTGTTTTGCGCGATCGCGCAGCAACAGTAACCGGCATTCTGAACGGCGTCGACTACGATGAATGGAGCCCCCAGACCGATAAGTTCATCGCGGCGAAGTATTCGCCGGATGATTTGTCGGGCAAGGCGGATTGCAAGCGCGATCTGCTGGCCGCGTTCGGAGTTGCTGGGGCGGATCTGCGTTTACCTGTCATCGGCATCGTCTCGCGATTTGCCGCACAGAAAGGCTTCGATCTCATTGCGCAAATCATGGATCGCCTGGCGCGCGAAGACATGATCGTGGTCGCTCTCGGCAACGGCGACCGGCAATACGAAGAAATGTTCCTCCGCCTGCAGAAGCAATTTCCGCAGAAAATCGCCGTGCGCGTGGCCTATGACAACGCTCTGGCCCACAAAATCGAAGCCGGAAGTGACATGTTTTTAATGCCTTCTAAATATGAACCTTGCGGGCTAAATCAAATCTATAGCTTGAAGTATGGAACGGTGCCTGTCGTGCGCGCCACTGGCGGTCTCGATGATACGATCGAGCCTTGGGACGCACGCACTGGCCGCGGAACCGGCTTCAAGTTCAGCGATTACAGCGGCGAGTCACTGTTGTTGACCGTTAAAGAAGCGCTGAAAGCTTTCCGCGACCAGCCTTCGTGGAGGAACCTGATGCGCAATGGCATGAACAAGGACTTTTCCTGGAACGCCTCGGCGAAGGAATATGTCCGTGTTTATGAACGTGCTCGCCAGTCGCGCACAGCTCCCACTCCCACGGCGGCGTTGGCAGCAGTCTAACTTTTCTTAGCGCGATGGAGGACGGGTCTCCCCGCCCGTTCTTTCACGCTGCTAAAATTCTGGAGGCGCTTCCATGCAGCCTCCGGCCCAAACCATTTTCCACGTCGACATGGATGCCTTCTTCGTCTCCGTGGAGGAACTCTTCGATCCTTCGCTCAAGGGTAAAGCCGTAGTTGTCGGCGGCCAGCGCAACGAACGCGGAGTCGTCTCCGCCGCCTCCTACGAAGCCCGCAAGTTCGGCGTGCATTCGGCCATGCCGCTGCGAACAGCAGCCAAACTGTGTCCGCATGCCATCTTTGTGAACGGACATCCCGAGCGCTATCGCGAGTGTTCGGAAAGAGTTCATCGGGTGCTGAGCTCCTTTTCGCCGCTGGTCGAGATGGCTTCGATCGACGAAGCCTATCTCGACATGAGCGGCACCGAGCGTCTGCACGGACCCTGCTTTTCGGCCGCACACAACTTGCATAAGAAAATCAAAGCTGAAACCCAACTGAACTGTTCCATTGGAATTGGTACTTCGCGTCTGATCGCCAAAGTTGCTTCGGCCAAGGCCAAGCCCCACGGAATCCTTTGGGCCGTTCCGGGTCAGGAGGCCAAGTTCCTGGCGCCGCTTGATGTGCGCGACATTCCCGGCGTCGGGGAGGTCACAGAAAAGAATTTGAATTCGCTGGGAATTTATCGGGTTGGCGATCTGGCCCGTTTTGACGATACCTATCTCGAAGATCACTTCGGTAAGTGGGGACTCGCACTCGCCGGCAAAGCGCGAGGTGAAGATGCCGGTGGCTGGTTTGATACTGCGGTCGGAGCAGATCTTGATGCCAAGTCGATGAGCCACGAACACACCTATAACGAAGATACTGCGGACCTTGAGAAAATCGAATCGACTTTAATGCGGCTGTCGGAGATGGTCGGCCGCAGACTACGCGAGGCTGGCTTTCACGCCCGAACCATCCAGCTCAAGCTGCGCTACAAAGATTTCACGACTCTCACCCGCGCCCACACTCTGCCGGCACCTACGCAGCTCGACACCGAAATTTTCGAACAGGTACGAAACCTGTTTCGTAAGAACTGGCACGCAGGAAGGGAAGTGCGACTGCTTGGCGTGCAGGCTTCGCATTTCGACATGCAAGCAAGTCAGGGCGAGCTCATCGAAGCCGAGCGCCGTCAACGATGGCGGCAAGCACTCTCCGCCGCCGACCGGCTCCGTGACAAATTTGGAGAATCGAGCGTGACCTTGGCGACGGGCATGACTGGCGGCTTTCGCGAGCGCACACACGAAAACCCGGTGGGACTTCCAGGTAAGGGGAAGGCAAAAGAGGGTGGCCAGTGAGATTGAGACTTTACTGTGCCGCAGCCAAAAGCGAACCCATTCCTGGTTTGTAGCCGTAGAAATCCGCCAGTCCCTGCAAATGCTCGATGATCTCGTCATCAAACTGCTGCTTGAGAGCCGAGGTCAGGATGTTGTGCAGAGCGTTAGGGTCGCGTTTGAGATCAAACAAGAAACTCCGCGCAGGGGAATCGTATGTCGTATAAAGCAGCTTGCCATTGTCCATGAGCAATCCATAAACCGCTCGCTCGTCGGACGCGAGAAAAAGCTCGTTCCGTCCATTTGTAGCAAGCTCAGTGCGAGTCGTCATGAATAGAGGATGCCCGAAAAGCGGGTTCGATCGAATCGGGCGATGTCCGAGTAGGTAGTACAGGGACGGCGTGATATCCGTCAGCGCCGAAAGATGCGTGTCGTCGTAAACGAAGCTGTCGCGCATATTCTTGGGCAAGTGAACGATCAGTGGAACACGCATGACTTCGGGATAAATCGAGAGCGAATGACTGAAACGTCCGAATTCACCGGTGGCATCGCCATGGTCGGAAGTCACGATGATGATGCTGTTGTCGTACAGGCCGCGGGATTTGAGAAACGAAAAGAAGTCGCCCAGGCAAGTGTCCACCTGCCAGACTTCGTGCGCGATTCGATTGTTGAAGCCCTCCCTTATGCGCCAATGGTCAGCGCTCGCCATGGGCAAGTCATTGCGAGCAAATTGGTGGACGTTCTTCGGTTGCGCATAGAACAGTATCGGCTGCTTGTCGGCTGAGCCGCTTGCTAAGAGGGGTTCGAGCTGCCGAATGGTCGAGCAGACCTCAAGTTGATTCCACAGTTTCTTGTCCGTGTCCAGTTTGATGGTGTTGCCGGCTGGCGACAACAACTGCCGCAAAATTTCATCGTAGCTCACCACCATCTGATATCCGTCGGCTCGCGCCAGTTTTTCCAGGCTATTCACGCGGCTGAACGGTTGCACGTAGTGTGCATGCAGCAGCATCGCTCCTGCCCAGATGGCAGGCTCCGAAAGGGACGTTCCGGCGTACTGAGTGTAAACATTGTGAACCACGATGCTGTCGCGTGCGAAGGCGTCCAGCCGCGGAGTAAAATCGACTTGCGGATTGAAGGCTCCGAGGTAGTCGGGCCGCATGGAATCAATCACGAAAATGAAAATATTGGGCCGAGCGGAGGTTGTGGGCGTGAGTTGATCGACCAAGCGAAGGTCTGTTTTCGCTTGCGCATCACGGATATTGGTATTTTCGCGCAGGATGCGGCACAAGTCGGCGCAAGCCTCCTCGCGAGTGTTGCCCAGAAAGTGATGAACCAGTTGAAACGATGCGTCCTGCGCCGCATAGCTGTCCATGGCCCGTGCGACGTCGTCATCGGTCGAGCCAAGCGGCTTCGCCCAAAAAATCTCGGTTGCTTGCAGACCCTCGTAGGCAAAGATACTGAGCACCAAGACGGCAAGGATGTTGACCCACGAATAGCTTCTTGCGCTTCGACGCCCGCGATAAAAAAAGACGCCCAGCACGATCCACAGGATCACGGTGAAGGTGTTTTCGAGAACGCCGTTCCAGTCGCTGCCGCTGATCGCCGTTGGCAAGACCAGAGCGACCAGGCAGAAGCTCAAGACGAGGGCAAAGATTGCGAACCTCTGGCCGCGCGTCGGCTGCTTTATTGAATCAGAAACAGAAAATTGCAAGCCAATCGATATAACGGACAAAGTCAGCGCCGCCGCAAGAGTTGCCGCGTAAAGATGCGCCGGCCAGCCCTCCAGGGTTAACGCGCTCTTCAAAAATCCAAGCAGGACCTTCCAAAGCAAACCAAATGTGATGGTTCCGACGATTGCGAGAAAAACCCGTTGCGGCGACCGCATCCTGCGACTCGCAATCAATGTAAGGTTCAGAACGGAGAGAAGAATCACTACGAATAAAACATGGGAAATGACACTCCACACGGTGAGCTGCGCCGTTGCCAGATTGAGTCTCAGTGAGTGAGTATCGATACAAACGTGAAGTTCCGCGGCAGCGAAGTATAACAAGGCCACGCCAACCGCGACGGCCGTCCCGAGAGAATATGAAAAGCCTGAGTCGCGCAAATGACTTGTCGTCGAAGACCACATCTGCCGAATTTCAAAACCTGCTACAAGGAGCAGTGGCGCTAAAGCTGCGAGGCTCCAGCCGTACGCCGCCCAATTATTTTGCAGGCCCGGCAAAAATGGTCGTGCTGAGACATAGATACCGAAGGCGCCCAGGAATCCAGCAATAAGAAAGAAACCGCGGCTGTTTTTGTTGGGCCAATGTGCGGCTGCGATCAGCCCAGCCGCAATCCAGTAGAGCAGCGCCTGGTGATTGGCGAACCACGGCATCCATTCGTATGGTGGAGCTTTAATCACTGCTACGTAGGTATAAGGGAGAAAGGCCAGCAGACAGTAGATCGACGTGAGGAGGCAGTAAATTCCCCACAATACTGTCGCGGCGGTCACAAACCATTTACGCAAAGTGTCCTCTGAAACGGGCCTCGAAGCTATAGATGATTTTCGTGCCGATGCGCCATCCCCCGCAAGGTGTCAGCGGTGCTGACCGGTGCGTCCGAGTGACCAAAGTACTGTCTGGTTCAGCCCAGGGGTGGGGGTGCATGTTCGCCACGCCGCCGCGCAAATGCGTAGAAAACCGGCACCCCAGCGAGAATCACCAGGCAGCCCAGCGCGGAATTCCGCAAATTGTCGGTGAAGGTGTAGTAAAGCAGCATTGCGGATGCGAGGACGAACAACATTGGCACAAGGGGATATCCCCACACTCGATACGGCCGCGAGGCTTGCGGGTCGCGACGGCGAAAAACGAAAATTGTGCTTGCGGCAATCATGTAAAAAAGCCACTCCGCGAAAATCGCCAGCGAGAAAAACTGACGAAAACTGCCCCCGAACAGCAAAAGAATGATCGACAGCGCCGCCTGAACAATGATCGCCACTGACGGCGTATGGAAGCGCGGATGAACTTCAGCCAGTGCCGAAAAAAAGTAGCCGTCGCGAGCTACCGCGAACGGCACGCGTGCCCCGCTCATGATCGTGCCGTTCATGGTCACTAACATTGACAGCGCCATAGCTGCCGAAACAACGCTTGCCCCAAGCGGTCCCCAGACCAGGCCGATCGCATCCGAAGCCGGCCGGGGCGATGCGGCAATGGCACCGCTTGGCAGCACAAATTGCACCGCGGCGTTCACCAGCATGTAGAGCGCTCCAACGACGGCGACGCCGACGATCAGCGCAATCGGTATGTTTCGTTCCGGCTGACGAATTTCTTCCGAAACCATCGTCAGATCGTTCCACCCGTCGTACGCCCAAAGCGCTGCAACCAGAGCCGCCATAAATCCCGCAACGCCGCCCTGCGCTGCCGGGTAGTGTCCCCCAAAGTTCCCCCAATTACCGGAAATATAACTGAAGCCGATGAACACAATCGCCAGAATGATGCCAATTTTCAGGATCGTGAATATCAACTGAAATTCGCCGGCTTTCTTGATGCCGAGGTAATTCAAAGCAGAAATCAGAACCGCCGCGGTGATGGCCACGATCTGACCATAAGTGATTACGAGGGGCTGCTTCACAATGGGGTCGCCGAAGAACGAAAAAACGCTGAACGTCCCGAGAATTCTGACGATGCCGGTGGCTACGGTTGCGATCGATGCCGGCTTGGCGATCAGAAACCAGGTCCAGGCGTAGAGAAAACCCGCGAGTGGACCGTATGCATCTCGGACGTAGACGTATTCTCCGCCCGCTAGCGGCTTCATGGCACCTAACTCGGCATAAGTCAGCGCGCCGAAAAATGACAGAAGACCACCGACCAGCCAAACCAAGTAGACCAGCTTGGCCGAGCCCACTGCTTGCATCATTTCGGCAGGAACGAGAAAAATTCCGCTGCCGATAATGGTTCCAACCACCACCGCGCAGGCCTGACTGACGCCCAATTCACGCAACAGGTGGGGACGATTTGTGGTTTCAGTTGACTTGATCAATTCGGTTGTCCGCGAGGAGCATACTCGATGCGTAACCAATTACAAAAGTCACAATCGTACCGATGATTACATACCAAGTCCAAGGCACGCGGGTTCCCAGCCAGATATAGAGATCGGTCAGGAAGCCGAACGCCATGCCCAGCATGGCACCTCGCTGATTTGCACGCGTTGTCAACACTCCTAACAGGAAAACTCCCAGCAATGCACCGTACGCAACCGACGCGATCTGAAGCCCGACTTCGACCACTCGTCCAACCTTGTGGAGAGAAAGTACAGCCAAGCCAAACAGGACGAACGCCCATAGCAATGTCGCAGTGCGCGACAACCGCAGTTTTTGGCGCTCGTCAGTTTGCGGCCTCCTGCGAAGATAGAAATCAATGATCGATGTGGAAGACAGTGAATTCAGCGCCGCACTCAAGTTCGACATGGCGGCGGCAAGAATGGCCGCAATCAGCAAACCCGAGATTCCCTGCGGCATGCGGCTGACTATGAAAGTCGGAAAGATCCGGTCGGCGCGGCCGAAATCCGACGACGGTTGCCGGTAAAAAGCCCAGAGCATCACTCCCAGAATCAGGAACAACGAGAACTGGAAGAGGATGGCGACTCCACTCGCCAGTAGCGCGGCGATAGATTGGCGTTGGCTGCGCGCGGCCAGCAGCCTCTGCACAATTAGTTGATCGGTGCCATGGCTGGCAGTGGTCAGAAACGCCCCTCCCAGCAGCCCCGCCCAGAACGTATACGGTTTCCAGAAGTCAAATGCAAAATCGAAGGTGCGAAGCTTGCCGGCGTTTTCTGCTGCAGCCTGAACCGCACTCCAACCGCCCGGAATAAAATGCAGAATCGTAAATAGCCCGACGATTGTCCCGCCGACATAAATAATCGTCTGCACTACGTCCGTCCAGATCACCGCCGCCAGGCCGCCTTCAAAGGTATAAACAAGCGTCAGCACGGTGATAATTGCAATCGACGCAACCTCGCCCGTTCCCAATGCGATCGCAACAACAATAGAAACTGCGTACACCCGCACTCCTTCCGCCGCCGCACGGGTCAACAGAAAAAGTCCTGCTGTCAGGGACCGCAGCTTCGACCCGAAGCGGCGTTCGATCAATTGGTATGCAGTGAACAGCTCGCCGCGAAAGTAATGCGGCAAGAGCAGGTAACAGATGATGACGCGGCCGAGCAGGTATCCGAGAACCACTTGAAGAAATGTGAGATTCGTATCGTACGCCAAGCCCGGGATGCTGATGATCGTCAGCGTGCTGGTTTCCGCAGCGACGATCGACAGAGCAATGGCCCACCAGGGAATGTTGCGATCAGCCAGAAAGTAATCACGCAGCGAACGTTGTCGCTTGCGAAACCGCAGGCCAAACAGAGTAATGCCTGCGAGATAAAGCGCGATGATGCCGAGATCCAGCTTGCTCAATGCCATGGGTTAGCTTCCATTTCAGACTACCGGGCTTTGGTATTGCGGAGATCATTTCAGTGAGCCGGGTACCTATCTTGTTAGCGCTCTGAGCTGAAACCGAGTCGTGCCGGTGTGGCAACGAAACCTCGGCGTGGTAAAAGTAGGGCGTGGGTATCTTTCTTGGCATCGATGGCGGAGGGAGCAAGACAACCTGGGCGATCGGCGATGAGACATCGGTCTTGGCTACTGGCAGCGCCGGACCAAGCAATGTCGTGCGTGTCGGCGCAGCGCAAGCAAGAGAAGCCCTGACCACGGTGGTACGACAAGCTTGCGAAAACGCCCATGTCTCTCCCGCACAAATTCAAAGAACCTGCATCGGCATTGCAGGAGGTGCTCGCCCCGAGACAGCTGCCATAGTCCGGCGTCTGGCTTCCGAACTCATTTCGGGAGAGATTGAAGTTGTTGGCGATATGGTCATCGCGCTGGAATCGGCTTTTGGCGAGGAGCCGGGGGGCATCGTAATTGCCGGAACTGGATCGATCGCTTACGGCCGAAATTCGGCTGGTGAGACAGCTCGCGCTGGCGGCTGGGGGTTCGCAATTTCAGACGAAGGCTCTGGCCACTGGATCGGTCGCGCCGCTGTTGCGGCGGCTATGCGCGCCTACGACGAAGGCCGTTCCACCCGCTTGTTAGAATGCCTCACGAGCGCGTGGGAAGTGAACAATCGCGAGCAACTCGTGCTTGCAGCAAATTCGACTCCGTCCCCGGAGTTTGCAGCGCTTTTTCCTGCAGTGGTCGCCGCCGCAGAATCCGGCGATCCAACCGCGGAGGCTGTTCTAACCCATGCCGGGTCGGAGTTAGCAAGCCTTGCGAAAATTGTTCTCGTTCGGCTTTTCCTCAAAGAGCCAGCACCAGTGGCCATGTCGGGGGGCGTCTTCCGTAATTCCGCTCTCGTGCGAGAGGTTTTCTACAATGCTCTACGACGCCAGTTTCCTGAGATCGCCGTGAAGCAGGAGGTGGTCGATCCTGTCATCGGCGCGCTGGAACTGGCGCGGCGTGGAGCTGCACATTCATAGATTGACCACGCTGGCATGGGACGCGGGCACGATCTATGTCCACTCACCAACCGAGCGTCGAAGCAGAACTCGCCGCCGCTTCCGCTTCATCTCTCGCTGACGCGATTCATTCTAATCTCCCGGATGAGCTGAAAGGCACGGCCTCGGACCCCGCACTTACGGAAGATCTGGCTCTGGCATTCCTTAAGCGAAACGACCTAAGCGCGGAGACGTTCGAGCAGTTGAGCAAGAACAGCGCGGTCTGTAAGAGCCGTAAGGTGAGGCTCGCAGTAGTGTGTCATCCAAAGGCGCCACGCTATGTATCGATGATGTTGCTCCGCCAGTTGTTCACCTTCGATCTTATGCGGGTGGGGTTCACTCCGGCTGTTCCCGGCGATGTAAAACTCGCTGCAGAAGAAGTGTTGATCAAGCGAATGGAGGCGATCTCCTCTGGTGAGAAGATTTCGCTGGCACGACGGGCTACAGGGCGTATTGCGGGAGTGCTTCTCTCAGACGCGGAGCCGCGAGTTATGCGGACCGCCCTGGAAAACGGGAGGCTCACCGATACTCTCGTGATCCGCGCACTGACACGACCGAAGTCATCGGCCGAACTGGTTCACGCGGTCTGTCATCATCCCAAATGGTCGCTGCGGCGGGAGGTTCGCATCGCATTGCTACGAAATGAACATACTCCGCCGTCCCGAGCTCTAGAATTCTCGCGTTCGCTTCCGCTGCCTTTGTTGAAGGAAATTTTGCAGAACTCGCGACTGCCCCGAGACCTCAAGAGCAATGTCTTGCAGCAACGCATCGCAGTAGACAACCCGAGCAACTAGTCGGTCGTCGAACTCATCTGCCCAGCGCTCACCGCGCTGTCTTCCTCGAGCTTAGCTCCCGGTCGAAGAACCTGCACCAGCGCTTGATTCAAACGGGCGCGCATGGCGTGGCGTTCGTGAGCACGAGTGATGTAGCGGATTTGCACGTCGATGCCGGAAGGCGTGGGATGGACATTGACCGCCGGAGCCGCAGAAATAGACCTAACCCGATAGCTTTTTGCGTCACGCGCCCACTCCTCTTCGGCGTCGCGCACGCTACCCTCGGTTTCCTTGGCAACGGTTTTCTGAATGGCGTCGAGAAGAGCATAGGGATCCTGGGCCGCTGGAATAGAGTATTGCAGCTCATCCCAGAGCCATTGGCCACTGGTAGTGAAATTGAAGAAATGACCCTCGATGGCGTAGGTGTTAACGAAATTGACCTTGCGGCCAGTGGGATGGCCGGTCGTAGTCCAGTTTCCGGTTTCCAGCAGCACGGTGCGCAACAGGTTGATCTCGATCACTTCGCCTGCGACGCCGTCAATTTCGACCCAATCGCCGACCCGGATTCCGTTTTTCCCCATCAGCACGAACCAGCCAAAGAAAGCGACGATGAAATCTTTCAAAGCTACGGTAAGGCCAGCGCCGGCGAAACCTAAAATCGTGGGCATTTGCTGCGGTACGCCCAGTACGACAAACAGAATGAAGATGACTCCTACCGCCTGCACCGCGAAGCGGATCACAACGCGCAGGGTATGAACCAGCGAAAATTCGCCGCTTCTATGAGTCAAGTAGCCGTCAACGGCTCGATCCGCCAGATAAACCAGCAAAATGATCAGCAGAATCCAGAAGGCCGATTCGATCATGCCGTGGACCACGACTCGCTGATGCATTTGCACCAACCCAAGCCAACCGGCGTACGCAGTTTGCGCTTCCTGCATGTCCTGAATTCGCCTACCGAAGTCCGCGAATGTCTTCCGGTCACCCGAGAGTAGCTTTAATGACTGGATTGTTGGGCTGCCCGCTACCCCAGTTTGTGCGGGACTTCCAGCGGGCACCTGGGTCGGCGCCGACCCTGCAGCGCTGTCGGCTGCGATTTGTTGCTGTAAGCTCCCGTGCGCCTGGGTAAGGGCAACTTCGATGTCCGCTGCTCCAGAGATCGCGCTTTGGAGTTGAGTCGCCTTCGCGCGCAGTTGGCGCCAGGCTTGAATCTGTCCCCAGAGTGTATCCGCCTGATAGTTGATCAGCGTGCCGGTCGGCCCGTTCGAAGCGTGGCTCGCGTCGCTGGCGTGCTCGGTATCTTCGTGGCGCTTAAATTGCCTCTGCACCCGGCTGAGTCTGTCGATTCCGGAGCGAATGAGTTCGGTACGTGCGCCGTCGATCTCATCCTGATCGAGTTCCAATTGAGCTTGCGCCAGATCCAGTTGTTGCTGAATGGCATCCTGCTGGGGACCTTTGGTTGCGGCCAGTTTCTTCTTTAAATCATCAACCCGGTCCTGGTCCTGTTTCGCTTGCGCCTGGGCTTTACTTAGGTGGGCGTACATTGCCTGCGCCTGCGGCGTCGGTTGCGGAGGGTGATTGGTGGCGTCGCGCAACGCGTCGGAGAATGCCAAATCGACTTCGTGGTCGGTTACGCGTAATGCCTGGCTAGCGAGTCGTTGTTCGTCCCAACTGGAACTGAGCTTTGCCACACTTTGAGCCGTCTGCAAGGGCCGCTCATCTACGATCGGCTGCCGATGAGGTTGCGAGGAGGCGGCTTCCTGCACGCTGGCGTTGCGAGTGAACAGGGCTGCAATCACGGCGGCGAGGACCAGGATTGCAAGTCCTATCGCCGTTAACCACTGCCGGCCTTTCAAAAACGGCTGCATGGGAATCCGAGGCGATTATACGGCTCGGCACTCGCATCCAGAATATCGAAAGGACAATCGGAAGGGTTAGGACTGCGGGGTTGGTCTTCGATGTTCCGAACTGAGCGATCTCTATGGCACCCAATCGGCGATGAAGATGTTTGTCTCGTGCGGCTCCTTGGCGTTGCGATTCGAAGCCCAAACCAACTTCTTGCCATCCAGGCTGAACATGGGAAAACCGTCGAAGCCGGGGCTGTAGGTGATTTGCTCCAGGCCGGTTCCATCGGGATTGATCGCATAGAGCTCGAAATTCCCCATGCCGCCAGTCGAGCCTTGATTCGAAGAGAAAATAATTCTCTTGCCGTCGGGAAAGAACGCCGGAGCGAAGCTGGCAGCATTCAGCTGCGTGATTTGCCGTTTCCCGCCGCCATCGGCCCTCATGAGCCAGATCTCGAGCGTTGTCGGACGAATTTGATTCTGCTTCAGCAACTCTTTATAGTCCGCAATTTCTTTCTCGGAAGTCGGATGATAGGCGCGATACACAATCCACCTTCCATCGGGCGAGAAAGCCGGGCCGCCGTCGTATCCGAGTTCGTGAGTGAGCTGCTTAATGTGCTTGCCGTTGGCGTTCATCGTGTAGATGTCGAGATCGCCATTGCGCAGGGAAGTGAAGACGATCTTCTTGCCATCCTGCGAAATTGTAGCCTCAGCGTCGTAGCCGGGAGTGTGCGTAAGTTGCTTCAGATCCGAGCCGTCGGGGTTCGCGGTGAAGACATCGTATCCCGCATAGACCGCCCAGACGTAGCCCTTGGAAAAATCGGGCCGTGGAGGACATGCCGAATCGGCAAGATGAGTGGAAGAGTACAGAATCTTGTTGCCATTCGGGTAGAAGTATCCGCAAGTGGTTCGGCCCTTGCCTGTCGAAATCATACGCACGTCCGAGCCGTCGATGTTCATGGTGAACATCTGATCGCATTTCACATCGCCATGCGAGGACTGGAAAATGAGCTTCTTGCCATCGGCAGAAAAATATGCCTCAGCGTTCTGGCCGCCGAAGGTCAGCTGGCGGACATTGCGGAGATGTGTTTCCTGGGGAGTGGCGAGGTTTCCACTATCTGCCGTCTGAGCGGTGATCGGTACACATAGTAGGAGCAAGACTGTGAATAAGAGCGTTAGTCTCATGCGCGAAGCCGCTAGTGTAGCAGGAATGGCGCATCGATTCGCAGTCACTGCGATAGGAATTTAGCGCGGGCTAGAATGGGGCTGCCGAGGAGGATCTTTATGAAATCGTTAGTCATTTCTGGTGTTGTCGTCATGCTGTTTGCGATTGCGACGATCTCTGGCGTACGTCCTGATGCAGGATCGACCACAAAGGCTGATGCAAACACCTTGCGACAGCTTGAAGCGGAATTCATGAAAGCTGCAAGCGAGCGCGGAGCAGAGGGCTACATGTCCTATTACGCCGAAGATGCCGTGGAACTGCCAAATAACACTGATGCCCTGCAGGGGAAGGAAGCGATCGCCAAGACGATGGGCTTCCTCAACGACAAGAATAATCAGCTGACATGGACGCCGCTCTTTGCTGATGTATCCGTCTCGGGCGACATGGGCTACACCTACGGAACCTGGGAGTTTCGCTCCAAGGATAAGGAAGGCAAGCCGACGGTTGAACGGGGCAAGTACACAACCATCTGGAAAAAGCGGAAGGACGGCAGTTGGAAGGTGGCGCTGGACATCGGCAACGCGTCGGGTTCAGCGTCATAGTGCCCGACCAAGCCGCTCTGCTTGCTCATTTGCGCCGGCTCCGCCACCATTCTTGGAAGGCTTGGGTGATTTCCCCCGCCTCTCGTTCGGCTTCGCTGCTGCGCTTGCGGCGGGTAGGGATGTAATATCCGATCGTTTCCCCATGCCGTGTAATCGTGATCACCTCATCCGACTCGAGGAGGTAGGCTGAGAGTTTTTCTCTGAATTCTCGAATTCCGACCTTGTGCGTCCCCATTTATACCGCTCCCGAGGGTGTGTACGCATATGTACACATGCGTACAGATTATCAAAAACAATCGGTTTCACAATCACTTTATGCGAGCGAGGCCGGGCTTTGTACCGATGATTTATCGAACTTTCGGAAGTGTTCCAGGATCGCCTCTGCCTGCACTCTCGTCACCACCGCTGACAGTGCCGCGGCATCCGCCTGCTTGACAGCTTGCAAGCTGCCGAAGTGCTCCAAGAGGCGGCGTGTTGTCCTCTCACCTACCCCCGGGATATCCAGCAATTGCGTGGCGCGGTCACGCATCTGGCGGCGCTTGCGGTGGAAGGTCACCGCGAAACGGTGGGCTTCATCGCGGATGAGTTGAACCAAGTGCAATACAGGGGAATGGTGATCGAGCACGACCGGCTCATCTTCTTGGCCGAACACATAAATGATCTCTTCGCGTTTAGCGATCGAAGCTAGAGGCTGATTGATGATTTCCAGCGAGGACAGCGCCTCGGCCGCAGCATGGAGCTGCCCGAGCCCGCCATCGATCAGGATCAGACTGGGCAGCGGCTTCTTTTCCTCTTGCATGCGTTTGTAACGACGAGTGACAACTTCTCGCATCGATGCGAAGTCATCCACTCCGTCGACGCTGCGAATAATAAATTTGCGGTACTCCGACTTCTTCATCCGACCATCTTCCCAAACCACCATGGAAGCGACCGTTTCCGCACCTTGAATGTGAGAGATGTCGAAGCACTCAATGCGCCGCGGCAATTCCGGAAGCCCCAACGCGTCCTGCAGCGCTTCCTGGATCTGACGTTGGTTGGGCTTCATCACGCGGAATCGCTGGTCGTAGGATTGTTTCGCGTTATTTCCGGCTAGATCGATCAGGGAGCGCTTATCGCCGCGCTGCGGCACGAGAATATGCACTCGAGTTGCCCGGCCGCCTTCGCCCGCCAGTTGTTCTGACAGCAAATCCTCCAACTCTTCGCGATCCTCAAAATCGACCGGCACATAAATATTTCGCGGAACATATGGCTGGCCAATATAGAGCTGTTTGAGCAGGGCAGAGAGGAACCCTCCGGGATGAAACTGGCCTTTGCTGGATCCTGCGGGTGAGCCTTCTTCAGTTTGGTCTACGGTAGGTTCCGGCAGCTCTTCCCAGAAGAACTCCCGACGATCCAGAACCCGCCCGCCGCGCATGTGGAACAAATTCACCGCCAGCATATCGCTTTCGAAGTGATAGCCAAAAACGTCAGCATCATCCCCCTCGACCGCGGCAATTCGCTGCTTTTCTTGCAGTTGCTCAACCGTCGAAATCAAATCCCGATACTTTGCTGCCCGTTCATATTCTTCGGCTTCGGCAGCTTTAGCCATGCGCTCCCGCAGCGATTTGGCCAGATCCGTTGGCCGGCCTTCCAGGAACATCTTTACGTCGTGCACTGCCTCCACATAAGCCTCAGGAGTCGTCAATCCCTCGACGCACGGTCCGAGACATCGCTTGATGTAATACTGCAAGCAAGGGCGAGGATGGAACCGCGTCAAATCCACCTTGCACGACGGCACCATAAAATGCCGATGAATAAGATCGACGATGCGATACGCAAGGTTCGCCGGGAAGTATGGTCCGTAATACGAACTGCCATCTTTCCGCAGCCGGCGCGTTACATAGACGCGAGGGAAGCGCTCCCCTAACGTCAACTTCACGTAGGGATACGTTTTGTCATCGCGCAACAGAATGTTGAAGCGTGGCTTTTTTTGCTTGATGAGGTGGTTCTCGAGCGCCAGCGCCTCTTTGTTGTTGGCAACAACGATGTAATCAACGTCGACTGCCTCCCGAACCAGCGTTCCAGTTTTCGCATCTTCAACTCGGCCGGCATGAAAGTACGAGCTGACGCGGCTACGCAGATTTTTGGCCTTGCCGACGTAAATGACCTCACCCTCGGCGTTTTTGTACAGATACACGCCAGCCGAAGTCGGTATAGTGCGGATTTTCTCTGGGAGGTCCATCTCAGACGGTTCCTTCTATTCTATCGTCCGGCGGGAACTCGATGCGGTTCGGTCCAACCGTATAAAATTTCCCCATCCCATAGCGCTTTGATCTACTCTAAAGACATGGTGCTGGGCGGCCAACTCTCAGCATCACCCTTAGCATCAATAACTTAACAGACGGATGCGAACTTCTCGCAGTTGGCAGTGGCCGTGCTTAATCAAAGACCGAGCGGGAGCATCCAGTCTCGAGCGATGATTTGTGCCCAGGTATTCGAATTCAATTTCAAAGAAGATTTCTGACGAGAAAACAGAAGGAGAACTAGCGTCTATGAATCGCACTTCCTTGACAGTGCTGCTGGCAGCGACCATGGCGGTGTCGGTCGGGTGCGCCAGCAAGAATTATGTGCGGCAGCAAACTACGCCGCTGATTAACAAGACCAACGAACTTGACGACATGACGGCCAAGAATTCGCGCGACATTAAAGACGTCGACCAACGCGCTCAGGCTGGCATTCAGCAAGTGCAAGCCAAGGCGACCGAGGTGGACCAGAAAGCCCAGGCCGCTGGCCAGCAGGCGAACCAGGCGCAGACCATGGCCGACAACGCTGTTCATCGCGTCGACTCTTTGCAAAATGCCGTGGCCAACCTCGATAACTATCACGTCGTGAACCAATCGACGGTGTTGTTTGGCTTCAACAAGGACACGTTGACCAAGGAGGGTAAAGATTCCCTGGATCAGCTTGCATCGGCAGTGCCCAACACCAAGGGCTACATCATCACCGTGGAAGGCGGCACCGATTCGACCGGCCCAGCGGATTACAACTATGCTTTGAGCCAGCGCCGAGCCGACGCGGTCATTCAGTACCTGGCCTCGTCGCACAACGTTCCGGCCTACAAGATTTATCTCATCGGACTGGGCAAGGATAAGCCAGCCGACTCGAACAACACCCGCGAAGGCCGCGCCAAGAACCGCCGCGTGGATGTGCGCCTGATGACGAACTCCACCGACAATAATGCGCCGGCGCAAGTCGGCCAAACAACGGCGCCGCCCGGACAATAGCAACGACTTTTCCCTCCACCCCGGAGGACTTCGCCAAAAGGCCATTCCAAACTTCCCCATGGAATGGCCTTATTTTTCGTTGGGTCTCGCGCGGCTGACGCTCCATCGCCAGTTTCCTCCACTCCCGACGCTGCTTTACACTAAACCTTGGCCTCCGATCTTCAATCCTGGCTCGACCGTCTGCATGGCGGCGACGCCCGTGCTTTAGCGCGAGCCATCAGCATGGTCGAAAACCGCAGCAGCGGTTCGTCCGAGCTGCTCAAAGCTGTGTTTCCCAAGACTGGTCACGCCCGCATTCTCGGCTTGACCGGGGCGCCGGGCGCAGGCAAGAGCACGTTGGTCGACCAGCTGGCAAAGCACTATCGCAAGCACCATCGAACCGTGGGAATCATTGCTGTCGATCCCACGAGCCCTTACACCGGTGGCGCGATTCTCGGCGACCGCATTCGCATGCAAGATCACTTCGCCGACCCTGGAATTTACATCCGCAGCATGGCGACGCGCGGCTCGCTCGGCGGGCTGGCGCGGGCCACGGCCGATGTGGCCACGGTGCTCGATGCTGCCGGCCGCGATCTCATCATGATCGAAACCGTGGGTGTCGGACAGGACGAGGTCGATATTGTTCGTCTGGCCGATATCACCATCGTGATTCTCGTGCCGGGCATGGGTGATGATGTGCAGAGCATCAAAGCCGGCATCATGGAGATCGCCGATATTTTCGTAATCAATAAGAGCGACCGCGAAGGGGCCGACCGGGTAGAAAAAGAAATTCGCGCCTTGCAATCCTTGGCAACGCGCAACGATCGTTGGACGCCGCCGATCGTCAAGACCGTGGCCAGCGAAGGGAAGGGAATCGCAAAATTGGCAACCGCGATTGCCGATTACGAAGCGTACCTGCAAAAGGAGAACCTGGTTTTGCAGCATAAAGCGCATAACTGGCAAGACCGACTGATAGAGATGCTTCGTGACACGCTGATGGAAAAAGCGCGGGAACATCTGGGGAACGGCAACGTTGCTCGTTATGCCGCGGAGGTCGCCGAGCATAAGCGCGATCCGTATACGTTGGTAGAAGAGATAGTCGGCAAACTAAGCCACACGAAATAATTCTTGTCATTACGAGCGGTTTTAGCCGCGAGGAATCTGCAGTTGCACTGGAAGGAGCTTAACCACGTTCACCATTGACCATCTCGGAATCGCTGTAAAGTCGCTGGCTGCGGCGAAGGGAATTTACCAGAGGCTCGGCCTGTCCGTCTCTCCCGAAGAAACTGTGGAAGCCGAGCAAGTACGTCTGGTTATGATTCCGGTGGGCGAAAGCCGCCTGGAGCTACTTGAGCCGACTTCGGAAAATTCTGCGATCGCCAAATTTATCGCCAAGCGGGGCGAAGGCTTGCATCACGTTTCGTTGCGCGTGCCCAACCTGGCAGCAGCAGTTGAACACCTGAAAAAAGATGGCGTACGCTTGATTTCCGAAGAGATCAAGGTTGGCGCCGGCGGCCACCGCTATGTTTTTGTGCATCCTTCGAGCGCCGGCGGCGTATTGCTGGAGCTGGTAGAGGCACAACACTGATTCCGCCAAATCCAAGACTTAAACTCTCTCCATGCTGCTCCTCGCCACTGACACCTCGGGAAAAAATGGAAGCATCGCATTAGCCCGATGCGATGGCGAGGCATGCGAAGTTCTCGAAATCGTCCCGCTCGTCGGCGGGACATTCTCCGCTCAGCTTGTCCCACAAGTCGCAGGGTTGCTTGCAAAACACGGATTCACCAAGAGCGATCTCGGCGGCTTTGCGGTCGCGTCCGGCCCCGGATCTTTCACCGGCCTTCGCGTCGGCTTAGCCGCCATCAAAGCTCTCGCAGAAGTTCTGGAAAAGCCGATCGCTGCCGTTTCTCTGCTCGAAGCGGTTGCACGCTCGGCGCAGTTGGAGGGAAACATACTGGCCGCTTTGGACGCCGGGCGCAACGAAGTATATCTGGGTGAGTACCAGATTCGCGGTTCTACTGGGGAGGCACGCTGCGAATGGCTCGGCAATCGGGAAGAGTGTTTCGCATCCGGCGCCCAGAAAGTTATCGTGTCTCCTTATACCTCCATTGCGGAAGAAGCTCGCGCTCGTGGCCTGGAAGTCAAGCTAGTCGAGCATCCAGGAAGCGACCTGATCGCGAAAATCGGCTGGCAAAAGATTCGATCGGGAAAGACTGTTTCGCCGCAGGAGCTGGACGCTAATTACATTCGCCGTTCTGACGCCGAGATTTTTGCCCCGAATAAATCTTAATTGTTTCGCGACCGAAGCATAGGCGTGAGCAACCGGACCGGACCAGAACGAACATTCTTGACGAGTGTGAACTCTACTTTCTGGAGCGCGTCCTTCTTTCCTGGATCCGGTTTCCGCAGCTCCAGCTTGGTCCCATCGAGCACTGGCGTTTCCAACATCTCCAGCTCCGGGAGGGAAACGTCGCTATCGCGAAGCCGCTGAATGCGTGTTACAGCCCGTCCAACAACCCGCGACAGCTCGGCAGCCTCCTGCGTCGTTCTTCCTTTTTTCAAACGCCGCTTGGTGTCTTCGGGAGCGAACCATGTGGGATTCCGTTTAGGCTCCGTCGGCGCCTCCAAACGCGAAACTTCACACAGGTGCGCGTGTACCGCAGTCTTTCGCTCGCCGGACGACCCTCTGGTGCTGCGGCTGCGAAGAAAGTAGCGGCTGAAACAAACTTCCTCCATGCGTCCGTGGACGCCGGCTTCCTCGTGCGCTTCGAGGGCCGCCGATTGGGCGTGGGTCAATCCCGGTTCCACGTGGCCCTTAGGAAAAGTCCAGCGGCCGCCGCGAGTCTGGACCAGCAGAAACTCGACCTTATCTTCATTGACCCGATAGCATACTGCGGCCACCTTTTCGCACTCACATAGTCGGCGAAGCTGCGAAATTCGAAAGAATTTCACCGGCGCTCGTGCACTGGCAAACCTCGGCACAATCGCCAAACGCGAAGAATTTCCAACGCTCATAAGCACAAGAGTGCGCGATCACGTCATTGCTTGCATAGAGCAAAGTCTGGTTCCGGTGGCGGCCGGAATCTTCTTATCAACTTGTATTCATGCCTTGGTGAAGACAATATTTGGCCAGGGCCACACTCGCCCGCAAGGAAGGCGCCTTGGAAGAGCTGCGTTGTTTGCGCTGTAATCAGGAACTTGAGGCTGGCCATAAAAGCGTTGCTGTTTACATGTTCGCGCAGACGGTGGGAATCCGCCCGCGGCAAAAATCTACGGCGCAGCGGATCTGTTTTTGTCCGCAATGCTCGGTTTCTCTGGCCATGGGACCTCCGCCGGATGGCGCTCTCAACCTGGCTGCCTGGCAGATGATTCGCGAACTCGTCGGCGCCGATCCAGCTCTCGCCGAAGCTGCATGGGAGACTCTTCGCGGAAACGTAGCGTTGTTACCTGCCACTGGAACTGAAGGCAATGGCCATCAGGTTCGCAACGCAGGATATTTTGAGTTTTGATTCTCGGCGCCAACTGCGTTCTCGTCTGAAATAGATACCTGCTTTGTTCCCGCAATGCGGTCCTCGCCGCTTTTCCGTTTGTTATCAATGGGCCCAAATGCCTTGATGGGCGCGGCAATTACCAAGGTAACGGGCTGCGACCGGCGTAACATGCACTACTTTCTCAAAACTTTTCTAATGGCCCTGTGTTTCCTGTCTGTAACGTGAGCCGCTAGCCCCAGCGCTCATTTGAAAGGAGCGATTCAATGAGACGATACGTTTTGCTTGCCAGTTTTCTTGCGCTGATTGCGCTGATTTTGACCGCCTGCGGTGGAGGTAGCAGTTCCTCCAGCAGCGATCCCGCCACCCCGGGCCAGGCACAAGTCTTCGTGACGGGTGAAGACGCGCCACTGCCCTCCGTGGTCTCGTTTTACATCACCATCAACAGCATCACGCTGAACAACAGTTCCAGCCAGGTCACGTTGCTCTCCACACCGACGACCGTGGATTTTGGCCGGTTAATGGGCTTGCGCTCTTTGCTGGGATTCAACAGTGTTGCGCCGGGTACTTATACCAGTGCAACGTTTAGTTTCTCGAATCCTGTCATTTACTACGTGAACATGGCCGCGCAGCCGGTGCCGACTGTCACTCCGATGAACGGCACGTTGACCAATTCGACTGTTACCGTGCCCTTCCCGACAGGCAAGCCGCTGACGGTTGGCAGCAACGGCATGGCTGGACTGCACATGGACTTTGATCTTCATCAGTCGCTTGCCGTCAACGGGAGTGGCCAGATCACCGGCGCCGTGAATCCGAACGTCAACATCATGGCGGTTTCGGCTTCTCAGGAATTTGGCCAGATCACCGAATTTACCGGCACCGTGGTTTCGGTGAATGCATCGAGGAACAGCTTCACCATGCAGGGACCGTGGGGGTTCCAGGAAGTCATTGATGTTAACTCGCAAACCCAATATAACGGCAGCAACTCCATCTCGAACGTGCAGAACGCCATCGTTTCGGTGGAAGGCACGGTCCAGGCGGATGGCAGCATCCTGGCTTCTGACGTTGAAGTCATCACCACTGACAAAGCCTTCATCTCGGGCCGCGTTCTCGCAGTAAATGGCTCGCAGGTCACCATGTTCGTCGGCGAAGAACTGCCGAATATGGCTCCTGCCATCCCGATCGATACGGTTTACACCGTCGACCTGAGCACCGTGACCCGGTACGACATTTGCTTCTTCAACAATTGGTTCACCACGCAGCTCTTTAACGGCTCGACGATCGTGGTTGGGCAGCGCATCTTCGTGGGCGGCACGAACTCCAACAATACGTTCACGCCGGACATGGTTTCCTTACGCCGTCAAGGCGTTTGGGGACAGTTGCTGGAGAATAGCGTGCAAATCACGGGTGGCAACGTTGGCAGCTTCCAAATGCAGAACGATGCCCTCATGAGCTATGCAACGGGCGGGCCCTTCACAGTGAACACCGGCAGCGGCACGATCTTCGAAAACATTAACGGCCTCACCGGCCTGCAGAGCGCGGGTGCGGCAAACCTTGTGGCTCGTGGCCTCGTCTTTGACGACGGCACCGGCAAGCCGGTGGTTTGGGCGCACTTCGTTGCGGTGCTGCCTTAGTTTGAAAGAAGTGGAAGCAAGACGGGCGGCCTTCGGGCCGCCCGATATGTTTGCGAGCCTATGAGGGAAAATCTGGCGGAGAGGGAGGGATTCGAACCCCCGATACCCGTCAAGGTATGTCCGCTTTCGAGGCGGATCGTTTCAACCACTCACGCACCTCTCCGCGCCAAAAAATTCGGTTTTTGCCAACGACCCGCGACCAACAATCAACGACTAACGTCGACTTCTGAAGAACGCCTGTAACAGTTCCGCACAACGTCCCGCCAGCACGCCGCCGCGAACCTCCATTCGATGGTTCAATCGAGGATGATTCAAAACCTCGATCGCCGAATGGACTGCCCCAGCCTTGGGGTCCTCAGCGCCGTAGATCAGGCGTCTCAGCCGCGCGTGCACCATCGCTCCTGCACACATGGCGCACGGCTCAATTGTAGCAAACAGTTCGCATGCTCCCAGACGATGGTTACCGACGTTTGCACCGGCTTCGCGCAGGGCGATAATCTCCGCATGAGCAGTAGGGTCGGAATCGGTGATGTTCCGGTTCCATCCGCGCCCAACGATTTTGCCGTCGCAGACCACGACCGCGCCCACGGGCACTTCGCCCGCTTCGAGAGCGCGCTGGGCTGCCCGCAGAGCTTCCGCCATCCATAGTTCGTCGGAACCGGTGTTTAAATGCGAGTCGTTGGCGGTTGGTTGCTGGTCGTTGGCTAAAGGCATCGATCCGTAACATTGTAGACCGCGCGGCCTTGCGAGAAGCTCCAATCGTGATTTGGGCCGCCCCCTCCGTCGATGGTATGCTTTACACGTGATGGGCATCCCAAGCCTTCTGCGCAAAGTCTTTCTTGTCGATTTGATGAAGGGTCTGAGTGTCACCTTCCGTTACCAGGACCCCAAAGAAATTTACACCGAGCAGTATCCGCTCCAGCGGCCGCAGGTGGCGGAGCGGTATCGCGGCGCCCCTCGGCTCAACGTCAATCCCGATACCAGCGAGACGATGTGCATCGCCTGCGATCTGTGCGCACTGGCTTGCCCGGAGCACCTGATCGTCGTCACCAGCGAACGCAACGAGAAAACCCGCCGTAAAGAACTCACCACTTTTACCTACGATCTCAGCCGCTGCATGTTCTGTGGACTGTGCGAGGATGCCTGTCCCACCGACGCGCTGGAACTCACCCAGGATTTCGAACTCGCCAATTACACTCGCGAAGGTGCCATCTGGAATCGCGAAATGTTGGAAAAAGGCCCGCAGCCCACGCAGTACAAGAAGTAAGCTCCGTCCAAATCTCGAGATTGAGAACCGGGGAAAATGGGCATCCTAGACTTATTTCGCAAAGACGAGGTCACCGGATCGAAAGTATTGGTGTGCAGCCTGGACACGCGTTTCGCGGATTGGCTGAAGATGGACAGTGGAGTCTACAAGCGTTTTTATCCCTCCACGACCTCGAGTGCTTTCGCCAGCGTCGCGAATCTGACTGAGGCGCTCAACCAGAAATACGACATCGTTCACGTGCTCTGCGGCCTGAATGCGGCAGGGGCAATTGCAGACGGCAGTGGGGTCAGCATCTCCGGAACTGACCTGATCAAGAAATGCAGCGAAGCCAACGTCAAGCTGCTTTGGATCGCCGCGAACAATGCACCGGAGGCATACAACAAAGGCTTTAGCGCCCGCGGGCAGAAGATCAATGTGGTGATGGTGATGGATCGCCGCGGTCCGTTTTTTTCCCCATTCCTCAACAATCTGCTGGCGAAAATGTCTAGCGGGGAAGCCATGCCGACCGCATGGAACCAGTTGAATCCTCAAATCCCCAGTTCAGTGCACCCCGATGCTCCGGACGCGATTTTCTTTGCCGGACGCGGCGCGGTCAAACTGCTTCCTTAAAATCTATACCGCCGGTTGCTGCTGTGTCATGCAGTGCATTGCCCCGAAGCCCCAAATCAGATCGCCAGAGTAAATTCCGATGACATCGCGGTCAGGGAAGAGATCGGCAAGGATGTCGAGAGCAACGCGGTCATTTGGATCGTTAAACACGGGGACAAGCACCAGCTCATTTGCGATGTAGAAGTTCGCGTAGCTGGCGGGCAGGCGCCGACCCTCGAAGACGACCGGCGACGGCATCGGCAGTTCGATGATAGACAACGGCTTCCCGTCTTGATCGGTCGCTTCGCGCAGGCGGCGGATGTTCTCTCGCAGCGGTTCATAATTCGGATCATCAGGATCGGATTCGACCGCGGTTACAACTGTGTCGGGCGCAACGAAGCGAGTAATGTCGTCGACGTGGCCATGGGTGTCATCGCCAGTGATGCCAGAAGCCAGCCAGATCACGTTTTTGATTCCCAGGTATTCCGCAAAGACCTTCTCGTAGTCTTGGCGGCCGAACCCGCGATTGCGCTGCTGAACTTTGCTAAGAAGACATTCTTCGGTTGTGAGTAAAGTTCCTTGACCATTAACGTCGATCGATCCGCCTTCCAACACCACGCGAGTCTTACCATGCTTGGCAACGAGAGCATCGGCCTCGGCCGCTTCTGCCATCAGGACGCCAATTTCGGCGTCATGCTGATAGTTTGAGTATTTTGCCCACGCGTTGAAACGCCAACAAACAGCCCTAGGGTCAGCGGCTTCTCCCCTTGTGATCTTGAGCGCAGCAGAATCATTCGCTCGCGAACAACTCTGCGAAGTCGAGGGACCTGCTCTTCGCCCGTCTCCACCACGCCGAACGAATGTACACCCCGAATCTCTCGTCCATACCCGATTCGTCGGCCAGCGATGAAAACAGACGTTGTCGCTCAAGGCATTCGCGCGACCAAGAACTTTGCGTGCAGACTTTTCGGCAGCCACATCGTTCACGATCAATTCAACACGCTCGTGACGCGCCAGATTCCGAATAATCTCGGCATAGACCCACGGAATCGGCTCGAATTTCCCCGGCCAGTCGCTCTTGTAATGCGGCCAGGCCAGCCAGGTTGCCTCGTGTGGCTCCCACTCGGCGGGCATGCGAAAAGAAATGTCTTTCCCTGATTTTGTGCCGGAGGTGGATTTCATCAGTCGATCAATCGCTTAGTGATGGGCGCGTAGCTATCGATGCGGCGGTCACGCAAAAATGGCCAGTTGCGTCGAGTATCTTCCAACAGGCGAACATCCACTTCGCCCATCAGAATTTCTTCTTTGTCGTGCGAGGCCTCGGCGATGACGCGGCCAAAAGGATCGCTGATAAAAGACCCTCCCCAAAATTCCAGTCCCGCGCCGGGCGCCGCCTTTCCGCGAATGTCGCCGGTTTCAAAACCGACACGATTCACCACAGCGACGTAAATCCCGTTCGCGATGGCGTGTGACCGCTGAATCGTGCGCCATGCGTCATGTTGGGCCTTACCGAACTCCGCCTTCTCGGCCCGATGCCAGCCAATCGCGGTGGGATAAAACAACACTTGCGCACCTTGCAAAGCCGTCAGCCGCGCACCCTCCGGATACCATTGGTCCCAACACACCAGCGTTCCGACGCGCCCCACTTCCGTATCAAACGCGCGAAATCCCAAATCGCCCGGCGTGAAATAAAACTTCTCGTAATAAAGCGGATCGTCAGGGATGTGCATCTTGCGGTATAAGCCGCGCAGTCCGCCATCCGTGTCGAAAATCGCCGCTGTATTGTGATAAACCCCAGGCGCCCGCTTCTCAAACAACGACGCAATGAGAACAACTCGCAGCGTTTTCGCAATTTCCGAGAGCCGATTCGAAGTCGGCCCCGGAATCGGCCCTGCCAGATCGAACAACGCCGCATCTTCCCGCTGGCAAAAATACTGCGTCTGAAAAAGTTCTGGCAGACAGATAATCTGAGCGCCCTTCGCGGCAGCTTCTTGAACACGCTGAATCGCGTGTTCCAGGTTCCGGTCCGGATCAGACGTCATACTCATCTGCACCAGCCCGATACGAAATTTATCAAGCGACAAAAGACGCCTCCAAGGAAAAATAGAATATCAGTTTCTGCTCCTTAGATTGTGGAAGGGGCCTGCAAGGTTCTAGTAGAGTATTAGTTCAAGCCAAATTGGAGACCAGCATGAAGCACAACAATCACGACGGCACAGGCATCGACCGCACTCTACACGATCCGATTGAAGACAAGTTGATCCCTCTCGAGTCATTGGATCTCACCCGCGTGCATTCGGTCGACGATCTCGTTCGCGCCATGGCCAAAACCGCCTTCACTGGCCGTCAGGTGGGCGAAGCCGCGGATGTCCTCGAAGCCATGGTCACCGATCCCGATTGTTTTGTCGTAATGACGCTCGCTGGCGCCATGACCGTCGCCAAACAAAGTCTCATCATCGCCGAGCTGATTGACCGCGGCATGGTCAATGCCATCGTTTCCACTGGCGCTCTTATGGCACACGGGCTGGTCGAAGCTACCGGTCGTGCACATTTCCGTTATAACCCCGATGTTCCGGATACTGACCTCTACGAGCAAGGTTATAACCGGGTCTATGACACGCTGGAGCCAGAGCAGAACCTCGACGATGTCGAAGAAGTAATGTCCGAGATTCTGGAAAACTGGGACCACAATGAGGTCGTATCTTCGTACAAGCTGAATCACGCGATTGGCGAATTTTTGAGCAGGCGCTCTAAAGATCAACGGGGAATCTTGAAATCCGCCTACGAAAAGGGCGTGCCGGTCTTCGTTCCCGCGTTTACGGATTCCGAGTTGGGTTTGGATGTGGCGCTGAATAACCGGCTACGGGAATCCACCGGCCGGCACAAATTGCGCTTTGATCCCTTCGAGGATCTCGAACACTTCGCAGCCACGCTTCTGCGTCAGACTCGGTTAGGAATTTTCACCATCGGCGGCGGCGTTCCGCGAAATTGGTCGCAGCAGTTTGGGCCATTCATCGAGTTACGCCATCGTCGATTGGGCGAGAATGTTCCGCTGAAGCGCTACCACTACGGTGTGCGCATCTGTCCCGAACCGGTTTACTGGGGCGGACTCTCAGGCAGTCCTTACAGCGAAGCGATCTCTTGGGGGAAATTCGTTCCCGCGTCCGAAGGTGGCAGATTTGGCGAGGTTTTTGTCGACGCTACGGTAGGGTTGCCGTTGATTGTGGGCGCGGTCCTCGAACGGCTGGGAAAAAACAAGAACTCCCGCGGCACCAAGAAAAAAGAGAAAGCCGTCAGTCGAAGATAAAAATCGCGGAAGCGATAACGGTAGTCCACAATCCGCGCTTATCGCCTACAGCGGACTGGGTTACGTTAGCCGTGCGAACAATCTTATTCGAAATCCGGTAAATTTCCTTCTTTTCGTCCCACGACCGATCCGGATCGAATTCCACGTTTAACGTAGTGGCCAGCATTTCAGCGGCAAGCTCCTCGGCGTAATCTCCCGCCGAATTGTCGGTCTCGCCGAACGAATGATGCTCGCTCAAATATCCATAAGTATTGCGGTCGGCAGGGATGGCCACGCCAATACTGGCGGCCAAGAGCCGATGCGGCTCACGCGTAGAGTTTTCCGCGACCACCGCAAAGACCACTTCACCGGGATGCAGATACTTCAATCCTTGAGAGCGGGGAATGAGCTTGCATTGTGGTGGGAAGATGGAGGAGACGCGTACCAGGTTCTGGGCAGCGATGCCGGCGTCGCGTAGCGCCAGCTCGAATGAGGTTAATCGTTCTCGATGTTTACCGACCCCCTTGGTAAAGAAAATGCGCTTGGGGACCATGTCTTTGCCCAATTCTTGTGCCTCCTGCTGTTTCTCGTAAGTGAGCGTCTAAGTTAACACAGCAGATTGTGAACAGAATATGAAAATTGAGTTACCGGGCGAAAAAAATTTGGCGAGAACCGTGATACCCGCCAGCGTAGCGCGAAGCCGGCTTACTTCGCGGCCGCGACTGAAGTCACTGAGATGGTGTCGTCATCCGCCGTGCCCTTCACGGTTGCTTTCTGATTAGAGAGTTTGTCCAAAGTCGCCAGCGTGGCTTGATTCTGCGTATCCAGTGTGTAAACCTTGTCGCCAACCACCAATGCGTATTTCGAGCCTTTCTGTACGCAGGCTCGGAGGCACGCGGCCGGATCGCCTTCCATCATATGTTTGGCTCCGCACATGGCATCACTGACCGTGCCGGTGTAGCTTCGGGCCTTGGCTGCAAAAGCCGCAGAAGAGAGGATCGGGAAAATCAACAAAAAGATGACGAGCTGAATCCTCAGAGTGGACGAATGCGATGTCATCGAAAGTTTCTCCTTGAGAATTATCTGAACCCTTTTGCTCAGCTTACCAAAAAGTGAAAGCCAAGTTGTGAATGCCACTCAACGCTGGGAGTCGAAGCGCAACGTCACGTCGACGGTGTGATCCTCGTTCGGTGTCTCCTCGACCCTTACTCGCCAGTCTCCGATCTCCTTGTATGCCTGATTCAGAAAACGTTGTGCGTAGCTTGAGTCGTAGGTGTCGCCAGCATGTAGAGTCCATTCGTTCTGCAGGCGCGACGAGGTCTGGCTATCGAGACCGAGAATTTCCAGGTCGCCCATCTTGTAAACCGCCCCTTCGCTGATATGAACCTGATACTTCACCGTATCGTTCGCGTCGTCAATTTCCGGTTTGCAAGTGATACTCGCCTCCAGATGCCCGCGCGTACCGTAGAGCTGTTTTATGGCCGCCACGCCGTCATTCAACTCGAGCGCATTGGCGGGCTGATTCAGAGTTGCGTGCATCACTTTTTTTAGCGTCTCAGCTGATAAATCGCGCTCTCCACTCAGTTCAATCGCCTGTAGTTGGTATTGCCGTCCGGGAACCACCGTGAAGGTCGTGTCGACGCTGATCTCATTGGCGTCATTCGAAACTACTTTCGCCTGCGGTTCGCCGAAACTAGCCTTCAGATATCCGCGCTGCAGGTAAATCGGCAGAAACATCTTCTCCGCCTTCGTGCGCAGAGTGGAGCGCATGTAGGGCGTTCCTTGAAGATTCTCACCGGCAGATTGTAGGAGCGGCAATTCCTCGGGCCCGGCCCCTGAGAATTGAACATTGCGAATCGCGATGCTCGGCCCGGAAACGCTATAAGCCAATGCCTCGGGCGATGCATCGTCCGCTCCAACACGAAGATAATCGACGTTGCCCGGTAGCCCTTTCTGTGCCAACAAGACCTGCAAAGCTTCTGAAACCTGATCGGCCATCCGGCCTTGTGCCGGTACTTCGCCATGAAACAACCGCACGCTGGCATGGACCGCATCCAGCAACTGCTGATCGGTGAACCAAACGAAGTTTTCAAACCGTACCGGCACGAAATGGGCGGCATCTTTCAACTTCCACTGAATTTTCGTCCCTTCAGGCGAGTACTCAAACGTGTAGGCGATGTCAGTAAATGCGCCGCTATCGCCAAGAATGCGGGCCGCGTCTTTGAGATCATCTTGGTTGACCACGTCACCGGGCTTCATCCCGGTCGCGCCCATTACATCCTCTGACTTGTAGTGGTCACTTCCGGTTACAGTGACGGAGATTAGTTGGTGGGCAGCGGCTGGGAGTTCCTTGGCTTTCTTGGTTTGTGCGAACCCGGTCACGGAAATCAGGCAGACGATGACCAGGAAATATGCCGGGCTCGCGAAGAATCTCACCAGCTAAATTCTAGCTCAGTCAAGCAGGCGGCGATTGGCGGGCTGGTGCAACGACCGCATCCACAGCCTTGATCCTTACCGTAATGTCAATAAATGCCAACGCGGCCCGGCTGAGCGCTTTGTCTTTGCGGAAAACCAGCGCCAGATCGCGACGGATGGTGGCGTCAGAGATTGGAATCGCAACCAGAGCGCGGGCGAGCACATCTTCGGCCACGTTGGACCGGGCGATGAACCCGATGCCCGCGTCGGCGGCAACGAATCGTTTCAGCAGTTCGCTCGAATCCAGTTCCATGGTATAGCGCGGCTTCAATTTCCGTTCGTAAAACAGGTTCTCCAAGGCATCGCGCGTGTGACCGCCCTTGGGCACGATCAAGGGATAGATCGCGGTTTCTGCAATGGTTGCGGATTTTGCTTTCGCCAGGGGATGCTTCGGCGGAACAATGATGACAAGTTCGTCCCGATGAATGAGAACGATCGTAAGCCGTGCATCGTTCACCGGAAGGGAAACGACGCCGAAGTCCACGGAATTGTCGATCACCGATTCTAGAATCTTGGCGTAGTCTGCCCGGTTGATACTAATGTTGACATCGGGATACTGCTTTTTAAACTCAGCAAAAACCCCCGGCAGGATATGCAGGCATGTGCCTTCATTTGCCCCGACTACGATTTCCCCGCGCGGCACGCGCTCGGTTTCGGCGATCGTGGTAAGCATCGTCTTCCGAGACTCCAGGAGCTCCTCGGCGAATTTCAGAAATATCTTGCCGGAGGCCGTAACCGAAACCTTCCCGCCCGAACGGTCCAGCAACTTAGCTCCGACTTCTTCCTCCAGCGATCGAATTTGCGACGAGATGGCCGGCTGCGTGCGAAAACGCTTCTCCGCCGCCCGTGAGAACGAGCTTAGTCGCGCCACTTCGATGAAAGTTTCAAGCTGATCGAAGTCCATGGGGGCACTCAGCCGTCAGCACTTAGCATTCAGCCCGGGCCAGTTAATTATGCACTTTCATGGCTGAATGCCGACTGCTGATTTCTGGACTTGATAACCGCGCCTTATTCCCGCCATAAAAACAATTGATTTCTCCTGCCACAATGCTCGCTTCTACACTCAAGTGTTCCTCGAACGTCAGAATTGTAGCAGGAGCAAATTTCCGCAACTCATTTCACGCCACACCTCACGAGGAGCAATCATGGCTGACCCAAAAACTGTCCTGGAATTCGTCAAGAAAAACGGCATCAAGATGCTCGACCTTCGCTTTACCGATCTGCCGGGGTTGCAGCATCACGTCTCTTATCCGATTGAGCAACTGTCCGAGGCATCATTTGAAGAAGGCTTCGGCATGGATGGCTCGTCGATCCGCGGCTGGGCTGCGATTCACGAAAGCGACATGCTGCTCATCCCCGATCCCAACACTCACATGCTCGACCCATTTACCGAGGTGCCGACGCTGGTCATGGTTTGTGACGTCGTCGATCCCGTCACCAAACAGCGTTATGATCGCGATCCGCGGTACATCGCAAAGAAAGCCGAGATGTACCTCGCCGCGACCGGCATCGCTGACACCGCCTACTTCGGTGCCGAAGCCGAGTTTTTCATCTTTGATAATGTTCGCTTCGATCAGCGCGAGCAGCACGGCTTTTACTTCATCGATGCGGAAGAGGGCCGCTGGAATTCTGGCCGCAAGGAAAATAATCAGGGCTATCGTCCGCGCTTTAAAGAAGGATATTTCCCGGTGCCACCGACCGATCACTATCAGGATCTGCGCAGCGAGATGGTGATGACCATGCTGAACTGCGGCCTCGAAGTGGAGTGTCACCACCATGAAGTCGCGACTGGTGGACAGACCGAAATCGATCTTAAGTTCGATTCGCTGGTGCGCTCCGCCGATCACATGATGCTCTACAAATATGTGGTCAAAAATGTCGCCAATCAGTACGGCAAAACCGTCACCTTCATGCCCAAGCCGATTTTCCAGGACAACGGCAGTGGCATGCACACTCACCAGTCGTTGTGGAAAGGTGGCAAACCGCTGTTTGCCGGCGATGGTTATGCCGGGCTTTCGCAGATGGCTCTGTGGTACATCGGCGGACTGATCAAGCATGGCCCGGCGTTGTCGGCGATCATCGCGCCCACCACGAATTCCTATAAGCGTCTGGTTCCGGGTTTCGAGGCGCCTGTAAACCTTGCTTACTCACGCCGCAATCGCTCCGCTGCGTGCCGAATTCCGATGTATTCAGCATCGCCCAAGGCGAAGCGGGTGGAGTTCCGTCCGCCGGACCCGAGCTGCAATCCTTACATGGCGTTTGCCGCAATGATGATGGCCGGGCTCGACGGCGTGGAAAACAAAATTGACCCCGGTCAGCCGCTCGATAAAGACATTTACGATCTCGGTCCGGAGGAACTGGCGAAAGTGCCGTCCATGCCAGGATCACTGGAGGATGCGCTGGTGGCGCTTGAGAAAGATCACGCCTTCCTGCTCAAAGGCGACGTCTTCACTGAGGAACTGCTCAGCACCTTTATCGATTACAAACGCTCGAAAGAAGTGGATGCGGTGCGCCTGCGCCCGCACCCGTTTGAGTTCGCGCTGTACTACGACATTTAGGAAACCGTTGTTGGTCAGTGGCCGACGGTCGTTGGCCTAAAAAACTGGGTGGCCCGCCCTTGTCGCGCGCTTTTCAAGCGACAGGGCGGGGAAGGCGGTTCGTATCAGGGCATGCCTTCAGGCGTGCCGTTTGGGTCAGCAAACGCGATTCACGCGCCAATGAGGCGCGACTGCCTCGAACGTTGTCCCTTCAGCCGTGGCGATTGCGCGCGATCCACGCGTAGCCCAGTTTTCCTGGTGCATTCGGCACCGCCGAAGTGGTGCTCCGATACGAAACCTTTGGGCTGCCTCGCGTCCTTAACACGAACTCCGTGTTACACTATTCTTGTGTTATGAAGCGTAAACTCCGCAACATCACCATTACCCTCGAAGAGCCTGTTGCTCGCTGGGCCAGGATCGAGGCGGCCAAACGGGATACCAGCGTCTCTGCCCTCCTGGCCGCAGTGCTCAAGCAGCACATGCACGACAAGAACGGATACGAATCCGCCATGCGCCGCGCTCTTGCCCGCAAGCCATTCCTGAAAACTGACGGCCGGTATCTCTCCCGCGAGGAGGTACATGAGCGCTCTCGTCTTCGTTGACACCAATATCTTCATTTATGCGGTCGACGACGCAGACCCTAAGAAGCAAGGGGCAGCGCAGGACTGGCGCGCCGAATTATGGAAAACCCGACGCGGACGGATCAGCTTCCAGGTTTTGCAGGAGTTCTACGCCAAGGTCACGCAGAAGCGGCTTAGCGCCAGCAAAGAGGCGCGAGCCGAAGTTCGGGATTTGCTGGCCTGGCAGCCAGTCATTGTTGATGACGCAATTCTCGAACAGGGATGGAAAATCCAGGATCGTTACCGGCTTTCCTTTTGGGATTCGCTGATCGTAGCCGCCGCAAGAGCCGCCTCCTGTCGCTATCTTCTTACAGAGGATTTGCAGCCGGATCAGGACTTAGACGGGGTCGTGGTCGTTGATCCATTCTCCACTGACCCCCAGTCACTTCTCGGGCCATAGGCCTGCAACCTGCGACTAGTAGGTTCCGGTCGCACTTGAATGGCTGATCACAGGCTTGCTGAGTTTTTCCGGTAACGGTGCCGGCGCCTCCGTGGCTTCCAAGAGCGCCCGGGCCATGGCATTTACCCCGGCGTGGGACCGCTCCAGCACTCGCAAAAGATATTTCTGGGCTACTGCACGGTCGGCGGGGTGAACCTGCTTCCACCATCGTTCGAGGGATTCTTGAACCTGGGCCTCGGTCTTTTCGCCCTCGACCGCGGCGTCGATCAGCTTATAGACTTTGCTCTTGACGGCTTGATACGAGACGGACACTTCCTGGGACATGGGGGCTCTCCCAACTTCTTGCGTGCAATAGCTTGGCCAAAGCCGAATCCTTGAAATTCTCTGAATTTGCGGATGGAGCCTTCTATTTGTTGGAGACATGCGATCGAATGATATGAATTTCCGTAGACTTCACTCCACGGAATCCGCGAAGAAGTCCGAGTGTTTCGTCCCTTGCAGTACAATGTCCCGCTCCCCAATTTGCGGCATAAATACAAACTCTTCGGAGGCAGGATGAAGCAAAAATTGTGGCTGGTGATGCTGGTACTTGTCTTTTGCGGTGCTGCAGCTGCCCAAGACAACGATAAAGTAATCCTTGAAACGCAAGACCGTTTCTTCTTGCCCAAAGACACTCTCTGGGGCTACGCCCAGTTTGACCTTGCTCCTCCGCACAATGAGATCGATCCCAATCTGTGCGCTTCGAATGCGGGCAAATATGGCGGCGTCAACGCCCCTTGCAGCGAGTTCGCGCGCTACATGCTTTCCGGAATTCTCGAAGTCCGGCCGTTCGGCAAGGGTCAGCTACGGCGCTTTATGCTTTGGGGGCAGCCGTCGTTTCTATTTGGCAAGAACATCCCTCAAACGCTTTATACCTGGTCCTGGGATGCCATTGGCATCGAGCATTCCTGGGGGCTCGGGGTCTACATCGCCAAAGGATTCGAATTCCGCGTAACCCAGCACTTCCAGTTCGACCGCTTGGGATCACGCGACGCGTATCTTGGCCCAGCCGATCTCGGCAACAATGGGCCTTGGGGCAGATACAACTCGATCGGGGTGAGGAAGTATTTTGGTTCGCGTCGGTGGTGAGCCAAGAAGATTCATGATGCCATGCCAAGCGCCGAACGAGTAGACTTGTCATTCAAGCTCTGACGTAGCGCGCGCCGCTGGACTTCTTTCTTGTGGCCGACATTTCTTTTCAAAATCCTGAAAGCGCCAGGTTCAATCTGGCGCGTATGACGCGCATCTCGTCCGCCCTGAAGGCCACGCTGCCCGCTCTGCTGGTTGATTCGCCCGATCCGGACTCCGCCCTAATGTTTTTTGATCGTCTGGTCAGCGAAGGCGCGCCGGAAGTCGTTCATCTGCTTAATCAAAATCCCCAATTGGCCCACTATGCCATCGTCATTTTCGGGCACAGCCACTTCCTAGGCGAGACGTTATTGCGGAATCCCGACCTGCTCCAGGGGCTACTCCGCGCTAGGGCGCTCGATCAGAACCTTTCGCGGGAAGAGTTTCGCGAAAGTCTGGCCCGTTTTCGTGCGCGCGCGTCGGAAAAAGACGCGGCCCTTGTTCTCGCGCGTTTCAAGCGCCGCGAATACGTCCGAATTTTGCTCCGCGATGCCCTCCGCATCGCATCGCTGGGAGAAGTGACGGCGGAAATCTCGGCTCTCTCGGATGTTTTGTTGAACGAAGCCTTACACGAGGCCCAGCGGGGCCTATTGGCGCGCTACGACTCACCGCTTCATTGGGACGAAAACGGTCGGGCGGTTGAAACACCGTTTTCGATCCTGTCTCTCGGCAAACTCGGCGGCAATGAGTTGAATTACAGCTCCGACATCGATCTCATGTACATTTTCGGCGATGGTCGCGAAATCCAGGATGCAGCCATCTCGAATCGCGAATTTTTCATTCGCTTAGCGCAACAAGTCACCGAATTGTTGTCCCGCATCACCAGCGAAGGCCCAGTGTTTCGAATCGACCTCCGTCTCCGTCCGCAAGGACGCGAAGGCGAACTCGCGATCAACCTTGGCCAGGCTCTGCACTACTACGCCAACGTCGCTCACGATTGGGAGCGCCAAGCTCTCATCAAAGTCCGTCATTCTGCCGGAGACGCCGGACTCGCCTGGCAATTCATCCAGGGTGTGCAACGTCACGTTTACAGCGAAGGAACAGCGCGAGAGGATGCCCCAGGCGAAGCGCATCTGGCACATCTTCCGGCAAAACGACCGCGTTTGAACTTCGCCGCAATTAAAACCGCGCTAGTTGCCCGCGAAAAAATGCACAAGCACCATCACGATGCGAGTTTTGGCGACAAAGCTCCCGGCATCGACGTGAAGCTCGAAAGCGGTGGCATTCGCGATATCGAGTTCCTCGTGCAATGTCTGCAGCGGGTGCACGGAGCCCATGAGCCTTGGCTTCGCTCCGGAGGTACGCTGGCATCTCTGCACAAACTCCACGACAAGCACCACATCAGCAGCCAGGAATTTCAGGAGTTGACCTCGGCCTACGAATTCCTGCGCCACATCGAGCACCGGTTGCAACTGCGCGAAGGACGGCAGACTCATCGTCTGTCCACATCCGGGCCCGAGCTGAGGGTCATTGCGCGCTCCATGGAAAGTCGGGTCAGGGTTAATAGAACCTCGGATTTCGCCGCCGAGCTTCGGCAGCGCATGGCGAGCGTTGCCGAGATTTATCAGCGGATCGTTTATCAGCAGCAGGAGTGGGAGCATCGTGGCCTCGCCCCACCCGATTTTCAATTGCATGCCACTGCCGAACCCAGTCCCGCCGAGCGCTCCAGCGGCCAGGTGTTGGAGCGGCTGTCGAGAGACGCGCCTGCTCTGCATGAAATTGCGATGCGGAATACTGATCCAGTTGCGCACAAGAATCTTTTGCGCTTTCTGACCTCCGCATTCACCAGTTCCGAGCGCTATGCGTCTGTCCTTCGTAATGCGGAAGGTGTGAAGGCGGCATTGCCGCTATTCGAGACGAGCGAATATCTGACCGACATTCTGGTCCGCCATCCGGAGGAAGTCGCTTCGGTCGTGGGACTGGAACAACAATCTGCTCGCACCGGCAGCGGATATCTTTTCGACAGCCCGCTGGGAGGAGGTCGTGCTGCCACTGACCCCGTATTCGCCTACTTGGCGGCTTTTTCTGCGAGCTACGCCGAAAAGGTGGCTCTCTTGCGGCGCCATTTTCGTCATCGGGTATTTGCCACCGGGGCGAAGGACATTGTGAAGCATCGCAGCGTCTACGAGTCGTTGTCAGAGATGACTTCGGCAGCCGAGGACGCTATCGCCGCGGCATGGGAAATCGCAGGTGCCCCCGAGAATCTCGCCATCATGGTGCTCGGAAGGCTAGGCAGTTTCGAGTTCGATGTCCTTTCCGACGCCGACATCATTTTCGTATGCGAAGAAGGCCAGGACCGTGAAGCATTGACTCGCATTGCCTCGCAGATCGTTCAGGTCCTTTCCGCCTACACGCAAGAGGGCCTGGTATTTCCCACTGATACGCGCTTGCGTCCGCGTGGCCGGGAAGGCGAACTCGTGGTCACACCCGCGCACTTGGCGCATTACTTCGCCAGCGAAGCGCACGCTTGGGAGGCTTTGAGCTATTCCAAATTTCGCTTTGTTGCTGGCTCACGCCGTTTGGGCGACCACGCGACTGCAGCCTGCCGATGTTTGTTCGAGCGCTTCGCTGCCGACACTGGTTTTGCCGCTGACGTAAACGAGATGCGTAGCAAGTTGGAAAGCGTCGATACACCAGCGAAGAATTTCAAGACCTCCCCGGGCGGAATTTACGATATCGACTTCCTGGGCAGTTATTTGCTGGTGAAACATAACGTGACGACGACAGGTGGCACTTTGCGGGACCGCCTCTGGCGTTGTGCTTCCTTGGGGCTGATGCAGAAAACTGACGCGGCAGTTCTCGATCACGCTGGAGAATTATTGCGCACGGTGGATCATATGGTTCGGCTAGTTACGGGACGCGCCGCTAAATGGCTTCCCATGAACGAGCATTCCCGTAGCGCTGTGGAAAAGCTGAGCGCCAAATTGCTGGGGCGCGAATTTCCGAGCGGATTAGAAGCTGAGATGGACGGTACGTTTGAAGGCGTACGGGAGATCTACGAAAAGGTCGTGCAATGAGCATTCTTCCAGCATCAGCGAGGCCCCTTCGTCACCAGCATATAATTTCTCGCTGCCCCGAAGGTGGTCACACTGATATGACTGATCGACATCCAGCGCTCCAGAGTGTGATGGCCGGTGCGGTGAAGAATGTACGATATGCCAACGGACGTCGCCGTTCCCGCCGCTTCGAGGCTGGCAAACGCTGCCGAGTTATTCACCACGGCGGATGCCAGCAGGATTTCTCTGCGCCCCCGTGCCTGCATGTTTCGGGTCGAAGCGTAATCCAGTCCGCGGGAAAGAGCCACACCGGAAAAAAGCAGAATATTCGTCCGGTCCCAGAATGCGTGCACATGCGGGGCTTCGGGCACAGTTGGAGGTTGAATCGCCGTGCCAGTTGTGCTCGGGTCAGAAGCCGGTTGCGACGAACTTGTCTCGACAGTCATACGCTGCGCACAGGCAACCGTGACCCAAAGCAAAATAACAAAACTGATGCGAATCGCTCGCCCCACTCCGGCATTCTAAATGTCGTCGTCAAGAGCCGAACGAAACCTCATCGCTGAAACGTGACTTCGGTGACCGCCCCGATTTTCCCAGTTTCTGTCTAGCCTTTATAATTGTGAGTTTTCCTGTAGAGCAGTGGAGGATGTGGAATGACCGCTTCATACAACGGCCTTGCCATCCCTAGCGATGGCAAGGTGATCTCATACAGCAATGGCGCGTATCAGGTGCCAGATAATCCTATTATTCCCTTCATCGAAGGCGACGGCACGGGCCGCGATATTTGGAGGGCCTCCGTACGTGTCTTCGATGCGGGGGTGCGCAAAGCTTATCGAGGCAAGCGCCGCGTGGCTTGGTACGAAGTTTTTGCCGGCGAAAAAGCATTTTCCAGATTCAAGAACTGGTTGCCGGATGACACCGTAACCGCCATTCGGGAACTCCGCGTCGCCATCAAGGGCCCTTTGACCACCCCGGTTGGCGGCGGCATTCGCTCCCTCAACGTCGCGCTGCGGCAGATTCTCGATCTTTATGCCTGTGTTCGCCCGGTGAAGTATTACAAAGGCACTCCTTCGCCGGTGAAGAATCCCGAGCGCATGGACGTAGTCATCTATCGGGAGAACACAGAAGACGTCTACGCCGGAATCGAGTGGGAGCAGGGAACTGCCGAGGCCGCGAAGGTGATCGACTTCGTGAACAAAGAGATGCTCAAGGGCGGAAAGAAGCAGATTCGCGTTGACTCCGGCATCGGCATCAAGCCGATTTCCGTCACCGGAACCAAGCGCCTTGTTCGCATGGCAATCCAGTTCGCCCTGGATAGCGGACGCAAATCAGTCACTCTTGTTCACAAGGGCAACATTCAGAAGTTTACCGAAGGTGCGTTCCGCAAATGGGGATATGACGTCGCCACGGAGGAATTCCGCGACAAGGTGGTGACCGAACGTGAAACCTGGATTCTCGATAACAAAGACAAAAATCCGCAGATCACTATCGAAGAGAATGCCAGCCTCGTGGAACCGGGATTGGAGTTTGGCTCCGACGACTTCCGAAAATCGGTCTATCGCGAAGTCGAAGATGTATTGAAGTCGATCTATGCCTCGCACGGCAAAGGGGCCTGGAAGAAAAAGGTACTGATAAACGATCGCATCGCCGATTCGATTTTCCAACAAGTCGTCACGCGGGCCGACGAATACTCGGTGCTAGCCACTCCAAATCTAAATGGCGATTACATCTCCGACGCTTGCGCGGCGCAAGTGGGCGGGCTCGGTATCGCCCCGGGAGCCAACATCGGCGACGGCTACGCTATCTTCGAAGCCACGCACGGAACGGCACCTAAATATGCCGATAGAGACGTCATCAATCCCGGCTCGGTAATCCTGTCCGGAGTGATGATGTTCCGCTTCCTCGGCTGGAACGAGGCTGCCGATTTGATCGAACACGGTATGGAAAGCTCGATCGAGCAGAAGAAAGTTACCTACGATTTCGAGCGGCTCATGGAGAATGCGACCAAGGTCAAGACCAGCGAGTTCGCCGATTGCATTATTCAAAATATGGACGCCGCAGCACACCGGAGCGCAGCAGACTGATTGCCAGTGGACATAAATAAGCAACTCTTGTCACTGACCTCGGTGTCCTCTGTGTTTAAAGATTTCTTCTAACTGAAAGGAACTCATGCGCAAGAAAGTCACGATTGTAGGTTCGGGAAATGTGGGCGCGACGGCCGCTCACTGGATCGCTTCGAAGGAACTTGCCGACGTTGTGCTGATCGACATCGTCGAAGGCATTCCCCAGGGTAAAGGCCTCGACCTACTCGAAGCCATGCCCATCGAGAAGAGGGATGCGCACGTTATCGGTACCAATGACTACGCGGACACGGCCCACTCCGACATCGTGGTCATCACCGCCGGAATCCCCCGCAAGCCCGGGATGAGCCGCGACGACTTGCTCCACACGAACCATAAGATTATGAAGGATGTGGTCGAGAAAGTTGTCCAGCATTCCCCGAAGTGCATTCTGATTATCGTTTCGAACCCGCTCGACGCCATGGCGCAAGCCGGTTTCAAGCTCTGTGGATTTCCCCGTGAGCGCGTGATCGGCATGGCTGGAGTGCTCGACTCCGCCCGCTTCCGGGCATTCATCGCCGAAGAACTAAAAGTGAGCGTGGAGAACGTGACCGCGTTCGTTCTTGGCGGGCACGGCGATACCATGGTCCCGCTGGCCCGTTACTCGACCGTGGCGGGAATTCCGATCACGGAATTAATGGATGCTCACACCCTTGACCGCTTGGTCCAGCGCACACGCGATGGCGGGGCGGAAATTGTGAAATATCTGAAAACTGGCAGCGCCTATTACGCGCCCTCGGCTGCAGCGACCGAAATGGTCGAAGCGATCCTGAAAGACAAGCACAAGATCCTTCCCTGTGCAGCGTATCTGGAGGGCGAGTATGGAATCAAAGGTCTGTTTGTCGGTGTACCGGTAAAGCTCGGCGCGAAAGGCATCGAGCAGATCATCGAAATCAAACTCACAGCCGAAGAGCAGGCTGCGCTGAACAAGAGCGCCGAAGCGGTGAAGGAGTTGGTAGGCGTAATCGGGTGCTAAGTCGGGCCCACGGGTGCGTTCGAGGCTGGGAAGCCGGTCTCTGACGCTACACCCTCTCTATCACCACCGACTTTACCACCACATCTGTATTCGGCTTGTCCTGGCGATTGCGCGGGACATTCACAATTTTCTCTACCACGTTTTCTCCCTCGACCACCTCGCCAAAAATCGTGTGCTTGCCCGTCAGCCATTGCGTGGGCGCTACTGTGATGAAAAATTGCGAGCCGTTGGTGTTCGGGCCGGAGTTCGCCATTGCCAGCTTGCCCGCCTTGGCAAAGCTGTGCGGCGAATTCTTGGTCTCGTCTTCGAACTTGTAGCCCGGGCCGCCAAACCCGGTTCCCGCCGGATCGCCGCCCTGGATCATGAAGTTCGGAATCACCCGGTGAAAAATCGTCCCGTCGTAGAGCTTATCTTTGCTTTTTTTCCCGCTGACGGGATGGGACCACTCCCGTTTGCCCTCAGCTAAGTCGATAAAATTCTGCACCGTCTTGGGCGCCTCTTTTTCAAACAAGCGGCAAACAATTGTGCCTTCGGAAGTGTTCAAAACAGCATAAGTGCCGGGTTGGCGGCTCATAAGAATCCTTTCAATTTTTGCTGGGCGCTCGGCTACGCTTACTTTGAAGCCGACTTCGCCGCTCCAGCGCCTTCGATTGTAATGTGATTGATCTTGATTGGGTTGTACGGCTTATCGTTCGAATCGCGCCCGACGCGGGCAATCTGCTTCACGATCGCCACGCTGGCATCATCGCATTGGCCGAAAATCGTGTAGCCGCCATTCAGGCTAGGGTAGGGAACTTCTGTAATGAAAAATTGCGAGCCGTTGGTATCCGGACCCGCGTTCGCGTACGCCAGGCGTCCCGGACGGTCAAATTTCAGATCGTTGGAAGTTTCGTTCTTGAATTGATAACCGGGATCGCCCATGCCAGTGCCAGCCGGATCGCCGCCTTGAATCATGAAATTCGGAATCACGCGGTGAAAAATCGTCCCATCGTAGAGCGGAACACCGTGCTCTTTCTTGTGATTTACCGGGTTGGTCCAGTCCTTTGTGCCGGTCGCGAGACCGATGAAATTAGCGACCCCGATCGGTGCCTTGTCGGGAAATAGTGTGCAAGTCATCTTGCCGGCAGTAGTGTCGAAAATGGCCTTAGGCTGAGCTCCTGCTGCGGCCAAAGCCTGCACAGAAACGAACAAAGTTGCAATAGCGACGAAAAGACCTTTACGCATCAATTTCTCCTCATTATTGTCATTCCGAGCGAATCAGGATCGTTCGCTGGCGAACGGTCCTGCAAAGTCGAGGAACCTGCTTTACTCGGATGAGATGGTAAACATTGAATTGTACGACACTGGCAATTTATTTGACTAATGAGCCGTACTTTGTGCGGCTTGCATCTCCCGGCTCACTCGTTCCACTTCCTTGAAAACTCGTAACACATTCCCGCCGAGAATTTTGTGAATGTCCTGGGCGCTGTAGCCGCGATCCAGCAGGGCCTGCGTGATTTTGGGCAGATCGGCGGCCGAATCCAGGCCCGCCGGCGTAGCGCCGCTGACGCCATCAAAATCCGAACCCAGGCCGACATGGTCCACTCCCGCCACTTTTGCGATGTGGTCGATGCTGTCGATCAGCGAACTCAGTGGCGGCCGCGGTATTTTGCCAATCCATTCTCTCTCGACGTGATCCACATCCATGTAAGTGACGGTCTTTCCCTCGGCTTTCATCTTCGCCACATGCGCATCAATCGCCGCTTGCTGCTCTTTGCTTTGTGCTCGCAGCGCGTCCAGATACTTCTGATCGTTGAAGCCGGAAAAGAAATTCACATCCACCACTCCGCCATTTTTCGCCACGGCACGCAGCATGTCATCCGTCATATTGCGCGGCGCATTGACCAACGCGCGCGCGCACGAATGCGAGGCGATCACCGGTGCTTTGCTGACCGCAATCGCGTCCCAAAAAGTCTTGTCCGCCACGTGCGAAATGTCCACCATCATTCCCAGCCGATTCATCTCCAGCACGACTTGCTTGCCGAAATCCGTCAGGCCATTGTGATGCTGCACCTTGGGATCATCGATGTCGCCCGAAGAATCCGCCCATTCGTTCGTGTTCGACCAAGTCAGCGTCATGTAGCGCACGCCCAGCCGATAATAATCGCGCAGCAACCGGATGTCGGACTCGATGGAGTGGCCGCCCTCGATTCCCATCAGTGCTGCGAACTTCTTTTCTTTGTGAGCGCGCTCGATGTCTGCTACTGAGAATGCCATCTTCATCTGGTCAGGATGCCGCTCCGCCTGCTCATAGACGGAATCAATCAAATCGAGCGTGCGCTCCACAAAGCGCCCTTTGCTAGTCTCGGGATCCACCCAAATCGAAAAAAACTCCGCCCCCAGATTGCCGGCCTTTATCTTTGCGAGGCTGATGTGCCCGAAATCGCTGGGGTCGGTATTGCCCAAGTCGAAGTTCTCGTCCACAAAGCGCTGCGGCGTGTCTGCGTGCGTGTCAATAATGATCGCCGAATCTTGAATCGCCCGCGCTTTCGCGCTGACATTCGATGATGACCCGGAGTTGCTCTGCGCGAACACTGAAAGTTGAAATAGCGTAAACAGCAGAAGACTGCAGCTGAACTTGCGATATAGGGAAGTCATGGTTGTGAGGAACAACGATTTTATACGTCGAGGCGGAAAATCGAAAATTGACTTTGAGGGGACTTATTGTTCGCCAGCGTTGGCGCCGGCGGCTTCAGACTGCGGTTCGGATTGCGCGCGGGCCTCGGCTGTAACGGGCTTTACCTCGCGCCCATCTCCGTAGCGGCCCGAGACCGCGATGTGGAACACCCATTGATACCGTTCTTCCTCAGGCTCAATTAAACCTTGCTCCCGCAGCGGCATAAGGTATGACTCCATCCATTTCACCTGCTGCCGAGTCATGCCGCGCCGTTGAATGTCCACGGTAATGCCGGCGAGATGGGACGAGGCTGTATCTCCATAAGCGGGCGCCGCGTTGCGATTATGGCGAATCAGTTTTCGCTGCATCAGCACCGTGCGAACCGCCGAGTTCACTTGAATCTGACTATGAAACTGATCGTAGTAGGCCTGGCTCACATCATCCAGAAATTCGCGCGTCCACGGACGGCAGTAGCGCCGGCTAGGATCGAGCCGCGGATCAATGCGCAAGGTTTCGCTCTCGTTAATCGGAACCAGGTCCCCAGTTGAAATCAACCGTTCCAATTCCGCGTCATCATAGATTCGCGGCAGTTCCATGCGATCGATTTCTTCATTTTGCCGCAGCAAAGATTCGTGCGAAGGGCGAAAAACAGGGTCCCAGCGCATACGGCGCACGTGAGTTTTGTGCCGTATGGTGCGATGGCTGGTGCGACCCGCGGGAACGTACTCGTGTAGAGCAAACGCCGGCAGGCACACGGCCAGGAGCAGGAAACATCCTGGAACCACTCGTTTCAGTTGGGCGTTAAAGCCGAACTCCATAGCGTTTGTTTCCAACGTAGGCGGCCATTCTACTTCAGCATCGGCAAAAACGGCCGCGAAATTCCGCTGCCAGGTTACCAAAGAGTAGCCCTACTCGCGGTTACCTTTGATTACTGTCCATCACTTGTCTTGGTTCCTTGTCTTTCATGGTGCAGGTTAGATGCCGTTTTCCGAGCCGAACGTGGTCTTGCTAAGTAGCAGGTGCAAAAGAGCCAAGAGAATACAGGTTTCTTCGATCCGAGGCAAGAGCGCCCAAAATGGGCAAATTACTTCCTAAATAGGTCACCCAGGGCTTGCTTCATAACCGCCCCGCCAACCTCGGAAATCGACTTGGTAAGGGGAATGTCCTTGGGGCAGATTTCCACGCAATTCTGCGCGTAGCCGCACTCCTGAATGCCGCCATCGCCCATCAAGGCGGCCAAACGTTCGCGTTTCAGCGCGGCCCCCGTAGGATGCGTGTTGAACAATCGCACTTGCGAGATCGTCGCGGCGCCCACGAAGCCGGTGCTGTCGTTGAATTGCGGGCAGACTTCCATGCAGCAGCAGCATGAAATGCACCGCGAAAGGGGATACGCGGCCTCCTGTTCTTCCATAGTCACGCGTGGGCCCGCGCCCAGATCGTAAGTCCCATCCACCGGAACCCAGGCCTTCACCGCCTTCAGGTTTTCGAAAATTACGCTGCGATCGGTCGCCAGATCGCGCACTACCGGAAATTTTGAGAACGGTTCAAGGCGAATCGGCTGATCCAAGTTATCGACAAGCGCTGAGCATGCCATGCGGGCGCGGCCATTGATCAGCATGGCGCACGACCCGCAAACTTCTTCGAGGCAATTCGAGTCGTAGGTAATCGGCGTCGTGGCTTTGCCGTCGCGCGTTACCGGATTGGCCGCAACCTCCATCAGGCAGGAAATCACGTTCATGTTCGGCTTATACGCTAGCTCGAACTCTTCCCAGCGCGATGCTTGCTTGGGATTATCCTGGCGTTTGATTTTTATGATGACGGATTTCTGATTGGCCATTAGCTTCCAGCTCTTAGAATCCTGAAGTTTAACTCCCTAATCCGCGGTTCTGCTCGTGCTTCGACCGAAATGCAAACACCACTGCTCCCGCGAACCACAAACCGGCGCTTACCGCATCCAATGATTCATGCCTATGCCAAGAACGAATGGCATTGAAAATCGCCAGAGCAAAGTATAGGATGCTGGCCCCGATTTCCAACCAGTCTCGTCTTGGCGTGCTGGCCGACACGGAAGCTCCTAATATCTTGTTGCCCGCCGAGGAATCAACGAATATCCACCGGTTCGATCCTATACCGCACAATTCCCGAAACGGACACCATTACAACAAAAACCACTGGGAAGGGCACGAGTTCCACTCGTGCCCTTCCCAATTGATCTAATACTTCCTCGCTCGCGGCGGAATCAACGAAATGTCCACCGGCTCGAATTCAAACTTCGGCTCGTCCGCATCGGGCGCGAAATAGGCTTTTGTCGTCTTTAACCAATTCTTGTCGTCGCGCTCGGGAAAGTCCGGTTTGTAGTGCGCGCCGCGCGATTCATCCCGCATCGCCGCGCCCTGCGCGATCACGCGCGAAAGCTGCAGCATGTTATAGAGCTGCCGTGCGAACGCAATCGTCGTATTCGCCCACTGCGAGCGGTCACTCAAATTAATGTGGCGGAAGCGCTCCAGCAACTCAACCAGCTTCACATCCGTCTCTTGTAACGCCTTGTTATAACGGATGACTGTGCAATTCTTGGTCATCAGCTCGCCCAACTCGCGCCATAGCTTGAACGGATTTTCTTTCCCATCCGACTTCATCAGGGTGGCATTGTTTTCTTCTTGATGCTTACGCTCCGCATCAAAATGCCCATTGCTCGGCGCAGCGGCGGCGTTGCGCGCATACTGTACCGCCGCAGGCCCAGCCACGAACCCACCATAGATGCACGACACCAGCGAATTTGCTCCCAGCCGGTTTGCCCCGTGATACTGATATTCGCTTTCCCCCGCCGAATAAACTCCCGGAATATTCGTCGCCTGATTGAAATCGACCCACAGTCCGCCCATGGTGTAATGCATGCCGGGGAAAATTTTCATCGGCGTGTCGCGCGGATCGTCGCCAACAAACTTTTCGTAAATCTCGAGAATTCCTTCCAGCTTGCGGTCCAGAATCTTGCGATCGACATGGGTCAGATCGAGATAGACCATCGGCTTCCCGTCGATCCCAAGGTTGTACTCGTAAACCACCTTGAAGATCGCGCGCGTCGCTACATCTCGCGGCACAAGATTCCCGTACTTTGGATACCACTCTTCGAGGAAGTACCAGCGCTCGCCCTGCGGAATCGATTTCGGATCGCGATGATCGCCAGCTTTCTTCGGCACCCATACGCGTCCGCCCTCACCGCGCGCCGACTCCGACATGAGCCGTAGCTTGTCTTCGCCAGGGATCGACGTCGGATGCACCTGAATAAATTCGCCGTTCGCGTAATAGCACCCCTGCTGATATAGCGCTGACTGCGCCGACCCGGTGCACACGACCGAGTTCGTCGACTTGCCAAAAATTGCGCCGATCCCGCCGGTGCAGATAATGATCGCGTCGGCAGGAAACGTCCGCACTTCCATCGAACGCAAATCCATGGCGCAGATGCCGCGGCACACGCGATTTCCATCGAGCACCGCGGATAAAAACTCCCAGTGCTCGTATTTCTTCACTTTGCCTTCGGATTCGTAACGCCGCACCTGCTCATCGAGCGCATAAAGAAGCTGCTGGCCGGTGGTCGCGCCGGCAAATGCGGTGCGGTTATACAAAGTGCCGCCAAAGCGGCGAAAATCCAGCAGTCCTTCCGGGGTTCGATTAAACGGCACGCCCATGCGGTCCAGCAGATCGATGATTCCCGGCGCGGCCTCGCACATGGCTTTCACCGGAGGCTGGTTGGCCAGAAAATCGCCACCATAAATCGTGTCGTCAAAGTGCTTCCAGCAAGAGTCGCCTTCGCCCTTTAAGTTTTTCGCGGCGTTAATCCCGCCTTGCGCACAAACCGAATGCGAACGTTTAACCGGGACAATCGAAAACAAGTCGACCTGTCCGCCCATCTCTGCGATTTTGATCACCGCAGAAAGACCCGCCAGCCCACCACCAATCACGATAATTTTTGGAGTCGTTGCCATGAACCTATCCGGAATTTTCTACTGCGTTGCTTGCGGTCCCATCTCGACCATGTGTGCGCCTGCAGGATCAGTCGGCTGTTGCGGATAACTCGCGCGAAACGTATAAAGGCTGGTCACACCCACCGCGCTCATTACCAGGAAAAATGCCACGCACACTTTTAAGAAACTGCGCTGCGCTTTTTCTCCCGGAATCAATCCCCACTTCGCGCAGAACAGCCAGATGCCATAAGCAAAGTGCCATGACGCGCAGATGAGGCCGATTGCGTAAAACGTCAGCAGCCACGGCGAAAACAATTCCGCCTGCACTTTGCCGAACGAAGCGCCGGGAAATTCGTGCAGGTCGACGCCTGTGAACCGCATCGTCCACGTGTGCCAAATGATGTACGCAAACGCGATGATCCCCGTCCAGCGCTGCGCGGTATACATCCAGTTTCCGGTCCATGAGTATTCGCCGAGATTGCTCTCGCCGCGATACCAGATATAGATACCGTACAGCGCGTGAAACAAAATCGGCAGCCAGATGCCGAACAGCTCCAGGATCGGCACCAAAGGAAGTCCAGCCAAAAACCGCACCTGCCTCGCATACGCGGCGGGCCCGCCAATCGCCGAGGCGTTCGAAATCAGAATGTGTTCGAAAAGAAACGCACCTACCGGAATAATTCCGGTCAGGGAATGCAGGCGGCGCAACCAGAATGAATATCCCTGGCCCGCCCGCAACGGAGCCACTCCGGCTTTGATCGCCGGAGCCGAAGCACTTGCCACAGAGAACGCTCCTTATGAGTTCAGCAATGAATGAAGAACTTTTTATTATCCGGTCGCAGGAGAAGGGAAGTCAAGAAAGGCTGTGAGTTCCTCCACGACGACAACGCACCGGCCGCACCTAAACGTGCTTAGCCATTCTCACAACCTGCAGCACCTGGCCATCCCCGAGCGGCGCGTCCAAATTCTCGATAGCTGTATAGCCACGAGCTTCGTAGAACGGCACTCCGCTCAATGTCGCGCCCATCTCCAAACGCGAGAATCCGGCAGCAATGACGGCCGCCTCGCATGCATCCAGAATCATCGTTCCGATTCCTTGCCGCGCCCATGAAGGATGCACAAAGAAGGCGCGAATTTTGGCGGCATCGTGCCGGGGATCAAGAGGCGCATCTTGCCGCCCGCTCCAGTGGTCGCCGCCAAAAAGTGTCTTGCGCTTGCTCCATCCGCCGCAGCCCACGGTCCTTACTTCGCCCAGTTCGCCTTCAGCCTCGGCCACAAAATACGTTCCGTCCGTGATGAGTTGGCTGTCCACCCCGTACACAGTTTGGAGGGCACGCTCGATTTGTGCCAGCGTGTAATCCTGCGCTTGCAGGCCCCTCACCGAGGCATTGATCAACTCTCGCAGAACAGGAATGTCTTCCGGCTTGGCTTGCCGAATCCGGATGCTCATTTACTTCATTATAGGAATGTCGATGGCAAGCAGCCTTACGTGCCAGCTCGCCTCAGCAAGTTGACTCAACGGACGCTTCCATTCTTTCTGTACCAATCCAAAAAGTTTCGGAACGCCGCCCCGCGATGACTGTATTTCGCTTTCTCCGCGGTCTTCAACTCAGCAAAGGTTTTTCCGATCTGCGGAAAGAAAAACAAAGGATCGTAGCCAAATCCATTATTTCCTCGAGGCGCATCGAGAATCACTCCCTCCGCTTGCCCTCGAAATACTTCCAAGGTTTGTCCGTCGCGAGCCGCCGCAATCACACACACGAATCGCGCCGTGCGCTTTTCGGGAGGAATACTTTTCAGCTCTCGCAGTAATCGGCCATTATTCGCTTCATCGTCTGTATTCTCGTTCGCCAAGTGCGGGACGTCTGCCGCGTATCGTGCGGAGTGTACGCCCGGCGCGCCGCCGAGCGCATCAACTTCCAACCCAGAATCATCCGCGAGAACAATTTCTCCCGGCACATACCGGCCGTATTCCTCGGCCTTTTTGCGCGCGTTCGCCTCGAAAGTCAATCCATCTTCGACCACAGGTGGAAAGCTGGCAAAGTTGGGAATCCCGGCGATCTCAATCCCAAACGCGGCTGCCGCTCCAGCAAAATCCCGCAACTTGCCCGGGTTCGAAGTCGCTATCACGATGCGTGTCATTTTCAGAGGGGCAGCTAACGAAAATCTTCCATACAGAGATTTCCACAAGTCAATCTTCCGGCTGGTGGTCGTGCGCGATTTTACAGGAAATTAACTTGCCTGAAACCTGCGGGCAGTATGGCTTCGCTAAACTTTGCTTATTCGAGGTGGAACTTAACCTTGCCGGCAAGGGGGCCTGCACGAGAGACGGCGTGCGGGCCCTTTGATTTTAGGCGGGTGCAACCGCTTCGCCGCGGCGTTGACTCTGCAATTCGCTGAGAAAAGCGTCTTGGTTGAACGAGTAGTGGTTCCGCAGCAGATGAAGAAGTGGGTCGTCGGCGTCTTCCGTTCGCGCCAGCGGGATTGCAACCCCACCCTCCTCGGCTCTCAATGCCCGTGGCAGAACTGAAATCTCGGGAACGATTCCCGGCTGGCTGGAGAGAAATTCAATGAAACTCACGCGCGCTTTCGGCTGATCGGGAGAAGCCATAATGAACTCCAGCCCCATGCCGTATTCCGGATGCATCACCCGCACAATCGTATCGGCTTTTTCTTCCTTGCTTCCCGCTTTCAGGCTAAGCGTAACGAGAGAACCTTCCGGGAACGGCGCCCGCGTTTCCACGTAACATCCGCCCGCGCTCAAATCGGTGAGCTTGCAAGAAGGCATTGGGTCCGGCGTCTGCGGCGGGCCGGTTGGTGCGCGGTCTGCAATCCAACTCTTTACCGTCGCTCGCAGTTCATCCGAAGCTTCTACAAAGCGCACCCCGATTTCTCCATTGGGATTGGTCCAGGTGACCTCGCCTTTTGCTTCGATCTGTTGGTCTGTCTCCGGAAGCGTGAAACGTGCAGTCATGACAGCCGAAGCATTCAACGGCTGCGCCGCCAGCACGTGCATACCGTTTTCGCTGAGATCGAGCAGGATGCCCTCGACCTCCTGACCGGTTTGCAGTTTAAGCTGAATCGGGGCTTGCACTGGAACTCGAAACGACCGGCGATGCCGTTTCATCAGCGCTGCCACCGCGCTTAAAGTACCCTCCGCTGATTGCTCCGAGACCGGCTTGTAGAGCACAAAGTTCGCGCCTTTGCGCAGCAGGTTGCGCAGTTCGTTTCGATCGCTTAACAAGGCGATGGTTACGGCGCGGTCGCCGGAGAAGGACTGCTCTACAGCTTGCAGAACTTGCTCGGCAGTATTGGGATGGTCGAAGTCGACAATCACCGCATCGAATTTCTGTTCGCGAAGCAGGGATACGGCTTCCGCGTCCTCACAGGGAACGAGGCTCACGCCGAAGATGGACAAAACCGGCGTCAGAGTTGCAGCCGTTTGGTTATCCTTTGAAACCAACAATGCTTGAAAATTCATAGTCCGCTCGTCTGAGCGCAAAATACTGCCCTGACTCTACGGCCAACGCGGCGCTGAAGGGCGACTGGGCTTGCCGCTGGCCGACGCCCCTGCCGACGCCGAGGCGGCCTTGGCCGCGGTAGGCTCTTCGACTTCCGCCAGAACGGCTGCGTCGTCTTCTTCGATATCTGCCAGCAGAGGGGCAACTTCGCGCAGCTTTTCCGCCGCCTGCTGCAATGCCTCAATCTGCTTTCCAAGCTGGGCGTACTTCGCCTGCTTCTGCCGCAAAACCTCATGAATATCCTTCATCACAACCCCCTGGGGCGAATGTAAGGAGGCCGCCGCAAATGGTCAATCGTATTCCCGGTGGACATATTACGGCAGTAACTCATAGAGGGGAGATTTTGGGACGGGATTTACTTCTCGGAAATCACGAAGTTCACGACCGCGTTGCCACTCTCACTCACAGCCACGCTTTTCTGCCAGGTGCGCGGCTCGCCGAAAACCGGCCGTTGCACCTTGCGCTCGGTGAGCACGTCGTACGCGGCTTCCTCGCGCAACACTCCCCAACCTTCGTGCCAGGCCACGATCTGGTATTGCCCGGGGGGAACATCTGTGAGTTCAAATTTTCCGTTCTCGTCCGTGACGGTGTAGTAGGGATGCGGCGCGACGATCATTTCCGCATTCATCCATACGTGCCCGCCATTGCACTTCAAGTTGACCACGCCGGCATTATCCATAGGGCGGGACACGACTTGATCGACGAAAGGGAACGGCAGGTTGTAGCTGGCCGCCCCATCCATGTGAATGGTGTGCAGGGTCGCATCGGAGCTTTTCATCTGCAGCGCGAAGTTCTGCGGAACAAGCAGAATGTGAGGCTCATAGCGGCAATGCCTCTGATCGAGAAACCGCCGCTCCGGCGGCAGATCGAAGGCTTTGCCTTCGGTTACATTTTTCAAGAAGACAACCGTGTTCTTGACGCCGCCCTGAGAACTCACAATCAGGCGCTCGAGATCGCGTGTCTTTTCCGAATTGGGATCGCAAATCTGCGGATCTTTGGTGATGGGGAACGTGGCTAATTTCGGCACCGGTCCGGACCACTTTACCATACCTCTGATCGTGCCGCCGTTCGCGACGGAGATGACCCTGTAATTCGATTGCGCTGCTGCGGAGCCACTCAGGGCCACGACACCGCACAACAACAAACCTGCCAGGCCTCGGTTCATCCCCCACCTCGTTAGTAAAATGCTAACCATCGAGGGGAAGCGGAGCAAATAACCGAGGTAACGTTTTTGTTGCCGGGTGCAACGATTCGTGACAACGCGGAAAGGCTTATTTCTCGCGCTTTTTCGCGCTTCGAGCCCTGGGTTTCTTGCTCTTGCTCACCGCTTTCGCGATCTCTGGCAATTTGCTCAGCAGGGTTGAATACTTCAGCCAGAGCCGGTGATCCACGGCCGGAATTCCGCTGACGATAGCGCCCGGCGCAATGTCTCCCGCCACTCCACTTTGCGGCGTGACGATGGCGTCGTCGCCGATCTTGAGGTGTCCGACCACCCCAGCTTGCCCGGTCAGAATCACCCGATTGCCGATTTCCGTCGACCCGGCCAGCCCAACTTGCGCGGCCAGCAGCGCGTCTTCGCCGATACGTGATCCATGCCCCACTTGAACCAGGTTGTCAATTTTCGTTCCTCGGCCGATTCGGGTTTCGCCTACGCTGGCTCGGTCGATGCAGGAATTAGCCTGAATCTCGACGTCATCTTCAATGACAACCGGCTGGGGCTGGGGGATCTTCTGCCAGTGTCCAGATTCATCTTTGGCAAAGCCCAGACCGTCTCCGCCGATCACAACTCCATTTCCCAGAACTACCCTGTTTCCGATGCGGCAGCCCTCCCGGATGACCGCATGGGAGTGGGCGAAAAAAGTGTCACCAATAGTGACTCCAGGGTAGACAACAACGTGCGCCATCACCACCGCGTTTTTGCCGATGGAAACATTTTCTCCGATCACCACGTAAGGGCCGATGTGGGAGTTTTCCCCAATCCGTGCCGAGGAATGAATCACGGCGGTCGCGTGAACTCCCGCGGGGTAGGAAGGCCCCTGATAAAACAACTGTGCACAACGCGCAAACGCCAGATAGGGGTTCTGGCTGCGCAGCATTGCGGTTGGCAGAGCAGGGAAGTCTTCGCCCAGAATCACCGCCGAAGCGCGCGTCTTCCGTGCCGCGGGCGCATATTTGGGATTGGCAAGAAAAGTAATCTGCCCCGGCTTGGCCTCTTCAATTCCGGCGACACCGGTGATTTCCGTGTTGGGGCGTCCGTTCTCCAGCCTCGCGCCGAGAGTCGAAGCAATGTGTGAGAGTTTCATGGGAGATTGTCGAACTTATCATAATTGTCATCCCGATCGGAGCGGAGGGGTTTGCAGCTCTGCAGCCCGCTTCCTGATTTTTTGGAGATGACTCTACTGGCCGTAAGTTCGACTGGATGCGAGTATGTACAAAATGCCATTAGTTTTATGGCATAATGTACCAATGCATTCCGCTTCTTCGCACCACCAGCAAATCGGCCAATGGCTCGGCCTGCGCCCGCCGCGGACCGAGCAGGAACTGCTCGATATCGTCGAGCACCAACTGCCCGCCTCTTCGATCAAGCGCCTGCTGGCCCTTGGCATCACACGCGCCGAAGTCGATTCGCTGGTGATTCCTCTGCGCACTCTGCAGCATCGACGTTCTCGCCATCAAAAGCTCACCGTCGACGAATCCGACCGCGTGTTGCGCCTCATGCGTGTGCTTTCGCAGGCAGAAGATTTATATGGATCTCGCGAACGCGCTCTCGCATGGCTGCGGCACGCTAATCCCCGGCTTGGCAATCGCGCCCCGCTCGAGCTCCTGAAGACCGACGCCGGAAGCCGCATCGTCGACGAGCTTCTCCTGCAAATTGACGAAGGCATGTTCGTCTGATGCTGCTCTGGCGCATCAGCCGCCATTTTGATCTCCACGGCAAAGGCGGTGTTTACGCTCCCGGCCGCTGGCATCATCGTGGCGCTCCCATTGTCTACCTTGCCGAAAGTCCCGCCGGAGCGCTGATCGAAGCCTGCGTCCACACCAGCGCCAACGATGTCCCGCCCAGCTACACCTTGCTCGCCTTGCAAGTGGAAGAATCGATCTCACGAGAAACCGTGGATCCGAAGACGCTGCCCGAAGATTGGATCGATCATGTGAAGTTTACGCGCGACATCGGCTCGGGCTGGCTCGAATCGCTGCGCACGGCTCTACTGCGAGTTCCAAGCGCGCTCATCCCCGTAACATTCAATGTTTTATTAAATCCGCTTCACGCCGACGCCGCGAAGATCAAGGTTGACGCGGCTTACAGCTATCCGTTTGATCCGCGAATCAAGCGTTGAGACTTTTAGGTAGTGGCAAGCCCAATTCAGTCAGCCAAGCATGGCCAGGGGGCAGCATCAGAGGTGTAATTCGTCGAGCCGGGCTATGGTTTAACAACAACCTCGATCGAATTCGATTTGACTGGAAGGCCGCTCACCGGATCCTTCCGCTCAATCTGTATGCTGTACGTTTCCGGAGTGCTCAAGTCGAAAAGTCTATTAAGCAAAAATTCGTCTTTGAGAGTTGCCCCGGGTTGCACACTAAAGGTGGGGCCGCCCGAGGTGTGGATATTCTCTTCCGGCCTCATGTTTTCCACTGGCTCACCCGTGAAAATCTTGTAATACCTGGTTTTGGGGACTGGTCTACCGTGAGGGCCACTGACCCTGACCAGGTATCCAGAGATCTCGGCCTGATCCTTCCCGTTCGACCGCCAGATAGGAACCATCTGACTTGAGATGTTCTTAACAACAATGTTTACCTCAATGGCCTTGCCCCTATCCGCTACCTGCGGCGACGCACTAATCTGAATTGCGATTGTGGCAGGGGGCGTGGAACTTGAGCCGTCTGCGGCTGAGACGATTACACCGATACACAACAAAGGAGCGAACACATATATCGCCGTCTTCATCGTTCCCCAACTCTCGAGATCAGCCTCGCTTTCCGAGATTGCCGAGAGGCCAAATTCTATTCCCCGAACATCGGAACCTGTCTCGTGTCGGAAACTCCGCGCCGTTGCCGCCGCGTCGCCCCGATCACTGCCAGCACAGTCAAAGACTCCAGCGCGCTTCGTGGCACAAACATCCGCTGAATATTCGAGCGCAGATCCGGCGGATTGATTAGGTAACCCTCCGCGCCCGCCAGCGCCAGATCATTCGGCATCATGCCTTCAAGAATTTCGCCGTCTTTGAACTTCAGTCGTACCCAAAGCCCTTCGGTTCGGGGACGCGTCGTGAAAGTCTTCCGCCCCAAACCCTCCGTGTCACCGAACTCG
>DATJOJ010000006.1:0-54541 GCA_035507035.1 Terriglobales bacterium | reverse complement strand
CGGCCTTTACATTCTGCGAGTGCAGCTTCGATGAGCTCTTTCTCCGTGGAAATCATCTCCTGTTGCAGCGGCTGACTTGACTTGCTTTGGCGGCTTAACCAGCTCTCGTCGACTGAGAACGTCTCAGTGTCACACAAAATGACTGACCGCTCGATCACGTTCTGCAACTCTCGAATATTCCCTGGCCAGGGATACGACTCCAAGCGATCCAGGCTTTTGCGGTCGATACGCGTGATATTCTTGCCAGCTTTGCTGGCGTAGCGGTGAATAAAATATTCGACCAAAAGCCGAATGTCTTCTTTTCTTTCACGCAAGGCGGGCATCTCAAGCGGAAAGACGTTGATGCGGTAGAAGAGATCACTGCGGAAGCTCCCGGCTTCGATCAGGGCGGGCAAATCGCGATGCGTAGCCGCGATCACGCGAACATTGGTTTTGATCGTCTGGTTACCACCGACCCGCTGGAATTCTCTCTCTTGCAGAATTCGGAGCAGGGCGACTTGGGTTTCTGCCGGCAACTCGCCGATCTCATCCAGAAACAGAGTGCCTCCTTCGGCCATTTCAAAACGCCCGAGGCGGCGCTGCAACGCACCGGTGAATGCGCCTCTCTCGTGACCGAATAATTCCGAGGCGATCAAATCTCGGGGGATGGCCGCGCAGTTGACGCTGACGAACGGCCCCTTGGCGCGATCGGAACGCTTATGAATGGCGCGAGCGATTAGCTCTTTCCCGGTTCCGGTTTCTCCGGTGATAAGCACAGTCGAGTCGGTTCGAGCGACCCTAGCGACCCGCTCCAGCACTGCCTTGAGAAGCGGAGACGTTCCTACGATCTCTTCGAACATCGAAACCGTGTCGATCTCTTCGCGAAGCGCCAGGTTCTCGCGTTGCGCTGAGCCCTCCGACCCTCTGAGCGCCTCGATATCGATTCGCGTTCCGCACCAACGGACGATTTGCTCCTGTTCATCGCGCAGCGGCAAGAGATGGTGTAGAAACCAGCGGTATTGGCCGTCTTTATCTCGCACGCGCGCTTCGGCTTCGACTGCAATCCCGTGAGCGAACGCGTCGCGGTAACTACCTGAAAGAGAAGTGAGATCCTCGGGATGAATGATTGCGGCCAGCCGTTCGTTTAGACAAAGCACCTCGATGGGACCGAGATATTCTCGCGCCGCGCGGTTGGCAAAAGACAATGTGCCGTCAGCTTCAAGGATGAACATGTGCTGCGGAACAACGTTCATAATCTGCTCGATCTGACGAGCATGCCCGCAAACGGATGAATGGTCCGTCAGCAACCGGTCGAGTTCCCCGACATCCATGACCGGAATTTGTCCCTGCTCGTAGGAAGTGAATTCGTTTTCCAGCATTATTTCCTCCCGCAATCGTCCAACTCGTAAGAATCTCGTTCTTGCTGAACTTACTATGCGATTGATTGAGAGGAATCTGCATCCCGCGATATGCAGCTTTTTCCTTACCGCTGGAGGAATGGCAAACGCTACCACTTTTGGGGTAACGGGAACTACCTTCACCTGCTTCGACGGCTAGTAGGCTTTCGCGATCACGGCTCGCCGCTCGACTTCTTCACCGGTGATGATGCACCTTCCTGGACCGTCGTATTCGTCTGCCAGAGGGATACAGCGGATTGTGGCTTTGAAGGCCTTTACGCGCTGGTCGCAGCGTGGGTCATCTTTCACATGTGCCATCACGAACTTCCCCCCACCCTTTTCGGCGGTGACATCGTTGAGGATTGATTCCACCTCGTCGATGGAACTAGCAAGAACTGTATTCGCCTTGATGCGTTCCTGGGCCGCACGAAACATGCTGTTTTGCATTTCACCTAGAACCGCAGGCAGCTTTTCGGCAACGTCCGTTACCGATATCGATTGCTTCTCCCCGGCGTCTCGCCGCTTCAACACGATGCTGCCCGAAGCAAGATCCCTTGGGCCGAGTTCAAATACCACCGGCACGCCACGGCGCTCCCAATAGAAGAACTTGGCGCCGGGAGTCTGGCCCTCGCGATCGTCCACTTTCGCGCCAATGTCAGTTGCTAAACGATGCGCGGCTTCGAGAACCGGCGCTCGCTCACCGTCCTTGCGATAAATGGGAACGATCACGGCTTTAATCGGCGCAAGTTTCGGAGGCAGCACCAGACCCTTGTCATCGGAGTGGGTCATGATCAGCCCACCGATCAGGCGGGTGCTCGCACCCCAACTCGTCTGCCAAACATAATCGAGCTGGCCCGTCTGGTTCTGGAATTGGACACCGAAGGCTTTGCCAAAATTTTGCCCGAGATCATGGCTGGTGCCGGCTTGCAATGCGAAACCGTTTTGCATCATGGCTTCTATGGAATAACTCTGCAATGCGCCGGCGAATTTCTCCGCCTGCGTCTTCACGCCTTTAATCACCGGCATCGCCATTACGTCCTCAGCAACCTCGGCGTAGACGTTCAGCATTCGGCGCACTTCTTCCACAGCCTCTTCATGATTAGAGTGCGCGGTGTGGCCCTCCTGCCATAAGAACTCGGTTGTCCGCAAAAACATGCGGGTGCGCAGTTCCCAGCGAAGCACGTTGGCCCACTGATTGATCATTAGCGGTAAATCGCGCCAGCTCTTAATCCACTTCGCGAAGAAGTGACCTATGATGGTTTCGGAGGTGGGCCGAATCACGTAAGGTTCATCAAGTTGCTTGCCGCCGGCCAGGGTGACCACCGCCAGTTCTGGAGAAAAGCCCTCAACGTGCTCTGCTTCTTTGTGGAGAAAGCTTTCGGGAATCAGCAGAGGAAAATACATGTTCTGATGTCCGGTGGCTTTGAAGCGATTGTCGAGCTCGCGCTGCAATAACTCCCAGACAGCGTAGCCATTGGCCTTGATGACCATGCAGCCCTTCACGATTTCAGCTGGCTCGGCCATATCGCCTTGTAAAACGACATCCTGGTACCAGGTCGCGAAGTCCTGATTGCGCGCAGTAATGGGAGATTCGGCCATGGATTAAAAATGCCTTTTCTAATATGAAAACGAACAGACTCTCGGCAAATGTGAGAGTAGCAGAAATTGAGCGCGAGGACGGTGACGGCCGAAACGTCTCCTACGACGAAAACGCACCTGAAACTCAGACTATGCGGGATGACTTATAAAGAAGGGTCGATCAATCCCTGAAACGCCGTCCCAAGAAATTTGCCGCGAGCGTCGAAGTTCCAATTAAAGATTGCGTAGCCCGCAGACGCGCAGGCGTGACAGCCATTGCGCAGAGGATATTGCAAAGTAAATTGCATTCCGCCATTTGGCCCAGCTTGTGAGTTTGGCCAAATCTTTCCACTCCGATCCCCCGGCCACAAGTCAACGTTGGGAAATTGACCCTTGAGATCTTGAAACTGAAAGCTCTGTTTCATGCCTTTGCTGTCGAGCAGCTTGAGATCCTCAACATTGACGATCCTCGGTTGCCCATTTACCAGCAGAAAGCCGTAGTTCGTATTGGCGCGCAAGGGATAGGTAATCCAGGCAAAGGCGATCGGGCCCTCGCTCTGGAAGTCGGTCATGATTCCGAGGTCGCCGTGACTCTCCTTGTAGAGCTCCTGCGTAAAGCTGACGGCCGCAGGCGGCGCGCCGGCTTTGGCCATTTGGTTGATCATGCATTCGGCAACATTCGTCGTGGATGCGTCGCACGCTGTATGAGCATTCGCCATAAACTGCGAGGGAATCTGCCAGACGGCTGACGCATCAATTTTGGCCGGAGGTTGCTTCGCTTGGACGCTCAAGCATGCAGCAACTACGAAGAAACAGGCGGCCTGATACAGACGGCTCATACTCCCCCCAACATTGGCTGAATCTTAAAAAATCCTGCGAGCAATGTTACGATAACGCAATACGGAATCGGCGCTCCGTGGTTAATTTCCTTGAACATTGCCCGTCCTAGTAGCCCCAAGATCGAGCTGCGACGACGGAGCGTTTATCTCACCTTGAGGGGCCATGGCCGACTGAGGCGGCCTTTGCGTAATCTTCAGACAGTCGTCCATCGTCAAACCCGCTGCCCTTGAGGCCTTGGTCCTGCAGAGAATCTTCGCCGCCGCTTCCGGATTGCCAATCGCAGCAAAATCCTGCGCCGTGGCTCGCTTCTCGCATTCTCGATTGGTACGGCTGCCGGAGACCCCGAAGCTGAACAATCCTCCGGCGCCGCCTACTCCTCCAGCCTGCTGACAAGGAGCGGTGGAAAACTGTGGCGGCACAAACGTCGCTGGAGTCTGGCGAACGTCGTTGTAGTTACTGATCTGACTGTTAGACTGCGGCCCGTTGGTCGCAGTGTTGGTGGCACTGGTGGAAGAGTTTGACGACGAGGCTCCCGTAGTCGAGCTCGACATTGAACTGCCGGTCGAAGCCGTCGAGGAGGAGCTTCCAGTTGTGGCCGCCGCTGACCCTCCCGTCGCCGAACCACCGTTCGCGGTCTGATGTTGACCTTGCTGCTGGTGGAAGGGACAGTCTTTGGCGTCACGGCAGGGCGAACCCGCGATCACCGATTGCGCCATGGCCTGCGGAACCGCTGCAGCCATCACAACTGCGAATACCCAAAACGCGAATTTCGATTTCATAATTCACCTTCTCTGACTTACTTCCTTCTCGAACGACTCCTACGAACTTCCTTTCTCACCGCCCTGGACCGTAACGGCATCTCCGCGGTGCGCTGGAGCGCCTGCTACCTTGGCCGGCAGCAGGCGCCTATGTTCCGCATCCTCATCACGAGGCCATTACGCGGCGTTGCTTGCGGTCAAGCGGAGCGTAAGGCCCGCGCCCAATGCCAGCACACCAAGCACTCCCAGCAGCGGCAGCGGACTACCAGTCGCCGGCAATGCGGCTTCCGTGGCAACAACTTCTGCGACTTCCACTTCTTCGCCGGTCGGCTGCACCGCCTTCACAGGCGCCTGCTGCAACACTGGGGCGGGAGCCGCTGCCTGCTCATCTGGCATCTCGAGAACCGGCTTCTGCGCCTGCTGAGCAATCTGGGTAGCCCTGGCCTTGGGATAGACAAACTCCTGGCCAAGATTGTCCCCAGGATAGAACCAGGCTTGAATGGCTTCCGGCGTTCCCGTGGGTCTCTCGTCGAACTTCACAACCGGCTTGTCGGTAGTGTGCTTCCGGTAATCAGGAATGGCGAGGATGGTCGCCAGCAGTTTGCTACGGTCTTCATTCCAGATCTGGACGATATTGCGGTTGGCGCGAGTGTCAGCCAGTTGGAACCAGTAGGTGCCGGCTCCGAGCGCTGCTCCGGGAACTTCGACGGGCTCGCTGAAGGTTAACTTGGTTGCTTTGTTTCGGTCATCGGCGTTGACATTGCTTGCACCCAATAGCGCAATCAGCGCCACCAAGCACAGGGTAATGATCTGCAGTTTGTTCGGTTTCATTTTTTGCTCCTTAATTTGGGGTATGTGATTTTTGCGAACCCACGTTCCATGAGCTATGCAATGAACGCGCCAAAGCGAAGCGGCTCAAAATACGAGGCTTGCGCGAGGCAAGCTTTCTTTAGTTCTCGCGAATTCACGAAATTTCGGGAATTCCGTCGACGATCCTCAATTGAATCTGAGATAAGTCCATACATTTACGACGACGGAAGAATGGCATTTGCCTTGCGATATGTATCGCCGGAGCGCAAAATTCTTCGGGAAACCGGGGGAGACTCAATGAAGAGATTTCGCATACTGACTTTCGCACTTATGTTCTTTTTCGCAACCGCTGCCTTCGCGGACACCATTATTTTGAAGGATGGAACCAGCTACATCGGCGAGTGCAAGCTGGAGACGGTCAATTTCAGTGACGTGCAAGGAGTTCAGTACCAGTTCCCGGCAAAAGATGTGCAATCCCTCGCGTTCAACGCCACGAAAGACACGGTCGTGTTACGAGACGGCAAGAGCTATTCAGGACATTTCACCGGCTTGACGCCGATCGCTTTTCAGGACGCGCAGGGCGTCAAGTACCAGTTCCCTACCAGCGACCTTGATGCCGTTGTCTTTAGTCGCACTAGCGTGGTTCACCACGCTTCCGCTGCGGCCCTGGTGATTCCTATCGGAACCGATCTGCCGGTTCGCACCAACGAACTCATCGACTCCACCCAATCTTATGAAGGACAGACGTACTCGGCCGCAATCACCGAAGACGTTCTGGATACGTCCGGCAATGTCGCAATTCCGGCCGGTTCCAGCGCGCAACTGATTATCCGCAAGATTTCAAAAGGCGGCGCCATCCATAGCCCAGAGGTAGTGCTTGATCTCTATTCCGTCTCAGTCGGCAAGAAGCAATATCAGGTCATCTCGTCCGATGTTGCGGAGACAAATCGTAAAGGAGTGGGAGCGAATCGGCGGACGGCGGAGACCGTAGGGGGCGGGACAGCACTTGGCGCTCTGGTGGGCGGAATCTTTGGCGGCGGCAAAGGCGCAGGAGTGGGCGCGCTTGCCGGGGCCGGCGGCGGCTTGCTTACACAGGTGTTCACTCGCGGCAAAGAAGTAAAGGTCCCAGCCGAGAGTGTGATGAGGTTTCGCTTGGAAAAAACATTGGTCCTGGAGCCAGCACAGTGAAAGAAGAGATACAAAGGGACCACGGGGCGATGTGGAGAGTAAGAAGAGTTGTGAACAGCACATCCGTAGTGTTGGAACTGAGTGGGCGGCTGCAGGGAGAGCATTTGCCGGCCTTGCAAGACGCGCTCCGAGCTGAAGCGGCAGACCAGAACTTTGTTCTGGACTTGAAGCAATTGCGGCTGGTCGATCAGGATACGGTAAGGTTTCTCGCAGGTTATGAGGCAAGCGGCGCCCGGCTTCGCAATTGTCCGGCCTACGTCCGCGAGTGGATTGCAAAAGAAGAAGCAGTCGCGGTTGAAGCAGACGTTAACGGCGGTGTTCTATGAGGAAGTACCTCAAATACCTCGAGCGCACGCTGTTGGTAGTTGGTGTCGCCCTCATCGCCTTCTACGCTATTGCCAAAGTCCACGAGATCGTTCTTTCGCGGGCAGCGCTGCAGCAGTTCGAAGATCTCAAGCAACCCGCCGACAGTCCTTCCTCCGGCCGCTCGGAGCCAACTCTGGCCGTCCCCAAGATCTCTTTTGTTGCTTGGTCGGAACAGCGGATCAAGGATTACGAAGATAGCCTGGGACAGCACCTCGCACCTCCCTTAGCCGTCATCCGCATCGACAGGATCCATGTTGAGGCGCCGGTTCTCGAGGGCACGGACGACCTGACGCTGAACCGTGGAGTCGGCCACATCGAAGGGACAGCGCTGCCCGGGGAGGATGGAAATATAGGTATCGCCGGACATCGCGACGGCTTCTTTCGTGAATTGAAAGACATAAAAATCGGAGACCGCGTCGAGATGGAAGAACGGGGTCGCACGGCAACGTATGTCGTTGACCGCGTCACCATCGTAGACCCGCGGAATGTCAGTGTATTGCGCTCCGAATCCGAGCCAGCCCTAACGCTGGTGACCTGCTACCCGTTTTATTACATCGGCAGCGCGCCGAAGCGTTTTATCGTTCACGCCAAATTAGCCCCACTGACAGAGTCGAGGAATTCAAGGTAGACTATTTGAAGTAGCGCGGCCGCGCCCTTAGCTCAGTTGGATAGAGCGTCTGGCTACGAACCAGAAGGTCGGGAGTTCGAATCTCTCAGGGCGCACCATTCTTACAGGGTCTCCGTGACGTTCGTTACCGGGGGCCCCTACTCGTCTTCCGCTGATTTTACCGGCCGCTCAGATAGCGCACTTGGACCTGCCTCGGCAACGCCCGCTAAATCCGGGTCGAAGGACACCAGTCTTCCGGTTTTTGGGCGGAAGTTGTGCACAATAGAACCTGGTCTCTCTACTGGACGCGATATGCTCCGTTGAACAATTCGATACTAGGCGTCACAGGTCCATTTTGTATCGGCAACCGTATTCGGACATGACCAGGTTGACCTTCAATCACTCGACGGTCTTTCACTTGAGTCTTTATCCATCGTTCGGTTGCCGCATCTCTAATCGGAGGCTTACCCGCACCACGAGAGGTACAAAACAGATTGTGTGTATGCTTAGCTAGGCGCTCTAAGTCGGAATCCCGGGGCAATCGAACACTTCCCCGTGCAAACGGTGTGACTACGGCAAGAGGATCGGGAGTCAGTAGCTTAGTCCAGACCTCCGAGAAGTGAGCGTTACTCGACCCGTGATGAGGTACTTTGAACACTAACGCTGGGGGCGTCACCTTGTGTTGGGCAATCACCCCCATCCAGCCCTCGTTATTGCGGTTTGTATGCTCAAGATCGGCTCCTAGGAGAACCCTAGTGTCGCCCGCTTCAAGCCACAGCACGACAGAAGCGTGATTCGGCGACGATTCCACTATGCGCTCTTGTGGCTCTCCAGCCTTAGGCAACAACTTAAGAATCTCTTTCATGGCTGATGTGATCATCGGGTCAGAAGGACTCAAACTCGTTAAGGTAACTGGGACGGTCCCGGACGATTGAAAGAGCTTCCGATTGGGGACCGCGTAAACAGGACTCGACCGATTGCTTCGTCGAAGCTGTGTCAGAATGTTCGCAAGTTCTTCAACCCCAGATCGACCCTGAATATTCTCCGGCGCAGAAGCGACGAGAGCCGTTAATTCGTCGTGCTTCACAGCCAAAGAGCAACAGAATTCAGCACGCGGTGCCTGGGCAACGATGCTGGCTAGTCCCTGAATGTGATCATCGTGCCAGTGAGTCGCAATGACCAACTTAAGGCCGTTTAGGGTTTGCGGCCCGAAGGACTTCAAGTATTCGAGAGCTACTGGCTCTTGTCGACCTCGGGCGATGCACGAATCAACAACGCACCACTCGTTATGGCCCAGATGGATAATTAAGCATTCTCCAAGGCCCGGACCAATTACCGAGATTTCCAGTTCGTCAGATTTCGGCGGGTTTGATGCGCTCACTTTGCTCGAGCCACTCCTTGAGACTGGCTGCCCGAGTGGAGGCGCTCGCTATGGCGCCCTGAGTCCAAGCTGGGTAGTAGCGAAATTCGACATTGGACACGTTCTTCACCTGGCCCGCCGGTGTGCGTTCGGTGCCTACAGTCCAGTAAAAAACAGAACCTGGTCTAAGTAACCGCTGATCGTCATCCGACACTTCCACGTATTCAAAATCGAACAGGGCTTGTTCATCTGGATTGTTCGGGTTAGTCTTATCGCTAAGTCTTGCTTCGAAACCGTCGGAATGGAGTCTAGTAACTGTACCTTCCCAAAGCTGGCGTATTTGGAGCGTGTATCCATTCCCCTTTGTTAGCTTCGGACGCCGCGGATCAAGCATGACAGTGGGCGTAGCTAAAGCGGCAGATTGGGCTTGCGGAGCGAGACGCTTTTGATCTGGGTCGCTCATCCCCTGCTTCAACGCATCCAAAGCGATCGGCTGATTGAACCGTACGATGGTTTTCGCGTACTCCGGTCGATAGTCAGTGGTACTCTCATTTTCTTGCCCAGTCGAGGATGTAAGCAGCGATTTCGGCGGCATGATTGTAGGCTTCCTCCCAGCGTCCCCGTACGATGTCCATTATAGTCTTCAACGGAGTGTCTTTTGCGAAACTATAGCTTTCATTGGTCTCGAAGTACGCTCCCTGTTTGACCTGCGTTGACGGCTCCACTTTGACGTAGAGCTGAGGTGCTTCGGGATTCTCAGAACTGTCCAAGGAAGACTGAATCAGCAGAGACCTCATCCCTGGGCGTCCCCCTTTTAGAACGCCCTTCCATCCGTCCTTCGGCGCGAGTCTATCCCCAAGCTGATGCCATTCTTCCACCGAGTCCAAATGAAAATGCATGTGGCGATTAAGCCCGAGCGCCGTAGCGGGAGTATGTTCCAGTACAAAGAATGTACCGAGTACGACATCTCGGATAGGGACAGGATTGGATGCTGCCTTCGACATAACCATGAATCTATCTGTTGTCACCTGTATCCGAAAGCGTTCTGTCTCGAAATCGCACACTTGTGCACCCTGTTGCGCAATAACTACAAGATTTTTCGCAGCCTCGGCCTCGGCTTCCGGCAGAATATTCTGCCGTACGAACCATTGGGGTTGAAAGATCGCGGGATTGAACGACCCAGTCAACACAATGGAAGCTCCGTTGATTTCTGGCACTCGCGACATAGCGCGGCAACTATAATCTAAAACCCTGTGACCGTTCAATCGCATGATCGTTTTCCCTAATCAGCAGCGAGGAAACCGCTCGCGGCCCGGTGGGAAACCACGAGTGGCCCAGGAAAACGAGGAAACCTGTCCCCGCTTCCGTAGGGTGCCCCCGGCAGCGAAAGGAGGAAACAAATCCGTAGGCTGCCCGCCAAAGCTGCTGTTCAGTACCCAAAGAATTTTTCCTGCCTCTGCCGCTCCCAGCCCCCTTTCCTTCTGACGACGATTCGAATAGCTCATCCGCCGCCCTCAATGGCGCGCTGCAGTTCTTCCTCGTAGGTAAAGGTTAGGACTTGCGGCCCACGAACCAGAAGGTCGGGAGTTCGAATCTCTCAGGGCGCACCATTTTTATAGATCCCGCGTGCTCGGGATTTCGCCCGCAGCTCCCGCTTCGTGACAGCGTACCGGAGGACAGGTCATGATTAGGCCGGTTTCCTATGCACTGTGGCCGCTAGTACATCGGGCACTAGAACGTTGCAGTCGGCCTTAGGTTACATTGCGGCCGGCCGGGACCTTCCGTCTAATGCTCTCATGGAACTGAAGCATCCCCCGCGGCAGCCGAGCTCTTCTTGTTCCCTTCCGATGCCTGCTCCGAGCGCTAATCGCAGTCAGACGGGCAAACGCCGGACCAGTCGGTTGTTGCTCAGTGCATCAGTGATGCTGTCAGGAGAGGACCGCCTAAAGTGCCATTTTGCGATGCCGGCGAGGGCCACAAACCTGAATAAGCACGGAGCCGCTGTCCAGCTGAGCCGTGAGCTTCTAGTTGGCACTGTCATCAACCTGCGAAATAAGCGTGGCATTGAGGTTTTTGCCCGTGTCGTCTCACAGTTGAGCGCCACGCAAAGAACCTCGTCCTACGGCATCGAGCTGGTCGAACAGAACGAGAGAGCAAGCGGCTTCTGGGGTATCTCGTTCCCGGCCGGCGATAAGTCCCGTTTACACTGAGAATCCCTCTGAGTTCTGCGCCTGCAGAAAAACGGCGGGCATCTTTGCAGACGCGTGCAGAAAATGTTCATAGAGATCGGCACTTAACGCAGCCAAGAAGAAAACCAGCGCGACCAATCCCGTAAGCTTGTTGCTGATCTTCCATAACACAGCGGACACGAGTAAATGACCAGAGGTGATCAGAACGATCGCCAGCCAACTGACTTTGTCATTCGGCGCTGGAAGGATCGCCGCCGCCAGGAATAAATGCACCATGGCGACGAGCTAATGGGCGAGAACGACCAGGAGAGCGGCGATTCGTAGATTTGTCATGGTTGGTTACCTCTTTTTTCATCCTATGGCGGATTCAAGTACAACCATCGCCGTAGCTTGGCGTATCCAAGTAGTGTTGGACCGAAGCGTAATTACTGAGGTTATCTCCAGGATATTACCGGTATTGTATAATCACCCCCAGCAAAGCAGACGCTTTCCACAGATGCAATCTCTAGGACATCGTGGCCCTGACGGGCGCCAGTGGCATAACCTGTTAATTCTGGTTGCCACCGTCTCGTTAGCCGTTAGTCTGGCGACTCGCTTTGTGGTTCCCATAACTTCGCAAACGCCTGCGGTCAAGTCGGTTTCCCGCTGCCTGGTCCAGCCGCAACATCAGCGTCTCAACCGGGATGCAGTGCAATGGGCAGCTCCCGTACAGGTTTCCGAATATGTGGAGCACGTCACTTTCTATCCTCGCGTAGCTCCGTCCGAGTCGCGATTTACTATTCAGTTTTTCGACGATAGCAGGTACAACCGCCCTCCGCCATCGTCGCCCTTCTTGCTCTAATTTTTTCTATTAGGCTTTTCCCTTAGGACTGTCCCGGGCATCTGTTGGGTGCGGGAACAGCCTTTAGGCTTGATGCTCTCGGCTGGCGAATGCGCAATTACGTCGCGAGCGCGGGAAAATCGTGGGAGGGGAAAAAAGATGACCACCGGACCGCCTGTCTCTGCCGTCGATTTGGAAGCTCTCCGCCGTCTGGATACATGCACGGTGTCGGATGCGGTTGAGACTTTTGAAGTCAGGCTACGAAACACGGGCTTCACGGACGCTCGCATCCACTGCATGTTCGAGGATTTTCCGCCCATGGTTGGTTATGCCGCGACGGCCCGCATGCGCAGCGGCGAACCGCCAATCGCCGGGCGCGTTTATCACGAGCGCGGCGACTGGTGGCACAGCATTCTGAATGTTCCCGCGCCGAGGATTGTGGTGCTGGAAGATGTGGACGCCCCCCCGGGACGAGGTGCATTTCTGGGAGATATGCACACGGCAATACTCCAGGCATTGGGTTGTGTTGGTTACGTCACGAACGGCGCGGTTCGCGAGCTTCCCCGTATTCGCGAATTCGGTTTCAACGTGTTTGCGGGAAGCCTCGCCGTCTCTCATGCGTACTCTCACATCTTCGACTTTGGCCATAGCGTTCAGATCGGCGGCCTCGAAATAAGTCCTGGTTCCCTGCTGCACGGCGACCGGCACGGAGTCCTAAGAATTCCCAGTGAAATCGCTACCCAAATTCCTGATGTTGCCGCACAGCTGCAGAAAAACCAGAAGACCGTGATTGATTTCTGCCGATCCAAAGAATTTACGGTAGGGAAACTATCGCAGTTGATGAACAAACAATTTTGACACGAAATCGTCTGGCCGCCGCCAGAGGAAGTTGGGTTGGAACAATGAACTTTGACAAGAAAATTCACAAGCGACTTCATTTGCACGGAAGCAAACGCAAAATGGCTTTAGCTGGCACGCTAGCCGTTCTAACGGCTGGATTGGCGGTCGGACTGTCTTCCTGCACTGGCAGCCGAAACCAAGTTGAAGCTAACACTCAGCCCATCACGGTTGGAGTGGTGAGCGTAACCAAGAAGACGCTCGGACGCAAGCTGACTCTGTCCTCCGAACTGGTGCCATTCCAGGAGATTGATGTCTACGCCAAGGAATCTGGTTACGTGCAGAAGTTGTTCGTCGATTACGGAACTCACGTCAAAGCCGGGCAGATCATGGCGACCCTGGAGATCCCGGAGCTGGTTGCTCAGATCGACGAAGACCGGGCACAAATCAAGAGCTACTCCGACCAAGTGGTGCGGGCTGATCACGAACTGAAACGGTATCAAGCTCAATATAAGGCTCTGCATTTGGAATTCACGCGCCTGAACAGCGTTTTCGAAACCCAACCCGGTATCGTGGCACAACAAGAAGTCGATGACGCCCAAGGCAAGGATTTAGCAGCAGCCTCTCAAGTCGATGCCGGCGAAGCAGCCCTTTCCGCGGCCCAGAGCCAACTCGTTGCCGCCCAAGCGAAGTTGGCTCACGATCAAAGCTTGTTTGATTATTCCAGGATTACCGCGCCCTTTTCTGGTGTAGTCACGGAACGTTACGCAAACCTCGGAACCCTGATGCAGATGGGGACGGGTTCCAGTACGCAGGCCATGCCGCTAGTGCGTCTGTCGCAAGACGATCTGTTTCGCCTGGTCATTCCGATTCCGGAATCATACGTGCGCTACATCCGAGTCGGAGACCCTGTCGATGTTCGCGTGCCTTCGCTGAACCGAACCTTCCCGGGGAAGGTTGCCCGGTTTTCGGTGGACGTGAGAGCGGACACACGCACCATGCACACGGAGGTGGACGTCCCCAATCCGGAGCGACTTTTGCTGCCGGGTTTGTACGCGGAAGCCGAATTGGCACTCGACCGAAAAGTAGACGTTCCTTCTGTGCCGGTGCAGGCCCTGAATCACGAGCACGACAAGACCACGGTTTTTGTGGTCAATTCTGATGGCCAAGTCGAAGACCATACCGTAGAGGTCGGACTCCAGACCAGCACCGACGCAGAAATCCTCTCCGGACTAACCGAAGGACAGCAGGTGGTGGTGAGCGATCGCAGTGGGCTCAGACCCGGTCAGAAAGTTCATTCCCAAGCAGTCGCCGTGCTTGAGTATCACGAGCCAGCCCAGTGAGCGATTCGGATTGGTGCCGAAACCCGAAATCTCTCTGATTGGATAAAAGTTTATGCCAGGATTTTCAATTCGAAATCCGTACTTCATTGTCGTAATTTGCCTGACCTTGCTGGTGATCGGCGTCACCAGCTTGACGCGCATGCCGGTCGACCTATTTCCCCCGATCAACCTGCCGGAAGCGGTTGTGGCGACCTTTTACTCCGGCATGCCGCCCAATGATATCGAGTACGACATCACCGATCCCCTGGAGCGTTTCTTTACGCTGGCGGCCGGTGTGGATCACATGGAGTCCCGCTCGCTTCTCGGCGTCAGCATCATTAAGGTGTACTTCCAGCCGGGAACAAATGCGGACACCGATGTCAGTGAACTTTCCAACCTGGCCCTTGCCGATCTGAAACGCCTACCGCCGGGGACACTTCCTCCGGTCGTTCTAAAATTCGACGCTTCCAGCTTGCCGGTGGCGCTGGTAACCGTGAAAGGAGAAGGCCTCAACGAAACTCAACTGCACGACTACGCTCAATTCCAGATTCGTAACCAGATTGCCGTTGTGCCGGGCGCTACGATTCCCATCCCGTTCGGCGGCAAGTACCGGCAGATCATGGTTTACGTGGACCCCTACAAACTTCTGTCGCGGCAGCTCAGCCTGATGGATGTGGTGGGAGCAGTCAACGACTCCAACCTCATTCTTCCTGCCGGCGACGTGAAGATGGGACCGTATGACTATTTCGTGTATTCCAACAGTCTCGTCGACAACATGAACCAGTTGGGGGACCTTCCATTGAAAGTCCGCGGGCACTCTTGGGTAACGGTGAACGATGTCGGAAAAGCGGAGGACGCGAATCAGATCCAATACAACGAGGTCCGAATTGATGGGCAGAAGTCGGTGTATATCCCCATCATGAAGCAAGGGGGCGACACAAACACGATTGCCGTAGTGGATGGCGTTCGGCAGCTCATCAAGCACCTCTATGACATTCCCAAACAAATGAAGACCAGCATCGTGTTCGATCAATCGGTGTATGTGAAAGAAGCCATCCACACCGTGCTGCACGAAGGCGCTTTGGGATTGATTCTCACCAGCTTGATGATTCTGATTTTTTTGGGGAGTTTCCGCGCAACATCGGCGGTACTGCTTTCGATTCCCTTGTCCGCATTAGCAGCGTTTGTGGTGCTGGCGTTAATGGGCAGCACGGTTAACACGATGATCCTGGGCGGCATGGCGCTGGCTTTTTCCCGCGTTATCGATAATTCCGTCATCTCGCTGGAAAACATCTATCGACATTTGGAGATGGGAGCCGCGCCAATGGTGGCCGCCGAGGTCGGCGGCGCAGAAGTAAATCTGGCGGTATTGGCCGCCACGCTGGTGGACGTGGTCGACTTCTTCCCAGTGGTCTTTCTTTACGGCGTGGCCAAGTTTCTTTTCTCGGCCTTAGCTCTGGCGTTCTGCCTGTCGCTGCTAGCTTCGTTCGTTGTCGCCATGACTGTGATTCCGCTGTTCTGTTCCCGCTTTTTGAAGGCAGTGCCCCACGCAGCCGACCATAAAGGCGAAACTCACGATGAACATACAGAACCGGAGTACTCCATCGAGCACCCGGCTCCGGCAAATCAGTCGTGGATGGACCGGTTCAACACCCGCTTCAACCGAATGTTCAACAAGATTTTAGATTTTTATGAATATTGGGTGCGGCGCGCACTGCAGCGTCCCGGCCTGACCGTGATTGCTCTGAGCGGTGTTTTCGTGGCAAGCCTCTTGATCTATCCCCTCTTGGGCCTCGCATTCTTCCCCAAAACTGACGCTGGCCAGTTCACCATCAACATGAAGGTCCCCACCGGGACCCGCATCGAAGTGAGCGACGCGTATGTCGCTAAAGTGGAAGATTTAATCCGGCGCTCGGTAGAACCCGGCGACCTGAAACGCATCGTCTCGAACATCGGAGTCGTCCCCGACTTCTCCGCGTTGTATACCACCAATGCCGGGCCGTATACGGCGACGGTGCAGGTGGCTCTCAACGAACCGCACCACTTGAGCAGTTTCGAGTATATGGACCGCGTCCAGCAGCGCATGGCAAAGCAGTTTCCCGACATTCGCACTTTCTTTTCCAGCGGCTCGATGGTCGATGCCATATTGAATACGGGTATGCCCGCGCCCATCGATGTGCAGGTCAGCAGCCCGGACCTCAACCAGATTTACGGTATTGCTGAGAACCTCGCCAATCAGATTCGAGGGGTGAAGGGCGTCGGAGAGATTTATATCCCGCAAGATATGAACTATCCGGCGCTGCGCCTAGACGTCGATCGCGTCCATGCCGGTGAAATGGGGCTCACCCAGAAAGACGTCATCAATAACGTCATCACTGCTCTCAACTCCAATTACCAAATCGCTCCCAATTACTGGGTCGATCGCAAGACTGGAAACGATTACTACCTGACCGTTCAATACTTCGAACACGGCCAAGCCGCGGTGCATAATGTGGCCGATCTTGGACAGGTTCCCCTGCGCGACCCTGGTGATGACGGAAACATGAGTTGCGGCCCATCCGGCCCACCCCACCCCGGCAGTGGACAGCCTCCCTGGGCGTGCATTGGTGGGAAGAGCCGGCCGATCACAGTTCTTAATAATGTCGTCAATGTCAGACAGATCGAAACCCCAACCGAGGTGGATCATTACCAGATCCAGCGAGTCATTGACGTTTACGTAACTCCTGCCGGCGAAGACCTGGGACGAGTCACCGACTCGATCCGCCACATTATTGCGACGACAAACATGCCGGGCAATGTGCGAGTCAATCTGCGTGGCATGGTGCAGGGCATGGAAGCATCGTTTAAGAGCTTCGGGCTCGGCTTCCTGATTTCATTCCTCCTGCTCTTCCTGATCCTGACCGCACAATTCAAGTCGTTCGTCGATCCCTTTTTAATCATGTTGGCCATCCCCATGGGATTTGTGGGCGTGCTGATTATCCTTCCCCTGACGCACAGCACCCTAAACGTGATGTCGTTGATGGGCGTGCTGATGCTGGTGGGCATCGCCGATTCAAACAGCATTTTGATCGTCGACTTTGCTCACAATCTAGAGCAGCAAGGACTGTCGACCATGAACGCAGCCATCACAGCCTGCCGGGTGCGCTTGCGGCCGATTTTGATGACCTCCCTGGCAACGATTATCGGCATGATCCCGATGGCGTTGAAACTCGGGACCGGCGCCGAGCAATACACTCCGATGGCTCGCGCCATCATCGGCGGGCTTACGTCGTCAGTCTTGTTGACGATCTTCATCGTGCCGGCGGCTTATGTATTGGTGTATGGAAAGAAGAACCGGAAAGAAGAAGCGCTGCCGGCGGAATCGGAAAAATGAAGCTGCTACATCCACGATTGCCCTCAATGCGGTTCGATCGCAGAGCACGATTGCTTGCTAGGGGGCTGACAGCAGTTCTGGTGGGGCTCGTCTTCAGCCCCGCAGCCCGAGCGTACTCCGCGGAGTTCGTGCGAGGGACAGTGGTGCGGGTGCAGAAACACAAAACTCAGTTCCCCGAATACACGATGGGTGGCAGCAATCCATCTGATGCGCCGCTTTCGACTAGCTATTACAGTTTTGAGGTTTCTATTCGCTCCGCTTGCACTATCTATGTCGGCCGTTATTTGACCCCCTTTAACTATTTGCCGTCGGCGTTTACGGATGACAAGTCCGTTTCCGTTCGCCTGACCAAGCATGTGATGTATTTCGAACTTCCGGACCATCCGGATTTGCGAATGGGGATTGTTCATCGCACCAATGTTTGTGGCACAAACCGCTGACGCTGACGACTCGAGCCAGGAATGAGCATTCCGCTCGTTCGAGCCGACGAAAGGCAATCTCATGATTAGGAAAACGAGACTTCTATTTTTCTTTCTATCGTTCTCTAGGTGGGTGATTTTCCCCGCGCTGGCTTTACTGCAAGCCGCCTCGCCCCTGCAAGCTCAGCAGGCTTATCCGCCGGCGCCTAGCGCGGCAGTGGTGCAACCAAAATTTGAGACGCCTGCTGTTGCCGGGGTTGCGCTGGCGGCTTCGTTCCCTCCGCAGAACACACCCCAGACGCCGGCCACGGCGGATGCTCAATCTTCGCAAACAAATCAACCTTCTGCAGGCGTCATGCGCTTAACCCGCACTCAGGCTGAGCAACTGGCCATCAAGAACAATCCGCGGGTGAGCGTGGGCCGTTTGCTTGCCTTGGCGGAGCACCAGGTTTATCGCGAAACAAGATCCGCGGCTCTACCCAACTTTAATGGTGCGGTCACTGCTGTCGATGCCGAAGAGGGCAGCCGCATCGGCGCAGGCGCACTCACCGCATCTCGCGTGCTGGAGCATGCCGGAACCGGTGTCACGCTCAGTCAATTGATTACCGACTTCGGACGAACCGCGAATCTGATGTCTGCTTCCAAGCTGCGAGAAAAAGCGCAGAATGCGAACGCCCTGGCAACAACCGAAGACATCGTTCTGGCTACCGACCAGGCTTTTTACAACGCGCTTCAAGCGCAAGCATTACTCAAAGTGGCGCAGCAAACCGTGACAACTAGGCAATCGGTCGAACATCAGGTTGATGAATTGACCAAGAACAAACTGAAATCTACGTTGGACCTGGCCTTTGCCCAAGTCAACCTTTCTCAGGCAAAGCTGTTGCAGTTGGACGCGCAAAACAATGTCGACGCGACCATCGCCGCGCTCACCGCGGTTCTCGGCTTCGATAAACAGATTCAGTACCAATTGGTGGAAGAAAATGAAGAGCTGCCGGCTCCGCCGCCGGATGTTGACGTCCTCACTGATCTCGCGCTCAAGCAACGGCCAGATTTGCAAGCCTTAAGCTACAACCAGCAGGCGGCCCACAAGTTCCAGAGGGCGCAGCACGACCAGCTATATCCGACCATCGGAGCTCTTGGTATTGCCGGGTACACTCCCGTCCGGCCGGACTGCACCGATGGTTGTTTTCCTAATTACTTTATTTCCAGCTGGTACGGTGCGGTGGGCGTGAATATGAGTGTGCCAATTTTTAATGGCTTCCTATTCACGGCGGAATCTTCCGAAGCCAACTATCGCGCAAAAGCGGCAGCCGAAACCACGCGTGATTTGCGTGATGCAGTTGTGCGCGACGTTCGCACCGCATGGTTGTCAGCCGGCACCGCATTTCAACGAGTCGGCGTCGCAGCTGAACTTGCTAAGGAAGCCGACTTGGGACTTAACCTCGCTCAGAGCCGTTATCAGCTTGGCTTGGGTTCAATCGTGGAACTCAGCCAGGCGCAATTGCAGCAGGCCGACGCGGCCATCGGGTATGTGAATGCGCAGTATCAGTACCGGCTTACGCTTTCCACCTTGAATTTTGAGATTGGAGCTCAGCCGTAAATTTCTGTGACTTTAGACCCGCAAGATCATCACCTCGGTGGCTTTGATCAGAGCAGCCGCGGTTTGCCCGGCTTTCAATTGCATTTCGCGCGCCGAGCGGGCAGTAATGATGGAAGTGATTCGCTGATTGCCGATGGAAAGCGTAACTTCTGCCATCAGGCCGCTGATGCGAACATCCTCGACCCTTCCCACCAATTGATTCCTTCCGCTGACGCGGCGCATTATATCGTCACGCTCGGGCGCAGTTTTTCCTCGGGTGCGAAACAAAAGCCGATCGACTTCACTTTGCGGAATACGATGATGACCGCCAGGGGTCTTTACGCTGCGGATTTTGCGCCCGTAGATCCACTGCTTGATGGTGGGAAAGCTGATTCTCAGCTGCAGAGCGGCTTCCCGCGGCTTGAGCAACAACTCGATTTTGCGGTTTGCTTGCGCCGGGTTGGTTTTCATAAGAACTCCGGCGAAATCCTACAGCGGCAAGGGACGAGTGGTCAAAGGCCGCCCGAACTTTAGATTTTGCTCCGGCGGCCTACGACTATTCACCTTCCCCCATGCAACTGAAGCGCATAATACCATATATGATTTTGATTCTGATCTGATTATTCATTCTTTCGACCCGCTGGTCTACCATTCAGAAGGCTGGCGTTCTCCCGTTTGGTTCTTCTGCCTCTTTGTCGAGTGGCATTACAATAGGAACATGACGGACTCGCTCATTATTGCCGGTCGCACCTTTCGTTCCCGGCTCATTGTGGGAACTGGAAAATACAAATCTTTTCAGGAAACTGCACGTGCGCTGGAAGCGAGCGGCGCCGACATGGTGACCGTCGCCGTCCGCCGCGTCAACCTGGATCGCAGCAAAGAATCTTTACTCGACTTCATCGACCCCAAGAAGTATTTCCTGCTTCCCAATACTGCCGGCTGCTATACCGCCGATGAAGCAGTGCGTGCCGCACGATTGGGACGCGAGGTCGGGCTTTCCGACTGGATCAAACTGGAAGTGATTGGCGATCAAGCGACACTTTATCCCGACGTTCAGGCCACCCTGGAAGCTACGCGCATTCTAGTCAAGGAAGGTTTCACCGTACTTCCTTACACTTCGGATGACGTAGTTTTCGCCAAGCGCCTGCTGGACGCGGGGGCCAGCGCGATCATGCCGCTCGGCGCGCCCATCGGCAGCGGATTGGGAATTCAGAACGCCGCCAACATTCGAATCCTGCGAGAAGTGATTACGGGCGTGCCATTGATCGTCGATGCCGGGGTTGGTACTGCGTCCGATGCGGCGGTGGCCATGGAACTGGGCGCCGATGCCGTGCTGATGAATACAGGCATTGCCAATGCCCAGGACCCAATCTTGATGGCTGAGGCCATGAAACATGCGGTGCTTGCGGGGCGCGAAGCATATCTCGCCGGACGCATGGGGAAGAAGCTTTATGCGACGGCCAGTTCTCCCTTGGAAGGCGTAGTCCGATAGCAGTTCTGGTTGGACAAATCATCAGCGATTTGCCAGCAGCACCTTCAAGCAGCCCGGAGTTTCCAGATACTGGAACGCTTCAACGCCGTGCTCGAGTGGAAATATCCTAGAAATCATTCCCTTTGTACAAATCGATCCAGCATTGAGGAGTGCGAGCGCACTCTCAAACTTACCGCACCGCGAACCGAGTAATGTGATCTCGTCGACCACCAACTTTGCGGTATCGAACCGCGCCGGTTGATGAAAAGTAGACTTCATCACCACAGTTCCTCGCGGTTCAACCAGCCGCAAGGCGAGATCTAGGCCCTGAGGCGAACCGGTCGCCTCGATTACGAGAGAGAGACTTTTGGGAGCAAGTTTGGGATTGGAGGTTACACCCGGCTCCGACTGAACGACACCAAGTCCCCACGAACGCGCGAGATCCAGTTTGGCCGCGCTGCGTCCGATGACCGTAACATCAGATCCCGCTTGGCGAAGCACTTGAGCAATCAGCAAGCCTAGCCGCCCGGCGCCGATCACGGCCGTGCGCGTGCCTCGAGCGTTCGGCATTTGCTCCAGAATCTCGCAAGCTGCGGCGAGCGGTTCGGTAAGCACCGCTACCTCGTCGGCGACATTGGCGGGAACTTCGTGCAGATTGACGATAGGGAGGGTGATGAATTCGGCGAAGGTGCCGGGCCACTGAATAATTCCCATCACCACGCGGCTCGAGCAATGGCGGCCCAGCCCGCGACGGCACCAGTCACAATGACCACAGGTGACGTTGATCTCTCCGACTACACGCTTACCAACCCACGCGGACGATTCGCAATCGACCACCTCGCCGACAAATTCATGCCCGGGAATACCGCGAAAACCGGCATAACCCTTGAGAATCTGGCGGTCCGTGCCGCAGATCCCAGCCAGTCTCATGCGAATCAAAGCCTCGCCGGGCGCAGGTTTGGGAGTTGGCACTTCACGAACCGAAAGCTCCCCATCAAAGTAGAGCGCTTGCATGGAATGGATCCCTGGGTTTCGTCGAAAACAAAGGGCGGCGTCGGCGCCGCCCTCTCTGGATCAAATTAGAAAAACTTCACATCATCTTGACGCTTTCGACCGTAATCGTGTCGCCCTTAACTTCACCGGTAACTGCGACGTGATGACCTTCATGTCCCTTCAGAGCGTCGGGATTAGAGACGTTCAGAACCTTTTGGTCACCATCTGTGACCACCACATAGGCTGCGCCCTTCGAAATGCATTTATTCGCGCAATCGGTGTGACCGGCCTTCGCACCTTTGGCGCCGCACATCGAGTCGCTTACGTATCCGTTGACTGTGGTATCGGCGGCAAAGGCGCCCGAAACCGCGAAGAGGATCAGGGAAAGTGCTAGACAAAACAAAAGCAATTTTTTCATCGCAAACCTCGAAGTTAGCGGCTAAGCCGCAGATATATTGGAATCGCCCGCTGCTTCTGAATCGCTGCTTGACACTACGTCAACCTTCGGTGACGCGCATCGTTCTGACTATCTTGAGTTTCGCAACTATACCACACTGACAATACGCAGATGAACGCAAAACGGATGGCTATTTGCTCGCGGTCCGATTGTCAGGCTGGGGTGGCTTCGCAGGCGGTGGGGATACGTAGACAACTTCGCCAGGACGCGCGTAGTGCAATTGCTCGCGGGCTTCCTTTTCCATGGCCTTGGGATCGTTTTGCAAGGAATCGATCTGTTGGGAATAGCGGTCGTTTTCGGTTTTCAGTTTGTCGATTTGCTGTTGCAACACTTCGTACTCGGCCTTCTTTTTGCGATAAACTACCATACCGTTGGCGCCAAACATAACATGCACAAATAGCCAAACGGCGAGTGCCGCCACCGCTCCGGTTGCCAAGCGGCGACGGATGGCATAGAGCAGGGTTAATGTTGGCTGCAGTTTTTCCTTGGCGCGGTCTGCCCACGCCTCTGCCTCCGGCGCGCGTTCCACCAGAGTACGTAAACTCTCTTCAGGATTAGTCAGGGCCCGAAAGGTGGAAGACTGCTTTACTCGAAAATCCATTGCATCGCCCTAACGGTTAAGGAAGTCACGAGGATTATGCCCCAGTTTCCCAGTGAACGTCTCCTTCACTTCCCGCGTCAAGCGAAATTCTCTTCGCCGCGGATAAAAGGAACCAAGTTTGACAAACAGGTCAGGTTCTCCCCAATCGATTTGCCGGGCAACCGCAACTTTCGCTTACATGCCTTAGACTGAAAGGCGCAGCGAAGGATGATTCTTAATGACCCAGAACAGGCTTGTCCTCACTACCGCGGGATCGCGCGATGAGGCGCGCCGCATTGCGGAGGCGCTGGTCGATCGCAAGTTGGCTGCCTGCGTGAATGTTATTCCGGGAGTTTTGTCTATTTATCGCTGGCAGGGAAAGCGGGACGAAGCCGATGAATGGATGCTCCTTATCAAGACGACTGCCGCGGCTTTTGAGCGTGTCCGTGATGCAATCAAAGAGATGCACTCTTATGAATTGCCGGAGTGTCTGTGCCTCGCGATTGAGAGCGGCAGCTTAGAATATTTGCAATGGCTCGAAGATTCCGTCGACTAGTTTAAGCCGATCGCTTTCCCGCGAGATTCAGCCGCCAATAATCCAGAGAATAGGCAGGATCGTCGTGTGCGGCCTCATGGGTAAGCTCTGACTCGCGAAGAGCCGGATCCGCGTTGATCCCGGAATCAGCAGCGGGCCCTAAATTGCCGCCAGCGCCTGATCGAGATCGGCGATGAGGTCATCGACGCCTTCGATTCCGACAGAGATTCGCACCATCCCGTCGGTGATGCCGATCGCATTTCTTCCCTTTTCCCCCAACGCGCCGTGAGTCATGCTTGCGGGATGAGAAATAAGCGTTTCTACGCCTCCGAGCGATTCGCCCAACGAGGCGACACGAACTCTTCTCAGCATCTTATTGGCATTCGAAAGCGAGCCGGTTTCAAACGTAATCATGGCGCCGAAGCCAGCCATCTGCCGTTGAGCCAGTTCGTGTTGAGGATGGTCGGGCAGGCCGGGATAGTAAACTTTTTTGACTTTTTTATGTTTCGCCAGGAAATCCGCAACGGTGCGACCATTGCGGTCATGCTGCTCCATGCGGACCACTAACGTTTTAACGCCACGCAAGACCAGCCAGCACTCGAAAGGAGACAGAATTGCGCCGGCGGCTTTTTGTACGAACGCCAACTGCTCAGCCTGTTCCGGCTTGGTGCAGACGACAACTCCACCGATCCCGTCGCTGTGACCGTTCAGAAACTTGGTTGTGGAGTGCACGACCATGTCTGCACCCAATGCAATCGGCTGCTGGAAATAAGGCGACATGAAGGTGTTGTCGACCACCAGTTCGACTTTCTTCTTGCGGCAAAGGTCGCTGATCGCGCGAATGTCGCTAAGCGCCATCAGAGGATTAGTCGGCGTCTCCACATAAACCATGCGCGTGGATTTGCGCAGGGCGCGCTCGACGTTTCTCACTTCCGATGTGTCGACATAGGTAAATTCAATGCCATAACCGGTCAGAACCTGGTTGAACAGGCGCGGCACCCCCCCGTAGAGGTTGTGCCCACACACTACGTGGTCGCCGGTTTTGTACATCGTGCACAGGGCGTTAATCGCCGCCATTCCGCTGGCAAACACTCGCGAGGCGATGCCGCCCTCGAGGGACGCGAGATTCTGTTCCAATCGGGTGCGGGTCGGATTGCCCGCGCGGGAGTAGTCATAGCCCTTGTTCTTCCCGATTTCCTCCTGAACGTACGTCGAAGTGGCATGGATAGGAGGAGAGACCGCGCCAGTTTCCGGATCCGGCTCCTGGCCGACGTGGATGGCGCGAGTAGCAAAGGCAGAATGGTTTTTCAATGGGGGCATATTTTATTTGAGGAAGCCGTTGGCCCTTAGCACTTGGCATTTAGCCCCTTCGACAGCCTGCTGCCTCGGGCTGTAGCGATGCATGGCGAAAGGCTAAGAGCTAATTGCTAAGCTTGTTTCTAAATTCCGCCCTCAAAAATCTTTTTGGAAAGATACCTTTCGGCAGAATCGGGAATCATTGTGACGACGCGCTTGCCTGGGCCTAGACGTTTCGCAATTTCTACCGACGCAAACACATTGGCACCGGCACTCGATCCACCGAGAACCCCTTCTTCGGCCGCCAGCCGCTTTACCATGCCGAAGGCGTCAACGTCGGTAACCATCATGACTTGGTCGCACACTGACTTGTCGAAGTTCTTGGGAATAAAGCTCGCCCCGATGCCCTCGACTTTGTGCTTGCCCGGCTGACCACCTCCTAAAACTGAGCCCTGGGTCTCGACAGCGACCGTGAATACTTTGGGCAAGCGCTCTTTCATATAACGCGCGATCCCCGTAAATGTACCGGCAGTACCAGCGCCAATCGCAATAGCATCGACCTGTCCTTCCATCTGCTCAAAGATTTCGCTGGCGGTAGTTTCGTAGTGGTAATCAGGATTGGCGGGATTTTCGAACTGCGAAGCCATGAAGGCGTTGCCGTTTCGCGCGGTAAGTTCTTTGGCCCGATGGATTGCACCGGTCATGCCCTCGTCGTCTGGAGTGCGCGTCACCTCGGCGCCGAGGGCCCGCATGATCATCACTTTTTCTTCGGAGAAAGTTTCGGGCACGAATAGGGCGACCTTGTATCCCCGATTGACCCCAATCAAAGCCAAGCCAATGCCGGTATTGCCGGCCGTCGCCTCTACAATCATTCCTCCGGGCTTCAGACGGCCTTCTTGCTCGGCGCGGCGGATGATCCCAATCGCAGCGCGGTCCTTCACGCTGCCGCCAGGATTCAAATATTCCAGCTTGGCATAGACCTCAGCTGCGCCAGAAGGCGCAACCCGCTTGAGCCGAAGCATGGGAGTCTGGCCGACAAGTTGGGTGATATCGTCGGTCACGTTCAGCAGGGTCCGCTCGATCGTCTTGTGCACTCTACAGGGTACGGAAGCAGACGCTAGGCGTCAATCGCCCAAAGGTCATGAGACGAGTTTCCTATTGCCCTTGCTCTTGTCCGGGGAAATAGCCCGTACGTGTGCGCACCGAGAGGTCTTTGTATCCCTTGGCATGGGCCTCGACCTTGATGGTTCGATATCCCTTCACGCTCCGAGGCTTGATTGGCTTGTAGCCAATGGTGTATTGGCTGCGAATGTCATGGGCAATCTTGCTGCTAATTTCGTCGACTTGGTCCAACGTACCCGGAAAAAACGCGATTCCCCCGCTTCGCTGTGCAATGGTTTCGAGCGCCCGGCGAGCGCGGCGAGCGCGTTCCTCACCCAGCAATCCGATGGTATAAACGGTAGGCCCATTCTCCTGCTGCAGGCGGCGGATTGCCTCCTCTAATGTCTCGCGGCTCGCGTTGTCTTCGCCGTCGGTCACAACAAAGAGAACTTTCTTTTGCAGCCGCGCCTGCTTCTTTTCGTAATCAGCAGACGCGACAATCGCGTCGTAGAGTGCAGTTCCGCCACGGGCCTCCACTTTCTCGAGCGCGTCCCGCAAGAGATTGATATTGCCGGTGAACGGTTGGTCGAGGTAGTACTCGTCGTTGAAATTGACCACAAAAACCTGGTCCTGGGGATTACTGGAGCGGACCAGATTGAGCGCGGCCTTGTTGACCTTGTCGCGCTTCTCCCGCATAGAGCCAGAATTGTCGATCACGATCCCCATAGCGACGGGAATATCTTCGTGCCGGAACGAACTGATTTTCTGAAGCTGGTTGTCTTCGTAGACCGTGAAATTGTCCTTGTTCAGATCCATCACCATGCGATTGTTCTTGGTGTCAATCACCGTGGCATGGAGCACGACCTCATCTACTTCTTTCTTGAAGACGAAAATCCCGTTGTCGTTGGGAGCCTGATTCTGATCCTGCGCCGGTTGCTCCTGAGTCGCACCCGGCTGCTGGGTTCCACTCTGCGGCGGAGCTTGATTTTGTGGGCTCGGAGCGCCATTTTGCGGGGCTGCCGTTTGGGAAGGAGTCGTGGTCGGCGGCGGATTGGTTGTCTGAGGCGGCGATTGCGGGGCTGGATTCTGTGCCGGCGTTCCATTCTGCGGACTTGACGCGCCGGCAGATGGCGGAGGTGCAGCGTTGGATTGCGCAGATGTGCGCTGCACGGCGGCTGCTAAACAGATGACAAGAAAAAAGCCCAGCAGGGCAAGGAGTCGATCATTCCGAAGGCGCATAGTATCCCGTCTTGGCATACACCCGTAACGGCGGTAGTCCCTTTGGCGGAAGTAACTTCACTTTTATCTTACGCCATCTGCCGTCATGTCCGGGGTGTGTTGGACGGTAACCGAGTACATATTGGTTGCGCAGCTCGATGCCAATTTTTGTGGCCACATCGGCTAAGTCGTTGGGATTATCGATGGTAAAGGCGCGTCCGCCGGTCAGTTCGGTGATTTCAGCCAGCAACCCAGGGCCAAGACGCTCTTCCTCTGTAGGGAAATAATGGTCGTAGATGCCGATGGCGTAAATCAGCGTATCGGCCTCTTTGACCATGGACTTAATTTCTCCTTCGGTGTAGCGGCTATGGTTGTCGCCGCCGTCGGAAATGATCAGCAGGGCCTTCTTAGTGTATTTTGCCTGCCGCATCTTACTGATGCCGAGATAGATGGCGTCGAGCAGGGCCGTGCGGCCCTTGGGAACCGTATAAACGAGCTTCCCTTGGATATCTTCCACCGACGAGGTGAAGTCGGAGACCTCCTCCGGCTTGTCGGCAAAGGTAATCATGAAGAATTCGTCCTGAGGATTGGCGGTTTTGAAAAATTCGCTGACCGCCTCCCGAGCGCGGTCAATCTTGCTGCTCATGCTGCCGCTCATGTCAAAGATCACGCCAATTGAAACCGGGGCGTCTTCACTGGAGAAAGTCTTTACTTCTTGCGGAATCTTGTCCTCGAAAACCTGGAAGTTGTCTTTGTCCAGTCCGGTCACGAGGCGATTCATGGGGTCGGTAATGGTAACCGGTACCAAAACCAAGCTGACGTCCACCTTCATGGGCTTGGTGTGAGTCTTTAAAGACGGATTTCCCTCATCCATCGGGTCCGGCTTGGGCGGCGACTGAACCCGAGGAATAATGTGCACGTCGTCGACCGAGACCTGAGCGAAAGCTTGAGTCGAAGCACAGAGCAACAGGGCTAAACCAGCCAAAATTATCGAAAGTGGAATTCGCCGTAGGCAGCGCACAGAAATCCTCCCGGTCTGGGAAGGGCTCGCGCCAAGGCCGTAATTCTTCAGGGGGCGGGATGACCCGCGCCCACAATGGCGGGTCATAACTACCTCAACTGGCATGATCGTACCACAGGTCGTATCCCGTGACGCGCATTTTTTCGCGCTCGGCGGCCGAAAACGTCTAACTCCCCGAGCACTGCTTTCGACCGCTCTAATTGGTGTCTGATGATGGCGCACAAAAGGGAGTTGTCAACTGTTTGTGAAATTCAGCGGAGTGGGCAAGCTTGCCGCCTCAATGACTCGACCAGATGGGCGTAATGGCGCACTGCTCTTCTTTCCCTCGATCTAGTAGAATCTCGCTGTCAAGTACAAGCCGGGCCTCCACTTATGGCCGATATCTCGGCATTCCGCGCTCTTCGCTATAACCCTCAGCGGGTAAAACTCGCCGACGTCGCGACCCAACCCTACGACAAGATCACTCCGCCAATGCAAGACCGCTATTACGCGGCCAGTCCTTACAACCTGGTGCGCGTTATCCTGGGAAGACCGGACGCCGAGGACAGACCCGGCGGCAACGTCTATACGCGGGCAGCAGACTTTCTGCGAGATTGGCGGCAACATGGCATTTTGCAGAAAGACGATAAGCCGTGCATCTATCCCTACCGTCAGCGGTTTAAGGTTCCAGGCGGTTCAACCGAGCGCGAACGATTGGGATTTATTGCTCTTGGCCGCATTGAAGACTATTCGGCGGGAGTGGTTTTTCGTCACGAGCAGACATTATCCAAACCTAAGGCGGACCGCCTGGAACTCCTGCGGGCCACGCGGGCTCATTTTGGACAGATTTTCATGCTTTACAGCGATGCGGGAGGGGAAATCGAGCAGGCTCTGCCCACTGGCTCCCCTCCAGAAATTGATTTTGTAGATGAGTACGGCGTTCAAGAGCAAGTCTGGCGAGTCTCCGACCCTCAGGTAATTCAAAGCGTCGTCAGCAGGATGCGCGATAAGAAACTGATCATCGCCGACGGCCATCATCGCTATGAAACTGCGCTGAACTACCGTGACGAACAGCGGCGCGCGAAGCCGACGAATGCAAACGCCTCCTCGGAATTCGTGATGATGACGTTCATCAACATGGAAAGTACGGGCCTCGTGGTTCTGCCCACGCATCGCGTCGCGCAAGGATTGGCGTCGTTTTCCGCCGATTCGCTGCACGATCAGGCCCGCCGCTACTTCAGCGTGGAAGAGGTCGATCCCTCAATCAATGCGGCCAGGGCGCTGGCCATTTTGCGTGAGGCTGGACGGATGGGCACAGCTCTGCTGGCAGTGACTGCCGATCGCGCATTCTTGTTGGATAAACTCTTTGCGCCGCCTGACCTCTTCGCAGGTTTCTCGCTGCGCCAGCAATCGTTGGACGTGGTGCAGTTGCACCGATGTCTGCTGGAGAAAGTTCTAGGCATCTCCGAGGAAGCCATCCGCAACCAGCAGAATATCCGTTACGTTCGCGACGCTGGCGAGGCATTAGCAATGGTGCGGCAGCAAGGCTCGAACGTCGCGTTCCTCGTGAATCCGGTGCGCATTGAGCAAGTTCGCGATATCGCATTCGCTGGCGAAGTCATGCCGCAAAAATCCACCGACTTCTACCCCAAGCTGCTCAGCGGTCTTACTACCTACGAGCTGGATTAATTTCGATCGCTGCCCATTCCTGGAGCTCATCGTTTCAGTAAACAGCCTGTGATCGTGCCGATTGTAAGATCATTATTGAGGTGAATTCCGTCTCGCATCTCACGCAGTTAATCATCGCCAACGCTTTGTCCCGGCGAAGGTTGTGTATTTTGCTCTGCCTTGCTCTGGCGGGATTGATCGCCGCATCTCCGGAAGAAAAGCGGATTTCGATTTATTCCACGGCCGCGAATTATGCCCTTCAGGTCAGCGACCACGGTGGCAAGGATTATGTCGGGCTATTGGAAATCCTTGAGCCTCTCGGAACAGTAAGCGCCAAGACCAGCGACGGCCACTGGAAGCTGACCTACAACGATGCGCAATGCGAGTTTACCTCTGAAAAAAAACGAGCGCGGGTCCGTGGAAAAGACTTTGATCTGACCGCAAACTTCCTCTTCGAGAACGGCCGAGGCCTGGTTCCTCTTTCCAGTCTGGCGACGCTTCTGCCGCGCATTCTCGGAGGCCCAGTGAGCTTTAACGAAGCGGCACGAAGATTGTTCGTAGGAAACGTCGCAGTCCACTTTACCGCGCAAGTTGCTGGCGGCAATCCTCCGAAACTGGTGATGAATTTCACTGCGCCAGTAAATCCCACGATCGCGACCGAACCGGGCAAGCTGCAAATGACGTTCAGTCACGAAGGCGTGGTCTCGCCGGGGTCGCAGCTTTTGACGTTTGGTAGTAGCGCCATTCCCTCGGCCAGCTTTCAGGAGAAGAACGGAGCCGCAGAATTGGACGTGAACAGTAACCTTCCGCTCATGGCCACATTCAGCAATGGTAGCCGCACCATCACGGTTGCGCCGCCAGCCGCGCCCGTTGCTTCGACGTCGGTTAACCCGCAGGCGCCGGTCCCATCGCCCGCTCCGGCTGCGTCGGTGATGCCTAGCCCTCCCATCGCCCCCGTACCCGCGGCAACGATTCCGGTTGCTCCACACTACTTCGCCGTGATCGATGCCAGCCACGGAGGTGACGAGCGTGGTGCGGCACTCACCGATCAAATCGCAGAAAAAGATGTCACGTTAGCCATTGCCCGCAGCCTGCGCCAGGAACTTACAGCTCGTGGACTCTCCACCATGATGGTGCGCGATGCCGACGTCACGCTTAACCCCGACCAACGTGCCAGCATGGCAAATGCAGCTGGCGCGGCAATCTACATCTGCATCCATGCCAGTTCGGAGGGGCGAGGCGTGCGGGTCTACACCGCACTGCTTCCTCCAGCCCGCGAGAGTAACGGCCCTTTCATGGATTGGAACACCGCGCAAGCGCTATATGAGCCCACCAGCCAGATTGCCGAGGAGGGAATTGCCGAGGCTCTGAAGGCCAAAAACGTACCGGTTCGCAGTCTCGCCGCGTCTTTGCGGCCGCTGAATAACATCGCGCTGCCGGCGCTGGCACTCGAAATCGCACCTCAAAGCGGCGATATCGTGCAACTCACCTCCCCGTCTTATCAGCAATCCGTCGCAGCCGCAGTTGCCACGGGAGTAGTGAATGTCCGGGACAAGCTAAAGGTCGAACCGAAATGATTCCCCGCCACCTGATCATCGCCGCGCTCATTATGGTAGTGGTGGCCCTGGCGATGGGCTTTTATGTGTGGCGCATGCCTCACCGTGCTAACGTCGCTCTGCCCCCGTCTGCGGATACCCTGCCCGTCGCGCCACCAGTATCGGGCCCGACTGAAAATGTAGTGCTTTACGTCGCCAACGATGACAGTGGTTCATTGCAAGCCCGCACCGCCAGCATTCCTCTTCCGGCCGGACGCCAAGAGCGGGCGCAAGAACTCTTGCGAGCATTGCTGGAAATCTATCTCGACAAATCTTCTCCCCATGCGCTGGGCGCCGGCTCGGAAATACGCGAGGTGTACCTCGTAAACCCAGGCCTGGCCATCATCGATGTAAACGGTGCCTTTGCCAACCTTCATCGCTCGGGTGTGCTGGTAGAAGAACTGACTGTAGCCTCATTGATAGAAACTCTTTCCGCGAATGTTCCCGGGATTACTCGCGTAAAGATTCTGGTCGAGGGCAATCAGCGGGATACCCTTGCCGGCCACATTGATCTGACAAATTTCTTTGACGTTGCGGTGATGACGCAACTGGCGGCGCAACTGCAAAATGTTCCTTGAGCGCCACCGAGTAAGCCTCATTTACAATCGCTGGTCATGATTTTTCGTGCCGATAACCGTTCTCCTGAGCAGCTGCGCCCGGTCAAGATTGAGCCTGATTTCATCCATACCGCCGAGGGATCCGTTCTTATCGAAATCGGCAACACCCGCGTGATCTGCACCGCTTCCATCGAAGACACGGTGCCGCAATTTCTGCGCAACACCGGCAAAGGCTGGATCAGCGCCGAGTACAGCATGTTGCCGCGCTCGACCTTGACCCGCACTCCACGCGAGGTGGCCAAAGGCCGTCCGAGCGGACGGACCCATGAAATCCAACGATTGATTGGCCGCTCGTTGCGGGCGGTCACGGACCTTGACCGGCTTGGCGAACGCACCATCTGGATCGATTGCGACGCGATCCAGGCCGATGGGGGAACACGCACAGCATCGATCACGGGGGCATTCGTGGCATTGGGCCTCGCCCTGCAAAAGCTGGTCGAGGGAGGAGCGCTGACCTTCGTTCCGCTGCGCGACTTCGTGGCCGCGGTCAGCGTGGGGATCGTCGATGGGGAAATTTTACTCGACCTTGCTTATGAGGAAGATTCGCGGGCTGAGGTGGATATGAACTATGTAATGACCGCCGGCCGCAAGATCGTGGAAGTGCAGGCGACGGCTGAGCGTCAGGCATTTGACGATCGCCAACTGGAGAAGATGCTGGCGCTGGCTCGCCAGGGAGTCAGCGATCTTATAACCAAGCAGCAGGAGATCCTGGGGAAGTTAACCCTGCGGCAGTAAGTTGGAATCGTCCCCTGGGTTTATTTGGCAGGCAAAACCTTGGTGTGCCTTTCTTTAGCAAATATCGTCATTTTCGATTTACAATTGCAAGGTTTCGAGCAATCTTACTGGAGGATTTATGAAACTTACCCCGGGAAAGCTCGCCGGCCTTAGAAGAGTTTCCAATGAACGCGGTGTCATCGCCGCTGCTGCGATGGATCAGCGCGGCTCGCTGCAAAAATCTTTGGCCAAAGAAAAGGGCAGCAACGTCAGCGATGCGATGATGGAGGAATTCAAGTCGCTCGTCGCAGAGGTTCTGACCCCGCACGCCAGCGCCATTCTGCTTGACCCCGAGTGGGGCCTGCCGGCATCCAAGAAACGCGCAAAAAATGCCGGCCTTTTGCTGGCATATGAGAAGACCGGATACGACAAGACCGGTCCGGGACGGCTTCCTGACCTGCTCGATCATTGGTCGGCGCACCGTTTGAAGGAGGCTGGCGCCGACTGCGTCAAAATTCTGCTTTACTACACTCCTTTTGATCCAAAAGAAGTCAACGACAGGAAACATGCCTGGGTGGAGCGCATCGGCGATGAGTGCCGCGCCAACGACATTCCCTTTTTCCTTGAGTTTGTCGGCTACGAAGATGGTGCCGACGAAAAGGGCTTCGACTATGCCAGGAAAAAGCCGGAAATTGTCATCGCTAGCATGAAGGAATTCAGCAAAGATCGCTACGGCGTGGACGTTTTGAAAGTCGAAGTGCCGGTCAACATGAAATTTGTGGAAGGCGTGAAATGTTTTGCTGGTCAAAAGGCGTACACAAAAAAAGAAGCCATCGACCTCTTTCACAAAGGAGCGGAGGTTGCGACCAAGCCGTTTATCTATCTCTCGGCCGGTGTGAGCAACGCCGAATTCAGTGAAACGCTGGAACTCGCCGGCGAATCGGGCGTGAAGTTCAATGGCGTGCTCTGTGGCCGCGCGACATGGAAAGACGGCATTCCTGTCTACGCCAAGCAAGGCGCAGCCGCTTTCCGCCAATGGCTCGAGACCGAGGGCGTAAAGAATATTAATAACGTGAACAGTAAGCTCAAGGCCGCCACGCCCTGGTATTCGATCTACGAAGTTGAGCCGGCGATGGCGGGGGCATAAAGACGTTCTTTCACTCAGATTTGTAAGGCGGGCAGATTGCCCGCCTTTTCTTTGTCAAGCTCTAAAGGTGCAAATTCTTGAAGAACCAGATTCCCGTAACGAAGGCAGGAAGAGCGACGAGAACTGAGAAAGCAGCTTGCCTGCGAGTTGCGCTTTTCGCGAAGTCAGCTGCCAGGTAGACCAAGGTAAAAACGAGCAGTTCCGGAAGTACTGCCCACCACAACACCGTCGCCCAATCACTGCGCATGACGTACGCTAACAAAAAGGCAACTGCGCTAAGCAACGTCGCCAGTGAAGACAACACCAGCGAGCCCGAAACTTTGATGTGGAACTCCACATTGAAATGATCGCCTGATCCGTTATTTGTTGCCAGTGACCCAGGTAATGGGCACGGATCAAACCGGCCGGTTTGCGAAAACGCCTACTCCCACTCAATCGTGCCCGGCGGCTTCGAGGTGATGTCGTAGACTACGCGGTTCACGCCTTTTACCTCGTTCACGATCCGGCTGGAAATCGTCTTCAATACTTCATGGGGTAACGGAACCCAGTCCGCCGTCATGCCGTCTTCAGAATGAACCGCCCGAATCGCGCAAGTGTACGCGTAAGTCCGCTGGTCGCCCATCACGCCCACGGACATTACAGGCAGTAGCACAGCAAATGACTGCCAAATCTTCGAGTACAAGCCAGCTTTCTTTATCTCACCGACCACGATGTCGTCGCACTCGCGAAGAATGGCTAGTCGATCGGGAGTGACTTCCCCGAGAATTCGTACCGCTAGCCCGGGCCCAGGAAACGGCTGGCGCTGCAAAATCTCTTCCGGCATGCCCAGATCGCGCCCGATTTTTCGGACTTCGTCTTTAAATAACTCCTTGAGAGGCTCAATCAGCTTGAGCTTCATCTTCTCCGGCAGCCCGCCGACATTGTGGTGTGATTTGATGACCTGCGAAGGCCCGCGGACCGAGCGCGACTCAATCACATCGGGATAAAGCGTTCCCTGGACCAGCCACTTCACCTTCCCTTCTTTCTTCTCGATGCGCCGGGCTTCCTGTTCGAAAACTTTGATGAATTCATTGCCAATGATTTTGCGCTTCTTCTCCGGATCGGTCACGCCAGCCAACTTTTTCAGAAAGCGATCGGAAGCATCGATGGCGTCAAGATGCAAGCCCAGCTTGTCCCGCAAATTTTGCTGCACTTTTTCAAACTCATTCTTACGCAGCACGCCGTTGTTGACGAAAATGGAAGTTAAGCGGGATGAGCCTTTGCCGTCGCGTAGTGCGCGATCAACCAGGGTTGCGGCCACCGCCGAATCTACGCCGCCTGACAAAGCGCAGATGGCTCGCCCGCTGCCGACCGTTTCCCGAACGCTGGCAATGGTCGCATCGATAAAATGTTGCGCCGTCCAAGTTGGCTTTGCCCCGCAGATTTTCAGCACGAAATTGCGCAGAATGTCGGTGCCGTGCTGCGTGTGACGAACTTCAGGATGGAACTGCACGGCCCACATTTGCTGGCCAGCATTTTCAATCGCGGCTATGGCATTGGGGGAACTGGCGGTCACCTTGAAGCCGGACGGCAGTTCCACCGCTTCGTCGCCATGAGACATCCATACGTTCAGCGTTCGCGGCACGGCTTCGAATAGCCGCGAGTCATTTTTCATTTCAACATTGGCATGGCCGTATTCCCGCTTGTCTGCAGCACGAACCTTGCCGCCCAGCACGTGCACCATCAACTGCAATCCATAGCAAATCCCAAGCACGGGCACGCCCAACTCGAATACGCGCCGATCCGCCTTAGGCGCATCTTTGTCGTAGACCGATGACGGGCCGCCCGAAAGAACCATGCCTATTGGCGAATAACTTTCGATTTCCTTAATGCTGGCCGTGCAAGGAAGAACAACTGAGAAAACATTCTGTTCGCGGATGCGGCGCGCAATCAGTTGCGAATATTGCGCCCCGAAGTCGAGGACAACAATAGATTGGGTTTCCACGGACGAGTGTCTCAGATTGCCAGAAAAGTGTAAAGCGGGATGTGCTACGGCCCCGCTACCACGAACACGGGATTCTGCGGCGGCGGGCTACCGCCCTGTTTTTCAGGCGGCTGCGCACTTAGCGGCGCAGCCAGGTTCAAAGCCAGGGTATCGTCGGAAGTCTGAATGATCGCGATGTTTCCAGCATCGCAGTTTCCCACGTAGACCCGCGAATAATCTGCCGAAGCCGCAATCGACGAATCCGACCAGGTCCCCTCCAAGCACGCCGTCGAAACCGGGGCGGAGCCGAGAGGAACGGTCGTCTTGATGCTGAAATCTGCCGTCCTCACTACCGTCACCTGCGAAGTCACGGTGCTGCCGCTGACGGCAGAACTGGAAACGTACACCCGCGTACCATCTCCCAAGGCGGCTACAGAAACTGCATTGGGAACCACAACGGTTGTTGCCGTCAGCGAATCGGTCGAGACATCCAAAGATGTCAGGGTACCCTTCGCAGGATTGGTCACATAGACGCGGTTTAAAACCGAGTCGTAAATCATGTAGTCTCCACCCACGCCGACTGACGCTGCCCCCACGACTGTGTCGTTCGCAGTGTTGATTGCCGACACAAACCCGCTGCCGTTGTCCAGAATGTAGACTCTCTGGCTGTCGTTACGCGCAACCGCCCAAACCGGAGATACCCAGGGAGCAGTTAAACTGGCAACAACGGGAGCATTCACTGTGAGGTCAACCGGATTGATGCTGCTGACCGAACCAACCGACGTACTGTTGCCGGCATTGGCAACATAGAGTTTGAAGGCGTTGGGAGTTTCGGCAATGGATACTGGATTGACTCCGACCTGAACCGTGTTCGTGACCACGTTAGTCGTTACCGAAATTGACGAAACCGTGTTGCTGCCGGCATTAGCTATATAGACGTTGCTGCTCTCAGCAGTATTCACGAAGGCCGGCGCCGAGCCCGCGGGCAAGCTGATGGTCGTAACCGGCGTCGGAGTTGTGGGGCCAAACTCGGAGATTGTGTTGTCAAGACGGTTAGCCACATAAACCCTGGTGCCGCTCGCGACCAAGGCTGCGTGCACCGGCATCAATCCGACCGTCGCCTGCGAGACGTTCGAATCCCCGGAGACATCAATGGTAGTGCTCGCCCCGGGGTTATTTGTGCCGTTCTGACTGATCACCACGGCAACATGCGTAAAGCCGGGATTCGGCTGCACCGGAACCACAGGAAACGCCACCGGGCGAAAATAATCGCCGCAGCCCGTACACAGAAGAACAAGGGCCAGGACCACCGTGCCTGCAAAGCAGGCGCGCAGTGTTACAGCCGGGACGGGCCGACAGATTGGCAACTTCATAAGAGGTGGAAAGATTTCTATTTTAAAGGCTTAATGTGGAATGCGCCACCATGGCACGGTCAGAACCCGCGTGGTGGGATTCGGAATTGAGACGATTGCGTAGAAAAAATCCGGGGGGTATGCAGCGCCTAAGTCTGCTACCCGCGCGATTTCTTCCGTGCTGTCGCTTCGCGCGTGGCTCCGGCCGGTTTCTTCTTGCCTTCCATTTGCGCCAGGCTTTGCTTCAGAGCTGACATGAGGTCGACTACCGGAGCAAGTTTCTTCGGCTTCTCGATCTCGACGATCTTGCCGCCCTCCAACTTAGTTTGGATGAGGTTCTTTAAATTGTCCTGGAAGCTGTCATGAAACTTTTCCGGGTCCCAGTCCGCGGCTAACGCTTCGATTAATTGGTGGGCCACCTTGACCTCGGCGTCTTTCAGTTCAACGTCGGGAGCGCCGAATCCTTCCACCTCGCGGACTTCTTCCTTGTAATACATGGTATGCAGCATCAGGCCATGCTTGTGTGGTCGCACAAACACGGTGTATTCGCGATTGTGCATGGTCAGCTTCGCGATCGCCACATATTCGCTCTCTTCCAGAGCTTTGGTCAGCAGAGCGTAGGGTCGGCGTCCGGCTTCTTCCGGCATCATGTAATACGAGGATTCGAAGTAGACGGGATCGACATCGCTCGCCTTAACGAATTCCAAGATCTCCATCGTCTTGGCCGTTTTCGGCTCGATTTTCTTGATCTCTTCGGGGTCGATAATGACGTACTCGTCCTTGCGGAATTCATACCCTTTGACGATATCGCTGCGGTCCACCACTTGGCCGTCGGCCAGGCAAACGTATTGCTGCTTCAGCCGTGACTTGTCAGGGCGATGCAGCATGTTGAACGAGATGCCGGAGCTGCGGGCGCCAGAAAACAAGCGCACCGGTATCGAAATCAAGCCGAAGGTCAGATATCCAGACCAAACCGAAGCTGCCATGAGTGTCTCCCGAAAATCTGTTTCAAAACTCGCCGGTGCCGTGCCAGAGTCGCACCGCCCCGTGAGTTTAAACTACTTCCAAAGCTTTGACGCAATTAAGGTCGCGTCGGTAACCCCAACTAGAAGCACGACGAAATGTGGAACAATAAAAGACGGCCCAATGGATAGTGTGTACAACTTAGCTTCGTGCCTCAGCTCGCCGCAAAGCATTGTCAGCAAAGAACTTTGCGGGCGTGAAAGGCTGCAGATTCCGTGATTGCCCCGGAACAAGTTGCGATCGCCGGGGTGGTGACCATCGTTTTCACGGCGGTGGCGCGATGGCTTCGCGGTGTAAGCGTATCGGGAGCCGCGGCAGGTGCGGTCGTCTGTTTTGTCATCTATGTCTCCGCAGGACCAGCCGCAGTGGGCGCTTTGGCCGTCGTTTTCGCGCTAACCTGGGTCAGTACAAAGTTTGGATATTCACGAAAAAAGCGGCTCGGGACCGCAGAAAGTCGCCAAGGACGGACTGCCTCGCAAGTGTTGGCAAATCTTGCAGTCTGCACAGTCTGTGCGGCCATTTTTGGTCTGAGCAGAAAACCGATCTTCCTGCTCGCGGCTATCGCGGCACTCTCCGAAGCCGCCGCCGACACCGTTTCCAGCGAACTAGGGCAGGCTCATAGTGAGAAGGCTCTCATGATTACGACGTTCGAACCCGTGCCGGCGGGCACAAGTGGCGGAATCACCGCAATTGGAACATCAGCTGGTCTGGTTACGGCGATTTTGGTTAGCCTCTTTGCGACATTGACTGCCTTGCTTCCTAAAAGATGGCTCGGCAGTTCGGTTTTGGCGGCGGGGTTGGGAATGATGAGCGACAGTTTTCTCGGAGCGACGTTAGAGAAAGAGAAGCTGTTGAACAACAATTGGGTGAATTTCCTGAGCACGTTGATCGCAGCTGCCGTGGCAATTTTGCTCGGGCGACTTTAAGTTACTGACGTTCCTTGTCTCGCCTTATCGCCTCCCCCAAAATGAGAGCACCTGAGTATCTTGAAGCTGCATCTGAATAGGAGATCCATGAAGGCTCGTACTTTCATCATTGGGTGTGCCTTGGTGCTGACCTTGTTGCTATTTGGGCAGCACCGTCAAGATCGAGCGCTGAATCCCCCTTTCCGGGAAGTGGTTGATCTCACGCACGCCATTAACGCTCAAGTTCCGACGTACGAGCTTTCCGATAAACCAGCGTTTCACGCGACTACCGTAGCCACGATTGATAAAGACGGCTATTTCGCCCGGGAGATTTCGTTGCCCGAGCATTTCGGAACTCACCTCGACGCGCCGGCTCATTTTGCTCATGGATTGTGGACTGTTGACCAGATTCCGCCGGAGCGTTTTCTTGCCCCACTGGTTGTGCTGGACGCGAGGGCAGGTGCAAAATCTAATCCCGCCTATCAAGTTTCGGTCGACGATATTGCCCGCTGGGAGCAGGTTCACGGACAAATTCCACCAGACGCCGTTGTGATCGCCGACACCGGCTGGGATGCACGCTGGAATTCAGTTAAGGATTATCGAAACGCGGACGATAAAGGCGTGATGCACTTCCCCGGCTATTCGCTCGACGCGGCAAGATTTTTGGTGGAAGGCCGCACGGCGATCGGCCTTGGCATTGATACCCTCAGCATCGATTACGGCCCCTCGAAGGATTTTCCCGTCCATCACTACACGCTATCTCACAGCCTTTACCATCTTGAAAATGTCGCTAACGTCGAGAAGGCACCGGTCGCAGGGGCGATTCTTGTGGTTGCCCCGATGAAGCTGGAAGGTGGCTCGGGTAGCCCGGTTCGCATCTTTGCCCTGGTGCACTGAGATATTCTGCACCGTTCTGATCTCATGCCAGCTCAAATCTGCTAAAGCCGGAGGGATTTTCGCCGGCGAACTCTTTTGCGCTGGAGAGCAGAATGATCGATCCGCGTTATCCCATTGGCAAGTTCCAATTTTCCGGCTCGACCGACGAGGCGCAACGCGCACAATTCATCGGCGAGATCGAGAAAACACCAGGCGCGCTTCGTGCCGCAATCGATGGACTCACTCCTCAGCAAATTGAAACTCCCTATCGCGATGGCGGTTGGACCGTTCGCCAGGTGATTCATCATGTGCCCGAAAGCCACATGAATGCTTACATTCGATTCAAACTCGCAATGACCGAAGACGATCCAACAATCAAGCCTTATATGGAAGATCGCTGGGCGGATACGGGCGACGTTTTGGCCACGCCGCTGGAAACGTCGCTGACACTCGTGGATTCGCTGCACGACCGCTGGGTGCGGCTATTGCGAAGTTTGAAACCAGACGAGTGGAAGCGAACCTTTCGCCATCCTGAACTCGGCACTGTATCGCTGGAAAAGAGCCTGGCCCTCTATGCCTGGCACGGGCGCCACCACGCCGCCCACATTACAGAGCTAAGAAAGCGGATGGGATGGTGAAGCCTCACCCCTTGGCATTGATTTTCCAAAGCACATAACTCGCCGCTTCTCGCAGCACAGCTATCCCGCGCAGCCATGCCGAATGCGGACGCGAGTCCGGCCGCGGGGAAACATAAACGGTTACCCCCTCATGCTCGAGCATTTTGCGAATTCGAAAGACATGGTAGGCGTCGCTGACGGCGACGCAATTACGCAGATGATTGGCCCGTAAAATCACTGCCACGCGCTGGGCTGACTCCGCCGTGTCGGAAGCTTGCGTTTCCGCGATCAAGGATGATTCGGGAACTCCACGGTGCAGAAGGTAATCATGCCCTACCCCGCCCTCGCTGTAGCTGGGATCGGCGGCCGCGCCGCCGGTTGTGATAATCACGGGTGCCACGCCAAGTTGAAATAATTCGAAAGCGTGATCGAGTCGGGCGCGGTAAACCGGCGAAGGGTGACCCACATACTCGGCAGCCCCAAAAACGACGATGGCGTCGGCGCGATGAACCTGCTGTTCGTAAGAGGTGCGGACGATATTTGCGCAAACGGAACCGAGATAACCCAAGAACGCGGCAACCGCGATGGCGGTCAACCAACGTATCCAATATCCGTTCGACGCCGTCGTTGCTGCTTCGCTCATCCCTGTGCGAAGAACTCGGAGATCTCCTGAGCCGGGATGGCGCCTTCTCGCATGATGCGCCAGCGCGCATCCTCGTCCGTGAGATCAATGATGGTCGAAGCCACTTCGCGCGGCGAGGTGCCACCATCCACAATGATGGCAATCCGCCCTTCCAGTTGGTCGCGCACCGCGATGGCCGTGGTACATTCCGATTCGCCGCTCAAGTTGGCCGAGGTCGCGGTAATGGGTATGCTCGCCGCTTGCACGACCGAAAGCGGAATTTTGGCATTCGGCACGCGTAGGGCGACGTTTCCCGTGTTCGCCGTTACCTTCAAAGGCAGCCGCGACGCCGCTTTGACGATGATCGTCAGAGGCCCAGGCCAATATTTTCGCGCCAGTCGATAAAACTCCTCGGGCAGCGGCCTGGCGAGCTCCTCCGCTTGATCGATGTCGGCGATCAAAAGTGACAAGGGCTTGTGCCGCGACCGCGACTTGATCTCATACACGCGGTCGACCGCTCGCAGATTGAAGGGATCTGCGGCGAGGCCGTAAAACGTATCGGTTGGCATTCCCAGCACTTCGCCAGCCCGAACCTGGTCGGCGACATAACGGATCAGCGATGCTTCCGGATTATCTTTATTGATCTTGATGATTTCTGCGCGCACACTAACTCGTCCCAAAAGATATGAACAGAAAGGCGAAAGCTAACATACCACGAGTCCACAGTGCAAGGTGAGGTTAAGCGTATGATTTTCCAAGAGAGGGCAACCTGAGGACTCCCCAGATTAGTCGACAGACCACGAACCCCGCTCGCTTGCGCCGGATCGAGGGCCGCCACAACTCGCTGCTGAAGGAATTGCGCAAGGCATTCGCGCACGCCGAGCCAGATGCGGACGGGCTTTGCGCAATCGAAGGATGGCATATTCTAGAGGAGGCCATTCGCAGCGGACTCAAGTTCCAAGCGGTGTTTTTCAGCGAGTCGGCCGAACCTCGTTCCGAACGCTTTCTGCCCCAGTTCGGCGCTCATGTTGAGACGCTCCTGCTTCCCGACAGTCTTTTCGCCAACGCTGTGCCCACGGACACACCTCAGGGAGTTGCGGCGCTGGTGCATTGCCGCCGGTTTACGCTGGAAGGCGTCCTGGCCAGAACTGGGACCGGCCCTTTGCTGGCCATCTCCGGCGTTCAGGACCCGGGGAACTTGGGCACAATCCTCCGCTCGGCAGAGGCATTTGACGCCGCCGCAGTGCTTCTAGGAGAAGGCACGGTCAGTCCCTTCAACTGGAAAGCGGTGCGCGCTTCCGCAGGATCGGTTTTTCGGCTGCCGGTTGTTAAGGTGGAACTGCCCATAATCCTCGGCCGGTTGCGAGAATGTGGCCTGCACCTCATCGCCACTTCTTCGCACAAAGGGAAGCCCCTGGATGAGGTATCGCTGACCGGCCCACTGGCAATCTTCATTGGCAGCGAGGGTGCAGGCCTCTCGCGTGACTTGCTTAAGCAGATGGAGGAGATCGTGGCAATTCCGCATTCGCCGAAGGTCGAGTCACTGAACGCGGGCGTGGCTGCGAGCATTGTGTTGTATGAAATAGCTAGACAGAGGCTTGTCCACCACGGAGACACAGAGTGATAGAAAACATAAACGGATGATGTCCTCAGGTCTTTTCGTGCCTCGGTGGCGAAATAAGCTGTGAACCTATTTCAACCCATACCGAACCGTGACGAAGGCGTTGATCGCTCCCGTCCCCTTGCCGATCGCATGCGGCCGCGGACGCTCGAAGAGTTCGTCGGACAGGAGCACTTAATTGGTCCCGGCAAACCGCTGCGTACACAGATCGAACGCGATGACACCGGCTCGCTGATTTTCTGGGGACCTCCCGGCACTGGCAAAACCACGCTGGCCAAGATCATTGCCCGCATGACCAAGGCGGATTTCATCGAGTTTTCCGCCGTGCTTTCCGGAATTAAGGAAATCAAGCAGGTGATGGCGGATGCCGAGCGCGCCAAGCAATACGGCACGCGCACCATCGTTTTCATCGACGAAATTCACCGCTTCAACAAAGCTCAGCAGGACGCCTTTTTGCCGCACGTCGAGAAAGGCAACATCCGGTTGATCGGCGCGACCACGGAGAATCCATCCTTCGAGATCATTTCGGCGCTGCTTTCGCGCAGCCGCGTCTATGTGCTTAAGCCATTGACCGAGGAGCAGGTCGTCACCTTGCTTCGGCGCGCACTGCAAGACGAAGAACGCGGCCTCGGCCTGCAAAAGCTCCGTGCAACTGACGAGGTGTTATCGAAGATTGCCGCTTATTCCAGTGGCGACGCCCGCAGCGCCTATAACGTTCTCGAAGTCGCTTCGACGTTGGCGCGTGCTGGAAAAGAAACCGGCGGCGAAATCACCGACGAGATCGTGCAGGATGCTTTGCAAAAGCGTGTACTCCTCTACGACAAGGCGGGCGAAGAACACTACAACCTCATTTCCGCTTTGCACAAATCCGTCCGCAATAGCGACGCCGACGCCGCGCTCTACTGGCTGGGCCGCATGCTCGAAGCCGGCGAAGACCCGCTTTACATTGCGCGTCGCGTGGTTCGCATGGCGGTCGAAGACATCGGTCTGGCTGATCCCAATGCTCTTTCTCTCTGTATGGCCGCCCGCGACGCCGTGGATTTTATCGGCATGCCTGAAGGTAATCTTGCACTGGCCCAGGCCGTCGTCTATCTTGCGCTCGCTCCCAAATCCAACGCGCTCTACACCGCTTATTCCGGCGTCCAGCAAGACGTGGAACAAACCGCTGCCGAGCCTGTGCCTTTACATCTTCGCAATGCACCAACGGGATTGATGAAGAATCTGGGCTACGGTCGCGATTACCAATACGCCCACAATTTGGAAGATAAAGTCGCGGATATGCAATGCCTGCCCGACAATCTCCGCGACCGCACTTATTACCATCCGACAAATGAAGGGGTCGAAAAGCGCATTCGCGAACGCACGGCTGAGATCAAGCGACTTCGCAGCCAAGCGGGGCGAACCGAAAGCAAACAAGAAAACGAATCCTAACCGGTAAACCACTCATCTGTGGTGAGTAAGGTTTCGATTTCCAGGAGGGCGCCCATGGCGACCAGTCCAAATTGGATAACTTCCCCTGCTCTTAGTCCCAGGCCGCTGCAGATCGATCAGGTCGAAGAACTCCTCAAGCTGCAGAAGGCGGCGCAGCGCATTTCCTCGATTTTGGATCTCGATGAACTTATCGATAAGGTCGTAAACGACGTCGCTCGCTCCTTTGGGTGTGTCGACGCCGATATTTACCTGCACAACGAAGAGCGCGGGGAATTGTTCCTCGCGAGCGCTTGCGGTTGCGGCGGCTGCGCCGTGCATGGTCCCGGTCACAGTTTGAAGATCGGCAAAGAAGGAATGGTGGGATATGTCGCGGCCACGGGACAGATGCGCTATGCTCCCGACGTCCGCAAAGATCCCTATTACATCGGCTGCGAAGAATCGACGCTCTCCGAAGTTGCGATCCCACTGCATGTGAACGGCCAACTGGTTGGCGTTTTCACCAGTTCGCATCATCAATTGGATGCTTTTCCGCCGGAGCAACTGCGCCTGCTGCAAGCTCTGTGCAATGACATTGCGATCGCCGTAAACAATGCTCGGCGCTTCGCGCAGGCTCAGCATCAACGCGAACGAATGGACCGCGACGCGCAAGAAGCCCGCGTCATCCAGCAATCGTTGTTGCCGAAATGCTCGCCGTTGGTTCCCGGCTTTTCGATCTCCGGAATGTCAGTTCCCGTTGGCGCTGTCGGCGGCGATTGGTACGACTTCATTCCGCTTGATCGCGGGCGCGTCGGCCTGGTATTGGCCGACGTTGCCGGCAAGGGCACTGCGGCCGCGTTACTCATGTCTGCGACTCGCGGAATGTTACGATCCCTTGCCGAAGCCGCCTGCACTCCCGGCGAGGTCCTAACGAAGCTCAATCGGTTGCTGACCGAAGATTTCCCCGCAGGACGATTTGTCACCATGATTTACGGCGTGCTCGACCCGGCGAACAGAACTCTGATCTTCGCCAATGCCGGCCATCCCGCACCCCTGCTGATTTCCGAAGGAATGGCGCGCTTTCTGGATACGGAGCGGGGAATGCCACTCGGGATCGGAAGCAGCGATTTCTCTGAATCAAAAATTGAGTTGCCGAAGGGCTCGCGCCTGATGTTTTACAGCGACGGCATCACCGAAGCTGCCAACGAGCAGCAGGAGGAATACGGCCTAGGCCGCATCGAAAACCGGCTGGCCCTCACTGATGCTTCGCCGGAAAACATTGTGGAAGACGTGCGCAAGTTTGCGGGAGAGAACGGTCTGGGCGATGACGCAACTATCATCCTCGTGAAAGGATGACATTTCCGAATCGTGCCCGATGCTCCTTTAGGATGCAGCGATCCATGATGACGAGGATGCCAGCTTTGCGCGCTTTTTCAGCGGCTTCTTCGTTGATCACGTCTTCCTGCATCCAGATCGCGGGAACCTGCAATCGAATTGCCTGATCGACCACTTCGCCCACGAACTCCGATCGCCGAAAGATGTTCACGATATCGATCTTCTCCGGCACATCCAGCAAAGAAGCGTAAGCCTGCTCGCCAAGCACCTCGTCGACTTGCGGATTGACCGGAATGATGCGGTAGCCATGCGTCTGCATGTACGCAGCGACGCCATGGCTGGGACGAAGCGGGCTGTCGGAAAGGCCAACCACGGCAATAGTCTTTGCGCGCTTCAGCAAATCGCTAATGGGATCGGCTTGAACAACTGACATGAACCATATTGTAACGGCGGGATCGCAGCGCTGGCTAATCTTGATAAGTAAGTATTATTTCTTATTGGCGCTGAGTTTTTGCTTAAACATTTTCAGCGCCAACTTACGAACCGTTTCCGACACTTCCTTGTTGCCGGACAGGTGACGCAGGTCTTGCACCAGCAGATTTTTCATCAACCCAAGAGACACATCGATCGGAGTGCGGGGATTGAAGGTGAGATTTCTCACCACCGGGTACAGCTTCATATAGCGGCGTTTCATGGGGATGGCCCGCAACACCGCCTCCAGCACATTCTTCTGGCTGGCAAACTTTTCGACTTCGCCATCGGTAACCTTCGGTGACTCAAGCACGGCCAGACACACAATCTTGGTGCCGTCGCGAATCAGGATGGAGCGTTCTTCCTTGGTCCCCTTGACCGCGAGATTGATGCGCCCCTTGACGTCGAGCTTCGAGATTTTTTGCAGGGCGCTGCCTCGCTGCTCTTCAGCGCTTAAAGTCCATTTTTTCGCTACAGCTTTTCGTGCCGGCGCGGCTGCAGCCCCATGACCGGAAGCATTGGTCGCCGTAGCAACCGCATCGGCGTGCTCTAGTTCGTCTTCCGCAGCTGAGTCTTCCTCGAGTTCCGCCGTCGGTTCAAAGTTTTTCGCATTTTCGGCGGAAATCTCGCGAGCGTGCTCGGTCAAATAACTGTCGAGAATATCGTCCTCGTCTTGATCGCTCGAATCGCCCGCTGGCGTAGGCGGCGTGTCACTCGCTTCACGAATCTCATCTGGCAATTGTTCTGCAACATCCGCAACCGTGCCCGAAAACGAGCAAACTTTCTCCTCGATAATTTTGGCTTCGTTCGGCCGAAGATTGCCGTTGGTGAGCAAAGCGCTCAGAATCTCGCGGCGTTCATTCGCGCGCGGACTATTCAACAGAACCTCGACCTGTTCCCGTGTGGCAGTAACCGCGAGCCTCACAATCTGCGATTCTTCAACGGACGGATTTTCGATCAGAACGGGCAGGAGATCGGGCCGTAAATTCTCGGGATCGACGAAATAGTCCAGGACTTCCTTCGGAGTAGCCGAATGCGAAGCGACGGCCGCCGCGGATGTCGGGTCCCATCCTGCCAGCGTCAGTCGCGCCTGTTCGCCGAATACCGGATTCTCAGTCGCAAGGTAGACCAGAATTTCAACCATCTCCGGCGCCGGCACCAGCAACGCGCCTTTGGCAGCAAACTGCATCAGGTTCGAAGGGACCGCGGACTTGCGGACGAGATCGATCATGCGTGGCATAGGATTTTTCTGTCTTCCTACGGAGTTCTCGAAGATACAGGATTACGCAGGGCAGCCGGCTTTGCCAGATTTTTCCTGAGAAGTACCGTTACCAAGGTTCGGAGGGCCAAATCGGCCGAAACATTTACTTCACTTCCACTTTTTGCATCCACTGTGCGACTTGCACATCCCATCCTAACTCTTTCGTCATCGTGTCGCGCAGCTGCGAGGATGCAGCCGGATCGCCGTGTACCAGATAAGTCGCTTTCGGCTTCGCTCGAAACGAGCGGAGCCATTGCAGCAACTCGGGCGTGTCAGCATGATCGCTGAACTGTTCCAGCGCCGCAATCTGGGCCTGGATCGGCACAAACTCGCCATAAATCTTCACCTCGGGCGCGCCGCTTTTGATGGTAAATCCGCGAGTCCCCTGCGCCTGAAAACCAATAAAGATGATGGTATTCCGGGAATCGGGCAGCCGCTGCGCCAGGTGATGTTGAATGCGGCCGCCGGTGACCATACCGCTGGCCGAAACAATAATGCACGGAGACTTGCAGTCGTTTATTTTCTTTGATTGTTCGGGAGTCGAAGCAAACGTGAAGCCCGGCCACTGCAGCGGAGAGCCATATTGCGACAACAGGCGGCGCGTCTCGTCGGTGTATTCCTCCGAGTGCTTCATGAAAATTTCGACCGCCTGGATCGCCATTGGGCTGTCGCAGAAAACCGGAATACGAGGTATTTTCCCCGACTCCATCAGCTCCTTTAGCACGAACAAGAACTTCTGCGTGCGTTCAACCGCGAATGCGGGAACGATCACACTTCCGCCACGCTCGGCAGTGTCTCGCACGAGTTTGGCCAGTTCAGGCCGTGGATCTTCCGTGGGATGCTGACGGTTCCCGTAAGTCGACTCCATGACCATCAAGTCAGCGCTCTCACCTTCCCGCGGACCAGAGTGGACAACTTTACCGGGCGCAACGTTGTGATTGCGGACACGGCCAATATCTCCTGTAAACAAGAGTTGCCGGCTCTGGCCATTGGTTCGCAAGGTGATCTCCGCCATGGCCGAACCCAAAATGTGAGCGGCACGCACCAAGCGAAAAGAAAGCTCCGCGCTCAACTGGGTCACTTGTTCAATTTGCACTGGCCGAAAATATTGCAAGCACTCCTGAGCTTCCTCGAGCGTATAAAGCGGCAGGGCGGGATCGTGCTTCGACTTTTTGTGCTTGTTATAAAACGCCGCGTCTTCTTCCTGCAGGTGGCCGGAATCCGGAAGCAGAATGCCGCACAGATCGATCGTGGCGGGCGTGGCGTAGATGGGCCCGCGAAAGCCCTGTTTCACGAGACGGGGAATCCATCCACAGTGATCCAGGTGCGCGTGGGTTAGGACGACCGCTTCAATGTCGTGGGGCGGAATCGGCATCTGCTGCCAGTTCCGCTCGCGCCATTCCTTCGGGCCTTGAAACATCCCGCAGTCAATCAATAACTGAAAACCGCTCTTGCTGCCGGGTCCAGAATTCGTGTTAATCAGGTGCTTGGAGCCAGTCACCGTTCCTGCCGCCCCGAGAAATTGGATGTAGGCCAAGAAATCCTCCAAATTGAATCAATGATTCGAATGACTCATCGAGTCAATTTTGAATGTGCTGTTGCTGACATCGCTTTCCGGCACGCTGCCATCATTGACCGTGACTTCTTTCGGGGCGGACTGCGTCTCGACCCGAATCGACGCTTTGGCTTTGGCATGCACCACCAGCCGCCGTCGAATGTCTTCCTTCTCCGTCTTTAAGATAATCGGCACCTCGGCGCCGACGCTTCCTGGATTCTCGATTTCGATGGTTACCAAAAATCCGCCCGCCGCGATGGGTGTGGAAAACACCGAAGCAACGCGAAAATCGGGCAATCCCCGGTCGTGATAGACCCAGTCGTCAAAGAACCATTGCAGATCGCGATTGGACTTCTTCTCGATCAGCTTCTGCAGAAATGTCGGATCCTTGTCCTGGTTACCGTCATAGCTGAGCAAGCCGTCTTGGAATGTGTTGCCGAGCATGTCCCTCAGCATCCACCAGACATACATCGACTTGGTTTGCAGGTAGAGATCGTCGGGTGCAGTGATGAGCGCATGGTCGGCGCCGGTCGATTTTTCGACAACGTCTTTTTCGGTCTCCACCAATACGGACTTGTGGGCATCCATATAATCGAGCGCTGCTTGGCGTCCTTTTTGCGTCTCAATGAAGGCTGCTTGGGCATAATGCGAAAGACCTTCCTGAATCCACGCGCGAGGGGACGAAACCATTTGCCGGGCCAGGGCGTACACGATGCTCAGTTCGGCCTCGTTGGTCAACGGAGTCTTCAGCGGCGTTAGCAGCATGCCTTGCGTGACAAACGGCGAGTCGTTCTCATCAGGCAATCCAAGCATCTGCAGGTTCCCTGGACTTCGCCCCAGCGGAGGGAATAAATCGGCCTTAGACGCAACTTCCGCGTAAGAATCGGCGGCGTCCTTCTGCCCGTTCATGTACTCGATCCTGACCCGCCCTCCCGCCTCCAGCGTTTGATAATCGGCTATCGCGAATGTCGGAGTGCTGAGTCCGGTCCACGAACATTCGCTGATCGGCTGCGCTTGTTTCTTTTCATTACTGCCCGTTTGTATTCCTCCGCAGTAAAGCGTGGACGTCTCGCCGGAATCTGACGAGTGCGATATCTTCGCCGAGAAATCAGATTCGGCCTGCCTCGCCATCCATCGTCCAACTGTCTCTAGCACGCTATTTGCCTCGGAAAGACTTGCCGCCTGAGTGGCAATCGGATACCACGCTACATTTCCGATTCCCCGCACCGCCGTAAATGACCTGCCGATCTCGTCCCAGTCAATGTGTTTGGCTTTCTCTTCTGGAACCCCGATGCGCGTCAACCGCGTGGCATCGAGCGGGATGATTCCCTCGTATCCAACCTCGAGTTCGACTGCGCCCTTCGGCGGGACTTCGTGCGGCAGCGTGACAATCGCTTCAGAAAGCGCGCCGGTGTGATCGATGTCCGAGGTGTATTGATGTGTTTCAAACTGTACGGGCTCGTGATCCAGGCTGATCGCGCGCCAGTCTAGCGTTGACGAGATTTGCAGCGCGAGATTCTTTTGTGGCGCAGACGAATCGTTCCGCAGCGTGATGTGACCGCGAACTCCAAGTCGCTGCTGTTCTGGCTCAACACGGACATCGAGATCGTACTTGGTAAATGTGAAGGCTTCGCGGTCGAGGGCGAAAGCGGGAAATGCCAAAACACAGAGGGCACACACTGCACAGAACCATTTCATGCCGACTTCTTTTGCCTCTGCCGAACGATTTCATAAAGAACCACGCCAGCGGCGACAGAAACATTTAATGACGGGACTTTACCGAGCATCGGGATCGACACCAGAAAATCACACTTCCGGGCCACGAGATCATGCAGGCCTTTCCCCTCGGCTCCGAGAACGATGGCGCAATCCATGTTGTAATCGAGAGAGTCCCACGGCTGCGGGCCGCGCTCATCCAGGCCAACTGTCCAGACGTTTTTCGATTTCAATTCCTCCAGCGTACGCGCAATATTTGTGACCTTCGCGATCGGCAAGTGTTCGCTTGCTCCCGCGGAGGTTTTTGTGACCGTTCCCGTGACTCCCGCGGCACGCCTTTCGGGAATCACAATTCCGTTGGCCCCCGCAGCATCGGCGGTGCGAAGAATCGCGCCAAGGTTGTGCGGGTCTTCCACGCCATCCAGAACAATGATTAACGAATGTTCACCTCGCTTGGCCGCGATAACATCATCGAGGTCGTTATACTGCTTCGCCGATGTGACTGCGACCACTCCCTGATGGCCGTTGTTTCCCGCCATGCGGTCGAGTTCCGCGCGATCGACAAAGCGCACCGGAACCCCCTGGCGGCGGCATTCCTCCACCACACGCTGCAAGCGAAGATCGTGACGTTCCTTGGCCACGCCAACCCAGGCAAATGCACGTCCGCGCGCCTTCAATGCCTCCGCGACGGAGTTGATGCCGTAGATGTAATTCATGAAGATTCAGTGTAGCAAGATCGCATTGAGCGGAGTTTTGGGTGCGACGCCGTCGAAGCTTCGGCGGGTCACATCGCATCTATCAATGCTAGACTTTTTCTCGGAGGAAGAATTGCGCGACGTTTACATCCTTTCTGCAGTTCGCACGCCGATTGGCAAATTCGGCGGTTCGTTAGCTTCGATGACAGCCGCCGATATGGGGGTGGCGGCGGCCAAGGCAGCGATAGAGCGCGCCCGAGTTCGCCCGGATCAAATCGAAGAGACGATTTTCGGCAATGCGCGGCAAGCCGGAGGTGGTCCGAATCCAGCGCGGCAAATTTCGATTCGCAGCGGGGTTCCGCAAGAAGTTCCAGCCTACACGGTGAACAAAGCTTGCGCCTCCGGTCTGAAATCCATTGCGCTCGGGTTTCAGGAGATCGCCACCGGAAATCTGGAGTGTGTGCTGGCCGGGGGCACGGAATCGATGTCGCGGGTTCCCTATTATCTTGACGGGGCGCGTTGGGGATTTCGGTTGGGTAATCAACCATTGGTCGACGGGATGTATCGCGACGGATTTTTCTGCCCTATGGCGAAAATGGTGATGGGCGAGACCGCGGAAGTGCTTGCCGAGCAATACAAGATCACGCGCGAAGAGCAAGATCAGTTTGCCTTGTGCTCGCAGACACGCGCGGCTAAAGCGATCGCGGCCGGACGGTTCAAAGAGGAATTGGCGCCGGTTACGCTCGAAAGCAAGAAAGGGCTCCAGGCTTTTGATCGTGACGAGCATCCTTTCCTCGAAGCCACCTTGGAGAAGATGGCGAAGCTGGCGCCAGTGTTCTCGAAAACAGGAACCATTACCGCGGGAAATTCGTCGGGAATTACCGATGGGGCGGCGGCGGTTGTGCTCGGCGGTGAAGAATTTGTCAAGAAATATAACCTCAAACCGCTGGCCCGCATCCTGGCAGTCGCCTCTGCCGGCGTCGATCCGAAAATTATGGGCATTGGCCCCGTTCCTGCCCTCCACAAAATGGAACAGAAGCATGGATTGCGTCTCGTCGATTTCGACTTGATTGAGTTGAACGAAGCTTTCGCGGCGCAGGTTCTCGCCTGCGATCGTGAATTGCATTTCGATCGCGACAAGCTCAACGTCAACGGTGGCGCGATTGCCTTGGGCCATCCAATCGGGTGCACCGGAACCCGCATCACGGTCACACTTCTTCACGAAATGCTCAAGCGAAAGGCAAAACGCGGTGTAGCAACCCTGTGCGTGAGCGGCGGCATGGGCATGGCGTTGGCGCTCGAGAACGTCGCGTAAAAGCTAAACACAGAGGACACTGGGAAACACAGACATCTTCTCTCACTTTCCATCCACCGAAAATGCCAGCAGCACGTTTCCGCCCATGGCGTTGGTGTAACCGGCATTGACATACAGCATTCCGCCGACGATGGTTGGTCCCGCGCCGTTCAATGAGCCGCCATGCGCGGGAATGCCGTTAACGGTTTCATACTTCCGCGCGGTATCGAAGTCCCAAAGCATCGTGCCATCCGTCGTGTCATAAGCACGCAAATGTCCGTCGAGAGAGCCTGAAAACACCGCGCCCGGAATCTCCGTCGGCGGCGCCATCTGGGCCGCGCTGCAGCCAAACTGTCCCAAGCAGGCGGGTTTGACCGGAGGTGTGTACCAAACCGGCTGACCGGTTTTCAGGTCGAGGGCGAACAGTCCACCACCCATTAGAAGATTCGAGTCGTCGTAATCTGACAGCGGGAAATATCCATATTTGCTGTCCGCGGCGCCACCCCACTGAATGCCGCCTAACGGGCCTCCATGCCCCAGCCGCTTTTGCCAAAGCAGTTCCCCCCGTCGATCAGGGTCAACCGCATAAACGACCCCCGACTTTTGCGCCAGCAACAAGACATCCTTCCCTCCTGCTCTCGTACGCAGCAGAGGTGGTGCGCCGAAATCAAAATCGGCTCCCCGGCTCTCTGGGCAGTTGTCTTTTTGTTCAGCCACACATCCAGCGTTCCACAGATCAGGACGGGTGAACTGCCTCGACCACAACAATTTTCCCGAGTCCATATCGAAAGCGAGAACGGCATCCGAGGTATTGGTTGCTGGATCGGAGTAGTTGTTGCCAGTAGCCACGTAGATTGCTCTTCGCTTCAGATCAGCCGTGGGCGCCGACCAAACTGCCGCGCCCGATGGCCCCCAAAGTTGGAGGCCTGATGCAGTTTTTCGCGTCATCTTCGGCTGCGCAGTAATGGTGTATGCGTGCCATATCGGTTTTCCAGTGCGCGTGTCGACGGCCACGACACTTCCACGAAAAGTGCAGCACGGATATTTCGGATCCGCCGCAGCTCCCTCCTCCCCCGACGAGACCGGAACGTACAAGCGTGTTCCCACTAATAGCGGCGACCCAGTAATTCGAGCCGCGGGATGAGACTCCGGCCGCATCTTCCAAATCAGAGACCCATTGGACGTATTGACGGCATAGACATTGCCGTTTGTGTCTCCAAAAAATGCCGCTTGACCCTGATTCCCAATGGAAACGGCAGTCTTGACTGTGGCGGCGGCGTGAAATGTCCACCAGGTGCATCCGGTCGCCGCATCCAGCGCGTAAACGCTGCCATCCTCGCTGCCCACAAACAGCTTCCCAGCGAAAGAAACTGGCTGTCCGTATGTCGCGGCTGCGTTCGGAAATCCGAATGCCCACTTCAATTTCAGATTTCTGACTTGCTCGGAATTTAAGCCTGCCGATTTCTCTGGCTGAAAGCGCGTATTGTTCGCATCCACACCCCAGGCGTTCCATACTGGGGGATTGGCGGGCGGATCCAAATCGCGGGCACAAAATCCTGTCATCTGGGTTAACACTGGCAAATCTGGCACGCCCAGATAGTCGGCGATGGCGACGCGCTGGGCTTTAGAGATCAGCCTGCCTTGCCACTTCATTTTTCCGGTCTCAAGTGCAGCCAGGACCGCGGACCGAGACATCTGCTTCAAGCCATCCGGCAAAGGCGCCTTAGTTCCGCTGTCTTCGCGATGACAAGTTGCACATTTTCTTTCGAAGAGGGCCTCGCCGTCCGGCGGAGCAGACTGCTTCCGCGCGCAGCCGCAGAGAATAAGAAGAACACCAACCCCCAACACTAACCCAGTTTTTTCATGCAGCACTCGCATCAAGCTTCTCTCCCCTGACTAGCGGAACAATATGGGATGCGAAAGAGGGAGCGACAAATGATCAAGATAGGTAAAATTTCGTCGAACATTTGTATCGTGCTGTCAGCAATGTCGCAGCGGGCTCCTCATCCAGGCA
>DATJOJ010000005.1:0-15433 GCA_035507035.1 Terriglobales bacterium | reverse complement strand
CGCACCGAGAGTGCCGATCGAAAGCAGCTGGGTCAGGCGTTCGCGAATTTGCTCTCTTTCGGGAAGCGGATCGAGTAGGCTGCGGGTGTAAGTATTTTCTTCGTCGACCCACTTATGCGTCTCCGGGCTGCTGCCGTTTTCAAGCCAGCGGTAGAGATCGGTAATTTTGTGGCCGTAGAGATCGTCCACCACCGGTTTCTGCTCGGCCACAGGAGGGCCGGTTACTGCCGGTGAAGCTGCCGACGCCGCATCGGACGCGCTTGCGTCCGCGAAAACCGCGAACAAGAAAAGAAGAAGGAGAGCAATTAGCAGCAAACGAGCGCCTCCTGCCATGAACCACCTCAGTTGTGGAGCGGGACGGCCCGCTCGAACGATGGAGAAGATTTACTGAGCGAATAGTCAGGTTAGCAAAATTTAACGCAACGCGCTCCGCAACGGTAATGATTGGCGCAACTGGCAAGTTCCGCGTGCGACTTTACACGCGACATATAATGTTCGCAATCGCGCGTTGGCGGTCCCGATCCTCGCAGCCAAGACCGCTACAAGCAGCTTGCCATGTGGCTACGACCGATAGTCGTATTGTGTCTGCTGTTGGGGACGGGAGCACCGCTGAGTCTTGGTGCGCCGCTGCAGAATTCGGATTGTCTTGCATGTCACAGCGATCAATCCTTAACTGCGACGATTAATGGGAAGACCGTCAGTCTTTTCGTCGGCGAGCCGGCATTTCAAAAGTCCGCGCACGGCGTTCTTGGCTGCACCGATTGTCACAGTGACGTTAAATCCATCCCGCACAACCCGGGTTTGGCGATGCCCAAATGCGGGTCGTGCCACGCGGATGAGCAGGCCGCCTATGCGCAAAGTGTGCACGGCAAAGCGGCCGCGCGGGGGAACAGACTCGCGGCCGGCTGCGTGAATTGTCATGGAGATGCGCATGCGATTCTTCCGGCAACCGATCCCGCCTCGAAGATCTTTCACTCCAACATTCCGATAACCTGTGGAAGGTGCCACGAACAAAGTTTCGTGATGAGCGCGAGTGGGCTCAGCACGCAAGTTTTCTTCTCATACGAGCAGAGCGTTCATGGGCGGGCGGTTTCGGCGGGATCGCAAAAAGCCGCAGTCTGCACCGATTGCCACGGGTCGCACGACATTCTCATGGCGGGCGATCCTAAGTCATCGATTTTTAAATTCAATGTTCCAGCAACCTGCGGAAAGTGCCACGCGCAGCAAAGTGAACAATACGTCCAGAGCGTGCATGGGCAAGCGATCGCGCGCGGGAATTGGCTGGCGCCGGTTTGCACCGACTGCCACGGGATTCATACCATCCAGGCGCCGGGGAATCCTTCGTCATCGGTTTCGGCGCAAGCCTTGGCGCAAATCACCTGCTCGCGCTGCCACCAAGACGTGCGATTGACCCGGGAATTCGGCGTTCCCGGCGGAAGAGTCGCCAGCTATCGCGAAAGTTATCATGGCTTGGCTTCCCGCTTGGGTTCGACTGTGGTTGCGAATTGCGCCAGCTGTCACGGATCGCATCTGATTCTTGCGTCCACTGATCCACGCTCCACGATCAATAAGGCAAATCTCGCCACCACTTGTGGCCAGTGCCATCCCGGCGCGACCGAAAAGTTCACGCGCTTCCCGATCCATGCGGGAAGTTCGCCGAGTGCAGGACTTGGCGCCGTAGTGGTGGTGTGGATCAAGCATTTTTATATTTTCGTCATTTTCTTTCTCGTGGGTTCGATGCTTTCGCATAACGCGGTGATCTGGCGGAGCAAGGCCTTGGCCAGAAGGAAACTCGAGGCGGCAACGATTGTGCGCATGACGTTGAATCAGCGGGTGCAGCATTGGATTTTGTTCATCTGCTTCACAGTTCTGGTGCTGAGTGGCTTCGCGCTGATCGCTCCGTTCTCTTCCGTTGCCGATTGGATGGGGATCACGGAAAATTTCCGGCGAATTGCGCACCGGATTGCTGGGGTCACGCTGATCGGTGTGGCCGCCTATCACGTGGTCTATGGGCTTGCGACGCGCGAAGGACGGAAGATGCTGGTCGAATTATGGCCGGAGAAGAAAGACCTGCGCGACCTAGGGATGACGCTTCGCTACCATCTCGGTCTTACGCGCGAGAAGCCGCGTTTTGGCCGCTTCAATTACGGCGAGAAGTTTGAATATTGGGCGCTTGCCTGGGGCACGGTGATCATGGCTTGCACCGGGCTCATGGCATGGTTCCAGGTGATTGTTACGAAATGGCTGGCGGGTTGGTGGATTGACGTTGCGTTAACAATTCATCTGTATGAGGCGATCCTGGCGACACTCGCGATTCTAATTTGGCATTTCTATCAGGTGATCTTTGATCCGGATGTATTTCCCATGAACTGGTCGTGGTGGGATGGGCGCATGTCAATTGAGGAGTATCAGGACGAACATGCGCTGGACGCGCAGACAGTTGCGCGTGTGCTACGGATGGAAGAAGCCGGCGTTGGCAAAGCAGCGGAAGTCAATGCCCAGCCGGATGAGGAAGAATCAGTCGAGAAAAAACTAAAGGACGATGCACCAGAAGAGAACGAACAAGATGAAGATTCATCGGGCAAAGCCGATAGCTAATACTTACTGCGCTAATTGGTCTGCCACAGAGGTACATACTGTGGTGCGGATAGCTAGTGACAATCACAGGCCGATGTGATTAAGATCACAGCAATAAGTTGTATAGTTCCGTAACTTCGCGTACGTGGATTCTAAAATTCAGCAAAGATCAACGGGACGGGGCCCTTTTCTCAGTTTTTTAAAAGATCCTTTTTCGATCTGGGAAAACTCGTAGGAAAAAATCGCGAGGAGTAGCCATAGGTGCGGTTGGCGCACGAGCTGTACGGCTAAAATTGCCGGCAGATTTGCGGCTCAGCCATATACACACCTACACCGACATGAAACCTGACAGGTATTCTCAACTGCTTGCCTTGATGAGTCTGTCATTGGCCTTGATTGCTACGGCCCTGGTTGCTACGGCCCTGGTTGCTACTCCGGCCATTGCACAGAACGCGTCTCCTGCGAAAACCGGCGCAGCGGCCGATGCGCAATCAGTTGGGGCACCTGCGGCTTCTGGTCCTGCCAATGCGTCGGATTATGTTGGGGCGGAGACTTGTAAGACCTGCCACGAAGATATCTACGACAACTGGGCGAAGACGCCACATTGGAAAACTACCCTCAACACCAAGGGGGGACCGTCGAAGCAGGGATGCGAAGCGTGCCATGGCCCGGGCAGGGCGCACGTTGAAAGCGGCGGGGATATCAGCAAGATTTTTGTATTCAAGAAGGCTTCGGTCAAAACCATAGATGACACGTGCCTTAGCTGTCACGCCGGCGGCGCCGAGCATATGCACGCCATCAACTCCGTACATGGCCAGAACGGAGTAAGTTGCATAGACTGCCATTCGCCGCACCACGCAAAGACCAGAGAATTCCTGCTGGTAAAAGCGCAGCCGGAGCTGTGCTACTCGTGCCACCTGGCGAAGAAGGCGGAGTTCGAGATGCCGTTTCATCATCGGGTGAACGAAGGCCTGATTCAATGCACCGATTGCCATAATCCGCATGGGACGGAAAGGGCGATGCAACTGCGGACTTCCTCTACGCTGGACGCGGTTTGCTATAAGTGCCACACCGACAAGCAAGGGCCATTCGTATTCGAGCACGAACCGGTGAAGGTTGAGGGCTGCACCTCCTGCCATTTGACCCATGGCGGGCCGAACCCTCACATGCTGCGGGTGAGCAACGTGAACCTGCTCTGCCTGCAGTGCCACACCATGACGCCAACGGGAGCTAGTGTCGGCTCGCCGCCGGGTACTCCTTCGTTTCACAGCCAGGAGACGTTTTTTAAGTCTTGCACTTTGTGCCACAGCCAGATCCATGGTTCTAACTTCGACCCGACGTTCTTTAAGTAGGGCGAATATCGTTTGCGCTTGACCAAAATGCGACGTGAATTGGGGAAAGTCGAAAGTTGTCGTAACGCGGGTGGACATTATGAGAAATGATACCCGGATCGGTGTTTTGACCGCGGCAGTAATCATAAGTTTGTTTGTACCCCTTGCCGCTCGTGCCCAGGGTGATGACGAAGAGACGAAGGGTGTCGAAGCCGGCAGTTACAACATCCAGCAGTCGATCGAGGCGGGATATCGCGAGGATTGGCTCAACGGCAATCAGGACACCTATGACACCTTTGTCAATCTGGACTCCGGGTTGCGTTTATTTGATTACAGCCTGGATATGCGTTCGCTCGACCACAACGGTTTCCTGTTCGACAATCTCGACTTCACTAACTTTGGCTACGGTGGCGATCCCAATGATGTGAGCCGGCTGAGAATCGAGAAAAACAAGTGGTATAACTTTTCGCTGCTCTTCCGGCGCGACAAAAATTTCTGGGACTACAACCTGCTCGCCAACCCATTCAATCCCGCGGTGTCAACTCCGGCCATTGCCATTCCCACTTCGCCGCACGCGCTCGATCTGGTGCGGCGGATGCAGGACTACAACCTGACACTGTTTCCGCAATCGCGGGTGCGCATTCGCGCGGGTTACTCGCACGACCGCGACGAAGGACCGGGATCGTTCACCACCGATGGTGGGACCATCGCCATCTTTAACCAACAGTACAGTTACACGACCGACGCCTACCATGTCGGCGCTGATTTCAGGGTGCTGCCGAAGACCACGATCTCTTACGACCAGTTTCTGACGTATTTCAAGCAGAACAACGTGATCACCGACAACCCGGCGGGCTCAGGCTTCGTCTTGGCGAACGGGACGCCGGTCGATCCCGGAATTATTTGGAGCAGCAGCGGGCCGGTGGAGATTCTGCCCTGCGCTGCGCCGATTGCGACTGCACCCAATGTGGTGAACCCCACTTGCAACGCCTATCTCGGTTATAGCCAGATCAATGCCCCGCATAACTTCATGCCCACCGAGCGCCTGCAGTTTCAGTCGAACTATTTCAAGAGGTTTGAAACTTCCGGTTCTTTGGGTTACAGCAATGCAGATAATTTTGTTACCCCCAGCGAGGTCGTGAATGATCTTGTGAGCCGCACCGGTGCGCGCGGAAGCACGGCCGGAGGTCCGGCTTCGGCCAAGCGGGTTACCGTCGACGGGGATTGGTCGGGGACTTATGCGGTGACAGACAAATTCCGCATCTTGGATATGTTTCGCTACGATAACTGGCGCATTCCCGGATACTGGGGTTTCGATGAGACCAGCATATTCGGACAGATGCAGCCGGGAGTTACAGGTCTGTTGCAGCCGCAGGCTTTGTTTACGGCGGCGAACTTCTATAGCATCTGCCCTGCCCCTTATACCGAGGCGAGTTGTCCTGCTCACACCACAAGCTCAGCCGCGGATGTAACCGACGGCTCAACTTACACGTTTTTGGGGCAGAACATCCGCTCGAATAACTTCGAATTGCAGTACGACTTCACTCCCCACCTGAGCGGGCGGGTTGGCTACGTTTACACCAGCCGGACGATTGCGGACTTCAGCGCGAGCTTTGATTCAGCGGAAGTTTATTTTGCAGGCGGCGCCAAAGCGACTGCGGCGAACGATTTCCTGGCAGCGCGCGGCGCCTGCGCAAAGCCTGCGGCTTGTACTGAAACCGTCGACCCCACTTCGGGTCAGATCATTTCCTTAACCTTTGCCGGGGCGGCGGCAGGGAACGATACCTCACGCAACGTCATCGGGATCAGCGAGAATGCCGCGCTGGTCGGGTTCACCGCCCGGCCCATGAGCGACCTGCGCATCACTGCAGATTTCGAATTTGGTTACAACGATTACGCCTTTACGCGGATCAGCCCCCGCCAGATGCAAAGCTACAAAGTCGACGCACGCTACAATCCGCGCAGCTGGATCAATATTGATGGCGCCATCGACATTCATGAGAATCGGGACAATATTTCAAGCATTAATGATCTGGAGCATGGCCGGCACTACAGCTTCGTTACCACGCTGATGCCGAATTCTATAGTGTTTTTTAATCTTGGGTACACCTATACCGATATCTATTCGCAAGCACAGATTTGTTATTACAACAATTCATCAGGGCCGGTGCCAACCAATGCTTGCCCGGCCAGTCTCGGTTACGCACCGCCGGCGGTTTCGGCATTGGGTTTTTACTCCAGCAAGCAGAATTTTGCCTACGGAAACATTAACTGGAAACCGGCCAAGCGGCTGACGGCTACGGTTGGTTTTTCGGGGAGTTTCGTGAGCGGCAGCACGACGGAGATTAATGCTCTTCAGGTGCCAGGAACTTTGGCTTTCAATTACCTGACGCCTACGCTGGGCATTCGCTACGACGTCTACAGGGGACTGAGCTACCTGACTACCTGGAACTACTATGGATATGACGAAAAGGGACAGGCATCAGATCGTATTCCCGGGCTCGCACCAATTCCAACTGCAGACTTCAACGGCAGCACCGCCACGTTCGCGTTTCGATATGCTTTCTGAAAGAAAAAGAGGCTTGAAATTGTAATGCTAAGATAGCTTCCCAGCATTCAGGGTCGACAGGAAGGAGCTGACACATGAAAAGCATGAATCTCGAACTACTGGCGGTCACAGCCGTTCTCGGACTTTTATTGGCCGTCTCGCCCATGGCAAATGCGCAAACTGCAGCGGCCACTTACAAAGCCAAGTGCGCCATGTGCCATGGCGCCGACGGCAAAGCGGATACCCCCGCCGGAAAAAGCATGGGTGCGCATAGTTTCTCTTCTCCCGAAGTGAAGAAAGAAAGCGACACCGAGCTCGAAGCCATCATTTCTAAAGGCAAGAACAAAATGCCCCCCTATGCTTCGCGGTTAAAGGAAAGTGAAATCAAGGAACTGGCCGCGTACGTCAAGGAGCTTGGCAATAAGTAGTTCTTCTCAGTTAAGAGTGCGATTGTGCGAACAATGCGCGCGATAACGAGCACAGCGGATGAGCTCTGACCAAAGTCAGATCCCGGGAGCGCGCGAACAAAACGCCGGCCTCATCCGCAATCCCATCAGCCTGATTGGGGCGGCCCTGGTGGCGACCAGCGTCGCTACCATGCTCTTCCTGTTTCTCGTCAATGTAATCTCCGTCCCACCCAGTCCGTATGTTGGCGTGCTGCTTTTTATGGTCACGCCGGCGTTCCTGGTCTTCGGAATTGTGCTCATTCTGTTCGGGATGCTGCTTGAGCGGCGCAGACGGCGCAAAGGCAAGCCGGGAACGATACCACGCTTTCCCCGCGTTGACCTCAATATCCCAGCGCAGCGCAACGCGTTTGCGTTTTTTGTAAGTTTTGCGGCCGTGTTCGTGCTGATCAGCGCCGTGGGCAGTTATCGCACGTACGAGTTCACCGACTCAGTCCAATTCTGCGGCCAGACCTGCCACACGGTGATGAGCCCGGAGTACACGACGTATCTGCAATCACCACACGCTCGCGTGGAGTGCGTGCAATGTCACGTTGGTCCTGGCGCAGGGTGGTATGTACGCTCGAAACTTTCCGGTTCGTATCAAGTGTATTCGGCGATTTTTCACAAGTATCCGCGCCCAATCCCAACGCCGGTTGAAAACCTGCGTCCTGCGCAACAGACCTGCGAGCAGTGCCACTGGCCGCGAAAGTTCTACGGCGCGCAGCTCAAAGTTTTTTATCACTACGGAAGCGACGAAAAGAATACGCCGCGGCAGATTCGCATGCTGATCAACACCGGCGGCGCCGAGCCGAGTTCCGGCGTTCCTTCCGGCATTCACTGGCACATGAATATCGGGAACCGAATCACCTACATCGCCACCGATGCGCAGCGGCAGGTGATCCCGTGGGTGCAGGCCGACGACAGACACGGGAAGATCACGGTTTATATGGCGAAGGACTCGACGTTAACGCCAGCCCAGGTCGAGAAATCGGACAAGCGTCTGATGGACTGCATTGATTGCCATGACCGTCCGAGCCATATTTTTACCCCGCCCGACCGCTCAGTGGATGATTCGTTATTCGCCGGCAGAATCGACGGGACGCTTCCTTTTATTAAGCAGCAAGGCGTGCAAGCGCTGACCAAGACCTACAACACCACACCAGAAGCTTTGCGTGGTATCGACTCGGATATTCGGGAGTTCTATCGCACCAAGTACGCAGAGGTGTACACAACTCGGCAAGGCTCGATAAAAACAGCGGTATCCGACCTTCAGCACATCTATCAGTCCACGATTTTCCCGTATATGAAGGTCGACTGGCGGACCCATCCCAACAATCTTGGCCATTTTTACACGGCAGGCTGCTTTCGCTGCCATGATGGCCAGCACGTAAGCGCCGATGGCAAGGTCATTCCGAAAGACTGCAACACCTGCCATACCGTGCTCGCCCAATCCGAGAGTGGAGTGCCGCTGATGGAGCACGAAGTAGGCGTTCCGTTCCAGCATCCGGTCGATCTGGGTGACATGACCCAGGTGAACTGCAGCGACTGCCACACCGGCGGCGTGGGGCCCTAGCCGGTCCCCTGCCGGCGGGACGATCTCAGGATCGGAAGCAGCGCCGAGCTGCCCGAATGCAAACGATCAATATTTTGGTGCCACCGGCGACAATTCTTGCTTGATTCTTCTCAACCCTTTGTGGCATTGTACTCACCATTTCCCGAGGGGTGATTTCCGTGAAACAAAAGAATCGTGGGTTTGCGTTCCTGTATTCAATCGTTTCAATAATGATTGTTTTCAGCTTCTGCGCGGCACGGGCAGATGTTACGGGCGCGATTTCCGGCACGGTACGTGACAGCGCTCAGGCGGTGATCGCCGGCGCTCAGGTCACGATCACTAATGTGCAGACGAACGTTAGTCAATCCGCCAGGACTGGACCAGATGGCGCATATCATTTCCTCGCCCTATCCGCGGGCAAGTACCGAATCAACGTAACAGCTGATGGCTTCCGCACGTATACGGCGACTGATATTACGATCGAGGTCAACGACCAGCTCCGACTTGATGTCACCCTGCAGGTTGGAACCATAGCGGAGCATGTGGATGTTACGACCAACGCAGTGCAAGTGGAGACGCAAAACACGCAACTGGGCGACGTGATTGATTCAAAAAAGATGCTGGCCCTGCCGCTGAATGGCCGCAGTTACCTGGATCTCCTGGGCCTACAGGCGGGCGTCGCGCCAGACGGCTCGCAGACTATTGGTGGCAGCTCCGGAACGGGGGCAAGGGCGGTGTCGGGTGGTTATGACAGCAATACGGGCAATATCTCGGTCAATGGCCAGCGCGAAACCGCTAACGCCTTTCTCGTGAACGGCGGCGACGTTAGTGAAGGCCGGAACTTGGGCGCGGGATTGGTTCCGAATCTTGACTCCGTCGAGGAGTTCCGGCTTATCACGAACAGCTTTGACGCTGAGTACGGAAAGTTCAGCGGCGCGGTGATGAATGCTATCACCAAGTCTGGTACGAATCGGTTCCATGGCGATGTATTCGAGTTTCTGCGGAACGACGCAATGGATGCCAGGAACTTCTTCACAACGAACAAGTCCGAACTTCACCGTAATCAGTTCGGATTTACCGCCGGGGGACCATTCTGGAAAAACAAGCTGTTCTGGTTCACGGATTATCAAGGAACGAGGCAAGTGGCGGGCGCGGAGACCGGCATCGTTAATCTTCCGACCGTCGCTCAGCTACAGGGCCAGTTTGATCCTTCAACGTTGACCGGCACAGTCGACGGCGTCGCTGGCGGCACTTGTCCGTCATGCGGCTGGCCGACGCAACTCAGCCAGCGTTTGGGCTATACCGTCACAACCGGCGAGCCCTACAGTTTTGCAGGCTGCACCTCGACGGCACAATGCGTTTTTCCAGGCGGAGTCATCCCTAAAAGTGCGTGGTCGCCAGCCGCGATGGGGCTCTTACCGTATATTCCGCAGCCAAACCTTGATCCGTCGGCGGGCACGTACTCCGATAACAGCCACAGGGATACAATTACCGACAACAAGATTGGGGAGCGGGTCGATTTCAGCAACCAGAAGACTGGAAACTGGTCGTTTTACTATCATTTCGATGACTCGACGGTTTTCAGCACACTGCCTGACGGCGGCGCGAGCGTTCCGGGTTTCCCGGCGCAGACGCCGACCCGTGCCCAAGAGTTCGTCATGAGTAACACCAAGACCCTCGGCCCTACTGCCGTTAACGAGGCGAGAGTAACCTTCTTCCGGACAGCCACTCACTTGGATAATCCAACCGGCGGGAAAGCATCGCTTTCCTCTCTCGGGTTCGTTACCGGTCCCGGTACTCTCGGTATTATTCCCGATGCGTTTCCCGGATATCCGGAGTATGTGCCGCAACTCTATTTCAACAACTTCACCATCGGCGCACCCTCTCTGATAACGTTCCAACCGAATAATACCTACACGGCATCGGATGGGTTCTCCAAAGTAGTCGGAAAACATACGCTTAAGTTCGGTGGGGAGGCCCGCTATCTGCAAGTTAATGAGCGCAATTTAGCTAGCCAAGACGGCGCTTTTGTCTTTGACGGCACCGTGACCGGAGTTGATTTCGCGGACTTCCTTATCGGAGCGCCGACAGGCCAAGGCGGCTACACTCAGGCCGCTTTGCAGTTGCTCGACTCGCGCACGCGCTACGGCGGTGCATATGGTCAAGATTCGTGGAAGGTAACACCCGACCTGACTCTGAACCTCGGGCTTCGCTGGGAGGTGAGCATGCCTTGGTACGACACGCAGGGCAAGATTCAGACTTGGGTCAAGGGAGAGCAGTCAACCGTGTTTCCGAATTCTCCCGAAGGGCTGGTATATCCCGGCGATCCGGGCATTCCTAAAACACTTGCTCCGACCAGATACAACAATTTCGCGCCACGCATCGGACTGGCTTACTCGCCGAGTTTCAGCGACGGAATCTTGGGAAAGATCTTTGGCGGGCCGGGCAAAACCAGCATCCGCGCCGCGTATGGCATTTACTACACGTCGGTTGAAGATCTGAACCTCTTTTACGAGGTGGCCGATGCTCCGTTCGGGTTGTACTGGAGCAGTCCCGGTCCCGTTGATTTCTCGGAACCTTTCCGCAATCGATTGGACGGAGGTACAGACGGAGAGGGTCAGCGCTTCCCCTTCACCATTCCGACCCCGGGCAGCCCGGCAAATAAGACCCTCGATTTTTCGGTCTACGAGCCAATGTCCTATTTCCCGGGATATGACATTCACAATCGGCTGCCATACGCCGAGCACTTCAATTTCTCCATTCAGCGTCAGTTGGATAGATCGACGGTATTGACGTTGTCTTATGTAGGAACTGAAGGTCACCGGCTTATCTCGCAGACGGAGGCCAACCCCGGCGATGCCGCCTTATGTAAGCAGCTCACCGCTCAAGGGTATAGCGATGCGTCGGCGGGTGTCGTCGGGTGCGGACCGAATGCTGAGCAGGACACGTTTACTCAGGGAGCGAATACGATTTACGGCACCAGGGATACTCTTTTGAATCCGAATTATTGTCCCGCAGCCCAGAGCCTCTGTTTTGGCTATGGCAACACCTTCACCAAGCTGGTCGCGAATTCCATCTATAACTCTGGAGAGGTGACGGTCGAACGTAAGGCGGGCGATGTAACCTTCCTGGCCGCTTATACGCTGGCGAAGGCCCTCGATGACTCCTCCGGTTTTGGCGACCTGATCAATTTCGAAAATGCAAAGCTCAGCCGCGGCTTATCGTCGACTGATGTGCACCAGAACTTCGTGGTCAGCTACATTTGGGCCCTACCATTCGACCGGCTCTTTGCCGGTGGGCCGAGAAGGTTGACAAAAGGATGGCAACTGCAGGGGATCACGCGATTCGCCACTGGATTCCCAGTTCAGATGGGAGAATCGAATCCTATCAATCCCGGCAGTCCGCTGTGTCCATCTGATGAATGCGTAGGAGATGCTTCGCTTGTCGGCAGCCCTTCCACGGATATGCCGAATGTCGTGGGACCAGTTCATATACAGAATCCTCGTGCGACTCCCGGCACATGGACATACTTTAACCAGAGCGCATTTACCGGAACTCAGTGCGCTCTTGTGTCTGGGGTTTTGACTGGTCCTGATTGCGGAAGCTTCGGCACGGCGAACCGCCGATTCTTCCATGGCCCCGGTTTCAACAACACCGATTTTGGAATAACGAAGGTCATTCCTGTAACGGAGGCCAAGTCTTTCGAAATCCGGGGTGAATTTTTCAACATATTCAACCATGCGCAATTCATGAATCCGAGCGGGGACATCAGCAGTTCGAGCTTTGGGGAAATTACCAAAGCCCGTGACCCGCGCATCGGGCAGCTCAGCGCGAAGTTCGTCTGGTGATTTGCTCAAAGACATTTAACAATCGCGGCTTGTGCGTCCCGGAAAGGAATCCGGGCGCGCGAGCCGCGGTTTCGAGGTTGCAGGCGTCGGTCGTGCTAGGCTGTGAACATGGTGTGGTTGCTGGTTGTGGCGCTATTGGTCGCAGCGCCGTGCGTTGGGCAAACGGCCGAGAGCTATCGCCAGCAGGCGGTCGAGCTGTCTCAAAAAAAATCCTGGGACGAGGCAATCGCAGATTTTCAGAAGGCTCTTTCGCTGGATCCCAATGATGCGCTCACGCATTACGATCTCGCACTTGCCCTGAAATATAAGGGCGATCCAACTGCGGCCGCTGAGGAGTTTAAGAAAACCATCCAGCTCAAGCCGAAGTGGGCCGAGGCGCATTATGGCCTGGGCGCAACCTTGTACGATCTGCACGACCTTCCGGGGGCGCGAAAAGAATTACAGACGGCTGCACAGATCGATCCAAACAATGCGACCGTGCTTCGCTTTCTGGCGCGTGTCAATGCCGAACAGAATGATTTTTCCGATGCTGAACGCGAACTGACTCGATCCGCTCAATTGAAGCCGTCCCCAGATGTTTATTTCGAACTTGGGCTGGTGAAAGGCCAATTGGGAAATCTGAATGGTGCTGCGCTCGCCTTTCGCCGCGCGCTCAACCTGGATCCCCGCGATGAACCGGCGCAGCTGATGCTCGGAATTACGTTGCGGCGGATGGGCAATCACGCCGAAGCACTCGCGCATTTTCGCCAAGCGGCTGAACTCAACCCTCGAGACCCCGAAGCGCAATACAACCTCGGGATGGAGCTTAAATCTGGAGGTGATCTCACTGGGGCAATCGCGGCATTCCAGCGCGCCATTGAGCTGAAACCTGATTTCGAACAAGCGCATTACAGCCTCGGCATAGCGTTGCGCGCTAAGGGCGAGACCGGCGCGGCGCAGAAGGAATTAAACGATCTTAAAGGCCTGCACGACTTTCGCACGCGGCTGGCAGAGGCAAAAATGTTGACCCTTCAGGGTGTCTCTGCGTTGAAGGAGCAAAGACTGGATGATGCTGTGAAATTTTTTCAGCAGGCGGAGGAGCAAGCTCCCGAGTTGCCGACCAGTTATTACTATCTGGGCATCATTTGGGAGCGTAAGAACGATCGCGACCAGGCGCTCGCGGAATATCAGAAAGCACTACAACTGAAGCCGGACTACGCTCGGGCCCACTCGGGGCTGGGGCTGTTGTATTGGCGCCAAGGTAATCGCTCGCGTGCGCTCGAAGAATTCCGGCAGGCGGTCATGTGCGATCCAGATCTGGCGGAGGCGCACTACAATCTTGGCCTGGCACTTGCGCAATCAGGAGATTTGGACTCAGCCATCAGCGACTTCAAGGATGCTATTAGTCTCAACCCAGAGTACACGGATGCGCGCGTGCAACTAGGTCTCGCATTAAGTCGCAAGGATGACACCGCCGGAGCAGTAAATGTTTTCCGCGAACTGGTGAGTCATGATCCAAATTTTGCGGAAGCTCACAACAACCTGGGATTAGTGCTGTTGCAGTCAGGCGACCTTCATGCAGCCGAGGGAGAATTTTCCAAAGCCGTGCGCCTGAAACCGGAGTACGCAGAGGCGCATTACAACCTGGCTTTAGTGCTTCACAAGGAAGGGAACGAAGCCGGATCACAAACAGAACTTGGCAAGGCGTATGAGATCGAGCCGGCCTTGAAAGATGCGCAGCAGCAATAAGGTGGCCGACAGGGTCGGTTTCGCGACGGAATCGATGACAAGCTTCCGTCGCGTGTGGAACAGACCAAAGGAACGCGAATGGTGAGCGCGTGCGGGAGCGACACGCGCCCCGTTTTGTTTATGCGATCGCTTGCGCTGCGGATTGATCTCCGAACGAGTTGAGCGCTCCCGCTTCGTCGTGCTGGATGTCGAAGACAGTCGACAATCGCGTCATCTGAAGCAAGTCGTGGACACGCTTGTTCAAATTGGCCAGCTTAAGTTGGCCGCCTTTGTTGCGGGTAGTGGTGTGCGCCTTTACCAGTTCGCCCAAACCGGAACTGTCCACGTAAGTAACTTCGCTCAGGTTCAAAACAATTTTCTTTTTGCCTTCGTCAGCAAGGCCCCGCACCATCTCCCGGAGCATGACATTTCCTTCCCCGACGCTAATTCTCCCGCTGATATCGATGATTGTGACGTCCTCGACCTGGCGCGTGACGGCCTGCATTTTGACGGGAGTTTTGCCTTGGATTCCCATCCCGAGGCGGTCGAGTAAAGCGCATGCGGCGCTTGCCGTCTCTGCTGATTCCGTTCGCACTACAATCAGCGACCGCCCTTCTTTCAATACGTCGCGAAAAAATGCAACATCCTCGGCGCATTTGTCGTCGGGAGTGGGCACCGAGAGTTCATGTTTGGGAACCGCGGCCGAACCCACAGAGTGACCTGCGCCTGCGCCAGCCAAGCCAAGCAAAGCGGCGGCGCCAAAACCCAAGGCAAAAATCGGTCCCACTCCAGGGAGCAGCAGCGTCGCGGTAACCACACCTGCTGACATGCCGGCTGCTCCGCCGACGAAACCGCCCACGACAGCTCCAAACTCTTTGGCGACGGTTTTAAATTCGCTTTCCGAGCGAGTCAAAAATACGATGGACTCTTCGGGTACTCCTCGCTGGCGTAATTGCCTTACCGCCTCTTCCGCGTCGTCACGCGATGAAAATACACCGATTGCAGTTTCCATTTGTTCCTCCTTAAGGTTCAGCCTTCGCGCGGATAATCACACTGATGCAGCGCAATAGCGAGTGCTATTGACAAGCGTTGATGGCGCACAAACTTTGGACCGGGGACGGCGATTTGTCAAGGGGAAAAATATACCTCAGGCGATAGAGCATGGGACCGCAACCAATTTTTTCTGCAAGCGAAATGTCCGCACTTGAATGTTTCAAAAATTTTTCGAGAACGTGAGCCGGTTTGACGTTGTTTTGCGCTTAACAGGACGGGGGCAGCCCCATGAGCAGGCTTAAAATGGCCAGATTTCTATTGACAGGCGGAATCTTTAAGTTCACAATTCCCGCTCTGGACGGGCGTTCTGGCCCGTGGGGCTGTAATTCTTTCCGTTAATTGTCCGCGAAAACCAAACGGCACGTTGGCAC
>DATJOJ010000004.1:0-43663 GCA_035507035.1 Terriglobales bacterium | reverse complement strand
ATCGACGAATGCGCTTGCGTCGACGTGTACGCCGCAAGCTTGCCATCGCAGCCCCGCCGATTGCTGGCAAAATTCGTCGCCCGCTCCCGCGCCGCGAGCAAGGCGCACAGCGACGAACTCGACGCCGTGTCCTGAATCACTCCGCCGCCCGTGCTGCTCGAAGAAAATTTCTGCGGCAAGCCCATCATCTCCACCAGCCAATCGAGCACGTGCGACTCCAGTTCGGTGCACGCCGGGCTGGTCGCCCACAGCATTCCCTGCACGCCCAGTCCTGACGACAGCAAATCTCCGAGGATCGCCGCCCCCGACGCATTGCATGGAAAATATGCGTAGAAGTTCGGCGACTGCCAGTGCGTGATGCCGGGCAGAATGAGCTTTTCAACGTCGGCCAGCATCGCATCGAACGGTTCGCCCTTCGCCGGGGCATGCGCCGGCAGCGCCGCCCGAATCTGTCCTGGCGCCGCTTGCGACAGCACAGGGAACGTCTCGATGCGCTTGTAGTAGTCGGCAATCCAGTCGACTGCCGCGTGGCCATGCCGCCGGAAGTCCTCCGGCGTCATGTGAAACGACTTTTCGTCAGACATGTTGGCTCCAGCGTCTTCATTAAATCAGATCGCCGGTGCGGCTGCGTGGGGACAGCGGGTGCCCCATTCTAACCGTGCGCAAGTTGCGAGGTTCAGCTGCGAAGTTCGCTTGGATCGGCAATGCCCACGAGGGGCGCGCCGAGCGACCCGGAGTGTCAAGCTTCTCGTGAGCTCGCACGGCTGCCGCGAGCCAAATAATGCTGATCGAGCGCGTGACGAATGAGTGTCTTGATCACCGCTTGGCGGCTGATGTTCAGCTCTTCGGCAGTCCGGTCCAGCTCCTGCAGCATGGGAGCGGAGAAGTCAACGTTCACCCGCTGCACTGGCGGCATCATTTTCCCTCGATTGGTGAAGAAGCGGGACACATCTTGGCCCTTATCCGCCAGCCGGGCGATGGCGTCCGCCGAGAGCGGCCGTTTGCGCTTACGAGTGTTCTTCATAAATTTCCTGCTCCTCCCGAGTTGCCTTCCACAGCGTTACCAGATGGTAGTATTCCCCCTCCGCGTCTTCGCGGATGTCGAAAATGACCGTATACAAGCGATCTCCTACCCACCCTATCGCGCGCCATTGATCGGACACGCCAGACCGTCGGTCGAGGTAGTATGGCTGGGAGAAAATCTGCTGTGCCTCCTCGAAGCCGATGCCTCGCCTCGGGTTCTTCCCAAGACGCGCGCTTTTGCGACGGTCGAAATCAAACCGCATATAGTATAACAGTTATACCGCGATCAACCCTGTAATCCTGAGGCTTGAGCGCAAGCGAAGCCGAAGGACCTATGCATTTCCACCCACTTGTCATTCGCTTCCACCCGTTTTGTCATCCTGAGCGGAGCGGCTGCTTCGGTAACGAAGCAGCTGCGCAGTCGAAGGACCCCTGCACTCCTCGACTTCTGCACGAACGCCTCAAAGCATTCTCCCCACCACGAAATCCGGGAACCCTGTCATCCTGAGAGCCCGCGCTCTTCTTCGCGGGCCGAAGGATCTCGCGAGGACAGTTTCTGTCTGTCCCCGCTTTTCCGCTGCCAGCGAGGGTTTGTGGAAGGGCACGACTTCAGTCGTGCCGATAACCCGCGCAACTCGATCGACGCGCCGATGAGGCGCAACCGCCCGGCGCAGTTTCCTTGGAACGGCGGATGGATTTTCTTGCTGCTCTGGGGCAGGGCGTTGAGATCACCGTGCGGCCGGCGCGGAGGGCGCAGGGCGCGGTGTCGATGGTGGGGTAGTAGGTGCCCGCCAAGGCCGGCCCGCAAAGGCGCTCGCGGGACCTGGCGCACCAGCCTTTCCCCAACCTTGTCATCCTGAGGCTTGAGCGCAAGCGAAGCCGAGGGACCTATGCATTTCCACCAACTTGTCATTCTGCTTCCACCCCGTTTTGTCATCCCGAGCGTAGTCGAGGGAGCTCTCGATCTCTGCACGAACGCCTCTGGGCATTCTCCCCATCACGAAATCCGGAGAACTGCCGTCATCCCGAGAGCCCGCGCTCTTCTTCGCGGGCCGAAGGATCTCGCGAGGACAGGTTCTGTCCGTCCCCGTTTCTCCGCTGCCAGCGAGAGGTTTGTGAAAGGGCACGACTTCAGTCGTGCCGATAAGCCGCGCAACTCGATCGACGCGCCGCCGAGGCGCAACGGCCCGAGCGCAGTTTCCTTGGAACGGCGGATGGATTCTCTCGCCGCTCTGGGACAAGACGTTGAGATCACGGTGCGGCCAGCGCGGAGGGGGCAGGGCGCGGTGGCAGCGGCTAGGTCGCCGAGGATGATCGCGAAACTCCCATCGGACCTGTCATCCTGAGAGCCCGCGCTCTTCTTCGCGGGCCGAAGGATCTCGCGAGGGCCGTCCTTCGCTTTCGGGCTTGTACAATTCCTGCCAACGCTCTGCTAAGTCCCTCCAATGAGGATTCATGGACTCAATCAGCCGAATCTTTTTGCTGCGGCGCCAGCCCTTGATTTCCTTCTCCCGGTCGATCGCGGCATCGGGATAAACGAAGCATTCGTGGTATACGAGGCGGGTGAGATTGTACCGGCTCGTAAAACCTGGCACGAGCTTGTTCTTGTGCTCAAAGACCCGGCGCGAAAGGTTGCCGGTCACGCCCGTGTACAAGACGTGCGACCGCGGCCGGTTCGTCATGATGTAAACGTAAAATCGCCGGGCTTCTCGCATGCGCCATTCTGACCCTTTCTATAGACGCGGTCTGTGATGCGTGGACAAAGTGAAGGCACTGCGCGCCAGATCCCTCGCCCCGCTGGTGAAAGCGCGGGGGCTTCGGGATGACCAGGCCCAAGGGACGGTGACGTTTTCGGTGGAACGGCGGATGGATTTTCTCGCCGCTTTGGGACAGGACGTTGAGATTACAGTGCGGCCGGCGCGGAGGGGGCAGGGCGCGGTGTCGATGGTGGGGTAGTAGGTGCCCGCCAAGGCCAGCCCGCAAAAGGCGCTCGCGGGACATGGGGCACCAGCCTTTCCCAGCTTTGTCATCCTGAGGCTTGAGCGCAAGCGGAGCCAAAGGACCTATGCATCCCACCCAACTTGTCATTCCCGCTCCCCCAACTTTGTCATCCTGAGGCTTGAGCGCAAGCGAAGCCGAAGGACCTACGCATCCCACCCAACTTGTCATTCCCGCTCCCCCAACCTTGTCATCCTGAGGCTTGAGCGCAAGCGAAGCCGAGGGACCTATGCATTTCCACCAACTTGTCAGTCTGCTTCCACCCCGTTTTGTCATCCTGATCGAAGTTTGAGATTTCGTTTGCGAGATCTCAAACGCAGTCGAAGTTGAGGCGCTTGCGCGGCGTATGAGCCGCGCGCCGAAATCCCGAGCGTAGTCGAGGGAGCTCTCGATCTCTGCACGAACGCCTCCGGGCATTCTCCCCATCATGAAATCCGGGAACCCTGTCATCCTGAGAGCCCGCGCTTTTCCTCGCGGGCCGAAGGATCTCGCGAGGACAGGTTCTGTCCGTCCCCGCTTTTCCGCTGCCAGCGAGCGATTTGTGAAAGGGCACGACTTCAGTCGTGCCGACAACCCGCGCAACTCGATCGACGCGCCGATGAGGCGCAACCTCCCGGGCGCAGTTTCCTTGGAACGGCGGATGGATTTTCTTACCGCTCTGGGACAGGACGTTGAGATCACCGTGCGGCCGGCGCGGGAGGCGCCGGGGCGACGGTATCGGTGGTGGGGTAGTAGGTGCCCGCCAAGGCCAGCCCGCCGTTCGCCTTTTAACGGGGGCGCGAAGGGGCGTAATATGGGCGTTCAATGGCGACCGTGCCACAAAAGACCGTCCAGGATGCCCACAGTGACAGAGCTCGACAACTGCTTTCTCAGCTAGCGCCCCTTGCCGACTCGCTGTCGAAGGGGGTTGCGGCCCTTGCAATCGCCATGTACGTGTGCGGTTTTCTGACTGTATCGCTCCACCACGCGAATTACGGGTTTGTCGGCACGAATCCGTTCCGCCCCCGTATTCTGGCGGCGGGCGCGTGGTTCATGTTCTTCACGGCGATTCCGGTAGCGGTGGCTACGAGATACAGACAGCGAGGTTGGATATCGATCGCGGCGAGCCTCGGTTTCGTCCTGTTGCTGTTTTACGGATTTAGCAATGTACTCTTTTACTTGTTGTTCGACCTTGGGAGTCCACACTCTCCAACGCCCTACCACCGTTGGTCGTACTGGGCATGGGGAACCGGGGCCCTGATCGCCGCAGTGCTTTACTCGCTTGCCACACGCTCCGAGAAAGTCACTGTGACCGCTACGGCCGTGGCGTCAGGTGCCTTTGTTCTGTTTGCGCTTGGGCTACGCCTGCAGGGGTACCTACTCATGCGTGACTTTGAGTCCAGTGATCTTGCTCTCTGGTTCTTCGGCATCTTCATGGTCACGGTTTTGGAGCTTAAAACGAGCCCTGGCGACTACTCCGGGGACAGGATAAAGGGGCTTGGAACAGACCTTTTCTTGATTTTTACTGTCCTCCTCGTTTTCGGGCGTTACTACTATCCGCACATCAGGTCGTCCTGGGGCGGCGGGGCCCCTGTTGCTGTCACGATCTACTTCACGAAGGATTCGGCCATTAAGCCGGGCCAGTCCGTGTCGGCGCAGTTGGTCGAGGAATCCGACGAGGGCTTTTACATCGTCGGCCAAAGGGAAACGAAAGCGGTGTATGTGCCGCGCAGTGCAGTTGCGCTCGTTTATTTCTCAGACAGCGCCCTGGATTCCTCCCTTTTGACGCACGAGGGCAGATGAATCCTGTGGACCACATCTCCCTTATTACGCTGCAGGATTAGACTGGCGCCGCGCTGAAGGGATACCTAACGATCGGCCGGTGGCCCAGGTTCCGCGAGCCGTCCAGGCGAGCTAACCTGGGAGCCAAACTGACTCACACCCGCCGTGAACGCCACCCTCCTTCCCATTTCGGTCCTCCCACTCCATTTTTCTTCCCTCTCACCACGATTTCCCTTGACGCATAATCCGGCTATATCGAATCATCAATATATATCTTCAAGCAATCATGCGAGTAACCTTCCATAACTCGTTTGTTCCCAAGATTTTCCCGCTATCGCCTTTGGTGGCAAAGATTTGCCCGGATTTTCCCGCCATGCCACTGATTCCACAAGACCACATGGGGTGGGGGTGGAGTAATTCTCGTGTCCATTTATCCGCGGAATGTTCCGCGCTGCCAACACATCAAAATCAACGGCATCCAGTGCGGCTCGCCCGCCCTTCGCGGGCAACGCCTCTGCTTCTTTCACAACCGCTGGCGCGAAACCAGAATCCCGTTCAACAAGGAGGGCGCGCTCCACTTCGTCGATGCCTTTGAGCTGCCCATGCTCGAAGATCCGGAATCGGTCCAGGTTGCGATCACCCAGGTCCTGCGCCTGATTATCGCCAAGCACATCGACCACAAGACCGCCGGCCTGCTGCTCTACGGTCTGCAGACGGCATCCTGCAACCTCAAGCGAACCAAGTTCGATCCGCTCATGAAGGACGATGTCGTCATTGATCCTGAAACCGTGGGCCGCAACCCACTCGACGGCAAAGCCTGGGACAGGAACCATTACACGCCGCCGCCAGTCGAGAAAGATGACCTAGAGAAGCATGAAGATGAGCCGGCAGTCGAACCCGAGCTGCAGAAACCGGCAGAGGTCGAAATACCCGAACCTCAGCCCGCGCCGATTGCGGCCCTGCCCGCGGCTGCACCGCCGCGCCAGCCGATCTTGCGCGCCATCCCCGCTCCTCCCGGCGCCTCGAAGGAGATGAAGAACCTGGCTTACCTGCTTGAGACCATGGATAAGCTCGAAGCCATGGACAGGAGCGGGTGAGTGCATGCCCACAAGGTAGCGGCGACTGAGATCCTTCGGCCCGCGAAGAAAAGCGCGGGCTCTCAGGATGACAAGGTGGTTAGTTGTTGGAAGAGGGTGGGAGCGAAGGAGCGGAAAAAACTCACTTCAGCTTTGGCGAGTTCTCGTTCGCGGGCTGAGTTTCCTCGACGTGAATCACGCCATCTTCTTTCGAGAAGAATGACCGGTGGTCGGGGTCCTGCTGCTTGGGCGTCATCAGCAGTTCGAATTCGTCTTTGTCCTTGTGGGCGTGGAAGCTGACGGTGTAATCGCCCTGGTCGAGATTGGTCATGCGCTTGGTAAAAGTGCCGGTATGGACGAGTTCAGCCAGCGAAGTCGCGTATTTGCCGTTTTTCTTCTTATAAGTATGTTGCGCGCGCAGCAGTGTGCGCATGTAACCGAGCGCAGCGGCCTCCGAATCGGAATGCGCCGGGTCGCCGGGAAACTTCGGCTGGTAAGGAGTCTGCGCGGCGCACAGCGTCGCCGCCAGAATCACGAGAATGGTACAGCACTTCAACTCGAAGCAACCAGGCTTCATCGGCACTTCGCCTCCAAATCTTTAATGAAATCCTACATTACGGGCGTAATTGGAAAACACCTTCAGCAGCTTTCTATCACGAGCCAATGTAGCTATTCTAGGCCCATCTATCATTGTAGGGATGCTATGAAATCTGCTGCAGGCGTGAAAGCGGCACCAATTAAAAAAACTCCGATTCGGATCGCGGTGGTTGAAAGCGATCCGCTACGTTTCGTCGGCTTCCGGGCGTTGTTCGACAACGAGCCGGATTTCGAACTGCTGGCAGCCTCGCTGCCTGAGATTGCCGCCTTGCAGAACGTCGATCTGATTCTGCTTGGCAACCGCAATGGCCAGAACTTGTTTGACGTGATGGCCAGCCTGAAGGCAACTCGCCCCGACCTGCGGATTATTGTCACCGGCTCGGGCATTGACGAAGAAACCGTACTGAAGGCGATTGCCTCGGGTGCGAAAGGCTACGTGGATGAAGCCGCTTCGCCCACAGAATTTGTGCAGGCGATCCGCGTAGTGAACGACGGTTCGGTTTGGGCGCCGCGGCACGTGCTGTCCATGTTCATTGAGCGGGTTTCGACATCTCCAGGACGAATCTTTCCGGCGGGCCGCGTGACCTTCACCGAACGCGAAAAGGAAGTCCTCGAAATGCTGGTAGCCGGCCGCTCGAACAAAGAGATCGGCGCAGCCCTGGGCATTGAAGAGCGCACGGTCAAGGCACACGTCGCGAAATTGATGCGCAAAGTCGGCGTACAGAACCGGATTGCGCTGTCAGTGCATGCCATTACGCACTCGCTGGTCACCGCGAAATAGCCCACTTCCAGACGTTACCTAAGTACAGTGACCCTGGTAATCTTGCGCGCTTTCTGCTCCTGACGCATACTCGCTTCACCTACCACAGAACCTGGGAGACGGGGTTGGGAGCGGAGATTTAGGGTCACCGTTGCCGACCCCGAATTTTTTTGTCGGAAAATCATTCAGCGCCATTTCCACGGCGTTAACCCCCTTGAGTCCCACTCGGCCCAACGCTTTTCCACATTGGCGAATCCCTTAGAATGAACCAGACTTTCACGGGAGTTGGAAATGAAGAAGTGGTGGATTGCCGCGATCGTGCTCGGCTTTGCAGTTACGCTGGCCGCCGACGAAGATCAAACCAAGGCTGTAGACCGCGTTCAGGCCGCAGCGGACGTGCTGAATGAGATCCAAAGCGCTCCCGATCAAGGCATGCCGCGAGATGTACTGGCTTCCGCCGAGTGTGTTGCCGTGGTCCCGACCATGCTCAACGGAGGATTCATTGTTGCCGCCCGCTACGGCCGCGGCGTCTCCAGTTGCCGCACGCCTAAAGGTTGGAGCGCGCCTGCGTTCTTCAGGGTCGAAGGCGGAAGCTTCGGCTTCCAGATTGGCGGCCAGGCGGTCGATCTGGTCATGCTGGTTATGAATGATGACGGCATGCGGAAACTGCTCTCCAGCCAGTTCAAGTTGGGTGCCGACGCCAGCGTGGCTGCTGGCCCCGTTGGTCGGCAGGCCGAGGCTGGTACGGATTGGACCATGCGCGCCCAAGTCCTGAGTTATTCGCGGGCACGAGGCATTTTCGCCGGTGTGGCGTTGAACGGCGCGGTCGTTCGGCAGGATAAAGACGCCACCCGCGAATTCTACGGCCACATGGTGACCAGCAAGGCTGCGCTGAGCGGAGCAATCACTCCACCGGCGACCGCCTATCCGTTTCTCTCGACTCTGGCGAAGTGGGCCACGGCCGCGGCCAGGAAGTAAATCACCGAGTAATTCCTTTGCATCTCACTGCTTGGGTTTGACACCGCTTTTTCGCGGTGCTACCGTCAGCCCTTCCGCGCCACATGCGTCAGAGACTCGAGTACGCGCTTGCCTGGGTTCTCATCAAGTTCATTGGCCTATTGCCGCGCCCGCTGGCGCGGGCCAAAGGAATCGCCGTCGCGTGGACGGTTTATCTTCTGCATGGCCGCTTGCGACGCGTGGGAATGAAGAATCTCGCTATGGCCTTCCCCGAGAAGAACCGCCGCGAGCGTAAGAAAATCTTGCGGGGCGTATTCACTTCTTTCGGCCGGCAAGCCGCCGAAGTCTGTCTTTTCCCGAGATACACGCGAGCGAACGTCAGCAAAGTTGTGGTTTACGACGGCTTCGAGAACTTCGAGCGCGCGTTCGCGGCGGGAAAGGGCGTGCTGTTTCTGACCGCGCATCTTGGGGGCTGGGAAATCTCAGCTTTTGCTCACTCTCTGCAGGGACATCCTCTTCACGTGGTGATGCGGTCGCTCGACAACGTCTATCTCGACCGTTTAACTCGCGAATATCGCACCATGCACGGCAATTCCATGGTCGACAAAGATGATTTCGTGCGCGGCTTGCTTTCGGCCATGAAAGCCGGTGAGACGGTTGGCATTCTGATGGACACAAACATGACGCCGCCGCAAGGCGTGTTCGTGGACTTTTTCGGCATTCCGGCGTGCACCGCCAGCGGCTTGGCAAGAATTGCGTTGAGAACCGATGCAGCCGTAGTGCCCGGCTTTACCATATGGGATCCGGCATTGCGCAAGTATCGTCTGCGTTTTGAGCCTCCGGTGAAACTGGTTCGCACCGGCGACGACGATGCCGACGCCGTCTCCAACACGGCATTATTCACGAAGATAATTGAAGACTACGTGCGGAAGTATCCCGACCAGTGGCTGTGGGTGCATCGCCGATGGAAGACAAGGCCGGAAGGTCAGCCGCCGATCTACTGACCTTGAGTGGGGTAGTTCGATTTCCGCGCACAGCCTTCCCTGCGCTCGCTCTCGCCTCCTCGCGGTACACTCGCATTCAATCTCAACCCGCGGGTGGCCCGGCTGGTGCCGGCTCGGAATCGATTGCCTTGGTTGAGCACCCGCGCTGGGCTGCGCGGAACAACGTAACCCTTGAGCTGGGTTGGAAGGTTGAGGTAGCGAAGAGTGTAAAGCAAAGGACTCTCGATGGGGCGGTACTTTGGCGTGCTGCCAATGCCGATTTAATGTGTATCCTGCTTCAAAAGCTCGACCGCTTTTTCTAGAACTTCTTTAGAACTGTAATCCGGCCGGTCCGCCGGGGCTAAAGGGCGGAATACCGCAAGGTCTTCCTTTCTTGGGATTAACCCCTTAACCTCATCGGATGATAATCCGCGCAGTTCCTCATATTGCAGTTCCGCACCGTGTTCGAGTTCGTCATGGACTACATTTAGTGCGTTTAGCCCCTTAAACGTGACTTGAACGGTTTTTCCGCTCAAGTTTTCGTACTGTAGTTCCGCTTGAGTCCCCAATTCATGGGCCCGTTCATAAGCCTGTTCCGGCGAATCGCCACGGATGAGGACGAGGTTTTTGTGGATTATGTTTGGATTCTGACCCTCCACTCTAATCTCCTCCACAATCGTCGCCAGATACCACTTCGCATTCGCTGGGATGTATGCCATCGCTCTTTCGCCGCTCCTTAGCTTCATTCTTAATTATGCGCTCGGCAGTTGTTCGCCTTCTGAGTTTTCTTAGTTTTCTGGACTGATGAGATAACCGTGTCGGCTCCTCGCGGGCGAGTAGACTTGGACGGGTGGCCCACTCAAGCCCGGTGTTGGCTTGAGTGGGGTAGTTCGATTTCCGCACACAGCCTTCCCTGCGCTCGCGCTCGCCTCCTCGCCGTCCACTCGCATTCAATCTCAACCCGTCCTTCCCCGCCCGTCGCCCATTGCAGGAAACTGCTCCACTCCCAGTCCTGCGGCCTCGCGCACAACCCTCGCTTCACCGGATTGCGATGAATATAGCGCAGCTTCTCCACAAACTGCGGATAGTTCCGCACGTTGAAGTCGTAGTACCGCTTCTGCCAGAAGTGTTCACCCTCGCCAATCAGCCGCCGCGACACACCCTGCTTCAATGACTTCACAGCATCGGCCAGCGTTCCCCGCTCCGGTTCGCTCAACAGCAGGTGAACGTGCTCGGGCATGACCACATAACCATAGACACAAAGCCCGAAGTTGCGGCGAATTCGTTCCAGCGCTTTTTCGAAAGTTCGCTTCGCTTCAGAAGTAGGGAGCAAAGGCCGACGGTGATAGCACGAGAAGGTGATGAAGTGAGTCTGCCGGGATTGCTGAAGTCGTTTAAGTCCCCAAGGCATGAGGCCAGACTACGCCGCACAAATGCCCCACTCAAGCCAAAACCGGGCTTGAGTGGGCCACCCGTCCTGCTGATAACGTTTCAACCCCGAGGGCATGGGAAAAAGGTATGATCTATCCCGCGCTCTCGGCTGTGACCGCTGAACATCCCGGCCTTCGCACAAACGCGAAAGGCCGAGCGACCCGCCGGATGGGGATGTGTGGACAACAGATGATCTGAACTTTTGGAGGGAGTATGCAGCGTACCGGAAGTGTCCACTGGTTTTACTGGCCACCGCTTATCCATCTGGCAATTTGTTTGATTGCCCTAGTGGGCTACGTCGTGCCGAGCTTACAGTTTCTAGGGATACTCTGGAGCCTGGTGACCATAGCTGACATACCCGTGTCGATGGCGACGATGGGATTGGCTTTTTCGCAACACGGTGTGCTCGCTGGAGTATGGGCGACCGTAGTAGGGACTCTGTGGTGGTTTCTCTTGAGTCGAGCAGCCGACATGGTGATTCGTCGGTTCAGAGCGAAAGAAACCAGCCCGGCAGACGCATCCACTGGCAACCCAGCCAAACATTAGCCCCCCGACCGAGTGAATCTTTAGCTGCCATCTGAGGGGACGAGCAGCACCGGGAAGGGCGGGCCACCGGCCGGCTAATGTAGCGAGGAAAATCAGGCGGGCTAGTCCCCGCCGATCTACGAGTCAAAACCAGTCGCTTCGGTATGCCACCCACCAACTTACGAATACGATAGGAATGGTCGCGAGCAGTCCCCACCAGATCGGCAATAGAAAATCGGCGATCAAGCCGAGCACAACGAAAACGATCCAGAAAACTTTCCTTTCCATAGCTCGATTCTAGTCCCGCTCTTTTCTTTCGGGCGCAAATGTATAAGAATGTGCAATGGCACGTAAGCTGAAGGAAGTTGCCGATTTCCTGCAGGCGCGTCTGATCGGCGACGGCGATGTTTCCGTAACCGGCATTGCAAGTGTTCAATCGGCAACGCCCGGTGACCTGGTTTTCATTCAAGACGAAAAGAATCTCGACTCGGCGCTGCAATCGCGCGCTTCCGCAATCATCGTCGGCAAATTTGCCGCGGACAAGACATACTCCAAGCCAGTTCTTATTACTGACGACCCTCGCTTAGCCTTCGCGCGAGCGGCTCATCTGATTTGCCCAAAGCCGGCGCGAGTTCCCGGGGTTCATCCCAGCGCGATCGTTCACGCCGGCGCGAAACTGGGCAGCGTCACCGTCGATGAGCGCGTTGTCATAGCCGAAGGCGCCGAAATCGCCGATGGCACTTGGATCGGAGCGGGATGCGTCATCGGCCGCGATGTATTCATCGGAGAACATTGCGAGCTGCATCCCAACGTCACAATTTATGCAGGTACCCGTCTGGCCAATCGCGTTATTGTTCACGCCGGTTCCGTGCTTGGCAGCGACGGATTCGGTTATGCTCGAGATCCAAAGACTGGACGTTACGAAAAGTTTCCGCAGGTCGGGCGGTTGGAGATTGAAGATGACGTGGAAATCGGCGCAAATTCGACCATCGATCGCGGCGCTCTCATCGTGACCCGAATTCGCCGGGGCACGAAGCTGGACAACTTGGTTCATGTTGGGCACAACGTGCAGATCGGTACCAATGTCGTGATTGCGGCGCAGGCGGGTCTTTCCGGCAGTGCTGTCATCGAAGATAACGTGGTGATTGGCGGCCAGGTAGGCATCGCCGATCACGTCCGCATTGAAGATGGGGCGGTCCTGGGTGCGCAAAGTGGCATCCCAAGCAAGAAGATTATTCGCGGCAAAGGAGTGTTGTTCTGGGGAACGCCGGCGCGGCCGATTCGCGCATACTTGAAAGAATTGGCGCTGCTGGCGCGGCTAGCGAAAAAAGAGTAGCTCGTGTGGCGTGGGCGCCTGGCTCGCGCGGTTCCGGATTCGTTATGGCCATCATCGTAATCGGTGGACATTCACGCAGCGTGGGCAAGACCAGCGTAGTCGCTGGTCTCATTGCCGCGTTGCCGAGTTATCAATGGACCGCCATGAAGATTACGCAATACGGCCACGGCATCTGCTCGCAAAATGGCGAGTCTTGCCACTGCGCCAGCGACGATCATTCCTGGGCGATTTCGGAAGAAAAGAATCGTGACGGGGAGTCGGATACATCGCGTTTCTTGCTGGCCGGGGCTCAGCAGTCCTGGTGGGTGCGAACCGAGCAAGGACGGCTCGCCGAAGCTGTGCCCACCATCCGTCAGAAGCTGGCCGAGTCAAAAAATGCCATCCTGGAGTCGAATAGCATCTTGAAATTCGTGCGGCCTGATCTGTATCTTACCGTTCTTGATCCTGCGACGGCCGACTTCAAGAAATCCGCACAAGAGTTCCTGGATTTGGCCGACGGCGTAATCCTGCACGGTTCTCCCGATGGAAACAGCCCCGACAGAGAGAGCGCAGTTGCATGGAGCAATATCTCGCTAAAACCTGTCTCCGGTCTTCCGACTTTCTTCATTCAGCCTCCGCCGTACGTTTCCGAGGAAATTGTTCACTTCGTGAAAGCCCGGCTGACGCGTTTGTTATAGTGACCTGTGCGCCCGATTCACTCCAGCGCCTGGCTCCTCGTTCTGCTCTCTGCTGGGCTGCAGATTCTGATTTTCCCCCTGCCGAATCTCTATCCGCTTTGCTGGTTGGCCATTGCGCCGTTGCTGGTGGCTCTTTTTCACGCGCGAACGCCTGACACTTTGCAGATCAAGGCGGGGATGAAGTTGCTTCCCGCCCGACCGCTGCAGGGTTTCCTGCTCGGATACGTCTGCGGAATCATCTGGTACGGCGGCACCTGCTATTGGATTTACGCCACCATGCGCCACTATGGAGGCGTCGCGGCTCCCGTTGCATTCGGCATCCTGATCCTCTTCTGTCTTTATCTCGCCCTCTATCACGGAGCATTCGGCTTGCTGATTAGCTTGCTGGCTGGGAACTCTCCTTTCAGCCGTCGCGCATTGCTGTTATCGCCAGTCGTCTGGGTCGCAGTGGAATTGGCGCGCGAGCGTATTACTGGTTTTCCCTGGGACCTTCTGGGCACTTGCCAGGTCGACAACATTCCTCTGGCGCGGATTGCCACTGTAACCGGAGTTTACGGAATTTCGTTCGAAATTATGGTCGTGAACGCCGCATTGGCGGCGGCATTTCTCGTCCAGCGCGAGAAACGCAGGACGTTGCTCTGGGCTGCGATTGCGGCAGCTATCGCTCTGCAAGTTGGCTCGCTAGTGCGTCCACCCGCTTCAGCGGTTCAACCCGATCACGTTGCCACGCTGGTGCAAGCAAATGTCCCCATTCTTGAAGGATCCGACTGGACCAAAGAGTATTTCGATTCGACGCTGCACGATCTCAGCCAAGCCAGCCTTACAGCCCCTGATAACGAGCATCCGACCTTGATCGTGTGGCCGGAATCGCCCGCGCCGTTCTATACGAGTGACCCGGTTTTCCGCGGCGCGATTAGCGCACTTGCCCGGCAGGCGAACGCCTGGATGCTGGTGGGCAGCATCGGCATTCAGAACGCCACTCCCGGCTCTGCATCGAAATACTACAACTCCGGCGCATTCGTCAGCCCGCAGGGCGAATGGGTTTCGCGCTATGACAAGATTCATCTCGTCCCATTCGGAGAGTATGTTCCCTTCAAGCGAATCTTCGCTTTCGCCGGAGGACTAACCAAAGAAGTCGGCGATTTCACGCCGGGAGACTCTCGAGTTCCCCTCGAGGCTGGTAACGCGAAACTCGGCGTCTTCATTTGTTACGAGTCGATCTTCCCTGACGAAATTCGCCAGTTCGCCGCAAACGGTGCGCAGGTGCTGGTTAACATTTCCAACGACGGATGGTACGGTGACAGCGGCGCCTACGCGCAACACCTCAAGCAAGCTCGAATGCGCGCTGTCGAGAACGCTCGCTGGCTGCTACGCGACACCAACACCGGCGTCACTGCGTTCATCGATCCGCTTGGTCGCGTCGTCGACACCGGACCGCGCAAGATTCGTACCGCGGTGACCGCATCGTACGCGCTCTCCGATGCAACCACTTTCTATACACGCCATGGCGACTGGTTCTGCTATCTGTGTGCGATAATTTCTGCAGTGGCGCTCGTAATGCGCCTCCCAATTTTCACCAAGGCAGAGAGATGAGCACCGTAGAAGAATTGCAGCAGGAATACTCTGGACTGAAAGAAAAAGTCCACGAACTTCGGGAGTACCTTTGACGCCGGAACTTTGCGTCAACAGCTAGCGGAAGTCGAAAAGCAAACCGCCGATCCGAATTTCTGGTCGAACCCTCAGACATCGCAGCAGGTCATGCGCACGCGCAAGCGTCTCGAGGACATGCTGGCAACGGAAAGCGATCTCGGCCGCCGCAGCGACGAAATCGCTACCTATTTTGAGTTGGCCCGTGAAGGCGAGACGGTTGACTCCGATCTGCGCCGCGAAATCGATTCTCTCCGCGAGCGAGTCGAGCACCTCGAGACCGAGACTCTGCTCTCCGGCGAGAACGATGCCCGCAATGCGATCGTGACCATCCATCCCGGAGCCGGGGGAACCGAATCCCAGGATTGGGCCGACATGCTGTTACGCATGTATTTGCGATGGGCGGAGCGGCGGGGCTTTCAAACTGTTCTTTATGATTACCAACCCGGCGAAGAAGCCGGCTTGAAATCTGCGACCTTCGCCGTAAATGGCGAATACGCGTTTGGATTGCTCTCCAGCGAAATCGGTGTGCATCGCCTGGTTCGCATCTCGCCTTTCGACCAGGCGAAGCGCCGGCATACATCGTTTGCCAGCGTTTACGTGTCTCCAGAAATCGATGACACCATCGAAGTGGTGATCAAGCCGGAAGACATTCGCGTCGATACCTATCGCTCCAGCGGCAAGGGTGGTCAGCACGTCAATACGACGGACTCGGCGGTGCGCATCACGCACATTCCCACCGGACTCGTCGCCAGTTGTCAGAACGAGCGCTCGCAGCACAAGAACCGTGACCGCGCCATGAGCATGTTGCGCTCGAAGCTTTACGAGCACGAGATGGAAAAGAAGCGCGAGGCGACAAAGAAGATCGAAGACTCCAAGCTGGATATCGATTTCGGCTCGCAGATTCGCTCGTACGTTCTGCAGCCGTATCGCTTGATCAAAGATCATCGGACCAAACTGGAAGTCGGAGATGTGGATCGAGTGATTGACGGCGATTTGGAGCCATTTATCCGAGCGTATCTGCGAATGCGGCGGGAAGGGAAGTCAGCCACTTAGAAATGGGAGGAGTGAAACGACCCCGCAATGTGACGGCAACGAAGCTCGGCAAGCGCTTCGAGCAGGCATTGCTATTCGCCGCTCGCAAACATGCAGGCCAGGTCCGTAAAGGCACGCCGGCGCCTTACATCTCGCATTTGATGGGCGTGGCCAGCCTGGTTTTGGAAGCTGGCGGCGACGAAGATCTGGCCATCGCAGCCTTACTGCACGACGTGGTTGAAGACTGCGGAGGTGCGCCCATGCTGAAGGAGGTTCGCCGGCGTTTTGGGAGCCGCGTTGCCCATATTGTGGAAGGTTGCACTCAGGAAGTTGACCTGGCTTGGCGAGAACGCAGAGAAAACTATATCAGGCATCTGCGCACTGCCGGCGCTGACGTGCGACTTGTCTCCGCAGCCGACAAGTTGCACAACTCCCGCCACATTTTGACCGATTACCGCGAGCTCGGCGATCGGATCTGGTCGAGGTTCAGCGGAGGCCGCGAGGGCACACTCTGGTATTACCAGGCCTTGCTGAAGGAATTTCGCCGTCGAAAGCCGAACCGGGTGGTCAACGAATTGGCCCGTGTGGTCGCTGGTCTGAAAAAAGCCGCCGGACGCGGCGGCCGGCGAAAGCGTCGCGCACTGTGATCTCGCCTCACACCATTTATAATTTCGCTTCAGCTCGATACGACATTTCAGACTCAAGAGGAAATCTTGCTCGACTTTTTAGGCGATCTTCGACGGACGCACATGTGCGGCGCGCTACGCGCTGCCGAGGCCGACAAGCAGGCCGTGCTCATGGGATGGGTCAACCGCCGCCGTGACTTCGGCAATCTTCTTTTTGTCGACGTCCGCGACCGCACCGGCATCACCCAGATCGTTTTCGACAAAGACAGCAACGCGGCCATGCACGCCAAGGCTGGCGATTTGCGCAACGAATACGTGATCGCGGTCATTGGTACGGTTAAGAAGCGCGATGCGGCTACCATCAATAAGAACATTCCCACCGGCGAAGTCGAACTGATCGCCAACGATCTGCGTATTCTGAACGAATCGAAGCAACCGCCGTTTTTGCCTGGCGACAAAGATTTGCCCAACGAAGAGGTCCGCCTCAAATATCGTTATCTGGATCTGCGCCGCGATGCCATGCAGCGCAACATCGAATTGCGGCACAAGATCGCGCTGGTAATTCGCGAATATCTTTCGTCGCAGGCATTCTTCGAGATTGAGACGCCGTTCATGACTCGCTCCACGCCAGAGGGCGCGCGCGATTATCTGGTGCCGAGCCGGGTGCAGCCGGGCACATTTTATGCGCTGCCGCAATCGCCGCAGCTGTTTAAGCAGATTCTGATGATCTCCGGCTTCGACCGCTATTTTCAGATCGTGCGTTGCTTCCGTGACGAAGACCTCCGAGCCGACCGCCAACCTGAATTCACGCAAATCGATCTGGAGATGACCTACCCGCAGCCCGAGCGCGTGTGGGAAGTGGTCGAAGGATTTTTGCAGGCGGCGTTCCGATCGGCCGGCCACGACATCAGGACGCGGTTCCCGCGTATGAGTTACGACGAAGCCATTCGACTTTACGGCAGCGACAAGCCGGAGATGCGTCTACCGCCCATGACCGATGTGCGCGAGGTGTTTTCCGCGGCCGATCTGGAAAAATTCGGCGTACATCGCGTGCTGCCTCTGCTCGCGATTCGGACTCCGAAAGTTGGCAAAGTTTCGCGCAAGGAGAAAGACGAAAACAAAGAGCTGTTCGGTAGCCACGCTGAATTTAATTTGCTGGACATCGAGCGTATTGAGAAATCGATGCCCGAAGCCGCCGATCAGCTGAAGGGTCTGGCCGAAGCGAATCCGGATGATTTGATTGCGATCGTAGGAGCGAAACTTGATTCCGCGGTCAGTTTGGCCGGACTTTGCAAAGTTGCCGGGGCTTACCGCTTGCGGCTCGGCGACAAGTATCACGAAAAGCATGGGGCTTTTAACCGCACTGGCGACCCGTCGACAGACTTTCGCTTCTTGTGGGTTACCGACTTCCCGATGTTCGAGTGGGACAAGGACGAGAAGCGCTGGAACCCGGCGCACCATCCTTTTACTTCGCTGCATGAAGAAGACATGGCCAAGCTCGAAGCCAACATCGACTCCGTGCATGAAGCCGATTCTCCGCTGGGCGAAATTCGCGCGCTCGCTTACGACGTGGTGCTGAACGGTACGGAGTTGGGTTCCGGTTCGATCCGTATTCACCGCCAGGACATTCAGCAAAAGATTTTTAAGTCTCTCGGCATGACCGAAGATGAAGCCCGGCAGCGCTTCGGATTCTTCCTGGAAGCGCTCGAGTACGGCACGCCACCTCACGGAGGCATTGCGCTTGGCCTTGATCGCATTGTAATGATTCTTGCTGAAGCCGACAGCTTGCGCGAAGTGATCCCGTTCCCGAAGACGGCCCGCGCCGTGGATCTCATGGTGGACGCTCCTACTCCAGTGAGCGAGGCGCAGTTGAAAGAGTTGGGGATACAAGTCAAGAAGTAGCCCATCTCTGCAATGCTGGAGCAGGCTTACGTCAACAATTGACGCAGCCCGAGGCCTCTGGGTGGCGCAGCGGTTTACCGCTGCGAATTAAACGGTCAAGGCGGGCGGCTCTAACCGCCGCAGAACTACATACGACCTCGGCGGCTGAAGCCGCAGTCTTCCAAAACCCCATCGCAGCGCTTAAGTGCTGCGCCACCCAAAAGCGATGACTTTACTCCTTCGCTTCCGATTTGATCTTTGCCTTCCTTGTTCTCATCTGCCAAACTAATTGCTTCTCATGGGCCGCATCCACGTTCTCTCCGAGGCTGTCGCCAACAAAATCGCTGCGGGAGAGGTCGTCGAACGGCCCGCTTCCGTGGTCAAAGAGCTTCTGGAGAATTCCCTCGACGCAGGTTCCACCCGCATCAAAATCCAAGTCGAAGCCGGTGGCAAAAAGCTCATTCAAATCAGCGACAATGGTTGCGGCATGGTCCGCGACGACGCCATGCTTGCTTTCGAGCGCCACGCTACCTCGAAAATCAAGAATGCTGAAGATCTGCTCAGCATCGCCACACTCGGCTTCCGCGGCGAAGCGCTGCCCTCCATTGCCTCGGTCTCCCGCTTGCATCTGGAAACTCGTGCTGCCGAAGAGAATTCTGGAACAATCCTCGAAATCAATGGCGGCAAGATCATCAAGATCGAGGAAGCAGGGCTTCCGGCGGGAACTTCAATCACCATTCGCGATCTGTTTTTCAATACGCCGGCCCGAAAGAAATTTCTCAAATCCGAATCTACCGAGTTGTCGCACATTGCGTCGCTGGTCACGCATTATGCTCTCGCCCATCCAGAGAAGCATTTCGAGCTGCATTCCGCGACTAACGCCATGTTGGTTGCGCCGCCGGTGGCAGGGCATAGCGAGCGTGTCTATCAGGTTTTCGGCAAGGAAGTGCTGGACCAGTTGATTCCCGTGGCTGCAGTCCAGCCCTTGGAACGCATCGGCCTGCCGCAACCTCCACCGTGGAAGAGAAACACAGACGTGATCGAAGAAGACGAACCGGCCCCAGCCGAGCCGGGTGAATTACGAGCCCGCGGTTTCATTTCGCGCCCCGAGATCCAGAAGCTGAATCGCAATTCGATTTATGTCTTTGTCAACGGCCGATTAATTCGCGATCGGCTAATCCAGCACGCGCTTACCGAAGCCTACCGCAACATTATTCCGCCGACCGTCTACCCGGTGGTCTTGCTCTTTCTTGAGCTCCCCAACGGTGAAGTTGACGTCAACGTGCATCCCTCGAAAACCGAAGTTCGATTCCGCCAGCAGACCTTCATCCACGATTTCGTGCGTGATTCGGTGCGTGCTGCCCTGATGAAGAGCCGGCCAGTACCGCAGTTCACGACCGAGATCGGCGCGCATCCGACGGCCACGCCCTCGTTGACGCCAGGTGCAGGGTCCAGTGCCGGGGCTTCTGCCTCCTGGCGAACGCTCTATGCGCCCGCGGACCCGCAGGCTTTCGCTCTGCAAGCCCCGGTTGCTCCGCCGGTCACCGAGCGATTTCAATTTGCCGGCGGCATCCGCGTGGAAGGCAATGCTGCCCTCTCGTTCGCCGACGCGCCGCAGGTCGCGGGCGAGGTCATCAACGGTGACAACTGCACGCCGCAAGTTGCCGACGAGCCGGAAGCGCCCAGTGATCTCGCTCCTTCTCTCGCATCGCTCAAGCCCTTGGGCCAGGTTCGAGAGTCGTTTATTCTGGCAGTCAATCACGAAGGCCTCTGGATCATCGATCAACATGTCGCCCATGAGCGCGTACTCTTCGAAAAAGTCTTGAAACAACGTGCGGCTAACAAAGTTGAAAGCCAGCGCCTGCTGATGCCGCTGGTTCTCGAACTCACTCCGGCCCAGCTTGCGGTATTCAGCGAAATCTCAGACGAACTGAACCACAACGGATTCGAAGTCGAGCCATTCGGCACTCGCAGCATCGCCGTAAAAGTTGCTCCCGCTGGTGTCGAAGCCGCTCACGTCGAGCACATGCTGCACGAAGTCCTCGATCAACTATCGCGGGAGGATCAGGCCGTGAATCTGGAGAAAGTTCGTGCCCGCATTGCCGCCTCTATCGCCTGTCACGCCGCCATCAAAGTCAACATGCCGCTGGAACAAAACAAAATGGAATGGCTGCTGGCTGAACTGGCCAAAACCGAATGCCCAATGTCCTGTCCTCACGGTCGCCCGGTAGTTCTGCGATACTCAATGAAGGAGATTCAGAAAGCGTTTAAAAGAATCTGAGCAGTTAGCACTTGGCATTAGCATTTAGCCCTTAGAGGTTCTTAACCGGGCAGCCACAACCGCGTCCTGGCTAAATGCCAACGGCTGATTGCTAGTGGCTTAACTATGTTCGATCTGGACCAAATCCGCCGCGAGAAATGGCATCTCGACGGGCGCCCTGTGCGTACGCTCGACGAAGCCCGCGCATTCATCGAGTCGGTGGGGTTCTGCCAAATGTATCCGATGAAGCCGACGGTCTTGGCGCCGACCTTTGTTGGCGCATGGGCCGGATCGGAAGAACGTCTCCCCACTTGGCAAATGGCATTCTCCGATCCGCGTGCGCAAGATGCCACTGACTTGATGGTTCGCCTTTTGCGCGAGAAATCCGCGTACGAAGCCAATCTGTTCGACGAAAACAACGCTTTCCTGGTTGCGGCTTCGATCTTCCCTTATTTCTATGCGCTGGTTGGCGAACGCAATCCGCGCCAGGCGCCGAAGCCAGGACCGCGCTCAGAATTTTCGCAGTTGGCCTGCGACTCCTACGAGATCATTCGCCGGGATGGGCCGATTTCGAAACATAAGTTGCTGGAAGCTCTGGGCGGCGGGGTCTCCGTTCCAGCCCTCGATAAATCCCTGAATGAGCTCTGGTCGAAGTTGCGCATTACGCGCGTGGATTACCGTTCCGGCGAAGGCGCGTTCTGGGATGTCTTGTTTCGCTGGGCGCCCGACGCGGTGCGCGAAGGCATCGGCTTATCGGTTGCCGAGGCGCTTTCGGCCCTGCTCTCGAAATACCTCGATTGCGTGATTGCTGCCGACCAACAAGAGTTGGAGGCTTTCTTCGGCAATCTTGTGCCTCGCTCACGGGTGCGCGAAGCCATCAATGCATTGCTGGCTGCGCGTGAATTGAGCTTCGTTCACACTGGTAACCGGACATTGATTCAGATCACTCCACCGAAGAGTGAAACCGCCGCTCCTGAGCCACAACGCGCACGACGCTAGTGCCAGCTGCCCATGTCCTTTAGAAAAAACGCCTGTTCTATTACTATTGCCTGTTTTGTGACGTTTTCTTCCATTCCAAGTCAAAGGAAAATATGAAACCAGCCGTCTGTCTTACCCTGACCTTTTTCCTGGTTGCACTATTCGCAGCCGCGCAAACTCAGAGCGCTACTGCTCCCGAGCCGGCTCTGCCCTATTCCCCCAGCCTCGATGTGACTTCGATGGACAAGTCCATCGATCCCTGCGTCGATCTCTATCACTACGCCTGTGGCGGATGGCAAAAGAAGAATCCCATCCCTCCCGATCAGACTTCATGGGACATTTACGGCAAACTCTTTGAAGACAATCTCAATTTTCTTCGGGGAATTCTTGAGCAGGCGGCCACGCCAAGCGATTCCCGCAATACCGTGACCCGCGAAATCGGCGATTTCTATGCCGCCTGCATGGATGAAACGACCGTCAATCAGCGCGGATTCTCAGCCATCCAGCCACAGCTCGACGATGTCGCTCAGCTTAAATCTACGCGTGAACTCGCGCCGCTGGTAAGTCAATTCCAACTTCTCTACGGACGGGCCATGCTTTTTGGCGGCGGCTCGACTCAAGATCCGGACAACTCCGAGCAGGAGATCGCCGAACTCGATCAAGGCGGCCTCGGCCTTCCTGATCGCGACTACTACACGAAAGAAGATGCGAAATCCAAGGAGACTCGCGAACACTATCTTCAACATGTGCAGAAAATGTTTGAGCTGATTGGCGATGACGCCGCGACCGCCAAGAAAAATGCTGATACGGTGATGCGCATGGAAACCGATATGGCGAAATCGCAGCTTACTCGCGTGCAGCGCCGCGATCCCTATAACCTGAAGCACAAAATGAAAGTTGCTGACCTCGACAGTCTGGCGCCCAACTTCGACTGGAAAGCATATTTCAGTGAAGCGCACTACCCTGGTTTTGAAATTCTCAACGTGGCTACCCCCGACTATTTCAAAGAAGTAAATAAATTGTTAGCCTCGGAGCCCCTTGCCGACTGGAAAACGTATTTTCGCTTTCATGTCGCCGATTCGGCCTCGCCCTATCTTTCTTCTACCTTTGTTGAAGAAAATTTCAATTTCTACCGCAAGTATCTGCGTGGGGCGCAGGAGATTCAGCCACGCTGGAAGCGCTGCGTCTCCTACACTGACCATCATCTCGATGATGCGCTCGGCGAGGCCTACGTAGCCAAGGTATTTTCTCCTGAGCTGAAGGCCAGCACGCTCGATATGGTGCAGCGCATTGAAAAAGCCATGCAGGAGCGTATTCAGGCGCTCGACTGGATGAGTCCGGAAACTAAGAAAGAAGCCTTCACGAAGCTGGCCGGTATTCGCAACAAGATCGGATATCCCGACAAGTGGCGCGACTACAGCTCCATCAAACTCGAACGCGATGATTTCGCCGGAAATATTCAGCGTACCGCTGCCTTCGAGAGCCATCGCCAGATCAACAAAATCGGCAAGCCCGTCGACCATGGCGAGTGGCAGATTCCCGCGCCCACCGTCAACGCTTATTACGATCCCCAGATGAACGACATCAATTTCCCGGCAGGCGTCCTGCAACCGCCGCTCTACGACGCCAAAATGGACGACGCGCCCAATTATGGCGATACCGGCGGCACCGTTGGCCACGAGCTCACGCACGGTTTCGACGACGAGGGCAGCCAGTTCGACGCCAAGGGGAATTTGCGTAACTGGTGGACCAAAGAAGACCGTGAGAAATTCGACGCCAAAACCAAATGTGTCGAAGATCAGTACGCGCAATATGTTGTTGTCGATGACATTCACATCAACAGCAAGCTAACCCTGGGCGAAGACGTCGCCGACCTCGGCGGTGAACTTCTCGCCTACATGGCCTGGAAAGACAAAACTAAAGACCAGAAACTCGAGCCGATCGACGGCCTGACTCCCGATCAGCGTTTCTTTGTCGGCTTCGCACAATGGGCCTGCGCCAACAACCGGCCGGAAGATATGCGGGTGCGGGCGGTGACTGACCCGCATTCGCCGCTGCAATACCGCATCAACGGTGTGGTGGTGAACATGCCGGAGTTTCAGCAGGCGTTTTCGTGCAAGGCAGATGCTCCGCTTGTAAAACCTGCTGACAAAGTTTGTAAAGTTTGGTAACAGGCCGCGATGGAGGACGGGCGTTCGCGCCCGTCCCGATTCTTGCTGTGTGCCCCTGTGCTTATCGAACTTTCGTTACCATTCAGTTCCGCGCCGTTCACCGTGTACAATCGTTGTTCTCAAATCATGACCGACGCGACGCCTCGCAAACTGATCATTGCCATCGACGGCCCGGCCGGTGCCGGTAAGAGCACCATCGCCTCGCGGCTCGCCCGCAAGCTTGGCTACGCGAATCTCGAGACCGGCGCCATGTATCGAGCTCTGGCGCTCAAGGCGATCCTTACCGACACGTCGTTCGACGATGAAGAAGCTCTGGTCAAACTGGCCCGCGATTCGCATATCCAATTGGAGCCTGCCGCCACCGCGAACCGCGTGTTGCTCGACGACCGGGACGTGACCCAGCGCATCCGCGAAACTGACGTGACTGAAGGCGCTTCTCGTGTCTCGGTTCATCCTCAGGTGCGCGCTTGGATGGTTGCGCGTCAGCAGGAGATGGGCGCGAAGGGTGGAGTCGTCATGGAAGGCCGCGACATTGGAACGAAAGTTTTTCCCAACGCCGACGTGAAAATCTTTCTCGACGCCGATCCCGTGGTCCGCGAGCAACGCCGATTGCTGCAGCAAAGTCTTCGCGGCGGACCGGCTGACTTAAGCGCAGCCGAGATTCGCCTTCGCGACCAGCGAGACCGCACCCGTGCAGCTTCGCCTCTTGTTGCTGCGCCGGACGCCCTGGTTCTCGACTCGACCCGATTGAGCGAAGATGAGGTCCTGGGAAAAGTCGAAGAGCTAGTGCGTGAGAAACTGAAAGTCAAAACCTAAGCCACGGATTCCCACGGATCTCCACGGATTCCAAACGCGTATTTACCCTGTCTGAGACTAGGGGCAGAATCCTCAAGTTGCCACAGCAGCGATCCAAGCAATAATCCGTGTTGATTCGTGCAAATCCGTGGCCGATTTTTCTACGGCTCGACCTTGTACAACGTCGACATGCCCATGTCCATGTGATCTTCGATGTGGCAGTGGTAGAGCCAAATCCCGGGATCGTCCGCCACCATGTCGACCGTCCGCATCTCGGCCGGCATGATGGAGAGCACATCCGTACGCCGGCCATGATCGACCACAACATTGCCGTGCCAGTGCGGCGTGTGGAAATTGATGCCCTCGCCCATGGTAAGCAGATACCAGCGCACATGCTCGCCTTTCTTCATCGTCATCGTGGGACCGTTGCCGTAAATGTATCCGTTGATGGTGGCCTTGATGTTGACGGCCGCGAATCCACTCCCAGACGCGGAGAAGTTTCCCCGATCGTCGGTCGGATTGAATTCCAGTTTGTTCACACTCTTCGGGTCTGAGACATACGTCTTAATGTTGTGATCGAGATACCAACTGGTGTTCTCGTCGAAGAGCATAAACAGGCTGACGAACTCCCTGTCTATGCCTTTCGGTCGGCCATCCGGTTGCGATTGCCCGCGCGCCGTGATGATGATGGCCCCGATCAATCCGCTCTCTACGGCGTAATTTCCGTGAGAGTGGTAGAGCCACACAATCGAGTTTGGGTCGCTTGGCCCCGGCCCGGCGCGCTCCGGAACCTGCCAGTTGTACACGTGAATTTTGCCGGGATCGACGTCGTCATCGGCTTTATCTTCGCCGCTGGTGCCGTCGTCATACATCGCGCCTTCCGAGTCCTTCTTGTAAAACACGCCATGCGAATGAAGGCTGCATGGGTGACTAATATTGTTCTTGAAAACTACGCGGATCGAGTCGCCGACCTCAGCGCGAATGATCGGGCCCAAAATCCCGGCATGTTCCCACTCGGGCGCGCGTGGCTTTAGAGTGGAGAACGTCTCATCGGTGTATTCGCGATAGATCGCCTTGCGATATACCTTCCCGATGCGATTGGTTCCTTGCTCGACAAACAGCTTGGCATAGCCTTCGAACGGCTTGCCGATGATTTTGTTGATGCCACTAGGAGCGTAGTCCCATTCAACTTCGTCAGCAGCAATGTAATAAAGGTGTTGCTTCCCAACCGTGGCCGTCGAACTTCTTTGCGCAGAAACTCGCAGCGATATTCCCAGAAGCAGACAAACCGACAGCACAACGATCTCGAGACGGAGCCATCTGGAAATCATCGGATCTCCTGAATTGTTTTATTGGTGGGGGAGGGACGCACAAGAGTATCACGAAAACAGGAAATCTTTGGGTAACGGCGCAGCGGGACAATGATTGCGCTCAGAATTTAGGCTTGTCTCATTCTGGCTTTCCCATCTCGGAACCAATCCTAAAAAGAGTCCCTCACCTCACAGACCTCCCTCTTGTCATCTTGTTATACCCAAGATGTCTCCCGTCGTGGCTGGACTCACTTCGACCCAAATTTGCCTAGGTGAGGACCAATGCGACGCCACGCGCCCCACGCATCATTCTTCTTCATATCAATCCTTTCCTGTCTGCTACTGGTTCCCCTCATTCCCTCCCACGCGCAGGACGCTTCGAGCGGCGCACTCCGCGGAACCGTCGTTGATAGCACCGGCAGTCGCATCGGCGAAGCGACGGTCGTCCTGGTTAACCTAGCCAACGGATTTCGCTATTCGATTGCTACCGACGTGGAGGGCCGCTACGCATTCGGTTTGTTGCCGCCCGGAGACTACACTGCCCGCGCTATCGCGACCGCGATGTCGCCACAAATCATGCCCAAGCTGCATGTGCCGGTTGGTGGCTCGGTCGAACTGGATTTCAAACTTTCGGTTGCGGGCGCGAAAGAAACCGTTACAGTTTCGGGCGCGCCACCACTGGTGGATACTCAGCCGACCGCCATATCCTCTTTTATTGAGACTCGTGCCGTACAAGAGTTGCCGCTCGATGGCCGCCGCTTCACCGATCTCGCGCTGATGACACCGGGCGTGACCCAGGACCCCCGCGGGATGACCTCAGGTTCCAATGGCGATCTAGCCTTCGGGGGCATTCGCGGGTATCAATCCAGCTATTTGGTCGATGGCGCCGACAACAACAATGCATTCTTCGCTCAGGCTCGCGGGCGCTATCGCGCGCCGTATCAGTTTTCGAACGAGGTCGTGCAGGAGTTCCGTGTTTCCTCGAACACCTATGGTGCCGAACTTGGACGCGCCGGCGGTGCTGTGGTCAATGTCGTCACAAAATCCGGCTCCAACCAATTACACGGCTCAGGTTTTTATTTTCTGCGCGACAGCAGCTTCGGCGCGACTCATCCATTTCTCGATTTCAAGCCCCACGATCAGCAGCAGCAGTTCGGATTCACGCTAGGCGGCCCGATCCGCCGCAACCGCGCATTTTTCTTCGTCGGAATCGATCAGCACATCTTTCACGTTCCGGCGATCGTCCGTTTCCTGGACGGCAGTTCGCGCGTCGTGCCTCAGCCTGCTTCGAACTTTAACCTCGGAGATTATGAAGCCAGCGATATGGCGCAGGTCTTTGCCGCCGCCAATCAGCTTTCCAGCATGGCTGGGCAGTACCCGGCAAAAATGTTAGGCAACGCCGGGTTCGCCAAAGTCGATGTTGCGCTTACGCCCCATGAAACGCTCACGGCGCGGGTGAATACCTCGCGCTATTGGGGACAAAATAATGTTTTTCTTGATCCGGCGAGCCCGCTCACCACCTTTGCCATGAGCGACAACGGTCAGGAACAAGTGGCTACCGAAACCGGCTCTCTGGCGCTGACCAGCAATCTTTCTTGGCGCATCGTGAGCCATCTGAGAGCGCAGTTCTCGCGCGACCTGCAACAATCCATCACGAACAGCACAGACCCCCTAACTAGAATTACCGATGTCTTCGATGGTTTCGGCCGCTCCTCGCTTCTCCCGCGCCAGACTCGCGAACACCGCTTGCACGTGACCGAAACCATCAGCATCGAAAGCCGGCGTCATTCGCTTAAGCTGGGTGCAGACGGACTCTTGACCTGGATCTATAACTTCTTCCCTTCACAATCTGGCGGGGAATACATCTTCGACCCCATCAAAGTGAATCCATGGACGTTTGCACCGATGGAAGGAGGGTTGGAACTCACGCCGTTGCGCGCCTACGCTCACGGAGTCCCGAAATATTACATGCAGGATTTTGGCAATTTCGCCTCCCACCCCGACACAAATGAATACGCCGGGTTCCTGCAGGATACGATTCGGGTTACCGATCATCTGGCACTCAGTCTCGGCGGACGCTACGATTTGCAGACCTACACGAAGAAAGGCCTGGTGACGAATCCGCTCTGGCCAGATTCAGGCAAGGTCCCCTTCAACCCTGACGATTTCGCGCCGCGCTTCGGCCTGGCCTATTTGATCGGCAACCAGAAGCCGCTTGTCATCCGCGCCGGTTATGGCTGGTTCTATACCCGCATCCCGCAAATCTACACTTCTGCCATCGCGACGGATAACGGTCTTTCGTCGATGAATCTGTTTCTCGATAATTCCAATTTCTACGACCATCAAATTTTCCCGCAATATCCCAATGCGCTGGTGAATTGTCCGGCGACCGCCACATCTTGCTCTTTGCCGGTGAATCTCGCGCAATTTGCGCAAGCCGGAATCTCCTCATTCTCTCCAAATTTCAAGACGCCGAAAGTCGAGCAATCGAGCGTCAGCATTGAGCGGGAAGTGGCCCATCGTTTAGCGGTCGGCGCGTCGTATATGTATGTTCACGGCGTGGATCTCATCCGCGCCCGCGACGTGAACTTGCCGCCGCCGGTGAGCGTGCAATATCCGGTTTATGACAGTTCGGGCGTGAACTTCCTCGGCACTTACTACAACGTGCCGTCGTTCTCTACTTGGCAAATGCAACCGTCGTTCACTTGCCCTTGGCCCCCGTGCATCAATCCGCTGGCCCGGCCTATTCCACAACTTGGGGCGATCGACGTGTTCGAGAGCGCGGCCTCGAGCATCTATCACGGCGGCACGCTTTCCGTTCGTCGTCAGATGACCGCTGGCATGTATTTCCGCCTCGCCTACACCTATGCCCACGCCATCGACGACGGTCAGGACGCTCTTGTCGCCGGGCAGCCCTCTCTGGTGCAGAATTCCTACTCGCCGAATTCAGAGCGCGGCAATAGCGTTACTGACCAGCGCCATCGCGTCTCATTTTCCTGGATCGCCGAGCCTCATCCCTTCCACCGTGGACAGGACCTCCTCAGCAAACTCTTCAACGACTGGAAACTGGCCGGCGTTTATACGCTCGGAACCGGTCGTCCGGTTAACCTGACCGTCGGCGGCGACCCCAATCAAGATGACAACAGCTATAACGACCGTTTGCCCGGCGTCGGCAGAAACTCCTACATGGGCCCCGATTACACGAGCATGGACCTGCGACTTACGCGCCGCCTGTACGTAAAAGATCGCCTCAAAGCCGACTTCATCATCGAATCTTTCAACTTGTTGAATCACGATAACAAGCTGGTGGACATAACTGAAAATGGCTTGCAAACTGAGTCGGCTTACTTTGTGAAGATGGACACCGAGCAGGGGATCAATTACTACCCGGGACATTACCAGATTCCCTCCAGTCCCTTTCAGGTAACGAATTCCTACCCTCCGCGGCAGGTGCAACTGGCGCTGCGGCTGAATTTCTAGCTTAAATGGCTGGAAAACCCGCCAAATTGCCACATAGAACTTGACTTTGCGCCGCTAATCTTGCAATAACTAAACAGTCCAGAATGGACAAGTTTGGGGGTGTTGTTCGTTGGCTGAGGTTCGACTGCAAGAGGGAGAATCCCTCGAAAATGCACTGCGCCGTTTCAAACGCAAAGTGCAACAGGAAGACATCATTAAGGAGGTCAAGCGGCACTCCTTTTATCTGAAGCCCGGCGAAAAGAAGCGCGTGAAAGAAGCTCTCGCGCGCAAGCGCAGCCGGAAGAAGGCACGTAAAGAGCAAGATTAAGTCCGAGGGCCGCGGCCTAAACTGCGGCCCAACCACTTTTTTGGCCGACTCCTTTTGGGGGATGTAGGCTGAAGAAGTTGCTGCAAGTTCAGCCCACCATAGAACCTTCGCGATAGTAGCGGAGCGTTCCAACGTAGTTCTGCAATTCCACGAGGGGATGAGAACAACCTGCGCATCTTTGCGCGCGGAAATCGTTTTCTCCGCACACAATGCCGCGCGGAAACGGGAGACACGGGAGACATCCTCAATGGAATTTCAGGACAAGCGGTTGCAATGTGTGGAGTGTGGCAAGGAGTTCATCTTTACTGCGGGAGAACAACAATTCTTTCGGGAAAAACGTATCCTCAACGAGCCCAAACGCTGCCGGCCTTGCAAACTGAAGCAGTTGGCGGAAATGCCGCCCCAGCCCGGTAGCACGGCCAGGCGCGTTGAAAGCGCGGTCCGTTGCTCGCACTGCGGCAAGGAGACCACCGTACCCTTTATTCCCAAGCAGGGTCGGCCAGTCTTCTGCCGGGACTGCTACCAGTCGAAGCGTTTCGGCACAATGGCCTAAGTCGCGAAGGGTGTTTCGCCATTCTTGTCGCATTCAGCCAAATTGGCCGAAGTGTGTAGCTGCGGGCTCAGGTTACTATAGAAGGGAACCGGCGAGAGCCATGGCAACTTTCTACGTCGAAAACTTCGGCTGTCGCGCTACTCAGGCGGATGGCGCTGCCCTGGAACGGCAGTTCCGCGACCGCGGAATGGCGCGCGCCCTTCACGTGTCTGAGGCCGACATTGTTGTTCTCAACACCTGCACCGTGACTGCTTCCGCCGACCGCGATGCCCGTGCCGCCATTCGCCGGGTTCATCGGCAGAATCCGCAATGCCGAATTGTAGTCACGGGATGTTACGCGCAGCGCGCGCCCGAAGAAATTTCCGCATTGCCCGGGGTAACCGAGGTCGTAGGAAATTCGCACAAGCACGAGCTAGTGAGCATCGCAGTTCCGGTGCAATCCGCTGGCACAAAATCGGATGAAGCAGGCCAACGGCCAACGAGCGAAGACCAACGACCGATCTTCGTCTCCGATATTTTTGCGCACACCCAGCTTCTCGCTGCGCCCGTCTTCGACGCCGCCAACCAGCGCACGCGTCCCATCCTCAAAGTGCAGGATGGATGCGACAATCGCTGCTCATTCTGCATCATTCCGCAAGTTCGCGGCAGCAGCCGCTCGCTGCCCTTGCCGCAAATCCTTCGGGAAGTAAACACGCTGGTTGCTGCCGGTTATCGCGAGGTTGTAATCTCCGGTATCAACCTTGGCCGCTGGGGACGCGATCTTGCCCGGCCCTCCCGCTTCGAAAATCTCGTCCGCGCCATTCTCGATCACACTTCTCTCGAAAAACTGCGCATCAGCTCGGTCGAGCCGATGGATTGGAGCGACGAATTCATCGCTTTAATGGCGCAATCGCCGCGCATCGCCAAACACGCGCACGTTCCCATGCAATCGGCCAGCGACCGCGTGCTGCGCCTCATGCATCGCAAGTATCGGCCGTGGCATTACCGCGAAAAGCTGGAGAAGATTCGCGCTGCCATGCCCGCCGCCGCCATCGGCGCCGATGTGATGGTTGGCTTTCCCGGCGAAACCGACAACGATTTCCAGCAGACCCTGCGCATGGTGGAGGAACTGCCGTTCACATATCTGCACGTCTTCACTTATTCAGCGCGCCCGGGAACTCCGGCCGCGGTCATGAAGAACCAGGTCCCCGCTCCCATTGCCAGCGAGCGCAATCGCGTCCTGCGCGAACTGGCGGATGCGAAGAAGCAGGCATTTCTGCAGTCGTTCGTCGACAAGCAAATTTCCGCCATCACCCTGAACGAATCCGACGCCGAACATACCGAATGCCTGACCGACAACTATCTGAAATTGTGGCTGCGCGGAAAGCATGAAGCCAATCGCTGGGTCTCGGCCCGCGTTCTCCAATCAAGTTCTGGTGCTCTGACCGGATCCATAGAGCAAACGGCATAGTCATAGAGAAGAAAGTCTCCCGCTCCCACGTATCCTAAGGGCTGGCGGCGATTTGCATACGCCTATGCTACGATTCTCAGGTGCTCACGCAGTGTGACACTCGGAGGCCTTGCGTAGATGTATTCGCGACTCGCTATATTCTTGCTTATTTCTGGCTTGGGGATCGCACGACCGCTGGCGAATCCCGTTTCCCGTAATCCCCTAAATCAAGATTCGCCCGCTTCCCCGCAAAACTCCACCCAACCACTTCCGGAGCAAAAGAAAGATCAGAGCCAGGAGAAGCCCGGCCCGGGAGCGGGGAACAGCAATCCGTCCAAGACCGCCCCTGATCCGTCAAAGCTGTCGCCCGATACCCCTGTGGTCACCATCGACGGCTTTTGCGACCAGACCGCCATCGCGACGGTCGTAAAGAAGGCGCCTTCCGGCTGCCAGTCGGTGGTGACTCGCGAGCAGTTCGAGCAGTTGGTGAATGCGCTGGATCCCAATATGTCGTCTACCTTCCGCAGTCAATTGGCGTTGGGCATTCCGCGCATCTTGCTCTTCTCAAAAAAGGCTAGGGAAATGGGCTTGGACAACGATCCCCGCTACGCGCAGATGATGAAGTGGTCATCTTTACAGGTCCTTGCCAACAATCTTACCTTCCAGTTGCAAAAAAAGGCTGGGGAGGTCTCTCCAACCGATATTGAGACTTACTACAAAGACAATTCCTCGAAGTTCGAGCAATGCGAACTGCTGCGCATCTTCATTCCCAACCCGAAGCAAGAGTCGCTCCAAAACGCCGCCGATGCTAGCAAGGAAAATTCGGATGGAGAAGCGGCCATGAAGGCGGAAGCGGAGAAAATTCGGGCAAAGGCTGCCTCTGGTGGCGACTTCAGCGCGCTGCAGCGCGAAGCCTATGAGGCAATGGGGATCACGTTGGCGCCTCCGAAGGTGAACCTTGGTAAGCGCATTCCCGCCAGCCTTCCCCATCAGCATCGCCAGGTTTTCGATCTCCCGGCCGGACAGGTCTCCGAAGTACTTTCTGACGCCAACGGATTTTACGTCTACAAAGTGGTCTCGAAGCAGTTGATTCCTCTCGCCGAGGCGAAGGACCAAATCCGCGGAACGCTACAGTCTGAGAGATTGCAAGCTTCTGCAGAGTCGCTGTTCGGCTCGATGAAGTCCAAATTCAACGACACCTATTTCGGCAAGCCGATAGTCGCGGACCAGGGTGACCCGTTTTCAAAACCACCTTCCAGCACAGAAACTGCACCTGCGCAGCCGGCAGCCACTTCCTTGGATAAAGAGTGGGACGGCAGTTCCGTCCGCAGTTATTTGCTGCAAAAACCCGCCGATGTATTTGTCGCCCCACCGGAGAGCGTTGTTCCAAAGAGTGCAGCTGTCATCACCATCGAAGGGTTGTGTGATCGCAAGCCCGCGTCTGCGGCTGATTGCCAGACGATTGTCACTCGCGCCGACTTCGAAGCCATGATGAATGCCATCGACCCAAAAGCGAACACGAACGCCCTCAAGCGATGGGCAGAGCAGTACGCAGAGTGGCTGGTGCACGGCGAGAAGGGCCGCCAGATGGGGCTGGAGAATACCGATTCGTACAAGCTCGCGATGAACTTTCTTACTCTGAATAACGAGTTCCAGATGCTGACCAGCTTCATCGACGAGCGCGCCAAACAACTCAGCGATGCCGACGTTAAGGAGTTCTATCGCGAGAACCCACGTTTGTTTGAAGAGATTAAGGTCGTGCGCATTGTCATCCCGCAGTTCCAGGCGTTTCCCCCGGGGGGAACCCTTACGCCGGAGCAGAACGCAGCCGGTCATGCCGCAATGAAAAAGGAAGCGCAGGACATCGCGGCGCGCGCCGCCTTGCCGGGAGCGGATTTTCAGGCCCTGGAGAATGAAGGCTGGAAGGCCTCCCATTACATTGAACAACCGCCGGACGTCGGGCAGCCGCCCCTGTTGCTCTGGGAGATCTGGCCGCGGACTCGCCTGTTCATCTTCGACCTGAAGGTGGGCGAGGTTTCTTCATTGATCGATGAGCCCAGAAATGGCTTCTATGTCTATAAGATCCTCGCCAAGCGCGAGGTTCCGTTTGATGAGGGTAGCGCCTATATCCGCAAGCGTTATGCCAGCCAACGCTATTTAGACGCAACCGGAAGGTTGCTGGCAATGATCAAGGTCACGACAAACGCCGACTACTTCGGCGAAGCAACCCACGAGGCTTTACCGGGAGATCCCGGACAGCAGTCAGGCAACGACACCAAGATCCCAGGGCTGGATATCAAGATTCCGAAGAAGATCGAGTTGTAGAGCAAGAGAGGGGAAGTTTTTACTTCCCCACAATCCAACAAAGGTGGTTACTTCAACAGTCCCGCCGACATGCCATCATCGATGCCCAGCGGAAAACAGCCACCACCGATCGGGCCGAGACCGTTCTTTGCGGTTACCGTAAACTGCCCATTAATTGAATTGAGCCCATCGGTGTCCGACAGGTAATAGAAAGGATCGTTCGTGCAATCGCCGTCGTTGAGATTGGTGCAGTTCGGCTGCACGTCAAACCATACGTTGCCCTTCGGTACGGTAATCGGAGTCGTGGTCAGGAGCTCGTATTCCGTGTAGCCAAAGGCGCTGCGACCGGTGGGATGAAGTTGCGCCGGATTTGTGCCGGAGCCAACCGACGACCCACAGTTGCCATTTGTGACTCCCACGCGAAAATCCCAGTTGGCGGTCTTAGGATCAATTACGCCGTAGGTCTGAAGGTTGTTAGTGAAAGCGGCGCTGATCTTGGCGCTCACAGGTGAGTCGATTTCGTTATACGTCCACGAATTGCCGATAAAGACCGTATTTTCGTTCAAGTATCCATTTTCATTTGGGTCGTTCGGGTCCAGGTCCCCGCCGTAATAAACGCAGGGGTGTTCCTTCGAAAGCGTGCAGGCGTGCGGCGTATCCAGCGTGATCGGCCCGCCTTTGTCATTTGCGTTGCCCGCGGCACGAGCCGTCATTTCCTGACCCATGGCGAGAACTGTGAAAGCAGCGACGAAAGAAAGTGAAAACAGAATTTTCTTCATAAATATCCTCTCGTTCGAAAACCTTGTCCAATGCCTCGGGTCAGCAATTTTATCGCTGCCCTGTGCCGCGATCAAGCGGGAACATAATCGCACGACGAGGGAACTTGCCCATGCGCGCAAATAAAAAAGGGAAGCATGACGCTTCCCCTTGGTTAAACGAACTACGAAGTTTTACCGCAACACGCCCAACGACAGGCCATCGCCGCAGGCTACGCCGAGGTCATTGCACCAACTGCCGAAGCTGATGCCGAAGAAACCTGAATCGAATGTCGGCCCCATGCCGTTGTTCGAGGTCACGGTGTACTGTCCGTTGATCGCGTTCGGGCCGTTGGTGTCTGAGATGAAATAGCGAGGACTGTTTGTGCAATCGCCATCGTTGGCGTTGGTGCAGTTCGGAACTATCGCGATCCAGACGTTAGCCACGGGGGCGGTGCACGGCGTGCTAGTCAGCAGTTCGTTCTCGTTATAGCCAAAAGCGTTGCGACCGGTGGGGTTGAATGTCGCCGGATTGTCGCCAGAGCAAATCACGGTTCCACCTTGTCCTTCACTGACGCCGGTACGAACGGACCATTCCGCAGTCTTTGGGTCGATTACACCATATGTGTTCAAAAGGTTAGCGAACGAAGCGCTGAAATGGGCCGCCACTGGCACCTTTACCTCGGTGTAGGTATAGCTATTGGAAATGAATTGAGAGTTCTCGTCGGAGAGGCCATTCTCCTCAGGATCGCTGGCATTGATATCGCCACCGTAATAGATACAGGGGTGCTGCTTCGAAAGTGTGCAAGCCTGGGGAGCGCTCAAGCTGATCTGGCCGCCGCGGATGCCTGACTGTCCTGCTTCACGGGCGGTCTTCTGAACATCCGCGCCCATGGCAGAGACACAGAATGCCGCAACAAGGGTAGCTGCAAACAAGGTCTTCTTCATAGATATCCTCTCGGGCCACTGGCTTGACTGGGGTCTGTCGAACCGGCAAAGTGGAGATTAGGCCGACTTATCTATTGCTCGCAAACCCTGCAAATGGCCTCGGGTTGAGCAGTCTATCACCGCCCAACGCCGCGATCAAGCGGAAAGCATAATCGCACACCGCGATAGAACTCGCGCTGCGTGACAAATAAAAAAGGGGAAGCATGACGCTTCCCCCATGTCAAACCAAACGAAGGTTTACCGCAACACGCCCAGCGAGATGCCATCGCCGCAGGCAACGCCGAGGTCATTGCACCAGCTGCCGAAGGTGATGCCGAAGAACGACGAGTTGAACGTCGGCCCAAGGCCGGTGTTCGAGTTGATGGTGAAGCTGCCGTTGATCGCGTTCGGGCCGTTGGTGTCCGAGACGAAGAAACGAGGGCTGTTCGTGCAATCGCCATCGTTCAGGTTCGTGCAGTTCGGAACCACCGAGATCCAAGTGTTGCCGGGCGTCAATCTGCAGGGGCTGAGGGTCAGTACTTCGTACTCGTTGTAACCGAAAGCATTGCGACCAGTGGCCGTAATTTCGGCTTCGTTGTCGCCGGAGCAGAGGTCTGTTCCGCCGTTGCCTTCGCTCACGCCTGAACGCCAGTCGGACAGGGCCGTCTTCGGATCGATGACGCCGTAGGTCGACAGGTTGTTCGAGAATGCAGCGGTGACGCTGGCGCTAACTGGAACCTTCACTTCGGTGTAGGTGTAGCTGTTCGAGATGAAACCGGTGTTCTCGTTCGAGAGACCGTTTTCTTCCGGATCGCTGGCGTTGATGTCGCCACCGTAGTACACGCAGGGATGGCTCTTTTCGACTGAGCAGGCATGCGGAGAGCTCAAGCTAATCTGGCTTCCACGGAGACCGGCCTGGCCGGCTTCTTTGGCGGTCTTTTGAACGTTCGCGCCCATGGCAAAGACAGAGAAAGCTGCGATAAGGGTAGCTGCAAACAGAATTTTCTTCACGAATATCCTCCTCGGTGATTTGACTGAAGTGTTGTTTAGAACGGCAAACCTGGGATCGGCAAAGTTTGATTACCGATTGAAGGCCGTTGCCAATTGGCCTCCGGATAGGCATCCTATCGTGGCTTTCAGCAAAGTCAAGCGAAATCTGATCGCTTCACGATAGAAGTTGCGATTAGTCTAAACAGACTGCAACATCTTGCGCGTGTTGTAAAAAAAACTGCGGGAATTCAGGTATTTGATGCGGGAAGAAAGTGTGTATCGAGAGAGACTTTCTTCTCACGGAGCGGCATATCCTTGAGTCACGCAAGCGAGCGTGGCGTCGAGTGTCCCTCCGTCGTTCGACGGAAATCCACAGGGCGCATGAATCCACGATAACCTGGCGCGTCATCTTAGCTCGAGACACGGTGTAGTGCGGCAAACGTCGCCGGTGTCGATTCCTCAGAGCGCCGCTTCGATGAAAGTCGCGCGATCCCGATGGGTTCGCGCGATGCAAGTTGGCGTCGTTCTCCATTCAGTCGCGAGAAAACATTGCGATGTGGTGAAAGGAACGCGCCATGTTTCGCGGCGGCACGGTGCATGTTCATCCATGTCGCGTGAAATCGATCCGTGCGCCTGGCAACTCGAATCCGCTTCCGCCGAGCTGGTTGTTAGCCGGCGTGGAAAGGATGCGCATGATATAATTTGGTGGTTCCACTCACCCTCAAAAGTGGACGGAGGCTTGTATCGATAAACGTTTTATCCGCATCAATGAGCGCATCCGGGCACGCGAAATTCGCGTGATTGGCGACGAAGGTCAGCAGATCGGCATTTTGCCCCCCTACGAAGCGCTGAAAATGGCCCGCGAAAAGAACTTGGATCTAGTGGAAGTTTCCCCAACCGCGCAACCGCCAGTCTGCCGCATCATGGACTACGGGAAATTTCTGTATCAACAGGAGAAGAAGGAACGCGAAGCCAAGAAGCACCAGAAGACCATCACGATTAAGGAAGTGAAGTTTCGCATCAACGTGGATGATCACGATTATGAAACCAAGAAAAACCACGTACTGCGATTTTTGGAAGAGGGCGACAAGGTAAAGGCCACGATTTTCTTCCGCGGCCGTGAGATGACGCGCACCGGGTTGGGGCGAGAAATTCTAGAGCGGTTGATCAAAGACGTCGAACCCAAGGCACTGGTGGAGTTCCGGCCGCGTCAGGAAGGCAATACGTTGCATGCGATTCTGGCCCCCAAGAAGGATAGCGGCCAAAAGCATGCCGCTCCGCCCCCACAGCCGCAAGCAAAGCAAGCCTGAAGGCAAGCTTTTAGCACTTAGCCATTCGCATTTAGCCAGGAGAGCTCTTGCTGGTTATCTGCAAGATGCTCTCATGGCTAAGTGCCAAGTGCTGATTGCTGACAACTGAGGTTCTTATGCCGAAATTAAAAACACACAAGGGCGCCGCGAAGCGCTTCAAGAAAACTGCAACTGGAAAAGTGAAGCGGCATCATGCGCACTTGCGCCACATGCTGACATCGAAGCCGCATAAGCGCAAAAAGAAATTGGCAAGCGCTGCGCTGGTCAGCGACGCCGATGCGCCAAAAGTGAAACGGATGATTCCGTATTAGAATTTTTTGTGCCGGCGGCCTCGCGGCCGTCATGATCGTAAATGCGAAGACCGCAAATGCGATCGGGCGTGTGAAGAGGTAATTCGACCTTCGGTCTCCTACCTCCAGCCGCCGTAGATTGAAAGCAAAAAGGAGCAGATCATGCCTCGTGTAAAACGTGGGACCAAACGCCACGCCAAGCGCAAAAAGATATTAGAGCGCGCGAGTGGTTATTTCCTGACAAAATCCAAGCTCTACCGCTCCGCCAAGGAAGCGGTCGAGCGCGGGCTCAAGTTCGCCTACTCCGGGCGCAAACAGCGCAAGCGCCAATTCCGCTCGCTCTGGATCGTGCGCATCGGCGCCGCTGCCAAGCTCAACGGCATGAGCTACAACCAGTTCATCCACGGCTTGAAGAAAAGCGGTGTGGAACTGGACCGCAAAATTCTTGCGGACTTGGCGGTGAATGATGCGGCAGCGTTTAAGAGCCTCACCGAGCAGGCGAAGGGCGCTCTCGGCGGGGCCGCATAACAGCTCTCAGCACTCAGCCATCGCATTCAGCCATCAGCATCCAGCAATGAACATGTGGGGACGGCCGCCCTCGGCCGTCCAGGCCGAGCGAAGCTCGGCAGAAAGCTCACAAGGACGATTTGTCGTCGCGCCGGTCGTCCTTCTTAGAATTGTCACTTCGAGCCGCTCGGAGCCGTGCGCAGCGCGGCGAGAGCGTCGTGAGGAATCGGCAGTTGCAATGAAGGAATATTACGGCGGCTGGACTTTGGGTGGCGCAGCGCTTCAGCGCGGCGGTTAAGCGCCTTATCGTGACTCACGCGCTTTAGCGCCCGAGGTAAGCGAGCTGCGAAGCGGCGCAAGAATGCACCCACAGCGTGAGCAGTGGGTGACCGAAACAAAAAGCAACGAGCCCCGAAGGGGGCGAAAAAGAAACGTGGCCTACACTGTTCCCAAACTGAAGGACTACTCGCCCGCCGCACTAGACAATGCCGTCGAGAGCCTCCTCGCCGCGCTCGATGAAGAATCGAAAACGGTCTCCGACGAAGCCGCGTGGAAAGCTTTCCGCGATCGCTGGATGGCGCGTAAGAACGGCATCCTGACCCAAGTCAACGATCTCTGGCTCAAAGCGGCTCCGAAAGATGCCAAGCGTGACGTCGGCCAACGCGTCAACGAACTCAAACAACGAGTTGAGGGGATAATTGAGTCCAGGCTGCGAACGCTGCAGAGCGGCGCTTCAGCTTCCCGCCTCGATTCCGAGCGCCTCGACATCACCCTCCCCGGCATTCATCGTGGGATTGGCGCCGAACATCCGATTATCAAAACCATGCACGAGATCGTCGCCGTCTTCCGCGATCTCGGCTACTCCGTGCAGGAAGGCCCGGAGATTGAAACCGATTATTACAACTTCGAGGCGCTGAATTTTCCGCCCAATCATCCTGCGCGCGATATGCAGGACACGCTGTTCATCGCCCACCAAAAATCCAAGCCGCAGCGCGAGCAACTTGTGCTGCGGACGCATACTTCCCCCGTGCAGATTCGCACCATGGAGAAGCTGAAACCGCCGATCCGTATCGTGATTCCCGGGAAGGTTTATCGTAACGACCCTCCCGACGCGAGCCACTCGCCGGTGTTTCATCAGATCGAAGGTCTGGCGGTTGACACCAACATCACTTTTGGCGACTTGAAGGGTACGCTCGATCACGCCATGAAAGCATTTTTCGGATCGAGCGTCAAAACCAGTTTTCGTCCATCGTTCTTTCCGTTCACCGAACCAAGCGCCGAACTCATGGTCAGTTGCTTCATCTGCGGTGGCAGTGGCCAGCGCGGCAGTGATCCTTGCCGCCCGTGCAAGCAGAGCGGCTGGATCGAAATTCTCGGCTGCGGCATGGTCGATCCCAATGTTTTCCAATTCGTCAAACAGAACGGCTACGACTCCGGCAAAATCTCCGGTTTCGCTTTCGGCATGGGCGCCGATCGCATCGCATTGCTGAAATATGGGGTGGATGATCTGCAGGTGTTTTTCCAGAACGACGTGAGATTTTTAGGGCAATTTGTATAGAAGCTATCAGCTCTCTGCTTTCAGCTATCAGTTCTTGCGTGTAGCTGAGGGCTGATAGCTGATGGCTGAGAGCTTAAATGAAACTTTCTCCTCATTGGATTCGCGACTTCGTCGACCTCAAAGTCGATGATCATCAACTCGCGCATGATTTGACCTCGGTCGGCATGGCGGTCGAAGGCGCCAGCGGCTCTGGGGAGAATACCGTCTTCGAGATGGAGATCGGCACGAATCGTCCCGATGCCATGAACCATTACGGCGTGGCGCGCGAGGCCGCCGCGATTTACGACACTGCACTAAAACCGATTTTGCCAAAGCTGCCGGCGGCGAAAGACGGCAAAACGTTTCCGATTGAAATCGAAGATGACAAAGGCTGCGCCCGCTTCACCGCGCGCGTCTTGAAGAACGTCAGCATCAAGGACTCGCCCGCCAAGATCATTCAGCGCCTTGGCCTGCTCGATCAGCGTCCCATCAACAACGCCGTCGACGCCACCAATTACGCGCTCTGGGAGATGGGCAAACCCACGCACGTTTTCGATCTCGATTTACTCGAAGGCGGAAAAATTATCGTGCGCCGTGCTCGTCCCGGCGAGACCCTGAAAACTCTCGACGGAGTAGAACGGAAGCTGACGACGCAAGATCTGGTTGTCGCCGACGCGAGGCGTCCGGTCGGTCTTGCCGGAACCATGGGCGGTTTCGACACCATGATTACCGAGAAGACCCGCAACATTCTCATCGAGTCGGCTTGGTGGGACCCGGTGACTGTCCGCAAAATGTCGCGCCGTCATGCGTTGCACACCGATGCTTCCCATCGTTTCGAGCGCGGAGCGGATTTCGAGTCCACAATTCTGTCATGCAATCGCGTTGCTGAGTTGATTCTTCAATCGGGCGGAGGCGAATTGATTGGCGAGCCACTCGATATCATCGCCCGCCATCTCGATCAAGCCCCGGTCGCTCTTCGCATCTCCGAGGTCCGGCGCATTCTGGGTGGCAATCTTGATGCCCACCAAGTTGTTCGCATCCTCAAGCGATTGGGATTCGAATTATTGCCCGAACCCGGCGAAGAACAAGAATTCACGGTGCGAATCCCAAGTTGGCGGCTCGATGTGGAACGCGAGATTGACCTGATCGAAGAAATTGCGCGCCTCTACGGATACGACAAATTCGCAAATACCTTGCCCGCGTTCTCCGGTTCCGTGATCGAATTACCCGATGCGCCTAAGGATACAAAACTGCGCGGTTCATTACTCGCTCTCGGCTACAACGAAGCGGTCTCGCTCAGCTTCATCTCGCACGAGAACGCCGAAGATTTCTCGGCAGCGCCTGTGATCGAAGTCGAGAACCCGTTGAGCGAGGAAGCTTCTGTCATGCGAACCTCACTTGTGCCCGGCATAATCGGCGTGCTGGCCTATAACCTCAATCGCGGCAATGACAATGTGCGGCTATTCGAATCTGGAAATGTTTTCGAAGCGGCTGGCGCCGGCGTGCGCGAGGCGAAGCAGATCTGTTTCGGTGCAACCGGCAGCGCCGTGGAACCAAGTGTCCATCAACCCGCTCGGCCCATGTCATTTTTCGATCTGAAGGGTGACATCGAAACTCTGCTGAATTGTTTCGAACATCGTGCACTTTCGTATGATTCTGAAGTCGCGGAGTATTTCCATCCCGGCCGCGCCGCGCGCGCTCTCCTGGACGGCATAACTGTCGCCCAATTCGGTCAACTTCATCCCCAAACCGCAGCCAAGCGCAAGTTGCGTCAAGACGTGTTTCTCGGCGAACTTTATCTCGATCGCCTGTACAAACACTCATTGCGCGAGATTCAGTACGAACCTCTGCCCAAATATCCCGGAGTCGAGCGCGACTTCTCGTGCATTTTCCCGGACACGGTGAGTTTCGAAGCGGTTCGCCGCGCGATCACAGGGTTACGTATAGCAGAATTGCGCAAACTTGTTCCCGTCGAGATTTTCCGCGGCGGGACGATTCCCGCAGGAAAATACTCCATCTTGCTGCGTGCCACCTTTCAGTCCAGTGAGCGAACCCTTCGTGAAGAAGAAGTGGCTCAGTGGTCCTCTCAGATCGTCAGCGCCATTGAAGCATTAGGCGGCACTCAGCGGGCATAACAAACTGTTATGTTTTGACAAAACCTTACAACGCGGAAGTTGACAATCCTGTCGGCGCAGACCACAATTTTAATTACTATGAAACACAATTTTTTCGCGTTCTGTCTGATTCTTGCGCTGGCGCTTTCTGCCCTAGCCCAGGATTCGGCTCCCGCTTCCCAGGCTCCCGCTACTTCTCCAGACCGAACCCAGACTGCTGACAATGCCGGGGTCAATGCGTTGCTCAAGTCTTACGTCAATGCTTACACCAACCGGAGCATTGATGATCTGGTAGCCGTCTGGCCTGATTTGCAGAACCAAAAGAAGGAATACAGAAAGATTAGTGAGCACTTCAAGGACAGCAAGATCTCCAAGGAAAAGTTGAGCCTTGACCAATGCGAGACGCAGGCGGTCAAAGACCAGGCCATGGCCACGTGCCAGCAGACCGAGGAGTACGTCAAAACCGAGACACAGACTTCCTATGGTGGCGATGCCATGATGGCTTCGCCCGCTCAGCGTCCGCCTCCGACCCAACAAGACCTGAAACACAATGTCAAGAAAACCCAGACCGTCTGGGTGAAAATGCAGAAACAGGGCGATACCTGGAAGATCGTTTCAGTAAGCGACAAAAAGCAGACCCTCTAATCTCAAAAGCCCCGGGGGTTCGGTGAATCCGGGGCTTTCTTGTCTGAAGCGGGTCACCTCGATGCGTGCCCTCTGTGCTAGCCTAACCCCCTATGGCCGACGTGGGCGTTCAAACCAAGCATTACCTCAGCGAACGGGTTGAGCATTTCACCGAGTCGGTAATCCGCGACATGACCCGCCAGGCGCTTCTGCATGGTGCGGTCAATCTCGCCCAAGGATTTCCCGATTTTCCTGCGCCCGCGGAAATTAAACGTGCCGCACAAGAAGCAGTCGGGGCTGACATCAATCAGTACGCCATCACCTGGGGATCAAAAAATCTGCGCAACGCCATTGCTCGCCAAATGGGCGTGTGGCAAGGAATCTCCGTCGATCCGGAAACTCAGATTACCGTCTGCTGCGGCTCGACCGAAGCCATGATTTCGACTTTGCTGGCAGTTTGCAATCCCGGCGACGAGGTCGTGATCTTCGAGCCGTTCTACGAGAACTACGGACCGGATGCGATTCTCTCCGGGGCTAAGCCGATTTTCGTGAAGCTACGTCCTCCTACGTCTGCTGACGGCGAATGGACTTTTGATGAGCATGAACTGCGGGCTGCTTTTCATCCGCATACCAAGGCCATCATTCTGAACACGCCCAACAATCCGACGGGAAAAGTTTTTTCGCGCGCCGAGTTGGAATTGATTAGAGA
>DATJOJ010000003.1:0-131194 GCA_035507035.1 Terriglobales bacterium | reverse complement strand
TGATCGAGTCGGCGAATCCGCGTTTACTGTCGCCGCCCTATTCCCAACAACCTTGTGCGGGCCGATCACCGGCCTCGTGCGACAAAGTCGAATACGTCGCATTGAGCCCGCAATACTACAAAGGCGATCGTGCCATGCGCGAATCCGGATTCGACATCAGTTTCCGCTTCGGACCGTACGGCGCCGACACTCAATTCTATGCACCAGTCTGCTTGAACAGCCTTCTCTATAAAACCGAAACGGACATGCAGCAACTAAGCCTGTGGTTGGGAGACAAGAAAGCCGCCACACTATGGAAAGAGAGGGCGCAAAAACGACGCAGGATCATTCAGTCGCTTTTATGGAATTCTCAGCGTGGACTTTATTTTGACTATGACCTCCAAACGAAAAAATTATCTTCCTATGTTTACGCGACAACGTTTTACCCGCTGTGGGCGGGGGTTGCCACTCCGGCTCAGGCTCGCGCCGTCGTTCACAATTTAAATCTCCTTGAGCATCAGGGTGGCCTGGCGATGAGCACGCAGGATACCGGCGTGCAATGGGACTATCCATATGGCTGGGCTCCGATCCAGTTGTTGGCGATTGAGGGGCTCCGCCGCTATGGCTACGACACCGATGCTGATCGGATCTCTTACAAGTTCCTTTCGATGGTGCTCGCCAATTTTGAGCGCGATGGCAACATCCGCGAGAAATACAACGTCGTAACCGACTCGTCCAACATTCAGGTTGCGGAAGGGTATCGTGGAAACATTGTCGGTTTCGGCTGGACAAACGCGGTGTTTCTTGAACTGCTACACGACTTGCCCCAGGAATGGGCAAGAAAAATCGGGTCGGCCTCGGTGCATTGATTCGATCAACTTTTCGTCCATCCTGCCGCGAGGCAATTCTCGCGGCAGGGAGACGAAATAGTTAGCCTACCTTACGCTTGGTCACTTCTTCTTCATAAGTCACGTTTGAAGGCATCTTCCATTGACTGAGTTCTTCTTCGGCTTTCTCCTTGGTAACGCCATACCTTTCCTGAATCTTTCCCATCAGCTTGTCGCGATTGCCGGCAATGACGGTAAGATCGTCGTCCGTCAATTTTCCCCACCGTTCTTTTACGGAACCCTTGACCTGATTCCACTTGCCCGCCGCTTGATCCCAGTTCATTCAGTTGTCCTCCGTTAGTTTTAAACCCATCTTGCTTTTCGAACATACCGCGGACGAGAGCGAGCAAGAATCCGGCTGAAGGTGTAACTGATCGAAAGGATTGCTGTAGCGAGCTTTGCCCGTTCTTTTCGCGAGATTTTCTCGCCGCGCTGATTACTTGGACGATACATAACGAAAGAGATAACCACACGTTATCCCTTCGCACTTACAGGGAAGACCTGATTGCCCGGAAGAAACCCTGTAGATATGACAATAAGAAGCGCTCGCGAGAGAAGGTATTTACGCTATGCAGGAAAAAACGTTTGTGAACCTTGCCGATGCCCACTTGTGCACGGAGTGTGAAGCCGTGGGAAATTCTGCCACCCGCTGTCCGCGTTGCCAGTCAAATGCTCTGATTGCGATTACGCGTGCCATTCCTCGTCATCGCGATAGCATTCGGCTTATCTGTATGCCGCCGGAACCGCAACCACAAATGTTAGAGGCAGCGTGACGCCATTCCTGTCGTCACGCTGTCCTCTCACGATTGACGATCTAGAGCGCGCTTCCGCGGCGTCCCAGGTGCGTGATCAAGGCGATCACGAATAGCACCAGGAAAATAAAGAACAACAGTTTGGCAATGCCGGCCGCCGCCACCGCTACACCGGTGAATCCGAAAATCGCCGCGATGATCGCCACGACCAAGAACATTAGCGCCCAATACAACATAGTGCCTCCTTTAGCGAGCGAATCCGTTCAACACTCCAGCAGCATAGCCAGTGTGGTTAGAAAGCGACAATCCCAATAGCTCTGTACTTTGCGGCAGAATTCTCTGTAACTAAGGCGCTTGCTGAGAACGCCCGATTTTTTCCTTATTGGCATCCTGCTTCCCCCAGCAAACCATCGAACCGGTGAACGTACTACTACTAAGGAGCTTGTAATGGCTGGAAAAAATACGGCGGCATTCGGAATCTATCGCACTCAAGAAGAAGTGGAGTACGCGGTCGATCAGCTACGCTCGGAGGGATTCCGCAATACAGACATCTCCGTGCTGTTCCCCGAAAATAAGGGAACGAAGGATTTCGCAGTCGAGAAAAACACCAAGGTGCCCGAAGGTACGGCCACGGGAGCGACCACAGGAGCAATCGTTGGTGGGGCTCTCGGTTGGCTGGTGGGAATCGGCGCGTTGGCGATCCCAGGCGTAGGGCCGTTGATCGCAGCGGGCCCGATTGTCGCCGCTTTGACGGGTGTCGGCGTCGGAGGCGCCGTCGGCGGAATCACGGGCGCCTTGATTGGCATTGGGATTCCCGAATACGAAGCAAAGCGTTACGAAGGCCGCATCAAGGAAGGCGGAATCTTGCTTTCCGTCCACTGTGACAGTTCGGATTGGACCAAGAAGGCAAAGCTGACCTTGGAGCGAACTGGCGCCACCGACGTCGCATCCAGCGGTGAAGCTCACGCCGACTGGCAGGCTACCGATAAACCATTACCCCGTGCAAGTTAGAAATTAAGCGAACACTGTCATTGGGGGCGGTTCTCATGAACCGCCTCGTCGCGGGCTGTCGTTGTTTCCATATCCACAAATTATTTCGTCAATGTACCGTGTCAGCCCGATTGGGTTAGAGACGGTTTTTCGTTCACATTAGGGAACGACATGATTCTCGTTCGTCCATTTTGGTGGGAGGCGCTATGACCCGATTCGCGAAATTCACGATTGCTGTATCTCTGGCATTGGTCGTGTCTGTTTCCTTCGCATCCGCACAACAGACTTCAGTGACCGGTAACGAAACCACTGGTTACCGCATGAAAGTTGTTTCGCGTAGCACCGAAGCTATCGACTATCACCACAAAGCCTCGACCAAGGTGAACATCAAAGGCACTGATATCGCCCCACTTATCGATGGCGAAGCCAAAGTGGAAAGCAAGCCGGGTACGGTTCGCGTCGACGCTGAGCTTCACCACCTTCGTCCCGCTAACAGTTTTGGTCTGGCCTATCTCACCTACGTGCTTTGGGCGATCTCGCCGGACGGACAGGCCAAGAATCTCGGTGAATTGATTGTCAAGGACGGTAAGGCCTCCCTGCACGCGACCACGGACCTGCAAGCGTTCGCCTTGATCGTAACCGCGGAGCCAGATTTCGCGGTCGCCGAACCGAGCGAGCTTGTGGTTGCACAGAATATCGTTCGTCGCGACACGCAGGGCGGAGTAGAGCCTGTCGATGTGAGATATGAGCTGATTTCGCGGGAAACTTACGACTCGCAAGTCCAGCCGATCACGCCTAATGTCTACGACGTCAGCAATAAAACCCCACTCGATCTGCTGGAAGCACGAAACGCAGTCCGTATCGCCAAGGATGCTCAGGCCGATCAATATGCCGCGGCGGAATTGCAGAAGGCTCAGGATCTCTTAAATCAAGCCGAAGACTATTATCGGCGCAAACAGGGAAATGGACCGATCGGAACCGTCGCCCGCGAAGCTACTCAGACGGCGGAAGAAGCTCGCGTGATGGCGATCAAGAACGAGCAACAGGCAGAAGTTGAACGCCAGCAAAAAGAAGCCGCCGAACGCACCGCCCAGGCTAAGGCTGAAGCCGAGCAACAACAAGCTGCAGCCGCCCAGGCGCAAGCCGAGGCGCAGGCACAACAAGCCGCGGCCGAGCAGGCAAAGCAGCAAGCTCAGCAGGCCCAACTGGCTCAACAACAGGCAACCTTGCAGGCACAACAGGCCGACCAGGCTCGCCAGCAGGCCGAACAAGCAAGACAGCAAGCCGAAAATGAAAAAGCTCAAATGCGGGCTCGCATGTTGCAGCAGTTGAATCAGGTTTTACAGACTCGCGACACTGCCCGTGGTTTGATCGTGAGCATGCCTGATGTTTTGTTCGATACGGCAAAATCTGACCTTCGCCCAACTGCGCGAGAGCGTCTGGCTAAAGTTGCCGGCATTCTTCTTTCGTACCCCGATATTCATGTAGAGATCGACGGCTTCACCGATAGCACGGGCACTCTGGAGTTTAACGAACGCCTATCTCAGCAACGGGCGGAGGCGGTTCGCAGTTACCTGGCTAGCCAGGGAGTGAATCTGTCATCGATGACGACCCAAGGCTTCGGCCCCAGCCAGCCCATCGCATCCAACGATACCGCTTCGGGCCGGCAGCAGAATCGCCGCGTGGAGTTAGTAGTTTCCGGATCTTCCATCGGCCAGCTTGCTCCCAATAACCCTTCTGGACAGGAGAGCACTACGACACCGACGAACGCCCCGAGCCAGGCGCCTCCTCCATCTCCGACTCCAAGGTCCATCGGGCAGGGCAACCAACCGAGTGGTGGAGGCTTCTGAAAATGGCATCCTTCGTTACAACTTGTTGGCGATATTTATCCGATTTCTAATTCACAGGAGATGACTAAATGAAACCGAACTCATTGCATGAACTTTACCTCGAACAACTCAAAGACCTTTATGACGGCGAAAACCAGATCATCAAGGCTCTGCCCAAAATGATTGAGAAAGCGACTTCGCAGTCCTTGAAGGAGGCTTTGAACGAGCACCTGGAGGTCACTAAGGAACAGGCGGCACGAATCGAAACCATTTTCGAGAAAATCGGCGATAAGGCCAAGGGCGAGAAGTGCAAGGGAATCGCAGGAATCATCGACGAGGGTGACGATCTCATCGGTGATGTCAAAGATCCCGATGTTCGTGACGCTGCCATCATCGCGGCTGCGCAACGAGTGGAACACTATGAGATGGCCGGATACGGCACCGCTCGTACGTTCGCACAATTGCTTGGACAGCAGGAGGCAGCTCAAGTACTGCAACAAACCTTGGACGAAGAGAAAGAAGCGGACGAAACTCTGACGGGCTTAGCCTCCGACATCAACGTGAACGCAAACGAAGGCAAATCCTCGAAAAAGGGAACAGAACGCAACAGGCGAGTTGCATAATTGGTGTTGAGTTTCTCATTGGATAAATGGGGCCGTGAATTCCTTTTGTTTGCGCGGGGAGTTTGCGGCCTTCGTTTTTTGTCAGCGCAACCGGTGCAAACTGAAGATGGCCAACCCTCGGCGCATTCGCCCTCTCTAATCATCGCGGAGGTTGTTGAATATGCCAGCGAAAAAGAAATCAAGTCGTCGCCGATACAGTAAAGCTGCGGGGAAGAGTGTCGCCAGCGCCATGCGTCGCAAGAAACATGGCACGCTGCGCTCGGGAAAAAGCGGCCATGGGGGAAAAGTGAAGAGCCGCAAACAAGCCATCGCCATCGGACTTTCCGAAGCGCGCAAGGAAGGCGCGAAGGTTCCGAAGAAGAAGGCGGCTTAACGCAAAGACATTTGCAAACGCCAGTGGGAGCACCTCGATTTGACAGTTCCTCGGTTTCTGGTTGTGATTGAGAAATCGCTATGGACCAGGATCGATCTGTTCTCATTGTTGGTGCAGGCATGGCGGGATTGGCAGCGGCCTCGAGGCTGAGCGGGGGGGGTGTCTCTGTCTCCCTGATTGAAGCGCGCAATCGCATTGGCGGCCGTGTCTTCACCATGCAAGATCCTGCCAGCGGCGCCGCGGTCGACTTAGGTGCAGAATTCATTCATGGCAAACCGCCTGAAACCTTGGATCGGCTCGAGAAGGCCGGTGTAGGCATCACCGAAGTTGAAGGCCAAAGCTGGTGCGTAACCGATCGGCGGCTTCAGCCTTGCAATTTCTTCGGCCAGATCGAGTCCATTCTCGAAAAAATGGACGATTCCCGTCCGGATGAATCGTTTCTTTCCTTCCTGCAGCGCGAATTCCCAAATCCCGAAGGAGACCCAGGTTTGGAATCGGTGAAACAGCGCGCCCTTGGGTACGTCACAGGTTTTAACGCTGCGGATCCTGCTCTGGTAGGGGTCCATTGGCTGGTTCAAGGCATGCGGGCCGAAGCGCGCATCGAAGGTGATCGCGCTTTTCGAGCGAAGGGAGGATACAAAAGTTTACTGGACATTTTTCAGAAAGAGCTTGTTTCAGCAAACGTCACCGTGCACACCGGGACGGTGGTCGAAGCCATCCAATGGAAGCCGGGCCGCGCAGAGATAACCGCGCATAGCGCTCAACAGAGATTGACGTTTTTCTCGCCTCGAGTTCTAATCACTGTCCCGCTGGCAGTACTGCAGGCGCCCGCCGGACAAGAGGGAGCCGTTCGGTTCAGTCCTTCGTTGCCTGAGGAGAAACTCCGAGCCCTCAAGAAACTGGAGATGGGCAAAGTCATGCGGATCGTCCTTTGCTTCCGGCACCGCTTTTGGGACACGATTTCTCCGCCCGGTCAGAACTCCAGCTTGTCCGATATGAGCTTTCTCCTTTCACAGGATGAGTGGTTTCCCACCTGGTGGACCACCGCGCCGGAGAAACTACCGATCATTACTGGTTGGGCGCCGTTTCGCGCTGGCGAACGCCTTTCTGGCCAGGAGCGCTCGTTTGTCATGGCGCATAGTCTGCAATCGCTCGGAACTTTACTTAGTGTTGATCCACAAAAATTAGAGGGCGAATTAGACTCAGTCTATTTTCACGATTGGCAAGCTGATCCCTACTCGCGCGGCGTTTACAGCTATGGTAAAGCCGGAAGTGACGGGGCGCAGGCGGCGCTCGCTGCTCCCATCGAGAACACGCTGTTTTTTGCAGGAGAGGCAGCCGATACCAATGGAAATAATGGGACGGTTCATGGTGCTATGGCCAGCGGTTACCGCGCCGCGGCAGAAATTCTGAACCGGCTCAGCTAATCGTCAAGAGCAGTCCGTCTCACTACCCAAGCGCCTCGTTTAATTTGTAAGCTGCGCTGATCAGTCCCATGTGAGTGAAAGCCTGAGGGAAATTGCCCAGTTGTTCACCGCCCAAGCTGGTCTCTTCAGAGTACAGCCCCAGATGATTTGCCCGAGCTAACACTTTCTCGAAGAGCCACTGCGCTTGCTCGGTGCGCCCCATGCGCGTGAGCGTCTCGATAAGCCACAGCGTGCAAACATCGAACGTAGCTTCGCGACTCTGCAGGCCATCATCGGTAAGCGCAGGTTGATAACGATAAACCATGCCATCGCTCATCAATCCTCCCTTTGAAACCGGCTGCATGATCGCTTCTACCGTGCTGACCATCATCGGATCATCCGGCGTCATAAAAAAGACCAGCGGCATCATCAACGCCGATGCATCCAACACGTCGCTGCCGTAACTTTGAACGAAAGATTTTTTCTCGTTGTTCCATCCCCGGCTCAGGACTTCTTCGTAAATTTGATCGCGGCATTTTAGCCATCGCAGGTGGTCTGCGGGAAATGATCGTTTCGTGGCTAGGCGCAGCCCGCGATCCAAAGCCACCCAACACATCATCTTGGAATGCACCAGTTGCTGCGGCTCGCCTCGCAGTTCCCAGATACCTTGATCATTTTCCTGCCAGTGATCGCATACCCAATTGACCAGCCGGCGAACGTCTTTCCACAAAACGCTCGTAATGGGCTGAACATATTTGTTGTAGAGATAGACTGCATCGATTAGCGCACCGTAAATATCGAGCTGCTTCTGTTGGAAGGCGTCGTTGCCAATGCGCACAGGGGATGAACCGCTATGGCCCTCGAGATTACTCAGAATTTGCTCCTGCAAGTTTCTACCACCGTCGACCGCGTATACCGTCTGCAGCCCGCCATCTTCTGCCAGTTCTGCGCATCGCTCTTCGATCCAGCCCATGAAGCGCGTCGCCTCGTCGTAAAGTCCGATGCGCAGTTGCCCGTAAACCGTGTATCCCGCATCACGAATCCAGTTGTAACGATAATCCCAGTTGCGATCCCCACCGATCCATTCCGGCAAGCTGCATGTCGGTGCGGCGATAATCGCTCCGGTTGGCGAATAAGTCAGCAGTTCAAGCAGCAAGGCTGAGCGGTGAACCATCTCTCGCCATCTTCCCTTGTAGCTGCACTTCGTCAGCCAGCCTCGCCAATAGCCGGTTGTCTTCTCCTCAAGCTCATCTAATTCGATCTCCGACAGCCGGTGCACACAACCCTCCCTCGTCTCGCCCAGAACAAAGCTGACGGTTTCTGACTCTTGTAAGGTGAACTCTGCGGCGACGCCAGCCTCGAGATTTGTCAATTTCGCCGAGGTGGCGAGCTCAAGGGAGAGATCGGTTGCGTGAAATAACGCTCCCTGCTGGTTCAGTTCAACTTCATGCTTCTGGCACGCGTAGTGAAATGCAGGAATGCATTCGACCTTGACGGACATAGATCCACTCAGCGCTTTGACCCGCCGGACCAGGCGCGAACAGTGGGCTTTGTTGGCAGTCGTACGCAGCGGCATAAAATCCGTGACTTCGAGTACCGCGTTACCAGCCAAGAAACGCGTCACCAGAATGTTCGTGTCCGGCTTGTAGAGTTGCTGGCATCGCGTCCCTTCAGCTTTGGGTGCAATGGTGAAATGTCCCCCGCGATTTTCGTCCAAAATCGCGGCGAACACGCTCGGCGAATCAAAACGCGGGAGACAGAACCAGTCGACTGCCCCATCGCGGCTGACCAGAGCCGTCGTTCTTAAATCCCCAATAATTCCATAGTCAGAAATTGCTTTGTATGCCATAGATGGTGGATAGGAGCCGCGGCGGCCTACGTGTCACAAGGTGCGATCGCTTCGTACGGCAAAACGGTCATAAGGTCGTGAGTTCGCAAACTCGTTGTTGGGATGCAAATTCGACGATTCCGGATACTTGCGGACTTGTCCGTCTTACTTTGCCCTGGTGTGGACGCGACTCGGGGAAGCGTGGAAGCCCAAATCAGGCATGGTGTTTTCGCAGCGACGGTGTTATCGAAAGCCTACAGGCAACACCCGGCTCCAATTGCGCACCTAAGTTCCGGGCTCATGGACAGCATATAGGGCTTTCTGTCCAAATCACTTTTTCTAAATCCAACCCATGGTACTGCAAACGCAACCGATCGTCTGGCCGGGAAAACCTTATCCACTCGGCGCCAACTGGGATGGCGAGGGAGTCAACTTCGCTCTTTTTTCCGAGCACGCGGAACGAGTCGAGCTATGTGTCTTTGACCAGTCGGGACGCCGCGAGTTGCACCGCATCCGAGTTACCGAGCAGACCGATCAAGTGTGGCACTGTTATTTGCCCGAGGCGCGACCGGGACTCATCTATGGCTATCGGGTCTACGGCCCCTATGAGCCTGCCGAGGGAGCACGCTTCAATCCTCACAAACTCCTGCTCGATCCCTACGCCAAGCAAATTGTCGGCGATCTGAAGTGGAGCGATTCACATTTCGGATATCGCATCGGCCATCGGCTTGAAGATCTTTCTTTCGACCGACGAGACAGCGCCCCGGGAATGTTGAAGTCGATGGTGATCGACCACGCTTTCACGTGGGGAGTAGATCAGCCGCCACGTACCCCGTGGCACAAGAGCGTGATCTATGAACTGCACGTAAAGGGTTTCACCATTCAACATCCCAAAGTGCCGGCTCCGCTGCGAGGAACGTACGCAGGCCTTGCGACCGCACCTGTCATCGACCATCTTTTGAAGCTCGGAGTCACCGCCGTCGAGCTCATGCCCGTGCAGTACTTTATTGACGATCGCCAGCTGGTGGAAAAGGGTCTGCGCAATTACTGGGGATATAACTCCATCGGATTTTTCGCACCAGAAGCCCGGTATCTTTCCAGCGGTTCGATCAGCGAATTCAAAACCATGGTGAAAACTATGCATTCGGCGGGCATCGAGGTCATTCTCGATGTCGTATACAACCATACTGCCGAAGGCAATCAAATGGGGCCGACACTTTCTTTTCGTGGCATCGACAACGTTGTTTATTACCGGACCGTTTCCGACAATCCCCGCTATTACATGGATTACACAGGCACGGGAAACACCCTGAATATGAGGCATCCACGCGTGCTGCAGCTCATCATGGATAGCCTGCGCTACTGGGTCCTCGACATGCACGTCGACGGCTTCCGTTTCGATCTGGCTGCGACTCTTGCGCGCGAATTGCACGAGGTAGATAAACTCGGTGCGTTCCTGGATATCATTCACCAGGATCCTATCCTGTCTCAGGTGAAGCTCATCGCCGAGCCATGGGATTTGGGCGAAGGTGGATATCAAGTCGGAAAATTTCCCGTCGGCTGGGCGGAGTGGAATGATCGCTATCGCGATGTCCTGCGATCCTATTGGAAGGGCGATGGGGGCCAAATCGGCGAATTGGCCTACCGTATTACGGGCTCCAGCGATCTCTATGCCCGCAGCGGCCGCCGCCCCTACGCCAGCATCAACTTTGTCACGGCGCATGACGGATTCACCTTGAACGACTTGGTGAGTTACAACCAAAAACATAACGAAGCCAATGGCGAAGACAATCGCGACGGCACCGACAACAATCGCAGTTGGAATTGCGGAGCCGAGGGGCCGACCGACGATCCCATGATCAACGCATTGCGCGCCCGGCAGAAAAGAAACTTTCTCGCCACGCTGCTTTTGTCCCAGGGGGTGCCCATGCTGCTGGCGGGAGATGCCATCGGCCACACGCAGCGCGGAAACAACAATGCTTATTGCCAGGACAATGACATTAGTTGGTTGAACTGGACGGACATCCCTGACCCCGAATTAATAGGCTTTGTGCAAAAAGTCATCGCCCTGCGCAAGAACCATCCGGTTTTTCGTCGCCGAAATTTCTTTCTTGGCCGGGCGATCAAGGGGGCGGGCGTTAAAGACATTCTCTGGCTTCGACCCGATGGCGGCGAAATGACCGATGAAGAGTGGAACCAGCAGCACGCGCGTACACTGGGTATGTTCTTGTCGGGATCGGCAGTCGACGAAGTTGATGAGCGCGGGCAACCTGTTACTGACGAGAACTTCTTGCTCCTGATGAATGCTCACCACGAAGAGGTCCCATTCTTACTGCCAACTGCGGCCTCCGGAATGCGCTGGATTGCGTTAATCGACACCTCCTGTCAAACCTCTCGTAGCCCTTGCGTTCAATATGAAGCCGGAATGCCTTATCCGCTGCAGCCGCGTTCACTTGCGTTGCTAGTCGAACGTCAACACGACCAGATTCGCCAAGATCGCAGGCATGAAACGTAGCCATTCCATGCCCTTCGGGGCACAAATTCTGGAAGACGGAAGTGTGTGCTTTCGCTTATGGGCGCCGGCGGCGCAGAGCGTTGATCTACATTTGCAAGGCGACAGAAATTCTCTTTTGCCTCTCAAAGGCCTGGGTCGAGGGTGGTTCGAATTGACCACCCGCGAAGCTAGTGCTCGCACCCGGTATCGTTTTCGGATTAACGGTAAGGTCGAAGTTCCCGACCCTGCCTCGCGTTTTCAACCTGAAGATGTGCACGGCCCCAGTGAAGTGGTAGACGCGCGATCCTTTGACTGGAAAGATGATTGGTGGAGCGGCCGTGCCTGGGAAGAGGCGGTCATCTATGAGCTTCACGTCGGTGCGTTCACGCCAGAGGGAACGTTCCGGGGCGTGGAAACAAAGCTCGATTATCTTCGCGAATTGGGAGTTACCGCGATCGAGCTTATGCCGGTGGCCGATTTTCCCGGTGCGCGAAATTGGGGGTACGATGGCGTGCTGCCTTATGCGCCAGACAGCTCCTATGGTCGCCCCGAAGACCTCAAGCAATTGGTACACGCCGCGCACACCAAGGGGCTGATGGTGTTTCTCGACGTGGTCTATAACCATTTCGGCCCTGATGGCAACTATCTAGGACTCTATTCGCCGCAGTTCTTTACTGATCGCCACCATACCCCGTGGGGCGATGCCATCAACTTCGACGGGCCCGACAGCCGCGTAGTGCGCGACTTTTTTATTCACAATGCGCTTTATTGGTTGGAGGAATATCACTTCGATGGCTTGCGTCTCGATGCGGTCCATGCCATCAAGGACGATTCAGCCCCCGACATTCTTACTGAGTTGGCAAAGGTGGTTCGGGAAAGAGCGGGCGGTGAACGATTTGTCCATCTCATCCTTGAAAATGGCGACAATGCTGCGCGCTATCTGAAACGCGACCAAGAAACCCGCCAGCAGTTGTATGACGCACAATGGAACGACGATATTCACCACGCTCTCCATGTGATCACTAGCTGTGAAACCGATGGTTACTATGCCGATTACGCACAGGATCCAGTGCGGCAACTCGGTCGTTGTCTAGCTGAGGGTTTCGCTTTTCAAGGCGAATACTCGGAGTTCCACGATGCGCCGCGCGGCGAGCCCAGTTCCGAGTTGCCCCCGTCCGCCTTCGTTTCGTTCCTGCAAAATCATGATCAGATCGGGAATCGGGCCTTCGGAGAGCGCATCTCGCAGATCGCTCGGCCCGGAGTTCTGAAAGCGGCGATGGAAATCCTGTTGCTGGCTCCCCAGCCGCCCTTACTTTTCATGGGAGAGGAATTTGCCGCCGCCTCTCCTTTTTTGTTCTTCTGCGATTTCGAGGGCGGCTTGGCTGAAGCCGTCACCAACGGTAGGAGAAATGAGTTTGCGCACTTTGCCAGGTTCAGCTCGGCAGAAACCCGCGATCAGATTCCCGATCCGAATGGCGAGCAAACCTTCCTGCGATCAAAGTTAGATTGGGCCTCGGTGACAAAGGACCTCCATGCTCAATGGTTGCGCTTCTATCGCGAGTTACTTTCGCTTCGCCAACGCGTCATCGTTCCTCGCTTGCGAAAAATGCATGGCCCTCGAACTAAGTTCTGGGTCTGCCAGAGTCGTGGTCTTCGAGTGGAATGGAGACTCTCCGATGGTTCGCAGTTGGAGCTTCACGCCAATCTGGGCGACGACTGGATCACGACAAAGGCCGGCGCTTCGAAGGGCCAGTTCTATTTCAGCAACTCGGAGTGTTCCAAAGCTTTTGAGCAGCGCGTTCTTCCGCCCTGGTCGGTCGTATGGTCCCTGCATGAATAGGCAACATTCCTTCCAGGCTACAGGGTTCGACGGGGCAATCTCAAGCGAATACCTGATGGCAGGCACCGGCAAGCGCGCTTAGCTTGGGTCTGGGGCCCGCCTCTGGCGCCGGATGTGATCGCGGCGCGTTCCTGTGCCATCCAATTCTCGGTCTCCATGGCAGCTCAGCGCGAAATACCGACAGCGACATACCGATTGCAGCTTAATCACTCGTTTACTTTCCGCGATGCTGCGTCCCTCGTTCCGTATCTCTCTGCGCTTGGGATCAGTCACCTCTACGTATCGCCTTATCTGCGCGCACGTCCCGGCAGCATGCATGGCTACGACATCATCGACCACAACTCCCTAAATCCCGAGATCGGCACTCCCGAAGACTACGAGCATTTTGTAGCCGAGCTTCACCGCCACGGCATGGGGCAAATTCTCGACATCGTTCCCAACCACATGGGTGTAATGGGAAGTGACAATGCGTGGTGGTTGGATGTGCTCGAAAACGGAGAAGCATCGCAGTATGCAGACTTCTTCGACATCGACTGGGATCCGATTAAAGATGAACTGCAAGGCAAAGTCTTAATCCCCATTCTCGGCGACCAGTACGGCAATGTTTTGGAAAGCGGTGAACTGAAGCTGGTCTTCGATGATGAGCGGGGAGAGTTCAGCATCTTCTATCATCAACATCGTTTTCCTATCGATCCGGCGGAATATCCACGGATTCTTAGCTTCCAGATTGAGCGGTTGCGGGAAATGCTTGGCGCGACCCATGAAGACTTCTTGGAACTTCAAAGCATTGCCACAGGGTTCGGTCATCTTCCACCACGGCGAGGGCTTACGTCTGAGCAGCGCGCGGAACGGAGCCGCGAAAAAGAAGTTCAGAAGCGCCGCCTGGCCGCACTCTGCGCTCGATCCCTCGCAGTGAAGAATTGTCTGATGGAAAATGTGCAAGCCTTCAACGGAAAGCCGGACGACGTTTCGAGCTTCGAGAACTTGCACGAGTTGATCAAGGCGCAGGCTTATCGGCTGGCACAGTGGCGCGCGGCTGCCGACGATATTAATTACCGGCGTTTTTTCGACATCAACGACCTCGCCGCGCTGTGCATGGAGAACGAAGCTGTCTTTGATAGCACGCATCGCTTTATCCTCGAGCTCGTAAAGCAAGGGAAAATTGATGGCCTGCGCGTCGATCATCCCGACGGTTTGTATGATCCCACAAGATATTTTCATCAGCTGAACGACAAACTCGCGAGTGAACAGAAGCCGCATCTATATCTGGTTGCCGAAAAAATTCTTACTGGAAAAGAACGTCTCCGAACGGATTGGCCCATCTGCGGAACAACCGGTTATGAATTTGCCAATCTTGTGAACGGGCTGTTCGTCGATCGAAACGCAGACGAAAAAATGTCCCGCATTTATCGATCTTTTATCGGCAACTCTCCCGAGTTCAGTGATCTCGTTTACGCCTGCAAAAAGCAAATTCTGAAAGCCGTTCTGGCCAGCGAGCTTAACGTACTGGCCAATCTTCTGAGCCGCATCGCGCTTGCCAACCGTCATACCTGCGACTTCACCCTCAACAGCTTAAGAAGCGCTCTTGCAGAAATCATTGCCAGCTTCCCGGTGTACCGTACCTATGTGAATGGACCGGACGTCTCGCCGGAGGACCGGCGTTACGTCGAGCAGGCAGTTGCAACCGGGCGCAAGCGAAGCAATGCTGCCGATCTTAGTGTTTTCGATTTCATTCGCCGCGTGCTCTTGATCGAAGTCAATGGTGGCGGAACTGGCTGGTACAAGCGCGCCATTCTTCGTTTCGCGATGAAGTTCCAGCAGGTGACCTCGGCCGTCATGGCCAAGGGCCTGGAAGATACCGCATTCTATCGCTACAACCGTCTTGTTTCGTTAAATGAAGTGGGTGGGAATCCCAACAAATTCGGAACCAACATCGAAGAGTTTCACGCAGCCAATCAAGAGCGCCTACGCTGGTGGCCGCATTCCATGCTGGCGTCCTCGACCCATGACTCCAAGCGATCCGAAGACGTGCGAGCTCGCATCAATGTTCTTTCCGAGATTCCCGCTGCTTGGCGGCTTCATCTGCGCCGCTGGCGGGATTGGAATCGAAAGGAGAAGCAGACGGTGGATGAGCAGCTTGCTCCCACCCGCAATGATGAATATCTCTTGTATCAAACTCTCGTCGGTGCCTGGCCGACAGAAGGTCTTGGTGACCAATCCTGGAAAGTCTTCAGCCAGCGGATCGAGCAGTACATGCTCAAGGCCGCCAAAGAAGCCAAGGTACACACTAGTTGGGCCAATACCAATCAAGAATATGAAGATGCGCTGGTGAACTTCGTCCGTGCGATCTTGCGGCGCGATAGCAACAATGAATTTCTCGATGACTTTGAACAATTTCAACAGCGAATTGCGCAGGTCGGGACATGGAATAGCCTTTCGCAATGCCTTCTGAAGCTGACGTCGCCGGGAGTGCCCGATATCTATCAGGGAAATGAATTATTACAGCTCAGCCTGGTGGACCCGGACAATCGGCGGCCCGTCGATTACGGGGAACGCGAACGTCTGCTAAAGGAAGTGCAATCCTTCGGCCAATCTTCCGAGGAGTTAATCGACCGCTTCGGCCATTTTGTCGCAGATGCTAACAAAGCCAAGCTCTACCTGACCTCGAAAACGCTGGGGCTTCGAAAAACCGTCCCTACATTATTTCAGGAGGGAAGCTACCTGCCGCTGTCAGTTGTCGGCGAAAAAGCAGAGCATGTGGTTGCCTTTGCGCGAGAGCATGCTGGAAGAGCCGCAATCATTGCCGTACCTCGTCTCTGCGGCGCCTTGCTTGGTGAAAATCGACAGACCGTGAGCGCCGAGGAGCTTTGGGGTGACACAATCATCGAGCTTCCTGAAACACATACCACCTGCTATCACAATCTCTTCACCGGCGAATGCATTCCCGTCAGCCTTACCGCACCTCAGGGATTACCAATCGCAAAATTGTTCGCGCACTTTCCTGTGGCTTTGTTGCTTGGCGAATCGGCTACGGACCAAGCGGAACCATGCGTCCAATCTTGACGAACGCCCACAATCGCGACTTCGATATCCCAAGTACAGAATGTTCTCCCGTACGCTACAGGTTCGGCTGGATTGTTCGCATCGCCTGCCAGACGTATTCTCACAACTGATATTGCTCTCAAGATCCCACCATCCAGGCAGGTGTTGCTCTGAAAAAGACGCACCTGCCCTCGCCTTTTAAAAGCAAATTGTTTGATCGATGAAATCAGAGTGCGCAAGCGACATGATTGACGCCGCGGAGCAGAACGGCGTAAAGCTGATGATCGCATACCGCTTGCACTTTGAAGAAGCAAACCTCGAGGCCATTCGCCTCATTAAGGGCAATAAAATAGGCGACGCCCGGATTTTCGCATCCGAGTTTGCTCAGCAGGTTGCAGCCGATAACATCCGCGTGCGGGAAGTTACTCTCGATGGCGGCGGGCCGCTCTATGACATGGGTGTTTACTGCATCAATGCGGCGCGGTACTTATTTCGCGCTGAACCTCTCGACGTCCTCGCGGTGACCGCAAACAACGGAGACAAACGCTTTCAGAGTATTGAGGAGATGACTTCGGTGATCATGCGTTTTCCCGAGGATCGTCTTGCGACCTTCAGCTGTAGTTTTGGTGCGGCCGACATCAGCCGGTACACTCTTCTCGGTACCAAGGGCTTGCTGACTGCAGATCCAGCCTACGACTATTCACTGGCGATCAAGCATGAGCTTAGAATCGGTGGCAAAACGAAGAAGCGAACATTCCCCGAACGCGACCAGTTCGCGGCTGAGACCCTGTATTTCTCCGATTGCATCCTTCAGGATAAGGAGCCAGAACCCTCAGGATTGGAGGGCTTGTCCGACGTCCGCCTCGTGGAAGCAATCTATGAATCCGCGCGAACCGGCAAACTAGTTGAGCTTCCCGAATTACCAGCCAAGAAAAGGCCGACGATGCGACAGGAAATTCACCGGCCGGCGCATGGCAAGCCGAAAACCGTGCGCGCCAAGTCACCGTCGGGTGAGGTTGCCTAGCGGCCAATCGAACCAGAAAAATAAAAGAGACGGCCGCGAGCCGTCTCCTTATCATTGCGCCGGGTCTGCCTTCAGGCTGCTTTGCGCTGAATCGCTCCACGAACCTTGTGTTTCGTGGCCTCATCAATTGTCATGTTGTGCTTTTCACGACCATGTTGCTCTATTTTAGGCATGAGTTCTTCTTCGCTATTACCGCTGACCTGCCAATCGCAATTCTTAGGGCCGACGTCGGCGCAACGAAAGTTTAACTTGCCTTTGTTGTCCGATTGACGTTCGTTAGGAATCATTGATCTCCTCCTCTTCGCATCTTTTCGCAAACGTTATGCCGTGGGCAATACAGCGATCACCTGATCCAATGAGGTCACCCTGGATCGAGGCAGCGCATCTAAGTTGCGGATGAGAGGAGAAAATATCGTGCCACGACGGGAATCGGCCAGGAAAATGGGAACAAGAAACGCGTCCAAATCCAAAACCGGGCACCGCTGGGTAGCGAAAGTAAAGACCGACTCCACTCATCCAGAGAAAGGATTGTTTACAAAAGACGCAGCCACCATTGCGCGATCTCTGGCGTCAAAAAAAGTTTCTCCCAAGGGCCCGGGTTCCGGCATGCGCATGCTCACCTACTTTATCAATCGCGGCGGCAAGGGGCTGAGCGCTAGCCGGCGCCGTGAGTTGGAAAAGCGAAGAAACTGCTCTCCGAACGTATCGCCAGAGCAAGAGGAAGCACGTACCGTAAAGTGGCGTAGCGGCGCAAAATTCATATCAAGAACACGCAAATGCCAAAATCTAAGAAAAATAAGAAAAAAACCGACCCGACTCGCATCGACGCGTTCGACTCGAAGGACTCCCAAATAGTCAACGCAGTGATTGAAACCCCAGGCGGAAGCCGCAATAAATTTAAATTCGATCAGCAACTGGGCTTCTACGCGCTTTCTGGCGTATTGCCGGAGGGCATGGTGTTCCCCCACGCTTTTGGGTTCGTGCCCGGAACCAAGGCCGCCGATGGCGACCCCGAGGACATTCTCATCATTATGGACGAGCCCACGTTTACCGGCTGTGTCGTCAAAGCCCGGCTCATCGGCGTGATTGAAGCGCAGCAAAGTGAAAACGGAAACTTGGAGCGCAACGACCGGCTCATTGCGGTTGCCGCCCACAGCCGCGATTACTCGAATATCGAAACTCTGCAGGATCTCAACAAGAACATGATCAGCGAAATCGAGCAGTTCTTCGTCAACTACAACAAGGAACGCGGCAAGAAGTTTAAGGTCCTGGATAAACAGGGACCGCGGGAGGCGCTCAAACTCTTGAAGAAGAGCCTGCGGTAAATCCCCGCCGAGGGTGGTTACCGCTTGCTGGCTTTCGTCGGATAGTCACACTTCATGAATGAAATTCTCATTCGCTTCTTAATTGGTGGAATCGTAGTTTCTGCTTTCGCATTGGTCAGCGATGTTTTTAAGCCGAAGAGTTTCGCGGGAATCTTCGGAGCCGCTCCCTCCGTTGCCTTGGCGACTATTTCTCTCACCGTCATTAAGAGCGGCCGTGCTTATGCGGCCATCGAGGCCCATTCTATGATCTACGGCGCGTTGGCCTTCATTCTCTACGCTTGGCTGGTGGGACGGCTCTTACTGCGTTGCAAATGGTCCACTTTGCTCGTGACCGCCTCCGCGCTTGCGGTGTGGTGTGTGTCCGCGTTGGGCTTGTGGATGGTGTTTGTACGATGAGGGTTTCTGCTAACTTCTCTGCTCTCTCGCGCACCCGATGGTACGAATATCTCCCTCGCTTTCTCTTCGGAGGAGCCGTTACTGCATTTGCCGGCATTATTGCTAAAGATTATGGTCCCGGTATCGGAGGCTTATTTCTCGCTTTTCCTGCGATCTTTCCAGCCAGCGCAACTCTCATTCAGAAGCACCAAGAGAAAAAGGAAGAGCAAGCTGGTGGCCGCGGTCAACGCCGAGGCCGTAAAGCAGCCGGGGTTGATGCCATCGGAGCCAGCATGGGAGCGTTCGGGCTGACTGCCTTCGCCTTCCTGGTGTGGAAGTCGATTGTGGTCTTGCCGGTTTGGGCGGTTCTATTGATCGCGACGACTGGATGGGTAATTGTTTCTGTATCCCTTTGGTGGTGTTTGCGCCGTTGACTCGGAGAGAGCCCACGGTCGAGCAACTTGCCCCGATTACGCCGCATCTAGTTGCCGCGGCCAGTCTGAAGCAGGGCACTGCGCGCTCCTGATTTCTGGCCGATTGGAAAACATGAGAACCTCTCCGAGCTCGCGGGATCGCCGCCGTCTTCGACGATGGATTCTTGTCGTCATTTTTCTCGTGCTCGCCATGATGATTGCTGTTGCTGGGGTCGTCATTCACCGCGCCGAGCCAATTCTGCGTGCGCGCGTAATCGATACGCTCTCGACCCGATTCAAGAGCAAGGTGGAACTCGACACTTTTCATGTCTCTGCATTTCCCCATTTCGAGGTTTCGGGCACGGGGCTTCGCATTTACGGTAAGACGGATCCGAACTCTCATCAACCGGGCATTCAGCCAATCATTGGGGTCATGGATTTCCGTTTCCATATTCGTCCTTGGGATCTTTTTCATTCCCCGATGCACGTTCGCACCGTTTATATCCAAGGGTTGCAATTGAATCTGCCTCCCAAGGAGCAACGAGCCGAGATGAAAAATATTGAACCACAAGGGAAAATAAAAATCATCGTCGATAAGTTCGTCTCGGATACAGCGCAATTGATCCTGAATACTAACAAGCCCGGCAAACTGCCCCTGGTTTTCGCCATCCAGCGTTTGCAGATGAGCCGGATTGGATCGAATGGGCCGATGCACTTTGAGGCAGATCTAATCAATCCCAAACCCATCGGCAGAATCCACTCGATCGGAAGCTTTGGTCCTTGGCAAGCCGATAGCCCGCGCGACACTCCGGTGCAAGGAGGGTATTCATTCAGTCAGGCCGATCTCAGCACCATCAAGGGCATCGGCGGGATTCTGTCCTCCACCGGAAGCTATGCCGGAACGCTCGACCACATCGTGGTCAACGGGGCAACCGATACTCCGGATTTCCAAATTGCAACCGCTGGCCGCCCGCTGCCCCTACATACGGATTTTCATGCCGTCGTCGACGGAACTACCGGCGACACCTACCTTCGTCCCGTCGAGGCGAGACTTCTTAACTCTTGGATAGTCGCAACCGGCTCCGTCGTACGCACTCAGAGCCCTCCGGGACACCATGTGAGCCTCGATGTTGCCATCGAAAAGGGAAGAATTGAGGACTTGCTCAAGTTAGCAGTGCGAAGCAGCCCACCGATCATGAATGGCGGCATACGGCTGAAGACTAAATTCGATCTGCCGCCCGGCGAACCTGACCTTGCCAATCGGCTGAAATTGTCTGGTATTTTTTCAGTATTAGACGCACATTTCAGCAATCCGGAAGTTCAAAATAAAATCGACGCTCTCAGCCGGCGAAGCCAGGGAAAGCTGAAGCAGGCCAAATTCGAGCCGTCTGATGACGTGAACTCTGACTTGAACGGCACTTTTCGTTTAAACGACGCACTGCTTTCATTTTCTCAGTTGCAATTCCAAGTCCCCGGCGCGCAGGTGGACCTAACAGGTAATTACGACTTGAACGGCAGGCAGTTTGCGTTTTACGGGAAAGCCCGCATGGATGCAAAACTTTCGCAAATGGTAGGAGGCTGGAAATCGATATTGCTAAAGCCGGTCGACCCTTTTTTCCATAAGAATGGCGCTGGTACCGAACTCCCGGTCAAAATTACGGGCGATGGTTCGCAAATGCACTTTAGCACGGATTTTCATCATAGGAATTGATGACGACAAAAGAGCCTGCTTCTGCCTTGGTGCTGCAGTGCGTTCAGCCAGCAAATCTCGAGGAGTGCCCGAGAATACGGTGTTCACCCTATTGCCACCGTAGTTTACGCCACAGTAAATTCGCTTCCAGACTTGGGTCCGGATTTATGACACCGGACGGCGCGCGGGGCGGTCGTGGGCCATTGTCGGCAGCAGTCGACTCCAAAATCCCGCGATCGCCCGCAGTTTTGATCAGCCCTTCCTTTCGATTGAGCGCCCACACTTTGCTTCGAGTTGCGGCTGTATGCCTCTTAGTGCTGATTCCATTTCTCGTCCTTCCGGTTCAAAGTGCCGCATATTCCGTTCTCTCTCACGAAGCTGTTATTGACGCCGCTTGGCATAACAATATCGTGCCTCTATTGAAGGAGCGATTCCCCAACGCAACCCCCGATGACTTGCGGCAGGCGCATGCCTACGCTTACGGCGGCGCCATTATTCAAGACATGGGTTACTACCCATATGGCAGTCACTTGTTCAGCGATTTGACTCACTATGTTCGCTGCGGTGACTTTGTCGATGCCTTGCTGCGCGACGCCCAGGACATCAACGAATATGCCTTTGCTTTGGGCGCGATGTCGCACTATTTTGCCGACAACCAGGGCCACAACATCGCGGTCAATCACGTAGTTCCGATTTTGTACCCCAAATTGGCAAAGAAGTACGGAAGTTATGTGACCTACGAGGACGATCCCGTGGCCCATGTGAAGTCGGAATTTGGCTTCGACGTGCTTGAGGTTGCGAAGGGACGTTATGCCCCGGACGCGTATCGCGATTTCATTGGATTCGCCGTCGCCCAACCATTACTGGATCGGGCATTCCAGGAAACCTACGGTTTGCAGTTGAGTACCTTATTGGTCGATGAACCCAAAGCCTTAGGATCCTACCGCCATGCCGTCAGCAAACTGATTCCGGAGGCAACCCGCATCGCCTGGCAAGTCAAGAAGAAAGACATTCAGCAGGACCTGCCGGGAACCACGCGCAAGAAATTTCTCTACAATCTCTCCCGCGCCAGCTACGAAAAGAATTGGGGCAAAGATTATTCCAAACCGGATTTCGACGAAAAGTTTCTGGCTTTTCTTTTCAAATTGATTCCCAAGATCGGCCCGCTGAAAATTCTGACATTTCGTACGCCCACTCCAGAAACCGAAAAGCTTTTCGAAGCCAGCTTCAACACTATACTCGACCGATATCGCAGCGCCCTGTCAGAAGTTCAAGCGGGTAAGGTGTCGCTTCCCAACGATAATCTGGATCTTGGCAAGGCAACACCGCCTGGCGAATACCACTTAAATGACAATACCTACGCCGAACTTCTTCACCGCCTGGCGGAGGAAAATTTTTCCGGGATGACGCCAGAGTTACAGGCGAATATCGAGCACTTCTATGCTGACCCCGGTGCGCCCTACGCGACCAAACGCAACGCGAAGCGTTGGGCTCGCGTACAACAAGAGTTGGCACGAATCAAATCGTCTCCGGCGTCAGCACAGGTCGAAAGCCCCGCTCCCGCGCAGTGAAGGCTGAATGGATCACAAGCTGGATTCGGAAACCCTGCCCTCGCTGACGTGCTTTCTGCGATAAGTTTCGTCCAATGCCTGATTCAATCTGCGCACGAGTTCGAGCAGTTTCGCAGGGTCGCGTTCTTTGGAGGCCAATTCGCACAGGACACGCCAGTCCGCCGAACTATTGACTTGATGCATACGCCCTCCTCTCCCTGGTCGCAATGCCTGTTACATGGGCACGTCGGTTGCCGAAATCCGCCGCTCGATTGTGGATTTTTGACAGTTCGAACCGATTGATAAAATGGGACTTAGGGAAAAACTGTAGGAGGGCATGGAAAACCGGGTAGTCAAGAACTACCCGGCTCGGTTTCGGAAAAGAACTTTTTGCTTCTACGCAGCTTCCGCAAACCGCCCGTGGGTTGCGAGGCAACTCTTCAGGGCATGGAGGGCGTACAGGGCATCATCGAGGCCTTCCTGCTCCTGAATGTTGTCCCCCGAGGCTTTGAACAGCTCTCTCGCCCGGTCCACGATGGCTCGCTCGGCATGATCGATCAGATCTGGAATCTTGTCTTTGTCACCTTCCAGCAAGGCCGCAATATATAGATCCTTCCAGCTCTTATTTTGCGACTGCCTTCTCACCAAAGCCATATTGGTACCTTCCTTCCTGTACAGTTCGGGGGAATTCAGGACTGCTTAAGCGTAGTTACTCACGATGCCTGTAAGGTTTCAATACAGCGGACGCGGTAGCCGGATACGGTGTTTCCGGTAGTTTTGTCGGGTCGACTGTGGAAAAAGTGCGGGCTCATCCTATCCACCTTCATCGGCACAGCTTCGAGCTCACAAAGATTTTCGACAAACCGGCTCTGGTATCTTCAAAGATGTCTTTATGCTGGGAGGCTACCAGGAGGCGGAAATCAAGTTCATCGCCGATAATCCCGGCATGATCCTCTTCCATTGTCACCAGCAATTACACATGGACTTTGGCTTTATGACTCTGTTCGACTACGTGTAATTCTCCGGATCTAACCATGCAACAAACCGCTCAAGGCAATGCCAAAGCTGACGTAGCCAAACTCGCCTTTCGATTCGTCCTGTTCTTCGGTGTGGTTAATCTCTTCGCCGATATGACCTACGAAGGCGGGAGAAGCATTGCGGGACCGTTTCTTGGCGCTCTCGGCGCAAGCGCCACGATCGTGGGATTTGTCGCCGGCTTCGGCGAAATGGTGGGCTACGCCCTACGATCTTTCACCGGTTTTCTTGCCGACAAAACTCGACATTACTGGACGATGGCGTTCCTGGGCTATGCCGTCAACATGCTAGCCGTTCCTGCGCTGGCGCTCGCGGGCAATTGGCCCTTGGCGGCGGCTCTAATCGTTGCCGAGAGGACTGGCCGAGCCATCCGCAAGCCTTCTGTCGACTCGATGCTCTCGCATGCGGGACAATCCATCGGACAAGGTTGGGTCTTCGGTTTAAACGAAGCTCTCGATCAAACCGGAGCGACCGTCGGGCCGCTAATCGCGGCTTGGGTTTTGTATCGCCGCGGAGGCTATCACCATGCCTTCGCGGCGCTTTTGGTCTCGGCGCTGCTATGTCTCGGTAGCCTCTTCGTAACTTGGTTACTATTTCGTCGGCCGCACGAGTTGGAAGGCATTCCCAAAGCGTCATCTGCTGATACCGGTTTTTCCCGAGCCTATTGGCTTTACGTTGTGGCCGGTGCGCTAATCGCGGCTGGATTCGCCGATTTCTCGCTGATCGCTTTCCACTTCCAGAAAAGCGCAACTCTTCCCCAAGAATTGATACCAGTTTTCTACTCGGCGGCCATGGCGACCGGCGCTGTGTCCGCCCCGATCTTCGGTAAACTGCTCGACAAACTGGGCATGCCGATTCTTTTCGTGGCATTCGGCTTGTCAGCCTTCTTTGCGCCATTGATATTCCTGTACGGTAGGGGGCTCGAATTGGTCGGGATGATTTTGTGGGGCCTGGGCATGGGAGCGGATTCCTGCCTGAAGGCCGTCGTCGCGAGTGTTGCGCCCGCCCAAAAGCGCAGCACCGCCTTCGGCATTTTCGATACCGGCTTCGGAATCGCCTGGTTCGCTGGCAGCGCGATTATGGGCGTGCTGTATGACACGTCGATTCCGGCGTTGGTCGCATTTTCTGTCGTTCTCCAGCTTCTCGCTTTGCCTTTCTTTGCGCTCGCCGGCAGACAAACTAAGGCTGCCACCACAAAATTGAGGTGAAAGCCCAAGCATGGAACGGGCCTTTTCGACGGTTCCTGCGGTATCATCAAATCAGATGGCAAATCTGCATCCCTTTCAAACTGACGATTCGCGGCTTAAGCCAATCCACGAAAAAATCGTGGCAGGCAAGCGGCTGAGTTCCGATGAAGCCCTTACGCTTTACCGCACAAGCGACATCCTTGCGGTCGGATGGCTGGCAAATCTCGTTCGCGAGCAGATGCACGGCGACAAAACTTATTTCAACGTCAATCGCCATCTCAACCCCACCAACGTCTGTGTCGCCGCCTGTCGCCTTTGCGCCTTCGGCCGGAAGAAAGACGGGCCCGGTTCCTACACCATGGCGCTTGAAGAGGCTTTTGCGACCGCAGCGTCTGGCTACAACGAAGCTGTGACGGAATTCCACATCGTCGGTGGATTGCACCCCGATCTCCCATTCCAGTATTTTCTCGACCTTTGTTCTGGGCTGAAACAGCGCTTTCCTCAAGTCCATCTGAAAGCCTTCACTATGGTCGAGGTTGCATATCTCGCCAAGCGCGCCAAACTTTCTATTCGAGAAACTTTGGAGCAATTAAAATCCTCCGGTGTCGATTCGCTTCCCGGCGGAGGTGCGGAGATTTTTGCCGATCGCATTCGCCACATTATTTGCGATCACAAAATCGATGGCGATCAGTGGCTGGAAACCGCCAAGCTCGCTCATCAGATTGGCCTGAAATCCAATGCGACCATGCTCTATGGCCACGTCGAGAACGACGAAGACCGCGTTGACCATCTAGTGAAATTGCGATCGCTGCAAGATGAGACAGGCGGATTCCAGACATTCATCCCCTTAGCTTTCCATCCTGACAATACCGCCTTGCAGCATTTGCCCAAAACTACCGGCATGCTGGACATTCGCCAGATTGCCGTGAGCCGTTTGGTCCTCGACAACTTTCCCCACATCAAAGCCTATTGGCAGATGCTCACGCCCAAGATCGCGCAGATCGCCTTGCGCTTCGGTGCGGATGACCTTGATGGCACGGTGATCGAAGAAAAGATCTATCACGATGCCGGTGCCAACACTCCGCAAGGCCTGCGTCGGCAGGAATTAGTTCGCCTGATTCGCGAAGCCGGCCGGGAGCCGATTGAACGCGACACCTTATATCGCCCGGTCACCAGAACCGAGACGTCCTTTACGGTGGCAGTTTAGAGCTCAACCGAGGTGCTATTCCTCGAATTAAATCAGACTAGTCCCCTCGGCTCGTTCAGTTCCGTGGCTACAGCAAACTTCCTGCTCGAATACTGTTTGACTTTCCGCCGCCGGGTGTAAAATCGATTTGTAGGGAAGCGGAGATCGTCGCGGGATCTGCCCCCGTGCATCCGAGGCCTGGCATGAATGTTCACTTCAGCTATAGAGACCGCAAAACTCCCGACATCGAAAAAGAAATCAACCACCTGATCGAAAAATTGCGCAAGCGGCTCCAGGTATTTCGTCCCGAGCTGGTGCATTTAAAGGGTGGAATCGAGCAGACGTCAGCGCGCGAGGGCACCACTGTGACCTTGAACTTGCGCCTGCCCTCCGGACAAATGGCGGTTCAGAAGTCTGCGCCGACTGCGGCAGCGGCCATCAAGGCAGCCACGGACGATCTCTTGCAGCAACTCGGTAAACATAAGGAGTTGCTGCGCAATGCGCACAAATGGCAACGAAGGCGCGTGCCCGATTATCGTGCGAAAAAGCAGGTTCCATTCGAGGCCACTGTCGCGGCGGTGGCTGTTCCCACCGTGTCCACGGACGATATTCGTTCCTACGTCAACGCCAACCTGGGCCGCTTACAACGTTTCGTGGAGCGTGAACTGTATTTTCGTGAAACCGCGGACGAGATTCGGATAGATTCAGTGACCAAAGAGGAAGTTATTGACGAAGCCATCGCCCGCGCCTTAGGAGACGGCCTCGACAAGCCCGAGCGCCTGGCTCTTGAGCCGTGGCTGTACCGGCTCTCCATGAAAGTCATTGACGATCTTTCGGAAGGTACCAACGAGAGTTCCTCTTCCGTGCATCTGGAAGATTCCGCTCGCCGTCAAAACGTGCGCGCCAGCGACGAACCCGAACTTCAATTTCATCAGCCCGATGAAACTTTAACCGGTGAAAGCGTCATCGCCGACCGCCGTCTCGCCACGCCCGAACAAATCGCAGACTCTGACGAGATGGTCCGGTTGGTGCAGTTTGCCTTGCGAGATGCAACTCGCACCGACCGCGAGTCCTTCATTCTGCATGCTATTGAAGGATTCTCGCTCGAAGAAGTTGCCGCCATCACCGATCGCAAGGCGTCCGACGTCTTCTCGTCTGTTGTCCGCGCCCGCGAAAACCTGCATCGTTTTACACCGATAGCCGACCGCTTCAAAGGCAAGTGGTCCCAAGCCCAAGCCAAGTAATTCGGGAGATGATCCATGATCACACGCGAAGAAATTCGTGAGCTAGCCCGTTTTCAAGCCGAAAATCCGGACGACTGTGCCCTGACTTTCTACTACGCGCCCTGTACCCCGCAGGATAAGTCACACCGCGGAGAAGCAATTCTTGCTAAGGACTTGGTGAAAAATGCCATGCGTGAATCCGAGAAGGCCGGGAAAAATGGTCCCGTGCGCGCGGACCTGCAGCGCATATTGTGGCTTGCCGAGAGTCTGCACGGAAACCAGTCGCGCGCGAAAGCTGTCTTCGCTTGTGGCGGCCGCGATTTCTGGCGAGAATTCGATATGCCTCTCGCGATTTCCAGCAGCCAGCTCTTCGTGAATCGCCGGTTCCATCTCAAGCCGCTGGCGCAGCTTTTTGGGGCCCATCCAAGTTTGTGGGTCGCTTTGGTCGATCGCCAGAAAGCCCGATTCTTCGATCTGCGTTTGGACGAACTCAAAGAACGCGAGGGATTATTCCGAACTCCGCCGGTTCGCCAGGGCCGCGGCGACGGCTATGCCGGCTATGACGGCGGACACGCGCAACGTCGCGTCCAGGATGAAGCGCTACACCACTTGAAGGAAGTGGCTGAGCATTTGCGGGAAGGCTTCGAGAAAAGGATGTTCGAGAAGCTGATCATTGGTTGTCACGAGACCGCGTGGCGTGAACTGGAATCGCAGTTGCACCCTTATGTGAAGAAGGCACTACTCGGCCATTTTTCAGCAGAAGTCAGCAAGATGAGTACCGAAGATACTCGGCAGCAAGCGAACCGCGTGCTGCAGGAATCGACCGACCAGCGCCGTCACGAGTTAGTTGGCGAAGTCCTCAATCAAGCCAAAAGCAACAACCGCGGAGTAACGGGACTGCGCCGCGTGCTCCGTTCGCTCGAACTCGGAGAAGTTCAAACTCTCTTGCTCGGAGACAATTTTTCCCACGCCTCGGCAGAGTGCTTGAGCTGCGGGCATCTCGATGCGCATCCGACCCGCACTTGCCCGGCTTGCGGTCGAGAGACGCGCCAAATCGACGATGTATGCGAGGCGATCATCCCCATCGCTATTCAGCGTGATATCGAGGTGTTTTTCGTGAAAGATGATTGGGATTTCGACCGCGCCGGGAACATCGCTGCGTTGTTGCGTTTCCGCGCGGATCAGAGCAAAGGAGAACTGCTACGAGCCGCGTCGTAGCGGCTGCCTGCATCGACGAAGTGGTCGAACTTTGACAGGACTGTGCTCTCGGAGAACAGTGTGTTCTCTGTGTTTTAGTTTTCCCCGTGTTATTCTGGCGGACGTCTCACAGCACTCATTCTTAGAGGTGAGCTATGACCGTCTCCCGCCGAGACTTTGTCGGCACCGCCGTACTCGGATCGCTTTCACTTGGACTGCTCAACGAGAAAAGCAACGCTGAAGCTCAGGAAAACTCCAATTCAGCCTCTAAAACCGGCAAGCGCCCCATCATTATTTGTGCCCACAATGGCTACAACTACCTCGACGACGGCTACGCCTTTTTAGCCGGTGGCGGAGACACGCTCGACGCTGTCCTCAAGGTTGTTCAAGGTCCGGAAAATGATCCCAACGACACCAGCGTTGGCTTGGGCGGCCTCCCCAATGAAGAAGGTGTGGTCGAGCTCGATGCCTGTTGCATGCATGGTCCCACTCGCCGTGCTGGCTCAGTCGGCAGCGTGCGAAACATCAAGAATGTCTCGCTCGTTTCCAAGGCCGTAATGGATCATACGGGCCACGTCATGTTAGTGGGTGAAGGCGCGGAGCGATTTGCAGTTGCCGTCGGCTTCCCGAGAGAAAATCTGCTTACGGACCACTCACGCAAAATCTGGCTGTTGTGGAAGGAGTATCACTCTAACACCGATTGGTGGGGGCCCGGCCTCGACGACCCGCATTGGCAAGCGCCGGATAGCAAGCCGGAGTCCGAGCTTTGGCAGAATCGTTTGCAACGGTTGGAACAACGTGCGGCCGACCTCGGCATTGCACCCGAGCGCCGGCAAGAAGCAATTTACAAAGTTCTCTTTCCGCCCACCGGAACAATCCATTGCTCCGCTCTTAATGAAAAAGGCGAGATTTCCGGCTGCACCACCACTAGTGGCCTTGCCTACAAACTTCCCGGTCGTGTCGGCGATTCTCCGATCATCGGCGCCGGCTGTTACATCGATCAGGATGTGGGTTCAGCAGGTGCAACGGGAAGCGGCGAAGAAAATATCAAAGTCGCCGGGGCCCACACGATCGTTGAAAACATGCGTCATGGCATGTCGCCGCAAGAAGCCGGGATGGATGCCCTCAAGCGTATCGCTCGCAATTACAACAACGATATGACGAAGCTCCGCTACGTCGACATGATTTATTACATCCTCCGTAAAGACGGCGCCTATGCCGGTGTTTCGCTGTGGGAAGGTTACGAAAACAGCAAGCCGCACAACATCGCAGTCCACGATGGCAATAAACGGCGGGAGCAAACGGTCGCCCTCTTCAAGGGCGGGTCGCTGGACTTTCCACCGAAAGTGAAAGTCCCCGATGGGATGAAACCATAAGCGAGGTCCGAGCAAATTCTTACGAAGGCCGATATAAACCATTGTCCATGAGGCCCGCTGGTCGCTTGATCTCGACATAAAACCTTGAATCTTGCTTTCCGCGAGTGGCTCGAACAGCATGCCGTCCTTGCCGCACTAAACGCGCTTATGCGCCGCCTCAAACACCTCCATTCTGCCGGTGCCTGCTCTCGAGACGAGATGAATGTACGATAGATTCCCTACGCGAACCTTACCTTCACATCCGGCGTGTCCTCAAGATGAATGCTGTCGATGAACCGCACCTTCCGCGTGCGATGCGTCATGATCACCGAAGAGGTCCGGGTACCTTCACCGAAGAAGCGCACGCCTTGTAATAATGCCCCCTCGGTCACGCCGGTGGCGGCAAAAATCAGCTGCTTGCCGGGAGCCAGATCCTCCGCCTCGTAAACCTTGTTCTTGTCTTTAATTCCCATCTTTGCGAGGCGTTCTTCGAGTTCCGGCTTATTGATCACCAGACGTCCCTGCATGTATCCGTTGAGGCAGCGAATGGCGGCTGCGGTGATCACGCCTTCCGGCGCTCCCCCAGAACCCATCACCGCGTGAACCCCTGTTCCAATGACGGCTGCGGCGATGCCTGCGGAAAGATCGCCGTCTCCGATCAGCCGAATCCGGGCTCCAGCGGCGCGAATTTCGGCAATCAACTTTTCATGCCGCGGGCGATCGAGCACAATGATCACCAAATCCTCCACGTCGCGATCCAGTCTTTTAGCAATGTTCTTCAGATTCTGCGCCACCGGCGCATCGAGATCCACCGCATCCTTGCATGACGGCCCGACCACAATTTTTTCCATGTAGCAATCCGGCGCATTCAACAGTCCGCCACGCTCAGACGCGGCCAGCACCGTAATCGCTCCCGGGGCGCCCGTCGCGCAAAGATTCGTGCCTTCCAGGGGATCGACAGCAATGTCGACTTCCGGCACGTCGGTCCCGTCGGGAAATTCCGCGCCGACTTTCTCGCCGATATAAAGCATGGGTGCTTCATCGCGCTCGCCTTCGCCGATCACGATGGTACCGTGCATGGGAATCGCGTCCATGGTTTGGCGCATGGCCTCGGTAGCGACCTGATCGGACAAGTGCCGCTCGCCCTGGCCCATGGTGTGGGCTGAGGCGATCGCCGCCGTCTCTACCACGCGCAGGAATCGTGACGCCAGATCGCTTTCAATGTTCTTGCCAAAACTGCGAGCTTTTTCAGGACGAGACTGAGTCGCCATAATAGCCTCCAAAATATGACCGGCTTAGGACTATAGCGCGAACAGGGGTGGGAGGGGAAGCGCACGATGGACTTTCGGTGGTCAGACACCGCTGGCACTGCTAAAATTGCTTTTGCCAGCCAGTTTCATGCACGTGGGGCTATAGCTCAGCTGGGAGAGCGCATCGTTCGCAACGATGAGGTCGTCGGTTCGATCCCGACTAGCTCCACCAAAGCTTTTAATCACCCCCATTTATTCTTCGGTCTGTTCCCGCTTCTGTCCCACGTTTTTCAAACCAAGACCAATCGCCCCCGGATAACGGTCAGGAATGGACCCGGACGCGGGCATCCGTTATTCGCCGTAGCCGCTTCACAACTTGAAGCACCGCGAAGAAACCCTACCAGAGCGGGCGAGCGACTGAGGTTGGCCAAACAGACTTCTCACGGAACCGGATCATGCGCAACAATGAGAGTATGTCGAGAGACAGATATGCCCGGATCGAGCGCGAACGCCGTTTTCTTCTCACTCAATTTCCAAGCGATGCAATAGTTGTGCGAAATCGACGGATCACAGATAACTACATCGAGGGCACGACCCTGCGCTTGCGAAAGCAGAATTACAACGACGGTTTGACCACTTTCAAGCTTACCCAAAAGCTTCAGGAGCGAGGCACCGGAGCACAACAAGGATTCATCACCAGCATGTACCTTACACAGGATGAATTCGACGTGCTTGCTCAACTTCCGGCCAGCAAGCTAACCAAGACTCGTTTCACCGTCCCTCCTTTCGGCATCGATGTCTTTGACGGTGTGTTGGAAGGACTCATTCTCGCAGAAGCGGAGTTCGATTCTGCGGCATCGGCTGAGGCTTTCACCGCCCCATTTCTCGTGGTGGCGGAGGTTTCCGCTGACGATCGATTCACCGGCGGTCAACTGGCTCGCGCTTCACGCCAAGACTTCCAAAGCTGGCTGTTGAACTATGGAGTAGCGCTTAGGTCTTCTTAATCGTATTCAGCCGATTCGACTGCTCAGCCGAGTTGGGTGCAGAAAGTATCTTGCTTTGACTGGAGACCGTCGGTTATGCGTTGCCATCCTCGCGCCGATTGGGAATTTCGATGCCTAACTGCCCCACTTTTTTGTATAAATGGCTGCGCTCCAACCCCAGAGACTTGGCAGTGTTAGTCATGTGATAGTTTTGGCGCTTAAGTTCCGCCAGAATTGTCTCGCGCTCAAAGCTTTCCATTCTCGTTGCCAAAGATCCCGATGGAGCAATTTCCGGTTCTGCCACTTTACCCGAGGGCAGCACAGACCGGACGGTCTCGCCGTTCACTTCGTTGTCGGTTGCCAGAAGCATCAAGCGCTCGGTCATGTTGCGCAACTCGCGGATGTTCCCGGGCCACGCATAGGCTTGCAGCAACCGAATGGCGTCGGCAGTGAAGGGAATCGTCTTCCAGCTATTTTGGGTGGAAATCTGGCGCACGAAATGTTCGATCAAAGCCGCAATGTCCTCGCGCCGCTCGCGCAGCGGAGGCAGAGCAAGCGGGAAAACGTGCACGCGATGAAACAGGTCCTGCCGAAATTTGCCTTCGCGCACCAGAGTACTGAGATCGCGGTGCGTGGCGACGAGTACCCGTACATTTACCGCGATCGGCTTATCTCCGCCGATACGTTCGATTTCGTGTTCCTCGAGCACACGAAGCAGTTTAGTCTGCATCGTCAAAGGCATGTCCCCAATCTCATCCAGGAAAATTGTGCCTCCGCCCGCTTGCTCAAACTTTCCGACGTGGCGTCCGGAAGCGCCAGTGAAGGAGCCTTTTTCATGACCGAATAGTTCGGACTCAATCAGTTCGGCCGGAACTGCAGCGCAATTCAACGTGACAAATGGGCCACCGGCTCTCGGACTGTGCTCGTGCAGAAACCGCGCGATCAGTTCTTTCCCGGTGCCGGTTTCGCCCATGATACATACGCGGGTTTCGCTCGCCGCCACGCGCTCCACCTGGGCCATGATTTTTCGCATGACTTCGCTCGTCCAGATGAGTTCATGTTTGCCCAGCCGCTGTGTGAGATTTCGGTTTTCGGCTTCCAGGCGCTGCAGCTTGAGAGCGTTCTCGACGGTGAGAAGTAGGCGGTCGGTGGAAACGGGCTTTTCCAGAAAATCGATCGCGCCCAGGCGTGTCGCGCGCACCGCCATCTCGATTTGGGCTTGACCGGACATCATCACCACGGGAGCTGGAATTTCCTGTGACTTAAGATCTTCAAGGAAACGCAGCCCATCCTTGCCGGGCATGACCACGTCGGAAAAAATAAGATCGAAGTGCTGCGCTTTGGCAAGCTCTAAGGCTTTGGTAGCATTGTCACACACCGTTACTTCGTGCCCGGCAAGGCGAAAGGCGCGGGAGATCGAAGCCAGCGTGTTCGCCTCATCATCCACGATCAGCAGATTAGCCTTTTGTGGCAAGGTTTCTCCTACAACGCCGTAGTGCCACTGCGTTCGCGGTCAGCAGCCTGCAGTCTGTCGGCGTTCACCGGCAGTTCGATAGTAAATGTCGTTCCTTCGCCCGGCTTGCTTCGCACGCTGATGCGGCCCCCGTGATCGCTGATCACCGACTGCGCAATGGCCAAGCCCAATCCTGTTCCTTGCGCCTTAGTCGTGTAATAAGGAGTGAAAAGATGCTCGCATTCTTCACTAGTCATGCCGGTCCCGGCATCGGAAACTTCAAGGCCCACCCGCCCGCCAGATTGGAAAGTTCGAAGCGCCAGCGTTCCTCCGTTCGGCATGGCATCGATCGCATTCAGGATCAAATTCGAAAGCACACGGTGCAGTAGTTCGGCGTCCGCGGCAATTGGCTCGAGCGACTGATCCAGATCCAGTCCAGCCTGAATCGCACGGCGCCCCGCTGCGGCCAATTGCGGCTCGAAGAAACGTGCGGTCTCGCGCACCACGTCATTCAGTTGAACCCTTTGAAACTGCGGCTGCGGCATTTTGGAAAATTCGCTGAAGCGCGAGACAATGGCCTTGAGGTTCGCAATCTCAGATAACAACGTGGACGCGCTTTCCTGGAAGGTTTCGTCGAATTGTTCCGGACTTTGCTGGCGCGAACGCAGTAGATTTTCGACGGTCAACTGCAAAGGGAAAAGCGGATTCTTGAGCTCATGCGCGAGACGGCGGGCGAGTTCCCGCCACGCTGCGACCCGTTCCGCTTGCACCAATCGTTCCCTCTGTTGCAGCAACTCGCGAGTCATCTGATTGAACGATTCCGCCAGTTCTGCGAGTTCGCCGGATGTGTCAATCGTCGCCTGTGCTTTCCAATTTCCCGCCGCAACCTCGCGTGCGGTTTGTGCTAGCTGCTCGACTGGGCGCGTCACTCGAGAAGCAACCCAACCACTGAGTACGATCGCCAGCAGCATGCCTGCGCCAGTTGCGATGAGAGCTGCCGAACGGACGTGTTGTTCGAGTTCGAGGTAAGGTCTGCGTGAACTGGCCACCAGAAGGATTCCATGAATTTGCCGGTTCGCCCCTGTGAGTGGAATTGCATCCACCAACTCGTCGTCCAAACCATTTGACGACCAATGGATCAGCCTGGTGCTTTCTTTTCCCTCTTGTTGAACCTTCTGGATAAGCGGGGCAAGCGCACTTGCTTGCTCGACCGGACCGGACGGAGAGATCAGAGATTGTGCAGAAAACCCCGCGGTGAAATCTTGATAAAAGAAGACTCTCATTCCGGCCGGAGGGTCGAGGCTGGCGAGAAAGTTTTTATCGAGCTTGCGGCCTCCCAGGACATAAAGCAAAGAATCTTCTGCGTTCACGCGGCGAATTGCAGTCAGAGACAAGGCTGTGCCGTCAGGCAATTGCTCTTGTTTCAGGAACGCCCGGGCTGGCGCTGTAGAAACAGGGAAGTCTTCCTTGTAACCAAACTTTGCAGGCCATTGGGCGGAAGAGATGATGGTGCCATCCCGGTCGACGAACTCCAGGAAATCCAGTTGTTGGCCCTCAGCCACGCTCGCAGCTTCGTTAAGAAAGGCAGCGTAATCTGGAGGCCCATAGCTCACACTGATCGCCATGCGAATGGCAGCGTCGCTCTGCGCGATTGCCTCGACACGGCGTCCGACTTCTTCTCCCTGGTGATCGAATTCCCGGCGGAATTGTGCGACGAGGCCCGAGGTTCGCTGCTCATTAGCTTCATCGAACGTGTGCCGTGTCAGAGCCGTAGCAATCCACGCCACCGCGGCTACACAAAGAAAGACAGTCAGAGCAAATGCCAGCAGTAGCTTGTTCCGAAACCTCATGGTTTTCCCGTGGTCAGCCAAACATCGGGCACCTGCCACGTCCCGTCACCAGTATCCTCCCAGTTCCTCACAGTCTTAGACACCGCCCAAGCTGTCTCGAGATGCAGCAGCGGAATCACGCGCTGCGACTGCAGCATGGCATTTTCCGCGTGGTAGAGGTCATCAGCGGAGTTACCTAGGAAGTGCGGCGCAGGAATCCCCAAAGATTTGGAGACTTCGGCTAAAGCGAGATGGGAATCGAGCGAGACCAGACCAACGCGCACCAGGCGGATGTCGGGGTTGCTCTGATTCGCGAGTTGCAGTCGCAGCCCGGCATCGTTGGCATTGAGCGCGATTCGCTGGGCGAGCAACCGTGCCAGAGGATCGTTGGCGTCAAAGCCCAAACTCCACAACGGAGCTTGTGGAACCTCGGCTCTCAATTGCTGGGCGCGCGGCAAATCAGCTTTCACCGTGAACAAAAAACCGTAGCCGCTTAGCCAGCCGGGCAGAAGCCCTCCCGCAGGTTCGCCTCCGCCCTGGAACACCACCCGATTTAGCATCGCGCGATCAATGCTCAGTGAAAGTGCTTGGCGCTGTTTTGCATCTTCGGGAGATTGCACATCACGGGCGAACAGCAACGCGACCAGTTCTGTTGGCTCAGAGGCATGTACTTCACCAGCTAACGTCGCCTGATGAGCAAGCTCCGGCGGGACCTCAATCAATTGTGCCTGCCCAGTCTCATGGGCGATCGTCTGATCGTGAAACCCTCTTGCCATTTCAATCTCAACCGAATCGAGAAAAGGTCGTCCGCCCCAATAATCTTCCCGCGCCGTAAGCACCAGCTTCTTTCCTGCGTCCCACTCACTGACTACGAACGGGCCGGTACCAATCAGTTTTCCCGCGTCCACCTTCGCAATGCCGTTGCGCGCCGAAGCAATCTCGCTCGGCAGATTCGGTGACGGGGCATCGAGTTGAATCGCGATCGTGGTATCCGAAGCAGTCACCTTCCATTGCGGATTCGCCCTCCGCAACGCTACGGCGACCAACTCCGGCGTCACCTGCGTCTGGTCAGAAAATCGAACTCCGGGACGCATCACAAATTGCCAGCTTTGATTCCCGGGCTCGGCGTGCCAGGAGATTGCCAGTCCCGGCTGCGGCTCTCCTCGATCATTCAGTACGACTAGGGTATCGAAGATTAGCGCGAACAGGTTACGTGCGGCGAGCGTTTTGACTTGATTGCTGTCGGTTGGATCCAGCGTGCTTACCGTGCTTGCCATCTGAATATGCAACGTCCCGCCATAGTGCGGACGCGTAGCCGCGACTGCGACGCCCGCGGTCAGCACACTACTGATGACAATCCATTGAAAGCCGGTAAGCTTCATATTTGCCTGTTTCCGAGTTATGCGAGATTGCCATGACGCTGCTGGAATCGCTATCTGCCCAAAACGCGCTGATCGATCCACCAAATTGAGCCGGAGGACTCACGAGAACCGGCTCGCGATCGAGAATTTCGAAAGCCTTCACGCTGTCCGTGGGCCCATGTTCGTCGGACGTGGCCAGGATTTGCCAGCCTGACCCGCACCCGCTGCGCACGCTGGCAATATCGCTGCCCCAACCCACTTGGCTTAAACTGCGATCTGACACGCCATCCAGCAGGTGAACCTCACCATCCACCGCGGCAAAGGCCCACAACGTGTATTTTTCGTGCGGCAACGGCGCCGCTGAATAAAACGCCGGCGCGCTGGTTTGCTTTTGAATTCCGGGTGAGAGGGCTCCCGTAAAGAAATTCCTCGTGGCGGAGAAGAAAGCGTTAAGTCCTTCGCCATTTCCCGTCAGCGGCCACGGATCATCCGAATCTTCACATGTCACACTGAGAGGAGCTGCCGCGCGGCTGCGGCAATGGACGCCCGGGAGATAAGCATCGAACAAGTAGTCCTTGCGAAGAACCAGCCGTCCGCGTAGATCGCGTGGCCACGGGCGAACATGAATGAGGGGTAACACCTGAGTCTGTTGCCAATGATCGCTTTGTAGGCGCTGCAGAATGATCTGCTCCGGCTCGAGAATAATCATGTTGGGCGGATTGCTGTTGACCACCGCCAGGTCAAGAATACGATTCTGGTCGCTCCACAGAAGCGCCTTGTAGATGGTAAACGGCGTGGAAGAACGTTGGGCGAACCCTGTACCCGGCCCCGGCATGCTGACCATGACTACGACCGATTCGCCAGTCCCTTGATGGACCTCAGCGACCCACAGATAATTCTGCAGATTTTGGGAAAGAGTGATCTGAACAGTTACCGCGGCCTGATCTGAATTCGCCTCTTGCACTCCAAAGGCGGCGAGTTGCGTCAATAGTTTGCGGTGAATGTCGTCTGCATCGGCTGCTGTGAGCGAGGAGCGATTGACTACCTTGATTAAGGCTGCGCCTGGGCCGGTGATGGCCGCGATCTTCTGGGCCAACTCACCGGCCGCCGCTTGCCAATCCTTGGCCGAAGCGGTGCTCGCAGACAGCAGCACAAGCATCAACCCATGAACTGCGCACCGAATCCCCCGCGAAATTCGCATCGACGGAATGCGCGAATTATAAACCGGATTGAGGCGCCTGCTGTGCATTGACTATTCACCATTCAGTTGCCAGATCCTACTTTGGTTCGGCCTCTTCGGCTTGCGTGCTGCGGTTTGCCACGTTCATGCTGCGCAACACGTCATTCGCGAAGAAGAACTTTCCGTCCGCCGGAACCATCATGATTTGCAGTTTGTCGGATAGCCGCTCAGCGACGATTTTATTAATGAGCAGAGGATTCTGCTTGAGGATGACGCCTTCTTTCTCCATGCGTTCGGCGTCGGCAGCCGCAGTCACGCGGATGCGGTCAGCCTCCGCATCGGCCAGCAGTTTGCGCCGCTCCATCTCGGCCTTGCTGTCGATGACTTTAGCTTCCGCCTCGGCTTGAGCGTTCTGGACGGTCGCCTCCTTCCGCGCCTCGGCCTCCAGCTTCGATTGCTCAATCTGCTTCTGCTTCAAAGGCAGCGTGTACTGCATGGCGTCGGCTTCAGCTTTAGCCTGTAGCACTCGTACTTGCGCCTGTCCTTCCGCCTCTTTGACTTGTTGAGCCTTCGTTGCTTCTGCTTCCAGCTCCGAGATTTTCACTTGCTTCGCCTGAATTTCTGTCTGCACCGCCATCTGGTCGTTCTCTTGTTCCTTAAGCAGCAGCTTCTCCAGTCCTTTGGCGTATTCGGGTGGAAGTTGAATGTCACGAAGCATGACTTCCTTTACGACAATGCCGTCGGCAGCAAGCTTCTGCGTGATGGCATCAGAGGCTCGTTTGCGAACCTCTTCCCGCTTACTCGCGAACACGTCTCGCACTGTGTAGTTCGGCACGATCTCACGCCAGGCGCTGGCTACCACAGCCGGCACGATCTCCTTTTCCACTGGCAGCGGCAAATTGCCCTGGATGTGATCCAGTCGCATGGGATCCAGTCGGTAGCGCACAGTGATGGCCAATCCCAGCGTGAGCCCTTCTTTTGCCTGAACATTCAGCGGTTCGAGTTTTTTCGCCTGTCCGGTGTTGCCGTCTTCCATCGCTCCTGTCGTAAACAACTGATCGCGTGTGTCAAACAGCGCAACGTTCTCCGCCAACGGAACCACAAAATGTATGCCCGGATAGAGCGTGCCGGGAAGCGTACCGCTGGTCTGACTGACTACAACTCCAGCCATCCCGCTGGGCACAACGATGATCCCAAGTGCTAGGATGATCGGTCCCCACGCCAGCAGTAACAGCGCCAGAGATGTCCTCCACCGCATTTCCGGAGCCACGGCTACACTCGCCTGTGCCCCGCCCGCAGTTGCTACCTTATATAACCAATTGCGGCGCAGATCATAGAGAAGAATTCCCATGGCAGCCGCCATCATGGCGAGGCCGCCAAACATCAGAGCATATTTCAAGAACAGCATACCTACCTCCTTCGCGCATTAGCGCTTCCGATCAGAGTTCATTCGCACTGCCTGCCGGGCAAACAGCGGGCACAACACTTTTGCGAAGACCAGTTCCTCCACGAGCAAAGCAATGGCAAGTGAAAAACTCATTCCAGCCAAGATCGAAATTGTTGTTTTCAGGGTTTCCATCGCATTCCTCCTGGGAAGGGCAGCATCTTCGAACGCTTGCGTCTTGTTAGATCGCAGGTTGGTGGCCAGATCCAAAGTGCTGCGTTTCGGTCACTTAATGAGGTGGAAAGCAGAGAAAAGCGTGTCAGCGCAAACACTGTGTGTCCTGGTTGACACAAGGCCCGGAACGAGGATTGCCCTAAGTCACGCCAAATCAGCGGCACCATGTCGGCTCACGCCGTGCATGAACTCGTGCAGCTGCATTCGCAGCAGGAGGTGACACCATGAAAAAACTTAATTGCTTTCACTCAGCAAACAACACGGCCGGCAACGCGCAGAGCTTTCGGCTACGCGGCAAATCGGGGATTGCGGTGATCTCCGGCTTGCTTGTCGGTTCCTTGCTCACTGTAGGTTGCTCAAAAGAGAAGAGCACAACGGCGAGCGGCGAGACACAAACTTCTCAGAATCAGACGATTTTGAATCAACCCGGATTGAATCAACCAACGCCGCCCGCTCCCACGGTTTCGGCGTCCACCGCTACGGCCATTCCGGCAGGGACAGCCAAGAGAGCAGTCAGGAAGCGTCCGGCCAACGTGACCTACAAAGATCAGACCTATGGCGTCTCCTTCCGCTATCCCTGGACCTACGCCCTGAAAAACGGAGACGGTCCGGATTCAGCCACGATGGACTTCGCGAGACCCGGAGGCGTAACGGCGGTCACGGTGGAAGTGCCAAAGGGTTTCTATCCCGACACAGATCTGGCTTCTGCGCATTTTCTCGTCAACGTCAACCAGCGTCTCAGCGAAGCGGAATGTGGACAATTTGCCGCGCCACAGGCCGTTCCTGCGGATCAGGGCGTCGTCCAACCTGAGAAAGTAACTCTGGGTGGAATGGAATTGCAGGAAGTCGAGGACATCTCCGGCGAAGATACGAAACAAAGCGACACCAAGTACTATCATCTCTTTCAGAACGGCAACTGCTATGAATTTGCGCTGAGCCTTTCGACAGAAGCCGTCGGAGATGACGAGACCGTTCGACCCGTGGCCCGCGAAAAGGTGTTCCGCCGCTTGGAGACGATCTTGGCGACGGCGAAAATCAATCCGGAGCCGGCATCGCAGGTTACTGCAGCTCCCGCTACCACTTCCACCGAGCAGACGAGTGCGGTTGCAGCTCCTGCCGCGCAAAGTGATGTGATTAAGTGAGCTTCCGACGGTGAGGGCCGCGCCCGTAATTTAAGCGCGGCCTTATCGCCTGTCGCCGGCTAGGCCAACGGTCAACTTCCACTTCCCACTTTCATCGCAGCTACCGGTGGTGTGATCGTCACCGAATCCGGCTGGGTCCAGGTCACGTTGCCGTTATCGACATCCACCTTATTCATCGTCACCTTCAGCTTGCCATGATCGACCTCGGCGAGCAGGTAATGATAATTGACACCCTTGCCCTGAAATGGGTCTCCGGGTTCTCTGTTGATCATGTAAGGATGCGCACCGCCGCCGCCGGTCACAAAGTAGGTCACTCCACCATGTTCGTAGCGTTCGTAGTTATGCACGTGCCCGGCAAACACCACGATCGACGCGTGCATTTTCGCTTGCCGGCTTTCCAGCATCTGCGCAAGCGCCTGCTCGGGAGAACGCGCCGAATGCCCGCCTCCCATCGCTTCGTCGGTGGAGTGCGTGTAAGGTGGGTGATGCAGCATCAGAAACACAAAATCCACGTCGGGTGAAAGGTGGTCGAGTTGACTCGTTAACCACTGGCCTTGCGGCCCCGAAGTCTCATCCAATGAACTGTCGAGCACCAGGATCAGCGCATTGGCGGCGCGAACCGAATAAAAGCGGGAGCCTTGCAGCTCAGGGAACCGCTGAGAATAGTTGGCCAAGGCGACCTTTTGATCACCGTGAAGGTCGTGATTCCCAAGCGCAGGGAAAACTGGAATCTTTTGTTCGCGCCAAATCTGTGTGCTCTGGTCCCAGATCTGCCAGTCTTCGACATTAGTGCCACGGTAAACCAGGTCCCCTGTGACGCAAATGAAAGCCGGGTTTGTTTCGGCAATTGCCTTGACGATTGCTTCGCGAGCCACGGGATTCGAAGCATCCGTGTTTCTTGGATTTGTGAAGCGAATGTCGCCGTAGGCAACGAAGCGAAAGGGGATATGAACATTTAGTCGCAACTCGGCCGGATTTGGCGCAGCTTGCTCGCTGTGGCTTCGCGTGCAGGACGCCAAGAGCAGGCAGGCACAGGCGCAGTAAATAAGCAATGTCAATCGCAAGCGGTTTTGCATGCAGGTTTCTATATTTTCTCATAGTCGCTTTGCCTGCTGACTACCGACTACCCACTACCCACTCCTGACACATAGCGGCAGCCTGCGTTTACAATTTCTGTTTTCGGCCATGAGAAACCCAAAAGTCCTATTCCTCCTGTTCGTCGCGAGCATCAATCTGGCTTTTGCCGCCGACAAGCCCAAACTCACTCTCGACGAGTTCTTCAACTGGGTTGAGGTTGACTCAGTCCAGATTTCACCCGACGGCCATTCCGTCGTGATCCAGACGGATCGCGCGGATTGGGACCAGAGCATCTTCCGGGATGATCTTTGGCTTTACCGCGACGATGCCCCTGCACTTGTGCAGTTGACCCAATCCGGTCATGATCGCCACCCTCAATGGTCGTCCGACGGTCGATGGATCGCATTTCTTTCTTCTCGGAAAAATGTGGGAAAGAACAGTGACTCCGGCGATGAGAAGAACGAAGAAAGTGTCCAACTTTATCTGATCTCGCCCTCCGGCGGCGAAGCCTTTCCAGCAACGAATGGTGACGACGACGTTCACGCCTTTGCCTGGTCGCCCGACTCGCGCACTTTATACTTTGCCACTCGTGCCCCGTGGTCCAAAGCCCAGACCGATGCTTACAAGAAAGAATGGAAAGACGTGCTTCAATACCGTGCCGCGGAACGCGGAGACACGATTTTCAAGATCGACCTTGCTGATGCACTGGCTCGCCACGCGGCTCAGCCGGGCAAAACGAGCGATGATTCCGAAGACAGCGGTGCGACTCCGGGAGCACAAGCTGTAGCCAGCACTCCATTGCGGGTTGCGGAATTGGCCGCTTCGCCGGACGGCCGCAAACTCGCCTTCGCTTCAAACTCAATCTCCCAGCGGGAAGAGAAAATTGAAGACTATGAGATCTATACGATCGACCTGACTAATCCTCCGCCTCGTCAAAAGCCGCGCCAACTCACCCATAATCAAGCAGAAGAAGAGAACATCCACTGGAGCAAAGACAGCAAGAATATTTTCTTTCTTGTCCCGTATGGCTCGGTCGAAGGCAAGTACAAAGACAGCCAAGTTCGCCTCTACTCTGTAAATGCCGATACTGGCGAAACCCAACGCTGGGCAAGCGATTTCGGCGGTGCTGTACTCACCTATTCTCCTTTGTCGGATGGAGGCATCGTCGCCGCCGGCCGCCTAGGAACCGAGGTCCAGCTTTACTCTCAGCCGAAAGCCTCCCAACCATTTTCCCAGTTGCCAGGCTGGACCGGTACCTACGAACTTGTCGCGGCAGCAGGAAATTCATCAAGCCTTGCATTCGTCCACTCCGCCCTACAAAGGCCGAATGAAGTCTACGTCGCAGATAGCATCGAAAAACTGGCCACTGCCCGGCCCATTACTGCGTTCAACAAGGCGTTTACCGAAAAAGAGCTTCCTCCGGGAAAAGCCTATCACTGGAAAGGCCCGGACGGTTCGCCCATTGAGGGCATGCTGATGTATCCACCGGGGAAATTTGAAGCCAGGAATTTGCCCACATTTGTTTTCATCCACGGGGGGCCCGACGACGCTGACGGCAATCACTTCCAGGCCGACTGGTATGTGTGGGATCGTCTGGCCGCAACCCAAGGATGGCTCGTCTTTGAACCAAACTATCGCGGTTCCATCGGCTATGGCGACAAGTTTATGAGCGATGCCGTTCCGCACATGGAGTCCATTCCTGGGAAAGACATTCTCGCCGGCGTGGATGCTCTCGTCCGAGATGGCTTGGCCGATCCCGAACGCCTGGCCATCGGCGGCTACAGCGCCGGCGGCTATCTTGTGAATTGGCTGATCACGCAAACGACGCGTTTCAAAGCCGCCGTGACCGGCGCCGGTGCGGTAGAAAATGTCTCCAACTGGGGCAACGACGATACAACTTTCGACGACACCTACTACCTCGGAGGAACTCCCTGGGACGCCCGGCAGAATTATGACGACGAAGCAGCGATTTTCCAGATAAACAAAGTCCGCACTCCCACGCATATTGTTGTCGGCGCCGATGACGTCCGCGTCGCTGCCGATGAAGCCTACCTTCTCGACCATGCCTTGTTCAACTTGGGAGTTCCCAGTCAGTTTCTGATTTTTCCAGGAGAGGGCCACGATCTCGATAAGAATCCATGGCACGGAAAAATTAAAGTCAGGGAAGAATTGAAGTGGTTGCAAAAATATGGCGGTGTTGGCAACACGCGCTGAGATTCTATCTCACCTTTCTTTTCCATTCCGCAGCCTTATGGGGTTTGCCCCAGGCCTGATAAAGCTGGATGAGCCATTGATGCCCTGGTTCAAGGTGGTAAAGGTCGGGCAGTGGGAAGGCCTCTCTTTGCCACAATAATCGAGTGGGGGTGTAACCGAACTGGGATATTTGGCTCCGGAACGAGAGGTCGTCAGCGGGAAACGGCCTTCAGCGTCGCACTTGCCATCTTCGTTCGGCTCGATTCCTGCTCGTACCGAGCAATCCCCTGATACAAAGCTTCGGCAATCTGCTGACGATAGGCGGGATTCCGCAAATTGTTTTCATCCGTCGGGCTGCTGACAAAGGAAACCTCCGCCAGAACCGCCGGCATTGCGGTTCCGGTCAGCACCACATACTGCGCTTCTTTGACACCACGATTTGGCAAGCCAGGGTTATTGGCAGCCAACGTTTTGTACAACGCCCGCTGCACATCTGCCGCAAAGCGATGCGATCCGCGAACTTTTTCCCGAATATCCACATGCGTCCAGTCAACATTTTTTAGCGCGGGATCATTGTCATCCTGCGGACGCGCTTTTATCGATGAGTAGGTGTTGGTGTAGTAAGTTTCTACACCACGGGCAGTGCTGGAATCGCTATAGTTCGCGTGCACGGACATGAAAAGATCTGCCTTGGCAAGATTCGCAATCTCTGCCCGTTTTTCCAGCGAAACATAATCATCGTCGGTGCGCGTGTAAGTGACCTCTGCGTCCAATCGGATTTTCGCGAGCTTGCCCACGCGGCGCACGATGTCGAGCGCAAGATCTTTTTCCATCAATCCTTCGCGGCCCACCGTGCCCAGGTCCCATCCGCCATGCCCAGCATCGAGCACGATGCGCAACTTCGGCACAATCGGCGCAGTTTCTACATGCGCCGTCTCCGGCGGTGTAGCCTCGCTTGGGCCAAACAGATCAATCTTCGTTCGCTGCGGCGGCGGCGCTCCAATCTTTCTCACTTCAACCACTAGCCGGTAAGGATTGACTTCCATGCTCACCGAAAAATTCGTGTTACCTTTTGTTTCCAGAACCACGCGGGTCACGCCGTGAACCGGCTGAGCCACGCGCACGCGCTGCAACAGGGCATCGCCGACATCGATCTTTTTGTTCGAGAGATCATCCGCTAGCCGCGTGTCAAAGAGATCGAAATAAATTCGCTCCGGATTGGCCAGCCGGTGCGCCTCATATTGAACTTGATCCTGCAGATCGATAACAACCGTGGTCGAATCCGGTGACGACCAGTGGCGAATCCCGGTGACCTCGGGCTGTGCGCCGGCTTTGACGGGTGGCGGCAAGCTGCTGGCCTCCTCTTGCAAATCAGAATCAGGCGCCGGAAGACTTGCCGCGGTGCTTGTAACCGCAGGTGCCGCGCTCGCAGCAGCAGGCGCAGCAATTCGTGATTTTGCGCCCGCGGAAACCGTGTGACGCCGAATGCCCCACCACAGTCCACCGCCGAGCACGGCGGCAAACAACACTAATACCAGCACCATCGCAAGCCCCGGCCTCGCGCTCTCTGTAGCTTCGTACTTCGAAACGCCTTCCAGTTGAGGTCTCGGGCTCTTCGCCAAAACGAGATTGGTGTTTTCACTTTCGGCAACCGCCACAGCCGGCGGCTCCGGTTGGATCACCGTTGATCGCGGCGCGACCACCCCTCGCGAAATCTCCGCCAGCCGATCCTCTTCTTCCGGCTTCAACGCCGCCAGGATGAGCTCTGCGAGCAAACTCAAGCTACGAATGTCGCGGTCATTGAAGCCAAAAGCCTCCGTCGAAAAAGCCTCGATCAATCCGATGACCGTGTTTTTGGCCAGCAGCGGCACCGCAACCATGGACCGCGCGCCCAGGTTGCGGCAGGCGAAAGGATCAACTCGCAAATCAGTTTCAGAGTCGTCGCAGCGCACAACTTGACGCGAAGCAATACAAGCTCCGGAAAAGCCAGAACGCGGATCTAAACGCGCACCGGCATCGGGGGCAATTCCTCCCGCCGATCCGCGGCAGACAATGGCCTCACCTTCGGCTAGTGCAATTGCCACGCCGTCCGCGCCGGTCATGGCTACCGCACGTTCGGCGACAAGTTGCAGAACCTCGTCCAGTACAAACTGCTCAAGCTGCCAGGGGTCGCTCGAGATCTCGTCGCTGCGTTCTCCGCAAGCGCGGCGCTGTCGAATCTGTTCGTGTAAGGCAGAGAACGCTAAAAGGGCCTGCAAGGCATCGCGGCCAGCACCGCTCGATGGAATCATGCGGCGCCGAATCGGCCTTGGAACCGGCGCTTCCAAGGCACGGATCGACTCCAGGCCAGCGTTATTCGCAGTGGTGCTCATCCGGATTCTGAGCCGCGCACAATCGGGACAGACAATCCTATCGGGGAAGACAGAATTGTCAATTCGTCATTCGTCATGCCACCACAGATTTTTGGGGGAGATTCTTCGGCTTTTTGGCCGAAGCACTACTCGTAAAGTACAAGGATTGCCGGTGATTGGCAACATATTTGCCGCACACTAAGGTAAGCGGCCACGGTTCCCTTCTGCAAAGCAACTGCTTGCGCTTCAAGTACTTCCAAAATCCTTGCGCAGCCGATCGTTTAGGCATATTCTGAACAGCGGTAAGTCGTTATGGTTCTGTGTTGTGGGTGAGGACAAGAAGAAGTCGAAGTGGTTGTGGCCGTTGGGTCTCTTGGCTACTGGATTTGCCGGCGCTGGCGTTATGTTATTCCGCGGTTGCTGGCACGGCAAGATGAGCTGGCCGGTGCGCGCCCAAGGTTATTCCTACCAGGTCTGCCTCAGCTGCGGTATCAAGCGTTTGTTTGACGAGGAAGCTTTCCGCGCTTACGGCCCCTATAGTTATGACCTGAATCGGCTAATTTCCTTGGCCGACGCTCGCCCCCGCAAGATCCGCGAAGCCGGCCCTGGCGAGCATCGCACCGCTTCGTAGCTCCTGCACGAACCACCGCGGTTACTGAGTCATCTCTCCCCCGCTCGATAAGATTTTAGTATGCGTGGTAGCGCCATGGCCGCCACTTCCAATCCAACCATTGCGCCGGTTGAGCAATTCTCTCCGCGGCCTTACCGTCACAAGCTTCGCAGCTTAGCTTATGTGAATTTGGGATCGACCAGCGCGGCCATTCTCCGCGACCTCGGCCAGTCCGGACTCGCCATGCAGACCGCGCGACCGATGCCAGTAGGCGAGCAAGTCGAACTTCGATTGGATTTGCCGGCTCCGCGAACTCGCCTCGAAGCCGTCGGCCGAATCGTATGGACCGACTCGAGCGCCCAGGCCGGCGTCGAATTTGTTTCGCTGTCCACACGCTCCCAGCAGGCGCTGAGCGAGTGGATTTTTGCTCAGCTCCTAAGCGATGCAGGCCGGGTGATGGGCGAAGGCGAGTTGCTGTTCTCAACAGCCGCGCGGCCCGCCATCCAGATGCCGTCGTTCTTGCCGGTCGCCGAAGATGAGGACGACTTGCCCCGTCTGCGGCTGCTCGGATTCGCCGTCTCCGCGAGACGATTCGCCCGCATTGTGGATAGTTTGGTGCTGCTCTGCGCCGTGTTGCTCTTCAGCCTGATGTCGCTGTTCCTTATCGACATTCTGCCTTCGTGGCCATTCACCATCGCCTTTCTCCTCGCCGCGACAGCCATGTTTGCCGGTCTGTATTGGCTGGTGTTTGTGATCTGGTTCGGGGCGACTCCGGGAAAGCGGCTAGCGGCATTGGCCGGGGCGAGCTCTAGTGACGAATCCATGGCCCTGCCAGTCCAGTCTGCGCGATTTCGATAAGGGCGGTGGATGCTCACCCCTTCGGTTCTTGAAGGTGAGTAGAGGCCTAATGCGTTAAATACTGCTGGGCCAGCCACAATTGCAGGTCGCGCTTCGCCGCAGGCTTCACTTCGGTGAACTTAATCCCGCAAGCGTCTGGTCGGCTCCAAACTGCCAGTCCCCCGGCCTTCAAAGGCTTATCGCTTCCCGGCAGTGCAAACTCCATCTGAACCGGTCCGCTCGGAATCGCAGTGCGGCTTCGCACCGCGATGCCTCCCTGGCTCAAATTCAGCAGTTCTGCCTGCAGACGTTTGTTCTTTCCACACCTGATGGTCACTGGAATTTGCAAGGTGTGCCGGTGATAGCGGAGTCTTCCATCCAGAATCAGATTTCGCGCCGCCGAAAGCGTATGCACCGCTTTTTCGACCGAAATTGGCTTCTCGAAGACAAAGTCGGCCTCACTATCTTCGAAACTGCCGCACCGTTCGCGGCTGCTCAGAATCATGACCGGAATGCTGTTGAGCTTGCCGTTCAGACCGTGCAGGAATTTGCCGCTGCCCTCGAGATCGCAATCTACAATCAGCGCGTCGATCTTTGACTTTCCCAGCTTGGCGCGGGCGCGCTCAGGTTCGGGTTCAACTTCTACCCCGATTTGCAAACTGCTCAAGATGCATTCCAACACGCTGACTTCCGGCCAGTCGCGAGAAACCACCATGGATGACAGGGTCATACTCCAACTCTAGTCGCGCTCGTAACCCGGCCACAGATCACGAAAGTAACGGGCATGGAACGTGGGCTGGTACGGCGTTCAGCCGTTAAGATTCATTACGCCTGGCTGCGATACCACTCGATCGTCCGCCGCAGACCCTCTTCGAAATTCACCGTGGGCTTGTAACCAAGATGCTTCGCGGCTAGCGCAAGATCGGCTAGCGAATGTTTCACATCTCCAGCGCGCTCGGCCTCGTATTTTATTTCACCGTTGTAACCAGTCAGCTTTTTAAGTGCGCGGAACGTCTCATTCAAGTCGATGCGCGAACCAGTGGCGACGTTGAACACACGCCCGGCAACCTGTTCCGCCGGAACTCGGCACGCGAGCAGATTCGCGTTCACGACGTTATCGACATACGTAAAATCACGGCTCTGCGTGCCATCGCCAAAAATGATTGGCTGGTCGCCCTTCAGCATCTGCGTAATGAACTTCGCCAGCACGCCTGAGTATGGCGAAGACGGGTCTTGCCGGGGTCCAAAAATGTTGAAGTATCGCAGCGAAACCGTCGGCAATCCATAACACCGCCAGAACGAGGTCATATAGAACTCGCTGGCCAGTTTGGCCACGGCATACGGCGAAATGGGACTGGGCGGCATGTCCTCGCGCTTGGGCAAAGTTGGCGTGTCGCCGTAAGCCGACGATGATGCCGCATAAACCACTCGCTTCACTTTCGCGTCTCGTGCGGCCACCAGCACATTGACTGTCGCGTCAACATTCGCCCGATTACTTTCCAGCGGATCTTTCACCGACCGCGGCACCGAGGGAATCGCCGCCTCATGCAGGACGTAATCCACTCCGGAGCACGCTTCTCGTATCGCTGCCATGTCGAGCAGATCGGCTTCTCGAAGATCAATCTGTTTGCGGATTTCGCTTAGGTTTTCGCGTTTTCCCGTCGAGAGATTGTCGATCCCGCGCACTTGATCTCCTAGTGCCAGGACTGCGCGGGCTAAAGCCGATCCAATAAATCCAGCCACGCCCGTGATCAGGTATGTGGACATAAGTTTCTAATCATAGCGGATGCTCAGGGATAGACAAATCCTCGGGGTTTATCGATCGTGGAAATTGGTCGGTTTGCCCGGCGATCTTTGCGAGTTCCTTGGCGAGCTTTGCGGTAGACGCGATCCAATCGCGGATTTACAGCGCCACTTGCTGCGCAGAACCACGATCCTGCTGAACGGTATTTCGAATCTCCCGCCAAAGTTCGTCTTGTCCGGCACCGGTTCGCGCTGAAAACGGAATCAATCGCGCCTGAGGAAACTCACCCGAGAAGGTTCGCAGAGCATTGCGCAGTTGATTGCCCGACAATCGATCGCTCTTCGTGCCCACGATCAAGAAAGGCCGTCCCACTTCACCCAAGAACTGCAGCAGTTGCCGGTCGCTTTCCTGCGGCGGAACGTTCACGTCCACCAACGCTAAACACAACGCCAGGCAGGGACGCTGCTTCAAGTACGGCTCAATAAAAGTTGGCCACTGGCTGGAAATTTCCCGCGAGACTTGCGCATAGCCGTATCCTGGCAAGTCCACGAAAACCATCTCGGGATGCGGCTTTCCCGCCCAGCGCAGTTCGAAGAAATTAATACTGCGAGTTCGTCCTGGCGTGGAGCTGGTCTTTGCCAGCTTCTTTCCGACCAGCGAATTAATCACGCTGGACTTGCCAACGTTCGATCTGCCCAGAAAAGCAACTTCCGGCAATGCCGGTGCCGGGAAGTGGCCGGCGTCGATCGCCGCCGTCATGAATCGGGACAAAATACGCACAGATCAGTTTGCCGATGTCCGAACAAAGTTGCAAGCGCGTGGAAATCGCACTGCTGGTCAATCCGAGGAAAACCAAACGGAGGATTTTGCATCGATAGAGAATGGTTACTGAGTCGAAAAACTCCACCTTTCCCAAACCCCAGCCCCTACCGAAGCCCGATCCCGAACCCGAGCCTGGGTCCGATCCCGACGTTTTCCCGGGGCTCCCAGACCCCGAGCCTGACGTAGTTCCACCCGTTCCGCAGCCCGAGCCCATGCCCGTTTAACGGGCTCTACGCCGCGAGCTTTCGGCCAATGGCGCGGGCTCTTTCGCGGAGTGTAGGCCGCCCAACAGGAATACTCGCTTCCCATGGTTCCTCCACTCCCATCAGGGCAAGCGCGCCCCCAGCTAGCGCCAGGTTCTTCATGAAGTTGACCATGTTGTTCATGCGTTCGTTGGCATCTTCATTGCGCCAGAAATCGTGCATCACCGGAGAGACTCCGCCGAGAAACATCAGGATCGCCGCCGCTCCCAGTTTTGGTTTAACGCCGAGTAGCAAACTCGTCCCGCCGACAATGAGCGGGACAGCGGAAAGCGCGACCGCTGCGTTCGGCGCGGGCACACCTTTGGCTTCCGCATGTGGCGCCATCGATTCATGATTTCGCAGATGATTGATTCCGCTGTATAAAAAGAACCCACCAAACAGCATGCGTCCGATCAGGAAGGGAGCTTTCATCGAGTTGACCTCGGGCTGATTGTTGCCCACTTCGATTCGATCGTGAGTCCTACCGTTGTCCGGCGAGCGTGGAAATCCTTCAGCGAGATTCGGAGGATTCGGTTATCCTACCTGCAAACAGGGAAGCACAACCGAAGCAAATCATAAAAACCTCCAGAAGGAGCCATGGATGAGCGGAGTACGAGTATTAGTTGGCACGCATAAAGGCGCATTCATTCTTACAGCCGACGGCAAGCGTGATAAATGGGAAGTCAGCGGGCCACACTTTGCGGGGTGGGAAGTCTATCACATGAAGGGATCGGCAGCGGACCCCAATCGAATTTATGTATCGCAAACCAGCGGATGGTTTGGGCAAGTCATTCAGCGTTCAGACGACGGCGGGAAAACCTGGCATCAGCCGGGAACTCCGGTCGGCCAGCCGGTGGTTGGTCAGGGTGGTGGGGCCAAAGGCACGAGCAACAAATTCAGCTACGACGCTTCTGCGGAAACTGGCAAGCCTTTGACCACTCATCAATCGTACGACGGTACGCAGCATCCCTGGGAGTTCAAGCGTGTGTGGCATCTTGAGCCGTCGTTTACTGACGCGAACACCGTCTACGCGGGAGTGGAAGATGCGGCTTTATTTCGCTCTACCGATGGCGGCGAGAATTGGCAGGAACTAGCCGGCCTTCGCGGCCACGGCACCGGCCCGTACTGGCAGCCGGGTGGGGGCGGCTTATGCCTGCACACCATCGTGCTTGATCGTGGCAACCCGCAGCGGATGTGGATTGCGATCTCCGCCGCCGGCGCCTTCCGCACTGACGACGGCGGCCAGACTTGGAAGCCGATCAATCAAGGGCTCCGGTCGCAGTATATCCCCGATTCCAACGCTGAAATTGGCCACTGCGTTCACCACATCGCCATGAGTCAAGAAAGGCCTGGCGTGTTGTTTATGCAGAAACATTGGGATGTCATGCGCAGTGACAATTCGGGCGATCAGTGGCACGAGGTCAGCGGCAACTTGCCCACCGATTTTGGCTTTGTCATTGATGTTCACGCCCACGAACCCGAAACGCTTTACGTTGTCCCCATCAAAAGCGATAGCGAACATTTTCCACTGGAAGGCAAGTTGCGCGTTTATCGCAGCCGCAGCGGAGGCGATGAGTGGGAGCCGCTCACCAAGGGGTTGCCACAAAGCAATTGCTACGTGAACGTACTGCGCGACGCGATGGCAGTGGACTCGCTGGACAAATGCGGCATATATTTTGGCACCACGGGCGGCCAGGTATATTGTTCGGCTGACGCCGGCGACAGCTGGAAACCTATCGTTGAGAACCTTCCATCGGTGTTCTCCGTCGAGGTACAGACGCTGAAGCAGTGAAAACGGCCGTAAAGGCTCACATTTTAATTTAACTTTCCTGCGGCCTGTTCCGCAGCTTGGAGAAATATTCCATCTTTCGCCAATACGGCCAAATTATTGATGTCCTCATGCAGCACGCGATCTTCCTCTAGCTTTTTCACGTGCCCGCGAATGGCTTCATAAACGGCCTGAGTGGCCGGAGCTGGCTTGACAGGAGCGCGCATGTCGAAAGCCTGTGCAGCGGCCATCAGCTCAATTGCTACCACATACCACGCATTCTCGATAATTTGCCGTGTTTTGATCGCCGTCGTCATTCCCATCGACACAAAGTCTTCCTGATCGGCGGCAGCCGGAATCGACCCCGTCGCTGCGGGCGTGGAGAGCACGCGGTTCTCGCAAACCAGTGCCCCGGCGGTATATTGCGAGAGCATCATGCCCGAGAACATCCCCGCACCCTTTGTGAGAAAAGCCGGCAGTCCCATCGAAAGATGAGGATTCATCAGCCGGTTCAGCCTCCGCTCAGAGAGCGCAGCGACCGTAGTCACTGACATCCCCACCATTTCTAGCGAGAATGCCATCGGTGTACCCTGGAAGTTCGCCCCCGTCAGCACCAATTCTTCGTCCGGAAAAAACGTTGGATTGTCGGCAGCATGGTTAAGCTCTATCTCCAACATATAACGTGCCCACTTAAAAGCTTCGCGGGCCGCTCCGATCACTTGCGGGCTGGACCGCAAGGAGTATGCGTCCTGCACTTTTTTCCCGGGCCGCCTCAGCAATTCGGAACCCTCCGTCAAGTTGCGAACGTTCTCTGCGCACTCCTGTGCTCCTGGATATCCGCGCACCACATGAATCCGAGGGTCGTAGGCATTCATGTTGGCATTGAGCGCTTCAAGCGTCATCGCCAGCGCCACTTCCTGCGTCTTCAACCACCGCTCTGCGTCGTAAAGTTCCAGGCAGCCGATGCCACAGATAAAATTCGACCCGTTAATCGCAGCCAGACCATCGCGCTCGCGAAACGCAATTGTTGGAATGCCTGCCTCGGCCATGCCTTGCGTGGCTGGCAGTTTTCGTCCCGTGTAAAAGACTTGGCCCTCTCCCATTAGCGTAATCGCCATCTGTGCCATAGGGGAAAGATCGCCACAGGCTCCGACTGATCCTTTCTGGCACACGACCGGCGTTACACCGCGGTTCAGCATTTCCAGTTGGGTCTGCACAATTTCCAGCCGAATGCCGGAATGTCCCCAGCAATGCGTGTTTAGTCGAGACAGCATCGCCGCGCGGACGTTCTCTTCCGCCATGGGTTCGCCGCATCCCGCGGCGTGCGAATAGAGGAGATACTTCTGATATTTTTCAACCTGTTCCGGAGTCAGAATGACCTCCGAAAGCTCGCCAATCCCGGTGTTCACGCCGTACATGATCTCGCGCGCCTGAATTTTGCGTTCCAACAGATCGCGGCAGCGATTGATGCGTGTTACGGCATCCGTGCTGAGTTCGATCTTGTCCCGGCCGCGCGCCACAGATACGACCTCCTCAATGCTCAGAGAATGCCCATCCAGCACGATTGGAACCTCAACTTTTTCGCTGGATCCTGCTGATGCGACTGCCTCAGACAAAGTAGTCATGTCACACTCCAGTCCATTCTTTACGCTATTCCTGTCATCTCGCGTGGCGGTATGACATGGGTCACGTCCGGTCGTGACCCATGATTTCACTTCGCATCTCTCGATCTCGATCTCGGGTCACACCATGTTGTGTGCGTCGTACTTTTGCCATGGTCGCGGGCGGCCATCGTATTCTTAAGAGGCGAAATCTCTCGGTAGCGGCAGATCACCGAGGCCTGCCTGACGGCTCCGGAGGAAGTCAGCTATGGAAGTGACACTTATTTCTGCGGAAAGGGAGCCGTTGCGTGACTACTGGCTCGGTTGTTGCAGTTTCGGGCTGTTCGAACTCTGAGCCGTGAAAGCATCCGAGGTTTCAAGCAGCTCTCGAATCTTCCTTGCTAACTGATTGAGGGCATAAGGCTTCTGTAGCGTTTCAGCGCTTTGATTGGATGCCCGCTCGCTGACCGCGGCGTGTTCCGGATATCCCGAAGTCAGCAAGATTTTGCATCGCGGGCGCACCCGTCTTAAGTCCCGCGCCAGTTCATGCCCGCTCATTTCTGGCATGACGACATCCGTGAGCAATAAATGGATTGATCCTCGATACCGTTGGGCAATCTCTAGCGCATCCTTGCCGTTCTGGGCGTGCAACACACTATATCCATTTTGCTGCAGATATTGGCAGACCATGTCGCGGATTTGATCTTCATCTTCGACCACCAGAATTGTCTCGCTGCCCTGAGTTCGCACCGTCGGAAGCGCCGCTTGTGGTTTTGTCGGCATTTCTCCCGCGCTCTCGGGGAGGTAGATGATAAAAGTTGTTCCGTGCCCCAGCTTGCTCTGAAATGAGATGCAGCCGCCACTCTGTTTTACCAGGCCATAAACGCTGGCCAATCCCAACCCCGTCCCTTTTCCCAGTTCCTTGGTGCTGAAAAATGGTTCGAAGATGTGTCCCTGGGTCTCTGCATCCATCCCGGTTCCCGTATCGCGGACTTCGAGCGCGACATAGTTTCCCGATCGAATCGACCCCTGTTCTTTTGCCTGAACCTCATCCATCGCCACATTGCGGGTGGCAATCGTCAGCTTGCCACCGCTCGGCATGGCGTCACGCGCATTCAAGGCGAGGTTCAGTACTGCCTGCTCCATCTGTACGCGATCCACTTTCACAGGCCACAAGGATGCCGCCGTGTGCAACTCAACCTCAATGTTCTCCCCGATCAAACGCTGTAGCATCCTGCCAACTTCGGCAACCACCTGGTTCATATCCAACAGCTTGGGCTGCAGCACCTGCTTGCGGCTAAAGGCCAATAACTGCCGTGTCAAAGCTGTGGCGCGCTCCGATGCTTCTTTGATTTCACGGGCATCCTTGTGCGTCGCATCGCCCTCAAGCGCACGTTCCATAATTCTCTCAGTGCGGCCTTGGATAATCATCAGCAGATTATTGAAATCGTGCGCCACGCCACCCGCCAACTGTCCCACCGCTTCCATCTTCTGCGATTGCCGCAGCTGATCTTCCAATTGTTTGTAGTCCGTAATATCGTGCAACACTCCCTGCATGACCGGCTTCTGCGCGTCGGGAGTTTTCAGATACACGGCATCATCGCGGAGCCAAATGACTCTGCCGTCCCGCGCGATCATGCGGTAATCCGCGCGGTAGATTCCTCCGATTTCCCAGAAACGCGTCTCCGCCTCCAGCGCGCGCTCGCGGTCGTCCGCGTGAACGTGATTGATCCAGTTGGACGCGTCCGCCAACCATTCCTCAGGCGAGAATCCCAGGATCGATTGGATTTGCGGGCTGACATAGAGCCATCGGCCCAGGACACCGACTTCCGCGATGTAGGTGATTGCGGGCAGGTTCTCGACCAGAGCACGGTAGCGGGTTTCGGCGGCGCGCAGTTGCTGGTCCGCTTGGTGCCGCTCAATCGCTACCCCGGCAAGGTGAGTCGCGCATTGCACCAGGTGCAGGTGTCGAGGGTCGGGGTCGCGCGTTTCGCGATAGTAGACCGCGAAAGTTCCCAGTACCTTTTCTTCCCGCGAAGTAATGGGAGTTGACCAGCATGCTTTCAGTCCATAGGGTAAGGCGAGTTGGGCAAAGCTGCTCCACAGGGGATCGGTTGCAATGTCCCGGACAATGACCTGCGTCCGGCGATGGACAGCGGTCCCGCACGAACCCGCCGCCGGTCCTGCTTGGATGCCGTCTACGCGTGTGTTGTATTCGGGGGGAAGACTCGGTGCCGCGCCGTGCCGCAGCGTTACTCCATCCGCCTCCAGCAGCAATACCGAGCAGGTCAGTTCCGGAAAGTGCTTCTCCATGAACTTACACAAACACTCGAGCACTTCAAAAAGCGATGCATGCGCGCTGATTCGCTCCAGAACGGTCTTGTAGAGCGAGGACAAAGTTTCTGCCAGCTTTTGTTCCTCGCCGGCACTCGCGGTCTTGGCTGCGCTTCGCATTTTTGTTGCTGCGGTGCTTTGCTACGTGGAGCAAAACCCTCCCGTCGCACTCATTCCGGAACGAGGTCCGTCAGGTTCGTAAGGTCATGAATTGTGACAGCCGGGGAGTTGCACGCTCATTATTAATTAGGCACCGCATCATCCGACACATTACCGGAGTAACTTCCGCGATCGGATGTGACAAGCGCACTTGTGCCTGGGCGCTGAATCGACGTACTGTGGGAGATTCGGAAAGGGATCGCATGACGACGAAGCCGACATTTGAAACGATTCTTATCAGCCAACAGGAAGGTATTGGCATCATCACTCTCAACCACGGCAAGGTCAATGCCTTGAGCCGGCAATTGATCGATGATCTCTGCGCTGCTCTCGAGCACATGACGGCCGACACAATGCAGGTGGTCATCCTGCGAGCCGCAAAGGACGTGAAAGTATTCTCAGCCGGCCACGATGTCCGCGAGCTGCCCACCAACGGCCGCGATCCTCTCACTTACAACGACCCTCTCCGACACGCCGTGCGAACCATCGAGCAGCATCCCGCGCCCATCATCGCCATGGTCGAAGGACAAGTCTGGGGTGGGGCCTGCGAACTGGTCATGGCTTGCGATCTCGTGGTCGCGGGCAACGGCTCTTTATTCGCATTGACTCCCGCGCGGCTTGGCATCCCTTACAACCTTTCTGGCACGCTCAATTTTCTAAAAGTTGCTGGCATGCATCTGGTGAAAGAGATGCTTTTCACCGCGCAACCGATCGGTGCCGAACGCCTCGCCGCTTCCGGCGTGATCAACTACGTGGTCCCTCTGCCGGAGCTCGAATCTTTCACCATGGATTTGGCCAAGCGCATCACCGAAACTTCCCCACTAGTCCATCGCATTTTGAAAGAAGAAGTCCGAGTGCTTGCCAACGCTCACCCGCTCAATCCGGAGTCCTACGAGCGCATTCAGTCGCTGCGCCGCGAGGTCTACGACAGCAGTGATTATCAGGAGGGAATTCGGGCCTTTTTTGAAAAACGCAAGCCGGAGTTTCGTGGCAAATAGTTTCAGCTGAAAGCGCCCGAGAAAAAGATTTCCGTAAACTGCCGCGCGATCTGCTCCGCATTCAGCGCATACTCCGGCTTGTACCATTGATAAATCCAATTAATCATCCCCAACAACGCAAACGCCGCTGCCCGGGCGCCCACCGTTCGTTGCGATCGCCGGGCTTGCTGCACCTCGCCCACTAACTTCTCCACAAAATGCATGTAGTCTTTCTTTCGCGCGTTGATCCGCTTGCGCAGCGACGGTGGCAGCGGATGGTTCTCATGCAGCAGCACCGTGATTTCCCGGTCGCGCACACTCAAAATCACCTCTACGTGCAGCCGAATCAGCGTCCTTAGCCGCTCTTCCGCATCGGCGATCTTCCGCACCGGTTCAATCACACGCTCCTGCGTCACATCCATCGCCTGATTCATCAGGTCGAACAGAATTTCGTCTTTGCTCTGAAAATGATGATATAAACCGCCTTTGCTCAGCTTGAGTGCGCCAGCGACGTCGTTCATCGAGGTCGCGTCGTACCCTTTTTGCTGGAAAAGCCGGGCCGCCGTGCGCAGAATTTCCTGGCGAGGTTCAAGAACCGTCTCGCGGGCCATCGTGGAAAGAGTATACCGGGCCGTGCCGAGATGCCAAATGACTGGGAACTGACAACCGGAAACTGAAAACTGGTTCTTCAAATCTCGCGTCAGAGGAAACGCCCGAATTTCTAGTTCGTCGCCCGTTGTGAATAACACTGTGCATAATGCGTCGAGAAATTTTGTACGTATGCCAAACAGCCCACTGCTCAAGCATTTCGGCGTAATTAGAGTTTTGATTTTGCAGATCGCGTTTGCACCGAAAAATGGCGTTGACATTTCCCGCGCGAGTGTTTAGTTTGCTTTTCGTCGACGGCTGAAAGGGTTGGTTCAAATAACATTAGCCAATCCGAAGTAAGCTGAGTGATGAGTCAGGCGAGGCAACTTGCCGGGCTGCCAGACCCGAAAAAACCGCCAGGCTCTGCGAGGAGCAGGCGGGGTTTGGAACCGCGAAAGCGGTAATCACATCAAGGGCTGTGACGGTGCGTGCATCCACGCTGACGGTTCCCTCGCAGGAATCGAGGGCTAGAGCACAACCAATGTCACAGCCTTTTCCATTTGTTGGCGCCGAAATTACGCCGCCGCCCGCATCCCCGACGCCGAGCCCTTCCCCAGCACTCCAATCGCTGCCATCCCTGCAATGATGTATCCCACAATCTGCGTCATCATGTAATTCGCCGTGTAAGCCATTGGGAATCCATACCAATTCCAGTAAGGAATGTTGGTTGTGATCACCGCCATCACTCCGGCCACGATGACAAATATCAGTTTCGACCCAAAGGTTCGCAGACTGGTTTGCGCCAGCAGAAACGCCAGAAAGAGCGCCTCGATCAATTCGGTGACAAATTCGGTTCCCAGTTGAGTCCCGGTCAGTCCTTTCATTCCCGGAGGATGGTAAATCAGCAGCCCTGACGGATTGGCCGCCAGTTTCTGATCGTATTGCCGCATAGCCGCTTGTTGCTGCTCCCGGGTGGCATTCGGCCCGACACCCATGCTCGGATAGATATAAAGTCCCGAGTTGCTACCCAGTTGCGCCTGCATCGCGCTCAACACGCCTTGTTCATTGGGAATTTCACTGATTCCCACCGTCCCCAAGTTTGTCGCCATGTGAGCGATTCCCGACCACAAAAACATCGCGATCCCGCCGAGCACGCCTGCCAACAGAATTCGCTTTGTCATAACGCCTCCAGTCACGCGTCGGCCATTATCCCGCGAAAGTGTAACCAATGAAAACTGAATTTTCGTTGAGGGGATGCGACCTATCGGGCCGCGGCAGCCGCCACGGCGCGCAGCTTGGCAGGTTGCGGAACATACATTTCCGGGATCAACGCGGGCAAACGGACCGCCCAGCTCAGCGATATCGCGGAAGACATAACAATCAGGGTCCAGGGAACCAGCCGGCTTACCACCATCCAATGAAAGCCGAATCTTCCAATAGCGAGCCATGCGAGGAACATCGCACATCCCGTTATCGCGGGCAGCCAGCGTTCCTTGTTGCGGAAGCCTACAGTGCGAACCATGCAGGCCTGCATCCACAGGGTGAACGGCAGAGACACGGCCAGATCGAAAAGATAATGTTCTCCAGTGGCGAGCGTGTCAAGAATCGTAGCTAGAACCAGTATCCCTGCCGCTGCACGCGCCCATCGCGACAGCCCGCGCGTGTTCAGCCAGATCAATAGCGCCCACGTCAGATGAAGCGACGGCACTCCATTGCGGGGAAACGCCGGCAACACCGGAATGCTTTCGAGCGCCAGACGATGCAGCACGTGATAAGGGAGATAGGCTTTGGGAAAGTCAACAGCGAACGCGTATTGCGGCCCGCTCACCGGAAACACGCTGAAGAAAAGATAGCCAATCATTGCCGGTGCAAACAGGAATTCGATGAGCTCCCAGAGCGGTTTTTCCCGCCGGTTCATGAATGCCGCGTAGATGGCGGCCATCGCCAGCACAATGCCTTCGTAACTTATTTTTACAAACGGAAACAGCCAGGCATTCTGCTTCAGAAAACGCCCCAACTCAAAGCTGGGCTGAAAGCCTAGTGTCCCGTCAAATGCATAGGCATATAGGTCGTAAGTTTTCGCGTGGAGCAGGGAAGCCATGTTGAGCGAATATTGCGCTCCGAGAACGAGGAAAGTCAGCACGGATGCCGGCAATAATGCCCGGTACGCAGCCGGTTCATCGTCGCGCCCGTTCCAAATGACAGCGCCGGCCAGCACAAGAAGGGATGCGAGCCCGAGCGATCCCATAAGCTGCACCAACAACGCGGGGATGCCGGCATAATGAGCTTTCAGAATTGTCCCGGCGATCAGCACTCCCAGCCCGCAGACCGTAATCGTAAGTCCTTCACCGGGTCGTGCAGCCAGAAAAAGTAAGAATGCCCCTCCCAAGCCGTACCCGATAAAGGGCTGCTGAAAATCCAGATGCAAGGCGCCGAACACCACCACGGTTGCAAGGCATACCATCGCCAGCAACTTCAACACCCGCAGCAGAGTTTTCTGGGATCGCACTTCCGCAGACATTGCTTCGAAAGTAACAGCCTTGGGCCCATGCTCTCAACAAAACTGATCCGTGCGAGCGTTACGGGCGTAATCGCACTTGTCCCACATCAGATCTCGATGTGTTCCTCACTGTGCCTGCTCAAATACCAGCACGGCGTATAGCCTAATTGCGGAAAAAGGGAATGCACGCAGGTCCGGTCTTCCGACGGGGCCAACTCATATTCCGTCTTATTGTTTTTCTCGTGGATCACGTAAAGCTTGGTGACCGTAACCGTCCCGAATTGTGCCCGGCTCTGGGGAACCTTGTAACGAATCGAAACATAGTCGCCGACGTACACCAGTCCCGTGAGCACAATGATGCCGGCGAGCGCATAGAACAGGATTTGCCGCAGCCATACCGTCCACGTTTTCATAAGCAAAAGATGCGCCTATGCTACACCAATCGGCTTTGTCACTAATCGCATTTGCTGCGTGTGTTTAAATAGATAGGATTTTCAGGGGCATTTTGATTCGCATATCGGAGTTCCTTTATGCCTCCGGCCGAACAGATCGAAATTCGCCGTCTCACCGCCGAAGACGCGCACGCCTACTACGGTCTTCGTCTCGAAGCTCTGGAACACGAACCGTTGGCCTTCAACGAATCTTCGGAAGAACATCGCGCCATCACCATTGAAACTATCGAGCAGAAACTCGGTTCCGGGGAAGATGTCGATTCCTTCGTTCTTGGCGCCTTCACCGAAGATCTATTTATCGGCATGGTCGGATTCGGGCGCTTGAGTGGCGACAAGAAACGTCATCGAGCAGTCATCTGGGGAGTCTACGTCAAGCCGGAATGGCGGAGAAAAGGAATTGCGCGCGTGTTGCTCTCAGAAACGCTCGAGCGCGCCAAGGCAGTCCCCGGAATTGAGCAAGTCGTGCTCAGCGTCGGTACCGATCAAACTGCAGCCAGGAAGCTCTACGAATCGCTGGCATTCGAGGTCTACGGCCGTGATGCACGTACGCTGAAAGTCGCCGATCGCTACGTGGATGAAGATTTAATGATCTTGTGGCTCGCCGGCTGAATTTCTCGGAACCAGTCCGCTGATCTCTAGACCACGAAATACTTGGCCGCGGGATGGTGCACAACAATCGCAGATGTGCTCTGCTCTGGTTCCAGTAAGAAGCCAGTCGTTAACCTGACTCCGACGTTCTCCTCCGGATGTAGCAGCGCAAACAGCTTGGTTTGATCTTCTAAATTCGGGCACGCGGGATATCCGAACGAATACCTCGATCCGCGATATTTCTGGTGGAACAGATCGCGAATGTGCGGCGAATCCTCGCCGGCTATCCCGAGGTCCTCGCGAATCTTCTTGTGCAGATATTCCGCCAGCGCCTCGGCAGTTTCCACGCTGAGCCCGTGCAGGTAGAGATATTTCGTGTACTCGCCGCCCTCAAACAATCGCTGCGTTTCTTCTGACGCTTTTGCGCCAATCGTTACCAGCGACAGCCCGATCACATCCATTTTCCCAGCACTCTTCGGAGCAAAGAAATCGGAGATGCAAAGCTTACGGCCTTCCCTTTGTCGTGGGAAGGTGAAGCGCAATAATTCTCGCGTAGGGACAGCCGCTCCCGGCTGTCCGGCCGAGCGGAACTCGGCAGGCTCGTAAACGATGACATCATTGCCTTCGCTCTGCGCCGGAAAATATCCGTACACCACTTTCGGCTCAAACAATCCGCTGGCGATGACTTCTTCTTCCATCTGCTTCTTGATTGGCCGGTATTTCTGCTCGACTAGCCGGGCATAATCTTCCTGCGACGCCGTCTTCAACTGCCACTGGTTCTTAAACAGCGCAGTGTCGTTGATGTAAGGAAAGATATCCCGCAAATCGAAATCTTTCCGCACCCGAATGCCCCAGAAGGGCGGTACAGGGATGTCCGGGGCGTCTCCGACCACAGCACTACGCTCGGCAAAGACCGGGCCGGATTCTTCATCAACAGCGGCCGCCTTGGCGTACTCTTTGACCGTTTTTCCTTCTCGCAAGCGTTGCTCGCGCTGCCCATTCGGAGCCGACAGGTCTTCCATGATATGCAGCCCGGCAAAGGCATCATCGGCGTAAAACACTCCGTTCGCATACTCCCGCCGCAAATCGTCTTCGACATATTTGCGCGTGAGGGCCGCGCCACCGCAAATCACCGGAAATTCCAGTTGCTGCCGCTGAAGGTCCTGAATAACGTACTTCATCTCTAACGTCGATTTCACCAGCAGTCCGCTCAGTCCAATCGCATCGGCTCGCTGCTCAAGTGCCGCTTTGATGATCGCGTCGCCCGGTTGTTTGATACCAAGATTTACAACCTTAAAACCGTTGTTGGTGAGAATGATGTCCACGAGGTTTTTGCCAATGTCGTGAACATCGCCTTTCACCGTCGCCAGAACAATGACGCCTTTCGACGATCCCGCTTTTTTCTCCATCTTCGGCTCAAGATAAGCGACCGCCTGCTTCATCACCCCCGCTGAGTCGAGCACCGAGGGCAACTGCATCTTGCGCGCGCCAAACAGGTCACCGACCGTCTTCATGCCGTCGAGCAGAACTGTATTGATCAGTTCAAGCGGCGAATACTGCACCAGTGCTTCTTCGAGAAGTTCTTCCAGCGTTTTCTTGTAAGCGCCATCGCCGACGGACTTTTCCCCGTTGATGATCGCAAACTTCAATTTGTCTTCCACTGACAGCGTTTCTACGTGCGCCGTGGTCGTGGCCTGCGCTTTGCCCTTGGTTCCTGCAAAGTGCTGCATGTATTTCTGCAGCGGGTCGCCGTCGCTCTGGTCACGATAAATCAGCTTGCGCGCCAGTTCGACTTCTTCGTGAGGAATCTTGTACAGCGGGTAAATCTTGGTGTAGTTCACGATGGCCATGTCGAGGCCATGGTCTACCGCTTCGTGCATGAAAACTGAATTTAATACCCGCCGCGAGTAAGCATCGAGGCCAAAGGAGATATTGCTGACGCCAAGGATGGTCTTGACGTCGGGTAGCTCCTGTTTGATTTTCTTGATCGCATTCAGCGTCTCAATCCCCGCCGTGCGATATTCTTCCTGACCGGTTGAAATCGGCAGAGTCAGCGCGTCAAAAATAATGTCGACCGGACGGATGTCATATTTGTTGACCGCCAGATCATAGATACGTTTGGCAATGGCAGTTTTCTTTTCTGCCGTGAGCGCCATTCCATCTTCATCAATCGTCAGAGCAATCACCGCCGCGCCATAACGTTTGGCCATCGGCAGCACTTTGGAAGTACGCTTCTCTCCATCTTCCAGGTTGATCGAATTGATAATCGCCTTACCCGGAATGCGCTTCAGCGCTTCTTCGACCACATCCGCTTCAGTGGAATCGACCAGAATCGGTGCCGGCACGCGCGTTGCGATCTTCTCCAGAATCGAAGTGATGTAGCCCTTCTCGTCTTCGCCCACGATGGCGCAGCACAAATCGAGCATGTGCGAGCCATCGTTGACCAGCTTTTTTGCCAACGTGAGAATGTCGTCGTATTTCTTTCCCCGAACCAGGTTGCGGAAGTGCTCGACCCGCGTCGTCGTATTCATCTCTTCCGCGACAACCAGCGGCTTGGGATCAAGATCAAGCGGCACCATCGTGTACGCGCTCGAAGCCGAAGCAATTGGCTTGACGTCGCGTTTCGCCGGCTCAACTCCGGAGAGCGCTTCCACCACCGCTTTGAGATGTTCCGGAACCGTTCCGCAACATCCACCGACGATGCGAACCCCGTAATCCTGCACGAAATGCTTGTGATATTCTGCCAGCTCGGCCGGCGTCAGCTTGAAAACTGCATGACCGCCTACATTCACCGGCAACCCAGCATTAGGAAGAACCGAAACTTCTTTTGTCGAATACAGTGACAGATACCGGACCGCCTCGTTCATCTCTTTCGGTCCGGTGGCGCAGTTCATGCCGATGATGTCGACATCCAGAGGTTCCAGCGCTGTAAGCGCCGCTCCAATCTCTGTGCCCAACAACATCGTGCCGGATTCCTGCAAGGTTACTTGCACCGTGACCGGCAGGCGCTTTCCCGCCTTGCGTAGTGCCTCGAGCGCTCCAATGACGCCGATTTTCGCTTGTAATAAATCCTGACAGGTTTCAATCAGCAGGATATCGACGCCGCCTTCGATCAACGCCGCAGCTTGCTCCTCGAAGGCTGCAACCATGGCATCGAAAGAAATGTGGCCGAGCGACGGAAGCTTCGTGGAAGGACCGATCGAACCGGCGACGAATCGGGGCTTGTCTTTGGTCGAGAACTGCTGCGCGACTTCTTTTGCCAACTTCGCGGCCGCAACATTGATCTCGTGTACGCGATCGCCGAGCTCGAATTCGTTCAGCACAATGCGCGTGGCGCCAAATGTATCCGTCTCCACCACGTCGCAGCCGACGCGCAGAAAGTCGGCGTGAATGTCACGAATAATATCCGGCCGGCTCAGCACCAGAACTTCGCTGCAATTCTCCTTACCCCAATAATCGTCAAGCGTAGGGTTGCGCGTGTGAATATTGGTGCCCATCGCGCCGTCGTAGATGACCACGCGTTGTTTTACGGTTTGGAGAAAATCAGCCATGAAAGCTGCTCTTATACACAAACGCCGGCCCGCTGGGGACCGGCGTTTCGCCCGATCTCTAATTTTACCGAACTCTCAGCTTCTTTGCATCGGCGTCGCCGGCGCGCCTCCCACTACTTCTGCTTGATTGAAGATCGAATTGGCCCCCATGTGTGCTGGCTTGGGGGCCAGCATCTGCTCTTTCCGGTAGACGAGATTGCTGGCGTTGAAGGTGGCCAGTTCGAAGCCATGCCCGTGCGTGATCGCGTCTGTCGGGCAGGCTTCCACACAATAGCCGCAGAAAATGCAGCGGTTGTAATCGATGTTGTAAACCTTGGCATAACGTTCCGCGCCACTGACCCGCTTCTCGGCCGTATTTTCTGCTGCCTCAATGTAAATGCAGTTCGAAGGACACGACGCCGCACACAAGAAGCAGGCAACGCACTTCTCCAAGCCGTTTTCGTCCCGCTGCAGCACGTGCACCCCGCGGAACCGCTCTTGAAACTGCGCGCCCCGCAGTGGGCCCGGTCCATCAGGATAGTTCTCCACCTGCGTGGGTTGGAACATCTCGCGAAAGGTAATGCTCATGCCTTTCGCGATGGCCGCTATGTTCTCCAGGATCGCCATTCTTTTCTAGTATACCGGAAGGGAGGCGATGACCGGCCTGCAAATGCATCTTCACCATCGATGACAACCCGCCAGAAGTGCTCAGGCGAAGGTGTATTAGTGTCTCATCCACTCACGGTAAAATAAACCAAGAGGAGTGTACGTGAGCAAAGCTATTCTTCTTGTAGTGTTTGCAGCCTTATTGATGAGTTCGGTGATTCTCCAGGCCAGGACCGGCGTTTCGGAACCCGTACGCCAAGCCAGTTCAGTAACCATCACGCCGGAGAAGATCGAATTCAGCCCGCAGGCTGTTGGCATCCGAAGTCAGCCGGCGACTGCCACGCTTACCAACGTCAGCAGTGCCGACGTAACTATCAGTGACATCAGCGCCTCCGGCATCGATTTCACGGAAGCCAACGATTGTCCGGCCAATCTCGCCCCCGGGGCGGACTGCAAGATCGATGTCACCTTCACTCCTGCGGTCACCGGACCCAGGCTCGGAACGATCATTGTCAGCGGTTCTGATCCCGCCAGTCCTCGCTTCCTGGTTTTAAGCGGTACCGGCGAATAACTTGCCGCTGGCGCTACCTTTTCTTGTGTTTGAACGCCGCTTCTTGCTCAGTCAGTAGCTGCTGATGATCATGTAGGCTGTCGTCAACCGTGTCTACTGCGTTGGACAAAAGAAATTGGTATTGCTGTTCTTCCTGTGGACTTGCATCGGCAGAAGTTTTCAGCGCCCGCAATTTGGCCTGAAATTCCGTATCAGCTTCAATTAATTTCTTCAGTGGCTTGCGCAAGTCGGCCTTGCGCTCGACAAAAGTGTCGATATTTCCATTCAACTCGTCATACACGTCGAGAAAATTCTGCAGCTTGTCGTGTGTCTGCTGCGCCCGGTCGGTCACTTTCGGATCGGCGCGCATCAGCTCAAGCGAATTCAGGCGATCGCGGGCAAATTCGACGTACAGCTTGATGCGGGCCTCCGGTTCCTGTGCCGCATCGCGCAGTTCGTCGATCTCTTTATCGTTCAGAGGCTCGCGACGTTGGGCAAGCATGCTCGATAGCATCGTGAGCACCAGGAAGCCCATCCACGCAAACTTGCCCACCTTCCTCATCATTTACCCTTCCCGAACATCTGTGAGAGCAAATCGTCCGACAAAGTCTGAAGCTTGTCCGCTGCCGCTTGCACTGGCGGCTGGTCCTCAAAATTCAGAGTGTGCTTCAAATCACGCAGGCGGTGCGCCATTTTCCGCAGCGCCAGCTCGGTATTCTTCAGTTTCTTGTTGGCTTGAATAGCCGCATCGTGGGCTTTGGTGGAGTACGTAACCACGTCCTGCACTGCGGCCCGGGCTTCTTCAACCTTACCTTCGGTGTATGACCCGTCCGCCGCCTTGAGTTGCCGCTCGGCAATCTCAACATATAATCCAGGCCGGTCATTGGCCGAGGCCGCATCCGCACGAGCAATGAGTTCTTGCACGGTCTGCTCTTTTGAGGCGAACGCCGCCACGGAAACTGCCAGCAGCAAGAAAATTGTCGAGAGGCGCCCCATTGTTATTTCTTTGGCTCGATCGCAATCAGGCGATGCCGGGCTTGCCATTCCTGATCCGGATATTGACCGTTCGCGACTTCCAAGAACTTGTGATAATTCTGCGCCGCCTGCTTATAGTCCCGCAAGTGGTCATACGCCGAGGCTCGCAGGAAATAAGCCACCGGAATCTCCGGTAAGTATTTTGCACGGTCATCGGCCGCGCGGATCGCCAGTTCGTAATCTTTGTTTTCCGACGCTGCTACCGCAAGATCGCCATACGCTTCGCCATAATTTGCCTTCAACTTTATCGCCGAAATGAGTTCCTGCTCAGCGGCGGGATATTTCTTTTGCTTAAGCAGAGCCAAGCCCAGCCCATAATGCAGTTCGGCGTCTTCTGGGTGAGTTGTCAGTAACAAACGATAACTTTTTTCGGCCTCATCGTATTTTCCTGTGCGGTTGTAGATCTCGGCCAGATCGCGCTGCGCCCCCAGATCGTTCGGTTCTAGCCGCAATGCCGTTTGTAGCTCTGTTACTGCGGCATCGTTGTGCCCCGCTGCCGCCATCACTCGTCCCAGTTGCATGTGAGCTGCGGCATTGTTCGGTTGCACAGCAACCAGCTTGCGCAGGTATTCCTCCGCATCCGCGAAACGCTGGCCCCGCATATAAATATTGGAAAGGCCGATCAGAGCATCGGCAGAATTTGGCTCAATCGTCAAGCTCAGCCGGTATTCTGCTTCGGCATCGCCGAAGCGATTTTCCTTCTCCAGAAGCGCCCCTGCAGCGAGGTGGGGTTCGGGATCTTTCGGCTGCAATGTTGCTGCCTGTTTAAAAGCTTCAATCGCGTCATCGGGCTTGCTATTTGCGATTACATGTCCCAGCGACAGCCAAGCACGCTCGCGCCCTTCTTCCACATTTGCGGTCGGCTTGAGCGTCGTAGCCGCGCGCAGAAATTGCTCCGCGTCCGGCTGATCAGTCTTCGCCAGTTGCAGGCCCAGATTTAGATTCGATTCGAATACATCCGGTTTGGCGGCTACCGACTTCCGGTAAGCCGCGATCGATTCCGGTACATTTCCCTCGGCGTTATAAACAAATCCGAGATCAAACCACGCCTGATAATTGTCCGGGTGTTCGGCGACGACCTTCTTCAGCAATGGCTCGGCAGTTGCGTAATCATTCTTTTCAATCGCAATTTCAGCTTGTGTGAGTTCCGGAGGGAATGAAGAGTCCGTTTCAGCAACCTTGTGATGCCGCACTGTCTGGCCGCTTCCAACCGTTTGGCTGCTGGCTTGCGCTAGTGAAAGTGTAATGATTCCAAACAGCAACAGGCTGCGAGTTCGGTTACCGGTTGCCATTGCCAGAGGTTCCATTTCCGTTGAGCACATGCGCCAGAAAATGACCGGTATATGATTGCGGCAATCGCGCAATCGCCTCCGGAGGCCCGGAACCGACCACATATCCGCCTCGATCCCCACCTTCAGGCCCGAGATCGATGACCCAGTCCGCGGTCTTGATTACTTCGAGATTGTGTTCGATGACGATTACCGAACCGCCTGTTTCAATTAGACGGCGGAAGGCCGCGAGAAGTTTGCTGATGTCGTCAAAGTGCAAACCGGTAGTTGGCTCGTCGAAGATGTACAAGAGCCGCCGCCGCTCGCTCGCCCGCCCACCCGGCTGCAGGTGCGCCGCCAACTTCATCCGTTGCGCCTCACCGCCGGAAAGCGTCGACGCTGATTGTCCCAGCCGCAAATAGCCTAAACCCACTTCCTCGAGGACGCGTAGTTTGCTCGTGATTTTGGGCGCGCTAGCGAAGAAGTGTAGCGCCTCCTGCACCGTCAGATTTAGCGCTTCATGAATGTTCTTCCCGCGATACCGGACCTCGAGCACTTGCGGCTTGTAGCGCGTCCCCTTACATTCTTCGCAGATCAGTTCGACGTCCGCGAGAAACTGCATCTCGACCGTGACCGTGCCATCGCCCTGGCAGGTCTCGCAGCGCCCGCCCGGAACATTGAAAGAAAAATGTCCCGCCGTAAGCCCGCGCTTTTGTGCCTCCGGCAATGAAGCATAAAGTTCGCGAATTCCGTCGAACGCCTTGATGTAGGTCACTGGGTTCGATCGCGGTGTCCGCCCGATCGGAGACTGGTCCACCAGCACGACTTCGTCGATGTACTCCGCTCCCTCAACCTGCTTCCACGCAGGCGCGCTCTGGTTGCCTCCTTCGCCCTGTCGTTTGGCCGCCGACAGCGCGCGAAACAGCACATCATGCAGCAACGTGGATTTCCCAGAGCCCGATACTCCAGTGATCGCAACCAGCATTCGCAGCGGAACCTCCAGATCGATATCTTTCAGATTGTGTGCCCGCGCGCCATAGATTTCGATTCGCTGCGATCCCGGCTTGCGGCGCGTGGCCGGAGGCTGGATGCGCAACTCTTCCGACAAATATCGTCCGGTAAGCGAAGCTGGATCCCTTTTAATCTGATCGTAGCTTCCGGCAACGATCAATTTTCCCCCGTGTTCTCCCGCTCCCGGCCCAAGATCGAGAATCCTGTCCGCCGCCCGCATCACATCCGGATCATGTTCAACCACCAGAATCGTGTTTCCCAGGTCGCGAAGATCATGCAGAATTTTGATCAATCGATGCGTATCGCGGCTGTGCAACCCGATCGACGGCTCATCCAGCACATAAAGAGTTCCCACTAAACGCGACCCGAGCGATGTCGCCAACTGAATCCGCTGCGCCTCGCCTCCCGAAAGCGTCGACGACAGCCGATCCAGGGTGAGATATTCCAATCCAACCTCGTTTAGAAACCGCAGCCGCTCCTGAATTTCCTGCAGCAATTTGTCCGCAATCCCTGATTCCTGCTCGGTGAGTTGCAATTCGGAAAAGAATTTGCCAGCCTGCTCTACGGTGAGGTGGCATACTTCACAAATGTTTTTGCCGTTGACCTTGACTTGGCGTGCTTCTGTGCGCAGGCGCGCCCCATTGCAGTCCGAGCAGAGCGAATAGCCTCGATAACGGCTGAGAAATACCCGCACATGCAGCTTGTATTTCTTGCGCTCAAGATAACTGAAAAATCCGCGCACCCCAGAGAATCGATCATCGCCCTCAATGATAAGCCGCTGCTGTTCCGGGTCCAGTTCCACCCACGGCACATTCGTGGGGATTTTCGCCTGGCGCGCAAATTTCTTCATGTCGGTTGCAAGGCTGCGATATTTCGGCTTCGTCCACGGCTCAATCGCGCCCTCCGCCAGCGTTTTTGATGGATCCGGGATGACGAGATCGAGATCGAAATCAATGGTATTGCCGAAACCCTGGCAGCGCGGGCAAGCGCCATAGGGATTATTGAACGAAAAAAGCCGCGGCTCCGGCTCTTCGTATCTCAAATTGCAGCGTTTGCACTCAAAGCGCTGCGAAAATCGCAGTCGTTCAGCGGGCGATTCATCTCTCGGCACACTTTCGAAAATCACCTCGCCTGATTCGCGATACGCGATCTCGATCGCGTCCACAATTCGGCTTCGCCCACCCGGCGAGACTACCAGTCGGTCGACCAGCACAAACACCGGCTCGGCAAAATTCACATCGAGCAACGATTCCGGCGTCGAGAACTCAAAAATCTTTCCATTCTGATAAAGCCGATTGAAGCCCCGCGTGCGCAGATCAAGCAAACGGGCCTTCAATGGATCGGAAGCCCCAGCCGTCTCGGCTTTCCGTTTGGTTTTACGCGGATTTGCCTTCTTGCGCCCTTTCCTGATTTCCTGGGTCGGAACCGGTGCTGCCAGCGGGAACAGAACATTGAGCCGCGTCCCATCGCCCAGAGCTAGCACTGCCGCTGCGACTTCGTCTACCGTGTCCTTCTTAACTTCCTGTCCACACTGCAGACAATAGGTCCGCCCAATGCGGGCAAATAACAATCGCAAGTAATCGTAAATTTCCGTTGCAGTGGCTACCGTCGACCGCGGATTTCGCGTGCTATTCTTCTGCTTGATCGCCACTGCGGGCGCGATCCCATCGATTACATCTGCATCCGGTTTCTCGATCCGCTCCAAAAATTGCCGCGCATATGCCGAAAGCGACTCCACGTAACGCCGCTGTCCCTCGGCATAAATCGTGTCGAAGGCAAGGGAAGACTTCCCCGACCCCGAAACGCCGGTCACGACAGTCAGCGAGTTGTGCGGGATTTCAAAGTCAATGTTCTTGAGGTTGTGAACCCGCGCCCCGCGTACAACAATGGTCTCAGTGGGCATGAAACTTATTTGCAGTGAACCTATCCCTATAGTTTAACAGCCGCTGAACGTGCTGTTTTCCGACCGCTAGCGTCATATACGCTGTAACTTTCTGCCTGCGAAGCAATCCCATGTGTGCCGTATTGTGCGGCACAAATCTAATCGATTCGGAGATCCCAATGAAGAAGATGCTTTGCAAGATGATGGCCATGTGTTTCCTTGCTGTTTCACTCACCGCTTTTGCCCAGTCCGGCGACAACATGAAGCAGGACAATATGAAACAAGATCAGATGAGCCACGACCAAATGAAGAACGACCAAATGAAAAACGATCAGATGAAGCAGGACGGATCGAAGACCTCAAAGAAATCCAAGAAGACCAAAGCCAAACAAGATCAGATGAAGAAAGACAACGGCATGAAGCAGGACGACGGCATGAAGCACGACGACAACATGAAGCAATAATCGCCCGACATGCTCGACCTTTTTTCTAGGGTAGCTGAGTTCGCATCAGCTACCCTTCCAGGAGAACTTTGAATCAGCGATTCTCCAGAAAGTGAAGTGAGTTGCCTTGAAGCCTTTATTGTTCTGTCTCAGTGTCGCTCTCGCGATTGGCGCGCTTTTCGCAAAAACTCCGGACACGAGTCAAGCCACATCCGCCCGCGTCCCAATCTTAGTTGAGCTATTCACATCCGAAGGTTGTTCGAGTTGCCCTCCGGCGGACCGCTTCCTGGAGAGGCTTGACCAGCAGCCCACGTCCGGCGCAGAGTTCATTGTGCTTAGCGAACATGTCGATTATTGGAACCATATCGGCTGGAAGGACCCCTATTCATCGCACGTCTACAGCGAACGACAAGATGCTTATGCCAATCGCTTTGGCCTTGATAGTGTTTACACCCCGCAAATGATCGTCGACGGAAGCACAGAATTTACCGGTAGCGATACCACCCAAGCACAAAAGGCCTTTTCCCAGGCCGTGACGTCCCCTAAAATACCAGTTCACCTATCTCTCATCTCGGGCGATTCCTTCCAGATTCACGTCCACGTCACCGCTGATCCTTTGAGCCCGGCGATTCCCGCACGCGAAGCAGAAGCATACGCTGTCCTCGCTCTCAACCACGCCGAATCGCATGTTTCAGCAGGCGAGAATGGCGGACGAACACTGACGCATGTCGCCGTCGTCCGAAGCCTCATAAGTGTGGGGAAGCTGACTCACGACAACGGTTTTGACCAGAATGTGCCGCTGAAGTTGCGACCCGGAGACGACCCGCGCAATGTTCGCGTGATTGTCTTCGTGCAGCAAGCCGGACAGGGAAGGGTCTTAGGAGCCGCTGAGCAATCCATCGTGCATTGAAAGTTCCCTTCGCCTTCGGCACACCTAGGTGGCCAGATACTGTTTCATGCAGCGCACGCACGGCGTGTAACCTTCGCTGATGGCTTCGTGCGCAGGAATCGTGCGTAAATGTCCCTTGTCATTAATGAAAGGGCAGCGGCTGTTCCGGTGAAACGTCTTGCCGTCCGTTGCCACCACGACCATCATGTCCGGTGGCACTCCTCTTCCGGATTCCGCGTGCTCCGAGCGTAGGGGCAGCCGATCAGCTGGCGACGATCGAGCCAATTCAAACGTGCCCGCGAGCAGAACCGCTGCCGCGGCTGCGACCATCCAGCCTAGGAATCCTCTGCGGCTGCTGGCCATACTATCTTCCAACCGGCGATGCAGGCGATGCCCGAATCCAAGCGGTACTTCAGACATTCTTTCGTCGCCATACAACTGAATTACATTGCGTGTTCCCTCGAGAACCGCGGCGCAACGCGTGCAGCCGTGAATATGCTCATCGATCGCTGCGCGCAAACCCGCTTCGACTTCGCCGTCCAAATAATTCGAAATTTCCGTCCAAACCTGTTCGCAGTGGACTACCATGGCTTGGTCCCCTTCGCAAAAGAAAGCCTGCTGCCCCAATCGCCGCCCAACCCCGGTGCCAGTAGATCGCGCAACATCAATCTCGCCCGCAGAAGCCGCGTCTTTACCGATCCGGTCGAAATTCCGAGAGCCTTCGCGGTTTCTTCAATACTCAGGTGCTGCATGTCGCGTAGGACGAACACTTCGCGGTATTTCTCGCTGAGCGAAACCAGTGCCGCCGCCAATTGCTGCCGGACCTCTTTCCTCTCCAGCACTTCGGAAGGAATCTCGCGCCAATCGGCGAAATCGCGCGGCACGTAATTACCTTCTTCATCCGGACGGTCGGCAATCGGCTCCATGATTTCCGCGTGCTCTTTTCTTCGTCGCATGCGCGCTTCGTTGATGGTGATCTGGATCAGCCAGGTGCTAAATCGCGCTTCTGCCCGGAACTGCCGGATGTGCTTCAGCGCCTTCAAAACCGATTCCTGCGCCACGTCCTCGGCATCGGACTCGTTCCGCAAAATCGCCAACGCCGCCGCGAACACCCGCCGTTCATAGGGACGAATCAGTTCGTAAAAGAGATGGTGTTCGCCGTCCCGGACTCGCCGGATCAACGTCTCTTCGTTGAATTGTTGCGCTGGACTCTCCAGCGGAACCCGTTCTGCCGGCATCGTTCCTCAAGGTGAACTTCACGTTACGGTTGTAAACAACCCTTACTCCACTGGATAATCCGGGTCCTTCTTCCATCCCGTGAGCATGGAGATCAAGTTGTTCCAGCCATGCAGCACCACCATCACCAAGTGGCCGAACACAAACGCCAGCAGTGCCCACATGATGATGAAGTGCCACAGCCGCGCCCAATGAAAACCTCCCATCAGCCACCCCAGCCAGGAAAACTGGATGGGCTTCCAGATAGCAAATCCAGTCAGCACCGACAACAAACCCAGCCCGATTGCGGACGTATACGCATGTTTCTGCAGCGGGTTGTAGGCTTCCTTTGCCGGCGGCTTGGGCCCGAAGAAAAAATAATGCCGCACCATCGGCCAAACTCCGGGGATGTCTCTGCGCACGAACAACACCTGCTTGTAGTTGCCGCTAAAAATCTGGTAACCGAGATAGACCACGCCGGTGCCGATATAAATCCACATGAAGGTGAGGTGCCATTGCAGCGCGCCACCCAGCCAGCCGCCAAGTGCCAGCGACCTGGGCCAGTTGATCAAGTCTTTTTGCGGAATTTTTGCTCCGAAGCTAGGAAACGCGCGAAAAATCTGCAGTCCGCTGCCAGCCATCACGAACAATGAGACCGCATTCACCCAATGGCACAGGCGCACTACTAACGGATGCTCATAGACCGCCTCCGTCACTTCGCCGCTTTTTTTATCTTCGATCGCGAGTGCGCGAGTTGCCATGTCACCTTTCGTTACAAACCGTAAAACTCCGAATAGCCCTGGTCTTCCCAATAGCCGACGCGTTCCAGCACACGTGTCACTTTAAGATCGGTCAAATATTTCGCCTGCTTGTAGCCGATTTTCGTCGGAATCTGCAGTCGTAGCGGCGCTCCGTGCTCCCGGGTCAACGGCTGTTCATACATCTCATAACAGAGCAGGGTCTGCGGATGGAGTGCCGTCGCCATATCGAGCGACTCGTAGTAATCGTCGGCGCATTCCACATACACAAACCGCGCGGTCAAATCGGCCCCAATCATCTTCAGGAAGTCCGAGAGCCGCGCGCCGCCAAACCGCCCAATTACATCCCATCCTTCCACGCAAACATGTCGCGTGTTCTGCCGGATCCTCGGGAGCGCTTGAATCTGCGTCAGGTTGTAATCGCCTGGCTTCTGCACCTCGCCCGTGACCGTAAGGGTCCACTTATCGAAGTCCACGCCGGGATCATCCACGTCGTAATCGTTAATTGGAAATTTGTTGAAAGGTGTCAGTTCAGAATCATCGAACGTTGTTGCCAGGTGACCAGAGCGAAAAAGCCGGGCCGATGCCCAGTCGCTGAACCCGAGGCCAGCCTTTAAAAGCGACTTTTGAATCGGCGGAATGGCAAATGCACCCAGGGCAAGAACGGGCGTCAATTTCAGCAACTCGCGCCGGTTCACGCTTTTGAACTTGCCATAATCAATCCGTGAGCCCATAAAAGTGCTTTTCTCTCGAGAATTTACAAAGCTCAAATGAGATTCCTCAAACCGGTAAAAAGTTACACGAAGGCCCGGGGCCGTCGCCGAGGAGTCTACAGCAAAATGCTCATAATCGGATTTTCCAGTCAGAACACACTCACCGCGCCAGCGTTATCTCCCCGCATTCCTGGCTCCTGACTTCCTTCCCGAAAATATGTAATATCGTGGAGAGCATTCAGGGGGAGGACATTTCAAGCCGGGCAAGCCGCGCATGCGTCCATCGCAAAGCACCGTAGTCGCCGTCGCCATCCTCACCCGCATCAATTTCCGCGGCTTACTCGCCCTCAACGCAGTTGCATTCGCATCGTTGGTCCAATTCCAACTGCCGGATGTTTTTGGGGAAGCCAAAGCCAACATGTACAACGTTCTCTGGGTTTTGGTTTTCGGTTTCGCAACCCTCAATATTCTCGGTTTGGCTTTTCGCCGGTTCGAAACCAAGCGAATGGGCCTGACTTTAGGCGAAATTATCGCCATCCTGGTGGTGGTCTTCTCTCTTCTTTTGTTTGGCTTGGAGATCGTCGGCCTGTTGCACATCCTACCCATTCACCTGACGCCCCGATAGCCATTGGTTTGCGGTATCATTTTCATCATGGCGCGGAGTCCTTCAGCATTTGAGGTCACTTGTCCTTGCTGCAGCGCGGTGTTGAAAGTCGACGCTGCTACCAAAGCCGTGATCGCGCACACCCCAGCTGTAAAGCCCAAAATGTTCGGCGACATCGAAGAAGCCGCGCGCGCTATGAAAGAACAGGACAGCCGCCGCGAATCTATCTTTCGCCAGTCGGTGGAGGCGCAAAAACACGCCTCCGATTTGCTCGAAAAGAAGTTCCAAGAGGCGGTCAAGCGAGCCAAAGAAACGCCCGACACTGGCAAGCCCATTCGTGATCTCGACCTCGACTAGCTACCCGCGCGAACCGCTTTCAGCTTGACTTGGAGTCAGCAACTCAATGTAAAGCTTTGCCCACAGATTGTTAATTTCCTGTCACCCAAAGTCACGAAATTAAGGCGTACAATCCCGCGTTATGCTAGGAACTCCCCTGCGCCTGGGACATCGTGGTGCACGCGCGACTGCTTCGATTCCAGAAAACACCCTCGCCTCTTTTGATCTCGCTTTGCAACACGGCTGTGATGGATTTGAATTCGACGTGCGCGTGAAGAGCTGCGGCAGGGCGGTCATTTGCCACGATCCTGAGGTTGACGGAATCAAGCTGGCCACGGCGGCCTGCGATCAGCTCACTCATTTACCGGAGTTGGTCAGCGTCGTAAAGCGTTACGCCAAGCGGGCGTTCCTCAATATCGAACTGAAAGTTCCAGGCGTCGAATCGCAGGTGCTGGTGGCGCTCGAGGAGCACGTTCCTCAAAGAGGCTACGTCGTGTCTTCCTTCGTGCCTGAAGTGCTGAGTGAGCTCCGAGTTCGCAGCAGTTCGGTGGTGTTGGGCCTCATCTGCGATAAGCAGAAAGATCTGAATCGTTGGAGGCAAATGCCGGTGGAGTTCGTCATTCCCCACTACTCATTGATTACCCGGGGACTGATTCGCGAGATCCACGCCGCCGAACGAAATCTGTTGGCTTGGACCGTCAACGATAAAGCTTCCATTCTTCGTCTACGCGATTGGGGAGCGGACGGCATCATCTCCGACGACACCGAATTGTTAGTGAAGACCTTAGCGACAGGCGAGTCTTCCGGATCGCAGTCGGCAGGTAAGTAGCACTGAACGCTGGCCAGGGTATTTCTAGTGGATTCGCCGAAGGAAACCCGCCTGCTCCCTCTCGAAAGCCTCAAGCTCCGCGCTCATCCGGCGCTCGTCCCATCCCATCGCGGAACCGACCGAAGCGGCGGCACGACGGCTGCATTCACTCGTCCAGCACGCTCCCAAGCCAACCGGTACCCGGCGCAAGAGCGCATCGGCCAAGGTCATTGCGCATTCATTCTCAAAAGCTTCCACAACTTCAGCCACCACATGATTGGTGTGAGGGCATAACAGCTCTCGCATCTTTTCGTCCTTAGCGGTTCGCCGCGCGATATTCATCGATCGTTTTCCGAACCACTCCACGATGCCTCGCGCCGTCTCGTGGCTAATCCCTCCGGCTCCCGCCACGGCGACGGTGCACCGGTTGAGCAAAGTATGTACCTCAGGTTCCGCAACCATGTTCGTGACCGCCAACTTCTTCGGAGAGAGTCCCAACTGCTCCACGCAATCCTGCGCCAATCGGCCCGCCGTGGTCAGCTTGCCGCCGATCACCGAAATCATGCCCGCCGCGCCCTCCGAAGCATGATCATAGAAATGATGCCGCCGGCTGATCGAGCAAGGCTCCGTCGGGGGCGAATAGGGAAGCGGGCGCACTCCCGTGAATGCGCACCGCAAATCGGTTCGAGCGATTCCGGCATTTGGAAACAAATGCAGCAGCGAGTTCACCAGGTAATCGATTTCCGCGTCCGAGGGCTGTGCCTGCGCCGGATCACCCTCATCCCGAACCTCTGTCGTTCCTACTAAAATCTGTTTATTCCATGGAACCACGAAGATCGGTCGGCCATCGACCGCTTCGGTGTATACAGCAGACTGCGGAGCACCCGGAAATTCCGGCAGAACCAGATGCGACCCGCGCACCCCGCCAACCATCGGCTTCGCCGTCTGGATTCCCGAGCTTCGGCAAATACTGTCCGCCCAAGGTCCGGTGGCATTGATAATTACCTCAGCCCCGACGCATTCGTCCTGCCCAGTCAGCTGATTGTGCAGCACTGTGCCGTCCGCACGGCCATTCTGAATCTTCACTGTCAGAACCTGGGTGTGATTGCGGGCCACGCAGCCGGCTTCCATGGCCTCCACCAGCCACTCCGCAACTAACCGCTCAGGAAATTCGCACTGCGCATCTTGAAAGCTGAAGACAGAAAATTGTCGGCCGGCATCCAGCAGACGCTCCAGCTGCGCTCGCCCATGGCCGTTCCGGCTGCTCTCCAATCGGCCCCCCATCTGCCGATACAGCCACAACCCTGCTCGAATCGCCAAGGCGCTCCGTGGACTGTTCTCATCCAGAGTCAGAAGAAATTCCAGCGGACGCACGAGATGCGGATAGTTATGCAGCAACCGCTGTCGTTCGCTCAGCGACTCGCGAACCTGTCCCACATCTCCATGCTCCAGATATCGCAGACCTCCGTGAATGATGCGGGTGGAGCGGCTGGTCGTACCTGCAGCAAAGTCGTGCTGCTCCACCAGGAGTGTTCGGCGGCCAGCCCGCGCGCATTCTCGCGCAATGGCGACTCCGTTAATTCCGCCGCCAATCACCAACACGTCAAAGCGTTGGCCGTCGAGAGCTGGTCGAGCATTCATGCCCGGTCTTAGATGCTTGTCCACGGAAAGTCGCCCAGAGCTAAGGAACTAGTTTGGCGGAAATCAGATGCAAGTCGAAAGATGACCTAAGTTTTACACTCACTCAGACATCCGGCGGTAATGCCTCAGTTTGAATTTTCATAGGGTAGATCGACGGAGCGGCCTGTGCGATACTCGGTTCATGGCGAAGCGTCCACGCGATCCCTTACAAAAAGAGAACAGTAGCCGAGTAATATGGGACGGATGCTTGCGAAGAAAGTTCTAACGAGGCTCGTTGTCGCTGTCGGTATATGGGCTGGCCTTGTTGCGATTTGTTTTATTTTCCCGTCTGCCTTGGGTTACGCCGGGCTAGGTCTTCTGAATCTCTGGTACATACACATTCCAGCATTGTTTGGGGTTGTTTCTGTCATCTGGTTTGTCGCCCAACGAGTACGTCGTCAATTAGGAAATTCAAACTGAGGCGCTACCCATCCGGCGAGCTCATTGCCCGCGAGATCGCCCCTCATTTACAGTGTTAACTTCCATGCCAACCACAGGAGAACGCTTCGAACGCGCAGTCTCGATCATGGCACGTCTACGCGCCCCGGGCGGCTGTCCCTGGGACCGCGAGCAGACCTTCGATTCCATCAAGCCCTATACACTCGAAGAAACCTACGAGGTCCTCGAGGCTATCGATAACCGCGACTGGCCTGAGCTCGCGGGCGAGCTTGGGGACCTTCTTCTGCAAGTGCTTTTCTACTCCGAGATGGCACAAGAGCAAGGCACATTCTCTATCGACGACGTCCTCGATCGCCTATCCACTAAACTCGTCGACCGTCATCCTCACGTTTTCGGAGATGTGAAAGCCGAGACGCCTTCCGAAGTCGTGCGCAACTGGGAAGCGCTTAAGGCTCAAGAAAAGAAAAAGCGCCTCGAAGCAGGCGCCGGCAAAGACGCCGGGGTCGACAAGAACGCGCAATCCGTATTGGCCGGAATTTCTTCTGCTATGCCCGCTTTGCTGCAGGCACACAAGCTCAGCTCCCGCGCGGCCCACGTGGGATTTGATTGGCCCGATATCGCAGGTTTATTTGACAAACTCCGCGAAGAAACGGACGAACTGCAAGGAGTTCTCCAAGACTTTCCTGCGCCCGGTCCTCAGCCTCACAGCCGCGGCGTTGCCGGTTCCGGTCGGCCGAAAATTTCCGACGACCTTCGTGCCCGCCTGGAAGAAGAAGTCGGCGACCTTTTTTTCGTGCTGGTGAACATTGCCCGCTATCTTTCGCTCGACCCCGAATCCGCGCTGAACAAAACCAACCGCAAGTTCCAACGTCGTTTTCAATGGATGGAAGAACGCCTGCATGCCTCGCAGCGCACTGCTGAACAAGCTTCGATGGAGGAATTGGAATCCCTGTGGCAGCAAGCCAAGCAACAGGAGCCGAAAGGACAGTGAGCGCAGAGTCTATCCTCATCCGCAAATGCAGTGGCCTCGATGAATTGCGAGCCTGTGTAGCCCTACAAAAAGAGGTTTGGAATTTCTCCGACATCGAGCTGGTTCCACTGCGCATGTTCGTCGTTGGGGAGAAAATTGGTGGCCAGGTCGTTGGCGCTTTCCAGGGTAACGATCTGGTAGGCTTCGCCTTCGCCATTCCTGGAGTTCGCGCGGGCCATAGTTATCTTTATTCACACATGCTGGCCGTGCGCAAAAAATATCGTGACGCCGGCCTCGGCCGCCGGCTCAAGCTTTTTCAGCGCGATGACGCCCTGGCCCGTGGGTTCGAGCTCATGGAGTGGACCTTCGATCCGCTAGAGATCAAGAACGCTTATCTCAACCTCGAGAAACTGGGCGCGATAGCCCGCCGCTACAACGTCAACCAATACGGAATCACCTCCTCACCGCTGCAGGGAGGCCTTCCCAGCGATCGTCTGGTCGCGGAATGGTGGCTGAAATCCCAGCGGGTGGAAACTCTGCTTTCCACCGGAATTCGCCCCAACCTTCAGGTCTGCAAAAAAATCTCCGTGCCCGCCCAGATCTACGACTGGAAAGCCCAGCCCGAGAGCCGCGATCGCGCCCGGGATGTCCAGAATCGCAACCGCGAGCAATTCCTCGAAGCCTTTTCTGAGGGCATGGCCGTGCTCGGCTACGAGCGTGATTCGCAAGGCAACGGCAAATTTCTGCTCTGTAAATGGGACGAGAAATGGCTTTATCCAGCCAATTAGGGTACCCTGTGTCCCCTGCGTCCTCTGTGTTCTAGCGTTTGCCAATGAAAATCGACGCCATCACGCTGCGCGAACTGGAAGTACCGCTGGTACATTTTTTCGAAACCAGCTTTGGCCGTACCTACACTCGCCGGATCTTGCTGGTCAGCGTTGATGCAGATGGCATCGCCGGCTGGGGCGAGTGCGTGGCCAGTGAATCACCCTTCTACAGTTCCGAATGGATCGACAGTGCCTGGCCTACCATCAAGCATTTTCTCGCGCCCGCAATCCTCGGCCATCTACTTTCCACTGCCGCAGAAAGCGCGGCCTTGATGGCCAAAGTTCGCGGTCACCGCATGGCGAAAGCCGCTCTTGAAAACGCTATCTGGCACGCCGAGGCGGTTCAGAAGCACATGCCCTTGTGGAAACTTCTCGGCGGCACATTGCGCGAAATCCCGTGTGGTGTCTCTATCGGCATTCAAGATTCGATTGAGCAATTGCTCGACAAAATTCAAGTCGAACTTTCTGCCGGTTACCGCCGCATCAAAGTCAAAGTCAAACCCGGCTGGGACCTGAAGGTTCTCGAACGCATCCGCTCGCGTTGGTCCGACATCGTTCTCAGCTGCGATGCCAATTCCGCCTACAAGCTCGAAGAAGTCGAACACCTGCAGAAATTCGACCAGTTCAACCTGCTGATGATCGAGCAGCCGCTCTGGGACGATGACATTTATAACCATTCCCAGCTTCAACCCCAGTTGCGAACCGCCATCTGCCTCGACGAATCGATTCACCACGTTCGCGATGCCGCCGAGGCCATTGGTTCTGGCGCCTGCCGCATTATCAACATCAAAGTGGGAAGAGTCGGCGGCTTCACCGAAGCAAAGAAAATTCATGACCTCTGCGCATCGCGCAAGATTCCCGTTTGGTGCGGCGGGATGCTAGAGTCCGGAATTGGCCGCGCCCACAATATCGCGCTTTCCACGTTACATGACTTCATTCTTCCCGGAGATGTCTCCGCATCCAAGCGCTACTGGAAAGAAGATGTGATTGAGCCGGAAGTCGAAGTGACGCCGCAAGGCACCATCATTGTCCGCGACGATATCGGCCTCGGCTATCGCGTACGCGAGGATTTGGTTGAAAAGCTAACCGTGCGGAAGGAAACCCTCCGAGCTGGAAAATAGCGCAACCACAATCTATTTGGTATCGACCTTGACTTCGTCTTTATCCGGACGGTTTTCGGCCACTTCTGTGCTCTGTTTTCGCAGCAGTTCCACGCCTTGAGCAAACGTCAGATTCGACGGCGCTGGGCGGAAATCGGTCAAGGCTTCGTGCACTTGGAGATTAATCGACTTAAAAAGAAGTTCCTTCCCGGTGAACGATAAATTCATGCGCGTCACTTCCCAATCGTTGCCGGCGACGTTGGCCTGTTCCACCACAAAGCGGCCACCTTTATCCAGCTTTCCCAAAATCCCCCATCCAAAGGCCACGTCTTTGAAAAGGGTCCCATCGATCTTGGCGATTCGATGTTGATTGATATCGATCAAAACGTATCCTTGCATCCCGGTCAGCACCATCTCGGTGTGGGTTGGCGGCGAATAGTTGGGATTGGGACGAAATTTGAGTCGCATTAGTTCATCCCCGGTTTTCCCAATTCCGGGAGATCCTGGCTGGGTTCCGTCGTACTCGAAGATGAACGCATCGGGAAAAGCCTGCACCATGCGTGCAGTCCGCCGCCCATCCTCTTTTTCAGCCTTCGCTTTCTTCTTCAGTTCCTCGGGGTTGTTCGCCAGTGCTGTAAGCCGTGCGTCTTCTGCACGGCGCTGCTCCGGGGTGAGAGGCTTTCCATCAACAGCGATCAACATTCCTGCCGTTGCTTGAGTGGTCTCGACCATCAACTTGGTTTGCGATCCGTGTGGCGTTTCCTTCCGGTCCACAAACATGAGCTTCATGCCGTTATTGGTGGCCTGGTTCTCGTTCTTCACCGTCTCGCGGACGCACTGTTGCGGCGATTCTTTGGGCGCTTGCCCGAATGTAAATGTAGACCCTCCGACCAAAGTTGCGGTCGCCAGAGTAATCGCGAATGCTCGAAATGAGCGAGCCCTGTTCATAGCTATCGTTAAGATGCGAATCTACCGCCTCCGTACACCTGTACCGGCGGGTACACCACTTCTCAATAACAATTCTAGTGGGAATCCTGTATTTTTCTCTCATCAAAGTATTCCCGAAGCCACCAAATGGGTTAGAATCCGGTATTCGCGCCGGTATGCCGCCGTTGGAAGGAGATAGTCATTATGGACGCGCCTAGGTCAGGAGAATTCGCACACATTGGGAAGTCGGTCATCATCAAAGGGCAGCTTTCCGGTAGCGAAGACTTATACGTAGACGGTGTGGTGGAGGGAACCATCGAACTGCAAGGCAATAACCTTGTGATCGGTCCCAATGGCAACGTTCGCGCCACGATCAACGCCAAGGGCGTAGTCGTCCAAGGCAAGCTGGAAGGCGACATCCGCGCCAGCGACCGCACAGAATTGCGGAAGTCGGCGGTCGCTGTCGGCGATATTTTTACTCAGCGCATCGCCATCGAAGACGGCGCTTACTTCAAGGGCAAGCTCGATGTCCAGCGGGAAGCCCCAAAATCGGCTTCAACTCAGGCAAGACCGGAGACTCATCCCGAGCAGAAGATGGCGGCGAGCGCCTCTCCAGTAGCGAACATCACCGCTCCTAGAGCCGCGAGTTCTCCGTTGGGAGCAAGCGCTAGTACTCCAGTAACGAAGCTGTAGAAGGTTTCTTGCGGCTCAGGGCTCAAGCTCACGATATTACTTTCAGGGTAGAATTGTGATGCACCGCTTTGAGCCGGACGCCAGAATCAGGCAATCATGGCCACGGTAGCACAAAGTTTCATGAAACTCTTTCGTGGTTCGCCATCCGGTCCCGAACACCATACCAGTTCGGGATCAGGCAAGCATCGTCTTACTCGCCGCTCCAGCGGTCTCGGTGAGTTGGCACGTCATTTCCGCCAGGACGAGCCGATGTGCATTCTCGACCTCGGCGCCACCTCCGCCTCGAATATTCGTTATTTCACCGAACGTGGGCAGAAAATCTATAGCGAGGATCTTCTAGCTGCTTCTACCGACCCAGCCCTCATCGCCAAAGATGAAAATGGAAAGGCAGCAATCGATTGCAAGCGTTTCCTGACCGACAATCTTACCTACCCCAACGGTCAGTTTGACGTTATCCTGTGCTGGAATCTGGCCGATTATCTCGACGAATCTTTGGTGAAGCCGGTGATCGCTCGCCTTTGGTCCACCTTGCGTCCCGGTGGGCTACTGTTGGCCTTCTTTCATACCCATGAAGCCGGCCCCGATTCCCCCTGCTACCGCTATCACATCGTCGATCAGGACACCCTCGAAATGAGCGATATCGAGATGCGTCGCGACGCCCGCAAGGGACCGTCAGCCGTCGGACAGTCGGTCAATCACGGTGGTTTCCGCCTTCAGCGCGTCTTCAACAATCGCCACATCGAAAATCTCTTCCGCGACTTCGCTTCCATCAAGTTCTTCCTCACCCGCGATAACATTCGCGAAGTGCTGGTTGTTCGATAACCCACTCTTCGCGGCCCACTGACCTTGCCATTCCGAGGAGCGCAGCGACGGGGAATTTGCTGTTAACGCTTTCTATCGTGTCATTCTCACCAGGTAGTTGGTGATGGCAGGACTTTTCTGCAAAACAGCCAGGATCGGCATTCTTACCGACTTCGGTAGCACCAGCGCACGTCTTAACCGTGCAGACGATCGAAACACCGTGCCAAACCTCGCTTCATAAGCACCCGCGTATCGCCTTGCAGCATCTTCTTGGGAAATCGTCCCATTAAGACATCCAGCTAAGCATTCGGCTGCCAATGCTCCACTCCGCAACGCCAGCGAAATTCCATCCCCGATGAACGGGTCGACAAATCCTGCTGCATCCCCTACGTTGATCACCCCATCGCCCACCGGTTGCGGCGTCCCGAACCGGAGCGGTGCCACGCTGATGGGATTCGTTACCATCCGCCAATGTCGGCTGCGCTCGCACAACGCGGGGTGCAACTCAAACACCTCCGCCAGCGAACTGGCGGCATCCGCCCGAACCATCGCACACGCATTCACCCGCTGCGGACCGACCGGCTGCACGCCACAATAACCTCCAGAAAAGAAATACAGGTCCACAGACAACGGCGGCGACGCCTCCGTGAAATGTGCTTTCAGGCCAATCCACTTTTCGGAGCCTTTGTGATTGGCCAGGCTCCCACCATGAAGATTCGACCACCGCCCTGAAGCATTCACGACCACGCCAGCCTCGATCTCGCCTGCAGAGGTGCGAACCGTAGACGGCTTGCCATTGCGCACTTCGAGAACTCGCGTTAGCTGCACCGCTTCAACGCCCGAACTCTTCGCCGATTCGAACAGCGCGAGGTCCAAATCGAATCTCGCAATGCTCGCCGCCGCAGGGCTGATCTCCGCCGACAACTCGCGCCCATCCACGAACAGCCGCGACCTGGAAACACGCGCAGCGTCGCTCAACAGACTTCGACGATTCCTATCCAGCAACTCGCTCAGAAGTTCCAGCGATTCAGAAGAAACGAACTCCCCGCAAACTTTATGTCTGGGTAAACGCCCGGCTTCGAGCAGCATCACTCGCGCACCGCCTCGCGCGGCCGTGATAGCTGCCGCGGTTCCCGCCGGTCCGCCTCCGATGACGATTAAGTCAGCCGTCCTCATCTCCAAATCACCACGCCCATGCGAAACAGAAAATGTTGGGTCATCTCGACTCTTGTCGCGTTCGTCTTCTTGATCAGATCGAGCATCTCTTTCTTCGTGTACGCCTGCCAGACAGAGGCGGGTGCGTCGTGCCGCGTAACCCGGCTGCGATACAGCGGCCGCCCCGCGTGAACCAGCGCTAGATGGATTGGATGCCGAATCAGATCGTTGATGAGTACTGCCACCCGCGCCACCCGCAAGCTTTCATTCACAAGCCGGATTACTTCCTGCGGCGCCATGTGATGCACAAAAAGATTGGAACAAACAACGTCGAAACTGCTGTCAGAAAAAGGAAGAGCCAGCGCGTCGCCGGCAACCACCCGTGTCCCATTTGTCGATCCATCGCCAAAGTGTGACGCCCGCCGGTCCAATAACGTGACTTCGATTTGGACTCCTTGTTTCAGAAGTCTTGGCCGAACCAATGCCGGTACTTCACTCGCGCCCGCGGCCACTTCGAGCAGCGAAAGCGATTTCAGCCCTCGCTCTTTCGCTACATGCTCAAGCAACGCCTGAGTCGTCGCCACACCGCCGAACCTGCGATTGATTTGTCGCAAATCCTGAAGCGAATCCGCGATTTCCTGGGATGTGCCGGAATCGGTGTCGAGCAGCTCGGGAGTGACCCTGCGCTTCATGATGGAAAGGAAAATTGTGGCACGCGCCGCGCGTCCGATTGTCAACGATTGTTGACAACTGCCGGTTAGACCTCGGCCAGTTCTTCTTCGAGCAGTTGTTTGTTGTAAAGATCGGTGTAGTAACCGTTCTTTTCCAACAGTTCCTCATGCGTACCAAGCTCGACGATACGTCCTCCATGAAGAACGGCTATGCGGTCGGCGTTCCGCACGGTAGAAACCCGGTGCGAGATGAAGATTGTAGTGCGGCCTCGCATCAGTTCGCGCAGATAATTCAAAATTTTGTCTTCCGTGTGCGTATCGACGCTCGACAGCGCGTCATCCAGGATCAGAATCCGCGGATTGCGAAGCAAGGCGCGCGCAATCGCGGTGCGTTGCTTCTGTCCGCCCGATAGCGTTATCCCGCGTTCTCCAACGATGGTTTGATAGCGCTCGGGAAAACTATCGATGTCTTCCGCGATATTCGCGGCCTCCGCCGCTGCCGTCACCTGCTTATCAGAGGCATCTTTTACCCCAAATGCGATGTTCTCCCGCACGGTTTCGCTGAACAGAAATGTCTCCTGCGGAACAAATCCGATGTTTCGTCGCAGAAAAGCTACAGGATATTCGCGAATTGGTCGGCCATCAATCAGCACCGTTCCGGGTGCGGCGTCGTAGATGCGAGGGATCAGATCGACCAGGGTTGTCTTTCCTGATCCCGTTGGGCCGACAATCGCCAGGCTGCTTCCCGCTGGGATCCGCAAATTGATATCGTGCAGCACCGGCGTTCCGTTATAAGCAAAATTCAAATTGCGAAATTCGATCCCGCCTTCGATTTCGGCCTCAGGCGTGCCCTTGCGCACGACCTCCTCGCTATCGGCAATCTCTGGCTTCTCAATTAAAATCTCGTTGATGCGCCCCATCGATGCCGTTCCGCGTTGGAAAATATTAATGACCCAGCCAAGTGCAATCACCGGCCAGGTAAGTTGCACCATGTAGGTATTGAACGCGACAAAATCTCCAACCGTAATGCGGCCTTGCAGCACTTCTCGCCCACCCAGCCACAAGACCAGCACGATAGCGAATCCCAGCATTACCTCCAGCGTCGGCCACAGCATGCCCATCAGCCGGACCAGCGTCAGGCTGCGTCCAATGTACTCACGATTCGAGGCTTCAAACGAGGCAATTTCCGCCTCTTCCTGCACGTAAGCGCGTACCACCCTCGCCCCGGAAAAGTTCTCCTGCGCCCGCGCCGAGATCTCAGAAAACATCGCCTGGATCTTCTCGAAGCGCTCATGAATCTGTTTTCCGAAATACTGGATTGTGATGCTCACTACCGGCAGCGGCAAAAATGCATAGATCGTAAGCTTGGGGCTGATCGACAACATGAAAGCCAATGCCCCCGCGGTGAACACAATCGTGTTGGCGGAATACATGATTGCCGGGCCAAGCAACATGCGCACCGCATTCAGGTCATTGGTCGCTCGCGCCATAATGTCGCCCGTGCGCGTCCGCTGGTAATAGGAATAAGACAGACTTTCCAGGTGTTTAAACAGGTCATTGCGCAAATCGAATTCAATATCGCGCGACATCCCAATGACAATCCAACGGGTGAGAAACTGAAAAATTCCTTTGACACACGCGATGGCCAACAGAAGCAGCGCGTAGGTGAGCAGGCTATGATGAAGTGGGCGATGTGCTTCCGTATAGCCTGTAAGATCATCGACCGCGTGCCGGATGACCTGTGGAAAGAGAACCCAGATTCCGTTAGTTAGGAAAACGCACAGCGTTCCCGCCAGGTAGCCCCAGCGGTATTTCTTCAGGTAGGGAAGCAGAGGGCGCAAGCTTTTGGGCAGCATCAGCTTTGTGTAGATGCGATTCTACCAGCCCCGGCTTCACTTTCCGAGTGCAGATGCAGCTACTGCGCCGCCAGCAAGACGAATCGAACTCTAGCTCTTTTCGCGCCCAAAAGCCGCCAGGGATGCCGCGACCAGCAAACCCACCCAGCCGCCCAAAAATAGCCAGGTGGCGTAAATCAAGTACGAATAAAGCTGTTCAAAGTCCATGTCCAACCGAATCTTTCCGCCCCACTAAATGCATCTTTCCCGTCAGTGACTTATAGCTCTGCAAGATATCACTCACCGCATTGAGCCGGCCAAGGGATGTCAGATGTGCATCGGTGAGCACATGCTCGATCTGAGACATCCAGCAGTCCACTGCTCGTTCCACGCCGCGAGCCAACTCGCTTGCGATTACGTCCACGACGTTTTCCGACATAACGCTCTTTGGTAAGGCCCTACTCGCCACGAGATCCGCCTTTCTGATCTTGCAAAAATTACTCAAAAGCCGCGGGGAGGAGCTGTCACACCAGCAACCCCTCCCCATGCCCCTCATCTTCGATTACTCAGTGGGTTCTGCCGGTGCTTCCGCCTGCTCCTGCTGCATGTGCTGTTGGAACCTCTGTTCGCGCTGCGCGATCACCTCGGCCAACTTTGTTTTCTGGTCCGGCGTCAGAAGTTGATAGGCCTGAGCCGCGATCGATGCATGCTGAACCGCCAGCTGCGACATCAGCGATGACGATTGCCCGGCCAACGCCTGCGCCTTCGCCTGATCAAAGGTGCCGCTGGTAATGAGCTGAATCATCGCTTCATGATTCTGATGAAGCTGCTGGAATATCGGCTTCATGGTCGGCTTTGCGTTCTCATAAAGCTGCTTGATCTGTGTCTGTTGCGCTTCGGTTAGACCAACCGCACGGAAAGGCAACATCTCGCCAAACCCAGGGTGCCCGTGCATGTGGCCCGGAGGTGGCGCCGCCGCGTCCTGCGCGAATGCCGCCACACCCATCGTCATGGCTAGCGCCACGATAAAAACTGAAATCTTGCTGCTCTTCATAAACTCTCCTGTTCTCGTCTCCCCGCCAGGGAAACTCTCGGTTTTGCTTTCTCTGATAAGAACACTTTATTCAAGAAACAGTGGTAAAGAGTCGGTCAACCGGAGTAAATTTTTGTAAAGGGCGCAAGTCCCTTTTTTGACAATTCTTTACGCCTTGTCTGAGCAGCTTGTCGGTAAACTGATATGAGGAAAATGGATCGAATTCTGGTTATCGACGACGATGTGGAGCTCTGCGGCTTAGTCAGCGAGTATCTCGAACCGGAGGGTTTTCAGATCGAGACAGTGTACGACGGAAATCGCGGATTGGAACGCGCTCTTAGCGGCGATCATTTGCTCGCCGTTCTTGATGTAATGTTGCCCGGCATGAACGGCTTCGATGTTCTGCGCCGCATCCGCAACACTTCTAAACTTCCGGTCCTGTTGTTGACCGCGCGCGGCGAAGACGTTGACCGCATCGTTGGCTTGGAGATTGGCGCCGACGATTATCTACCTAAGCCTTTCAATCCTCGCGAGCTGGTAGCTCGAATTCGCGCTATTCTTCGCCGCACCCAAAGCACCGGTAAACCCGGCGAGGGAATGCCCGATATTGTGCGCGTCGGCGAGGTCGAACTCGATCCCGCCACTCGCACCGTGCATCATCGCGGTGAATCGGTTGAGCTCACTTCGGTGGAGTTTAACCTGTTACATGTTTTGCTTCGCGAAGCCGGCCACGTCGTGACTCGTGAGCGTCTGGTAGATGAGGTGCTGAGCCGCAAGTTCTCTCCCTTTGATCGCAGCATCGATATGCATGTGAGCAAAGTTCGGCGCAAACTCGGAGACTCCGAGAACGGCGGTGGCCACATCAAAACCGTTCGCGGCGTCGGTTACATCTTTACCCATCCCCGCGAGAATGCCGAGGGCGAAGAATGAAGAGTTTGTTTGTTCGCATCTTCGTCTCCTATTGGATCGCTCAGGCTCTTTTCTTCGTTTTGGCGTTGGCAGTTGCTTCCGCTTTGCGCCCTTCGCGCGAGATCGCCAATCTTGAGGCCCAGGGACCTAAGTTCCTAAGCGAGGCTGTGGCCGCCTATCAGGCCGGAGGCGAAAACAGCGCTTGGCGCTACATGCGTGGGGTACACGAGAGCCAGCACGTTCGCCTCTACATCTTCGATCCACAGGGTAAGGAATTATTAGGCCGCAGGCTGCCCGACTGGGTGGATCGCGCTCGTCGTGGGCAGATGGCGACGGCCGACAGTTTCTGGGCCCGCTTTCGGCCCATGCAGTTCCTCCGCGAAGTTCAGACCGTCAACGGGCAGCCGTACACCATGATTACCGAACTGCCTCCCGAGCCGCATCCGTTCTTCGGCCCACATGGTGTGCCCGGGCTAGGCATTTTGATCGGACTGCTTTCCTCTGGCCTCGTCTGTTACATATTGGCGCGTTACCTCACCGCGCCGGTCGCGCGCCTGCGCGCCGCCACTCAACAACTTGCCGCAGGAGACCTTGCTGCTCGCGCCGGAGTTCCCGGTTCTCGCCGTCACGATGAAATGGCGCAACTCACCCGCGATTTCGATCTCATGGCGGAACGCTTGCAGAACTTGGTTAATGCCCAGCGTCGCCTGCTTTCCGACATTTCTCACGAACTGCGTTCTCCCTTGGCGCGGTTGAATGTGGCACTCGAGTTGGCACGGCAGCGCAGTGGTGCCGAGGCCCGCAGCGCGCTCGAACGCATCGATCGCGAAACCAACCGTCTGAATGAAATGATCGAACGCTTGCTGACCATTGCGCGCCTCGAATCCGGCTCCCAGTCGATTGAAAAATCGCCCGTGCGGCTGGCGGAACTGATCGACGAAATTGCCCTCGATGCTGCATTCGAAGCTCAGAGCCGACATTGCGAAGTCGAAGTCGCCATCGTTGACGATTGCGTCGTCAGTGGCAGTGCCAGCCTGCTCTATAGCGCCATCGAGAACGTGGTGCGCAACGCCATCCGCTACACCCAAGAGGGAACCAGCGTTCAGGTTCGTTTGTTGCAGAATTCTGGCCCGGCCGGAGCAGAGGCGGTTGTGAGCGTCCTTGACTCCGGGCCCGGCGTGCCCAATGATGCTCTCGATAAGCTCTTCCAGCCTTTTTACCGCATCGACGATGCTCGTGGCCGCCAAACCGGTGGCGTAGGACTAGGTTTAGCAATCACCCAACGCGCTGTATCGTTGCATGCCGGGACCGTCCGAGCTGCCAATCGTCCGGAAGGTGGATTGAGCGTCGAAATTCGCTTGCCCCTGGCATTTGTCGAATTAAGTGAGACTGCGCCGGCTTCTCCGTCCCCGGTGTCGAGTGGTCCCCACGCCTAGCCAAGTTGCTCTTCCTGCGCATTCCTGATACACAAATGAAGGTAAACTAGCAACCTGGGGAGAGATCGATCCGGAATGAAGTTCCGTTATCTCGCACTTCTAGTTTTTATTTCGCTGGGGATCTTGCTGGCTTGCAGCAGCGTCAATACCACCGCCGTTTCCAATGGAACCGCCCTGTTGTTCTTCACCACGCAGGGCGATAGCGCGATCTGGTCCTACCAGGTTGCGCTGGCCAGCGGAGGGCTCACTCAGCTGACGCAACCCGTCAGCACCGGAAGTTTTCCGGCCGGCATTGCGCTCTCTCCGACATTGACAGCTGTCTTCGTTCTAAACCACGCCTCCAATTCCGTTTCCGCTTATAACCTGGACTCAAGCGGGCTTTTGACCTCCGCCGGTGCGGCTGTGGCCACTGGGACCGCGCCGACAGCTCTCGCATTGGATCCCGCCGGCCAATTTCTCTATGTGGCCAACCAGGGATCGAACAATGTATCCGTTTTTTCCGTGAGCGGTAGGACCCTGACTCCCGTCAAAGGCTCGCCATTTACTACGATTCCAATCGGACAGACTGCCGCAACCGGACCTTCGGCGATTGTGGTCAGTGCCACCGGAAACTTTGTCTACGTTGCCAACAACTTCACGCAGACGCTGACCGCATTTTCCGCAAAATCAGGTGTACTGACGCCGCTCGGCCAATCGCCCTACACCGTCGGTACTGCACCTTCTGGTCTGGGCATCGTTCCGGGCGGAGGTTTTCTTTACGTTGCCAACGAGGGATCGAATAACGTCTCTGGTTTTGCCATTTGCGATAAGGTCGTAACCAGTTGCGCTCAGCCTAATAGTCCCGACGGCACTCTAACTGAAATTACCGGTTCACCTTTTTCTCTGGGAACCGGCACCGGTCCGGTGGCTATTGCGGCCGATCCGGCATTCACGTTTTTATATGTCTTGGATAAGGGTTCGAATCAAGTCTCGGAATTTTCCTACGCCACTGGCACCGGCGTTTTGACTTCGCTTTCTCCCGCGGCGGCTTCTACAGGTGTCACTCCCACTTCCATGGTCGTCATTTCCGGAACCACGGGAAGTCTGGTTGGGAATACGACTACGAATCCTTTTGATTACATCTATGTTACGAACCTGGGGGGATCGACACTCTCGGCTTTCAGTTTGAATACCACCAACGGACAGCTCAACCCCATCGGCACACCCACGGTGACTAACAACAACCCTTCGGCGATTGCCGCCGATTGAAGCTTCGTGAACGATCGGCCTAGCGCCCGAGGAACTGCTCTAGTTTCTCGACTTCGCTCGAAGCCATGTCGGCATATTTCTTCGCGTTCTTTGCATCCTGATTTTGCAAAGCAGCTTGTGCCCTTGCCAGATGGGTCTTCATCATTTCCTCTGTCGAACTGATGTCACCGCGAAGCCCGAAACCTTGGGCCGCTTGCTGGCGGCGCAGATTATCCAGGCTGCTGTTGACGGCCGCAGCCCGGCTGGTGAGTTGATCCACAGTTTGTTCCAATTCCTCTAATTCAGCCGCGTCGTTCGATTGCGCCGGCGTTCCACCCGTTTGCGCCTCCGGCTGCGCCTGTTGTTGTGTCGCGGACGGAATCGCGGCGACCTTCTTCGCCCCAGATTTCTTTTCCACCTGATTGCGGGGCGATGGAGTTGGCTCTGGCGTCGTCTGCGCAGGAACAGCTGTCGAATCGGATGCGGAGTTTGGTGTTGCAGTCGTCGTCGCCGGGGTCGCAACTGTCGTTGGGTTTCCACTCTGCATGGGTTGCGCGCTCTGCTCTTGCTGCATCGGGGCAACCTGATCGCTAGCCCGGGTTTTTGATCTCCGAGGAATATAGAGCCCGGCCGCAATCAGCACTACCAGCACCAGCAACGCCCCCAGCGCCATATAGAGACCACGTCGCCCCGGAGGCGGCGAGGGTTGAATCACGCTTGGAACTGTTTGAGTTGGAATCTGCGTTGCCGCCGGCATGGAAGGAATAGAGATCGCCGGCGGAGTCAGTGTTGCCGTTGTCGCCGTGGCCGCCTGGGCCTTCTGCGCCCCTTCCAGTTTGTGCGGCAAACTCGAGTTGCCAACCTCATCTGTGTAGAGGTTGTAAATCCTTACCCGAACGCCATGCTTGACTTCTGCCTCGCCGAGATCGTGCAGCGCTTGCCTCCATGTGCTGACTTGTCCAAGCACATCGGCAACCGCGCCGGAAACCAGGATATGTCCGGCATCGCCACAGTCCATCACGCGCTGCGCCATATTAATTCCGCCGCCTGCCACATTGCGATTCGCATTGATGTCTGCCACGCGATACACAGGACCGGTGTGAATCCCCATGCGCAACTGAATCCCCGACTGCAAACGCAATGCTCGGCTCAGTTCCAACGCGCAACGCGCTGGAGCCTCCGCGTCGCCGAAGAACACGAGCGCCATACCGTCGCCAGTTGGCAAGCTGATTAGCTGTCCGCCACTTTGCGCCCTGCTGAATTCCACCGTGCTTCGCACCAGACCCTGCAGTTGGGTCAATACCTGTTCCTGCGTGTCCATGGGCAACTGTGAGTAGGCCACAATGTCGGTGAACAGCACATGCGCCATCTCTAAAGTGCGAGTCGAAGTTCCTTCGGCCCGCTGCGCCGCTGTCCCCGTGCTCGCATTTGTTTTAGCAACGGCGTTCATCTCCGCCGTCTGCGCTTCTCCGAGCCCTTTGCGCACCGTGCCCAGCGCATTTCGGAATGCATCGGCCGACTGAAATCTCTTTGTCGGATCTTTCGCCATCGCAGTCAGTATGATTTCGTTCAGCGCCGGTGGCAGATCGGGACGAATCTGAATCGGCGGCTTCGGCGGCTGCTCCACCTGGGCTGTCATTAACGAGAAATCGCTGTCTGCACGAAATGGCCGCTCGCCGGTCACTAATTCGTACAACGACACGCCCATCGAATAGACATCCGAACGCACATCCACTTCCTGCCCTTTCACCTGCTCCGGCGACATGTAGCACAGCGAACCCATCGTCGTCCCGGTCATGGTCATCCCACGATCACCACCCGACCGCGCAATCCCAAAATCCATCACTTTCACCACGCCCTGCGGAGTCAGCATCAGATTCCCCGGCTTGATGTCACGATGAATGACTTGCTTCTTGTGCGCATAACTCAGTGCGGTCAGCGCCTGGTCGATGTAATTGAGAACATCGGGCACCGGAATCCCTCCCATGCTCAGCCGCGCCGATAATGTCGTGCCCTCGACGTACTCCATAATCATCAGCAGTTGGTTGTCGACCTTCAGCGCCGTTCGCAGTGCGGCGATGTTGGGATGATCCAGCGTCGCCAGGACTTTGATCTCGCGCAGAAATCGGTCCGCCACGTCCTGCCGCCCAGCTAAATCAGACGCGACAATCTTCATTGCCTCCGTGCGGTCGGTAATGACGTTCCGCACCTTGAAGACTTTCCCCATTCCTCCGCTGCCCAGCACCCCGAGGATTTCGTAGTCTCCGATTCTCTTATTGGTTTCGTCGCTCATGGCACAACTCCGATTGCGGAATCTCGTTCTGGTCTAAAATGGCGCAATTGTACACCCGTTACGAAACGTCGTTACGAGGAAGTGCGACCGCTCTATGTTTGCACTTTCAGAATCATGTATCCGCCGAGCAAAGCGAAAATCACATCTGGCGACCACGCCGCCAGAACCGGCGGCAATTGGCTGATGTTCCCCATTGCCTCGAATAAGCCCGAGACCGTCCAGTACACCACTGCAATACCCAGCGCGAGCGCGACTCCGGTGACCGTGCCGCGCCTGCCGGCCTGCAACGAGAAGGGAACAGCCAATAGCGCCATAACCAGCGCGATTACCGGGAAGGCGAACTTCTTTGCCAGTTGCACTCGCAGCCGCACTACATCAAAGCCGCTCTGCTGCAGATCGCGAATATATCGCCGGAGTTCCTGGTAATTCATCTCCGACGACTGCTTCACTTCCTTCTTAAAGTAGGTCGGCGGTTCGCTCACCCCCGCAAACGTCGACACGTCAAAAGTCCGGTAATTCTCGATCGCCGGGCCGCGGAATTCCCGCTCCCACCCTTGCGTGCATACCCAGCGCTGCAGCGTCTCCTCCCAATGCGCGCGCTCGGCATAAATGCGCTGCGTCAATTGAAAGGTCTTCGGATCGAATTGAAAAACCGAAAGCCGCCCGAACTGATTTTTCTCCGAATCGAAGAGCTGGTAGTAATAAATGTTCGAGCGCTCGCCAAAGATCCATTTTCGGTCGGGATTCAAGTAAGTCTGCGGAGGCTTGCCCTTGATCTCATTGCGCAGCGCGTCTTGCCGCTTGTTCGCGTACGGCAAGTAGAGCTGGTCGAAGAAAAATAGGCCAGCTGCAAGCATCGCACACGCGACAATGACCGGGACGATGATCCGGTAAATACTGATCCCGGTTGCCTTGATCGCTGTTACTTCATTGCTGCGCTGCATCAGGCCGAATGTCACCAGCACCGCCAGCAGGATCGCCAACGGCGCCACGTTGTACAAAAAGTACGGCGACACGTTCAGCAAGTACTCCCCCACCACCACCGGTGAAATGTGGTTGCGCAAAATATCGCCTAACAACTCGAACACGGTGAAAACCAGTAACAATAATAAGAACGTGGTCAGCACCAAAATCAGATTCATCGCGAAATCGCGCAGGACGTAATCGTCGAGAATCATGGGGAAGCGCGCGCGGAAAACTCTTCGCCGGCTGTAAGCCCGTTCCCAGGCATCCTCGCTGCGCGTAAACCGTAGCGCAGGCATGCCCTTATGCCGCAACTTCGCCGGCTTCCACGCCTGTCGCCAGGCGGAAAAATCGATCGGTTTCCGTTCCGCCCGCCACAACAGAAAAGCTCCGCCTAGGAAGAAAACGATATTCGCCAGCCACACTCCAAATCCCGGAGAAACTTTTCCCTGCCGCGCCAGCGAAACGCCCACCAGGGAAGCAAAGTAATAGATGAATACCAGCGCGATGGTCAGAACGAATCCCGCCGATTTCCCGCCCTTCTTCGACGAAAGTCCTAGTGGAATGCCCACCAGCGCCAGCACCAAACAAGCCGTCGGCAAGGCGAACCGCCGATGAAACTCAATCAGCTCCAGCCGCGCCAGAGGATTCTTCGCGTCGGATCCCAGCCGCCAAAGTTGCGTCGTGCTCAGGCGCGAGATCGGCGCGTTCACTGAAGCCGATTCCTTCGCGCTTTCTCCCTGTGGCACAGGAATCGGCAAGTCAGTCACTTCGAAAGTCGAAATCTGATAATGATTTGGATCCGCCGGGTCATTCTCATGCGTCGACCCGTTCGTAAGGTGAAGATGCAACCGGTTCGGGCCCTCGCTGACGAGAATCCCTTGCTCGGCGAGCGTGATCCGTGGCGCCGAGGGCGTGCTCATGTCGGCGATGAATACGCCCTTCCAAATCGCCGCTCCTCGAGCCGCCTGCACATTTTCCACGTAAAGCACCAACTGGGGGAAGCCTTCGTAGAAAACTCGCGGCTGCACCTCAAAAGACGCCTGCGAGGATTTCAGCCGGTCTTGCAACTGCGCCATCGCCGCTTCCGATTGCGGCGCGACATAGACGCCGTTGAACAGCGCCAATCCCCACGCGACCAGTACAAAAATCGCAATGATGCGCAGGAAACTCCAAATTCCTACTCCGCAGGCCCGCATGGCAGTTATTTCGCTGTCGGCCGCCAATCGGCTCAGGCCAATCAGAATTCCCACCAGCACTCCCGCCGGAATGCTGATGTTCAATGTAATGGGGACAATGAAAAAGAAAACTTCGGCGACGCTGGGAATCGGCGCGCTGTTGCGCACCACAAGCTCGAGGATCTGTCCCAGGTCCCGGGTAAACAGAACGAACGTGAAGACGCTCACGCCGATCAGGGCGTGAGCCGTGACTTCGCTCAGAATGTAGCGAGTCAGAATCCGCATTACAGTGCCGCTGAGTGGAGTCTAGCACGGGGCACGGGAATGCCCGAAAGCGGACAGGCTAAAGCTAAGCGGGAACTGGAAAGAACTCGTGAAGAAGTCCCTGTCCAAGAAGAAACCAGCGGAAGGCTGGCCGAGATAACCGGGATGTCTCAAGAGTTAGACGACGCTCCTCGTCGTCCCGATGGGCGGCTGGATTGGCACCAGCATTTAATCCCGGCAAAGGTTCATTTTATACGCCCTTGCGTAAAAGACATACTTCCGAAGTGTCTTTAGGATTTCTGCCGGGCACTTCGGCTGCCATCCCGTCGTCACGCCGCCGACTATTCGGCTTTCAGAAACAGCGCGCTCAGTGGCGGGAGAGTCAATTTCACCGAATAGGGACGTCCGTGCGCCGGTTGATCCGAAGCCTGCGCCCCGCCCAGGTTTCCTAACCCACTTCCGCCGTACTCCTTGGCATCGCTGTTCAAGAGCTCGCGCCAATATCCTCCGCGAGGAACCCCTAAAACGAAGTTCTCGCGTGGGATAGGCGTGAAATTGCAAACCACCACGATGTTCTGCTGCGGCACCCCTCCCTTGCGCAGCAGCGAGATCGTGCTCGCCGCGCTGTCATTGCAGTCGATCCACTCGAAGCCTTCAGGTTCGTTGTCGTGATGATGCAACGCCGGTTGCTCCACGTAGACGCGATTCAACTGCTCGACCCATTTCTGCATTCCGCTATGTACCGGATATTGCAGAACATGCCACTCCAAACTGCTGTCGTGCGCCCACTCCCGCACCTGTCCCCATTCGGCGCCCATGAACAGCAGTTTCTTTCCTGGTTGCGCGAACATGTATCCGAACAGCAGACGCAAATTTGCGAAGCGCTGCCACTCATCGCCCGACATCTTTCCAATCAGCGAACCTTTGCCATGCACAACTTCGTCATGCGAAAGCGGCAACACAAAATTCTCCGTGAAGCCATAGAGCATGCGGAACGTCAGCATATTGTGGTGGTACTTGCGATGGATGGGATCGTGCCTGAAATATTCCAGCGTGTCGTGCATCCATCCCATATCCCATTTGAAGCCGAAACCTAACCCGCCAACATAAATCGGCTTTGAAACCATCGGCCACGCCGTCGACTCCTCAGCGTATGTCTGAATCCCGGGATACTCTTTATAAGCCTCGGCATTGAACTGGCGCAGAAAATCGATCGCCTCGAGATTCTCCCGTCCGCCATATTGGTTCGGCAGCCACTCGCCCGCATTCCGCGAGTAGTCGAGATACAGCATCGATGCGACCGCATCTACCCGCAATCCGTCCGCGTGATACTTGTCGAGCCAGAACATCGCGCTCGAAAGCAGGAAGCTCCGCACTTCATTTCTTCCGTAATTAAAAATGTGCGTCTTCCAATCGGGATGGAATCCCTTCCGCGAGTCCGCGTGTTCGAACAGATGCGTCCCATCAAAGTAAGCCAGCCCATGACCATCAGAAGGGAAGTGCGATGGCACCCAATCCAGAATCACCCCGATCCCGTTCTGGTGCAGATAATCCACCAAAAACATAAAATCCTGCGGCGTGCCATAGCGCGAAGTCGGCGCGAAATAGCCCGTCGTCTGATAGCCCCATGAGCCATAAAACGGATGCTCCATTATTGGCATGAACTCCACATGCGTGAAGCCCATGCGTTTGACGTATTCCGCCAGCCGCGGCGCGGTCTCACGATAGCTCAGCGGCCGATTGTGCTCTTCCGGCATCCGCATCCACGAGCCGAGATGCATCTCGTAAATCGAGATCGGAGCGTGTAGAGAGTTGCGGCCTTTGCGCCCTTCCATCCACTCGCGGTCGCCCCATTGATAATCCAAGTCCCACACCACCGACGCCGTGCGTGGCGGCTTCTCATGCCATATGCCGAACGGGTCAGCCTTATCGGCGAGGTGTCCGTGGTGCTGCGATCGAATGTGAAATTTATAGAGCGCGCCCTTCGCCACTCCAGGAACAAAGCCTTCCCATATCCCCGAGCCGCCGCGCGGATAGAGCGGGTGCGCATTCGGATCCCACCGGTTGAAGCTGCCGATCACCGATACCCAGCGGGCGTTCGGCGCCCACACGCTGAAGCACACGCCTGCCTCGTCGCCCGAACTGGTAAAGTGCGCGCCCATGCGTTCATAGGCGCGATAGTTCCGGCCCTCGTTGAAAAGATGGATATCCTGCGGGCTGAGCAGGCTGACATCGGAGCGGGAACTGTTCGGAGGTGCTAGGACGACGTTTTCCATGGGCTTTTCGATGCGAAATTCTAGTGTACCGGACGGAAATCGCCAGGAAAAGCAAAGGACTGCCTGCCGATCTTGGCCGGGGCAGTCCTTCTCGGATGAATATACATCGTCAGAACGGCGGGAAGCGGTCGCTCGATCCCCAGCATTCAATGTCGTCACTCCAATACACCGGACCATCTTCGTTGGTCTGGACGATGCGCGCTCCTTCCGCCACCGTGAACTCGATGTATGGCCAGGTACGCAGCAATGGATTGCGGTTCTGCGCTGCCCCTTGCACTAACTGGTACCAGAATCCGCAATCGCGCGCATTCCGTGGATTCGGCGCCTGGTTCGGCTTTACTGCTTGCGCGGTATAAAAGTGATCGATGATCAACCCTTCTGGCTCAAAGTCCCCGTCGGAGTTCATCACCTGCAACTCGATGGCGAGCATGTAAACGTCCACCGGCTTGTTCGTGCCGACTTGCGTATCGTGGTGCAGTTCGAGCGCCTTCGGACCGCCGTCCATGATCGAGAAAAAATTGTATTGCGGCTGCGTAGGAGGCGGCACTTGCGCGTTCCACGGCGGACGCCGCGAAATCTGCGGTGTGTTCGCCGCGCTGTCCTGCGCCCACCCCATCGTTGCTACCATCACAACTGCCAATCCCAACAATATCGATTTTCCGCTGCTTTGCATGTCTCCCTGCCTGAGTAATGAAATGTGACCGCTCGGGCAAGCCTATCCCCGGGAATGCCCTCAAATCAAGCCATTTCACGGCTGGACACTCCTGGTATGTCAATTGTTTCGTCGTTCGAGAGCTCTTTTCGGTGTAAGCTAAGCCCGTGCCGTCCTACGTTGAATTCGCCCCTCCGCCGCGGCTGGCGGCGTCGGTTGAGTGCTTTTGGGTGATGCGGCATTTCGAGCGCGCTCCGGTTTCGCATCGCGTTCTGCCTGACGCCTGCGCCGACATCATCTTCACCTCCGGCGCGGGCACCTCGACCCTCCAAGTCGCCGGCGTAATGACCAAATTTCAGGATTTTCCAATCATCTCCGGTCAAACGCTGGTCGGCATGCGCTTCCATCCCGGAATGTGGACCGCACAGGTTGGTGTGTCCGCCGAGTTACTGACCGACGCACACCCGACACTGGAAGAACTTTGGGGATCGCGTGCACGAACTCTGCTATCTCAAATCGAGGATCTTCGATCGTCGAAGCAGTGTGTTTCTTTGCTGGCGGAGAACGTAATCCCTACTTCGATCACTCCCCTGCAGCGCGCTCTCGCGTGGATGCGCTCATGCAACGGCCTGGTTTCGCTGGATGACGTCGCTAGCCATGCTGGCATCAGCCTCCGCCAGTTTCGCCGCTTGTGTTTGCAGACCACCGGGTTGTCTCCAAAACTGCTAGCCCGCATTTTGCGTTTCCGCTACGCTCTCTCTCGAATTCACAACGAGCGCGGCGAGCACGCCGGCCTGGCCGCCGATTGCGGCTACTTCGATCAATCCCACTTCATCGCAGATTTCCAGCGTTTCTCCGGTCGGACTCCCGCTGCTTTCTGTCGCTGACCGTTTTTTCCTATTCTGCTAAAACCCTACCGCGTAAGCTGACCTCGTAGAAGTTATCGGAGAGAACAATGCGCCTCATCGTAGCTGCAGTCACACTTTTGGCCGTCACTCTGGCCTTTGCCCAACAGGAGCAGAAAACCGTGGACAACAAAGCAAACAATGCACGCATCGACTACATCGAATTTCCCGCCACCGACATCGCCAAAACCAAGGCTTTCTATGAGCAGGCCTTCGGATGGAAATTCACCGACTACGGCCCCGATTACTCGAGCTTTGAAGACGGCCGTCTCACAGGCGGATTCACCAAAGAAGGCAAAGTCGTGCATGGCGGGCCGCTCATTGTGATCTACGCCAGCGACCTCGCGGCCACCGAACAAAAAGTCCGCGATGCCGGTGGAACCATCGTCAAAGATGCATTTTCATTTCCCGGCGGCAGGCGTTTTCACTTCGCCGATCCCAGCGGCAACGAATTAGCCGTGTGGTCGGAAAAGTAGGAGCGCACACAAGATCGGGCGGCCCATGTCTCGCGGTTTTTGCGAAACGTGGGATCCGCCGTGCGCGAGGTGGCCCAGCCTTCCGCGATCTCCGCGGAGGCTGGGAATATGCGAGATTCACGGAATCACATGAAACGGCACGTTGCTGGTCAGCACACCCGTGGGTGTGACTACGGGTGACGTAGCATCCGAATCCTCACGCTCAATCACCGAGTTTCCGCCCACCCACATGCTAGACTGAGTTTCTTCTCATGCCAGTCCTTCGCGTCATCGTTCTGTGGCACCAGCACCAGCCGTTCTACAAAGACCTTGTCACCGGAGATTACCGCCTTCCCTGGGTTCGCCTGCATGCGCTCAAAGATTACTACGGCATGGTCAAGCTGCTCGACGAGTTTCCCAACGTTCATCAGACATTCAACCTCGTGCCATCGCTCATTGCCCAGATTCAGGACTACGTAGAGGGTACAGTTCGCGATCCATTTCTCGACGTTGCTGCCAAGCCGGCGCGCGATCTTAGCCCCGAAGAACGCCGCTTCGCCCTGCAGTATTTGTTTCAAGCGAATCCGGTCAATATGATCGGACGTTATCCCCGCTACCGCGAGCTATGGGAGCGTTTTCGCGGCGCCAATGATTCGCCTGAACGCGCCGAGCGCTACTTTCAGGAGCAGGACTATACCGATCTTCAGGTTCTCTCGCAGATCGCCTGGTTCGACGAATTTTTTCTCGAAGATCCCGATGTCGCCGCGCTCATTAAGAAAGGCCACGGTTATTCGCTTGACGATCAGAAATTTGTCATCACTCGCGAGCGCGAACTGCTTGGCAAAGTTCTTCCCGCTCACGCCGCGGCTGCGAAACGCGGCGGCATCGAAATCTCCACTTCGCCCTTCTATCATCCGATTCTGCCGCTGGTTTCCGACACAAGCCAGGGCGCAATTTCATCTCCCGGCTTGCCTCTGCCGCAAAATCGATTTCGCCATCCCGAGGACGCGCGCGAGCAGTTGCTGCGGGGCCTAGACCTACACGAGAAAGTTTTTGGCCTTCGTCCGGTCGGAGTCTGGCCCTCCGAGGGCAGCGTCTCCGAAGAAGTGTTGGCCATTGCCCACAGTTTGGGTGTGAACTGGATGGCCTCCGACGAAGGAGTGCTCGGCCGCAGCATCGGCATCAACTTCGCTCGCGATGGCGGCGGATTGCCCGAACCAAGCGCGGAGAAGCTGTACACCATTCACCGCTTCGAGCGTGGCCCGACCGCGATGCACTTGATTTTCCGCGATCACACCATTTCTGATCTAGTCGGCTTCGTCTATTCCGGAATGCCCGCGGCCGATGCGGCGTCCCATTTGATCGGAAACCTTAAGAGCTGCGCGCAGTCGCTCCTCGACAAAGGCCAGGACGCGGTGATCCCCGTCATTCTCGATGGCGAAAACGCCTGGGAATACTACTATCAATCGGGCCGCGAATTTCTCCGCCGCTTTTACCACGCGCTGGAGAACGAACCTGGCGTCGAAGCCGTCACCGTTTCCGAAGCCATCGCCCGCCACAAAAACTTTAATCGCTTAACTTCACTTGTTCCGGGATCCTGGATCAATGCCAACTTTAACGTCTGGATCGGCGCGCCCGAAGACAACAAATCCTGGGATTACCTCTATCACGCTCGCAATTTCTATACTGAGAATGCTGCGCGCGGGAATGAGACGCAACGCAAGTTAGCGTTCGAAGAGTTATTGATTGCTGAAGGCAGTGACTGGAATTGGTGGTACGGTCCCGAGCACCATTCCGCCAACGATCGCGATTTCGACGAGCTTTACCGTAAGCATCTCTCGAATGTCTACCAGGCTCTCGGTGGCACGCCGCCCGATTATCTCGCCCAACCGATCACCGGCGTGACTTCGCGTCCCGACTTCATTCCGCAAACTTCCTACGTTCATCCCGCCATCAACGGCACCATGGTCCGTTACTTCGAGTGGATGGGTGCCGCGGTTTACACCGCCGACCGCCGTGCTGGCGCCATGCACGGCAAAACCTTTCTGCTCGATTCCGCCTACGCAGGTATCGATGAAAACTACGTCTATGGACGACTCGATTTTGCGGGAAAGCCGCCAGAAAGCGATTTTGAGTTAGTAGTGAATGTTGAATCCTGGGCTGGAAGCGAGCAGACTCCACGTCGCGCCCTGCGAATCAATGCGCAGATGGAAGCGGGAAAGATGCAAGCTTGGCAGGTTAGTGTAGTAAAGCCTGCGCAAACTTTAGCCACTTCGGAGAAACCTGGTGCGGAATCGAAAATCGCTTTCGCTAGGAATTTCGAATTCCGTCTACCTTTGCCCTGGTTAGCTGCAGCACCCGTCCCGGTCATTCGCGCCAGCGCGTCCGGCGGACCTTTTGCGACCAGGATTCGCTTGCGCTTCAGCCTCTGGCAAAATCATCTGCCCGCCGATGCGCTTCCGCTCGAAGGCTGGATCGAGTTGCAATTGGTCAGCGAAGAAGAATTGATGGCGCTGGCGTAAGGTCTTTGTACCGCACCTTACTATTGCCCTTCACCCTCCGCCGCCTTCATCTCCAGCGGACGGCTCAACTCCATCACCAGCTCAGTCCCGGCGGGAAGCTCCGCTGAACGCTTCTTCATCAGCCAGTGAGTGACCGTCGCGGTTGCGCCGATGGCCCCGCCAATAACCATGCCCTTTGCTCCGGCAATCAGTCCACCCGCCAACATTCCGCCCCCTGTGCCCATGCCGATCTGGGTCAGATCTTTGCCGTCGTGGCCTTTGCCCTTGAACTGTCCTTCGTCATTTACATCCGTACCGTGACGAACATCGGTGTCGACCAGCATGGCATTCAGCATGAACCTGTCGCCATTTGGCATCACCAGCGATTCCGGAAAGATGCCAATCGTCGGCTTGCCCGAAATCCGTCGCGGCTGGGTCGCTTGAGTAACCCGGCCTTCGACCGTCGCCCCAATCGGAATCACCGGCTTACCATCGAGCAACACGGCCTCCGTGATCCGTCCGGAAAACGCGTCTCCGCTCTTGCTGGAAGACGTCGCCAGCGCGGTTTCCAGCTTGACCTTCATCGAGGTGCCGGCTGGCAACGAAATGTTGTTCTGAGCCAACGCCGCGCTGCCTAACATAAATCCGCAAATCAGCACTAAGATTTTTTTCATTAGAAGCCCTCCCGCAGATTGTTGAGCGCTAATTCCAATTCACTTCCCCAATTTCTTCACCACTTCCATCACCGCAGCCACCGGGATGCGATCTTGTTGGTCCTTACCGCGGTAAATAAACTGCACCATTCCGGCGCGGTCGATCACCAGTGTTGCCGGATGCGCAATGTTGATCGCATCCATCCCCAACCGGTGATAAAGTCCGTAAGCCTTGGTCACCGTGCGATCCTCATCGAGCAAAAACGGAAACGACAGCGGATGCGCCGAAAAGTATTTCTCCGGTTTGAAAATTCCTTGCCGCTTTTCTGCGGCGATGAATACCAACTGCGCCCCCGCTTGCTCGATTTCAGTCTTGAGTGACTCAAACTGAGCCATGCGTTTGCGGCAGTTCGGTCACCATGTTCCACGCAGGAATTCCATGATCACCAGACCCCGACTCCGCAGCCAGACAAGCGAAAATTCTCCCTCCCGATTCGCTGCCGATACAGAGAAATCTGGCGCCCGCAAACCGACCTGCAATGTCTCGGTGCGGTTCTGCATCCTAAAGGGAATGTAAGGGAGAGACTGGCGCCGAACAAGGTCAGACGCTCAGCGCGAACCATCGGAGATAACCGGCCAATCGCTGAGTTAAGAACTAAGAAACTTATTCGTACCGCAAGGCCAACATTGGATCTACTCGCGTTGCCCGCAATGCCGGAATGTAGCTCGCCAACATCGCCACGCTGCCCAGGACAATGCAGACCACAATGTAAGTCGCCGGGTCCCGTGGCGGAATCTGGTAGAGCAACGATTCGATCACGCTCGCAAGCGCGACCGCTCCGATTACTCCTATGCCGATGCCGCTTAGCGTCAGCAAAATTCCCCGTTGCAGCACCATATGGAGCACTGCAGACCGCGACGCCCCCAATGCCATGCGCACTCCAATTTCATGCGTCCGCTGTGTCACGGCGTACGCCATGACTCCATAGAGACCTACGGCCGTCAGCAGCAGAGCCACGCCAGCAAAAAGGGCTAGCAAGATTGCCTGGAATCGCGCCCGGCCCAAATCCAGCGCTAAGTAATCTTCCATCGTGCGCATATCGTAAAGCGGAGACTCGGGGTCCATCGACGAGACCAACTTGCGGAGTTGGTCAGTCATTGCCTTCGGCTGCCCCTTTGTCCGAATCACCAGCAACGGCGGTCCCCACATCAACTGTGGCAAGGGCACATAATAAGTTGGTTTAGGTTCGAGATTGATATCGCTCGTGCGGATGTCGCCAACCACGCCGACGACTTCTCGTGTTTTGTAACTCGCCCGTGCCGCTCCCTCGCCGGCGCCGATTTCGATCTTGCGGCCGATCGGATCTTCATTCGGAAAATACTTCTGTGCAAACGACTGGGTGATGATCATCGTTGGCGTGGAATTGCGCTGGTCACGTTCATCGAAGGTGCGCCCGCTCACTAACGGAATCTGCATCGTCTCGAAAAATCCTGGAGCTACAACATAGAAGCCAGCGCTTGGTTGATTGCCCTCCGGCAAGGGATGATCCAACAAATTGAACGAAACCGAGAAGTGATCGTCGCTCAGCGGCAAGGGAATTGCGCCCGCCGCACTGGCTACGCCCGGCATCACGCGGATACGAGCGAAAAGATCTTGTACAAAATGATCCATCTGATCGGGCGTGTAACGCGTCTCTGAAAGATCAAAATTCGCGGTTAGCACGTTCTGGGGATTGAATCCCAGATCGACACTCGACAGCCGCTGCAGGCTGCGCATCAGGAGCCCAGCGCCAATCAGCAGCATGACCCCAACTGCGGTTTCAGCCACTACAAGAATTGCGCGAATACGCGTATGCCTGGCGCCAGTTGTGCTTGTGCGTCCCCCATCACTCATCGCCTCTCGCAGGTTGGGCTTCGAAACCTGCAGCGCCGGCAACAGGCCGAAGACGATTCCGGTGACGATCGACAAGCCAGCGGTGAACAGCAGTACACGGTAGTCAATTCCAATTTCCTGCGCGCGCGGAAGATTTGCAGGATAGAGCTTCAACACGCCGGACAATGCCCATGAGGCCACAGCAACGCCCAACGTCGCACCAGACAACGAAAGCACAATCGATTCCGTGACCAGTTGCCGAACAATGCGCATCCGCGTAGCGCCCAATGCCGCGCGAATGGCAATCTCGCGAATGCGCCCGCTGCTCCGTGCCAGCAACAAATTGGCGACGTTCGCACAAGCGATCAGCAGAACCAATCCGACCGCCCCCAGTAGAACCAGCAAGGGCGTGCGGGTGTCCCCTACCAAAGAGTCCAGCTCAGGCCGGGCAGAAATCCCATTGTGTGAATTCGTTTTTGGGTATTCGGCGGTCAAAGCCCGGGCGATAGCCGACATATCCGACTCCGCCTGTTGCGGTGTGACGCCCGGTTTCAGGCGCGCGATGCCCTGCAGACTGTGATTTCCGCGTTGAGCCTGAATCGGTGTGTCCTTAGGATCATCCACCTCGGCCCAACGGGAGAAGGTGATCCACATATCGCGTGCTTCGTCGCGGACCGGGAATTGAAAGCCGGCGGGAGCAACCCCGACAATGGTGAGCGGCCGGCCGTTCAGCGTGATGGAGCGTCCAATAACGTTGGCGTCGCCGTCGAAGTGGGTTCGCCAAAACTTGTCACTAAGAATGACTACATGATGCCCGGCTTGGTCTTCTTCCGGGAGGAAAGCGCGTCCAAGCGGCGGTTGTGCTCCAAGCAGGTGAAACAGGTTGGCCGAAACCAGTTCAACATTGACGTGTAAGGCTGCGCCAAAGCCGGTTGCCGTCGACTCGCTGTCTGAGAATACCGAAACCTCTTGAAAAGAGTGATTGCGAGTGCGGATATCTTCAAAATCTGGATATGACAAGCTCAGTGTCTCCGATGGGCCGCGCCGGATATCGTACTCGCCCAAGGCCAGCAGTCGCTGGGGATCGCGAAAGGGAAGTGGCCGCAGCAAGACTGCATTCACGACACTAAACATCGCTGTGTTGGCGCCAATTCCCAGGGCCAGAGTGATCACGGCAATGATGGTGAATCCTCGGGCGTTCAGCAGATTCCGAACTGCATAGCGAATGTCTTTGTTCACGCTTTCCATGGCCACCTCGAAAGCAGATTCGTCCGCTCGCACAGATGCACTTACGAGGCCGGATTGCGATTGCTAACTTCTTTATTATCTAGCGAATCTTTTCTCAGGCATCGCGGTCCAAGGGATCGATCTGTGCGTTTCTGGGATTGCCTGTACAGAAGCGCACGAGTCCGGGTGAACTGAGCTACGCCGGTCCACTGCGGTGTGGCCTATCCTCTGGCTCAGGACCGCTACCCAAACCGTCCGAATCAAAGGATGATGCCGATAAGCGCGATAGATCCGAGAAACAGAAGCCAGAACACAATCCCCGGAATCCATCTTCGGCTCTATCTCGGCCTTCTCATAGCAGCCTTTTCTCCAGCTCTTCTAAAGATTCAACTCTCGGCAGGTTCTTTCTCCGATACGCGCCCGACACATCGAACAAAATCGCTTGCATTCCTGCTCGCGTCGCGCCAAGATAATCGACCGAATAAACATCGCCGACGTATAGACTATCTGCCGGTTTGACATTCATCGTTCGCAGTGCAGCTTCAAAAATCGCCGGATGCGGCTTCTCCCATCCAATCACTCCTGAGTCCGTAATCGACCGAACGCAAGCCGCGATGCCGCAGCGTTGCAGCACGTCGCCGACCTTGCCGTCGGCGTTAGAAATAATGCCCATTTGATACCGCTTGCCAATCCGTTGTAGGGCTTCGCACGTCCCGGGACGCATGTCGCACCAGTTCGCCGAAACCCGGGTGGCATCGACCAGGGAAGCGTGTATCTCCTCATCGTTAATTTCCAAATCTTTCAGCAGCCGTTCGTAGAACATGTACCAGAACCCATGATCGGCGGGACCCCCGTGCTCGACGATGTCGTCGAATTTTGGCTTGGTGTCACGCTCGATCGCATGCCAATGTTCGAGCGGAACATCACGATTTCCGATCGGTTTCAGAATGTGGGTTCGATTGGGGAAGAGCAGGGTGTTGCCGACATCGAAGAAGATAGTTTTTATCGCTTTGGACATTCTCCTTCATGTTCCCATGAGAGTGGCTCAGACGTCATCCTCTGCAAGCCCAAACTTGCAGTTTAGATTGTCATCCCGAGTGAGCGTTTTTTGCGAAGCGAGGGATCTGGGAGAGCCGCGCGCTGTGTCGCGTTTTTGGCGACACGACAATCGCGCGTTTGGCTCGCTTCCTTATGCCGAATCCGTCTCCCATCTACAGGTAGCTCAGCCACCAATCTCGCCGCCTGGCTTTAACTCCCGCGAACCAGCGGCATACCGGATAGAGTGTTGCCACCGTGAGGACCCAAAAGCCATAAGTCGCCCATAAGCTGTAGCCGAAATCCGCTGGGAACATTTGCTGCGGCCCGCCCATCGACGGCACGCGATTGAATATGAAAGCACGCGCCGCCGTCCCATAGCTAAGAAACGCCGCAATGACCACGAAGATATGAATCAAGTAGAAATGCAGGACGAAATAAAACATCGGCACACGGCCGAAAACAATCAACGGATTGTCCCCCTGAAATGCCCGGCCATCCCAATACGCCAATAAAATCAACGCCGGCCCCAGCGTCATCAGCAGGAAATCCAGCGATGGTGGGTATTTCGTGCAATTAAGAAATGACAATACCGTATACACCATCGATTTCTGATGCTCCCAAGGCACGGGATCGCCATAATGATTGATCGCCCGTACGATGACAAAAGCAACTGTCAAGCCAACTCCGAGCCAGCGCATGATCCGGCTGCGCCTTGCTGTCTCCATCTGAAAAATCTGCGCGAAGCAGAACCCAGCCGCGATGACGAACACCCACGGCAGCAGCGGATAGGCGATCGCAAACGTCCTTCCGGCAAGCTTAAAACCTCCCGGTTGATGCAGAACATGCCAAATCGGTGCGGCCGATCCGAAGCTCGAGGCGTCGACGTTGTCCAGCAGGTTGTGAAATACGATGACAACCACGCTTGCCGCCGCGAGCCACTTCATTGGCAGATAAACCAACCCCGCCATCGCGACGAAGCAGATGCCGAAGATCCAGAGCACCAACAGAAGGACCACATTCCTCGATGTAAAGTTGAAGTTGTAGGCGAACTGCATCACCGCCAATTCCAGGAAGACGAACCACAGCCCGCGTGTCCACAGGAATCGCGAGAGCTCGGTTCGAGTGTGCCGCTGCGCAAATAGAAAAGCTCCCATCCCCGCCGTGAACATGAACACCGGCATGCAAAAGTGCGTAATCCAGCGCGTGAAGAAAAGTATCGGCGTCGTTTGTGTGAGATCTGTCGGAGAAAATGACATCGCCCCAATGTGAAAGAAATCGCGGACATGATCCAGCGCCATGATGATCATGATCAGACCGCGGAGCGCGTCAATGGATGCGAGCCGAGGACGCGATCTTGCGGAATCCACCAACGCTCCCGCCTGTCGCTCTGTTGAGGTCATCGCTCGCAAGGGATGAGTCCGATTATTCGAGTTTCTTCCGAGTTTAGACGGAAGTCTTGCCGAAAAGTTTGACCCGCATCACACTGCAGGAGCGCCCAGCCCCGAGCCTCGCCGAGTGGATATGAACGCATACACGATGGGCCCGGAGATCAGCATCAGCATTCCCCATAGCCGCGCGTTCGGATCACTGTTGATCATCGCCCACGCGAACAGCAGAATCGGCGGAATCACGACCCCCAATGCACCAATCGTCCCGCCCGGTGCGCGGAAACTTCTCCGTGTGTCGGGATACTTCCGCCGCAGTTGCCAGAACGAAGCCAGCGTCAGGGTTGAAGTCGCCATGCGTGACCATGCGTAGACGGCGATCAGTTGCGGCACGCTGAGCTCAGCCAAAGCGGCACAAACTGCGGTCGACACAAGAATCGCCGCTACCGGGGTTCCGAGCCGCGAATTTACCTGCGCCAGGAACTGAGGAAGATATCCATCTTCAGCCATCGTCAACGGCACCCGCGACACCGAGAGCACGGTGCTTTCCAGCAAAACAAAATTTGCGATTACCGAAGCAATAAAAACGCCTGTTCCTAAGCTTGCCCCACCGATCAATCGCGCCGCGGTCACCATGTATCCGGTTTCCCAGACTTGCCAATTGCCAAGTGCGCTCAATCCGGCTGCGACCGGAAGAATATAAACTGCGACCGTGAGCACAACCACGATCAGCAGTCCCAGAGGGAAATTGCGCTCCGGTTTCTCGACCTCCTCGATCACGGTCGAAAGCTGTTCGTATCCGGCATACGACCATAGCGCCAGCGCCAATCCCACGCCGTATGCCTCGCGCCATGGCCTGCCCGCGGGAAACAGCGGTTCTAACGGATTGAAGTGAGCCTGGCGAAAGCCCAGTACGACAAAAACAATGAGTGGGATGAACGACGCGATCAACAAAACCAGTGTCAATCTGCCCACGAACCTGATCCCAAGAATGTTAATCAACGCCACGACCACAAGCGTCAAGAACGCAACCAACCAGTGAGTGAAGCGCGAGTGCAGTGGAATCCACGCATCCAGATAATCCGCCATCGCCACGCCATAAGCCGCCGCCATCAAAAAAGTCCCGGTCCAATTCCACCAGCCGCACTGAAATCCCCAGAAATCTCCCAACGCCGCCCGGCTCCAGCGATAGAAGCCGCCTTCGACCGGCATCATGGTCGCCATCTCGGACGCCGCCAGGGCAATGGGAATCGAAAATACGAATGGGACGACCAGCAGAAGAATCAGCGCCAGTCCCGGGCCCGAGGTCGAAATCATCGACTCGAAGCCAAAGGGTCCACCGGTACAATATGCGAAAAGAACAGCAACGAACGGAAGCAGCCCAATCCGCCGGAGATTGTGAGTACGAGGAGGATGAAAACTGGCGTTAGGTAACGTCGGAGGCGCAGTCTTCGTGGAAGACAATGTTCTCACCTCCGGAGATGCCAGCTTAACTCGGCGAGATGTTCGCTGGCTCGATCACCTGATCTTGATCGCGCTTCTTTCCGTAGCGGTAGGCCAGCCCAAACCCAACCGTCATGAATCCTACCGGCGGTACCAGCAGTACGAGAATGGCTCGATTAATGGCGCGCTGGCCCTCTTTGCTAGTTCCAGAAGCATTGCTATAGCACATTGCGCAGCCCTGGCCAAACACCGGTGCGGCCCAAAGGCCCAGCAGCAAAGCCATTGTCATCAAACGTAACTTCATCGCACCCCCAATTGCAAAATCCGCGCTGCGTCCGCAAAAAACACGCACATCAGGCACAAGCACGCGCATACCGCTACCATCATCACCCACTTCATGGCGGCGATTTCGTACTTCAAGTGCATGAACCAGCCGATGATCAGCACCGATTTAATGACGGACAGAACCATTAGGGCTTCTAACATCTGAACTGGCTGGAAGACCTGGTTGTACGCCAGCGCCACTTCCACTGCGGTGAGCAGTAACAGCACTGCCCATACCCACAAATATTGCGCTTTGCTGTCGTCGTGAACTGCCCCAACCGTGTGCATAATTAGCTTTTCCTCTGTGAACCCTGTGCGCTCTGTGTTTCCGTTTTTAACCTTGCACGCGTGTCGACATCAAATACACCAGCGGGAAAATGAACATCCACACCAAATCGACGAAATGCCAGTACAATCCGGAAATCTCCACGTCGTGCGCGTCATAATCTTTCGGCTTCAGGAACAGGATCATTGCAGCTACCACAAATCCGACTAGCAGCACGTGAACCCCGGTGTGAAACACGTTATCTGCCGGAGTCATGAAGAACACAATCGCCCAAATTGCCAGGATGATCGGCAAGAATTTCTTGCGCAACGCAACCACCCCGAGATAGATCACACCAATTGTCACGTGCAACATGTGCATTCCGGTGAGCGTGAAGAAAGTTCCGCCAAACTGCGGCACGGTCGCCGCCCATGGGTTCTTAAACGGCGTCATGCCTTCGGCAATCAGATGACTCCACTCCATCGCATGCAGCACGATGAACCCGGAGCCAAACAGCATCGTGAACAGAATCCAGTTGCGCGTCCAACTGCGGTCACCACGCCGTGCAGCCAGGACCGCCAACACCATGGTTAGCGAGCTAGAGAGCAGGCAACCCGTCATGATCGTGGCGTTCGTGATGCTCTCTTTATGGAACGGTGTCGGCCAATCGGGATTGGAAATGCGCCCGTAGCTATAAGCAAACAGCAATGCTCCGAACGTCAGCGAGTCCGAGAGCAGGAACAGCCACATCCCGATTTTCTTGGAATACGTCCCAAACAGCGACGGCTCGAACTCGCCCGCAACCCCATGCGACACGGCAACATCCGCCATGATCTCAGTCTCCCCCTAGCTTTTCCTCTTTGACTCCAGCTCTCTGTGTTTCTTTGCTTACTTCATAAACCACAGGAACGCAAAAATGCCGATCCACAGCGCGAACATAAAGTGCCAGTACCATGCGGTGACGTCCACCACAATGCGTCGCGCTTCAACCGGCTTGTTCAGCAGCGAAACTATCGCAGCGTACAGCAAGACAATGACTCCACCGGCCAAGTGAATTCCATGCGCCGCCGTCAAAAGATAAACGAACGAACTGCTGGCGCTGGTTGCCACATAGAACCCTCGGTTCGCCAACTCTTGCCATGCCATCCACTGTCCAATCAGAAAGCCTGTGCCCAGCGTCACCGTCACCGCGAGCCACGGAAAGCTGCGCTCCGCTCCTAGCGAAACTCCCGGAATCGACCGCAGCGGCGCTAGCGCCGCTTGCCGGGTCACCTGACGCCGCGCCATCTCTGCCGTTATGCTGCTCGCTGCAAGCAACGCACTATTCACTAAAAGCAAAGCGAGCGGAAGCTGAACCGGAATCCAATCCCGAATGTAGCCAGTACTGCTGCGATCATCAACTGTGAGCAACCCCTGCCGCATGATGTACGCGCTCACGATCGAAATAAAGAACATGAAGATCGGAGCCAGCGCGACCGCCAAACCCAGGCGCGCTCGCCGCAGACGCTGCCCATAATTGGGGCTTCCATCGCTTCGGCCGCTATCGCCACCGCCGCCGATGATTGGAGGCTGCTCGCCACCACGGCCATGGCCGGCCTCGGGAATCTTTACCGGAATTGTTGGACTAAACGTCGCCATAAACTTCCAATGTAGGGCGGACATTCCTGTCCGCCAAGCTTCTCGAGGGCAAGAATGCCCGCGGTACAACAAACCTAATGTGCCGTCACACCCGCCGGATCGGTCTGCATGATGTAATCCTTCGGCGCACCGGGCACGCTGTATTCATACGGCCCGTGATAAACCACCGGCGTATGCCCGCCAAAATTGTCGTGCGGGGGCGGTGTCGCCGTCGTCCACTCGAGCGTCGTCGCTTCCCACGGATTGTCGCTCGCCTTCGGACCCTTGAACATGCTCCAGAACAAGTTGATCACGAAGATGAACTGCGCCGCGATGGTCACAATTGCAGCATAGGTGATGAACGTATTCAGGGGCATCAGTTTGTGAAGGTACGCGACCTCAGTAAACTGCGAATAGCGACGCGGCTGCCCGGCCATGCCCAGGTAGTGCATGGGCATGAAGATGCAATAGGTCCCGATCAGCGTCATCACAAAATGAATGCGGCCCAGACTCTCGTTCATCATGCGCCCGAACATTTTGGGAAACCAATAAGCCGTCCCGGCGAACATACCGAAGATCGCCGCCACTCCCATGATCAAGTGAAAGTGCCCGACCACAAACGCCGTATCGTGCAAAGGAATGTCCAGGACCGGCTGCGCCAGGAACGGCCCGCTTAATCCGCCGGAAACGAAAAGTGACACAAAACCGATGGCATACAGCATCGGCGACTGGAAGCGGATCTTGCCCTTGTACAGCGTCCCCAGCCAGTTAAACGTTTTGATCGCCGAGGGTACGCCGATGGCCATGGTCATGATCGAAAACGCAAAGGCTGAGTAGGGACTCATGCCGCTCATGAACATATGATGTCCCCACACCACAAATCCTAAGATGCCAATCGCCATGATCGCGTAAACCATGGCCTTGTAGCCGAAGATCGGTTTGCGCGAGAAGGTCGAGAGAATCTGCGAGGCCACGCCCATGCCGGGCAGGATCGCGATATAAACCTCGGGGTGCCCAAAGAACCAGAACAGATGCTGCCACAACAACGGCGAACCGCCCTTATGCGCCATGACCTGCCCGTTTACTACCACCAGCGGAACATAAAAGCTGGTCCCCACGTTGCGATCCAGCAGCAGCAGAATACCCGCCGAGAGCAGCACGCCGAACGCCAGCAATCCCAGAATCGCAGTGATGAACCATGCCCAGCAGGTGAGCGGCATGCGCATCATGGTCATGCCCTTGGCCCGCAGATCAAGTATGGTTGTAATGAAATTCAACGCACCCATCAGCGACGCGATGCAGAAAATCGCGATGCTGGTAATCCATAAGTCCGCCCCCAACTGCTCACCTGGACCGCTGTTGGTCAGCGCACTCAACGGCGCGTAACCCGTCCATCCATGGAGTGGCGCTCCACCAACAGCGAAAAATGCTGAAAGCATCACGATGAACGCCACAAATGTCGTCCAGAACGACAGCATATTGAGTACTGGAAACGCCATATCCGGTGCGCCAATCTGTATCGGCAGAAAGTAATTTCCGAATCCGCTCTGCGGTGCCGTGGTCAGCACGAAGAACACCATGATCGTTCCATGCATGGTAAGCAACTGCAGATAGGTTTCTGGCTTGATCTCGCCAAAAATCGGCAGCACCGCCGTCGGCCAGATCATGTGAACGCGCATCAGCAACGACAACGCCATCCCCACGAACACCGCTACCAGCGCCAGAAAGTAATATTGAACTCCGATGACCTTGTGATCGAGGCTGAAAACATATTTGCGAATGAAGCCCTGTGGGGCCGCGTGCGCGTGTGCGTCCTGAGCAACCATTATTGTTTCTCCGCCTCCCGGGTAGCTAGCCACTTATCAAAGTCATCCTGGCTCACCACGTGAACCATGCCGTGCATTTTGTAATGTCCCAGACCGCACAACTCGGCGCATGCGATCTCATAGTCGCCAATCTCCGTCGGCGTAAAGTGCATGTGAATTGCAAGCCCCGGCACCGCGTCCTGCTTGAACCGGAATGAAGGAACAAAAAAGCTGTGAATTACGTCCACTGAACGCAGCGTGAGTGCCACCTCGCGATTCACCGGCAGATACATCGTTCCGGTCACGACGTCGTCCTTGGCCGAAGGATCGCTGGTATCCAGGCCCAGGGCAGCCTCGTTGCCCGCGGACGGATCCATTAACTTGGGTTCCGTCTTGGCGAACGTCCCGTCTGGTCCGGGATAGCGGAAGTACCAGGCAAACTGCATCCCCGTGACCTCCACCGGAACCGCGTCCGCATGTGCCGGCTCGAAGCGTTCACTCGCCCACACGTGGCTGCCCATCAGGTTCAGGCCAATAAAGAGGATGGCCGTGAGCGTGGTCCAGAGCAGCTCCAGCGTTGTGTTCCCGTGCGAGTAGTCCACTGCGCGTTTTGAGCCGTCGTCCCGATACTTCCAGACGAGGTAGCCCAGCGCGCCCTGCGCCGCCACAAACACGATGCCCATGATGACGTAGGTGAGCGTGAACTGGTGATCGATCCAGGGCGCGGCCGCCGCTACTCCGTGCGGTAGCCACCAGGTTTTTGCGATGAAAAAGTAAGTGCTGAAGAAAGTGATCAGCCAGATAATCACGAGCAGAGCCAGACCCATCTACACATCCTCCCCGCTAGGTGAGTTCCGCATTGCCATCCTCGTCGGCCAGAAGAAAACAGCCCCGCAGCATATCACAGACCAATGTGACGAATGCAAGCCTCAAATGTGATGCGTTGTGCTCTCCGTGTTCTCTGTGTTTTATTCTTGGTCTATGCCTCGGAAAACTCACGGTCATGGCCATGGCACTCCGTTCGTTCGATTGCAGAAAAATTTCTGTTTCGGCTGCGGCAAGAATAATCCCGAAGGCATGCGTCTGAAGTTTGCCTACGACGAGGAACGCGACTGCTTCGTTTGCCGCTTTCGTCTCAGCAAGCGCTATACGGGCCCTCCTGGACACGCTCACGGCGGAATTATCGCAACCATCCTCGACGAAGCCATGGGCAAGGTTAACAAGCTGCGCCACGTCGTCGCCCTTACCAAAGAGATCATCGTGGACTATGAGAAGCCCGTTCCGCTGAACAAACCATTGCGCGTGGAGTCACGAGAAAGAAGCGTGCGCGGCCGTCAGCACATTAATGTAGCCGAAATTCTTAATCAGAAGGGTGAAGTCCTGGCCCGCGGCAAAGGCTTGTTCATCGCCATCGACCCCCACAAGCTGTTCGCGAAGTTCGTCGAGCGGTAAGTTTTGGTCTGGGGACGGCGCAAATTTGAATTTGCGGTCCCACGGAGTCCGCGGTTCTCGCTGCTCGCCGGATTACTGTAATTTTGCGTACTCCGCTTTGGCTTCTTTCAGAACGGGGATGTCGGGATCGGCGTCTTTCCAAAGAGTCAGGAAATCCTTGTAGGCGGCGAGCGCCCGGACGCGGGCAGTGTCGGCGTCCGCACCCTGGGAAGTGCGCGACTGCAACGCCTCGGCACGAGCCTTTCCCAGATGCGCCAAAGCTCCCGTCCAGCAGTTCCAGACAAGACCGTTGTGTTCGAGAATTTTCCGGAACTCTGCGGCGGCGGCACTGCCTTGTCCCGCCGCCAGGTATGCGTCTCCACGTAGGTACGTCGGATAAAGGCAGGAAGTATTCACGATGAACAAAATTGCGCCCAATTCTATTGGTGATGCAGCTTGTAGTGCATTCATGGCAGCAGCCGGGTCCTTTCGATCCAAGGCCAACTGGGCTTGAATCGGCGGCAGCCAGAGCGACTGCATCTGCGTGTTCAGCGGGAAGCGTTTCCCCAGGTCCTGTGCCATGGATTCCGCCCGCGTCGTATCACCCGCCATGGCATAGGCAAGCGCGGCTTCGACCTCAACGCCCTGACTCGTGGGGGCCATCTTTAGAGCCAACTCCGCGGCCCGGCGGGCTTCTGCAGGGTTGCCGTAAGCGGCCTCTCTTTGAGCGGCAATGGCTTGCCAGGTTGCCCCGGTCTCCTTGCTGTCGGCACGGATGGCGGAGTCGACCGCCCGCTTGGTCAGTTCCCGCGCCTTGCCCAAATGGCCGCCGTAGGCTTCGGTGTCGGATGCGAGCGAAAGCCCAAAGTTCTCTTGGGGCTTTCCCGCAAACCACTGTTGTTGTTCCGCCATGCCTGCCGAGTCCGAACCGAGAAAGGCAAGAGCGTACATCAAGCTGCGGATCGAAGCATCATCCAGTTTTCGCGCCAGCGCCTCCTGGATGGCTTGGCGCGCGTCGTCGAATCGCTGCAAAGCGAGGTCGTCGGTCGCTTTTTGGCTATACACAGCCGGATCCGTCCCCAGGCGCATGGACTGCCTTCTAGCCTCCTCGGCCATCTCATACTGACCTTCTTCGTCGTAATCTATGCCTAAATTGCCATAAGCTCCGGCCGCCGTCCGTGGGTAGCTTGTAATCTCTTCCTGATGGATCTGGGCGGCTTTATCGAGTTCCCCGGTGACATTGCGGTAGTAGCTGGCGGCGATCAACAGCCTTTCCGGCTCACTGGCGTGTTCCTTCATCTGGAATGCTTTGGTGTAATACTCACTCGCCCGTCCGAGTTCGCCGAGATCGGAATAGCGTTCGCCGACTTCCCTGTAACAAAAAGCGAAATTCGGATCAAGCTCGATGGCGCGTTGATAGTGAGGCAGACTGGCAGCGGGGTCGTGAGTTCTGGCGCCAAGGCTGTAGGCCTTCAAAGCCTCCAGCGAGGAAGTGGTGGCCTCAATAAGAGGAACATCGAACTTTTGCACGGTAGCCAGCGATTCGCCCAGTTCGCCGCGCAGCTTGGACGCTGCTTCGCCCAATACATCCAGTACCTTCTCCTTGGACCGCGCCGTTACCTGTTCCTCGGCCAGCGTATCTCCGGTCTGGCAATTCACCGCCCTCAACTCCAGAACATACTCACTGCCAAGGGTGCCAATCAATCCGGAAAGGTATGCCCTGCTGCCCGCCCGCTGGCAAACCTCGCGGGCTATCTCGGGGGTGAGCTTTGTATCGCCCGGACGGGTCATCTGTTGCAAGGTCTTCGTAACCTCGCTGTCGGAGAGAACATTGAGATAAGGTGACTGCCGCAGGGAGACGTTGAGCGCCGTCTTGAGGGTGTCGTCGAAGACCGGGTCGCCTGTGCTATTGGCAAAATCGGCGAGAACGATGGTGTCTTTCTCGGTCAGTGGCTTGCTGCGATGAGAGCGATAGTAGTAGAGGCCTCCGGAGGTCAATATCCCCACGACGGCAACCACGACGATCCAAGCCGAAGCCGATGCCCTCGTTCGCGCGGCTGAGCGCAACTCAACTCGTTCTGCGCTCTTGCTTCCTGACGTGGGAACTGACGAAGAAGAGCGAGCCTTCAACCCCGCTTCACTCGTCTCCCGAGACGAGGGTCTGGGCCCCTGTAACTCTACCCCCGACACTTCCTCTCCGCTCGACATCGCGATTCGCCCTGACTCCGTGTCCCGCTTCAGCCGTTGCAAGTCCGCACGAATCTCGGCAGCGCCCTGGTAGCGCAGGTTGCGGTCCTTCTCGAGCGCTTTATCAATGATGCGTTCCAGCTCAACCGGTATGTCGGGATTCAGCCGCACCGCAGGAACCGGCACGCGGTTCAGGATCGAATCGAAAATCGTGGCTACGCTGTCCCCGCGAAACGGCACCTGCCCCGTCGCCATCTCATAGAGAACCGCTCCAAATGAGAACAGATCCGTGCGGGCATCCAGTTCCTTCGCGCGCGCTTGCTCGGGCGACATGTAGGCGACGGTTCCGAGTGCAGAACCGGGACTGGTCAGGTAGTCCGAATCCACCGCGTGTGTCGCTGTGTTGAGCGAAGCAATCTGGCTAGAGGAACTGGCTGTGACCATCACTTTTGCCAGCCCGAAATCCAGAATCTTGGCGTGCCCGCGCTTGGTGATGAAGATGTTCGCGGGCTTGATGTCGCGGTGGACGATGCCTTCGGCGTGCGCAGCGTCGAGCGCGTCTGCAATCTCGATGGCGAGAGACAAAATCTGTTCCGTTTCCATCGGTTTGCCGGCAATACGATGTCTCAGATTTAGGCCAGCCAGAAACTCCATGGCGATGAAGGACTGGCCCTCACGCTCGTCAATCTCATGCACTATGCAGATGTTGGGGTGATTCAGTGCCGACGCGGCTTTGGCTTCACGCTGGAAGCGGGCTAATGCCTGCGGGTCTTGCGCGACATCGTCCGGCAGAAATTTGAGGGCGACAAAGCGACCGAGTTTTATATCTTCGGCCTTGTAGACGACACCCATCCCTCCGCCGCCGAGTTTTTCCACAATGCGGTAGTGAGAAATGTTTTGGCCGATCATTTTCAGACGAAGCCTGGCGCGACGCCATGGTATGCGGGGTAACTGGCCAAGTCAACGACAGCGAACGGTTAGGGCCATTCGCGAAGTCAATTATTGTGACATCCCAATTGCGTTCCTCCATCCGTTTCCAGAACCTGCCTTAACACCTCCACACCGCGCCTGATCTCCCTCGCATCTACCGCCGCAAACCCCAGCACCAACCCGTTCTTCGGCGACCGTCCCGACCCATACCTGCTAAGCGGCACAACCTCCACATCTTGCTTTGCCGCCGCACGCGCTATTCGGTCGGCTGAAATTCCACGCCGCAACCAGCCCACGGTCCGCAATCCAGCTTCGATGTCACCAATTTTGAGCGCATCGCCCAGCTTCTCCCGCGCGGCTTCGAGCAGCACCGCTAACCGCTCAGCATAAAGCTGCCGCATTCGCCGCACGTGTCGCGCGAAATGCCCTTCGCGTATGAAATCGCAGAGAATCGCCTGATCGATCAGCGGCGGATGATGCGTGCTGACCGACGCCGCGGCCGCAAAAATCTCCACCATATCCTCCGGCACTACAACATAGCCCAATCGCAGCGAAGGAAACAGCACCAGACTGAAGCTGCCCGCAAAAATCACCACATTCGACTTGTCCAGCCCCTGCAACGCCGGGATCGGTCGCCCCGAATATCGATACTCGCTGTCATAATCGTCTTCAAAAATAATTGCTCGCGACCGTTTCGCCCATTCCAGCAGTGACAGTCGTCGCCGCAGGCTCATTGTCACACCCATTGGAAACTGATGCCCGGGCGTGACGTAAATCATTCGCGGTTTAGGCCAGCGCTGGATCCCAGCTTCTACATTCAGACCTTCAGAGTCCACGGGAACCGGGCAACCTTCCGCGCCTACAGATCGAAAGACCAAGCTCGCACCCGGATAGCCGGGTTCCTCCATCCAGACTGGCTCGCCGGGATCGAGCAAAAGATGCGCGGCGCGATTCAGCGCCTCCTGCACGCCAGAAATAACCAGTACCTGGTCAGCCGAACACTTCACCCCGCGCGAATTATTCAGATATTCCGCGACCGCCTCGCGCAACGGTCGATAACCAAGCGCCTCGCCGCCCGCTAATAACTTCGTCGAGATGCCGCGCAACCGCCGCGACGCTACCTGCGCCCAGAGACCAATCGGAAACTCGTGCAGCGCGGGTAAGTTCCCGCGAAACGCCCGAATCTTCGGAAAATCCGCACGCCGCAACGGTTGCAGACGATGTGCGTACGCCGATAGTGCTAGCCTACCCCGGCGTTTGGTGGGTGATGCGGCGGCTTGGGGCGCGTGCAGCAGCGCATCCGGCAAGACCTTGCTCACATAGGTTCCCGCCCCCACCTTGCCTTCGACATATCCTTCTGATTGCAACCGTTCAAATGCAATGACCACCGTGGGCCGCGATACGCCGTACTGCGCTGCGATATCTCTCGTCGCCGGAAGTCGCGAGCCTGGCCGCAACTGGCCACTGAGGATCGCCGAACGCAGCTCATCGTAGAGCCAACGATAAAGTGGTGTTCCTGCTTTTGGTCCGCGCAGATTCAGCGGCAGGGTGCTCGGTTTCTTGGCCATTCCCGGTGGGTCTCCGTGTCCCCCGTATAAAAGGGGGTTTCTATAATGGTATGTACAGAATACTGCAAAATGGATATGTGATCTATCCATTTCCCCGCGTAATCTAAATCCAGGAGAAGCACTCATGTCGCACAACAACGGAAATTCCACTAGCCTTCGTCTCAAGACCGGCCTCGCCGAAATGCTCAAGGGCGGCGTCATCATGGACGTGACCAACGCAGAGCAAGCCGTCATCGCCGAAAAAGCGGGCGCGGTCACCGTTATGGCGCTCGAGCGCGTTCCCGCGCAGATCCGTGCCGAAGGCGGCGTGGCCCGCATGGCTTCGCCCAAGAAGATCCGCGAAATCATGGCCTCGGTCTCGATTCCGGTCATGGCCAAGTGCCGCATCGGCCACTTTGCCGAGGCGCAGATTCTCGAAGAACTCGGCGTCGACTACATCGACGAATCCGAAGTGCTCACCCCTGCCGACGAAGCCCATCACGTCGACAAGCATGCCTTTAAGGTCCCATTTGTTTGCGGAGCGCGGAACTTGGGGGAAGCCCTTCGCCGCATCGCTGAAGGCGCAGCCATGATCCGCACCAAGGGCGAGGCCGGCACCGGCGATGTCGTTCATGCCGTTAAGCACATTCGCCAGATCGTGCAGGAGATGAAAATTCTGACCGTCCTCAGTGAGCAGGAACTCTACGCCAAAGCCAAAGAGCATCAGGCGCCATATGAGCTGGTCAAGATGGTGGCAAAAGCAGGGAAGCTACCGGTGCCGAATTTCTCGGCTGGTGGAATTGCCACGCCGGCGGACGCTTCGCTGGTCATGCAACTCGGCGCCGAGGCTGTGTTCGTGGGCTCGGGAATCTTCATGAAAGATTCGACGACCTTCGCTGATCCGCACGAAGCCGAGAAGCGGGCAAAAGCCATCGTGCAGGCTGCGACCCACTATCAGGATCCAAAGGTTCTGCTCGAAGTCAGCGAAGATCTCACTGGCGCCATGAAAGGCTTGGCGGTTGCGGCGCTGGATGAATCGCAGATGTTGCAAACAAGAGGATGGTAGCTGAGCAGCTATTATCCCCTAACCCTTAGCGGCCCACCGTCACCGAGCGTGCTTTGCGGTGCGGGTTTGCCAACGACGAACGACCAACGACGAAGGACGAACGACGACCATGACCATCGGCATCCTTGCCCTCCAGGGCGACTTTGACGCGCATCGCAAACGGTCAATCGCGAATGTGACCGTCATAAACTGTCATATAATGAATCCATGGCCATGACTTCATTGAACATTTCGCTGCCGGAAGCTTTAAAGGAATATGTCGAAGGGCAGGTTGCTTCCGGGGATTGGGGCACTCCAAGCGAGTACGTCCGCGAGCTCATTCGCCAGGACAAAGAGCGGCGCTTGGGCAATTTGGAGCAAGAACTGATCGCTGCAACCAAAGGGCGAAAGATTGAAGTTCCTATCGCGGAGATTCGGCGCAAAGGTCTGATCGCCAGTCTGCGTCAAAGGACAAGACGGCGGTGAAGAAGTTCCGACTCGTCCTCAGCGATGCGGCTGTGGCCGACATTCTGGAACAGGCAGATTGGTACGCCGCCCGGTCAGGAGAAATCCTTGGTAAGCGTTGGGAAATGGCAGTTGCGACTGCCATCTTGCGCGTAGTGAACCGGCCCGACGCTGGACCACTTTGCGCTTTTGAAGCTTCGGAGTTGTCGGATGTGAGGCGCGCTGCGGTCCCGCGTTTTCCCAAGCACCTGGTCTTCTATAGGTTCGATGATCGAGAGATCTTTATTTTACGGGTCATACACGGCGCGCGAGATTTGGAGCGTCTTTTGTAGTTGCAGAGTTTTGGGCAACATCAGTTCCCATAAAGCACTCAGCCAACGACGAACGACCAACGACGAACGACGACCATGACCATCGGCATCCTTGCCCTGCAGGGCGACTTTGACGCGCATCGCAAACGGCTCGAAGAGCTCGGAGCGAAAGCCGTGCTCGTCAAAAAGCCCGAGCAACTCGATGAGATCGACGGCCTCGTCATCCCCGGCGGCGAGTCCTCGGCGTTTCTCAAGCTCCTCGGCGAAAAAGGTTTCGAGAAGTTGAAGGAGTTTGTCCGCGTCAAGCCAACGTTCGGGACGTGCGCGGGCGCAATTCTTCTCGCCAGCGAAGTCGGGAACCCCAGACAGAAAGGCCTCGGGGTTCTCGATATCTCGATCCGCCGCAACGCATACGGCCGTCAACTCGAAAGCTCGATCCGCGAAGGACAATTTCTCGGCGATCCCACCGAAATGGTCTTCATCCGGGCACCAAAGATTGAACACGTCGGACCGGAAGTCGAAGTGATTGCCACCGAGGGTCGCGATCCCGTGGCCGTCCGCCAAGGAAAAGTGATGGCTGCCACGTTTCATCCGGAGTTGTCAGCCGATTCCCGGGTGCACCAGGCGTTTCTTGACCTCGTCGGAAACGGCACATATGGAAAAAGAACCTAGTGGCTACTCTGCTGGCCTCTTTCTCGGCTTCTGTTTCTTAGAAATCGAACGGATGATCAGTTTTTTCCCGCCACTCGAAGCGAATGGGGCTGTGTTCTGCGCGATGGCGGCTGCAATCAGCGCCTCAACCTCCGGCCGCTGCAAGATCGCAGCCGAGTCCGCGCGAAGGAACCGATTCTGACTTCCCGAACCTTGCAAAATCTTGTTGGGATCGGGAAGGGTCGCGCCGCGATAAAAAGCCAAGCCCACTCCGTTCGCCGCACCAGCAATCGAAATCACGCTATCCGATGGCCGCTCCGTCGCCGAGTACCCGATGACAAAGAAGTTGTAGTTGTCCCAAACCAGTTCGTTGGCGGTCGGCAATCGTTTGCGCAGCGCACGACGCAGCGCACGAATGAGCGCCTGATGTTTCGGCTCAAATTTATTGATGAAGCCTTGCAATTGTTTTTCGGCGTCGCGCGATGGTTTGGCAGCACCCTTGGTAGCGTTTTTCATCGGGTTTGTCCGCGTTGGAATGGCAGCCATTGTACCTGACGAATTACGCTTCCGATAAGCAGAAGGTCTGAGGATCACTTCAGTAGCCGTCCAGTTGGCTACAAGAAGGGAGTATCCAGTCCGGCAATGAACTGAATCCCGGGAACAATTTTCTCGATCAAATCGTTATCGTTGGTCAGAAATAGGTCGACTCCTGCGTTCGCAGCACAAGCTAGATGAATAGCGTCGGGCGACGCAATACCTTGGCTGCCCCGGATTCGCGCGTACCGCTCTGCAGTTTCCGCGGTAAAGGGCAATACTTCCGATATAAGATCCAGCAGCATGCCCCGTACCTCATTGGCGGCTTGCCCTGCCCCTTTGCGATACGCACCGGCGAGTACCTCGCCCAGAGTGAATGCGCTAGTGATCAGTTCGTCCTGACGCGCTTGCATGCGGGCATGTATTGCTGCCACCCTGTTCGCAAACCGAGGGTTGTCCTCGAGCCAGTAGATAAACAGCATCGAGTCCCAATAAATTCTGCTCATTTGCGATTCCCACTTCTATCTATGGTCTCGTTGAACGAAGCTCGTTCAGCGCGCAGGTAAGCTTCCCCTCCGCCCAATTCGGCAAATACATCCTTCAGCGCACCACGAAGTCGCTCCCAAGCATCCTGCCCAGGCCCCGAGGGCTGGGCGTCGCCCAAGAATTCATAGGTGTAGGTGACGGTCGTGCTTTTGCCGGAAGGTGGTCCGCTTTTCTCGACAAGTCGCAAATTGTTCGCGCGAAGGAACTCGCGAGTCTGCAGCGCGCTACAGACTGCCGGGATGCGATCAATCAGTTTGAGGTCTCTCACAACATCGCCAGCTCTGATCGAAAACCTGCTCTCTTTGCGCGCACGGGCTGGCAGGACGTACTTCTCTCTTCCATGCAATCGGATTACATCGGCATTCCTCATAAGAGCCCTCCTCCCTATAGTAAAGATTAGTAAGGAATAAAAGGAATAGTCAAGAACTAACATGCTCAATCATTGACAAGTAATATGTGCGCACGTATAATGTGTCAATGAACGTTACCCTCTCTATCGACGAGCAGACCGTCGCCCGTGCTCGCAAAAAGGCAGAAGCATTGGGCAAGAGCCTGAATCAGCTAGTCCGCGACTATTTAGAAAAGCTGGCCGGTGCAGACGATCCCGAGAAGAGTATCGAAGAGTTCAAACGACTTTCAGGGCAAGGAAACTCGGGAGGATGGCAGTTCAACCGCGACGAGATCCATGAGCGTTCGTAGCTTCTTCGACACCAACGTACTGGTGTACGCTGATGACAAGTCCGCACCTGCGAAGCAGCAACGTGCCGTAAATCTCGTGGCCGAACATCGTCGGGCTGGTACCGGTGTGGTTTCGCTGCAAGTTCTGCAGGAATATTTCGTTACAATTACTCGAAAGCTCCAGGTAGAGGCACGTGTGGCTCGCCGCAAAGTCGAATTGCTGGCCGAATTCGATGTTGCGACGAACGGGGTTGCCGACATCTTAGCGGCGATCGACCTTCATCGCTTGCACAGTTTTTCCCTTTGGGATGCCCTGATTCTGCGGGCCGCCGGACAATCCGGCTGCCGGGTTCTTCTTTCTGAGGATATGCAGGAAGGACAGGAAATCGACGGTGTTCGGGTGGTCAATCCCTTCCGCTAGGCACCATGCCACTCGGCATCGGCAGAGTCCGGCGCACAACCTTCGTCATCTAACCAACTGTTTGACTTCCCCTCCAGGGGAACCTAGTCTGAACTTAGCTCTTTGAATGGTCCATCCCACAATGGGGGCGTCACGGCTTCGACGGAGATGCTTGCGGCCAAGAGGCATGCCGGGGTGCACTCACCCGTAATCGAGGGCAAAACGATAATTGCCAATCAACAGATGGCATACGCAGCTTAAATTAATTAAGTTGCCGTCCTCCGCGGCTTCGCCCGTGGGCTGCGGTCGGGACGTCACACAGCGGGTTGCTCTTCCCTGCTACGTCTGGGTTGGGAGGCTAAGATCTCAGGCTAGCGGCTAGCGTTTCTTGTCCGTTCTGAGCGTGGGCCGCGAACGTCCCAGGGTAATGCCTGGGGCATGAACGCGAATAAGCATGTAGTCTCTTGACCAGTGACATTTTCGGACGCGGGTTCGACTCCCGCCGCCTCCACCACTCTAAACTATTGATTATAAAGTAGTTATAAAAACAGTAGAAAAATCGTACAATAAACGTACAATGGATTCGGCAAAGGTGCTGAATTCATGCTCTCCGTTTACTCTCGCCACTACCCTCCCTGCTCCTCTGACGACATCAATTACAAACGTTGTCGCTGCCCCAAATGGATCAATGGTGTTCTTGGTGCCGACGGTCCGTTCATTCGTCGGAGTGCGAGGACGCGGAGTTGGGAGAAGGCAGAGGAGTTCAAACGAGAGTTGGAAGCGGAATACCAGTCAAAGCAAAACGGTGACAGCAGGCCGGTGTCTATTGCTCCCGAAAAGATGAGCGTGAAGGACGCGGTGATGCGCTTCCTAAAGAGTAAGCGCAACGAGAACTTGGCTGATTCGACCATCGACAAATTAAAGACGATTTTCGAAAAGCAGTTTTTGTCATGGGCAACCACGTCGCGCTTGAAAAATCTCGAGGACATCACGACGGCGGACTTGGAAGCATTTCGCGACACATGGGAAGACGGTCCCCTTGCAAAGAAGAAGAAACAGGAGCGATTGATTGGCTTCTTCTACTACTGCCTGCGACTCGGCTGGATCAAGTCAAACCCGGCTGTTTCACTCGGTCGTATCCGAGCGGACGGCCCTCCGACCGACTACTTTCCCAAGAACGAATTCGATCAGATCATCGACTCCACGTACATTTACCAGCCCAAAGGATGGGTCGAGTGCAGAAATCAAGCGACTCGGCTCCGGATTTTGATCTTGTTGATGCGTTGGAGTGGACTCGCCATTCGCGATGCGGTGACCCTTGAGCGGCGCCGCCTCAACGACAAAGACGAGCTTTTCTTGTACCGCGCGAAAACTGGCAATCCGGTCTACGTCCCGCTCCCGCCAGATGTTGCGGAGTCGCTTCGGACGATTCCGCCAGGGCCGACCCCCAATCCACGCTATTTTTTCTGGTCGGGCAACGGTTCGCCCAAGTCCGTTGTTGGCAACTGGCAGCGAAGTTTTCGCCGACTCTTCAAGATTGCCAACCTTCGACGGGAAGATGGAACGCCAAAGCGCTGCCATCCACACATGTTACGAGACACATTCGCGGTTGAGATGCTGCTCGCGGGCGTACCTCTCGAACAGGTTTCAATTCTGCTTGGACACAAAAGCGTGAAGATTACAGAAAAACACTATGCGCCTTGGGTCAAAGCTCGACAAGAGCTGCTGGCCGCCAATGTTCGCAAGGCGTGGACGGCACTTCAAAGCAGTGGCAAGAAGTCGCGCCGAAAGCAGCCGCAGCGAGTAAAGACCGCATGAAGATCCGTTGATTTCAACTTGCTCGTCGCAGCTTTCGATGCACACGCAGCAAAACAGTCTCGGGTACACGTAGAGTGCGGTAGCCACGCTTGTGACGAGACTCCTCCGATCCCCAGTGAATCACACCAGGTTCCCTTTCGAAGATCCTGCGCACGGTCTTTTGACTGAGAGCCCAGAGCTTTGAGATCTCGATGACGGAGTAATGTTTTTCGTTCGCGAGGTCAATAGGGCTTACGGAAAAGCTGGCGAGGTGCGACGACTCTGGCATTTTGCGAGCAAGGTCCGCCATTCGGAATGCCTCCGGACGAGATGCGACCTCCAATTGGCTCAGGCTGGCTAAGGCACAGCGACCTTTGCCGATCTTGGCTGGAATCGCAAAGTGTTAACCAATTTGAGTCCTCGCCGTAGATATTGTCCAATAACTTTTCGTACCGAGATCATTCCGTGCGGTTATACCGCGCTGGATTTGTCAGTCAGGGGCGTACGCGTTCCCTAATCATTTTGTGCGTTTCTCGAATACATCCTTAACGACGGGGTAGGGCGGAAAAGGAATTTGGCCAAGCTGCTATTTGAGTACGAAAATGATCAGTGATGGTTCGGAATTGTCTGCTGGACGCCAACTTCCATACCTCAAGCCCTCGCATGGCAGGATATGACCTATCTTTGTCATTGCTGCCATATCTCTGTGCCGCTACGATTCCGCCATGGGGAATACGGCAAGGCTGACTCGTTCGGCAGACGCAAAGACAATAGTCTTTGTCGCTTTTCCTGGTACTCAAATCCTAGATGTCGCGGGTCCTTTCCAGGTGTTCGTCAGAGCGGCGGAGATTTTCATCCGCGAACATCCGAAAAAACCATCGCCCTACAAAGTTCTGTTGGCTAGTACGACTCACCGTAAGTCTGTTTCCACTAATTGTGGCTTGCTGTTAACCGGAACAGAGACCATCCGTACGCTTCGAGGACCGATTGACACATTGCTAGTAGCCGGGGGCTCCGGGGTCGAACAAGCTATCCAGGACAAGCAACTACTTCTCTGGTTACGACGAACTGCTTCAGGGACCCGACGAATTGGCTCGATATGCACGGGAGCGTTCCTCTTAGCGTCTTGCGGGCTCCTGGAAGGCAAGCGAGCGGCTACCCACTGGAAGTGGGCTGCAGAACTCGCGGAGAAGTTCCCTAACACGGTCGTGGATCCTGATCCAATCTACATACGTGATGGAAACGTGTACACGACGGCTGGCGTCACGGCGGGCATGGATCTCGCGTTGGCGCTAGTGGAAGAGGATCTCGGCTCCGCGGTGGCACTGAATGTGGCACGGGAATTGGTTCTTTACTTTCGCCGTGTTGGCGGGCAATCGCAATTCAGCACCGCCATGGCGCTGCAAGCATCCGATCAGAAGCAGATTGAAGAGGTTCGATCCTGGGCAGTCGACAATCTAACCGAGGATCTGCGAGTGGCAAAACTCGCCGACAAGGCAAAAATGAGTCCGCGCAACTTCGCGCGCGTATTTCAAAGAGACACGGGGACAACTCCAGCACGCTTCATCGAGCGCTTGCGAGTCGAAGCGGCCCGCCGACGATTAGAAGAGTCCACCGACAAGCTGGAAAAGATTGCAAACGATTGTGGGCTAGGTTCTATTCAAGGTCTTCGACGGTCGTTTATACGCGTGTTGCACGTACCTCCGCACGAATATCGTCAACGATTTACCGACTCGCCAGCACACTGAAGATAAAGTCCAGCCACGGCGATGAAATCGGCCACGGCATCATTCCAAGGCAGATGAATACAAAAAAGAAAGGAAAATGTATGAATCGACGAGATCTATTGAAACGATCAGCACTGGCAAGTTTAGCTTTGGGCCTACCTGCTTCGCTCGCCAGTTCCATCAGTGCAGCCCAGCAGGCGGCAGGAATAGCAAACCAGAATGCTGCTGCTGAGCGTCCTTCCCCGCTGCCTGCTCCAACTTTGGGCGGGCTCCCCGCGGCATTCGTCCTGGGTCCTGAGTCCGTTGTGCTCGACTTTTGTGGGCCGCTCGAAGTCTTTTCTGATGCCTACACCAAGGACGGAAAGCCGCTATTCGCCCCTTACATGGTCGCAGCCTCGAAAGATCCAGTAATTGTTGGGGGCGGCATGAGAATCGTTCCCGACTATACGTTCAAGACCGCGCCGCAACCGAAAATCATTGTGATACCAGCGATGGATCGGATGACCGCTTCCCTGGACATGTACGAGTGGATCCGAAACGCTTCGAAAGCGACTGATGTGACCATGTCGGTTTGCAACGGTGCCTTCGTACTAGCCAAGAGCGGGCTGCTCTCCGGCAAGTCAGCGACCTGCCACCATGGGGGCTACTTCCGTTTCGCCGCGGAGTTTCCTGATGTTCACCTCAAGCGAGGAGCTCGTTTCGTCGAGGAAGGCAATTTAGCATCGGCGGGAGGAATATCCTCCGGCATCGACCTTGCGTTGCGGACCGTCGAACGCTACTTGGGGAAGCAAGCAGCCGTTGATGTAGCCGATGGAATGGAGTACCAGGGCAAGGGGTGGCTGGATCCCAACTCAAACGAAGCATACGCAAAACTAGTAGTTTCGAGCGATGAGCATCCGATCTGTCCAGTGTGCCAGATGGATGCGGACAAATCGATCCGATCAAGCTACAAGGGCAAAACGTATTATTTCTGCTCCGCTAGCGAGAAAGATGTCTTCGACAGGCACCCTGAGATCATTGACCGTTTCCTGGAAGAAGACCAAAGGCAGACGAGCAAGTAAAGCGCATTTCTCCTGTTTGACACTTCTTTGACCCACTTGGTTGTCACATCAGGCTGTGATGTGCTAGGTTTCCGAGATTACTATGCGGCGGTTTTTTTCCAGTCTCGTGATCGGCGCGTTAGCTTGGAGTTTTGTTGCACCGCTGGCACTGGCGGTGACGACAGTTGCGACTCCAGCCTGCTGCCGCCGGACCG
>DATJOJ010000002.1:0-2758 GCA_035507035.1 Terriglobales bacterium | reverse complement strand
GACAAGAAAACCGTCGCGGTGTTCTCGCTCGAAATGTCGAAAGAGGCCCTGCTGCAACGAATGTTGTGCTCCGTCGCCAAGGTCGATTCGCACCGTTTCCGTACCGGTTCCTTCTGGCAGGACGACACGCGGAAAATTCAGCGTGCCATGGAAAGGCTGCTCGAAGCGCCGATCTTTATCGACGACACCCCCGGTATCTCAGTCAGCGAGATGCGCGCCAAGGCGCGCCGCCTGCAGCAATCCCGTGGTGCTCTCGACCTGATCATCATCGATTACCTGCAGCTTATGTCGGGCGGGGGCAAGCGGTACGAGAACCGGACCCAGGAAGTCTCGGCCATTTCCCGCGGCCTGAAGGCCCTGGCCAAGGAGCTTCACGTCCCATTGGTAGCCCTCTCTCAGCTCAGCCGTGCTCCCGAAAGCCGCGGCGGCGACCATCGGCCGCAGCTTTCCGACCTGCGCGAGTCCGGCTCGATCGAGCAGGATGCCGATGTGGTCATCTTCATTTTTCGGGAGGAAGTTTACCGGCAAGACGATCCCGACCTCGAAGGCCGCGCCGAGTTAATCATCGGCAAACAGCGCAATGGCCCGATTGGGAAGGTTAGTTTGGCATTCCAGAAGAACTTCACTTCGTTCGCCGACCTCGCGCCCGATAGCATGGGACCGCCCGAGTAATCGATAGAAATTCATCCTGACAAGACAGTATTGATTTATTTGATCGCCGATCCTGTGGAAAGATTGTGGAATGCTGCGCTCAAATTTCGGCGCTCCTCAAAACCGACCACTCGGTCGGATGGCACGTTCGTGGCAGTCCATTGCAAGTTGCTGTCCAGCACCTAATTAGGTGCATGCCTGTAAAACGTGCACGTAAGTTTCTGAAATTACAAAGCTTTAATATTTCAAAAAGTTTTGCACATCCCGCCTGGTGGAAATCTCTTCCTCCGAGCAAGAACACGCCCTCGCCTTTCGCAGAACGCATTTAATCGCCTGACCTAAGTTACGTCTAAGGACGAAAGTAATCTTCCGATCATTACTTGCCTGCGGCGACGATTGGATTCCGCCGAGGGGGGAACGATGCAAGTTGTAAGAAAGAGATGTTTACCGCTGTTTGTCTGCCTGATTGCCGTGGCCTTGTTGGCTACCCTATCTCAAGCGCAAAAAACGCCGGGGATAACTGAGTCAACCATCCGCATTGGATCCTGCTCCGCGCTCTCGGGGCCGGCGTCGTTTCTGGGCATTCAGACGCAGTTAGGCGCGCTGGCTTACTTCCATCTAATCAACGACCAAGGCGGCGTCAATGGCCGCACCATCGAACTGAAATCCCGCGATGACGGCTACGACCCTGAGCGAACTTCCACGTGTTTCGACGACCTGCTCAAAGACAACGTCTTCGCCATGGGCTTTTTCGTGGGCACGCCCACGGCGGCGAAATACATTCCCATGGCCGAATCGGCAAAGATTCCCGTCGTTGGGCTGTTCACCGGCGCGCAAATGCTTTACGAGCCGCTAAAGCACGAGATCATCAACGTCCGCGCTTCGTATTTCGACGAGACCCGCGAGCAGGTCGATTCGCTCTGGCGCATTCGCGGCGTGCGAAAGATCGCCGTCATTTATCAGGACGATGCTTTCGGGAAGACGGTACTCGAGGAGTGCAACGAGCTTTGGCCAGGCATCAGTCGGCACCGGTTGCTCTCGGCACCTTCCAGCGCAATACGTTGGACATTTCGGCAGGTTTGAAAGCCGTCCGCGAGGCCAGGCCGGAAGCCGTAATCGTGGTTGGACCCTACGCGCCGATGGCGGCGATTCTCAAGGAAGCGGATGCCTCAGGCTGGCATCCGCTGTTTTTGACCGTCTCGTTCGTCGGCACCGAGGGTCTGATCCGGGCGGCGGGCTCCGACGCCGATGGAGTCGTGGTCACCCAAGTGGTTCCTGCTTACGACCGCACGGACCTGCCGACGATCAGGCTCTATCGGAATGCACTGGATAAATACATGTCCGGCACCTCGCCGAGTTTCGTGAGCCTGGAAGGATTTGTTGACGCCATGGTGGTGGTCGAAGGCCTGAAAGCCGCGGGACGAGATCTGACGCGGGAAAAGTTCATTTCCGCAATCGAATCGCTCCACAATTACGATATTGGGCTGGGGCGCGGCTTCGCCCTCACCTACGGGCCGCGAAATCACAAGGGGTTGGATTCGGTTTATGCCACGATTATTCACAATGGGCGAGCCGAAGTAATCACAGATTGGAACACTCTGCAAGGCGGCAGAGAGACGAACGTAGCTCTGCAGTAGTGAAATTCCGAGTGGGGTCGAACAGTTCCTTCGCGGAGAGTCTTGATGAACTGGCGCCCGATGCAGGGCCTTGCTGCCGCTTACCCACTTGCTTCAGCGGACGCCTTTTTACGAACTAGCGATTCTTGGCTTTATCGCGCGCGATCGAACGGCTGATGCGGTTCTGCTGACGGTTCAAGCCGCGTTGCTCCGGCTTTGTCAGATGACCGTTGTTCTTCGCCATGTCAGCCTTCTCGCGATTCTGAACGCTGGATTCGCGGGCTTCCAGACGCGAGGTCTGCCCGGGAGTCAGCGTGCCATTCTTCACCCCATTGGCAATGCGCCGCTGCTGGATACCTTGGCGGGCATTCACTTCATTCACGCGCGGATGACCGGGATCAACCACCCCCGGCCCGGCGCCTTGTTGCGCAGTGGCGGACCCAACCAACATCAATCCCCCAACCGCAAGGACCGCTAGCGAACTGCTGATT
>DATJOJ010000001.1:0-5802 GCA_035507035.1 Terriglobales bacterium | reverse complement strand
GAGAAAAATTGCGGAGCTTTGATGATTCCCGGAGGAAAGTACGGAGCGGGAAAGAACAAGTTATAGCAGGACGCTGGCTGGCCGTGAATCGTGCACGGCTCCATGAGAGCGGTGGAATATCCGACGTGAAACAGCCGCAGGGCCCCCTCGACGAGTACGAGCAGCAGAACGGGAGCGACTAGCGCGAAGGCAATGCGCAGGATCCACACGCGCCACGGCGATGTTTTCTTGGCTGGTTGTTCGCCGTTGACCTCCGGCTTTTGTGGAACGCTGATCATTGTCGCGCGTAAACCGTAGCGATGTCGTCGTGATACACCAGTCGAAATCGTGGATCGATCGTCAGAATCTTCGCGAGCGGGAGCTTTGACTCCAGAATCACCAGCCCCGCTTCGTCAAGGTAGGGGTCTGTTTTGTAGGAGGCCATTGCTGATTGTGAGTTATAGAACAATTCGTCGAGTTGATCGCCGTATAGGTCGTTGCGCCCGTCCACCGCGACAGGCAGTTCGGGCAAATACCACATCAGGAACCCGCCCCAATTGAGGTTGTTGTAGAGAGGTCCCGAAAATCCGTTGTGGCGGAGAAAATTAACCGCGTTCACCGGATAATCCGCACTGATGGCGCGGTCCAGTCCACGGGTATTGAAGTTAACCATGGGCGCGGCGAGCAATAAAAGGATGGCGACCCCCGCCGTAACCAACGCCATCTCCCGCCAGGAATCGGTGCGGTGTGGCGCATCGGCGGGAGCAGGAAAATCGGCGATGCACGCCGCTGCCGAAAAACAGATGAACCACGCATCGCGCATCGTCCGAAAGGAAACGATACTTGCCACCACCAACAAGGTCAACTTGAAGGGATCGATTCTTTTGTTCCAGCCGACCACGTAAAAGCCGGCTGCCGCCAAAAATAACTCGATGAAATTGCTGAAATAGCGAAAGGGCAGAGGTTGCAGCTCCAGAATGACCTTGTAGCTGAACTTTGCCTTGGTGTACGCCAACACCACCAGATAAGGATGGTAGAAATTCGGTCCAACGAATGTCGCCGCCAAACACGCCGCAAGAATCAACAGCAATCGCCCCGAGGGCAAAGAGGACGGCAGCAAATACGATGGAGCAAAGTTCAACTTTCCCAAGGCCTGCTGCGTAAGATGTACAGCGGCGAACATGCCCACGGTAAACAAGCCATAAATAAACTGGATATGGAGATTGGCCCAAAACAGAAAAATCAGCGGAAGCCAATACAGCGGCTGAATCCGCGCGCTGCGCTGCGCCTCAAAAAGTAGCGCAAGAACAAAGCAAAAAAGGATATAGGAAAAGAACACCGGCCGCGGCGCGCCATTGAACAAAAACGCAGCGCAGGCAACGGCTGTCAAAAGGAAGGCGGGCCAAAACCTTTGGGAAAGCCGCCGCAACATCCAATAGATGGCCCACGCCACGCTGATCGTCAGCAGGGTGCCCAGGATTCCGATGCCCACCAGCCCGAACCAGGAATAAAACAAGGACAGCAGAACTTCGTAGCCCCAACTGTAGGCTACCCAGGGGAGCTGCGCGGCAGTGCGCGACAGAATGCCGGTATGTGGCAAAGCCGAATTCTGAAGGATCCAATCTCCCACCTTCAGGTGCCACCAGGTATCGAAATCAATGACGCAAAATTTTTCGCGAAGGGAATAAATGCCGATGCCGCCAAACAATCCAACGAGCGTGGCGATCTGAACCGGCCGATTACCAAACAATTTCATGACCCTGCCGAGGTGGCCACCACATGATTCAATCCCGGTGTGGACTGTGTGCCGGCTTCTCCAGATTCATGGTATTCGCCGTCCTCGTTGACCGCCCAAAGATCATATTTTTGTTCTCCGGCAAGAATGTTGCGAGCCGCCAGCATGGCGGTCATCATGGCGTGGTCCTGATTGTTGTACTTGTGCATGCCGTTGCGGCCGACCAAGTGCAGATTCGGACAGTGCGCCGCAATGGCTCGCCGGATCACTTCGAGATGCCGCTTGTAGTCGTCGTCATACACGGGGTAAGCCTTGGACTGACGGATTACGCAACCGTCTAGCACGTCGGCAGCGACCGCCAGCTTCACTTGTTCAATTTCTTTCTTGGCGAGATGGATTAAATCCTGATCTGGTGAGTTCCACAGCCCATCCCCTTCGAAACAGAAATATTCCATGCCGTAGCAGCAGTAATTTGGGTCGGGCACCATGTCCGGCGACCAGGATTTATAGTTTTGAACGCGACCGACTTTCACATTAGGGTCGTGAATGTAAATCCAGTTGTCGCTGAAACGGTTGCGCTCGCGCAGAATCAGCCCTACCGTCAAGAAGTCCCGGTAACGCAGGGATGCGGCGGAATGGCGAGCGTTCTCAGGGAGCGGTGGTTCGATTTGCGCCACCAACTGCCTGATGGGCATCGAGGAGATTAGGTGTTCGCCTCGGTACTCTTCGATTTGCCCGTCGGGCATACGCGCGGTCACCGTCCAAGTGCTGGAGTCTCCTTCGAATCGGCAACCAACGACACTGCGCCCGAGCAATACCTGGCCTCCCAGGTTGCGGACTTTGTTCGCACAGGTCTCCCACATCATTCCTGGACCTAGACGCGGATACCGAAATGAGTCGATTAGTGTTTTTACCACCTGCGCGCGATCCCCCGACCCTGGTTTGGGGAAGAGCGCATTCTTGATCGCCGATCCCAACGACAGGCCTTTGATGCGTTGCGCGGCCCAGTCTGCGGAGATTTCCGTGCAACTCATCCCCCAGACCTTTTCCGTATACGTCTTGAAGAAAATGCGAAAAAGGCGCCGTCCGAACTGGTTTACGACCCAGTCTTCAAACGACTTCGGGTTGGCTGTCGGATGAATTTTCGCGGCGAGGAAGGAAAGCACGCAAAGTGTCGATTGCCCCAGCCCAAGTTTCGAAAGAGCCTCAAACGGTTTCAGTGGGTAAGCGTAGAACTGCCCGCCATAGTAGATTTTGGACGAACGCGGCCGCTGCAGCATGTCCGAACCGAGAATCTCGGTCCACAAATTTTCCACTTCCTGCGATTTGGAGAAGAAGCGATGCCCGCCGATATCGAATCGATAGCCGCGATAATTTACTGTGCGAGAGATGCCGCCTACATATTTGGGATCGCCCTCGAGGACCAGCACCGCTTGGCCGGCCTTGGATAGTTCGTACGCTGCCGTCAGTCCGGCAGGCCCGGCCCCCACGATAATGGCTTTCACTGGCGCGTTATGCATGGCGGGAATCCTCAAGCACACACGCCAAGAATACCGGAACCTCAGAACGAGAACTACTGCATCGCTTCACTGATTTTCTCCCTGCGCGATCAGTTGCAGCACGCCATCCTTATTGTTGTAGCCGGGATTGCTGTTCAATAGCTTTTGCCACACGGCCACCGCGGCCTTGTTATCTTTTTTGCCCTGCCACTCGACGATGCCTAGATTGAACAGAGTGTCGGCCTTGGTCGGCGCTATGCTCAGCACTTTATTGAACTGCTTGATCGCGGCATCCGCGTCTCCGCCATACCAATAGGCGGTGCCCAGGTCCGTTCCCACCGATGTATCCGTCGGCTGCAATTTCAGGGACCGCTGGTAATACTCGATCGCCGCCGGATATTGCTTGGCGTCATAGTAGAGATTGCCGACTTGCGCGAGCAACGCCGCATTGTTGGGGTCTGCCTTCAATTTTTCCAGCAGTGGCGCCGCTTGTGTATCGACGGCCTGCTTCAATTCGGCGGCGCTAGGCACGGCCGGTACAGAACTGAAGTTCGGGTCGACGGGCGGCGCCGGCAGGGAAGTGGACGCGGCGGGCGGAGCAACTTGGTTGGTCTCTGCCGGAACGGCAGCCAGCGACCTGCGAATCAGCCATCCACCGCAAATACCCAGCAGCAGCGCGAATACCACGAGTGCGAAAGCTTGGGTTGCGCTCCACGATTTACTGGTCGTTGTTGTTAGTTCGGTCACGTCCGGTCACTCCTTAACGTCGCGCGCTCCGTTACTTCTTGGCTTCCGCCGTGCTCGACTTTGCTTCCGCGATCATTTGTTCCACCACGGGCTTGCGGTCGAGGTCGGGATGATCCTTCAGAAGCTGTTGCCACGCCGCGATGGCACCCTTTGCATCGTTCTTACCGCGATACTTAATCATGCCGAGATTGAACAGTGCGTTGACGTTCTTGGGATCGTACTTCAGTGCCTGATTTAGCTGCGCCAAAGCTCCGTCGACGTCCTCGGTATAAAACAGACAAGACGCCAGTTCTATACGCGCCGGGACGTTCTTGGGGTCAATCTTCAGCGCCTTCTGAAGATATTCCGAGGCTTCCTTGAATTGGTGCCCAGATTGATAAATTCCCGCAATCTGGATCAGCAACGCCGCGTTGTTCGGGTCCGATTTTGCCTTCTCCACCAGCGACGACGCTTGCAGCGTGGCCATCTGTTTCATTTGATCGAAGGTAATTTGCGGATGGGTGCCGGCAGCGGCGCCCGGTGTGGGGCTGCTTGGCACAACCTGAGCCACTCGACCAGGATGACCACTGCCCAATAGGAAATAGCCAATCACAAGGCCGATCACAAGACAGATTGCCGCGATTCCGTACACCTGGTTCGCCGGCAACACCCCTTCTGCTGGCGCCGGAGTACTCTGTGGCGTTGAAGTGCTGGACATCCCGTTACTCCCGTTCGATTTAGACATTGTAACCAATGTATTTTCAACTGGTTGCGACATGCTCGGTGCATGCAAGGAACGACTCCCGCTAAGCAAGTCCCGAATCGAAGCTCGCAACGATCATTGACAACTAGAAAAAGGGTAGGTGCTTACGGGAACAGGCTGCCGCGCCACGCGTCACAAGACTTTGTGATTTGCGTCACAATGGCGCTCCTTTCCATCAATCCTCTCGCCGTGTATTCTGTCATGGTTTGTTCTGTCCACCCATTGACCGACGGCATGCGGGCGTCCTGATGAGAAACGTCAACAGTTTTCTACTGTTCCCTCAGTTCGCCCTGGTGTGTCTGCTCCTTTTCGGGATGGGGCGATGCAGCTTGGCGCATTCGAGAGATGGGGTAGCTACGATCCCTTTTTCTGACCACAACGACACACGGTTTCTTTTTGCCGATCTGGACGGCGACCGCATTCCAGACCTGGCGCAAGTGGAATTGCAGAATCAGCGCTCAGCGAAAACGAACTATTCCATTCATCTAAAACTGAGTGCCGGGGTGGAATCGGCGATTGGTGTCAGTGGGCCTGACGGCGGCTTGCGGGTAGCCGCGCGCGATGTAAATGGTGACGACGCGCTGGACCTCATCGTTACGGCCAACCTGGACGCCAATTTCGTGGAGGTTCTGCTGAACGATGGTCACGGGAATTTCGCCGTAGCGAAAGGTGACGAGTTCGCGCGCGCCGAAGGCGAGTTGGGCAGCGTTGCGTTGCGTGGCCCCAATGAGGCGCCAACGGACCGGGTTTCTTTGGCTAATTCGCGTTTTTCGTCAGATCTGGGGATTGCGAAGAAGGGGCACTTGGCTCCGTTACGCCTTGCTCGCTGCTACTCTACGATGGTACCCGGGGCAGCGCTTTACGGAACGGTGCTCCATTCCGGCAGCCGTTCGCCGCCGCTCTCGATCGCACATTCGTAATCAATCATTTACAGGGGTGTTATACATTCTTTAGACTGGCGTGGGTATTGTCACCACGGCCGATGCGACGGGGCGGGCGCCAATCCGCGCTAATCCTGATAATTGAACGAGATTCCGGCACGACTCAGTGTCCGAATTTCACCGAAGCTTATTCGATATGAGGGTAAAGTCATGCGGCAT